>NZ_JBVAXF010000001.1:0-1343742 GCF_055419205.1 Mycobacterium sp. IDUB_39
AAGCCAAAAACCTAGATGGGGAACGGCGTGCGGCCGTTTCGAAACGATCAACTACCCACGAATGTGGCACAAGAGCCACATTTTTGATGACGCCCCACAACCCGCATGGTCCTCCCCTGCGACCGGTCCGCCTTTAGCGCGGGCCGAACTGCCGATCCCCCGCGTCGCCGAGGCCCGGCACGATGTAGGCGGCCTCGTTGAGGCCGTCGTCGATGGCCGCGGTGAACAGCCGCAGCCCCGGCACCACCCGCTCGATCGCCGCGATGCCCGCCGGTGCGCACACCACGCACACCGCGGTGACGTCGACGGCATTGCGAGCGAGCAGCAGCCGCAGTGTGTGGGCCATCGATCCCCCGGTGGCCAGCATCGGGTCAAGGACCATCACCGGCTGCGCCGACAGGTCCTCGGGCAGCGACTCCAGGTAGGGCGTCGGCTGATGGGTTGTCTCGTCGCGGGCGATACCGACGAACCCGACCCGGGCCTCCGGGATCAGCGCGTGCGCCTGGTCGACCATGCCGAGGCCAGCGCGCAGTACCGGCACCAGCAGCGGCGGTGTGGCCAGCCGCGATCCGGTGGTGTCAGTCACCGGAGTGCGAACGGGGATCGACTCGGCGGCGGCCTCGCGGGTGGCCTCGTAGACCAACATCATCGTCAGGTCGCGTAGCGCCGACCGGAAGCCGGCGTTGTCGGTGCGCTCGTCGCGCAGCGTGGTAAGCCGCGCCGCAGCGAGGGGATGATCGATGACCCGGACGTCCATGCGCAGGAACCCTAATGGAACCGACTGGCCTCCGACGTCGTCATAACAACGTGCACGCCGACACTTCCGCGCTTCGCCTCCTCGCCGCAGCCCAGTCCCGCCACGCCGCCGATCTGGCCGATACCGCCTCCCGGCTGGTCGCAGCCAGTCCGTCGACCGATGCGTTCGGCCCAGTCGGTGCTCGCTTCCTCACCGCTTTGAGCGACGAGCTGACACGCGGCGCACGTGCAGTGGCGGAGCTGGGCGAGCGGCTGGCGACCGCCGGCGGGTCGACCACCGCGGCCGCGTCGTCATTCGACGCCACCGACCGGCGGGTGGGGCGTGCCGTCGGGTCCGTCGGGGTCTGACGGTGCCGAGCACGCTGGCGACGGCGTTGTCGGCACCCCTGCGCGAGGTGCGGGCGCTGCTGGGGACGGGCGATGCGCCGTCCGAGACGGTGGCGGCGCTGGCCGATGTGCGCGATGCCCTGGGCGGAGTCTCGGTCGCCGCGGGGCGGTCGTGGGACGCGACGAGCCCGGGATGGACCGGAACAGCTGCCGACGCGGCAGGTGAGTTCGTCGAGGCGACCATCGCGGAGATCGACGCCCTGTCACTGCGCGCCGAACATCTCAGCACCTCCGCCGCACGCGCGGCCGAAGCGGTGGCCCGCGCGCGCGTCCGGCTCGACTCGATCATCGAGGAGTTCGAGGCCCGCGTCGACGCGTTGGAGACCACGCTGGACGCCCCCGGTGCCGCCGAGGAACTCGCAGACGCGGCACGACGGGCGCTCGATGAGGCGAACGCGGTGGTCGATGAGCTGACCGCCGAACTGGACTCGCACGCCACCCAGGTCGCCGCACCGGCCGGCCCCACCGCGACCTCGCCACCGATCCCGGGAGCGCGCGGGTGGGGCCTGGGCTCCGGCGCGGGTGTCGGCTCGGGCGCGGGTGCTGGTTTTGGGTCAAGCGCAGCACCGTTCGGCGGGTCGCCGGATCTGGGGGCGGCCGCCGGCCGCGGCGTGCCCGACCTGGCCACCCCGTCGGACCCCGGCGTGTTCGGCAGCGGTACCGAGGTCCAGCTGCCCGGCGGGGAGACGGCAACCGCGCCCAACGCCGTTGCCGCGAGTGCCGTGCGGCACGCGCTGACTCAACTGGGTGTGCCCTACGACTGGGGCGGCACCACGCCGGGCGTCGGATTGGACTGCAGCGCACTGACCCAGTGGGCTTACCGAGAGGCCGGACTGGAGATTCCCAGGCTCGCCCAGGAGCAGGACATCGGGTCGGCGGTCGACCGCGGATCCTTGCGCCCGGGAGACCTCGCCGTCTGGGATGGCCACGTCGCGATGATCGTGGGTGACGGCCTGATGGTCGAGGCGGGCGACCCGGTGCAGCTCTCGTCGATCCGCACCACCAATGCGGGACAGGGCTTTCAGGGGTTCTGGCGGCCTACGGCTTGAATGGAGTCCGGCATCGACTCGGCCCATTGCATGTGCCCCTCGAGACCTATCGCGGTGGCGGCCTCGCGGTGGTGCTGCCGATGCCGGCGATAGGCGGTCTCATCGCCGAGCCGATACGCCAGGAGTGCCCGGAGCCGCAGGACTATGACACCGACCGTCGAGAGGCTGCCAACGCCGATCGCCGCCGCCACTCGCTCGATGGTGTTGGCCGCTTCGACCAGATAGCTGTCATCCCCGTGCTCAATAAGCGCTTCCACGAACACTTGGCTGGTCAACACGAAGGTGCCGGGCTGCCCCGTTCGAAGCGATTCCTCAATTGCTGCCCGTAACAGGGGCACAGCACCGTCGAGATCGCCGTCGTCGGCCCTCGCCCGCGCGAAGTACAAGTTGATGAGCGGAGCCTGGAACATCATGTCGCCGGACGATTCACGGACTTGCGCAAGCACTTCGAGTCCGCGTTGGCGATCCGCCGGAGAGTCTCGATACATCAGCGCCAGGCCAAGTGCCATCTGGGCGTTGAGCAGCGCCGAATCATCAGCCCAGCCGCGGGCGTTCAGCAGTGCCTCGTTGATGACGTGAAGCGCGTGGTCGTCCGCCAACAGAACACCGAACGGGATCGCCAAGCCGTATGTCGCATAGACCACATAGGTGTGTGACACCGGATCGACCCGGCGGGCCATCTCCACCGCCTCATCAAAGTCCTCACGCCACCCTGCAAGCCCCGCAACCCATCTCGCGACGCTGCGCGTTGCGAGCGCCCACGCCAGCGGTGCGCCGATGATGAGATCGCCCCTCGTCGGATCTCCGTCTGCCAGGTCGATGACGGCCTGAGACCATCGCAGCATGTCGGCCACGTCGCCGGCTGCGTGTTTCCCGATGATCGCCGCAAACGACAGCCCGATCGTCAAAGTGGAGTCACCAACCGAGTCGAGCAGCGCCATTTGTTCGGATGCCATCTGCGACGCCTCGCGCACCCGGCCGTAGGCGACATGCCCCATGATGCCCCCCGCCATGGCGATGGCCAGCGAAGCCTTGTCGCCGCTCGCTGCGCACAGCCGTCGCAGCTCCTCGAACTCCTGCTCAAAACTGCGTGCACGAACTCGCCAGGCACTCGCGCACAGCATGCCTCGGGGGGCGACACGCATCGCGGTGCGGTCCGGGACGTCGGTGGCCAGCGCATCGGCAATTTGGCGCGCGTTCTCCCAACTCAGCCTCGCAGCGGCGATATCCCGCTTGGCCAACCACCCTCCAGCACGCATATGCCATTGGTAGGCATCACGGAAGTCACCAGCAGCACCCAAATGGTCGGCTATCACCGCCGCATTCGCGTCGAGATCCTCTGCACCGCGCTCACCGATCGCCCGAGCCAGCCGCCGATGCAGCTCCGCACGGTCCGTCTTCAGTTGCGCGTCATAGGCAACCGTGCGAATCAACGAATGATGAAACGCATACACCGCGCGCGGAATGAACCTCACCTGGTCGATCAGTTCTGCCCTGACCAGTTCATCGAGCATTGGATCGGCGACGAGCATCTCCAGCAGTTCGGTGTCGAAGCGCGACCCGATCACCGCAGCTGCGGTCAAGGTCCGCTTGGCTCGCGGGGCCAGGCGATCGATCCGTGCGGCCAGGGCAGCCTGCAGGGTTGCGGGAACACTCGGCACGCCAACGCCTGTTCGGCACACGTAGGACCCCGGTTGCCCTTCCAACACACCGCGCTCATTGAGGTCTCGCACGATCTCATGCGCGAAATACGGATTGCCACCGGCTCGTTCCGCTATTGACCCCGCCAACTCGGCAATCGAGGGGTCATCGCCCAACAATCGAGCGATCAACCCCTCGGATTCCGAACGAGAAAGCGGCACAAGACCAATGGCCTGCACGCCGTGCACCCGCGCGAACGCTCCCTCGTAATCGGTGCGGTAGGTGGCCAAGACCATCGTCGACGTCTGCGGGATGACCGTGACGACGTCAGCGAGCATTGACTCGCTGATCACATCGATCCAATGCACGTCCTCTAGGACGAACACGCTCGGTGTCACCTTGGTCAACAACGCCGTACTGATCAGTGCGGTCAGCCGGCGTCGCCGGGCATCCGGATCGATTCTCGGAAGGTTCACCGCGGGATCAGCGACGCCGAGAAGATCATCCAGGAGCACCAGATCGTGTGGATCAGCGTCGGAGAACTGGGATCGGACACGCGAACGAGCCTCCTCATCCGCGAGGCCGCGGATCCCGAGAGATGCTCGCAGCAAGCGCGTCACCACGTTGAAAGGTATTTCCGTGGAATGTGATTCGCAGAACGTCGACACGACCTCGATACCGCGTGCCTTTGCGAGCGAGACGAGTTCGTCGACGAGTCTGGTCTTGCCGATTCCCGCCGGGCCTTCCACACAAACCACGCATCCGCGCCCACTCACCGACCGTTCCAGCAGGCCGACAACGGTTCTCAGCTCTAGCTCACGCCCGACCAGCATGGTGCGCGTTGCGTCGTTCCGTTCCGGCGACGTGATACCCAGAAGGCGACGGGTCACCGTGGGAGCCTCCCGGCCCTTCAACTGGGCCATCTCCGGTTCACCGAACACTGCCGCGCCCTCGACCAGCCGCGCAGTGGACTCGCTGAGCATCACACCGCCCGCGGGAGCTATCGACTCCATCCGCTGCGCCAACCCGACCTGCTCACCCATCGCGGTGTAACCGAAAGCGCTAGAACCGATCTCGCCGGCTATCACCTGACCCGAGTTCAAACCCACACGCAACTGCAGATCCACACCATCGCGGCCCTGCACCGTGGCCGCCTGCTTGCGTACCTCCTCCTGGATGGCAAGCGCGGCTAGGCAGGCACGTTCTGCGTGGTCCTCCAACGCAATCGGAGCGCCGAAGACCGCCATGATGCCGTCGCCGGTGAAATGAGCGACCGTCCCGCCGTAGCGGTGCACCTTCAGCGCCGCACGGTCGGCGAGTTCGGCCATGATCTCGCGCAAGCGCTCGGCTCCGAGCGCCGCGGCAATGTCCATTGAGTGCACCACATCGGCGAAGAGAACGGTGACCTGCTTGTACTCCGCGGATTGGGTGTCGCCTACGACCGATGTACCGCACTCACCGCAGAACTTGGCCGTTGCGCCCAATTCGGTGCCACACGACCCGCAGGGAACGGTCATGACCGTTTGGTCAGTCGGTGGTGTGGACGATCAGAACGTCGGATTTGGCCTTCGTCGATACCTGGCCTGCGACCGAGAACAACCGCCCGAGGATGGCGCGCCGCGCGTTCAGGCCCACATTGCCGACCACCAGCAGGTCGGCCTTGACTTCCTCGGCGAGGTGGACCAAGGCGTGCACCGGGGCATCCTCGATCGACCGCTCCTCGACGTTGGTCGCCCCTGCCGCCGCGGCGCGGGCGTGAGCCTCACGCAACACCGCGTAGATCGGAGCGTTGCCCTTCACCATGTACGCGTCCTCCTTGAGGACGTCGGCCGCGCGCGAATCCTCAGCGTCGCGGAAGTACCCCGTGGCAATGATCAGCTTCGCGTCCGTGTCCGCGGCGAGCCCGCCTGCGCGGCTCACCGCACGCAGTGAGGACTCCGAACCATCCGTCCCGACCAGCACCGTCCGATAACCACTCATGTCATCCCCCCACCACGGAAAGGTCCAGCGTTCACCCAGAGTAGGCACGTGAGCACGTCCCTGACCAGCAGTTCTTGCCGATACAAGTAGTTGGCCACCTCGGTCGTCGGGATGCTCGCGGGCGGGACTTCGACCGGTGACCATCGAAGCGCTCGAGCGACGTAGTTAGGCTGTGCCGCATGGCTGCAGAAATCGTGCCGGTTCGGCTCGGGCTGACCAAGGGCGATCTGTACACGTTGTGGGCGCCGTCGTGGCGTGATTCCGACGACGAGTGGCAGGGATTCCTCGGCAAGGACGAGGACCTCTACGCCTTCGAATCGGTCGCCGACCTGACGGCGTTCGTCCGGACCGACACGGACAACGACCTGGTCGACCATCCGGCGTGGACGGCGCTCACCGAGGCGAACGCGCACCGTTGCGACCCAGACGATCGCCACACCTACGACCTCATCGGTGTGCCCGACGCGGTCGCCGAGAAGCCCACCGAGGAGTCGGTGAAGTCGCTTCTCGAGGCGCTGTCGTTCGTTCAGGCCCTCGGCTCGGTGTGCGATCTGACGGCCGTCACGAAGTTCTTCAACGGCAACCCGGTGCTGGGCTCACTCGGCGGCGGTATCGACGCGTTCGACGGGCGGCCCGGCCGCAAGCGCTGGGCCGAGATCGAGGCCGCGATCGGTCGTAGTTGGGATGGCGTCGTCGACGCCATCGACGAGATCATCACGACACCCGACGTCAACTCGGCCGCGGTGAAGAAGGCCGAGGAAGAACTCGCCGAACCCGCACCGGAGCCCGAGGCCGAGGAGCCGGTGATCGATGACGTCGTCGACACCGACGAGGAGGTCGACGCGCTCGCGGCCCACGCCGAGGACCAGGTGCTGGGCAGCGACGAGGACTTCTGGACCCGCGTCGGCATCGATCCCATCCGCATCATGAGCCGCGGCGGCACGTTCTACACGCTGCGCTGCTACGTCGGTGACGAGCCGAAGTTCCTCGGCCGCAACGGCCGAATCAGCGTCTTCAGCTCCGAGCGATCACTGGCGCGGTTCCTGGCCGACGAGCACGAGAACGATCTCTCCGGGTTCGACTCCTACGACGACATCCGCACCGCCGCCACCGACGGCTCGCTGCAGATCGACGTCCTCGACGAGAACATCTACGTGTTGAGCGGCCTCGCCGACGATATCGCCGACGGTCCCGAGGCCGTGGATCGCGATCAGCTCGACCTCGCGGTGGAACTGCTGCGCGACGTGGCCGACTACGCCGAGGACCCCGCCGTCGACACGGCCCTGGACGCCGACCAGCCGCTGGGCCGGTTCGTCGCCCACGTGCTGGACGCCGCCACCGTCAGCAAGCCCCCCGCGCCGTACGCCAAGGCCGTGGCGCAGTGGGAGGACCTGGAGACCTTCGTCGAATCGCGGCTGCGCGCCGAGTAGCGCCCGCCGTGATCACCCGACCAGCACGGCGTATCGCGGTTTGATGACGTCATCGATAATGGCGAGGCGCTCGTCGAACGGGATGAACGCCGACTTCATCGCATTGATGGTGAACCGCTCGAGGTCGCTCCAGCCGTAGCCGAAGGCCTCGACCAGACGCAGCATCTCCTGGCTCATCGTGGTGTCGCTCATCAACCGGTTATCGGTGTTGACGGTGACCCGGAACCGCAGCCGCGCCAGCATGTCGAACGGGTGGCCCTCGATGCTGGGCGCCGCACCGGTCTGAACATTGCTGCTGGGGCACATCTCGAAGGGAATTCGCTTGTCCCGCAGGATGGATGCCAACCTGCCCAGCCGCATCGAACCGTCGGGCATGGTTTCTATGTCATCGACGATCCGCACGCCGTGTCCAAGCCGGTCCGCGCCACAGAACGCGATCGCCTCGTGGATCGACGGCAGGCCGAACGCCTCGCCGGCATGAATCGTGAACCGCGCGTTGTTGCCTCGCATGTACTCGAACGCGTCGAGATGCCGGGTGGGCGGGTATCCCGCCTCGGCGCCCGCGATGTCGAAGCCGACGACGCCCCGGTCCCGGAATCTGACCGCGAGTTCGGCGATCTCACGTGACCGGGCGGCATGGCGCATCGCGGTCACCAGGCAGCGCACGGTGATGGGCTTGCCCGCGGCAGACGCGGCCTTGGCTCCGTCGGCGAAGCCCGCCAACACCGCGTCGACCACCTCGTCCAACGACAGCCCGTTGTCGATGTGGAGTTCGGGAGCGAACCGCACCTCGGCGTAGACCACCGAGTCGGCCGCCAGATCCTCGGCGCACTCGTAGGCGACACGGTGTAGCGCCTCCGGGTTCTGCATGACGCCGACAGTGTGCGCGAAGGGCTCGAGGTAGCGCACCAGCGACCCGCTGTGGGCCTGCGTCTTGAACCACATCGCCAGCTCGTCGACGTCGGTGGCCGGCAACTCTGCGTAACCGAACTGGTCGGCCAGCTCCACCACGGTCGCCGGGCGAAGCCCGCCGTCGAGGTGATCGTGCAACAGTGCCTTGGGTGCTTGCCTGATCGAATCCAACGTCAGGAGTGTCGTCATCTCCCCATCTTGCGCAACAACTCCGGCGACGGCGCGGTATTCGGGCCGCTGCACACTCAATGTTCGGGTGATGATCAGCTCCCGGTGCTGTAGCAGTGCCGTTTTCGCCGCCGTCGCGCAGCGACCTCGAGACATGGCAAACACTGCGACCCACTGCGGCTGCCCCGGGCCCGAACTCGCGGTCGACAGCTGAACACTCTCCCAGCAAACGAAAGCGCGTCAGGATGGCTCGTCATTCCCGAACAGTTGGTTGACGATTCAAGCGCAGGCGAGCGTTGCTCGCAGCTACGATCGCCGAATGTGGATACCCGCTGTCGAGCGTGTTCGCTCGAGTCGACGGGCTACCGCAGTCGCCGCAATGGTGCTCGCGAGCTTGTACGTGCTGCTCGGCCGGCTGACATTCTCCGTATCCGTTGAACACAGCAACGTCACCAGCGTCGTCTTCGCGCCAGAGGGCATCGCCTTGGCGTTCTGCATTCTGTTCGGGCCGCGCGTCGCGTGGGGCGTGTTCCTCGGCCAGACCATCCTGTCGATCTGGACGGGTCCGTCGGTGCTGGGCGGTGCCGCCATCGGGCTGGTGAACAGCCTCGAGGGCATGCTCGGCGCGGTGCTGTTCGCGCGCTGGCGGATATCGCCGCAGTTCGGCAGCCCGCGCGACGTGGCCCTGTTCGTCGCCCTGGTGTTCCTGATTCTGCAGCCCATCAGTGCGACCGCCGGCGTGAGCGTGTTGTGGGGAGTTGGGATCACCCCCGACGAATGGATCCCCAGCGGCTGGGACGCCATCTGGGTTCACGGGATGCAACGCCCGATCTCCGATTCGAGTCAGCTCCCGTCGGCGTGGATTCACTGGTGGATCGGAAACTCTCTCGGCCAAATCCTGGTCGCCCCACTGCTGCTGGCCTGGGCCACGAAGGGGACCTGGCGGCGGCCCGATACCCGCGGTGATCTGCTCACCAGCGCACTGGTCATCGGAATGACGGGAATAGCAGCCACCGTGTTGCCCATTCACCCGGTGCTGGTACTTGGAGTGACCTGCCCGTTGCTCGTGCTGATCGGGTTACGCCGCGGCCTGCGCGGTGTGACCACCGCCAACGTCGTCATCACGCCAGCCGTGCTCTGGGCCGGTACCTCCGCCAAGAAGTTCCTGGACCATCTCAGCGTTCCGGATCGCCTCGCCTACGTCGGGTTCTTCGTCGCGACCGCCTTCATCCTCTTCTCGTTGATGCTGTTCGCGATGTTCGAGGAGCGCCGACTGCTGGTCGAACGGCTGGCTCGTCTCGCACGCGAGGACTCGCTGGTTCCGCTGGATAACCGACGCCACTTCGTCGAGCGGCTGGAACCACTCATCCAGCAGGCAACCGCACGTGGCAGCCCTTTGGCGGCAATAACATTCGACATCGACCACTTCAAGCAGATCAACGACGCCAATGGTCACGCGGCCGGCGACCGGGTACTCATCGCCGTCGCCAACACGTGCAAGGCACTGCTACGCGACACCGACATCGCCGCTCGGATCGGTGGCGAGGAGTTCGCCATCGTGCTCCCCGACACCGACGTCTCCGACGCGCAACAATTCGCCGATCGGCTCCGCAGCGCCATCGCTGCGCAGCACCTCGTGGCCCCTGACGAAACTGCGGCCGCTGCCATAACCATCAGCGTGGGTGTCGCCGCCCTGCAGCCGGGTGATTCCCTCGATGACTTCCTCAACCGCGCCGACGACGCCCTGTACGACGCGAAACGAGGTGGCCGGGACATGGTGGTGGTCGGCCGGTGACTAGCCTGCTCCCCACTAATATCCGCACCACCATGTGGACGAGCGCGATCGAGCGGATTCGGTCGAACCCAAGACACACCGCACTCGCGGCTCTGGTACTGGCGTTCGCCTACGTTGTGCTGGGTCGGCTCACCTTCGCGGTGTCGGTCGAGAACAGCAATGTCACGAGTGTCGTCTTCGCGCCCGAGGGCATCGCCTTGGCTTTCTGCATCCTGTTCGGGCCGCGTGTCGCATGGGGCGTGCTTGTCGGGCAGACGATCCTGTCCATCTGGTCCGGGCCGTCGGTGCTGGGCGGTGCCGCCGTCGGGCTGGTGAACAGCCTGGAATGCGCCCTCGGCGCGATTCTGTTCGCGCGCTGGAGGATCTCGCCGCAGTTCGCCCGGCCGCGCGATGTCCTCCTGTTCGTCGCGTTGGTCTTCCTGATCTTGCAGCCGATCAGCGCCACCGGAGGGGTCAGCGTGCTCTGGGCGATCGGCGCTACACCCGCGGAGTGGATTCCGGACGCGTGGCAGTCGTTCTGGATTCAGGGAATCCAGCGCCCGCTTGCCGACCCGAGTGCGATCGCCCCGGCTTGGATTCACTGGTGGGTCGGCAACTCCGTGGGACAGATGTTGTTCGCACCGTTGCTACTCGCCTGGGCGATCCGGGGCGTTTCGCGCCGGCCGAAGTCGAGCTACGACCTACTTGTCAGCGCGCTGGCAATCGGTCTGCTGGGCCTCGCCGCGACCAAGTTGACCATCTACCCGTTGCTGGTGCTCGGCGTGACCTATCCGCTGCTGGTCTGGATCGGGCTTCGGCGTGGCCTGCGTGGCGTCACCACTGCGAACGTCCTGATCGCACCGGCCATCACGTGGGCGGGAGCGGTCGGAACCGGTTTCCTGTCACATCTCGACGTTCCCGACCGCCTCGCCTATGTCAGCTTCTTCATCGCCACGGCCTCCATCTTCTCGTTGATGCTGTTTGCGATGTTCGAGGAGCGTCGAGTGTTGGTCGAGCGGCTCGACGATCTCGCACGCCTCGATTCGTTGGTGCCCTTGGCGAATCGCCGACACTTCGTCGAGAGCCTGCAACACGAACTCAGGAGGAGGACCGAACGCGACGGTCCGGTGGCGGTCGTGGTCTTCGACGTGGACCACTTCAAACGCATCAACGACGAACACGGCCACGCGGCAGGCGATTCGGTGTTGATCGCAATCGCGCTCACCTGCCAGACGCGGCTGAAGGAGGGTGAGTTGGCGGCCAGGATCGGCGGCGAGGAGTTCGCCCTCGCACTACCCGGCACCGAGCTTTCGGACGCCCAACGATTCGCCGACCAGCTCCGCGACGCCATCGCACACCAGCATCTGACCCAGGACGCTGCCGACGCGTTGATCCCCGTCACCGTCAGCGTGGGCGTCACCGTGGCGCGGACTGCGGATTCGATCGACGCGATTCTCACCCGCGCTGACGAGGCTCTCTACGGTGCCAAAAGGGGCGGCCGGAACACCGTGGTTGTCAGCGAGTGATCCGATCGATGATGAGCGGGCCGATATCGGGTGGCTGCTCCCCGGGGCCGCTGACGCTCCACCCGCCGTCGAGTTCGGCGATTGCACCCGGGTAGCGCTGCGGGGTGTCGGTGTAGAGCGTGAACAACGTCTCACCTGCGGCGACGGGCTCACCTGGCCTGCGGTGAATCCTCATACCCGCGCCGAACTGCACGTTCTCGCCCGGCGCCGACCTGCCGGCCCCGAGCCGCCACACCGCAAGACCCACCGCCATCGCGTCGATGTCCCCCATCGTGCCGCCGTGGGGCGCCGTGATCGTCTCGGAGTACGCCCCGACGGGCAGCGGCTGGTCCAGGTCGCCGCCCTGGGCGGCGACCAGCGCGCGGAACCGGTCCATCGCGGTGCCGTCGGCCAGCGTGTCCGCGGGGTCGATCCCGTCGACCCCGGCGGCGTCGAGCATCTCGCGGGCCAGCGCCAGGGTCAGCTCCACCACGTCGGCGGGGCCGCCACCGGCCAGCACGTCGATCGACTCGGCGACCTCGACGGCATTGCCCACGGCTAGGCCCAGCGGGCGGTTCATATCGGTGAGCAGCGCCCGGGTGGGCACCCCGTAGGCCGTCCCCAGGTCGACCATCGTGCGGGCCAGCTCGCGCGACTGCGCCTCGGTCTTGAGGAAGGCGCCCCTGCCCACCTTGGAGTCCAGCACCAGTGCGCGGGCGCCCTCGGCGAGCTTCTTGCTCATCACCGAACTCGCGATCAGCGGTAGCGACTCAGTGGTGCCCGTGACGTCGCGCAGCGCGTAGATCTTGCGGTCCGCCGGCGCCAGGTCCCCTGCAGCGAACACTGCGGCGCCGATGGTCTGAAGTTGTTGGCGGATTTGGTCTTTTGAGATCTCCGCGGTGAAGCCGGCGATGGCCTCGAGCTTGTCCAGGGTGCCGCCGGTGTGCCCGAGGCCGCGTCCGGCCGCCTGGGGCACCGCCGCGCCGCACGCCATCACCACCGGCACCAGCGGGATGGTGATCTTGTCGCCGACCCCGCCGGTGGAGTGCTTGTCCACCAACGCCAATGGCTTGCCGCCACGCCGGAGGTCGCCGAAGTCGAACCGCTCCCCCGAGGCGATCATGGCCGCCGTCCAGCGGGCGATCTCGCCGGTCTCCATGCCGCGCAGGAAGATGGCCATCAACAGCGCCGACATCTGCTCCGGGTGCACCCGACCGTGGGTGTAGCCGTCGATGACCCAGTCGATCGCGGCGTCGGACAGGACACCGCCGTCGCGCTTGGTCCGGATGACGGACGGAGCATCGAGATGCGACCCTGCGTCCTGAGCATCGAGATGCGACCCTGCGTCCTGAGCATCGAATGTGAACTGGGTCACTGCGATTGCCCCTCACGCTGCACCCGGTCGAGATCGTCGGGGCCGAACGCGTCGGGCAGCAGTTCACCGAGCGTGCGTGGCCCAGCCGGATGGTCGATCAGCATGCCGGGACCGCCATGCTCGAGCAGCACCTGCCGACACCGTCCGCACGGCATGAGCAACGTGCCGGAACCGTCCACACACGCCAGTGCGACGAGCCGGCCGCCCCCGCTGGAGTGCATCGCGCAGACCACAGAACACTCGGCACAGAGACCTAGGCCATATGAGACATTCTCCACATTGCAACCGACCACCACACGACCATCGTCGGTCAGCGCGGCCGCCCCCACCGGAAAGCCGGAATATGGCGCATAGGCCAGCTTGGAAACACTAATTGCGTTGTGCCGCAGATTCTTCCAGTCGATTTCCGTTGCCATATCAGGCCTTCCGTCCATCTTCTGAATGCATTCCGAAGAACCTCTCGAGCGGCTCGAATAGCTAGATAGGTGACCCTAACTTTCTACGCCAGTGGGTCATCCGCCCTTCCACGCTAGTTCTTTCAGTGGGACATTTGGGATTAGAGTCCCCCGTGGTTTCGGGCAGTTCGAATCGATGGCTTTGCGCTACCGGTTACGACGGGATTCCGAAGTCCACCGATGACGTTGGAGGGTCGGAGATGAGTACAGCGACAGCCGCGGATTCGGCCATACCGGCCCCGCGTTCGTCACCCCCGCGCCGCCGCACCTTGTATCGCGGCGACCCGGGCATGTGGTCGTGGGTGCTGCACCGCATCACCGGCGCCACGATCTTCTTCTTCCTCTTCGTCCACGTGCTGGACACCGCGCTGGTCCGCGTCAGCCCCGAGGCCTACAACCAGGTCATCGAGACCTACAAGACGCCGATCGTCGGGCTCATGGAGATCGGCCTGGTGGCTGCCGTGCTCTACCACGCCCTCAATGGCGTCAGGATCATCCTGATCGACTTCTGGAAGGACGGCCCGAGGCATCAGCGCAAGATGCTGTGGATCGTCGCCGGCGTGTTCATCGCCGTCCTCATTGCCTCGCTTGGAGTGATCGGCATGCACATGGTGGAGCGATTCCTATGAGCCCCTCGGTGGAGAACCCCTACGACCACGTGACCGAGCGCGGCGGCCCCGCGCCGGTCATGCAGCGCGCCTTCGACCGGCCCGCCAGCCTGGACAATCCGCGTGCACCGCGGAGTCGCGGCGGAATGCCGAACTTCGAGAAGTACGCCTGGCTGTTCATGCGGATGTCCGGTGTCGTCCTGATCTTCCTTGCGCTCGGACACCTCTTCATCATGTTGATGTGGGAGAACGGCGTCTACCGGATCGACTTCAACTACGTCGCGCAGCGCTGGTCCTCGCCGTTCTGGCAGACCTGGGACCTGCTGCTGCTCTGGCTGGCGCAGCTGCACGGCGGCAACGGCATGCGCACGATCATCGCCGACTACACCCGCAAGGACTCGACGAAGTTCTGGCTGAACACGGTGCTGTTGCTCTCGATTGTGTTCACCCTGGTTCTGGGCACGTATGTGCTGCTGACATTCGACGCGAACATCTCTTGACCCAGGAGTCCTGCAAATGCTGATCGAACACCGATACGACGTTGTGATCGTGGGCGCCGGCGGCGCAGGGATGCGCGCCGCTGTCGAGGCCGGCCCCCGGGCGCGCACTGCCGTCCTGACCAAGCTCTACCCGACGCGCAGCCACACCGGCGCCGCGCAGGGTGGCATGTGTGCAGCACTGGCCAACGTCGAGGACGACAACTGGGAGTGGCACACGTTCGACACCGTCAAGGGCGGCGACTACCTCGCCGACCAGGACGCGGTCGAGATCATGTGCAAGGAGGCCATCGACGCGGTCTATGACCTCGAGAAGATGGGGATGCCGTTCAACCGCACCCCAGAGGGCCGTATCGACCAGCGCCGCTTCGGCGGGCACACCCGGGACCACGGCAAGGCCCCCGTCCGCCGCGCCTGTTACGCCGCCGACCGCACCGGCCACATGATCCTGCAGACGCTCTACCAAAACTGCGTCAAGCACGACGTCGAGTTCTTCAACGAGTTCTACGCGCTGGACCTCGTCCTGTCGGAGACCCCCGGCGGCCCGGTGGCCACGGGCATCGTCGCCTACGAACTGGCGACCGGCGACATCCACGTCTTCCACGCCAAGGCGATCGTGTTCGCCACCGGCGGGTCGGGTCGCATGTACAAGACCACCTCCAACGCGCACACGTTGACGGGTGACGGCCTTGGCATCGTGTTCCGCAAGGGACTTCCCTTGGAGGACATGGAGTTCCACCAGTTCCACCCGACAGGCCTAGCCGGCCTGGGCATCCTGATCTCCGAAGCCGTGCGCGGTGAGGGCGGTCGCCTGCTCAACGCCGACGGTGAGCGGTTCATGGAGCGCTATGCGCCGACGATCGTCGACCTCGCGCCGCGCGACATCGTGGCCCGCTCAATGGTGCTCGAGGTGCTCGAGGGCCGCGGTGCCGGACCCAACAAGGACTACGTCTACATCGACGTGCGCCACCTCGGCGCCGACGTCCTCGAGGCCAAGCTGCCCGACATCACCGAGTTCGCCCGCACCTACCTCGGCGTCGACCCGGTCACCGAGCTGGTGCCGGTGTACCCGACCTGCCACTACGTCATGGGCGGTATCCCCACGACGGTGCACGGCCAGGTGCTGCGCGACAACAACTCGGTCGTGCCCGGCCTGTACGCCGCGGGCGAGTGCGCCTGCGTGTCGGTGCACGGCTCCAACCGACTGGGCACCAACTCGCTGCTGGACATCAACGTGTTCGGCCGTCGCGCCGGTATCGCCGCCGCGAACTACGCGCTGGGACACGACTTCGTCGACCTCCCCGAGACTCCGGCGAGCATGGTGACCGGCTGGGTCGGCGACATCCTCTCCGAGCACGGCAACGAGCGCGTCGCCGACATCCGCGGAGCGCTGCAGCAGTCGATGGACAACAACGCCGCGGTGTTCCGCACCGAGGAGACGTTGAAGCAGGCGCTCACCGACATCCACGCACTGAAGGAGCGCTACTCGCGAATCACGGTGCAGGACAAGGGCAAGCGCTACAACAGCGACCTTCTCGAGGCCATCGAACTCGGCTTCCTGCTGGAGCTGGCGGAGGTCACCGTGGTGGGCGCGCTGAACCGCAAGGAGTCCCGCGGCGGCCACGCTCGCGAGGACTACCCGAACCGCGACGACACCAACTACATGCGTCACACCATGGCCTACAAAGAAGGCACCGACCTACTGTCCGACATTCGGCTGGACTACAAGCCCGTCGTCCAGACCCGATATGAGCCGATGGAACGGAAGTACTGACGATGAGCGCACCAGTCATCGACAAGGTCGATCAGCAGGAACCCCCCGTGCCCGAGGGTGCGGTGATGGTGACCCTGAAGATCGCACGGTTCAACCCCGAGGATCCCGACGGCGCGGGCTTCCAGAGCTTCCGCGTGCCGTGTCTGCCCACGGACCGACTGCTGAACCTGCTGCACTACGTGAAGTGGTACCTCGACGGAACGCTGACCTTCCGCCGGTCGTGCGCCCACGGCGTGTGCGGTTCGGACGCCATGCGCATCAACGGTGTGAACCGGCTGGCGTGCAAGGTGCTGATGCGCGACATGCTGCCCAAGAAGGCAAGCAAGCAGCTGACCATCACGATCGAGCCGATCCGCGGGCTGCCGGTGGAGAAGGACCTCGTCGTCGACATGGAGCCGTTCTTCGACGCGTTCCGTGCGGTCAAGCCGTTCCTGATCACCAGCGGCAACGAGCCCACCCGCGAGCGCATTCAGAGCCAGACCGACCGGGCGCGCTACGACGACACCACCAAGTGCATCCTCTGCGCGTGCTGCACGACGAGCTGCCCGGTGTTCTGGAGTGAGGGCTCCTACTTCGGGCCCGCGGCGATCGTCAACGCCCACCGGTTCATCTTCGACAGCCGCGACGAGGCCGCCGCCGAGCGCCTCGACATCCTCAACGAGGTCGATGGCGTGTGGCGTTGCCGCACCACGTTCAACTGCACCGAAGCCTGCCCCCGTGGCATCCAGGTCACCAAGGCGATTCAAGAGGTCAAGCGCGCGCTGATGTTCGCGCGCTAGATTTCCCTGCGTCGAACGTCAACTAGATGGCGAGTTCTCACGAATTCCTCGCAATCTTGTTCACGTTGGGCGCACTTTAGAAAGGTCCACCTGCGGCCTGTAACGCTGCCCGGGTCCGCCCGATGACAGTGGCCTCCCGGTACCGCATAAGGTCGGCGCCAACACGGACGATGCGCCAGCCCAGCTCGGCGTAGGCGACGCCCTGATCGATGTCGCGGGCACGCTGCACAGGGTCGTCCCAGTGCTGCTTCCCGTCGTACTGGACGCCGACCTTCCATTCCGGCCAGCCCATGTCGAGTCGCCCCACGAACTGGTCGTACTCGTCGAACACCTCAATCTGCGTTGCCGAGGGACGCATACCCGCGAAGGTCAGCAGCAGCCGCAGCCGGGTCTCCTGCGGCGACTCGGCGCCGTAGTCGGCCAGATCGAGCACGCGGCGCAGCTGGACCACACCGCGTGCACCGCGATGCGAATCGACAAGCGTCTGCACGTCAGACAGTTTCAGCTCCCCGGTCTGCAGGAGCGCATCGACCCGGATGACCGCGGTCACCAGTCCGTGCTGGCGACCGAGATCGAATACGGTGCGTGCCGGTGTCGTCACCCGGATGCTGTCGAGCACACCGACGTCGTCCTCCGCGAGGTGGTCGCTGTGCAGGATGATGCCGGTGGTCTTGTGCCTGCTGGGCTGATTCAGCTCGGCGGGCAGGTTCGCATCGATCCACATCGATCCGTGCAGCGCCGCAGCCGAGAGGCCCGCCACCACCCCGCGTCGTCCCGACCACAGCCATGCCGCCACCGCCTTGTCGACGGGGGTGAGCACCGCCCCGCGCGGCACGAACACATCGCGGTGCAGCATGTCGTGGCTGGTGTTCAGCTGATATCGGTTGACGGCGCCCGCCGCGAGCGCCTCACTCCCCAGAAATGGCATGTGGATAGGACGGTGCACAGGCCCGCCGCGTTCCATCCCCGCCGAATGTGAGGAAGATTGCGAGGAATCCGCGAAGTTTCGCCATCTTCTTCACGTTCGGCGGGCCGGGTCAGGGAGTGCGGGGCCTACTCCAGCACACCCAGCCCGGCTAGGTGATCAATGAGCGGTTGTGCTCCCGCACAAAGATGCTCGGCCATTGCCGCGCGGGCCGATTCGCCGTCGCGCTCCCTCAGCGCCGTCAGCACACGCCGGTGATCGTGCATGGACTGTTCGGCCCAGCCGTCGACTGTCGGGAACACTGATTCCAGTGCGTACCGAGTGATCTGGGACATCAGCTGCGCCAGCTTCGGGGACTGAGCGGCGATGTTCACGCCGCGGTGGAACTCGTGGTTGAGCCGGACCGCCCGATCCTGGTCATTCTGGGCATGCGCGTCCTCGAGCTGCGCCTGGAGGCGTTCGAGTTCTGCGATCTGATCATCGGTGATGTGCGTGGCGGCGCGCGCCGCCAGCTCACCGCCGATGTGGCCCTGCACTCCGGCGACATCGTCGATGTCTCGGCGAGTGACGGGTAACACCGCGAAGCCACGTCGGGGCTGCTGAGTCAGCAGTCCCTCAGCCTGCAGACCGAACAGTGCTTCGCGCACGGGCGTCACGCTGATACCCAGTTCCGCCGCGAGCTGCTCGAGACGGACGTACTTCCCTGCCGGGTAGGTGCCGTCGAATATCCGCCGGCGTACCAGTCGAGCCACGTCGTCGGCCAGCTGCGGCGCCGTTGTATCCGAAGCGGTCACCGGTCAGATCCGGTAGTCGGCCAGCAACCGCTTGCTGATGATGTTCTTCTGGATCTCACTGGTGCCCTCGCCGATGAGGAGGAATGGGGCGTCCCGCATCAGCCGTTCGATCTCGTACTCCTTGGAGTAGCCGTAGCCACCGTGAATCCGGAAGCTCTGCTGAGTGACCTCGGCACAGAACTCACTGGCCAGGTACTTGGCCATCCCGGCGGCGACATCGTTGCGCTCACCGGAGTCCTTCAGCCGCGCCGCGTTGACCATCATCAGGTGCGCGGCCTCGACCTTGGTGGCCATCTCGGCCAGCTGGAAGGCGATGGCCTGGTGGTCGGCGATCAGCTTGCCGAACGTCTCCCGTTGCTGCGCATAGCGAATGGCGAGTTCGAAGGCGCGGATGCCGACGCCGCAGGCACGGGCCGAGACGTTGACTCGGCCGACCTCGACGCCGTCCATCATCTGGAAGAAACCCTGCCCGGCCACACCGCCGAGGACGTCGTCCGCGTCGGCGCGATAACCGTCGAAGATCAGCTCGGTGGTGTCGATGCCCTTGTAGCCGAGCTTGTCGAGCTTGCCCGGGATGGTCAGGCCGGGCATCACCTCTCCGAATCCGGCCGGCTTCTCGATCAGGAAGGCCGTCAGGTTTCGGTGCGGTTTGTCCGCTCCCTCATCGGTTTTCACCAATGCGGCGACCAGGGTCGAGCTTCCACCGTTGGTCAGCCACATCTTCTGGCCGGTGATGGTGTAGTTGCCGTCCGCATCGCGGACGCCCTTGGTGCGGATCGCCGCGACATCAGATCCCAGTTCGGGCTCCGACATGGAGAACGCGCCGCGGACCTCACCGGTCGCCATGCGCGGCAGAAACCGCTGCTTCTGCGCATCGGTGCCGTGCTGACGGATCATGTACGCCACGATGAAGTGGGTGTTGATGACGCCGGACACGCTCATCCAGCCGCGGGCCAGCTCCTCGACGCACAGTGCGTAGGTCAGCAGCGACTCGCCGAGCCCGCCGTACTCCTCGGGAATCATCAACCCGAACAGGCCCATCTCCTTCATCTGGTCGACGATGGCCTGCGGGTAGGTGTCGGAGTGCTCCAGCTCCTGGGCGACAGGGATGATCTCCTTGTCGACGAATTGCCTTACCGTCGAGACGATCTCGGCCTGAATCTCGGTCAGACCCAAAGTCTGTGCCAGTTTGGTCATGGCGCGATCCTCTCGAAGACGGCGGCCAACCCCTGGCCGCCGCCGATGCACATGGTCTCCAGTCCGTAGCGCGCCCCGCGCCGGTGCAGCTCCCGGGCCAGGGTCGCGAGCATCCGCCCGCCGGTCGCGCTGACGGGATGTCCGAGTGAGATGCCCGAGCCGCGAACGTTGGTGCGCTCGTGGTCGGCCGCACCGAACTTCCACTCCTTCATCACCGCCAGCGCCTGGGCCGCGAACGCCTCATTGAGCTCGATGAGGTCGATATCAGCCAGTTGCAGTCCGGCCTTGGCCAGGGCCACCTCGGTGGCAGGGACCGGGCCGATACCCATGATGTTGGGCGCAACTCCGGCCGACCCCCAGGAGACCATCCGCACCAATGGCGTCAGGCCAAGTTCGGCGGCCCTCTCGACGGTGGTCACGATGCACATCGACGCCGCGTCATTCTGGCCGCTGGAGTTGCCCGCCGTCACGGTCGCCTCCGGATCCTGTTTGAGCAGAACCGGTTTGAGCTTGGCAAGCGTCTCCACCGTGGTGTCGGCACGGGGGTGCTCGTCGGTGTCGACGACCTGTTCCCCCTTGCGGGTGTGGACCGTGACCGGAATGATCTCCTCGGCCAGCACGCCTTCGGCCTGGGCGGCGACAGCACGCTGATGGGAGCTGACGGCGAGCTCATCCTGCTCGGCGCGGGTGATGCCGTACTGACGGCGCAGATTCTCGGCGGTCTCCAGCATTCCGCCGGGCACCGGGTAGTCCCGCCCGCCCGCGGTGGTCCGTCCACGTGCCAGTCCGTCATGGATCTGGACACCAGCGCGTGCACCCCATCGCATGTCCGTGGAGTAGAACGCGACATTGCTCATGCTCTCCGCGCCGCCGGCGACGACCAGATCGTTGTCACCACTGCCGACCTGCAGACAAGCCTGGATGACGGCCTGCAGACCGGATCCGCATCGGCGATCCACCTGCATACCGGGAACGGTGACGGGCAGACCGGCATCGAGTGCCACCACCCGGCCGATCGCAGGAGCCTCGCTGTTCGGATAGCAGTGCCCGAGAATCACATCCTGCACCTGATCGGGTGCGACCCCGGTGCGCTCCAGCAGTCCCTTGAGCGCCGTCACGCCGAGATCCACGGCGGTCAAAGATCCGAACACGCCACCGTATCGACCGATCGGGGTGCGGACAGGTTCACAGATGACGACATCGCGGGTGCTCATACGTGCCGACCTCCAGTCACTTCGAGCACGGTCCCGGTCATGTACGACGACAGATCGCTGGCGAGGAACAGCGCCACCTTGGCGACCTCGTCTGGCTCTCCGGCCCGGCCGATCGGAATCTCGGCGAGCTTCTGATCCCAGATCCGTTGCGGCATGGCCTCAGTCATCGCCGAGCGGATCAGGCCCGGCTGGATCGCGTTGACCCGCACACCGAGGTGCGCCAGCTCCTTGGCCGCGGCCTTGGTCATCCCGACGATGCCGGCCTTGGCTGCTGAGTAGTTGGTCTGGCCGACCAGGCCGACCTTGCCCGAGATAGACGACATGTTGACGATCGCGCCAGACTTGTTCTCCCGCATGATCGCCGCGGCCGATTTGAGGCCGTTCCAGGTGCCCTTGAGGTGGACCGCTATGACCTGGTCGAACTGGTCCTCCGTCATCTTGCGCAGAGTCGCGTCACGCGTGATGCCGGCATTGTTCACCATGATGTCGAGGCTGCCGAACCGATCGACTGCCGCTGCGACCAGCGCGTCGACGTCGGACGCGCGAGTCACGTCGCACTGCACCGCGGTGGCGACATCGGCGCCGCCGAGCTGTTCGACAGCTGCCTCCGTCGCCTCCAGATTGAGGTCACCGAGCACCACCCGGGCACCTTCGGAGATGAAGCGCTGCGCGATGGCGAGGCCGAGGCCCTGGGCACCACCTGTCACGACTGCAGTCTGGCCGGCCAGTAACGACACCTGATCACCTGTCCTAACTCGATATTCCTGTGGTTTCGCCACCGTCGACGGCCGCATTTTCGTATACGATAGCATTTTCATATACGAAAATGACGCACGGTTCCGCCGCGCTGCGAGACCACCAGCCGAGACAACTAAGGAGTCCTCTGTGACCCCCACCGCGAGTGGCACCCCGGTCGCCGACGACGTCAGCGACGAGGACTTCAAGGAGATCCTGGCGCAGACCCGCACCTTCATCCGCAGCGCCGTCGTACCGCGCGAGAACGAGATTCTGGCCAACGACAAGGTGCCCGACGAGCTTCGCGACCAAGCCAAGGCGATGGGGCTGTTCGGCTACGCCATCCCCCAGCAGTGGGGCGGCCTGGGCCTCAACCTCGCCCAGGATGTCGAGCTGGCAATGGAATTCGGCTATACCTCGCTGGCCCTGCGGTCGATGTTCGGCACCAACAACGGCATCGCCGGTCAGGTGCTGGTGGGCTTCGGCACCGAGGAGCAGAAGAGCATGTGGCTGGAGGGGATCGCCTCCGGGGATGTGGTGGCGTCCTTCGCACTGACCGAGCCCGGCGCCGGGTCGAACCCGGCTGGCCTGCGCACCAAGGCGGTCCGCGACGGCGACGACTGGGTGATCAATGGGCAGAAGCGCTTCATCACCAACGCCCCGACTGCCAATCTGTTCGTCGTGTTCGCCCGCACCCGGCCGGCCGACGATGCCGGCCCCGGGATCGCGGTGTTCCTGGTGCCCGCCGACGCCGCGGGCATCGAGGTCAGCCCCAAGGACGCCAAGATGGGTCAGGAGGGCGCCTGGACCGCCGATGTCAGCTTCACCGACGTGCGGGTCTCCGACAACGCGCTGATCGGTGGCAGTGAGGACGTCGGCTACCGCGCCGCGATGACATCGCTGGCCCGCGGCCGGGTGCACATCGCCGCGCTCGCCGTCGGCGCAGCCCAGCGGGCGCTCGACGAGTCGGTGGCCTACGCCGCCGCGGCCACCCAGGGCGGTCAACCGATCGGCAGCTTTCAGCTGGTGCAGGCCATGCTCGCCGACCAGCAGACCGGGGTGATGGCGGGCCGCGCATTGGTCCGCGACGCCGCCGCCAAATGGGTGTCGGGCGAGGACCGCCGGATCGCCCCGTCGGCAGCCAAGCTGTTCTGCACCGAGATGGCCGGTAACGTCGCCGACCTCGCGGTGCAGGTGCACGGCGGCACCGGCTACATGCGCGAGGTCCCTGTGGAACGGATCTACCGGGAGGTCCGACTCCTGCGTCTGTACGAGGGCACCAGCGAGATCCAGCGACTCATCATCGGCGGCGGTCTGGTCAAGGCCGAGCAGAAGAAGACTCGCTGACCCCCCGCCGAACGTGAACAAGATTACGAGAAATCCGCAAAGTCTCGCCATCTTGTGCACGCTCGGCGGTCACACATCGACGAGCTGTCTCGTCTGAGGGGTATGACCACGAGAATCGCACCGCTATCCCCCAAGAAGGCCCCGCTCGTGACGCGGCTGATGTGGCGCTACGCCAAGCGCCGCTACGGCGAGGTCCCCGAACCGTTCACGATCTACGCCCACCACACGGGCCTTCTGGTCACCGGCGCCGCACACGAGGGCATGTTGGAGAAGGCGTCGAGAACGCTGCCCGCCAACATCCGCGAACTCGCCGTCTATTGGACGGCCCGCTGCGTCGGCTGCTCCTGGTGCGTGGACTTCGGATCGATGCTGATGCGCATGGAGGGCCTGGACATGGCGCGGCTGAAGCACATCGACGACTACGCCACCTCCTCGCACTTCTCCGACGACGAGCGCGCCGCCATCGCCTACGCCGACGCCATGACCACCGATCCGCACAACGTCACCGACGAACAGGTCGAGGACCTGAGGCGACGCTTCGGTGACAAGGGCGTGATGGAGTTGACCTACCAGATCGGCGTCGAGAACATGCGGGCCCGGATGAACACCGCACTCGGAATCACCGAGCAGGGCTTCAATTCCGGTGACGCGTGCCGGGTTCCGTGGGCTGACTCGAACGGCTAGCCAGCGGCGACGCGGTGAACTTGTCCGGGTTGGCGACGTCCCAGATCGCGCACACCAGACCGTCGCGCACGGTCAGCGCCTGGATGCGCGGCGCCAACTCGGGCCACTGCCCGTCGGTGTCGAACCTGTCGTTGTAGATGCCAAGTTCGCCGTTGATGAGTGCCAACTGCGGGGCCTCGAAGATCCTCGGGCCGTACCGCGACACCAGACCGAGGATGAACCTGGCCACCTTGTCGGATCCGTGGATGACGCGGGCAGCGGTGGGCGCCATACGATTCGAGTCCCCGGTGAAGGTGATGTCGGGCGCAAGCACGGCGACGACGGCGTTCAGGTCACCGCTCGCCATGGCCGCCATCAGCTTGCCGACGACCTCGTTATGAGACGAGTCGCGGGGCGGCGCCTGCGCACCGACCACCGACCGGCGCGCGCGTGAGGCGAGTTGGCGTGCCGAGGCCTCGCTGACGTCGAGCACGGCGGCAATCTCGCCGAACGGCACCGAGAAGCCGTCGTGCAGAACGAACGCGACCCGCTGGTCGGGGGTGAGCCGCTCCAGCACGACCATCGCGGCGAACCGCGCGTCCTCGTCGGCGACCACCGCGGCCAGTGGATCCGAGCCGTCGAGCGGCGTCACGACCGGTTCGGGCAGCCACTCCCCGACATATGTCTCGCGCCGGTGCGCCGCCGACCGCAGCCGGTCCAGTCCGATGCGGCTGACAACTGTGGTCAACCACGCCCGGGCGTCGATGATGCCGTCGCGCTTGGAACCCAGCGCGTCCCAACGCAGCCAGGCGTCCTGGACCGCGTCCTCGGCGTCCGCGAACGTGCCAGTGAGCCGGTACGCCACTGCAAGCAGATGCGAACGCAGCCCCTCGAACTCATCGACGCGGGTCGTCACCTCTTCGAGCCTAGTAACCCGACGACGACTGACGCCACCGCCGCGACCGCGCCGCCCGCCACCATCAGCGCCACCACCGACACCCCGTCGAGGAGCACCCCGCCCAGTAGCGCACCGATCGAGATGGTCGCCTGGAACGAGGTGGTGAAAAGCACCGTGGCCGCCTCGTCGGCTCCGCCGGACGCACGCGCCAGCCACGTCTGGCTGCACGCGGGCACCGCGCCATAGCCCACGCCCCACAACAGCAGCAGCAGTACCGCGCCGGCGACATGACCGCCGATGACGGGCAGCAGCAGCGTCGCAATGGCAATCAGTGCGGCCGCGCACCCGAAGGTGGCACCCACGCTGCGCCCCAGGGCCACACCGGCGATGGCGTTGCCCGCCAACCCCGCCGCGCCGTACAGCAGCAGCAGCGCGCTGACCGCCGCCAATCCGATGCCCGTCACCTCGGTCAGGAACGCCGACACATAGGTGTAGGTGCCGAAGTGCGCGAGGACGACCAGGAACGTGATCAGCAGGCCGACCCGGATGTCGCGGACACGCAGCAGCCGACCGAGCACCGAGAGCCGCGTCGCCTCCGCGGCGGGAAGTGCGGGAACGGTGCACGCCAACGCGATCAGCACGACGGCCGACAGGGCGGTCAGGCCGACGAACGCGGCGCGCCAGCCTGCGACGTCTGCGACGAATGTGCCCAGTGGGACACCAAGAACCGATCCCAGGGGCACCGCCAGGAAGATGGTCGACGTGGCCCGGGCGACTTGCCGGGTCTCGACGAGACGACCGGACAGGCCGGCGCCGATGGACCAGAAACCGCCGATCACCACGCCCACCAGGACGCGCGCGGCGAGGATCATCCAGAAATCCTGCGCGACGGCGCAGATCAGGTTCGAGGCGACCAGCAACGCCGTCCACACCATCAACATCGTGCGCCGGTCGACCCGGGCGGTGGCCACGGTCGCCAGCGGCGCCGCCACCGCGGCCACGAACCCGGGCACGGTCATCATCACGCCGGAGACTCCGGGCGTCACCCCGAACTCCGATGCGATCGGCAGCAGGAGCCCGATGGGAAGGATCTCGGCGGTCACGATCGCGAAGATCCCCGCCATGATGGACACCACGGCCAGCCACCGGTTGGCCGGCGGAGCCGCGGGATCCGTGCGAAACAGGTTGAGGGCGAACGTCACTGAGTCTCCGATCGAGTGATGAGCTACTCGTCGAAGTCCAGCACCGCATCGCCGCCGACGCTGGCGGGTTTGCGACGGCGCAGTCGCGCGGCACTGCGAGGTCGCTATTCCGCTACCGCGCTCAACCGAACGGGCTCGCACAGCCGAGCGGAACCGTATATTCCCTGAAATGGCAATCGCTGAACCGTCGGCTCCCTCCCCGCCGACCGTTGCGGGCAAGGGACTCCAGGCCGGGGCGCTGGGCCTCGTCGGCAATATCGTCATCGGTCTCGCCGCGGTCGCACCCGCATACAGCCTGGCGGCCACCCTCGGCTATGTCGTGCTCGCGGTGGGCGACAAGGCGCCCGCGATGTTCGTTCTCGCGTTCATCCCCATGCTGCTCGTCGCCTTCGCGTACAAGGAACTGTCGCAGGACACCCCCGACTGCGGCACGACCTTCACGTGGGGCACAAAGGCGTTCGGACCGTGGATCGGCTGGATCGGCGGCTGGGGTCTGGCTGTGTCGGCGATCATCGTGCTGGCCAATGTCGCCGAAGTCGCTGCCATCTACCTGTTCAAGTTCCTGGGCCAGGACGCGCTCGCCGAGAACCTCTGGGCGAAGGTGACGCTGGGCTCGTTCTTCATCATCGCCATGACCCTCGTCAGCGCCCGCGGCGTGGTGCTGTCCGAGCGCATCCAGAACGTCCTGATCGCCATTCAGTTCGGTGTGCTCATCATCGTCAGCATCTGGGCGTTGGTCCGGGTGTTCGCCGGAAACGCCGGGGCGCAGGCCATCACGCCGTCGCTGGCCTGGCTGTGGCCCGGCGGTCTGGACGCCTCCTCGATCGCCGCGGCAATCATCCTCTGCATCTTCATCTACTGGGGCTGGGACGCCTGCCTGGCCGTCGGCGAGGAGACCAAGAACCCCGGCCGCACACCCGGTATCGCGGCCGTCCTCACCACGCTGATCCTGGTGTGCACCTACGTTCTCGTCGCCTACGCGGTGCAGTCGTTCGCGGGTTTCGGCACTGTCGGGATCGGCCTGAACAACGCCAACAACACCGACGACGTGCTGACGGTGCTCGGCAAGCCGGTGGCGGGCAGCATCGCAGCATCACTGCTGTTGTTGACCGTCTCGGTGTCAGCTCTGTCCTCGACGCAGACCACCATCCTGCCCACCGCACGCGGCACGCTGTCGATGGCGGTCTATGAGGCGCTGCCGAAGCGGTTCGCCCAGGTCCACCCGAAGTACATGACGCCGGCGTTCGGCACCATGGTGATGGGTGCCGCCGCACTGTTCTTCTACCTGGTGCTGACGTTCCTCTCCGAGAACGCCCTGGCGGACTCCGTGGCCTCCCTCGGTCTGGCGGTGGCGTTCTACTACGGCATCACCGCCTACGCCTGCGTCTGGTACTTCCGCAGGACGCTGTTCGCCTCGGCCAAGAACCTGTTCATGCGTGGCATCTTCCCCCTGCTCGGGGCGCTGGCCATGACGTGGGCGTTCATTCAGAGCGCCACCGACATGATCGCGCCGGACTACGGCTACACGGCGTTCGGTCCCATTGGCGGCGTCTTCGTCCTCGGTGTCGGCATGCTGGTACTCGGCATCCCATTGATGTTGGCCTGCTTCGCATTCGGCACCAAGCGCTTCTTCCGGGGCGAGACGCTCAATGCCTCGACGGAGGTCAAGGTCCCGGACGTCTACTGATCATCTCGAGAGGCTCGGCCACGCGGACTTAGGAGACAACATGCATTTGACCGTCGGCTATCTGGCCACCCCCACCGGTGATGACGGCGTGGCACTCGCCGGCGTGTTGGCGAAGACCTTCGGCGCGACCGTTGACGTCGTTCTCGTCGTGCGCGAGGAGCTGCCCGATGGCCATCCCGGCCGCGCGCAGTACCAGGAGTTCCTGATCGAGCGTGGCAAGGAATGGATCAGCAAGCCCATCGCCGCCCTCGCCGCCGCGGGTATCCAGGCTGCTGCGACGGTGACGATCGGCGACTCATTCCCCGAGACGCTGATGTCCTTCGCCGAGGAACACCACTCAGACCTGATCGTTGTGGGTGGCGCGCGGGACGGGTTCTTCGGCGGTCACGTGATCGGTCCGGTCTCCAGCGCGTTGCTGCACACCTCCTCGATTCCGGTGGCCCTCGCGCCACGCGGTTACGCCGAGGATCCCCCGGCCGCCATCACCGCGGTGACGGCGGCGGTCCCGACGAAGGCGGGCGACGACAACCCGCTTCCCTTCGCCATCACCCTGGCCAGCGCCGCGGGGCTGTCCATCCGAATGGTG
Organism: Mycobacterium sp. IDUB_39; assembly: GCF_055419205.1. Taxonomy (NCBI): domain Bacteria; kingdom Bacillati; phylum Actinomycetota; class Actinomycetes; order Mycobacteriales; family Mycobacteriaceae; genus Mycobacterium; species Mycobacterium sp. IDUB_39. The sequence continues at coordinate 28,339 of NZ_JBVAXF010000001.1, forward strand.
TCACTGGTATCGGCCGAGAATCTGGCGACTGCCGAGAACCTGGCAGATTTACGTGCACAGCAGATTGCGGCCGCGCGGGAGAACCTCGCGATCGCCGATCGTGCCTTGCCGGACACCACTATCGAGTCGCTGGTCGCCGAGGGCATGACGCTGGAGTCGGCGCTGAAGAAACTGAACTGGTCCGACTCCGAGGTGCTGGTCGTCGGCTCCAGCCGGTTCGCCGCACCCAAGCGAATCTTCCTGGGCTCCACCGCTTCCCGGATCCTGGCGGGAACCGCCGCTCCGGTGATCGTCATCCCCCGCGACTAGGCGAAGCCCTAGCGCTTGCTGAAGATGATGCGGTGCCAATCCTTCTCGGCCACAGCGGTGATATCGCTCATCACGTGCTTGATGGTGAGGTACTCCTCGAACGAGTAGTCGCTCATGTCCTTGCCGAAACCGGATGCGCCGACGCCGCCGTGCGGCATCTCGCTGATGATCGGGATGTGATCGTTGATCCACACGCAGCCGGCATGGATCTCGCGCGACGCGCGCTGCGCCCGGTAGACGTCGCGGGTCCACGCCGAGGCGGCCAGGCCGTAGTCGGTGTCGTTGGCCTGACGTAGCGCGTCGTCGTCATCGGTGAACGCGCGTGCCACCAGGACCGGGCCGAAGACCTCGTCGCGGTAGATCTCGGAGCGCTCGTCGACGTCGGCGATGAGCGTCGGCCGGTAGAAGGAGCCGGGCCCGTCCGGTGCGCTGCCGCCGGTGACGATCCGCCCGCCCTCACCCGGGGCGCGGGCGACCATGGCGGCGACCTTCTCGCGGTGCGCCGTCGTGATCAGCGGACCCAGGTCGGTGTCGGGATCGTGCGGGTTTCCGACGACGATCTTGCCCATCAGCTCGCCGACACCGGCGACGAAGTCGTCATACAGCGGGCGGGCGATGATGGCGCGAGTGGCGGCGGTGCAGTCCTGACCGGTGTTGATCAGCGACGCGGCGACCGCCCCGTGGATGGCGGCGTCCAGGTCGGCGTCCTCGAACACCACGAACGGCGCCTTGCCGCCCAGTTCCAGCTGGGTGCGGCGCCCGTGCAGCGCGGCGGCGGCCATGACCTTGCGGCCGACGGCGGTCGAGCCGGTGAACGTCACGAGGTCGATGCCCGGGTGCCCTGCCAGTGCCGTGCCGACGTCGTGACCGGCGCCGGTGACGACGTTGAGCACACCGTCGGGCAGGCCGGCCTCGCTGGCCAGCCTGGCCAGCGTCAGCGTCGTCAGCGGGGTGATCTCGGCGGGCTTGATCACCACCGAGCAGCCGGCGGCCAACGCGGGCAACACCTTCCACACCGCCATCTGCAGCGGGTAGTTCCACGGAGTGATCGTGGCGACGACGCCGATGGCCTCGCGCCGAATGCTCGAGGTGTGATCGGCCGAGTACTCGGCGGTCGCCTTGCCCTCGAGGTGCCGGGCGGCGCCCGCGAAGAAGTCGATGTTGTCGATGCTGCCGGGTACGTCGAACTCGGTCGCCAGCCGAACCGGCTTACCGGTCTGGCTGACCTCCTCGGCGACCAGACTCTCGGCGTTCGCGCCGGCCAACTCGGCCAGTTTGGCGAGTACCGCCGAGCGGTCCGCCGGGGTCGCCGTCGCCCAACCTGAGAGCGCCTTGCGCGCCGACGCGACCGCTGTGTCCACCTCCGTCGGGGTCGCCAGTGCGTACTCGGTGACCACGTCGCCGGTGGCCGGATTGATGATCTTGTGGGTTGGGCCTCCGGTCAGAACCTCGCCACCGTCGATCCAGCTGCTCGCCATCGTCATGCCACCAAGCTAGCCGACCTCTGGAGGCCTCCGCCACGCAATACCGCAGCATCGGGCACCCGAAACTTACGATTTCAGACGGATCGGTTGCCCCTGACGACTGATTCCGTGCACAATCGTGGGCATGGACACCCCTGACGCTCGCCCCGGGTTGCAGGCCGTCTCACTCCGCATCAACCACTCTCGGCCAGGTGCGGCGTATCACCTTGACGAGCTGTCCAAGGCGATCGTCGAGAAGCTGCAGCAGGACGGTCGACGGTCGTACGCGGGTATCGGCAAGGCGGTCGGGTTGTCCGAGGCCGCCGTGCGCCAGCGCGTGCAGCGCATGGTGGATGCCGGGGTGATGCAGATCGTCGCGGTCACCGATCCCATGCAGCTGGGCTTCGCCCGCCAGGCCATGATCGGCATCCGCTGCACCGGCGACACGCTCAAGGTCGCCGAGCAGCTGGCCGCCATCGATTCCGTCGACTACGTCGTGCTCACCGCGGGCTCCTTCGACGCGATCGCCGAGGTTGTGTGCGAGGACGATGACGACCTTCTAGACCTACTCAACACCAAGATCCGCGCCGTGCCAGGAGTGATAACCACCGAAACCTTGGTTTACCTTAAACTCGTTAAGCAGCAATACAATTGGGGCACAAGATGACACTCATCGACTCAACGAACGACACTACTTCCAACCTCAGCGCCAAGGCCGACCGCCATCTGTGGGGGCACTTCTCCCGCCACGGCGCCGGCATCACCCCGCCGATCATCACCCGCGGCGAGGGCGTGCACATCTTCGACGACAAGGGCAAGAGCTACATCGACGGGCTCTCAGGGCTCTTCGTGGTCCAGGTCGGGCACGGCCGCAAGGAACTCGCCGAGGCCGCGGCCAAGCAGGCCGAGACCCTGGCGTTCTTCCCGCTGTGGTCCTACGCCACGCCGCCGGCGATCGAACTCGCCGACCGGCTCGCCGGGTACGCACCGGGCGATCTGAACCGCGTCTTCTTCACCACCGGTGGTGGCGAGGCCGTCGAGAGCGCCTGGAAGCTGGCCAAGCAGTACTTCAAGTTGACCGGCAAACCCGGCAAGTACAAGGTGCTCTCGCGGTCCATCGCCTATCACGGCACCCCGCAGGGCGCGCTGGCCATCACCGGCATCCCGGCGTTCAAGGCGCCGTTCGATCCGCCGACCCCCGGCGGTTTCCGGGTGCCCAACACCAACTTCTACCGGGCACCCGACCGCTATGACAACGACCCGAAGGCGTTCGGCCGCTACTGTGCTGACCGCATCGCCGAGGCCATCGAGTTCGAGGGCCCCGACACCGTCGCGGCGGTGTTCCTGGAGCCGGTGCAGAACGCCGGCGGCTGCTTCCCGCCGCCGCCCGGGTACTTCGAGCGGGTCCGGGAGATCTGCGACGAGTACGACGTCCTGCTGGTCTCTGACGAGGTGATCTGCGCCTACGGCCGGATCGGTTCGATGTTCGCCTGCCAGGACTTCGACTACATCCCCGACATCATCACCTGCGCCAAGGGTATGACCTCGGGGTACTCGCCGATCGGGGCGATGATCGCGAGCGACCGGCTCTTCGAGCCCTTCGACGACGGTCAGACGGTCTTCGGGCACGGTTACACCTTCGGCGGGCACCCGGTGTCCTCGGCGGTCGCGCTGGCCAACCTCGACATCTTCGAGCGCGAGGGCATCAACGACCACGTCAAGACCATGGCACCCGCGTTCCGGTCAACGCTGGAGAAGCTGTATGACCTACCCATCGTCGGCGACGTCCGCGGCGAGGGCTTCTTCTACGGCATCGAACTGGTCAAGGACAAGGCCACCAAGGAGACCTTCAACGACGAGGAATCCGAACGGCTACTGCGCGGCTTCCTGACCCCCGCACTGTGGGAGGCCGGACTGTACTGCCGCGCCGACGACCGTGGCGACCCAGTCGTTCAGCTCGCGCCCCCGCTGATCAGCGGGCAGAAGGAGTTCGACGCGATCTACGACATCCTGCACAACGTGTTGAGCGAAGCCAGCGCCCGGATGTAGGCAGCAACCCCTGACCACGTGGCCTGGCGTCCAAGGTGGGACGTCAGTCCACGTGGTCGGGATGCGGGACCCCGCGAACATCCAACGCAGCGATCCCCGTGAAGTCGGCTGGATTGCACGTAAAAAGCGGCAGCCCATTTGCAATTGCACTGGCGGCGATCAACGCGTCGTAGGCGCGTTCCGCCGGCTTTCGCCCGGCGGCACGCAGCGCGGCCGCAACCTGACCGAACACCCGGGCCGCGGCGGCGTCGAATGCGACGACGTCGAAGTCAGCTTCGGCCTGTTGCAGGTGCGCCTGACGGGCAGCGCGGTCATCCTCAGAAGTCGCGACGTGAGGGCCGACCGACAACTCGGCGAGCGTGATAGCGCTGATGACGGCTTCCTGGGGCAGAGCCGTCGGATCGCTGATACGGCCCAGCAGAATCACTGTTGACGTGTCGAGCATTCCGCGACCCGTCACAGCGACTGATCCAGGACGGCGTCGATGTCACGTCGCAACGCGGCGGGGTCCACCTGCGGCAGTCGACGGCGGCGGGCGATCAACTCGGCTGGACCCACACTCGGACGAGGAAGCGGGCGAAGCTCGGCAACGGCGCGTCCGTCCCGGGTCACGATGACGCTCTCTCCGCGTCCCACGCGGTCGAGTACCTCTCCACCCTTGTTGCGCAGGTCGCGCACGGTTACCGTATCCATACGACCACGGTATCACCGGTGAGACACTCGCGGTTCGACCGAAAAGCGCACGCAGAACTGCGACCGCTTCCACCCTTGACCTACGCGGAACGCCAACCTCTCAAGCCGTCACTGAGTCGACTCGCGGTGTCCCCCAACGCGGTCATCCGGTCTCGGGTCAGGGAACCGAGGTAGTACTGCCGCACGAGTTCGGCATAGGTGTGCAGCGCGAGCCGCAGACGATCCTCTCCCTTTCGGGTGATCCCGACGACGACAACTCGTCTGTCCTTGCGGCTACGGACCCTGCCCACCAGCCCCCGATCCTCCAGTCGGGTCACCAACCATGTGACTCGACTGGGTGAGACCACCAAAGTCTCTGCGAGAACTCCCATTCGAACAAGACGAGTCGGGTCGGTGTTGAGCTGTTGAAGTATCTGCACGTCCCGAAGCGCGAGGTCGTGCTCCGCCGTGAGGGCGGTGTCGATCTCTCGGTAGAGCAGACTGGCCGAGTCCGCGAAGCGCTTCCAGGTCCACTGCTCCTCGTCAGTCATGTCGAGGAATCCTCGAGCCAGGACTTGCTCCCCGGATACAGTTGCCGACATCGCGTGCGACACCCCCTCGCCCATTGAAACGCCCATTGCGCGGTGTGGTGAGTCACCGCTAGGGAGATCACAACGGAGCCAGAGAATGCGGTCTATGCAGATTGGGACACCGGCCCGATGTCCTACACTGACGATTCATGCAGGTGCCGTTCGCTCGGACGCAGATCGATCGACTCGAGGATCTTTGCGACGCGGTCGACAACGCGGGACTCAGTGCCTTCCAGCTATCGCGCCAACCTCCCAGCGGCAGTCTGGTGCACGCCGCCCACGACGACATAACGCTGAGTTCTGGCCAGCATGAGGGCCGGATACAGCTCCGCGGGCCACTGTCCGATGAGGCGATTTCCGTCTGTGTTGGCCTACGGATGCCCAGGAGCCGACTCCTACTGCGTGACATCGACAGCGGGATCGTCTGCATGCTGCGCCCCGGCGAGGAGCAAGAGGCATTTCACGATCTGGACACCCGCTACGCCGTCATAACCCTCAGCGAGGAGGCATTGGAGCGCGAGGCAGAGCGCCTTGGCTTACCGTTCTCCCGCAACGCCTTTCGGCGCACACGCGTTCATCCGGAGCCAATGGCACCGGCGCCCCTCACGATGATCTCCGACGTCCTGGCCCGCCTGCACCAGGCCGACGGCCAGTCCCGACTCAGCTCGGCTGTGTTCGCCGATATCGTCGCGGCCCTCATCGGCCATTTCGCGCAGCGCCCCGAATCCCTGATCCTGCGGCCGCTGCGGCAACGCGAGAGAATCGTCGAGTCGACCCGCGCCCACATAGACCAGAACCTGGGTCAACGCCTCGACATCGAGGATCTCGCACGCCGCGCAGGCGTCTCCCGCCGAACTCTCACAAGGTCTTTCGAGGAAACGCTCGGCGAGTCACCGTCGTCGTACATCGCACGCATGCGGCTGCACCGCATCCGGGCCGACCTGCTTGCCATCGACCCGCGGACCTCAACGATCGCCGATGTGGCCAATCAATGGGGAATCAGCGAACTGGGTCGTATGTCGGCCAGGTACCGCATCCTGTTCGGCGAACTCCCGTCGCAGACCCGGGCGCGAGGGGCCCGATGATCGTGTTGAGGGGACGGGCCAAGCCGGCAACGCTCGCTGGCTGAACGTGTTCTATTTTGCGCCTTGAAGTACTTCCATGTTGAACTTTTCACGATTGCCGAACTCTGATTGCTAGTTCGCACCGTCCTACGTGTTCAACAGGCTCTTTATGACTGTGTATTGATTGCCTGATGTTTGGCCATCGGCATGCATCCCGCGCATGATTGCAATTCGTTGACGGCTCTCAGGTTCCTCTCAGTTACGTTCGTCGCTGGCTCAATCCCAGTCCGGCCCAGCAAAGGAACCCACTTGCAACTCGCACTTCGCCCCTACGTCACCAGCGGCATAGCGCTGGTCGGTGCCAGCGTCATCGCCATGAGTCCGATCAGCCCCGTCACGCCCGATATTCACGTGCCGTCGATCAGCACCTCTTCTGCGACGGTGCAGCTGACGGCATCCATCGACAACCCCGTCGACGTCTTCCGGCCGGTCTTCGATCAGGCTGGCGCCGTCATCCAGGGCTTCATTGCCACGCAGGCCGCCAACCCGTTCCCGGTCCTGCGGCAGTTCATTGCGAATCAGGTCGAGAGCGCGGCCATTCTCCGCGGCTATGTCGAGATCGTGGGCCGGTCGCTCCAGGTCATGGTCATGAACATGCCCGGGGTGCTCGGGCGCGGACTCCAGAAGTCGCTCGCGGGTGATCCCGCCACGGCGTTCGGTGACGTCTTGCAGGGAATCCTGTTGCCGGCGGGCTCATTCGTCACTGAGTTGTATCGTGTCTACACGGTCCTGCAGCGGCCCGTCGCCGTGTTCCAGGAACTCGTCGCGGCGGCATTCACTCGACCATCGAACTTCATCCTCGCCGTTATGACGTTTGGGATTCCCGTAATCCAGCAAGTCATCCGCAGCGGCCAGTCAATCATCGACTCGGTTATGACAGGCGACCCGGTGAAGATGATCAATGCCGTTCAACACGGCATCGCCGACGTCGCCTCGAAGGGTGTGACGTTCGCCGGTGGCATGCTCAACCAGATCAAAGTCATCCAGACCATTCTGACCAGGGCGTTCAAGGTGAGGCCTCCCCGCCTCCCCAACCCGACAGCGGCGAGCGCTGTGGCCCCATTGGCGGCCGCTCCAGAGACGCAGGCGATCGCAGCGGGCCCGTCCGAGATCGTCATCGCGGGTGATGCACCCAGTGCCGCAAGCGATGACGCGCTTGACGCGGCTATTGCCAGCGCCAGCACAACACTGGCTGTCGATGCGCCGTCAACCGAAGTCACCGCCACCGATGAGGTAGTCGAAACCGAGCCTCAGGTTGTGGACGCCGGGGCACAGGTCGTCGACGTGCCTGCGACGGATGCAACCGTCATCACCGAGGTCGCCGCCGAGACCCCGGTCGACGAGACTCCCGTCGTCGACGCCGAGGCCGATGTCGAAACGGAGCCGACTACGCGCGTTCGCGACAGTGCCCAGGCCAAGCCGGGCCAGCTCGGATTGACCAAGGCCAGCGAAGCAGGTGCGGGCCTGTCCAAGTCCGTCCGTGGCGAAATCTCCAAGGTTGCCAACAAGATTGATGAAGGCATCAAGAAGGCCCTCGGACAACCGACCAAGAAAGCTGCCACGCAATCCGCCGGCAGTGACAGCTCCGACAGCGCCAGCAACGAGTAAGTAATTCAAACCCGACCGGCCCCTCTCCCTTCACGGGAGGGGGGCCGATCTCCTTGCCCGACCGACCAATGGAGACGAAGCAAGTGGATTCCGCGTGGTGGCTACTACTCAGGGTGTCGACGACTTGGCCGCTGCTGTTCATCAGCAACCCGCCGACCACTGCGGCGGCGATCTCACTCTCGCCCGCCAGCACGGCGGCCGAAGCGGGTGCGTCCAGATCGACGTGGGCATCGTCGGCTCGCTGATCGTATTGGGCTCGTCATCGGCGCACGGTCACTGAACCGTCGGCCCATTCACTAACTGACTGCCACATTCGCCCGCCGCGCCATCGCACGCACTACATCGATCAGATATCACGCAAACCGATGATCGCGTTAGGGAACGGCAGGCGACGGGCCAAACGGGCAACTATTTCTGGCTGAACATGTTCCATTTTCTGCCGCGAGATACTTCCATCTTTAACTTTTCGCCATTGCCGAACTCTGATTGCCATGGCGCACCGCCCTACGTGTTCAACAGCCATTTCATGGCCGTTAGTTGATTGCCCACTAAGTGGCCATCGGCATGCAGCCCGCCATGATTGCTCAATGTTTGACGTAACTGAGATTCTTCTCAGTTACGTTCGTCGCTGGCTCAAATCCCAGGCCAGTCCAGCAAAGGATCCAACTTGCAACTCGCACTTCGCCCCTACGTCACCGCCGGCATAGCGATGGTCGGAGCCACCGCCATCATCGCCTCGCCGATATCAGTGACACCACACGACATCCACGTGCCCGCGGTTTACGGCACTGACGTGCAGCTCGCCGCGGTGTTGAATCCGTTCGAGGTCTTCGCGCCCATCGTTGGGCAGGCGGTTGCGAACGCACAGGTCATCGGCCAGAAGGTCTTTGACAACCCCATGCCCATCCTGCGGGCACTGACCCTCAACCAGCTCGATAGCGCCGGTACCCTCGCCGGGCTGGGAGTCGATGTCGCCACCGCGCTCGCTACGACGGTGCTCTCCGTGCCGGGAAATCTGCAGACCGCGATCGGCCTGCTCCAGCAGGGGAAGGTCGATCAGGCGCTCAAGGTCGTCGAGAACGGCTTCGTCAGCCCCTTCATTCCCCTGTTCATGAGCGGGCTCCCCAAACTCATCGAGGTCCTGAAGAGACCCCTCATCGATGCGCAGGTATTGCTTGACACCCTTCCGAGTTCATTGATCGCCGGTGTCGGATTTCCGCTTCTGAACACGGCGTATGGCCTCCAAACCCAATTCATCAATGGCATCACCGCTGTGGTTGCTGCGTTGGGCACCGGCGACCCCGAGGCAGTCGTGAATGCCGTCATCACCGGCGCGGCGAACTTCACTCAGGAACTGCTCAACGGAAATCCGGCCAACGGCACTCATGGGCTTCTAGGCATATACGGGGCCATCAACGGGTTCCTGGACGCACGGACACTGGCTGAGTATTTCCTCCGGCCACCGGCGGCGTTCGCCGCACGGACCGCGGCACCCGCAGCAGTGGAATCTGCGCCAGACCTGTTGGTGGCTGATGTCTCGAGCATCTCGAGCACCACAATCTCGGCGATCGGCGGGGCGGGAACCGTCACGTTGTCGCCGGCTACTGAGGCCCCGGCTGGGGAGACCCCCACTGCCGAAACCCCCGTCGAAGAGACGCCGGTCGAGACCCCGGTCGAGGAGACCCCGGCTGCCGAAACCCCCGTCGAAGAGACGCCGGTCGACGAGACTCCCGTCGAGGAGACCCCCGTCGTCGACGCCGGGCCGGTTGTCGAAACGGAGCCGACCACGCTCGTTCGCGACAGTGTCCAAGCCAAGCCAGGCCAGCTCGGATTGACCAAGGCCGGCGAGACGGCCAAGTCCGTCCGTGGCGAAATCTCCAAGGTTGCCAACAAGATTGATGAAGGCATCAAGAAGGCCCTCGGACAATCGACCAAGAAAGCTGCCACGCAATCCGCCGGCAGTGACAACGACGGCGGCAGCGACGAGTAAGTAGTTCGAACGGACCGGCCCCTCTCCCTTCACGGGAGGGGGGCCGATCTCCTTGCCCGACCGACCAATGGAGATGAAGCAAGTGGATTCCGCGTGGTGGCTACTACTCAGGGTGTCGACGACTTGGCCGCTGCTGTTCATCAGCAAAAGGCCCGTTGCCGAAGCCACTGCTAACCTGTTGCCAAGTCATCGGATGTAAGCGATTGGCCCTCTCCACTCGCGGAGGGGGCCGATTCTCTGGCAGGGACCATTCTTCACATCAGGCACACAAGCCGATCAACAGCAGGTCGTGGGCACCGCCGACGAACGCCACCGGGGGCACCAAGATCGGCGCCACCGAACCGAGACGAGCTGTGCGCACGGCTTCGGTCTCTCGGCAGAGCAACGAGGCTGAAGCGCCAAAGTCCATCCAGCTCTGCCCCTTTCGTTCGCGTTGACTCCAATGTGCGGCCTGGCGAGTTGCCGCTGTCGAGATCACACCACAGCCAAACAGATCGGTCTATGCAGATTGAGAACCCCGCCCTACACTGCTGCTCCATGAACGTGCCGCTGGTTCGGACGCGGATCAACCGACTCGAGGATCTGTGCGACGCGGTCGACAACGCTGGGCTCAGTGTCTTTCAGCTGTCACGCGAATCACCCAGCGGCAGTCTGGTGCACGCCACCTACGACGGCATGACGCTGAGTTCTGGCCAGCTCGACAGCCGGGTACAGATCCGTGGGCCGCTGTCTGACGAGGCGATTTCCATCTGCGTTGGTCTACGGATTCCGCCGAGGAATCGACTCCTGCTGCGCGACATCGGCACCGGGATCGTCAGCTTGTTTCGCCCCGGCGACGAGCATGAGGCATTTCACGATCTGGACACCCGCTATGCCGTCGTCACTCTGAGCGAGGAGCACCTGGAGCGCGAGGCGGAGCGCCTTGGCCTAGAGTTCTCCCGCACCGCTTTTCAACACACCGGCATTCACCCAGAACCACTGGCAGCGGCGCACCTCAGCACGATCTCGGCGTTCCTGACCGGCCTGCACCAGGACGAGCGCCAGACCCGACTCAGCGCGGCAGTGTTCGCCGATATCGTCGCGGCCCTGATCGGGCATTTCGCGCAGCGGCCGGCAGCCCTGCTCCTGCGGCCGCTGCGCCAACGCGAGCGACTCGTCGAGGCCACCCGCGCGCACATCGACCAGAACCTGGACCAACACCTCGACATCGAGAGCCTCTCGCGCCGCGCGGGCGTGTCTCGTCGAACTCTCACCAAATCTTTCGAGGAAACACTCGGTGAGCCTCCGAGCGCTTACATCGCACGCATGCGCCTGCACCGCATCCGGTCTGACCTCCTCGCCATCGACCCTCGGGATGCCACCATCACCGACATCTCCAACCAGTGGGGCATCGGCGAGCTCGGCCGCATGTCAGGCCGATACCGCGCCCTGTTCGGCGAGCTACCCTCACAAACCCGAACGCGCGGGGCGCGTTAGCTCTCCAAACTGGAACCGGTTGCAGTTCAGCGCGAACGAATCTAGTTCCGCGGCCCCTTGTTTGAATGTTGCCGCTATTCGCGCGTTGCCGTGAACGCAGACGAAGCGGGAATCCCCCTGTTCACCGGGTGTGGTTTGGGCGGTCCACACGTCGCCCGAAATATCAAGGTTCCCAAATCGCATATTGCTAGAGGCTCTCACTCCATTACCTTCTGGTCGTCCTAGCCCGTTCCAGGAAGGAACACATCTTGCAACTCACACTTCGGCCCTACGTGACAACGGGCGTGGCCCTGGTGGGCGCCACCGCCATCGCCCTCACGCCGATCAGCCAAGCGCCTGCCATCCTGTCCTCGCCTGCGGGACTGTCGTCCACAGTCGTCTCGAACGCCCAGGTTGCGCTCACCGCCGCCGTCGACCCGTTCACCAGGTGGGTACAGGTCGGGCAAGCATCCGTTGACAACATCTCCGAGATCATCAACAGAGTGGTCGAACAGCCTCTGCTGCTAAACGCGGTACAAGCCAAGCTGGGCTATTTGGGGCAGACGGCTTTCGGCGAGATCCCACTCACCGTCCAGAAGCTCGTCAACTGGGCGACGACAATTCTGCCCACCGGACTGCAGCAGGCAGGGCAGGAGCTGCTGTCCGGTCAAATCACAGCAGCGGCAACTACCATCCAGGCCACGTTAGGGTCGGTGATCTGGGCCGGGATGGGGCTGGCCGGAATGCTGAGCATCCCGGGTGTCATTCTGCAGGATCTGACGAACACCGTGAATACGGTAATCGGTATTCAACAGGTTACTGGGTATCTGACGAACGGCCTACTGAACCCGATCTTCAAGCCATTCATGTCACTCGCAGAAAGCGCGCAAGCGACTCTCGACGCAATCAAGGCCGGCGATGTTGTAGGGGCACTGAGCGCCATCGCGAACGCCCCCGCCAACGCCGTGGACGCGTTACTCAACAGTGAGGGCGGCCTGCTCGATTTCAAGTCGCGGGGGCCCGGCGGCCGCATCGTCACGGGCGGCTTGTTCACCCAACTCTTCGTCCAACTCCCGAACGCCATCGCCAGGGCTCTGACCCCGGTGCCGCCCCGCGCCGCGGCGAGGATGTCGATCACTGACACCAGCCTGACCGGTGGCACGTTGGTTTCGCTCGATGCCGGCTCGACGGTTACCGACCCCGGAGTAACCGATCCAGCGGCCCTGCCCGCGCCCAGCGAATCGGCACCGGAAGCCGATGGGGCAGTGGCTGTAAGCAACGAGACGCAGGCGCCGGTAACGACACCGGTACCGGCCGAGGCCGAGCCAGTTGTCGTCGTGGAGCCGATTGTTGAGGCCGAGCCAGTCGTCGTCGCCGAGCCGGTTGTGGTCGCCGAGCCGGTGGTCGAGGCCGAAACGGAGCCCGCCACACTCGTTCGCGACAGCGCCCAGGCCAAGCCGGGCCAGCTCGGATTGACCAAGTCCAGCGAGGCAGGTGCCACCCTGGCCAAGTCCGTCCGTGGCGATATCTCCAAGGTTGCCAACAAGATTGATGAAGGCATCAAGAAGGCCTTCGGTCAACCGGCCAAGACCGCTGCCACGCAATCCGCCGGCAGCGACAGCTCCGACAGCGGTAGCGACGAGTAAGCAGTTCGAACGAATCGGCCCCCTCCCCCAAGGGAGGGGGCCGATCTCCTCGCCCGAATAACCAATGGAGACAACGCAAGTGGATTCCGCATGGTGGCTACTACTCAGGGCGACGACGACGTGGCCAATGCTGATCATCAACAAGCCGGCAGCGACCGCAGCGGCGACGACCGGGCCCTCGCCCGACAGCACGGTTGCCGTTGCGGCACTTGCGACTGATCCCATCGACGACACCGCCGGCTCGCTGCCATCCGCTGAAGCCCGAATGGTCTCACTGGACGCCGGTTCACCCGCCGACTAGAACGCGACGGGCAAAAGACAGAACCCGGCTCGGGCACCGACCAGGGCCCGTGACGCCGGGACGTCCGGTGACCACTCGTGACCGTCACCGATAAGCCCACCGGCGACGACATCACTTCGAGCAGAAAGAAGGACACTCCGTTGCGACTCGCACTTCGGCTCGATGCGACTGCCTGCCTGGCGATACGTACATGAGCGGCCCCACCATCGGCCACCTACCGGGATTAGATACCGCAGAGGCGAATTCGTGGCAGCACTATCTGGAGTCCGCGCGTAGTTTTCATTCAGCGCAGACCCGTCTGTTGCACGGCGAACACCAACTGTCCGTGGTTGACGTAGAGGTACTGGACATCCTGAGCAATTCGGCCAGCGGATCCGCACGCATGGGCGATCTGGCCGAGACGCTTGAGTTGATGCCACCCCATCTGACCACACGGATCCGCCGCCTGATGACGCTGGCTCTGGTGCGGCAGGAACCGAGTCCAGCGGATAGGCGCGGGGTGCTAGCGATCATCACCAATGACGGCAGGAACGTCGCTCGGCAGGCCGCGGCCACCTCCGCGCACGGGGTTCGGACCCATTTGATCGGCCCGTTGTCACGTTCGCAGATCATCGCATTTGAGAAGAGCTGCCAACGGATCAGCACCAACCCGGTCCAGACACTGCCCCCGCTGTCGACGTTCCACCTCCCCGGCCTTGATGACATCGAGGTGACATGCTGGCGACAGTTCGTGAATTCCGCACGGCGGCTATTGCCCAGCGTGAACAACACACTCAAGGCGACACATCAACTCACCCTGGCCGAAGTGCTGATGCTGCACGCACTCGCCACCTGCGACCGGTCCGCCCGGATGAGCGCCCTAGCCAGATCGCTCATGCTGATGCCCAGTCGGGTGACCCAACAGATCAGCCGCCTGGAAGCACGGGGGCTTGTCAGCCGTACCCCGTGCCCTGGCGATATGCGGGGCGTGCTTGCCGACATCACCGGCCATGGGCGGGCGCGCGCCCAGCCCGCCTTCGAGACGTATGCCCGAACGATTCGCACGCACTACCTCGACCGGTTGACGCGCCGGCAGATGTTGGACCTCGGCGACACCTGTCGCCGGATCAGTGCACCGCTGATAAGTGCGAGCCCGCTGGCGAAGCCAAAGCGGGCCAAGCCGCCCCTGGGCCATTTCACATCAGTCACACACGTCACAGCGTGCCTCCCCGAAAACCGACGCTCGATCTCCTAATCTGCAAACACCATGTCTGGATCCGTATCGCGCCGCGTGGCCTGCGTGGCCGCGGCTCTCGCCTTCGGGGCGGCCCCCGTGTTCGTCGGCGTCCCGATCGCCGGCGCCGACCCTGACCCCTGCCCGTACAAGGTCGCCACCCCGCCCGCCGTCGACTCCTCCGAGGTGCCGAAGGCCGGACCTCCGCCCGCGCCGCTGCCCGTACCGGCCAAACCGCTTGGCGGCGACGCACTGTCGGGGTGCGGCATCATCACCGCGCCCGACACTCCCCCAGTCCCGGACGACATCTCGGCCGAGGCCTGGCTCGTCGCCGACCTCGACACCGGTGACGTCATCGCCGCACGCGACCCGCACGGCCGACACCGCCCCGCCAGCATCATCAAGGTTCTGGTGGCGATGCAGTCCATCAAGGACGTGCCGATCAACAAGCAGGTCGTGGGCACCGCCGACGACGCCGCCGCCGAGGGCACCAAGATCGGCGTCAAGGACGGCAGCGTCTACACCGTGAACGACCTGCTCCACGGGCTGCTGATGCACTCCGGCAACGACGCCGCCCACGCGCTGGCCGGGCAACTCGGCGGCATGGACTCCGCACTCGGCAAGATCAACGAGCTGGCGGGCAAGCTCGGCGGCCGCGACACCAGGGCCGCCACCCCGTCGGGCCTCGACGGTCCCGGCATGAGCACCTCGGCCTACGACATCGGGCTGTTCTACCGCTATGCCTGGCAGAACCCGGTGTTCTCCGACATCGTGGCCACCCGCAAGTACAACCTGCCCGAGTACGAACTCGAGAACGACAACAAGCTTCTCGACAACTACCCCGGGGCCCTCGGCGGCAAGACCGGCTTCACCGACGACGCCGGCCAGACGTTCGTCGGCGCCGCCGAACGTGACGGCCGCCGACTGGTCGCGGTGCTGCTGCGCGGCACCCGCGTGCCGATCGCCCCTTGGGAGCAGGCCGCCCGCCTGCTGGACTACGGCTTCGCCACCGCGCCGGGAACCAAGATCGGCACGCTCATCGACCCCGACCCCTCGCTGACCGTCAAGGACCCGGCCACGTTGTCGAATCTCGAAGCGGCCCAAGACCTTGCGGCGGCACTGCCCCCCGAGGACGCCACCCCGGTGCGCGTCGGAGTCGGCATCGTCGGATCGCTGATCGTCTTCGGGCTCATCATGGGCGCACGGTCTCTGAACCGGCGCCCCACCCACTAGCGCCGGGGCCCCCACACAGGACCTCACGTTTCGACTCGGTGCCACGTCTACCTCATGTGCGGACAGCGTTTCAACGCGCCGCCAACAGTTGACACCGCCGAGAGGAACTTAAGTGACCACCACCGATAGCACCACAACATCGAAGCGAATTGCCCTGATCACGGGCGCAAACCGCGGTCTCGGCTTCGCCACGGCCCGGGCCCTGGGCCAAGCAGGCGTCAAAGTTCTGGTAGGAGCACGGAATTCGGAGCAGGGACGGTGCGCGGCTGCTCGCCTACGCAGTGAGGGATACGACGCCGAGTCCGTCGATGTCGACGTCACCTCCGAAGCGAGTGTGGCGTGCGCGGCAGCCGAAGTCGACCGCCGGCACGGTCATCTCGACATCCTGGTCAACAATGCCGGCATCTTGCCCGAGGCTACGACGACGGACATCGACTGGCCGCTCGATCCATCGATGTTCAGGACAACATTCGAGACAAATGTCTTCGGGGCTGTCACGGTGATTCGACACTTCCTTCCACTGCTGCGGATATCGGTCGCCGGAAGGATCGTGAATGTCTCGAGCACCATGGGCTCACTCGCCGATCAGACCAACCCGGAGTCCGGGTACTACGGAATGGTCATCCCCGCGTATCAGATGTCGAAGGCCGCACTCAACGGGCTGACGGTTGCGTTGTCGAAGGCGCTGGCTGACACAGCCATCAAGGTGAACTCGGTCTGCCCAGGCTGGGTACAAACCGATCTCGGTGGACCCGTCAATCGTGCTGCCGCGCCAACCACCGCCGAGGAAGCGGCCCGAGTCGTGGCAGAAGTGGCATTGATGCCCGACAACGAACCCACGGGGCAATTCGTCGGCAGTGCCGGCGCGATCGAGTGGTAGCAGGGACTCGTGTTTAGCATGGCGCCATGGAACGTCGTCAGCATCGCCGGTCGGCCAGCGATCTTCCCGGGCTGGATATCGCCGAACAGAAGTCGTGGCAGAACTATCTGGACGCGACGCTGCGCTCCCGTGCGGCGGTCAACCGTCAGCTGACCGACGAGCACCAGCTTCGCGTGGTCGACCTTCGGGTACTGGACATCCTGGCCAAAGCCACCGACGGCTCGGTGCGGATGGGCGATCTGGCCGACGCGGTGGAATCACTGCCCGGCCGCCTCACCAAGCGGGTCCGTCGGCTTGAGGAGCGCGGGCTGGTGCGCCGCGAGACAGTTCCTAATGACAGACGCGGAGTGATGGCCGTTCTCACCGACGACGGTCGAGCGATGGTGGCCAAGGCGGCGGTGACCTATGCGCAAAGTGTTCGCACAGATCTCCTTGGCGGGTTATCGCGTGCGCAGGTCGCCGCCATCGAGGAGAACAGCCGGCGGATCCACACCGCTCTGAAACCAGCCTGCCCCACGGGGTAGTCCGCCTGCGGGGACCAAGCGACCTGGTCGGCGCCACGGACTACACAAAATTGAACGGGTTCCAAAAATATGCGCTGAGCAGGTGGCGATTCATCAGCGATTCGGCCGCCGCACTCATTATCGTCGCCCGCCATGCAGGTGGAGACAGACCCGGAGCCGTCGACGTGGCACATACCGGAAGCCGATGGCGCCGAGATCAGGTGCTGGCAACAGTTTTTCGCCTCGTCGACGCGTCTGTTGGCCACCCTGAACAGCAGCCTGACAGAGGCCCACGGGCTCAGCCTGTTCGAAGTGCTACTGCTCGACTCGCTCAACAAATCGCACGTCGGAAGCGCACGGATGCGCGATCTGGCCGACACATTCGTAATGGCGCCGAGTCGGGTGACCCAACAGATTCGCCGCCTGCAATCTCAGGGGCTGGTCACCCGCAGCGCCGATCCTGGTGACCGGCGGGGGGTACTCGCCACCATCACGACGAGGGGCCGATCTCGGCTCGGACCTGCGGTGGAGACGTATGCCCGAGAGATTCGCGCGCACTACCTGAATCACATGTCACGCGAGCAGATGATCGCGCTGGGTGACAGCTGCCGCCGGGTGGGTCCCGCGCGCAACCCCGAGTGAACGTGTTCTATTTGCGCCCTGGGCCCTTCTCCGAGGAGGGGCCCACCGCTTGCGTCAACGACGTCGCATCAACCGGGAAAGACCAAGGGCGCCAAGCGCACCAGCGGCCACCGCCGTCACCGTGCCCGCGACGCCGAGCCCCTCCCGCACCTGCACGCGAGTGATGATCTGCGCCGGGTCCGGCGGATCGACCGGTGCCGCGGCCAGGTTGTCCCTCGACGTGGCCGCCCACGCGGTCGCGAACAGGATCAGCCGGGCAGTGATATAGGCGAACACCATCAAGCCCAGGACGGGACCGAACGTCGCACCGGCGGGGCCGGTCACCACCGACTGCAGGTAGATCGAGGCGACCTGTTTGAAGATCTCGAAGCCGACGGCGGCCAGCAGCCCGGCCCGGACCGAACTGCGGAGGCTCACCGACTCCCGCGGCAGCCGGGCGATGATCCAGGTGAACAGCAGCCAGGACACCAACAGCGACAGCACCAACGACACCACCCGCAGCCCCACCGTCAAGGCCGGGAACTCGGGTATGCCAAGCCAATCGAGCACCTTGTTGATCAGGTCCGACCTCGCCAGTACGGTCAGCGCGATCGTCACCACGATGGCGAGGAATGCCGAGACGAGCGCACCGAGGTCCGACAGCTTCGTCTTGACGAAGTTCGCGGGTTCCCGGCGCTGCTCCCACATCGCGCTGAGCGCCTCCCGCAGATTGGCCATCCAGCCCAACCCGGCCCATGCGGCGGCGGCCAGGCCGATGACGCCCACCGAGGTGCGCGACTCGATCGCGGAGTCCATCAGGCTGACCAGCTGGTTACCGAGGTCGCCGGAGATCACTGACTTGATCCGACTCTCGATCTCGTCGAGCAGGTCGGGCCTGCGCGAAAGCACGAAACCTCCGGCGGCGAACCCCACCATGAGCAACGGGAACAACGCGAAGATCGTGAAGTAGGTGATACCCGCCGCGTAGAAGTTGCCGTCGCGGTCGGTGTAGCGCTGCTGGGCCCGCATCGTGCGATCGAGCCAACGGAATCTGGCCCGCAGCCGGTCGAGCACTCCCGGTTCGGCCGGCTCGGTCATACCAGCCTCCTGGGCGTCAGTGGGTTTGCCGCAAGAACCCTAACCGGTCATATACCCGCTGCACCGTCTTCGCAGACACCTCTCGCGCACGTTGCGCGCCAGCGGCCAGAACGCTCTCGAGTTCGGCCGGGTCGGCCAGAAGTTCATCCACCCGCGCCTTGATCGGCGTGACGAATTCCACGACGGCGTCGGCGGTCTCCTTCTTCAGATCGCCGTAGCCGCGTCCGGCGTAGCCGTCGACCAGCTTGTCGATGCTGGCTCCGGTGACCGCCGACTGAATGGTCAGCAGGTTGGACACACCGGGCTTGGCCTGCTGGTCGAAGCGGATCTCGCGCTCGCTGTCGGTGACCGCCGAACGGATCTTCTTGGCGGTCTTGGCCGGATCGTCCAGTAGGGCGATCAACCCGGTGTCGGTGGCCGCGGACTTGCTCATCTTGGCGGTCGGATCCTGCAGGTCGAAGATCTTGGCGGCGGCCTTCGGAATCATCGCCTCGGGCACGACGAAGGTGCCAGGGAAGCGCGCGTTGATGCGCTGCGCCACGTCGCGCGACAGCTCCAGGTGCTGGCGCTGATCCTCGCCGACGGGCACCAGATCGGTGTCGTAGGCCAGGATGTCGGCGGCCATCAGCACCGGATAGGTGAACAGCCCCACCGTGGTCGCGTCAGCGCCCTGCTTGGCCGACTTGTCCTTGAACTGCGTCATCCGCGACGCCTGGCCGAATCCGGTGAAACATCCGAGCACCCAAGCCAATTGGGTGTGCGCCGGCACGTGACTCTGCACGAAGATGGTGCTGCGGGCGGGATCGATGCCCAGCGCCAGGTACTGCGCGGCGGTCACCAGGGTGCGCTTGCGCAGCACGGCCGGATCCAGGTCGGTCGGAATGGTGATCGCGTGTAGGTCGACGACGCAGAAGAACGCCTCGTAGTCGTCCTGCATCCCCACCCACTGGTTCACCGCGCCCAGGGCGTTGCCGAGGTGCATGGAGTCGGATGTGGGTTGGGCGCCGGAGAAGACGACGCGCTTGCTGTCGCTCGTGCTCATGATGGGTCGATCTTCTCATCCGGGTCATTCGATTTCGTCACGGGCCAGTCGTCGCAGCACGCGTAGGAACACCCGGCGCTCGTCGGCGTCCAACTCCCCCAGCCACCGCTCCTCGCCACGTTGAATCTCGGCCTGTGCCGCGTCCTTGACCGACCGGCCGGACTCCGTGATCGCCAGCAGCCGCACCCGGCGGTCGTCGGGATCGGGGTGGCGCTCGATGTGGCCGTCGGCCTGCAGTTCATCGAGGGTGCGGATGATGCGGGTCTTGTCGGCGCCGATTGCCTCCGCCAGCGCGGACTGAGAGCGCATCGCTCCCCGATCCAGCGCCAACAGCACCACGTACCCCCACATCGTCAGCCCGTGGGACGCCAGCACGGGGTGCTCGGCCGCGATGAGATCGCGCATGAGTGGGGCAAGCATCGCTGCCAGGTCGGGGCGTCGAGAGCCGCTGGTGGACACCGCGTCATCGTAGGCGTTGCACAATCATGTGCTGCGCTTACCGTAAGCGCATGCCTACTTTCAATTCGCAGCACCGCACTGCCGTCCTCGCCTCCGTCGACGTCGTCAACACCGTCCGCCCCACCGACCTGCACCTGACCACCCCGTGCGCGGGCTGGACGCTGGCCGACCTGCTCGCCCACATGACCGTGCAGCACCACGGGTTCGCCGCGGCGGCCCGCGGTGTGGGCGCCGATCCGAACGTGTGGCGCGTCGAGAACGTCGCCGAGGCGGTGACGGCCGACCCGGCCGGCGCCTACGCCGCCGCAGCGCACGACGTACTGGAGGCGTTCGCTGCCGACGGCACGGACGAGGCGCCGTTCGCCCTGCCCGAGTTCGGCCCCGACGCGGTCGTCCCGGGTGCGACGGCGAAGGGCTTTCACTTCGTCGACTACGTGGTGCACGGCTGGGACGTCGCGGCCTCGCTCGGCGTGCCGTTCACACTGCCCGCCGACGTCATCGAGGCGGTCCTCCCCCTCGTGATGGCGGTGCCCGACGGCGATTTCCGCGACCAGGCCGGTTCACCGTTCGCGCGGGCCGTCGAGCCCGCCAGCACAGACGATTTCGATCGGATCCTGCGCCACCTCGGACGCCGAGCGGATTGGCACCTGAATTGCGAAACCCCACCGTCGGTCCGCTCAGGGGGCTAAGCAGGAATCATGTCCGACACAACGTTTGCGCCCCTGGCCCACGTGGCAGTCACGGTCCGCGACCTCGCGGTGAGCGTGCCCTGGTATCGGGCGCTGATCGGCTCCGACCCGGTGCTCGACGAGAACACCGACGGCGGGTTTCGCCACGTCGTGTTCCTGATCGGCGACGGCATGCTGTTCGGGCTGCATCAACACGAGACACCCGCACCGGACGGCGACTTCAGCGAGTACCGGGTCGGCCTGGACCACGTCGGATTCGGCTGTCCCAACAGGGCAGCGCTCGAGAAGTGGGCGACGAAGCTGGACGCACTCGGCATCAAGCACAGCGGCATCGTCGACGCCGGCTACGGGTCAGGCCTGAGCTTCCGCGACCCCGACGGCATCGCCCTGGAGTTCTTCGCGCCCCCGGGCTGAGTTTGCGCTACTCGGACCCGTACTCGACGGTGACGGGTGCGTGGTCCGACCAGCGCAGCGCGTACGCCTCGGCCCGCTCCACCCGGGCGGACACGACGCGTTTGGCCAGCCGCTCGTTCGCCAACTGATAGTCGATGCGCCAGCCCGCGTCGTTGTCGAATGCCTTACCGCGCCACGACCACCAGCTGTACGGACCCGCGACGTCGGCGTGCAGCACCCGCACCACGTCCACCCAGCCGGTGGCCAGCAGATCGGTAAGCCACTGCCGTTCGCTCGGCAGGAAGCCGGCCTTCTTCTGGTTGGCCTTCCAGGCCTTGATGTCGAGTTCGGTGTGGCCGATGTTCCAGTCGCCGCACAGCACGGCGTCGCGGTCCTCGCCCCGCAGGTCGGCCATCCGGGCGGCGACGGCGGCCATGAACCGCTCCTTCTCCAGCTGCCGGTCAGTCTCTGCCTCCCCGGTGGGGACGTAGACGCTCGCGACGGTCAGGTCGCCGGTGTCGACCTCCAGATAACGCCCGTGCGCCTCGAACTCGTCGACCCCGTTCTCCACACCAGGCCCGATCTTCACCCGGGTGATGGCCTGACGGCTGAGCACGGCAACACCGTTGCGGCCTTTGATGTGCGGATCGGCCGACGCGAGGTGCCACCCGTCGGCCAACGCGGGCGCCAACGCCTCGGCCAGTTGCTCGTCGTCGGCGCGGGTCTCCTGCAGGCACACCACGTCGGCGAGCGTGGTCTTCAGCCACGGCAGCAGTCCGAGGTTCTCCGGCGATCGCTCCTTCACGGCAGCGCGGATCCCGTTGACGTTGATAGTGCTCACGATCGTCGATGTCATCAGCGAGAGACCCTAATCGAGGAGACCGACGTCGCCGAAGCGGCGGTGCAGCGACTGCCGGGACACCCCGAGCAACTGACCGATCTCGCCCCAGGACAACCCCGCGGCGCGAGCGGCGCCAATGGCGTCGGCGTACCGCTGTTTGGCGCGGTGGAGGTCGTCGCGAGCCTCAGCGAGTTTCCGCGTGATCGCACCGCTGAGGACGTCAACGAGCACCGGATCGGGCTCAGTGGGCGCCGGTGGCCGCGGCTGCGGCGGCACATGCACGAACTCGTCCATGACAGCCTGGTTGATGGCCGCGATGTCCGGATCGGTGGCCCACCACGGTTGTGGTTCCTCACTCGCCGGGTCGGCCGCCTCGTTCACCGCCATGGAGTGCACCACCTTTTGCGGGCCGTCAACATTTGATGACGTCAACATTTGATGACGCCTCGCAAAAGCATGTCCCGCCCCACCGACATCGACACCGCGACGACGCACCTTGCGGTACCGGCGGTATCACCTTAGTGTCGGCCGCATGCCAGAACGTGATCCCATCCACCTCGGGTCCGGCGAACCGATCCTGCATCTGCACCCGTTCCTGTGCTCGCAGAACGTGTGGCGGACCGTGGCCGAGCAGCTCGCCGACACCGGGCGCTTCGAGGTGTTCGCACCGACGATGGTTGGCCACAACGGCGGCACCAGGGCCAGCAGCTTGTTCCTCGACACCGCCACCCTGGTCGACGACATCGAACGCCGGATGGACCGGCTGGGCTGGGACACCGCTCACATCGTGGGCAACTCGCTGGGCGGCTGGGTCGCCTTCGAGCTGGAGCGCCGCGGCCGGGCCAGGACCCTGACCGCGATCGCCCCCGCCGGCGGCTGGGGCAAGCACGCACTCACGAAGTACGAGACGGTGCTGAAGTTCCTGCTCGGCGGGCCGGCGCTCATCGCGGCGCGGCTCATGGGCCCCCGGATCCTCGATCTGCCCTTCGCCCGCCGCCTGGCGACGCTGCCCGTCAGCGGTCCCGCTGACGGACCCAGCCAACCCGACCTTCTTGCCCTGGTCGAGGACGCGACGCACTGCACCGCCTACGTCCAGCTGATGGTCAAGACACTGCGGCTACCGGGCCTGCTGGAGCTGGCCAACGTCGCGGCGCCGACGCACCTGGTGCTGTGCGAGAAGGATCGGGTGTTCCCCAGCCCCCGCGGCACCCGCTACTTCGTCGACAACCTGCCGCAGGAGGCCAAGCTGACTCGGCTCGAGGGGCTTGGCCACATTCCGATGCTGGAGGCACCCGGCCGCGTCACCGAACTCATCGCCGACTTCGTCGACGCCCACACCGCGCCCGAGCGCGCCGAGGTGCCGCCGACCGGTTAGAGGTCCAGCACCAACCGTCCGCCTGCGGACTTCGCGCGGGACACACAGACCTGCACCTGACCGAGGTCCCGCTGCCGTTGGGTGAGGCTGTGGTCGCGATGCTCCACCTCACCGGCGAGCACCCGCTGGACGCACGTACCACAGAAACCCTGCTGGCAGGAGTAGCCGACATTGGGCCGCACCGCGCGCAGCGCAGCCAAGGCGCTCTGATCGGCGGCGACCTGCACGACCTCAGAGGTGCGCGCCAGTTCCACCTCGAAGGGCACCCCGTCGATGACGGGCAACGGGGAGAACCGCTCGACATGCAGTTCCGTGCCCGTGCCGACTGGTATCCCCCGACGGACCGCGTCGAGCAGCGGCGGCGGGCCGCACGCGAACACCGCGGTCCTGCCGTCGACGCCGGCCAGGAGGTCAGTCGAGGACGGCAGCCCGTGCACGTCGTCGGTGCGGACCTGCACCCGGTCACCGAACGCGAGCAGCTCGTCCACAAACGGCAGGCTGCCCACATGACGTCCGGCGTAGCACAGCGACCACGGCACGCCGAGCCGTGCGGCGAGGCGGACCATCGGCAGAATCGGGGTGATACCGATACCGCCGGCGATGAAACGGATCTTCTCCGTGCGCGACCCGGAACCGGGTATCGGCATCATGAAGGCATTGCGCGGATCGCTGATCTCGACGTGCTCTCCCGAGGTCAACCCATGCACCTCGATGGAGCCACCTCCGCCATTGGGTATGCGCCGCACCGCGATTCGATACTCGCGCTCGCGGTGCGGATCCCCACACAACGAGTACTGCCGGGTGCGCCCCGACGGAAGGTGGAGGTCAATGTGGGCGCCCGCGTGCCAGCGCTGCAGCTTCGCCCCGTCCGGGGCCGCGAGGGTGAGTTCGACGACGTCCTCGTCCCGCGCGATGAGTCGTCGGTCCGCGATCAGCATCCTCGTCCGATTGACGCGCCGCGGGAGTTCGGGCGGTTCCTGATCGCCACCGAGCCGCATGATCACCGACAGCAGGCGCGGCACCGCCGCCCCAACGGCACGGATAAGCAGGTCTGAGGAGCCACGCCGATACAACCCCGGCGGCGGTGCGCCGGCCTCACCCATGGTGGGCGCGTGCCGCCGGCGAGCTGGCCAGATACGCGACGGCCTGCGCTGTGCTCGCCTCATTGGCCGGGTTGTAGTCACGCCGCAGCAGGTGCAGCCCCGATCGGGCGACGAATCCCGCGGCGGGCAGGGCACCGCTCTTGCCTGACGCACGCAACTTCCAGGCCAGCCGCACATAGCCGAGCGTCGGCAGCGACGGATCCTCGTGGACCAGAAACTTCGTGCCGCGCAGCACCATCGCGAAGAACACGACGCTGACCATCACACCCGCCAGCGCCTGCGCCAGGTGATCCATGCCGAAGTACTTGGCGACGTTGTAGGAGACGTGGCGGTGCTCCACCTCCTCGGCGCCGTGCCAGCGGTAGAGGTCAGACAGCGTCGGGTCAACACCCATGTCATCCCAGGAGTTGTTGAGTGCCCAGTCGCCGAGCACCCCGGTGAAGTGCTCGGCGGCATTCAGCGCATGCGTGCCCGACGCGAGCGCCTTGCGCCGCTTGCGCTCAGTGACATCCGAGACTCGCTGGTCGTACTTGCCGACCACCCACTCCAGCTGACGCGTGAACGGCACGGGGTCGATGCCGTGTCGGAGCAGATACTCGACCAGGACGTCGTCATGGGTCTTGGCGTGCACCGCCTCCTGACCGATGAAGCCGATGATCTCCTCGCGCAGGTGCTCGTCACGCACGTAATGCAGCGCGTCACCGAGCAGCCGGGCAAACCATCGCTCCGCGACCGGCAGGAAGAGGTTCAACGCCGTCACCGCGTGCGATGCATACGGGTCACCGGGAATCCAGTGCAGCGGCGGCGTGCGCCAGTCGAAGTGGACGTCGCGGGGCCGCAACGCCACTTCGTCAGGGGCGAACTGATCCGGCGCCGGGTCGTTCGCGAGATTGTCCATCGCCACGATTCCTGTGTACCCACACATCGCGTGGGCATTGGATCGAAATTTGTGACCTTCTCAGAACGTTAGTTACGCGGCGCCGCCAGCACCAGCCTCAGCTGTGAGATGCCTCCAGCACCGAGTTGAACGTCTTGCTCGGCCGCATCACCGAAGTGGTCTTCTCGCGGTCGGGGTAGTAGTACCCACCGATGTCGACGGACTCGCCCTGGACCTCGTTGAGTTCGGCAACGATGGCGTCCTCGTTCTCCGCCAACGCCTTGGCAAGCGGTGCGAAGTGCTCGGCGAGTTCCTTGTCCTCGCTCTGCGCGGCGAGTTCGGCCGCCCAGTACATGGCGAGGTAGAACTGGCTGCCACGGTTGTCGAGCTCACCGGTCTTGCGCGACGGGTTCTTGTCGTTGTCCAACAGCTTGCCGGTCGCGGCATCGAGCGTCTTGGCGAGGATCTTCGCTCGCGGGTTGTCGGTCTTCTTGCCGAGGTCCTCCAGGCTGACCGCCAGCGCGAGGAACTCGCCGAGCGAATCCCAGCGCAGGTGATTCTCCTCGATCAGCTGGCTGACGTGCTTGGGTGCCGAACCGCCTGCCCCGGTCTCGTACAGACCACCGCCGGCCATCAGCGGAACGATCGACAGCATCTTGGCGCTGGTGCCGAGTTCCAGGATCGGGAACAGGTCGGTGAGGTAATCGCGCAGGATGTTGCCGGTCGCGGCGATGGTGTCCTGCCCGCGGCTTACTCGCTCGATGGTGTACCGCATGGCCCACACCTGCGGCATGATCTGGATGGTCAGACCCTCGGTGTCGTGATCCTTCAGGTACTTCTTCACCAACGTGCGCAGTTCGTTCTCGTGCGGACGCTCGGTGTCCAGCCAGAACACCACCGGCATGTCGGAGTCGCGAGCCCGGGTTACGGCCAGCTTCACCCAGTCCCTGATCGGTGCGTCCTTGACGATCGGCATGCGCCAGATGTCGCCCTCTTCGACGTTCTGCGTCAGCAGCACCTCGCCGGTGTCGTTGTCGACGATGTTGGCGACGCCGTCTTCAGGGATCTCGAACGTCTTGTCGTGGGAGCCGTACTCCTCGGCCTTCTGTGCCATCAGACCGACGTTGGGGACGGTGCCCATGGTCGTCGGGTCGAACTGGCCGTGCGTCTTACAGAAGTTGATGATCTCCTGGTAGATCCGCGAGAACGTCGACTCCGGGTTGACGGCCTTGGTGTCCTTGGTCCGTCCGTCGGCGCCGTACATCTTGCCGCCGAGGCGAATCATCGCGGGCATCGAGGCATCGACGATGACGTCGCTGGGTGAGTGGAAGTTCGAGATGCCCTTGGCCGAGTCCACCATGGCCAGCTCGGGACGGTGCTCGTGGCACGCGTGCAGATCTCGGATGATCTCCTCGTGGAGCGAGGCGGGCAACGACTCGATCTTGTCGTACAGATCGGACAGCCCGTTGTCGACGTCGACGCCCAGTTCGTCGAACAGCTTCTGGTGCTTGGCGAAGGCGTCCTTGTAGAAGATCTTCACCGCATGGCCGAAGACGATGGGGTGGCTGACCTTCATCATCGTCGCCTTGACGTGCAGGGAGAACATCACGCCGGTCTTGTAGGCGTCCTCCATCTGCTCCTCGTAGAAGTCGCAGAGGGCCTTCTTGCTCATGAACATGCTGTCGATGACATCGCCCTTGTCCAACGACACCTCGGGCTTGAGCACGATGGTCTCGCCGCCGGTGGTCAGCAGTTCCATCCGCACCTTGCGAGCGCTGTCCAGCGTCATCGACTTCTCGCTGTGATAGAAGTCGCCGTGCTTCATGGTCGCCACGTGGGTGCGCGAGGCCTGTGACCAAGGACTCATGCTGTGCGGGTGCTTGCGCGCGTACTCCTTGACGGCCTTGGGGGCGCGGCGATCCGAGTTTCCTTCGCGCAGCACAGGGTTCACCGCACTGCCGAGGCACTTGCCGTAGCGCGCCTTGATCTCCCGCTCCTCGTCGGTCTTCGGCTCACCGGGGAAGTCCGGCAGGTCATAGCCCTTGCTCTTCAGCTCCTTGATGGCGGCCAGCAGCTGAGGCACCGAGGCGCTGATGTTCGGCAGCTTGATGATGTTGGTGTCCGGCAGCTGCGTCAGCTCGCCCAGTTCGGCCAAGTTGTCCGGCACGCGCTGCTCTTCGGTCAGGTAGTCGGAGAACTCGGCCAGGATGCGCGCCGCCACCGAGATGTCACTCGTCGTGACATCGATGCCGGCCGCGTCGGCGAAGGTCTGCACGATCGGCAGAAAGGCGTACGTCGCGAGCAGCGGAGCCTCGTCGGTCAGCGTGTAGATGATGGTGGGCTGCTTGGCAGTCAAGGGTCACTCTCCTGGCATCACGGACGTAAGTATTCAGAACACAAGTATCGCGTCGGTTCCGAACCTACGCGTAGGCGGCGGGTCGGCAGGAGGCTCCCCCGCGGTCCGCGGAGCCGGGTCACCGACCGTCCTCACCAGCAACCTACTGGCACGGGATCGCGGTCGTGAGTTAGGCTTCGTATCGGTCATGAGTGCCAGCGTCAAGCCCCGGCTCGCTGGCCGGCAACCCTCCAACCGCGGTGGGGTGCCCCGGGTGATTGACCAGGTTGGGTAGCTGACTGGTTGTGAAACCACAGTCGGCCACACGGCAAGCGCGGGTCCGCAGTCAACGGACCCCCCGAGAGAACAGGGAAACCTGATGTGGAGGCCCGTCATGTGTGCGTGTCGTTGATCTCGCCTAAAACCCCAGATCACTTGCGTGCGCTCGCCATCGCGACGCGCCGCACACCTCGCTAGGAGATCTACCCCATGACCGACCCGGAAAGAGCGGCCAACCCCGAAGCGGATCCGAGCGCCAACTGGTCTTTCGAGACCAAGCAGGTGCATGCCGGCCAAACCCCCGACATCGCCACCAACGCGCGCGCACTGCCGATCTACCAGACGACGTCGTACACGTTCAACAGCACTGAACACGCCGCGGCGCTGTTCGGGCTGGCCGAGCCCGGCAACATCTACACCCGCATCATGAACCCGACCACCGACGTCGTCGAGCAGCGCATCGCCGCACTCGAGGGCGGCGTCGCGGCGCTGTTCCTGTCGTCCGGCCAGGCCGCGGAGACCTTCGCAATCCTCAACCTCGCCAGCGCGGGTGACCACATCGTGTCCAGCCCCCGGCTGTACGGCGGCACGTACAACCTGCTGCACTACACGCTGCCCAAGCTCGGCATCGAGACCACCTTCGTCGAGAACCCCGACGACCTGGACTCCTGGCGCGCCGCCGTGCGGCCCAACACCAAGGCGTTCTTCGCCGAGACGATCTCCAACCCGCAGATCGACATCCTCGACATCCCCGGCGTCGCCTCGGTGGCCCACGACAACGGCGTGCCACTGATCGTCGACAACACCATCGCGACGCCCTACCTGATCCAGCCGATCAGCCACGGCGCCGACATCGTGGTCCACTCGGCCACCAAGTACCTCGGTGGCCACGGCTCGGCGATCGCAGGCGTGATCGTGGACGGCGGCACGTTCGACTGGACGGCCAGCGGACGCTTCCCCGGTTTCACCACCCCCGACCCGAGCTACCACGGCGTGGTGTTCGCCGAACTCGGCGCGCCCGCCTACGCGCTCAAGGCCCGCGTGCAACTGCTGCGCGACCTCGGCTCGGCGGCATCGCCGTTCAACGCGTTCCTCGTCGCCCAGGGCATAGAAACGCTCAGCCTGCGCGTTGAACGCCACGTGTCCAACGCGCAGAAGGTGGCCGAGTTCCTGGTCGGCCGCGACGACGTGGTGTCGGTGAACTACGCCGGCCTGCCGACGTCGCCCTGGTACGAGCTGGGTAAGAAACTGGCGCCCAAGGGGACCGGCGCGGTGCTGGCCTTCGAGCTGGCCGGCGGCATCGAGGCAGGCAAGGCGTTCGTCAACGCCCTGACGCTGCACAGCCACGTGGCCAACATCGGTGACGTCCGCTCACTGGTCATCCATCCGGCCTCGACGACACACGCCCAGCTCTCACCCGAGGAGCAGTTGGCGACCGGCGTGACCCCCGGCCTGGTACGCCTGGCGGTCGGCATCGAGGGCATCGACGACATCCTCGCCGACCTCGAGCAGGGCTTCGTCGCCGCCAAGGCATTCTCCGGTGCGGGCCACACCGTGCCGTCGGTGTGAGTGCGGAGACGACATGACCACCTTCGACATACTGAGCGACGTGCCGACAGCCCTGCCCTCTGACGGAGACACCGGCGTCGTCCACATCGGTTCGCTGACGCTGGAGAGCGGCATAGTCCTGCCCGACGTCTCGATCGCCGTGCAGCGCTGGGGCGAGCTCTCCCCCGAACGCGACAACGTGGTGATGGTGCTGCACGCCCTCACCGGCGACTCGCACATCACCGGGCCGGCCGGACCGGGCCATCCCACGCCGGGCTGGTGGGACGGTATCGCCGGACCGGGAGCCCCGATCGACACCGACCGCTGGTGCGCGATCGGCACCAACGTCCTGGGCGGCTGCCGCGGCTCGACTGGCCCGAGTTCGATTGCCCCGGACGGCAAACCGTGGGGCTCACGGTTCCCTGCCATCACGGTGCGCGATCAGGTCAACGCCGATCTCGCCGCACTCGCCGCGCTCGGCATCACCCAGGTGGCCGCCGTTGTCGGTGGGTCCATGGGTGGCGCGCGGGCGCTGGAGTGGGTCGTCGGCCATCCCGACACCGTTCGGGCCGCGCTGGTCCTGGCCGTCGGGGCACGCGCCACCGCCGACCAGATCGGCACGCAGTGCACCCAGGTGGCGGCCATCAAGGCCGACCCCGAGTGGCAGGGCGGCGACTACCACGGCACCGGGCGGACACCACACCTCGGCATGGAGATCGCGCGCCAATTCGCCCACCTGACCTATCGCGGTGAGGAAGAACTCGACGAGCGCTTCGGCAACGACGGACAGGACGACGAGCGGCCGTCCGAGGGCGGCCGGTACGCGGTGCAGAGCTATCTGCAGTACCAGGGCGGCAAGCTCGCCCGCCGGTTCGACGCAGGCACCTACGTGGCGCTGACCGACGCGCTCAGCAGCCACGACGTCGGCCGCGGTCGGGGCGGCGTGCGCGCCGCGCTGGTTGGCTGCCCGCGTCCGGTGATCGTCGGCGGCATCACCTCCGATCGGCTCTACCCGCTGCGTCTGCAGGAGGAGTTGGCCGAGCTGCTGCCCGGCTGTACGGGCCTCAACGTCATCGACTCGGCCTACGGCCATGACGGCTTCCTGGTCGAGACCGATGCTGTGGGCGAACTCATCCGGCAGACACTGGATTTGGCGTCGAAGTGACCGACGCCACCCCCACCCGTTCACTGTCATTCGGTGCGCAGGCGGCGGCCTACGAGCGCGGTCGACCCTCATATCCTCCCGAGGCGATCGACTGGCTGCTGCCCTCGGGGGCACGCGATGTGCTCGACCTCGGAGCGGGTACCGGAAAGCTGACCGTGCGGCTCGTCGAACGCGGCCTGAACGTTTTCGCGGTTGATCCGATCCCCGAGATGCTCGAGGTGCTCAGCGGATCGCTGCCCGAAACGCCGGCGCTCCTGGGCACGGCCGAGGAGATCCCGCTGCCTGACGACAGCGTCGACTCCGTTCTGGTGGCGCAGGCCTGGCACTGGTTCGATCCCGAGCGCGCCGTCAAGGAGGTCGCCCGTGTGCTGCGTCCCGGTGGACGACTCGGGCTGGTGTGGAACACCCGCGACGAGAGACTGGGCTGGGTCAAGGATCTGGGCCACATCATCGGCCACGACGAGGCCTCCCACCACAACGTATCGCTGCCCGACGCGTTCTCCGATGTGGAGCGCCACCATGTCGAGTGGACCAGTTACCTGACGCCGCAGGCGCTCATCGACCTGGTGGCGTCGCGTAGCTACTGCATCACCTCACCGGCCGACGTGCGCACCCGCACGCTGGACCAGGTTCGCGAACTGCTGGCCACCCACCCGGCACTGGCGAACACCTCGGGCCTGGCACTGCCCTACGTCACGGTCTGCATCCGCGCCACGCTGACCTGAGACGTCGCGCCGAACCAGCGGGTCGTCGCGGCCGTCAGTCGCTGCGCGTCCTCGGGTCCGAAGTCGTCTGCCGCCCAGGCGACATAGCCGTCTGGCCGGATCAGCAGCGCGGCCGCGGGGGGCGACGCCATCGTGCCGCTCACCACCTCGATCCGGTCGTGCGACAGCGTGATGCCACCGGACAGGTCCAGCAGAATCGGTCGGGCTGAGTGCAGCATGTCGGCGACGCGGCGGCCGTCGTCGAGCACGAGGTCGGGCACCAAGTAGCCCGACAGCGGGTGATGGTCTCCGACGTCGTAGCGGACATCCGATCCGGCCAGCAGGTTTGCGATGTGTGTCGACCCGTCCGGCGTGGACAGCAGCTCGCCGAAAAGCGTTCGCAGAGCCGCGACTTCGGGGCCTGCTGCCATAAGGGCGGCCTGAGCCATCGAATGCATCATCACGCGCTGACCGGCCGGGTACCGCTCGGCGTGATAGCTGTCCAGCAGTCCGGGCGGGGCCCACCCATGGATCACCGCAGCCAGCTTCCAGCCCAGATTCATTGCGTCCTGCATCCCCAGGTTCAGGCCGGGACCGCCCATCGCGGAGTGCACATGGGCGGCATCCCCCACCAGAAACACATTCCCGGCCCGGTACCGGTCGGCCTGCCGGGTGTTCTGTCCGTTGATACGCCGTAATGCGTGCGGCCCGGGGCCGGTCGGCGGCTCAATCGGCACATCGACACCGAGCACCCGCCCGGCACTCTCGCGTAGTTCGGCGATGGTCAACGGCGGTGCGTCGTCGGGCAGCAAGGTGCCGTACTCGATTGTCCCGAACATGGGACGACCTGGCTCAAACTCGGCATAGATGAGTACGCCGCTATCGAATCTGTTGTGTCCAAACGGGAGACGTCCGACACCGGGAATGTCGATACCACCGTCTCCGGTGCGTAGCTCGTCGGGAATGCTGACGTGAGCCAGACGCGCGACCATATCCGTCGTCAGGCCCGGAAATTCGATGCCGACGCTCTTTCTGACCTGGCTTCGACCACCGTCAGCGCCGACGAGATAGGTGGTGTCAAGACCATAGCCGCCATCGGGTGACGCCACGGTCAGAGCGACGCCGTCGCGTCCGGGAACGACACCTTCCAGCTCATGCCCCCAACGGATCTCAGCACCCAAACCCAACACCCAGTCGACCAGGTGGCGCACCACGCGTGGCTGCTGTATCAGCATGCCGTACATCGGGTTGTCGGCCACATCGACGAACGGCACCTGCATGCCGGCGAAGAGGAAGCCGTTCATCGGTTGCGGTGGCTGGTCCGATCCACTGAGCGTTCGGTAGAGATCACGCAGGTCGAGCACCCGATTCGCCTGCCCGATAATCCCGTTGGCCTTCAGTTCGTCATCGGGACCAAGCAGGCGCTCCAGCACGACTGGACGAATACCGGCCAGTGCCAGCTCGCCGGCCAGCAGCAGGCCGTTGGGTCCGGCGCCGGAGATGACGACGTCTGCGCTGCTCTCGTTCATCGGTTCCTCTCCGGTTCGGGCAGTCCCGCGGCGACGGCCGCGAAACCGCTTCGCAGCAACGACGTGAATGCCACCGGCGGATCGGCCGTCACGTACTGGTCCATCGCGGCATCACCGACCGCCCGCACCACGGCGGCCACGAGCCGCGGGTACATATCGCGCTCGGGATCAGTGCCGGTCCGCTCGGCGAGCACTGTGACCCACTCGTCGAACAGTCCGCGGAACGTCGCGTTGCGAATCTCCGGAACCATGAGGAGTTTTCGGACCTCGGCGAGCTGCTGCCGCGTCGGCAGCGCCATCTCCGCGCCGTACACGTCCGCGAAGTCGTCCTCCAACGGTTCGACCACGGATTCTACGATCGAGGTCCACAACGGCTCGCCGGCGGGTCGGGCACTCAGGAGGTCAATGCTGCGCCGCATTCGCTCGACCTGGCGGTAGGCCAGCGCCTCGTACTTCCCGGTGAAGTAGTTGTTGAACGTGCGCAGCGAGACACCTGCCAGGGTGGCGATGTCCTCCCGCGTGACGGCGTCCAGGCCGCGCTCGAAGACCAGCTCCAAGGCGGCGTCGCTCAGCGCCCGACGGGTGTCCGCCTTCTTGCGCTCTCGCAATCCAGTCATGCCCACCACAGTAGACACAATATTGCCCACTGTGCAATATTGCCTTCCGGGCAATTTCCTGTGAAATTCCTTTGCACCCGCGATGCACACCCCGGTACCGTCGCCGCCATGTCTGTGACCTACATCCGCTTGCGCACCAACTAGCGGCGGATCGGCTCCAACTCAAAGCACGTCCGCCGCAGCGGCTTCATCCCTGCGATCGCGGAGTCACTTTGTCCTGCTCAAATCACGGCCGACATGAACTCGGCCAGAACTTCATTCATGACCGTGCCGTCATCAGCGCCATGGTCGACCTCGTTGCATCCACCGACGGGCCGATCATCGAAGTCGGCGCTGGAAGCGGCGCCCTCACCCTGCCACTGGAGAGACTCGGCCGGCCGCTGACCGCTATCGAGGTCGACGGCCGCCGGGCCGCGCGCCTCGCCGACCGCACCACGGCGTCTACTCGCGTCGTCGACTCCGACTTCCTGCGCTACCGGTTACCCAGGACGCCCCACGTCCTGGTCGGCAACCTGCCGTTCCATCTGACCACGGCGATGTTGCGGCGGATCCTGCACGGACCGGGCTGGACCGACGCCGTCCTGTTGGTGCAGTGGGAGGTGGCCCGGCGTCGCGCCGCGGTGGGCGGAGCGACCATGATGACCGCACAGTGGTGGCCATGGTTCGAATTCGCCTTGATCCGAAGGGTTTCGGCATCAGCCTTCCGGCCACAGCCCAATGTGGACGGCGGTCTCATGACGATCACCCGGAGATCCGATCCGCTGGTCCCGCACCCCGACCGACGGGCCTATCAGGCGATGGTGCACGCGGTGTTCACCGGCCGTGGCCGCGGCCTGCCCGACATCCTGGGACGCCACTACCGCGGGGCCACCGTGCGAGGCTGGTTGCGACACAATCGGATAGGGCCATCGACGCTGCCGCGGGATGTGACCGCCGAGCAGTGGGCGGAGTTGTATCGGATCGTGACGAGGGACTAGCTGGTGCCGAGCGGGTCAATGGTCCACGCGATGAAGAACATTGCCGCGCTCACTGTGGCGGTGGTGGCGACGTCGATGGTCCGCGATCGCACCACGAGCAGACCGGCGCGGCTATCGGTCATGGTCAGGCGCATCGCGGCCGCGACACCCACCCCGATCGCCAACACCAGCGCGCCGCGTCGCCAGTAGCCCGCGGCAACCAGCCCGAACGCCGCAAGGAAGAACAGCCCGACGGTCAGGATCGGCCACTGACCGGCGAACACCTTGCGGGCGAACTCCCTTGGTGTCACTTACTTTTGGCTTCGTCCAGCTCGACGACGTTGGTCAGCAGGAAAGCCCGCGTCAATGGTCCGACGCCGCCCGGGTTCGGCGAGACGTGCCCGGCGACGCTCCAGACGTCGGGATGAACGTCGCCGACGAGCTTGCCAGCCTCGTCGCGGCTCACGCCCACGTCCACGATCGCCGCACCCGGCTTCACCATGTCGGCGGTGAGCATGTGCCCCACTCCGACCGCGGCGATGATGATGTCGGCCTGGCGTGTGAGGTCCGGCAGATGACGGGTCCCGGTGTGACACAACGTGACCGTGGCGTTCTCCGACCGGCGGGTCAGCAGCAGGCCCATCGGCCGGCCCACCGTGACACCACGACCGATCACCACGACGTGCGCTCCGGCGATCTCCACGTCGAACCGTCGCAGCAGGTGCACGATGCCGCGCGGCGTGCACGGCAGCGGAGCGGGCTCGTTGAGGACCAGGCGGCCGAGGTTGGTGGGGTGCAGACCGTCGGCGTCCTTGCCCGGGTCGATGCGCTCGAGCGCCGCGTTCTCATCGAGGTGCTTGGGCAGCGGGAGCTGCACGATGTAGCCGGTGCAGTCCGGGTTGGCGTTGAGTTCGTCGATGGTCTCGTTGAGCGCCGCCTGGCTGATGTCGGCGGGCAGGTCGCGCCGGATCGAGGTGATGCCGACCTTCGCGCAGTCCGCGTGCTTGCCCCGCACGTAAGCCTGCGACCCCGGATCGTCGCCGACGAGGACCGTGCCGAGTCCGGGCGTTCGGCCCGCGGCGGTCAGACCCGCCACTCTCTTCTTCAGATCCTCGAAGATCTCGTCGCGTGTGGCCTTGCCGTCCAGAGTGATCGCTCCCACGCCAGCCATTGTGGCAGGCTGCGATGATGAACACCCAGCCCAATGTGTTCACCGATATCTTCAGCCCTGCTCAGCTGGGGCCGGTGAAGCTGCGCAATCGCGTCATCAAGTCGGCCACCTTCGAGGCGGCCAGCCCGAACTCGCTGGTCACCGACGATCTGATCAAGTTCCACCGCCTGCCCGCGGCGGGCGGGGTTGGCATGACCACGGTCGCCTACCTTGCGGTGACCCCCGGCGGTCGCACGCAGGGCCCGGTGATCTGGTGGCGCCCGGAGGCCATCCCCGGACTCCGCACCCTGACCGACGCCATCCATGCGGAGGGCGCAGCCGTCAGCGCGCAGATCGCGCACGCCGGCCCCGTCGCCGATGCTCACTCCAACCAGACCGAGGCTCTTGCCCCGATGACGAGCAGGCGCGCCAGGGGTGCCACCCGCGACGACATCGCAGACGTCGTCGCAGCGCATGCCAATGCTGCTCGCTTCGCGATCGATGCGGGGTTCGACGCCGTCGAGATCCACCTCGGGCACGGCTACTTCGTCAGCTCCTTCCTGAGCCCGCTGATCAACAAGCGCGACGACGAGTTCGGTGGCTCGCTGCAGAACCGCGCGAAGGTGGCACGCAGCGTGGTCGAGGCGGTGCGCCGCGCCGTCGACGACGCCGGAGCGGGCAAGATCGCCGTGACCGCCAAGCTCAACATGGCTGACGGGGTGGACGGTGGGATCACCGTCGAGGAGTCACTGCAGACGGCGAAGTGGCTGCAGGACGACGGCTGTCTGGACGCGATCGAACTCACGGCGGGCAGCTCGTTGGTGAACCCGATGTACACGTTCCGGGGCGGCGCGCCCGGCAAGGACGTCCCCGCACTCGCCAAGGTCGTCCGCGAGTATCCGTACCACGACGCGTATCTGCTCGACGATGCCCGCCTGTTCCGGGCCGAGCTGACGATGCCGCTGATCCTTCTCGGCGGCATCACCAACCGGGAGACGATGGATCTGGCGATGGCCGAGGGATTCGAGTTCGTCGCGATGGGACGAGCACTACTGGCTGAACCCGATCTGGTGAACCGCATCAAGGCCGACGGCGACGCGCACACCGTGACATCGGTCTGCACGCACACCAATGACTGCGTGGTCACCATCTACAGCCACACCCACTGCGTGTTGACCGGGTCCCCCGGCTAGCGCCCGCGGTCTTGGGCACCGGCGCGGCCTCGCCAAGGGCGTCAATCACGGGCGCGAATACCAAATCGTTAACCCGCTGAAATCAACGCCCGTGCGCGGTACCGATAGAGTTGCCTTCGATGACGCGACCCTCACCGCCCGCGCTGACCGTTCGGTATGACGGTTCGTCCCGCACCTTCGCGCCAGGAAACGACGTTGTCGTTGGCCGCGATCTCCGCGCCGACGTCCGGATTGCCCACCCGCTGACCTCGCGTGCCCACTTGATCCTGAGATTCGACCAGGGCCGATGGCTGGCCATCGACAACGGCTCCCTCAACGGGATGTACGTCAACGGCCAGCGCGCTCCCGTCGTCGACATCGCCGACGGGCTCGGCGTCAACATCGGCAACCCCGACGGGCCCCGACTGACCTTCGAGGTCGGACATCACCAGGGCGCCGCCGGGTCGCCACCGCCGACCGAGGCGGTGCCGGTCGCCGGCCGGCCCAGCGCGGCATGGCCCACCCAGCCGCCCCACGCGCCGCTGGCCAACCGTCCCCCGATGCCGCCACCCCCGGGACCCCGCGCACAGCCGATGTACCCGTCGGGTCAGCAGCCGCGTTACCAGTCGGGCCCCACGCCGATGCCGCCCAGCGGCGGACAGCCCGCCTATCCGAGCGGTCCGCAGTCGTCGTACCCCAGTGCGCCCCATGCCTACCCGAGTGCGCCGCACCAGGCGTACCCGCCGCCGCACATGTCGCAGCCGATCTCGGCGCCGTCGGCCGAACCCGTCACCCAGCTGGGCCCGACGGCCGCACCGCGCCAGAGTGAGGGCAACCTCGCCACCAGCATGATGAAGATCCTGCGCCCCGGACGGGCGCCGGAGGCTCCTGCGGGGTCGGTCAAGATCGGTCGCGCGACCGATAACGACATCGTCATCCCCGACGTGCTGGCCGGGCGCCACCACGCCACCCTGGTGCTCACCCCCAGTGGCACCGAGATCCGCGACAACCGCAGCATCAACGGCACATTCGTCAACGGCACCCGTGTCGACGCGGCACTGCTGCGCGATGGCGACGTGGTCACCATCGGCAACGTCGACCTGGTGTTCACGGGCGGAACGCTGGCCCGGCGCACCGAGACCGAAGCCGCCACTCGCACTGGCGGTCTCGACGTCAACGGCGTCACGTGGACCATCGAGGGCAATAAGACGCTGCTCGACAACATCTCGCTGACCGCGCGACCGGGCACCCTCACCGCGGTGATCGGACCGTCCGGCGCGGGCAAGTCCACCTTTGCCCGACTGGTCGCCGGATACACCCATCCGACCAGCGGCACGGTGACCTTCGAGGGTCATGACGTCCACGCCGACTACGCCTCGTTGCGCTCCCGAATCGGGATGGTTCCCCAGGACGATGTCGTGCACGGTCAGCTGACCGTCAAGCAAGCGCTGATGTACGCCGCGGAACTGCGGCTGCCACCGGACACCACTACGGCCGACCGCGAGCAGGTCGTCATGCAGGTGCTCGAGGAACTCGAGATGACCAAACATCTGGAGACCCGCGTCGACAAGCTGTCCGGCGGGCAGCGCAAGCGCGCATCGGTTGCGCTCGAACTGCTGACCGGCCCGTCGCTGCTGATCCTCGACGAGCCCACCTCCGGCCTGGACCCCGCACTGGACCGCCAGGTGATGACGATGCTGCGCCAGCTCGCCGACGCGGGCCGCGTGGTGCTGGTCGTCACGCACTCGCTGACCTACCTCGACGTGTGCGACCAGGTGCTGCTGCTGGCGCCCGGCGGCAAGACCGCGTTCGCGGGGCCGCCCAGCCAGATCGGTCCGCAGCTCGGCACCACCAACTGGGCTGACATCTTCAGCGCCGTCGCGAGCGATCCCGACGGTGCCAGCCGCAAGTTCCTCGAACGCAACGGTCCGGCGGGGCCCGCGCCGCAGGCCGGTGAACCCGCGGATCTGGGCAGTCCCGCCGCCACCAGCGTGATGCGGCAGTTCTCGACCATCGCGCGACGACAGATCCGGCTGATCGTCTCCGACCGCGGCTACTTCATCTTCTTGGCCGTCCTGCCGTTCATCATGGGTGTGCTGTCGCTCTCCGTGCCCGGCTCCACCGGCTTCGGTCAACCCGATCCGCTCGGCGACGCACCCAACCAGCCGGGCCAGGTGCTGGTGCTGCTCAACGTCGGCGCCATCTTCATGGGCACCGCGCTGACGGTCCGTGACCTGATCGGCGAACGCGCGATCTTCCTGCGCGAGCAGGCGGTTGGCTTGTCCACCACCGCCTATCTGCTGGCGAAGGTCTGCATCTACTCGGTGTTCGCGATCGTGCAGTCCGGCATCGTTACGGCGATCACGCTGATCGGCGTCGGCATGCCCAAGAATGGCGCGGTGATGCTGGGCAGTAGCGAAACGGCTGCCGCCATCGAGCTGTTCCTGGGAATGGCCGCCACCACCGTGTGCGCGGCGACGGTCGGCCTCGCGCTGTCGGCATTGGCGAAGACCAGCGAGCAGATCATGCCGCTGCTCGTCGTGGCGGTCATGAGCCAGCTGGTGTTCTCCGGCGGCCTGATCCCGGTCACGGGCCGGGCCCCGCTCGACCAGATGTCGTGGGTCACCCCTGCCCGCTGGGGTTTCGCCGCGACGGCGTCAACGGTGGGCGTCACAGACATGGTGAAGCCGCCGATCATGCCCGACGACGCGCACTGGAAGCACACCTCCGGGGCGTGGCTCCTCGACATGGCCATGCTGGCCGCGCTATCGGTGTTCTACCTGAGCTTCGTGCGGTTCAAGATCCGCCTCAAGGCAGGCTAGAGCCCATTCGTTTCGTTGAGATAGCACTGAGCGCCATACCCACTCGAACATTGGCACCGTGAGCGCTATCTCAACGTCCCAGCTACCCGACGTCCCGGCTGCCCGCGAGGGTCAGTCGCCGCCGAGGACCAGGCCATGCGCCACGGCGTAGGCCATCGCCTGATCGATGTCGACCTTGGCCCCGCGGAGCTTCGCGGTGGTCCAGAACGTGGCGTCGACACGCGCGCCACGTAGATCGGCCCCCTCGAGCTTGGCGTCCTGCGTGCGGGCCCCCATCAGGTCCGCGCGCCGCAGCACCGCCTTGCGCAGGTCCGCGCCGACCAGGCTGGCCTCCCGGAGGCGACAGT
This sequence comes from Mycobacterium sp. IDUB_39, assembly GCF_055419205.1. NCBI lineage: Bacteria > Bacillati > Actinomycetota > Actinomycetes > Mycobacteriales > Mycobacteriaceae > Mycobacterium > Mycobacterium sp. IDUB_39. The sequence continues at coordinate 68,497 of NZ_JBVAXF010000001.1, forward strand.
CCGACAGGTCCACCTTCTGCAGGTCACACGCGGCGAGCACGGTCAGCGTGAGATCCACCTCGGTGAACGTCGCCGGCCGCATCCGACTCTCGGAGAACACCGATCCGAGCAGACTGCACTGCGCAAACGTGCTGTGCTGCAGGGATGCCCGCCGGAAGTCACAGTTGCGGAACGCCGAGCCGTAATGCTCCGACTCGGTCAGGTCGACACCGGAGAAGTTGCAGTCGGTGAACACCACCCGCTCGGTGCGCAGTCGGCTGAGGTCCTCATCGCGAAAGTCGTGGCCGGTGAACTCTTGGTCCACCCATACCTGTTCTGAATCGGCCATTTATGACGCGTTGCTGAGGTTGGTCAACGCGTACTCGGTGACCGCGATGAGCGACGCCCGCGCAGAGTGGCGGTCACGCGCATCAACGAGGACTACCGGGATGTGGTCGGGCAGCGCGAGCGCCTTGCGCACTTCCTGCGCTGGATACCTTGGTGCACCGTCGAATTCGTTGACACCGATGACGAACGGCAGCTTGCGGGCCTCGAAGAAGTCGACGGCGGCGAAACTGTCCTGTAGGCGTCGCACGTCGACCAGGATGATCGCGCCGATGGCACCGCGGATGAGGTCGTCCCACATGAACCAGAACCGCCGCTGCCCGGGCGTGCCGAACAGGTAGAGCACCAGGTCGTCAGCCAGGGTGATGCGCCCGAAATCCATGGCGACGGTGGTGGTGGTCTTGTCCGGTGTCGCCTCGAGACCGTCCAACCCCTGTGAGGCGTTCGTCACGATGGCCTCGGTCCGCAGCGGCATGATCTCCGAAACCGCGCCGACGAATGTCGTCTTGCCAGCACCGAACCCGCCGGAGATCACGATCTTCGTCGAGGCGGTCTCCCGCCGCCGCTGGGTTGCGGTGTCTCGGGGACCATCAAAGTGCCCGTAGGCCACGCAAGGTCCTTCCTATCAGCTCTCGTCGTTCATCCGTGGTCGCCGACTCCGAAAGGGTGGCATGCACCCGAAGATACCCTTGCGTCACCAAATCGCCGATCAGCACGCGCGCGACGCCGAGTGGCAAGGACAACAACGCGGCGATCTCTGCGACCGACGGGCTGCTCACACCCAACTGGAGAATCCGGGCCCGAATGTCGTTACCCGGCCAGCGCGGAGCAGGGCCGGGCTCGAGCGTCCCGACCGGTGCCTCGAGCGGCAGTTCGATCCGGGAATTCGTGCGGCCCGACGTCAGGGTGTACGGCCGCACCAGGCTGGGCTCACCCAGCGGTTCCCTGGACTCCCATCCGTCGCGCCACCTGTCCATGACGTCTCACTAACGCTGCGCAGTGCGACGGGCTGACTGGACGACGGTGCCGACGCGCTCAACCAGGATCGCCATCTCATAACCGATCTGGCCGATATCGCAGGTTCTGGTGGCCAGCGTGGCCAGGTGCGAACCATCACCAACGCGCATCAGCAGCAGATACCCGTTCTCCATCTCGACGACGGACTGCAGCACGTAGCCGCCGTCGAAGAGTTGCGCGGCACCGGCGGACAGGCTGGCCAACCCGGAGGCGACGGCGGCGAGTTGGTCGGCGCGCTCGATGGGCATGTGGGCACTGGCCGCCATCAACAGCCCGTCGGCCGACACCAGGATCGCGTGCGATACCCCGGAGACCTCGTTGGCGAACTTGGCGACCAGCCAGTCCAGTGATTCACGCTGGGCGGAACGGGTCATTCGCTGTCTGCCTCCCTACTCTCGCGGGCCTGCCGGCCAGCGTGCACTCCGCCGAAGTGGTTGCTGATGCTGGCGCGCACCGCCTCGGGGTCACGCACCGGAAGCCCTTCTTCGTCATTGCGGCTGGTGTCATTGCTGCTGGTGTCCTGGACGCCGTTGGTGCCGTTGCGATGTCGACCGTTGCGACCGTCATCGTCCTCGGCGGCGCCGGGCACCAGGCGAGCACCGGGCTCGCGGATCGGCAGACCGTGCTCGGTGTGTTCGGCCACCGGCGCCTGCTCGGCCGCCTCCGCCGCAGACCAGCCCCGGTCCCACACCGTCTGCCAGTCGAGGTCGGTGCTGTTGGCCAGTTCGTTGGGATCGTCGATGAGCCACTCCGAGAGCATCTTGTCGAAGATGCTGCCGTCACCGCTCGCCGGTGCCGGGGCCTGCTCGGCCCGCACCGGCTCCTGCGGCTGCTCCGGCTCCTGCCGCGGCGCTTGCGGCTGCGGCGCTTGCGGCTGCGGTTCGGCGGCCTGTGCGCGCGAGGCGAAGAACGCCGACGTGTCGGTCGGAACCTGACGTTGCGGGAGCGACTGCGCGGGCATCGAGTCTTCCGGCCACTGGTCGTCCGACCACTGGCTCGACGCCGGCTCGGGCGTCGGCTCCGGTGCGAGTTCGGTGAACTCCGGTGGACCGGCCGGGATGTGGGCGATCCCGCTGGCGCCCGGATCGCGTTGCGGCAGGAAGGAGACGCCCGGGTCGACGTGCCCGTTGCGGTACTCGGGCGCGGCTTGCGCCACGGGAGCAACGGGCGCCGACTCGAATTCGGGCTCGTCCGGCGCGAACTGGGCTGACGGGTAGCTCTCCTCGGGTTGCGCCGGCACACCGAACGCGGGCGTATCGAGAGTCAACCCGGTGCCACCGCGCAGCAGCAGTTCGGCCGGTACATAAACACCGGCGGTGGTGCCCGAGTTCAGGTCACCCGCGACGGTGCTGCGCAGCCGTACGACCAGCCCGTGCTGAGCGGCGAGCCGGCCCACCACGAAGAGCCCCATGTGGCGCGCGGTGTACGGATTGACCTCGCCACCGGACTGCAGTCGCGTATTCGCCACGCGCAGATCGGAATCCGTCATACCCAGGCCGACATCGCTGATCTCGATGACGAGGCCGCCATTGCCGGTGTGCACCGCCGACACCCGCACCTGCGAGATGGGCGGTGAGTACCGCAGCGCGTTGTCGAGAAGTTCCGCCAACAGATGCACCAGGTCACCGGCCACCACGCCGAGCACCTCGCTGTCGGGGACCGACGCGGTGACCACGCGGGTGTAGTCCTCCACCTCGGAGGCCGCGGCGTTGATCAACGCCGAGACCGGCACGTGGTCAGCCTGCTCGCGAGCCACCCGCGACCCGGCCAGCACCAGGAGGTTCGCGCCGTTGCGGCGCATGCGAGCCGCGAGATGGTCTAGGTGGAACAGACTTTGGAGTCGTTCGGGGTCCTCTTCGTTGCGTTCCAGGTTGTCGATCAGCGACAGTTGCTGATCGACGAGCGAGCGATTGCGGCGGGACAGCGTCTCGAACATGTCGCCGACCTGAACCTGCAGCCGGGCCTGCTCACCGGCCAGCAGCACGGCCTGCTCGTGCAGTTCGTCGACGGCATGCGCGACCTGTCCGATCTCCTCGGTGGTGTGCACCGGCAGCGGCTTCACCGGACCCGGCTCACCACCGGCGAGGACGCGTTCAAGTTCACGGGAGAGGTCTTCGTGGGCCACCTTGAGCGCGCCGTCGCGCAGCGTGCGCAGCGGACGGATCAGCGTCCGCGCGACCAGCGTCACGAGCAGGAGCGCCAGGAGCACAGCGACGCCGACGATCACGGAGTCCCGAATGGCCTCCTGCCGCTTGGCCGACGCCTGATCCTCGACGCCCGTCGTCACGGCCGTGGTGGTCGAGTCGATCACCTGCGTGGCGATGTCATCGGTCGCCTGCAGCGAGGCGGTGATCTCAGGGTTGTTGACCAGGGGCACGGCCGGATCCGACATCATGGCCATCCGCTTGACCATCTCGGCCTGCAGCTTCTGCGCGTCGGCCGACCCGACGCCGAGCACCTGGGCCATCCCGAACAATGTCGAGGGCTCGGTGCCGGCCAGGGTGATCATCGACGTGCGGAGCTCGGGCTCGGGCAGCTCGGCGCCGAGGTTCACCAGCAGCTGCTGCATCATCATCTGTCCGCGCGCACCCATCGCGCGGGACAGACCGAGTCCCTCGGCGCGGATTCTCTCGTCCTCGACGCGAACAGATCCGATGACCGCGTCCTCGGCGGTGAGCAGGATCGGCGCGTAGGTAGTGACCTTCTCGCGCAGCGGGATGCTGTTGGCGATGACCCGGTCCAGAAGCGCCTGGCCGCCGTCGAGCAAGTTCGTGACACCCGTGCCGACGTCGGGCACGACGTCGGTCGTCTCGAGTGCCCGGGCAAGATCCCGCTTGTTGGAGTCGAATGCGGTCAGCGCCGCCTGAGAGTCACCACCGGTGGAGTTGGCCAGCAGCGCGCCCTCGAGCGCGGCCATGTAGTTGGCGATCGCCGGCGCCATTTCGGCGCGGTCTGCGGCCAGTCGCAGATCGCCCGCCTCATTCCATCCCGAGTAGACGCGCAGCCCACCGAATATGCCCGCAAGGAGCAGCGGCACCAAGACGATTGCGACGACTTTCCAGCGGACCGGCCAATTGCTCATCGACCACCGAGGCGGCCGCTTCGGTGCCTGCGCCGCATGGAGATCGAATTCCGCTGCGACGGCGCCGTGTGGTTGCTGCTCGAAGGACGTCATTACAGCCCGGCCGCACTACCGGCCGCTTGTCCGAATTTCGGTGATCGCGCGTCGTTCATAAGACTTCCTGCAGCTCATTGCCCTGACACGGGCAGGCGTCATCGCCCGACAATTGGTCGAGTATGCCAGCGAAGTGCACCCGATTCCACAATTCTTACTGAACGGACAGAGTCGTTACCGCGGCGTTGCCAGATCGTGTGCTATGCGAGCAAATGCCGATATCGACTACGCCGGCCGAAGGAGCGCGACGAGGAAGTCGGAGCTCTCGGTGAACGGTCGCACATCCCAGGCGGACAGCAGCAGTTCGGGCGCGAGTCCGGCAGTCGCGGCGTCGTCGAGAAAATCGACGAACTCGTAGTCGCGACCGGCGCCGAAGCCGATCACCGCCCGGCCATCGTCGGAGAGGTGGGCACGCAACCGCGCCAGCACCTGAACTCGGGTGCTCGGCGCAAGGAATGTCATGACATTGCCTGCGGACAGGATCACGTCGAAGGGCTCGGTGATACCGCGCGCGGGCAGGTCGAGTTCGGCGAGGTCCCCGACGAGCCAGCGCGGGCCGGGATGGTCCTGCTCGGCGGCCTCGATGAGTGTCGGGTCGACGTCGACACCGACGACGTGGTGACCGGCCGCGGCCAGATAGCCACCCAGTCGGCCGGGACCGCAGCCGGCGTCGAGGATGCGGGCACCGCGCGGAGCCATCGCGTCCACGAGGCGAGCCTCGCCCACTAGGTCCTCACCGGCGCGCGCCTTGGCGCGGAACCGCTCGACATACCAGTGCGAGTGTCCGGGATCGGCCGTGACCTTCTGCATCCAGTGACTCTGCGCGACCATGCGACCATTATCGCCGTGTTCAAGGTGATGTTCTATTCGCCCCGCATCGCGCCCAACACGGGCAACGCGATCCGGATGGTCGCCGCGACCGGCTGCGAATTGCATCTCGTCGAACCGCTGGGATTCGACCTCTCCGAACCGAAGTTGCGCCGCGCCGGACTGGACTACCACGACCTGGCCTCGGTGACCGTGCATCCAGATTTGGACGCCGCCTGGACGGCCGTCATGCCCGCACGGGTGTTCGCGTTCACCGCCCACGCCGACAGTTCGTTCGCCGACGTGGACTACGTCCCCGGTGACGTGCTGATGTTCGGTCCCGAGCCGACGGGCCTTGACGCTGACACGCTGGCCGATCCCCACATCACCACCCGGGTGCGCATCCCCATGCTCGCGGGTCGGCGGTCGTTGAACCTGTCCAATGCCGCGGCGGTGGTGGTGTACGAGGCCTGGCGCCAGCAGGGTTTCACCGGGGCCATCTGAGGCGACTAGGCCATCTGAGGCGATCTACCAGGTGTTCCAGTGGGCGAGCTGCTCGGCGGGCAACCGCTTGGCGGGCTTGAAGTCGGTGCCCTTGGTGTAGGCGATCGGGAACAGCCCACCCTGGGTGTACCGGTCGAACGGGATCCCGAGGATCTCGGCGGCCTTCTTCTCACCGTCGTCCATCATGTGCAGCGTCGTCCACGCCGAGCCGAGGCCACGCGACCGCAATGCCAGCATGAAGCTCCACGTCGCCGGCAGCAGCGACCCCCAGAACGACGCCGACATGCCCGCCGACGCACCCTCCGGCCGACCCTCGAGGCAGGGAATCATCAGCACGGGTGCCTTTTCGAAGTTCTCGTTGAGGTACTTCGCGGAGTTCGTCACCGCACCGATCTGCTCGTCACGAATGTCGCCACGCTCGGGCGGCGGAAAATCCAGGTACGGCGTGCCAAAGGTGCGGTAGATGTCTGCGAGCGCCTTCTTCTTCTCGGCATCCTCGACGAAGACGAACTGCCAGCCCTGCGCGTTGGATCCCGTCGGCGCCTGCAATGCCAGCTCAAGGCATTCCATGATCACTTCGCGCGGCACCGGCCTGTCGAAGTCCAGACGCTTGCGGACCGAGCGGGTGGTGGTCAGGAGTTCATCGACAGTGAGGTTCAGGGGGTTCGAAGGCGTCATCACCGGAGACTACATTCGCGCCCAAGACAGTCATTAACAAGGTGTTAATGACGCCTCGCCGCGACGCCAGTGAGCCCCCTCCCATTTCGGGAGGGGGCTAGTGGGTGTGATGGTTTAGGCCTCGTCCCCGCCGGTGAGGTACGTGATGTAGGCGGGGCCGTGGTTGTGGTACCAGCCCGGCATGACCGTCGGCGCCGGGTCGGCGTAGGTCTGCGGGCTGAACATGTTGCCGGGGCCACTGGGCTCCTGGCCGCCGAGGCTCTGAGCGTGGGCCATACCGGACATTCCGAGGACCGCACCGGCGAAGATGCCGGCGGCCACGATCGGGAGGACGAAGATGCGGGCGATGGTGGTGGTCATGTCGTGAATCCTTCTGTGCGAGTTGACTTCTTGGTCTGCTTGCCGGTGTGTTCCGGCGATGAGACAACTATGTCGCGATCTCGACTCGGGGTCTGTCGGGCGACCGGTGGATGCACCGGGTGAATCCCATGTCCACCGATCAGGGGACAGCTCGCAGGCGCGTCTGCGCGGCTACTGGAAGTCGCGCGACTTCGAGGCCACGCGCATGTCCATGGGGCGCATCTGGTCAGCGACCACGGTGACGGCCCCGGTCGCGTTCTGCACGATCCCGCGCACCACCAGGGCCGACGCGGTCTGCGCCAGCTTGCGATGCCGTCCCCACACGCCGCGCGAGCACAGCACGTTGACCATTCCGGTCTCGTCCTCCAGGTTCATGAACGTCACCCCCTGCGCCGTCGCCGGGCGCTGCCGATGCGTCACCGCGCCCGCGACCAGGACCCGGGTGCCGTCGGGCACCGACAACAGCCGATTGGCCGGCACCACGCCCAGCTGCTCGAGACGCTCCCGCAGGAACTGCACGGGATGGCTGTCCGGCGAGACACCGGTGGCCCACACATCGGCGGCGACGAGTTCCAGCGCCGTCATCCCCGGCAGCGACGGGACGTGCGATGACGACCCGACGCCGGGCAATCGGTCGGGTCGCTGGGTGGCGGCGGCCCCCGCGGCCCACAGCCCCTCGCGCCGGGACACTCCGAAGCAGTTCAGCGCCCCCGCGGTGGCGAGCGCCTCGGTCTGCGGTACCGACAGCTGCACCCGGCCAGCGAGGTCGACCAGGGATATGAACGGCCCGTTGGTGTTTCGCTCGTCGACGATGCGCTCGGCCAGGTCGGTGCCGATGTTTCGGACCGAGCCGAGTCCCAACCGGACGTCGAGACCGCAGTTCTCCAACGTGGCGTGCGCAAGGCTGGCGTTCGCGTCCGGTCCGTGCACGACGACACCGTGGCGCCGCGCATCGGCAACCAACGACTGCGGCGAGTAGAAGCCCATCGGCTGCGCCCGCAGCAATGCCGCGCAGAACACCGCCGGATGATGCAGTTTGAACCACGACGAATAGAACACCAGCGAGGCGAAGCTCAACGAATGACTCTCGGGGAAGCCAAAGTTGGCGAAGGCCTCCAGCTTCTCGTAGATGCGGTCGGCCACCGCGCCGGTGATGCCGTGTCTGGTCTGCATGCCGTCATAGAAGCGGTCGCGCAGCCTGCGCATCTTGTCGGTGGAGCGCTTGGACCCCATTGCCCTGCGCAACTGGTCGGCCTCGGCCGCGGAGAAGCCCGCGCAGTCGACGGCAAGTTGCATGAGCTGCTCCTGGAACAGCGGTATTCCCAACGTCTTGCGCAGCGCGGGCTCCATCGACGGGTGGTCGTAGGTGACCGCCTCCTCCCCATTGCGGCGCCGGATGTAGGGGTGCACCGACCCGCCCTGAATGGGCCCGGGCCGGATCAGCGCCACCTCGACCACCAGGTCGTAGAACACCCGCGGTTTCAACCGGGGCAGCGTGGCCATCTGCGCGCGGGACTCCACCTGGAACACCCCGATCGAGTCGGCGCGCTGCAGCATCTCGTACACGCCCGCCTCGGAGAGATCCAGCCTCGACAGGTCGACCTCGATGCCCTTGTGTTCGGCGGTCAGGTCGATGGCGTAGTGCAGAGCCGAGAGCATGCCAAGGCCCAGCAGGTCGAACTTCACCAAACCGATTGCCGCGCAGTCATCCTTGTCCCACTGCAGCACGCTGCGGTTCTCCATGCGCGCCCACTCCACCGGGCACACGTCGGCGATGGGCCGGTCGCAGATCACCATGCCGCCGGAGTGGATGCCCATATGCCGGGGCAGGTTCTTGATCTGCAACGCCAGATCGATCACCGACTTCGGGATCTCCTCGACATCCGGCGAGTCGGGCAGGCCGTTCCACCGGCTGATGTGCTTGCTCCAGGCGTCCTGCTGGCCTTGGGAGAATCCGAGCGCGCGGGCCATATCGCGCACCGCACTACGGCCCCGGTAGGTGATGACGTTGGCGACCTGTGCGGCGTAGTCGCGGCCGTACCGGTCGTAGACGTATTGAATCGCCTTCTCCCGCAAGTCCGATTCGATGTCGATATCGATATCGGGCGGCCCGTCGCGCGCCGGCGAGAGGAATCGCTCGAACAGCAGGTCGTTGGCGACCGGGTCGACGTTGGTGACGCCCAGCGCGTAGCAGACCGCCGAGTTCGCTGCCGATCCTCGGCCCTGGGCCAGGATCGCATTGTCGCGGCAGAACCGGGTGATGTCGTGCACCACCAGGAAGTAACCCGGGAAGTTCAACTGGTTGATGACCTTGAGTTCATGCTCGATCTGCGCGTACGCGCGCGCGGCCCGTTCGGGCGGACCGTACCGGTTGCGGGCGCCGGTCATCGTCAGGTGCCGCAACCAGCTTCCCTCGGTATGTCCGTCGGGCACCTCGAAGGGCGGCAGCCTCGGGGCGATGAGCGCCAGGCCGAACGCGCACTGCTCACCGAGATCCGCTGCGGCGGTGACGACCTCGGGACAATGCGAGAACAGTCGCGCCATCTCCTCCCCCGAGCGCAGATGCGATCCGCCCAGCGGCGCCAACCACCCCGCCGCCTCGTCCATCGAGTTCCGCGCACGGATGGCACCCATCGCCATGGCCAGCCGGCCCCGTGAGGGTTCGGCGAAGTGCGCGGCGGTGGTGGCGACGACGCCGACCCCGAAGCGGGGTGCGAGCCCGGCCAGCACGGCGTTGCGCTCGTCGTCATGCGGATGACCGTGCCGGGTCACCTCCACGCTGACCCGGTCGGCGCCGAACCGGTCCACCAGATCAGCGAGCGCGGCCTCGGCCGCCTCCGGCCCGCCGGTCGAGAGTGCTTGGCGGACATGACCCTTGCGGCATCCGGTGAGGATGTGCCAGTGCCCACCCGCGGCCTCAGCCAGCGTGTCGTAGTCGTAGCGCGGCTTGCCCTTCTCCCCGCCAGCCAGGTGCGCCCTGGCGAGTTCGCGTGACAGCCGCCGGTATCCCTCCGGCCCACGCGCCAGTACCAGCAGGTGCGGTCCCGGCGGATCGGGCTCCTCGGTGCGTGCGACGTTGCTCAGCGACAGTTCCGCACCGAACACCGTGGACACGTCGAGTTCGCGGGCGGCCTCGGCGAACCGCACCACCCCGTAGAGCCCGTCGTGATCGGTCAGCGCGATGGACCGCAGGCCGAGCCTGGCGGCCTCCTCGACGAGTTCCTCGGGTGTGCTGGCACCGTCGAGGAAGCTGTACGCGGAGTGGGCGTGCAGTTCGGCGTACGGGACTGACGACCCCGTGCCCGCGGGCCGGTCCACCGGCTCGTAGGCACCCCGCTTGCGCGACCAGGCCGGGCTGTCACCGCCGTCGCCCGCGGGCTCCTCGAGTGGCATGCCCGCCCGGCGGGGCTTGCCACCCAGGACTCGTTCCATCTCGGCCCAACTCGGCGGTCCGTTGTGCCAACCCACGCCTCCAGTCTATCGAACAGATGTTCGACACGCACCGTGTCGACCTGAGACAAAGGTTGAGACGATAGGTTCAGGTGATGTCGACTCCACGCCGCACACTCGGCGCCCTCGCCACCCTGATGCTCGCCGCCTGCCTCACCGCAGCACCCGCTGCTGCAGCCGACCCCGACATCACCATCACGTTCGTCCGCCACGGCGAATCTCAGGGCAACGCCAGCGGCCGCGCCGACACGTCAGTCCCCGGCCCGTCTCTCACACCGCTCGGTGAACAACAGGCCAAGGAGGCCGCCGTCGCGTTGTTGCGCAGCCCGCACGACGGCGTGTACGCCTCGACCATGATCCGGACCCAGCAGACGGCACAACCGTTTGCCGACGATCTCCGCGAGCAGATCGTCGTGCTGCCGGGCCTGCGCGAGATCGAGGCGGGCGACTTCGAGGGACAGCCCGAACAGGACGGCGCCTCCGGCTTCTACCAAACTCTGAACCAGTGGATGAAGGGCGACCGTGACGCCCGCATCCCCGGGTCGATCGACGGCAACGAGTTCAACGCCCGCTTCACCGACGCCGTGAACGAGATCTACCGCAGCGGCCATCAGCGGCCGGTCGCGTTCGCGCACGGCGGGTCCATCGCCGTCTGGACGATGATGAACGTCGTCGATCCGCCGCTGGAGCTGGCGGAGACCCAGCCCCTGCCGAACACCGGTCAGGTCGTCGTCCGCGGCAACCCGACCGACGGCTGGACACTGCTGGACTGGAACGGCACCAAGATCGAGTAGCCCGCCGCGATGATTTCCGCGCGCGGCGCCGGTCAACACATCAGAGCAGCACGACCCAACGACTCTGGAGGAACAGTGACCGAGAAGACCGCCACCTCGCTCCCCCAGGTGGTCGACAACGACACCTGGCGCACCGCACTCGAGGACCTACGCCGACGCGAGAAGGCCGCCACCCGCGAACTCGATGCCATCGCCGCGCAACGCCGTCGCCTGCCCATGGTCGAACTACCCGACTACACCCTCATCGGCGAGGACGGCCCCATCAAGCTGGCCGACGTCTTTGACGGCCGCTCCCAGTTGATCGTCTACAACCACATGTGGACCGACGGCGCGGAATGGCAGTGCGGCGGTTGCACAGGATTCACCTCGCAGTTCGCCCGGCTGGGCGGCCTCGACAACTACGACGCCCGCTTCGTCATCGTCACCAACGGGCCCATCGAAGAGGCACTGGCCTACAAGGCCAAGGTCGGCAACAAGATGGACTGGTACTCGTCGTCGGAGAGTTCGTTCGGCGCCGACGTCGACGCGCCCCCCGGAGAGGGATTCGGGGTGAACGTGTTCCTACGCGCGACGGGTCCGTCGGGTGAAGAAGCGGTGTACCGCACGTGGCACACCAACGGTCGCGGCACCGAGCAACTCAGCTACACCTTCCCGTTGGTCGACATCCTGCCGTGGGGCCGCCAGGAGGAATGGCAGGACTCACCCGAGGGCTGGCCCAAGTCACCGACCTACTCGAAGTGGCTCGACTCCCCCGATGTCGCCAGGCTCTACGGCCCGAACGGAGCCGCCCGATGAGCGCGCCGACCCGCGAACGCTACGTCGTCACCCGCACCATCCCCGCGAGCCCGGCGGCGGTCTTCGCGGTGTTGGCCGACCCGACCCGGCACAAGGACACCGAACCCGGCGACTGGGTCCGCGACGCCGTGGACACCGAACCGATCAACGGCACCGGCACGCTCTTCGCAGTCAACATGTTCCTGGACGCCGCCGGTGGCCACTACGTCATGCACAACCTGGTCACCGAGTTCGATCAGGACCGCACCATCGGCTGGCTGCCCGGCCAGCTCGACGAGTCGGGAAACCACGCTCCCGGCGGCTGGTGGTGGCGTTATGACCTGGCGCCCAACGGCTCCGGGACCGACGTCACGCTCACCTACGACTGGTCCGGCACATCGCAGGACTTCCGCGACCAGATCGGGGCGCCGGTCTTCGGCCCGGACTTCATCGAGGAGTCACTGGCATCGCTTGCGCGTGCCGTGAGCTGAGCTAGCTTCCCAGCCTCAGTCGACGTACTCGGCGGTGCCGTCATCGAGCACTACGCGCGCGTTGGATCCGTCGGCCTCGGCGGCCTCGGTGCGGAACACCGCGTGGCCAGGCTCGGTGCGCCACACCGACGTCGTCAGCGTCTCGCCCGGGAACACCGGTGAGGTGAAGCGCGCGCCGACGGCGCGAATCCTCGTCGCGTCACCGCCGCCGAGTTCGGCGACCAGCACGCGGCCGGCGACGCCGTAGGTGCACAGCCCGTGCAGGATCGGCTTGGGGAACCCGGCCAGTGTCTGGGCGAACCACGGGTCGCTGTGCAGCGGGTTGCGGTCACCGGACAGCCGGTAGATCAGCGGCTGATCGACGGTGGTGGCCAGCGCGACCGTCGCGTCGGGTTCGCGGTCGGGGAACACCGGAGCGACGGGACGTTCGCCCTGCTGCCCACCGAAACCGCCCTCGCCGCGGATGACGGCGGTGGACACCGTCTCGGCGACGACCTCTCCGGTCTCCGGGTCGGTGCCGACGCCCTTGAACACCAGGATGGCGTTCTTGCCCTCGCCCTTGTCCTGGATGTCGACGACCTCGGAGTGCACGTTGAGCTTGCCGGCCGGCGGCAGCGGTGCGTGCAGGCGGATCTGCTGGCTGCCGTGCAGCAGCATGCCGAAGTTGAAGGTGCCGACCTCGCCGACTGCACCCCACGCCGGGCACGCGATCACGGCGTACGTCGGCAGGACCTGCTGCTCGATGTCATGACTGTTCTCGGTGGTGAACGCCAGATCGTTGACGCCCGCACCGACGCCGAGCGCGTAGAGAAGGGTCTCGCGGTCGGTCCACTCGAATGGCTGGGGCGCGCTCTTGGCACCGATGGCGTTGGGGTTGATCGGCATGTGGTCTCTCCCTTTGGGGGCACGGGGACGTGGCTGTCTCAGACGTTATCGGCCGCGCCCTGGCGATCTTCGACCACGTCCCCGATCAGGTCACAGCCTGTTGACCTTTGCCTGATTGAGGGTGACCATGGCTGGCATGCGCTATGTCGTTACCGGCGGTACCGGGTTTATTGGTCGCCGTGTCGTGTCCCGAATTCTGTCCCGCTCCGAGGACGCCCAGGTGTGGGTGCTGGTGCGACGAGAGTCTCTCGAGCGATTCGAGCGGCTGGCACAGTCCTGGGGCGAACGGGCAAAACCGCTGGTCGGCGACCTGACTGCGGATGGCCTCGGGCTCAGCGATGAGGCTTTGGGCGAGCTGGGCGCCGTCGACCACGTGGTGCACTGCGCGGCGATCTATGACATCACCGCCGACGACGCCACCCAGCGGGCCGCCAATGTCGACGGCACCCGCGCGGTAATCGACCTGGCCGTCCGGCTGGACGCGACACTGCACCACGTCTCGTCGATAGCAGTGGCGGGCACCTTTCCCGGGGAGTACACCGAGGAGGACTTCGACGTCGCCCAGGATCTCCCGACGCCGTATCACCAGACCAAGTTCGAGGCGGAGTCGCTGGTGCGGTCTGCGCCGCGGCTGCGCTACCGCGTCTACCGTCCCGCCGTCGTGGTCGGGGACTCGCGCACCGGCGAGATGGACAAGATCGACGGGCCGTACTACTTCTTCCCCATCCTGGCCAAGCTGGCCAAGCTGCCGTCACTGACCCCGATCGTGCTGCCCGACACCGGCCGCACCAACATCGTGCCGGTCGACTATGTGGCGGACGCGTTGGTCGAACTCGTGCACACCCCCGGCCGCGACGGCCAGACGTTCCATCTCACCGCACCCAAGACGACGGGTCTGCGCGGCATCTACCGCGGGATCGCCAAAGAGGCCGGACTGCCGCCGCTTCGTGGCTCGCTCCCCAGCGCCACGGCGACCCCCTTCCTCAAGGTCGGCGGCCGGGTCAAGATCGTGCGCAATATGGTGGCCACTCAGCTGGGCATCCCGGGCGAGATCCTCGACGTGGTCGATCTGGCACCGACGTTCACCGCCGAGAACACCACAGAGGCGTTGCGCGGCACCGGAATCGAGGTCCCGCAGTTCTCGACGTATGCGCCGAGGCTGTGGCGGTACTGGGCGCAGCACCTCGACCCCGACCGGGCGCGACGCGATGATCCGCGCGGGCCGCTGGTGGGCAAGCACGTCATCATCACCGGCGCGTCCAGCGGTATCGGACGCGCGTCGGCGATCGCGATCGCCGAACGCGGGGCCACCGTCTTCGCGCTGGCCCGCAACGCGTCGGCACTCGACGACCTGGTCGCCGAGATCCGCCAAACCGGCGGCCAGGCATACGCATTCACCTGTGACGTCACCGACTCCGCGTCCGTCGAGCACACCGTCAAGGACATCCTCGGCCGGTTCGGACACGTCGACTACCTGGTCAACAACGCGGGCCGGTCCATCCGCCGATCGGTCACCGCCTCCACCGACCGCCTGCACGACTACGAACGCGTGATGGCGGTCAACTACTTCGGTTCGGTGCGCATGGTGCTCGCCCTGCTGCCGCATTGGCAGGAGCGTCGATTCGGCCACGTGGTCAACGTGTCCAGCGCGGGAGTCCAGGCCAGCAGCCCCAAGTACAGCGCCTATGTGCCGACCAAGGCCGCGCTCGACGCGTTCGCCGACGTGGTTGGCACCGAGACGCTCTCGGATCACATCACCTTCACCAGCATCCACATGCCGCTGGTGCGGACGCCGATGATCGCGCCCTCGCGCCAGCTCAATCCCGTCCCGCCCATCACCGCCGAGCACGCCGCGGCGATGGTGGTGCGCGGGCTCGTCGAGAAACCCACGCGGATCGACACCCCGCTGGGCACCCTGGCCGACTTCGGCACCTATCTCACCCCGAAACTGTCCCGACGGCTGCTGCATCAGCTGTACCTGGGGTACCCGGACTCCGCGGCGGCCCGGGGCGTCACAGCCGCCGACGGCCACGACACCGGGGCGTCCGACCCCGCGCGCATGCGCCAGCCCAAGCCTCCGGCACGCGTCAGCGGCGCGCACCTGCGGGTACCGCGTCCGATCAAGCAGGCGGTCCGCCTGATCCCCGGCGTGCACTGGTAGTCGTTTCGGCCCTATCGTTGGCGGCGTGAGCGCGCCCGTATTCGCCGACGTCGACACCGGTGTGGACGACGCGATGGCGCTGGCGTACCTGTTCGCCAGCGACGACGCCGACCTGATCGGGATCGCGTCAACGGCGGGCAACGTCCCCGTCGACGTGGTTTGCGCCAACAATCTCGGCCTTCTCGATCTCTGCGGTATCAGCGGGGTCCCGGTGTCAAGGGGTGCCGACCGCCCGCTGGCGACACCGCTGCGCACCGCCGAGGACACCCACGGACCGTTGGGCCTCGGGTACGCCCGGCTTCCCGCAGGGGACGGGCGGCTGACCGACTACGACGCCGCGCAAGCCTGGGTGCGGGCCGCCCACGAGTATCCGGGCGAGTTGATCGGCCTGGTCACCGGACCGCTGACCAACCTGGCGCTGGCCCTGCGCGCAGAACCACGCCTGCCCAGGCTGCTGCGACGGCTGGTGATCATGGGAGGCGCCTTCGACTACCGCGGCAACACCACACCGGTCGCCGAGTGGAATATCAGCGTCGACCCCGAGTCGGCCGCTGAGGTGTTCAACGTCTGGGGTGCGGCGTGGGGTCTGGAGATGCCGACCCACCTGCCGATCGTGTTGGGGCTCAACCTCACCGAGCACGCCGCGATGACACCGGCGATCCTGAGCCGGCTCGCGGCGGCAGCGGGTTCCGCGACCGCGCCGATGAGCGTGCTCGACGACCGCGGCACCCTGTCGGCAGCCGCCAACCCGTTGATCCGCGTGCTCGAGGACGCCATGCGGTTCTACTTCGAGTTCCACTTCGACCAGGGCGAGGGGTATCTCGCGCACCTTCATGATCCGCTCGCCGCGGCGGTGGCTCTCGACCCCGACCTGGTGCGCTGCCGCCAGACCACCATCGATGTGGAGCTGTCGGGCAGGCTCACTCGCGCCATGACCGTGGTCGACTGGCGCGGACACTGGGGCCGACAGCCCAACGCCCTCGTCGGCGTCAGCGTGGACCCGGACGCGTTCTTCGACCGGTTCATCTCCCGTGTGGGGCCCTTCGCCGCCGGTCTGTCCTGACGGCACCTCACTCGTACACCCCCTCCAGATACCACCTCCTCTGCCGGTAACACAGCAGCATCGCGCGGCCGACAGTGTCGTTCCGGTTCTCGAGCAGCACCTGCACGCGAGCCGTGCGCCCCTTCCCCTGAGCCGACGACTCCTCCGGCTCCCCTGACTCCCACCACCTTTCATCGACGAGCCACGGTCCGGCCCACCAGCTCAGGCTCTCGGATCTGCCGTCCTCGGTCAGACGCGCCGGAGTTGCGGAGAGCAGTCCCCTGGCGGTCACCCGTACCGGGGCGCCCTCGACGTCGAGCAGTTCCACCGGATCGTCGAGCAGCACGGTGGGCGATGGATCGGGTAGCCGACCGGGCCAGGGCTGTGTCGGGTCTGCCCGGGGCACCGGCTCGTCTCCCAACGGGGTGAACGTGATGCGTTCGGCGGGCCCGCGGCCCCCGCTGAGCACCGGCACCCGAACCGCATCCGGACCGAGCAGACCCTGGACCCGCACCAGGGCGCGCCGAGCACGCAGCCTGTCGTCATCACCGGAGGACCCCCACAGCGGCAGCTGCAGCGCGGCCGCCGACACCACCTCCACCGGATGCAGCCTCAGCAGGATCACCGGCGCGGTCGGCCGGTCCTCCCGGCGACGGTTCAGCCACCCGTCCAGCTGCCAGCGCACACGATCCGCGGTGGCATCCTCGGTCAGCGGTTCGGCACATCGCCAAACCCGTTGCAGCTCCTCACCATTTTCCGTCACAGCATGGATGGCCAGCCGGGTGCACCCGATCCCGGCGGCCTCGAGACTGCGATGCAGTTCGGCGGCCAGTGACCGGCCGGCGAATGCCGCCGCGTCCACCCGGTCCACCGGCGGATCGCAGTTGCGCACGGCATCGAGATCCGGTGACGGTTCCCGGCCGGAGGGTCCGCGGGTCGGCTCACCGCGTGCGAACCGGTGCGCGCTCACCGCATCCGCACCGAATCGGGACGCCACATCTGTGCGCGACAGCGCGGCGAACTGGCCGACGGTCCGGATGCCCATCCGCCACAACAGATCCGCCAAATCCTCCCGACCGGGCGCGGCCAGGCTGGGCTCGGTGGCCAGTTGCCGGATGGACAGCGGGGACAGGAACCGGGCGTCACCCCCCGGCTCGACGATCCGGCCGGCACGCGCGGCGAACACCGCGGTGGACAGGTGATCGGCGATGCCGACCTGACACTCCACGCCCGCCGCGGCAACGGCATCGACGAGGCGCTCGGCGGCGGCCTGCTCGGACCCGAAGTAGCGGGCCGCCCCGCGCACCGACAACACCAACAGCCCGGGCCGCAGCACCTCGGCACGGGGCACCACATCGTCGACGGCGGCCGTCACGCCCTCGAAGTGGCGGGCGTCGCGAGCGGGATCAGCAGCGGTGACGTGCAATTGGGGGCAGCGCGCCTGGGCCTCCCGACGCCGCAGACCCCGCCGCACCCCCGCCGCACGTGCGGCTGCCGAACAGGCCACGACGCGATTGGCCAGTGTCACCGCGGCCGGGGCGGTGGCAGGCAGACCCGCCGCCGTCGCTGCCGCCACCGTGGGCCAGTCCATACACCAGATGGCCAGCACCCGAGCGTGAGCCACGTCAACCACCCACTGCGCGAATGGGATCGCTTGCCCTACCGCGACCCCGCATCGCCAACCTCACCGCACTGATCCGCCCACATCCGGGCACCGGTGGCCCCGACCCCGCACCCGTCACCTCGTATCCGCAGACCCTGGCCTCCAGCCGCGCCGACGCACCCGGCCAGTCGCCCCCGGTCACCAGCAGGGTGCATTCCCGCTGCCGGGCCCGTGCCGTGACCGCCCGGGCCCGACTGGGCGACACCGATCGCCCACCCAGGCCCAGCACCACCAGGTCCAGGCCGTCCATCAGAACCGCGGCCACCTCGACCGGGTCGGGACCGGGATCTGGGATCACCGCGAGCCTGCTCAGATCCGCACCCATCTCGACCGCCGCCAACAGCCCGACGTCGGGCAGCCCGACGATGGCCACGTGATCACCCGCCGCCGTGACGGTGGCAACCATGTTCAGCATCAGCGACCGGGCGCCCGTCAGCACCGCCACCGCCCCGCGTGGCAATGCCCCTGGGAGCAGATCGGCCAGCGAATCCGGGACCGGCAGCAAACTTTCCGAGGCGGGCAGGAGTGCACCCGCCGGCCCCGGGGTACGCTGTGCCGATCCGGCCGGAGCGGCACCCTTCCCGGACATCGCCGCCATCTTCCGGCGAAGGTGTTCTACCTGTTCAGCGCGGCTCGACCGACGTTCCTCCAGGCTCGCGGCACTCGTCACAGAAGCACCTCCCGCACCATCCTGAACAGATCTTCAATCGAACATGTGTTCGATGATCTGAGTAAACACTCGCCCTCCGACAATCGTCAAGCGGATCGGACCGCCGATACGCCGCGTGGGTGACCAACATCGCTGGTGAGGCCACACGTAATGACTGTGCGCCGATATGAGTGGTGAGCTAAAGTCAAGATCGCCAGAACCCGCTTCGGGATGGGGCTGGTGTACGGGCCCCGACACGGACCGTGCGGAGCCGCGCGAGCGGTTCGCCGAAGACTCGTGTTCGAACTCGGGGATAGTTAGGACTCACACATGAAGTCGAATCGTCTGGCTCGTCGCATCGCGGCGGCTGTGGGCGGTACCGCCATCGTTGCCATGATCGGCCTGACCGCCGCCTGCGGTACCGAAGAGGAGAAGGCCCCCGAAACGACCACGACGACCACGACTCCGTCGTCGGCCCCGTCGTTGTCACCCACTGAGAAGTCAATCAGTCCCACGGGCGGCAACCTGTTCACGCCTCCGGTCAAGGCGCCTCCTGCGCCGACGGCCATTCCTGGCGACAACTGATCTGGCGCGGCCTCGGGAGCCACAACGGCTTCCGAGGCACCGCTAGCGCAACACCGCGATGGTTCGGCAGCCGCTACCGACCATGACGACACCCTCCAACCGACGGGTCAGACCCGCGCGGTGGTTGCTCGTCGCCGTCGCCGCGGCAGCTCTCCTGGTCACATCGGACATTCGGCCGGCGCCGAACCCCGATGCCGCAGGCAGGATCGACGGACCGTTCGCGTCACTGCTGGCCGCCTCGACCGATCTCGGTCCCGCCCGCGGTGACCACGTCCAGCTGACGGCTGCCCTGCGTGACCGCACCCGACCGGTGACGTTGATCGAATGGGCACGGGCACAAGGGCTCTCGGCGCGCTGGCGACTCGGCGACAACTGGGCGATCATCGAGGGCGCCCCGGCAGCGGTGGCGGAGTCCCTCGACGTCGAGGTGCACGACTACCGCGGCAAACGCGGCCAGGAGTTCTACGCCTCCCCGCAGCAACCCCGCGTGCCGACAGCCCTGGCCGGCGACGTCACCGAGCTGGGCCGGATCCTCAGCTACACGCCCCACCGGATGTCGCGACCGGACAACTTCCCCCTCGACGTACCGAACCGCGGGCTCAGCCCGACCGACCTGCTCAACACCTACAACGCGGACGACTTGGCGCGAGCCGGTTTCACCGGCAAGGGCCAGACGATCGTCATCTTCGCGTTCGACGGGTTCGACCAGGCCGACCTCGACACCTTCTCCGCCACGTACGGGCTCCCCCAGTTCACTCCCGAGGTGGTGGGCGGATCGCCCGGCAAGCCACGTGGTGAGTTGACGATGGATCTCGAAGTGGCACATGCCATTGCACCCGATGCGACGAAGGTCGTGGTCAACGCCCGGCCCACCGTCGAGGGTGAGGGCGGCTACCAGAGGGTCGGTCAGATGCTGGAGGACACCGACCGCCAGTTCCCCGGCGCGGTCTGGAGTTTCTCGATCGGCTGGGGCTGCGACAAGCTGCTGACCGCCGCCGACCTGGCACCCGTGCGTTCAGCACTTGCCGCGGCCCACAAGAACGGCACCAGCGCGTTCAACGCCAGTGGCGATCTGGCCGGGCTGGAGTGCAAGGGCGGCGATGACTGGGACTCTCCGCCGGGCACACAAGACATCGGCCTGGACTCGGTGGCGTCACTGCCCGAGATGACCAGCGTCGGTGGCACCACGCTGTCCACCGACGCCGACGGCGGCTGGCTCGCCGAACAGGCCTGGTTCGACGTGCCGCTGTCCCAGGGCACCGGCGGTGGGGTGTCAACGCTCTTCGACGTTCCGCCCTGGCAGCGCGGTTTCACCGAACAGGTTGCACCCGAACGGAACACCGGGAAGCGGATGACCCCGGACATCTCCGCCGTCGCCGATCCGTTCACCGGGGTGAAGATCGTCCTCGATCAGCAGGACGTGGTCGGAGGTGGCACCTCGCAGTCGGCCCCCATCTGGGCCGGGCTGGCCGCCGTGATGAACCAGTACCTGCTCGCCAACGGCGGCGATCTGATCGGCGACATCAACCCGCTGCTCTACCGGATCGCCCAGGGCGCACAGCTTCCCGCGTTCCGCGACGTGACCCTCGGCGGTAACGCCGTCGACACGGCGGGGCCGGGCTATGACCTCGTCAGCGGTCTGGGCACACCTGACGTCGACAATCTGGTTCGCAACATCCTCATTCTGCAGAAGGTGACGCGATGAGCACGCAGTCCGAACCCAATGATCCAGAGCGGCCCACCATGGAGTGCTCGGTGTGCCAGATGGACGTGCCCGCCGGGCAGTTCTGCGGTTACTGCGGCGACTACCTGGAGGATCACCCGCGAAGCGGCCCGAAGTGGTTGCGGATGAGAGCGTTCAGCGCATCGCCCGGTGAGCACCTGCTGACCCCGAACCTCGCCAGCTCGCTGTTCCCGCAACTACCGCCGGCATCCCGGAAGGTCTTCCTGCTCGGGCTCGGCCTGCTGCTGGTCGCACTCGTCGCCGCCACCTGGTTCAAGCTTCCCGCCGTGCTCATCACCGTCGCCGCGTTGGGACTGCCCCTGCTATTCCTGATCTATCTGCAGGAGGCCGACGCGCACCGCGACATTCCGTCGGTGACCCTGGTGATCACCGCCGCTCTTGGCATCGGCCTCGGGGTGGGCTGGGTGCTGCTGACTGGTGCGGCCATGGCCCGTTCGTACGGGGTGCCGCTGGGTGCGGGTATCAGCGCAACCCGCATCGTTCGCGACGGACTGGGCATACCCGTGGGCGGCATGCTGCTGATGCTCGTGCCTGCCGCGCTGGTCCGACTGTTCCGGCCGGGACCGCGAGAGTCGTTGGACGGCTTCGCACTCGGCGCCCTCGGTGCGCTGATGTTCACCGGAGCGGCGACTCTCACCCGTCTGGCACCGCAGTTCACCACCGGAATGATCGCCAGGGCGCGGCCGATGGACGGGCTGATGGTCGAGGCGGGGATCCGGGGTATCGCGGTGCCGCTCACCGCGGCATGCGTCGGCGGGTTGATGGGTGCGGCACTGTGGTTCACCCGACCCGCCAACAAGAAGGAGAAGGGCCGCACCTACGTGCGACTGGTCCTGGTCATACTCGCTCTGGCCGTGATGGCGATGTACGCCGGTCTGGGATTGGTCGACGTCGCGCGGGTGCCCCAGTTCCTGCAACTGGCAGTGCATCTCACGATCGCCGTCATCGCGCTGCTGGCGCTTCGGGTCGGTCTGCATCTGGCGCTGCTGCACGAGGCCCACGACGAGGTCCGAGAGGACGAACCGATCCTGTGCCCGTTCTGCGGTCACGTCGTGCCCGATATGGCCTTCTGCCCGGCGTGCGGGGCGGCCACCCACGCGGCGTCGCGGTCGTCGCGACAGATCCGCCGGGATCATCGCCCGGTCCGGATCGACTCCGGCCCCACGCCCGAGGCGGATGACCGATGACAACGGTCGCTCCCGGCTACTCGGTCTTCGGCGGCACCTACACCGTCGCGGCGCCGCCGGCCAAGACGTCGCACCGCCGCCTCGTCGTCGTGTGGGTGCTGGCCATCGCCGTCGTCGCCGCCGGCCTGGTGGCGCTGTCGGGCGCACTGGAGAAACCGAAGCCCCGGTACGTGTGCCCGCCAGACTGCGGCGCACCGCCACTGGGTGAGCCCGTCACGATCAATCCCCGCTTCACCTCCGACGACGGCGCCTTCTCGGTGGCCTATCCCGCCGAGGGCTCGGCCTACCAGATCACCACCGCGCCCAACAGCGTGACGGCGAACCTGCAGGCCGGCGACGGCGGCACCATGCGGCTGTTCAGCGAGCCGGCAGCCGGCCGATCCCCGCGCGACATCGCCATCGCCCTGGTGAACAAGACGTTCCCCGACACCAAGACCGCCTACGAGATTCCCAACGCGATGGTGGGCTATCAACCCGGGTTCGGGATGGTCGCGGACTGTTGGCCCCAGGGTGCGACCGCCAGCTATTCACGGATGCGGGTGATCGTCATGGTGGCGGTGAAGGACGACCTGGCCCTGGTGGCCGGCGCGGTCGGGCCCTATCACGCCTTCGGGCCGGACTTCGGCTCCGGCAAGCCGTCAGCGGCGAATCTCCAACTAGCCCTGGACATGGGCAAGTACGTCAACAGCTTCAGCTGGCGCGGCGACCCGCCACGCTGAAGTCGCTACGTCGCATACGGGGACGCCGCGATGGCCTGGTCGATGCACGACAACAGCGTCGACTCCGCGTTCGCGGTCGTCATCCACTGCCGGTATCCGAATTCGATGACGGCTAGAACGGTGCACACAGCGACTCCTGGCCGGTAGTCGGTGTCCGGATCGAGGCGCATGCGACGAGCGGTCATCTGAATGAGGGTTGCGCGGTCGGCGTCGCTGATCAGAGCCACTCTGTCCAGTATTGCGGGCACTGCGGTGACCACCGACCGCCATTTCCGCATCTCAGCTGCGTCGACGTGACCGGTTTGTGTGCGGATCGCGTCGATCAACCCCTCACACACGTCGCGATCCTCGGGGTGCGAGGCGAATCCGTTGACGATTGCGGCGCTGCTGGCCCGTAGCGGCCTCAGGAGCAGGTCATCCTTGGTGGGGACGTGCCGGTAGTAGGTGCTTGGCGAAACTCCTGCGGCGGCGGCGATTTCATCGGTTGTGACCCTCGCGTAGCCACGTTCGGCGAACAGTTGCAGCGCCGCGGCGTCGATATCGCGGCGCACCTGCTCACGCTGCTTCTCCCGCAAGGACGAGCTCACAGCTGACCATCATGCCACCTTGTGCCACCAACTACCTACATGATAGTAACTGTCATATCGATGGATACTGTCAGATTGGTCACCGCCGCCGCCCACGGCCTGAGTGTGGTGATCCTGGAGAAGTCCCAGTACTGGGGCGGTTCGACCGCGCGCTCGGGTGGCGGGGTCTGGATCCCGGGCAACGACGAACTGCGCAGACACCTGCCCGCTGATGACGTCGAGTCGGCGCGCACCTATCTACGGGCCATCGTCGGCGCCGATGCAGACGCTGCGCGTATCGACGCGTACATCGACCGGGGGCCCGAGGCGCTGCGCTTTCTGACCGAGCACTCGGCGCTGAATCTGCAATGGGTGCGCGGCTACAGCGACTACCTTCCCGAACAGCCGGGAGGTAAGGCGCTGGGCCGTTCGTGCGAGCCGCGTCCGTTCGACGCGCGCCGGCTCGGCGATGACCTGGCCACGCTGCAACCGTTCTACACCCGCGCACCACTCAACGTGGTGGTGCAACAGTCCGACTATCGGTGGCTCAGTGTCGGATTCCGGCACTGGCGGGGGCCTGTTCGCATGCTCAAGGTCGCCGCCCGCAGCGCTCTCGCGCGAGCCCGCGGCGCCAAACTCGTCGGCCTGGGTAGCGCTCTGGCCGGATCGCTGATGCTCGGGGTTCGACAGGCCGGTATCCCAGTTCACCTCGGCACGGCTGCCCTCGAGTTGGTCATGACCGGCGACCGCGTCACCGGGGTCAAATGTACCGACGAACGTGTGATCGACGCTCGTCGCGGCGTCATTCTGGCCAGCGGTGGATTCGATCACGACGAGGAGATGCGCGCTCACCACCATCGGTCACCAGCCGGCCCAGCGCTATCGCTTGGCGCGGCGTCCAACACCGGCGATGGCATCCGGGCCGCGGAAAAGCTGGGTGCCGCAACCGATCTCATGGATGACGCCTGGTGGGCACCGTCGATTCCCCTACCCAAGGGCCCGTGGTTCGCCCTCGCCGAACGCTCGCTACCTCGCAGCATCATGGTCAACGCCACCGGCAGACGATTCATGAATGAGTCGCTGCCCTACATCGAGGCCACCCATCGCATGTTCGGCGGCCCTCACGGACAGGGCACAGGCCCCGCCAGCAACCTGCCCTGCTGGCTGATCTTCGATCAGACCTACCGCAACCGCTACATGTTCGCCGGCAAGCCCGCCCGCACCCCGCTACCGCCCTCGTGGTTCACCAGCGGTGCGCTCACCACGGCGGACTCCATCACCGCGCTAGCCACCGAAATCGGTGTTCCCCCAGACGCTCTCACCGAGACGGTCAACACGTTCAACCACGCGGCGCGATCGGGCCACGACACCGACTTCCACCGCGGCGAATCGGCGTACGACCACTACTACGCCGACCCCACCAACACCCCCAACCCCAGCCTCGGCGAGATCACCCAAGCACCCTTCTACGCCGCCCAGATGGTGCCCGCCGACCTCGGAACCAAGGGTGGCATCAGCACTGACGATCACGCGCGCGCCCTCACCCCCGATGCCACACCGATCCCCGGCCTCTACGCGGTCGGCAACACCTCAGCCGCACTCATGGGCCACACCTACGCCGGCCCTGGAGCCACCATCGGTCCCGCGCTCGTATTCGGCTACCTGGCAGCGCTTCACATCGCCGGTCGTCAGATGTAGCGGCCGCCGTCGCCACCGATCGTCTACCCGGTGACGCAGCCGCCGCGGTGATCTCGTCGACGGTCCGCTGGGCCGCGCCCCAATCCTCACAGGCCAACGGAAGTGATGAAGACCTCCTAACAGCCAATGTTGACATTGACTAATGTCAACATTGGTGATGTACTCGTGGGACGCTTCGACCAACGGAGGTCCGAATGCCCGCCAATGTGGCTGTGACCAGCACTGATCTGCCCACCCGCGGCTCGCTGCGGTCCCGCGGCGCTGCCGCGATCAGCGGAGTCACCCTGCGACAACTCAGCGCAGTGCTGCCGCCCGAGCGGGCCTGGGGGCTCTGGGCCTCACGCCGGATCGTCGCCCAGATCATGAACTCGTTCGGGCCGTCCCTGGCCGGCACGCGTATCGAACCCGTCGACGTCCGGATGGCCGACGGCAGGCGCGTGGTCGGCGAGTGGGTCCGCGGCCCCGGGGTCGATACCGGCGATCGGGCGATCTACTTCGTGCACGGCAGCGGGTTCGCACTGTGCTCACCACGCACGCACCGCCGGCTGACCGCGTGGCTGTCCCGGCTGACCGGGCTGCCGGTGTTCTGCGTCGACTACCGGCTCGCCCCCGAGTACCGGTTCCCCACCGCAGCCGACGACGTCCGCTCCGGTTGGGACTGGCTGTGCTCCGAGCGCGGACTGGCCCCAGACCGCATCTTCATCGGGGGCGACTCGGCGGGCGGTCACCTTGCCGTCGACCTCCTGTTGCAGAACGACATCGAGCACCCCGCCGGGCTCGCCCTGTTCTCCCCGCTCATCGATCTGACATTCGCGCTGTCCCGCACCCGCGAGTACCTGCGACGCGACCCCGCGATCCGCGCGGCCGACGCCGCCAAGCTCGTCCGACTGTATTGCGCGGGAACAGATCTCGACCACCCCCGCCTGTCCCTCGACGTCGCGGGCGGCCGGAGGATGCCGCCCACCCTGATCCAGGCGGGCGGCGGCGAGATGCTCGTCGCCGACGCCCGTAGGCTCGCCGCCGATGTCGCCGCGGCGGGCGGACGGTGCGAGCTGCAGGTGTGGCCCGACCAAGTGCACGTGTTCCAGGCGCTGCCTCGCCTGACCCCCGAGGCCGCGCCCGCCATGCGCCACGTCGCCGCGTTCATCGCCGACTCAATGCACCGGCACGACGCCGAGCGGGTCGCGGGGTGACCGTGTTGGGCATCCTCGGATCGCGCGGGCGCAGCAAGGCTGCCGACGCCGTCATCACGGGCGCGGGCAGCGGCATCGGCGCCGCATTCGCCGTCGAACTCGCCAAGCGGGGCGGCCGAGTGGTGTGCAGCGACCTCGACGAGGCCACGGCGCGCACCACCGCCGACGGCATCACCGCGGCGGGCGGTCAGGCAATCCCGTTGCGCTGCGACGTCTCCCGTATCGACGACGTCCAACGGCTGGCCGAGCAGGCGCAGACCTGGTTCGGCGGTCCCCCATCGCTGGTGATCAACAACGCCGGCGTCGGGGCGGGCGGCCAGCCGATCGGCGAGGCCGGGCTCGACGACTGGAACTGGGTTCTCGGCATCAACCTGTGGGGTCCCATCCACGGGTGCCACGTGTTCACACCGATCCTGCGCGAGGCCAGCGAGACTGGTGACGACCGGCCACGCGGCATCATCAACGTCGCGTCGGCGGCGGCGTTCGGCGCGGCACCGGGGATGGCCGCCTACAACGTCAGCAAGGCAGGCGTGCTGTCACTGTCGGAGACGCTGTCCGCGGAGCTGGCCGGGACCGGGATCGCCGTCACCGCACTGTGTCCGACGTTCGTCAAGACCAACATCGTCTCGGCGGGCCGGATCAGTGAGCAGTCCTCGGAGCTGGCCGACCGGCTCATGCGCTGGACCGGATTCTCCCCGGAGCGCGTGGCCCGCAGCTGCCTCGACACCAACGACCGCGGCGGCCTCTACTGCATGCCGCAACCCGACGCCAGGATCGGTTGGGGCATCAAACGTTTGACCCCGACGGTGTACACCCGCGCCGTCGGACTGACCACCCGCATCAGAACACCCTAGGAGGTAACCATGGCCCCCAAGTCGAAGCTCGACATGGACGCGATGCTCGCCAAGATCAAGGACCGGCAGTGGGCGCTGGCAGACATCGACTGGGATGCACCGGGTGCCGAGACCATCACCGACGAGATGCGGCCCAAGCTCAAGGCCTTCATGGCCGACCTGTGCTGGATCGAGAACATCGGTGCCCGCGGATTCGCCGCGCTGGCCAAGAAGGCGCCGACACCGACGATCGCGGAGATCTACCGCTACTTCCACGCCGAGGAGCAGCGCCACGCGAACGCCGAGCTGGCACTGATGCAGCGGTGGGGAATGCTCTCCGACGGCGAGGTTCCCGAGCCGAACGTCAACATCAGGCTTGCGATCGACTGGCTGGACCGCTGGGCCGACGATATGCCGCTGTCGCTGCTGGGCACGGTGATCCCGATGCTGGAGGTCGCCCTTGACGGTGCGCTGCTGAAGTTCCTGCTCGACGAGGTGTCCGATCCGGTGTGTCATCAGGTCTTCGAGAAGATCAACAACGACGAGTCACGGCATCTCGTCGTCGATTTCGAGGTGCTCGACATGATCGGACAGGCCAAGATCCGGCGGTTGCTGATCGACTTCGTCGGCCACAACGCCACGCCAGGTCTGATCATCGGCGCGATCATGGGTGCCCCGCTGATCAACAGGATCCGCAACGAGATCGTCGCCATGGGCATGGAACCAGAGCGGCTGTACAAGGCCGTGAAGCGGTTCAAGGAACTCGGTGATCGGGGCGAATCCACCAGGCGGGTACCGACTTACCGCTTCCTGCGGCAATACGCCGGCGTGGTCACCAACCCCCGCCACCCCTACCACCTGCTGGCCAACTCGATGGTCTGGCTCTCCGACCGGTACCCGCGGCCGCTGCTGCCGTCGGTGCCGAGCTGGGTCAACGAGGTCACCCATGAGCCGGCGGCCTGACGTGGCGAATCGCGTTTACGACACGATCATTGTCGGCACCGGCTTCACCGGAATCGGCGCGGCCATCAAACTGACTCAGGCCGGGGTCGACGACTTCGTCATCCTCGAACGCGAGGACCGCGTCGGCGGAACATGGCGGGACAACACCTATCCCGGTGCTGCATGCGATATCCCGTCGCTGCTGTACTCGTTCTCGTTCGTGGCCAACCCGACGTGGTCACGGGCGTACTCGCCGGCCGAGGAGATCCGCCGCCACATCGAGGCCATGGTCGAGGAGTTCGACCTGACCCGCCGAATCCAGTTCGGCGTCGAGGTCAACGGGCTGGCCTTCAACGAGGACGACGGCACCTGGACCGTCAAGACCACGGGCCGCAAGACGTTCCGGGCCCGCACCGTGGTGCTCGCGTCGGGTCCGCTGCCCGACCACAAGCTGCCCGACATCAGGGGTATCGACACCTACGAGGGCACCAAGATTCACAGCGCCCGGTGGGACCACGACTACGACTTCACCGGTAAGCGGGTGGCCGTCATCGGCACCGGTGCCAGCGCCGTGCAGATCGTGCCCGAACTGGTCAAACAGGCTGCGTTCGTCAAGGTGTTCCAACGCACCCCGGGCTGGGTGATGCCGCGGTTGGACATCGCCACGCCCCAGCGGGCCCAGACGTTGTTCGCCAAGGTTCCTGCCGCACAACGCCTTGCCCGCCAGGCGCTGTACTGGGGCCACGAGGCCAGTGCCACCGCACTGGTGTGGGACTCACCTCTGACCGGCGTGGTCGCCCGGCTCAGCAAGGCCCACCTGCGCCGTCAGGTCAAGGATCCGTGGCTGCGCCGTCAGCTCACCCCCGACTTCACGCCTGGATGCAAGCGCATGCTGGTCTCCAGCGACTACTACCCCGCGCTGCAACGCGACAACTGCAAGCTCATCGACTGGCCGATCGCCACCATGAGCCCCGTGGGCATCCGCACCAGCGACGGCATCGAGCACCACCTCGATGCGATCGTCTTCGCCACCGGTTATGACGTGCACCTGTCCGGTCCGCCGTATCCGGTCACCGGGATCGGCGGCCGGTCGATGGCCGACGAGTGGTCGGGCGGTGCGCAGGCCTACAAGAGCATCAACGCCCACGGCTACCCGAATCTGTTCATCATGACCGGCCCCAACTCGGGCCCTGGCCACAACTCGCTGCTGGTGTACGTGGAGGGGCAGCTCGACTACGCCGTCGCGGGCATCACCACGATCCTGCGCAATCAGCTGCGCTATCTCGACGTGCGCGAAGACGTCCAACGCCGCTACAACGAGCGGCTACAGCAGCGGTTGACCAAGACGACGTGGATGAGCGGCTGCAACAGCTGGTATCTGACCGCCGACGGATTCAACGCGTCGATGTACCCGGGCTTCGCCACCCAGTATCTTCGACAGATGCGCGACTTCAGATTCGGCGACTATGACATTGCGGACGCGAGGAGCAAAGACGACACCGTGGCACGCGATGCGCGCGCCACCCTTACATCGTCTGCCTGACATGCCCCCAGCCAAGCCTCCTCGGCAGCCTGCGGGTGCCATCTCGACGATCCTGGGCGGGTTGCGTCGCGCACCCCGCCAGATCCGAAGGGGTTCCCGCGACGTCATCGAGAACGCGGTGTCGCAGCTGTTCGACGCCGCGGTCCAACCGCATGGCATCGAGTCCTCCGGCGAGTACCGCATCGAGGAGCTGGCCCGGCTGGCAGGCACCACCACACGCAACATCAGGGTGTACCGCGACCGCGGTCTGTTGCATCCGCCGCTGCGAGTCGGCCGCATCGCGCTGTTCAACGACACCCACCTGACACGGCTACGCCTCATCACCTCGATGCTCGAGCGGGGCTACAACATCGCGCACGTGAACGAGATGCTGTCGGCCTGGGAGCAGGGCAAGGACCTCGGCGACATGCTCGGCCTGGAGTCCGCGATCGCCGGCAGCTGGGCCACCGAGCGGCCCGAGCGGATGTCGGAGGCAGAGGCCAGGCAGCTGGTCGATGACGATGACGCTTTCGAGCGGATGCTCGGCAACGGGGTGCTCAAACGCGATCCCGACGACGCCGACCGGATAACCGTGGTGCGCCCCAAGCTGATCGAGATCTTCAACGAGATCCACGAGTACGGTGTCGCCACCTCCAAGCTCGTCGACCTGCACGAGCAGATCACCCCGCTCATCGACCAGATCAGCGGGCTTCTCGTGGCTGCCGGCGTCGAGCACGTCGTCGATCGACTCAAGCCCGGTGCGGTGCTGCCACCGGATACCGAACTCGCCGAACTGATCACGATGCTGGTGCGGTTCCGCACCCAAGCGGTCAGTGCGGTGACGGCGACGCTGGCCTTCTCGATCGAGTCGACCATCGAATCGGCAGTGAGTCAGATCCTCGGCGACTTCATCGCCAAGGAGGCCGAGCGCGAAGCCGAGGCCTGAGCCCCGCCGTCACTCCCACTCGATGGTGCCCGGCGGCTTGCTCGTCACGTCGAGCACCACCCGGTTGACCTCAGGCACCTCATTGGTGATCCGCGTCGAGATGCGTTCCAGCACTTCGTAGGGCACCCGCGTCCAGTCCGCGGTCATGGCGTCCTCGCTCGACACCGGGCGCAGCACGATCGGATGACCGTAGGTGCGTCCGTCACCCTGCACACCGACGGACCGGACATCGGCCAGCAGCACCACCGGGCACTGCCAGATCTGGTTGTCCAGGCCCGCCGCGGTGAGTTCCTCGCGCGCGATGGAGTCCGCCCGACGCAGCGTGTCCAGCCGCGGCGCCGTCACCTCGCCGACGATCCGGATGGCCAGACCCGGTCCCGGGAACGGCTGGCGTGCAACGATTTCCTCGGGCACTCCGAGTTCACGCCCGACGGCGCGCACCTCGTCCTTGAACAGCAGCCGCAACGGCTCGACGAGCTTGAACTTCAGATCCGCGGGCAGACCACCCACGTTGTGGTGGCTCTTGATGTTGGCCGCACCGGTGCCGCCGCCCGACTCCACCACGTCCGGATACAGCGTGCCCTGGACCAGGAACTCGACGTCGGAGTCGGCAGACCCACCGTCCTCGACGATATCGCGCACCGCACCCTCGAACGCGCGGATGAACTCGCGGCCGATGATCTTGCGCTTGCCCTCGGGGTTGGTCACCCCGGACAGCGCCTCGAGGAAGGTCTCCTCGGCGTCGACCGTGACGAGTTTCGCGCCCGTGGCCGCGACGAAGTCGCGTTGCACCTGACCGCGCTCGCCGGCGCGCAGCAGACCGTGGTCCACGAACACACACGTCAGGCGGTCACCGATGGCCTTCTGGACTATCGCCGCCGCAACCGCGGAGTCCACGCCGCCGGACAGCGCACAGATCGCCCGGCCGTCGCCGATCTGGGTGCGGACCTGTTCGACGAGTGCGTCGGCGATATTGGCCGCGGTCCACGTCGCGCCGATCCCAGCGAATTCGTGCAGGAACCGGCTCAGAATCTGCTGCCCGTGCGGTGTGTGCAGAACCTCGGGGTGGTACTGCACCCCGGCGAGGCGACGGCCGCGGTCCTCGAACGCCGCCACAGGAGCGCCTGCACTGCTGGCGACGACATCGAAGCCGGCGGGCGCCTCGGTGACGGCATCACCGTGGCTCATCCATACCGGCTGCGCATCGGGCAGGTCCGAATGCAGTTGTCCCCCGGTGACATTGAGTGTCGTTCGGCCGTACTCGCTGGTGCCGGTGTGTGCGACGGTGCCACCGAGCGCCTGGGCCATCGCCTGGAAGCCGTAGCAGATGCCAAAGACCGGGATCCCGAGATCGAACAACGCCGGGTCGAGCCGAGGTGCACCCTCGGCGTACACGCTGGCGGGTCCGCCGGACAGGACGATCGCCTGGGGATCCTTGGCCTTGATCTCCTCGATGGTCGCGCTGTGCGGGATCACCTCGGAGTAGACCCGCGCTTCGCGGACACGTCGCGCGATGAGCTGCGCGTACTGCGCGCCGAAGTCGACGACCAGGACGGGACGGGGGGCTGCAGATTCCACCCGGTCAGTCTAGTGGGACCCAATCAGCGGGGATTGGTGACAACGAGTTCGTGGTCACCGGTCTGCCACGCCTGCTCGAACACGTCCATGTTCACCTGTTCACCGCGGGTGTCCTCGCCACCGCTGTCCCCGAGGTAGACGATGTCGTTGTCGACGTCGATCGCCGCGACGGTGACCAGATGACCGCAGTTGGTTCGGTCACCCTCGGTGTCCCAGATGATCTTCGAGTTCACGCACACGATGGCCTGCTGACCATTGCCCAGGTAGTCCATGAGCGCCTCGATGCCCGTCTCCTGCCCGCCATCGTCCGCGACGAAGTCGTTGGTGTAGACCGCGCCGATTCCGTAGTGATCCAACAGCAGCAGCAGGTCTTTCGTGCACGTCCCGTGGCCGACGCCGCCGTCGGCAGGGTCGATGCTCTCGTCGTACACCGGGTCACCCGGTGAGCACTTACTCGGCGTATCCGCCGCCAGATCGATGATCTGCCGCTCGGTCGGGGGCTGGTCGATGATCTCACCGATGACGGCCCGCGTTGCCATCAGCCCGCAGTCACCCTCGGACTGCTGCTCCCAGTTCCGGGTGGCGGCGTCGGGGTCGCCGTAGACCCCGCTGTACTCGTTGGGTCCGTCCTGGTCGTCCCGCGCGGCCCCATTGTCAGTGGACGCCTCAACCTTCGCGCGGTCCCCACCGGGCTTCGGCCGGGCGACCTCGGTGCAACCCCAGTTCGACTCAGCGGCTGCAGCACTTGCCGTCTCAGCCGGGGGCGAGGCCGATCCGCAGGCAGCACCGAAGAAGGCAGCCGCGGTGGCCAGACAGATCGCGACCCGTCGAGTTCGCCGACTGTTTGAAATGACAACCATCGACAGAAACTAACAAAGCAGGTCGGTCCCTGGCGGGCGTTTACTGACGCATACGTCAGTGCGGTTCGACAAGGTCGGCTGCCGCCTTGTCGATGGACTCGCGCAGGACGGCGTCGTCGACTGCGTCCAGACCGAGGGCGGTACGCAGAAACGGCTGGAAGAGCTGCCAGCCAATTTGCAGTGCAACGACGTTCGCTGCCGCGAGCCTGGCGCTGGTGTCGTCATCGAAGCGCGGGCTGAGCTGCTCGAGCAGATCCGCCAGATTCGGGAAGCTGGTCTGCAACTGCCCCGCCGGATAGCCATCCAGCAGAGCGCGAGCCACCACCCGAGAGTGTCGGTCAACAGCCTGTTCGATCTCCGCCTGCCCCGCGCCGGCGTGACGCAGGCCGGTGAGGTTACCTGCGAGGTGATCGAGAACCGCACCCACGAGGCGGTCCTTGGTGCCGAAGTGACGGAAAACCAGCCCGTGATTGACCTTCGACCGTGCCGCGATATCGCGGATCGAGGTCGCGGCCGGCCCCCGTTCGGCGAACAACTCGGATGCGGCCTCGAGCACCGCTGCCGCCACTTCATCGCGCCCCACCGGGGCCGTGACCCGCTTGGATGGCGGCCGTGTAGTCATCTGGCTACACTAGTCCAGGCAACGTGTAGTCACTTGACTACACCGCACCGAGCGAACGAGGAGACCACATGACATCGGCCCCGACTATCACCAAACTCGGCAGTCGAATCGGCGCCCGCGTCGATGAGGTGGCACTCGGCGGCGACCTGTCGCAGGACACCGTGGCGACCATCCGCGCCGCCCTGCTCGAACACCGCGTGATCTTCTTCCGCGGCCAGAACCACCTCGACGACGAACGCCAGCACGCGTTCGCTCGACTGATGGGAACCCCGGTCGGTCACCACGCCCTCAAGCAGGACAGCGCGCCGCTCATCACGCCACTCGACTCCGAGTACGCCAAGGCAACCCGCTGGCATACCGATGTCACGTTCGTCCCCGACTACCCCGCCGCGTCGATCCTGCGCGCGGTGACACTGCCCGAATACGGCGGCTCGACGCTCTGGGCATCCACGGTGGCGGCCTATGACGCGCTGCCTGCACCGCTGAAAGCACTCACCGAGAATCTGTGGGCCGTGCACAGCAACCGGTTCGACTACGCCGCCGCACCGGCGGGCGCCCTGAACGAGGAGCAACAGCGGATGCGGGCCGCATTCGAGAAGCCCGACTTCCGCACCGAGCACCCGGTGGTACGAGTTCATCCCGAGACCGGCGAGCGCACGCTGCTGGCCGGTGACTTCGTCCGCGGATTCCTCGGCCTGGACAGCCACGAGTCACAAACCCTGCTCGAGCTGCTGCAGCGTCGGATCACGATGCCCGAGAACACCATCCGGTGGAACTGGGCACCTGGCGACGTCGCCATGTGGGACAACCGGGCCACCCAGCACCGCGCGGTCGACGACTACGACGATCAGCGCCGCATCATGCACCGGGTGACGCTGACCGGCGACGTGCCCGTCGACGTGCACGGGCAGTCCAGCCGTCCGCTCGCCGATGCGGCGCTGCTCATGGCGAGCTGAACCGCTCGGTCAGCCGGCGGAGCTGACCGGTTCGATCGGCAACCGCCGCAGGGCCGCAGGCGCTGTCGCCGGCACGACCGGATGTCCGGGCTCGACCGGCGCCAGCCTGCGGTAGGGGTCCCCCTGATCGGGTCGCAGATCGTTCTCACCCTTGTTGGGCCAGAGCGAGGCGGCCCGCTCAGCCTGCGCGGTGATCGACAGCGACGGGTTCACCCCGAGGTTGGCCGAGATCGACGCGCCGTCCATGACGTGCAGCGTCGGGTAGTTGTACACCCGCTGATACGGGTCGATGACACCGTGCTCGGGGCTGTCACCGATCGCGGCGCCACCGAGGAAGTGCGCGGTCAGCGGGATGTTGAAAAGCTCGCCCCACGTGCCGCCGGCAACGCCGTTGATCTTCTTGGCGATGCGCCGGGTGACCTCGTTGCCCGCCGGAATCCACGTCGGGTTCGGCTCTCCATGGCCCTGCTTGCTGTCGAGCATGCGGAAGCCGAACTTCGTCTTCCTGGTGAAGGTGGTGATCGAGTTGTCCAGGTGCTGCATGACCAGCGCGATCACTGTGCGCTCGCTCCACTGCCGGGGGTTGAGCATCCGCAGCATCTGCTTGGGATCCTCGCCCGCCTGATCCAGCAGCTGCCGCCACCGCGGGGTGTCAGTGCCCTGCGGTCCGGTGCCGTCGGTCATCAGTGTCTGCAGCAGACCCATCGCGTTCGAGCCCTTGCCGTAGCGCACGGGTTCGACGTGGGTGTCGCTCGTCGGGTGGATCGACGACGTGATCGCCACACCGTGGGTGAGGTCGTACTCGCCGGTGACCTTCAGGGTGGCGGCGCCGACGATGGACTCCGAGTTGGTCCGCGTCAGCACGCCGAGCTTGTCCGACAGCTTGGGCAGCTTGCCCTTGTCACGCATCTTGAACAACAGCTTCTGTGTGCCGTAGGTGCCAGCGGCGAGGACGACGTGGCGCGCCGTGAACGTCTTGCGCCTGCGACGCAGCTTGCTGCCGGTGCGCGCGGTGCGCACCTCCCACAGCCCGTCTGGCCGTTGCTCGAAACCGGTGACGATGGTCAGCGGATGCACCTGTGCGCCAGCCGATTCCGCCAGTCCCAGGTAGTTCTTGAGCAGAGTGTTCTTGGCGCCGTACCGGCAGCCGGTCATACATGCTCCGCACTCCAGGCAGCCGGTTCGCGCTGGGCCCGCACCGCCGAAGTACGGGTCGGGCACCGTCTTGCCCGGCACCTTCTCGCCATCGGGCCCGAAGAACACACCGACGGGCGTCGGGACGAACGTGTCGCCCACGCCCATATCGTCGGCGACCTCCTTCATGATGCGGTCGGCGTCGGTGAAAGTCGGGTTGGTCACGACGCCGAGCATCCGCTGAGCCTGGTCGTAGTGCGGCATGAGTTCGGCACGCCAGTCGGTGATGTCCTTCCACTGCGCGTCGTTGAAGAACGGGTCCGGCGGCACGTACAGCGTGTTGGCGTAGTTGAGCGATCCGCCGCCGACACCGGCGCCGGCCAGGATCATCACGTTGCGCAGAAGATGGATGCGCTGGATGCCGTACATGCCGAACTGCGGCGCCCAGAGGAACTTGCGCAGGTTCCACGATGTCTTCGCGAAGTCCGCGTCCTCATAGCGCCGACCGGCCTCCAGCACGCCGACTCGGTAGCCCTTCTCGGTGAGCCGCAGCGCGCTGACGCTGCCCCCGAAGCCCGAGCCGATGATCAGGACGTCGTAGTCAGGATCCATGCCAACAGTATGAACTTACCGACGGGTAACTAGCTAGACAGGGGACCCTAACTTGTAAAGCTAGCTGCCGACGGCCAGACCGACCTTCTGGAATTCCTTGAGATCGCAGTACCCGGCCTTGGCCATCGCCCGGCGTAGACCGCCCACCAGGTTCAGCGACCCGAACGGGTCATCGGACGGCCCGGACAGCACCTGCGCCAAGGACGGCCGCTCGCCCAACGCGACCTGCAGCAGGGCGCCACGCGGCAATGACGGGTGCGCGGCGGCCGACGGCCAGAACCAGCCGCCGCCCTGCGACTCCTCGGCAGCGGCGAGCGGTGTGCCCAGCACCACGGCGTCGGCGCCGCACGCGATGGCCTTGGCCAGCTCGCCTGAGGTGTGGATGTCGCCGTCGGCGAGCACGTGCACGTAGCGGCCGCCGGTCTCATCGAGGTATTCCCGCCGCGCGGCGGCGGCGTCGGCGATCGCGGTCGCCATCGGCACGCTGATGCCCAGCACCTCATCACTGGTCGTGACACCCCAGGTGGACCCGTAGCCGACGATGACGCCTGCGGCTCCGGTGCGCATCAGATGCAGCGCCGTGCGGTGATCGAGCACGCCGCCAGCCACGACGGGCACGTCCAGTTCGGAGATGAATGTCTTGAGGTTCAGCGGTTCGCCATCGGACGCGACCCGCTCGGCCGAGATGATGGTGCCCTGGATGACCAGCAGGTCGATACCTGCCGCCACCAGCGTAGGGGTCAGTGCCTGCGCGTTCTGCGGGCTGACCCGCACCGCGGTGACAACGCCGGCGTCTCGGATGCGCATGACCGCGGCACCGAGCAGCTCGGGATCCAGGGGGGCGGCGTGCAACTGC
Source organism: Mycobacterium sp. IDUB_39 (assembly GCF_055419205.1). Lineage (NCBI taxonomy): Bacteria > Bacillati > Actinomycetota > Actinomycetes > Mycobacteriales > Mycobacteriaceae > Mycobacterium > Mycobacterium sp. IDUB_39. The sequence continues at coordinate 105,824 of NZ_JBVAXF010000001.1, forward strand.
TGAAGCATCCGGATCGCCGCCGTCGGATCAGGCTCCTTGGCCGCGACCTCGATGACCTCGGCGACCCTGGCCTCGACGTCGGCGTGCCTGCCGATCAGGCCCTCGCCGTTGAGCACGCCCAGTCCGCCCTGCTTGCCCAGTTCGATGGCGAACTCGGGCGAGACCAGGGCGTCGGTGGGATGGGAGACGACCGGGATCTCGAAGCGGTAGGCATCGAGCTGCCATGTTGTCGACACGTCCTGCGAGGACCGGGTACGCCTCGACGGCACGATGTTGATGTCGTCGAGTTCATAGGTCCGTCGGGCGTTTCTGCCCAACCCGATTTCAACCATGTCACGCATGCTGACTAGATTCCCCCGGCCCTAACGGGCGTAGTAGTTGGGTGCTTCGACCGTCATCGTGATGTCGTGCGGATGACTCTCCTTGAGACCGGCCGCGGTGATCTGCACGAACTGCGCCTGCTGCAACTGCTCGATGGTGGCCGCGCCCGTGTAGCCCATGGCCGCGCGCAGACCACCCGTCAACTGGTGGATGACGGTGGACAGCGGACCGCGGAACGGAACCCTGCCCTCGATGCCCTCGGGGACCAGCTTGTCCTCGCTCAGCACGTCGTCCTGGAAGTAGCGGTCCTTTGAGTAGGACTTCTGGGTGCCCCGGGTCTGCATCGCGCCCAACGACCCCATGCCTCGGTAGCTCTTGAACTGCTTGCCATTGACGAAGATGAGGTCACCCGGGGACTCGGCGGTGCCGGCCAGCAATGAGCCCAGCATCGCGGTCGAGGCACCCGCAGCGAGTGCCTTCGCGATGTCACCCGAGTACTGCAGGCCACCGTCGGCGATCACCGGCACACCGTGCGGCGCGCATGCCGCCGTGGCCTCCAGGATCGCGGTGATCTGCGGTGCGCCGACCCCCGCGACGACGCGCGTGGTGCAGATCGAGCCGGGCCCGACGCCCACCTTCACCGCGTCTGCGCCTGCCTCGACCAACGCAGCGGCTGCGGCACGGGTGGCGATATTGCCGCCCACCACCTCCACGCGGTCGCCCACCGTGGACTTGACCCACGCGACCATGTCGAGCACGCCGCGGTTGTGCGCATGCGCGGTGTCCACGATCAGCACGTCGACGCCGGCGTCCGCCAGTGCCATCGCACGGTCGCGCGCATCGCCGCCGACTCCGACGGCCGCACCGACCAGTAGCCGGCCGTCGCTGTCCTTCGTGGCTAGCGGGAACTGCTCGGTCTTGACGAAGTCCTTGACGGTGATGAGGCCCGTCAGCTTTCCGTGGCCGTCGATGATCGGCAGCTTCTCGATCTTGTGCCGGCGCAACAGGCCGAGCGCGGCGTCAGCGGTGACACCCTCCTGCGCGGTGATCAGCGGCGCCTTGGTCATCACCTCGGCGACGGGCTTGCTCATATCGGCTTCGAAACGCATGTCGCGGTTGGTGATGATGCCGACGAGCGCCCCTGCCGGGTCCACCACGGGCAGACCGGAGATCCGGAACCGGGCACACATGGCGTCGACCTCGGCCAGTGTGTTCTCGGGCGAGCACGTCACGGGGTCGGTGACCATGCCCGCCTCGGAGCGCTTGACCGTCTCGACCTGGCCGGCCTGCTCGGCGACCGACACGTTGCGGTGCAGGACACCCATGCCGCCCGCCCGCGCCATCGCAATCGCCATCCGGGCCTCGGTGACGGTGTCCATCGCGGAACTCACCAGTGGGACGCGCAGCCGGATCTTGCGGGTCAGCTGGCTGGACGTGTCCACGTTCGCGGGAATCACGTCCGAGGCGGCGGGAAGCAGGAGCACGTCGTCGAACGTGAGCCCGAGCATCGCAATCTTGGTCGGGTCGTCGCCGCCGGTGGGCACCGGAACGGCGAGAGGAAAACTACGTTCAGCGATCGACATGGGTGAGGCCTCCCAAAGCGGGGCACATAGAGACGTTTAGGTGTCCATCTTATCGGCACGTACCCACGTGATCTGGTTCACGCCAGATCACGCTCAGCTGATCTTGGAATCCGACGCCAACACTCCCCCACGACGGAGTGGACGGCTGGCGCGATGGCCGCGCCGCTGCGTAGTGTGGAACCGTGCGTGATCACCTGCCGCCGGGTCTGCCGCCGGACCCGTTCGCCGACGACCCATGTGATCCGTCAGCTGCGCTCGATGCGATCGAGCCCGGCCAGCCCCTGGACCCGCAGGAACGCATCGCGGTCGAGGCCGATCTCGCCGACCTGGCGGTATACGAGGCTCTATTGGCCCACAAGGGCATTCGTGGCCTGGTGGTCTGCTGCGACGAGTGTCAGCAAGACCACTACCACGACTGGGACATGCTGCGTGCAAACCTGCTGCAGCTTCTGGTCGACGGTACGGTCCGCCCCCATGAGCCGGCCTACGATCCGGAGCCCGATGCCTACGTGACGTGGGACTACTGCCGCGGTTATGCGGATGCGTCGCTCAACGAGGCGACATCGTCGGACTCCGACGGCTATCGCTGACGGCGTAACCGCTCAGCTCATTCACCGCCACCCGGTGCCACGACTGTGGTCGTGACGGGTGCGTCGCTCTTCTCGACAGCGTCGGTCGACTCCTCGCGCACCGTCGACGGCGCCGCCGACGTCGTGACCGCCGTTTTGGGCGCACTGGCGGGCTGACTCGGCTCCGCGGCCGGGGCTTGGCTCACCGGGGGCGGCGCTTCGGCGACTGGAGCCGTTGGCACCGTCGTCGTGGCGGTCACGGTGGACGTCGCGGCCTTGGTGGCCGTTGTGGTCGGAGCCGTTGTGGTCGGAGCCGTCGTCGTCGGAGCTGTTGTCGTCGTCGGAGCCGTCGTGGTCGTCGGAGCCGTCGTGGTCGTCGTGCTGGGTGGCGAGGTCGTCGTCGAGGTCGGCACCGAACTGGTCGGTGTCGAACTCGGCGGTGTTGAACTCGGCGGTGTTGACGTCTCGGTCGGGCTCGTCGGCGGCGAGGTTGCCGGCAGCGAGGAATCCGACGGCGGCGTGAGCAGCACCTCGGGTCCGGGGGTATCAGTCGGTGACGACGGCAGCGACGTGTCCGACGGTGATACCGGGGCCGACGTCGGGACCGATGTCGTGTCGACGATGACCGGAACGGGCAGCAGCGTCAGCGGCGAGTCGGGAAGGACCGGCATGGGCTCCCCGACCGGTGGCAGCGTCGCCGCGGGGTTCTGCTCGACGACCTTGTAGGTCAGGGCGTTCCACTGCTCGATCAGGTCGTGCTTGCTCTCCACCTGCTCGACGCTCTGCACGGTGGTCGACAACGCGACCAGCTTGTCCTGGGCCTGCTCCCACTGGCCCTGCTCGACCAGTTGTTGGACCTGAGCCAGCTCGGTCTGCGCAGCGAGCACCACCTGGTCGTCACGGGTGGTCTTCTGGTCGCCGAAGAACATTGTCCGCACGCCATACAGACCGTCGCCGGGTGCCGCACCGTAGACGGCCGCACCGAACCCGCCGAGGCATAACACGGCCGCGGCGGCGGAACCGACGACGGCCAGATGCCCACGGCCAACACGTCGGGTGGAGGGCTGCCCCGCACGCAGGGCTTCGATGGCGTCCTGCTCGGTGATCGTTACGGAGGTCGGCGTCGCGCGGACACCATCGCGCCAGTCGGCGAACAGGAACGCCAGTTCTGCCTCTTCGCGATCGGTCGAGTAGGCCTGTCCGTTCGAGCTCAACGCCTCGATGAACTGGTCGACCCGGTTGATCTCGTTGAGCGACGGGTCTCCCCCGTTGGAGGACCAGCGACCGTAATCAGCCATGGTCGGGTCCCGTCGCTACGATTTCGGCCTTCAGCCGCGCCAGTGCGCGGTGCTGTGCCACACGGACGGCGCCCGCCGTACTACCGACCGCCTCGGCGGTCTCCTCGGCGCTCATTCCGACGACGACGCGCAGGATCACGATCTCGCGCTGCTTCTCGGGCAGGGTGGCTAGCAGCTTGTCCATCCGGGCGGCCGACTCGGAGTCGATCGCCATCTGCTCGGGCCCGGCATCTCTCGACGGCCGATCCGGCAGGGTGTCGGTTGCATCGCTCTTGTTACGCCCAGCAGCGCGGTGGGAGTCAGCAACCTTGTGTGCGGCGATGCCATAGACGAAGGCCAGGAACGGTCGTCCCTGATCCCTATAGCGCGGCAGCGCCGTGATGGCGGCCAAGCACACCTCCTGAGCCACGTCGTCAGCTGATACACCACTTCGTTCCGCGGTTCCGATCCTCGCCCGGCAATACCGGACGATGATCGGGCGGATGGTCTCCAGCACTATCCGGAGCGCGTCTCGATCGCCAGCCACCGCCTGAGCAACGACAGCATCGAGACCATCTCCCGAAATTGTCATCGTGCGCGATCTCTCCAGCGTTACGGATGGGGCGCAATCCCCATGCTCAGATAAAGACTAATGATCCCGTTGCAGCGGGCAGAATCAGCGGACCGTCCATGCGCCGCCCCTGCGACGTACCGTATCTGCGGACACGTCACGAATGGTGGCGATGTCCTCCGGCGTGTTCGTGGCGCTGCCGACATCGGCAAGCAAACACGCCAAGGCCCAGCTCAGCGGTACCAGACCCAGACGCTGCGCGAGACCGAGGGCCGCATCGGCGACACGGCTGGATGCGGATGTCTCGCCGCTGCAACACAGCGCGGCGGCCAACACGACCTCTGACTTCACGGCGTGTCGCATCGAACCGGTGCTTCCGGCCAGCGTGACGGCCCGCTCGGCATGGTCGACCGCCGCTCCCCCCTCACCGGTCACCATCGCCAGCTCGGCGGACACCCACGCCAACCGGACGGGAATGCGCGCCGCGAGGCCACACGCCGAGCCGCGCGCCAAGGTGTCGCGCGCCCTTCGGAGCAGTCGGGCCGACGCCGCGAACCGGCCAACGCCGAGCGCGTCGGCGGCCAGTCCGATGAGCGCATCGGCCTCCGCCTCGAGGTCACCGCCGGCCTGAGCCCACGCCCGGCCGTCCCACACCCTGGCTGCCTCGTGGCCGCCGAGCTGGCGCAGGAACGAAGCCCTGGTGCTGAGCGCAAGCGACGGCAGCGGCCCCGCCGCCGACGTCATGGACGGCCCCGCCGCCGTGGCCCGGCCCAACGTCTCGAGATCGGCCAGAGCGCTGGCGTAACGGCCCTGGCCACCCGCCGCGACCGCCCGGTGCCAGAGGTCGACGGCGGAGTGCGCGGTGGGCAACGGCCAGTGGCCCGGCACGGCCCCGAACGCAGCGTCGGACAACGTAGTCATCGAATCCGCACGCTATCAACACCGGCTAAACCAGGCCCCAAGAACCCGGTACCGGCGGATACACGCCGAGAAAGTGTTGCCAACTCAACATTGGTTAACTCTTGATGGACCAAATGTTAATTCGATGTCAACTGCCTACTGAGGGGCGACAACGCACCGCACGACACCGTTCGTCACCAACAGCGAAAACACGGCCGAACGTCTTGATCTTGAATTTCCGCAACCATGTTTGGGATTGCAGTCCAGTGGCAAAGATGAACGTGACGTAAATTCTCGAGCAGCGGATACACCCCTGAGCGCTTGCGCGGGCCCTTGACTGGATTTCGTGAGTCCTTCTACGTTGTGTGCACGAGTTGTCATCGGCGACATGTACTCGAAACGGTTTTACGACCTCGCGCATTCTCATAATTGCGAAAGAATCGCGTAGAGAGGGGATTTCCCAATGCCACAGCCACAGCAGCTGCCTGGACCCAACGCCGATATCTGGGATTGGCAAATGCAAGGGCTTTGCCGGGGCGTCGAGTCATCGGTGTTCTTCCACCCCGACGGGGAACGCGGTCGCGCCCGCGCGCAACGCGAGATGCGCGCCAAGGAGATGTGCCGCGCCTGCCCGGTGATCGCACAGTGCCGTTCGCACGCACTCGGTGTCGGTGAGCCATACGGAATCTGGGGCGGCCTCAGCGAGGCCGAGCGCGAGCTGTTGCTCAAGAGGGGAATTCGCCGCTCCGCCTGATCCACGACCAACGCAGAGAACCCCATCCCGGGCGACCGGGGTGGGGTTCTTCGTGTTCCATCGGTGAGTCAATGGCCCGCTCTCCAGCCCTCGAACGTGCGACCATCGGATTCGCCCGGGCTCGGGCGTTAGCTCCGCCGAGGAGAGGTGCATGACAGACGACCAGACTGGCGATCCCGCGGCGTCCTCCGAGGACACGGTCACCGTGACGGAGGCAGGTTCTGGGACCTACACACAGCAGATCACCCTCGGGCGCCACCGGCTCGTCGCCGACGAGCCACTTCCGGTCGGCGACGACGCGGGGCCAACACCCTACGATCTGCTGCTGGCCAGCCTCGGGTCATGTACGTCCATGACGGTACGGATGTACGCCAACGGGAAGGGCTGGCCGCTCGAGCGCGTTCGAGTCACACTGCGACACCAACGCATTCACGCCGAGGACTGTGCCGATTGCGAGACCAAGAAGGGATGGATCAACCAGATTGATCTCCACGTCGAATTGGTGGGCAATCTCGACGAGGCTCAACGGCAACGGCTACTGCAGATCGCGCAGCGTTGCCCGGTTCATCAGACCCTGACCTCAGAGGTTCGCATCACCACCACATCGCAGTGACCGCGACGTTGACGCCACTAGGTTGCACGAGCGTCAACGATGGGCTGGACTCAGTCGGGGCTAAGCGACCGAAATATGCTATACAGGGCTGTCTTTGCGTTCGCTGAGACACTGTTCTCAGCTTCCTTAGCTACGACAACAAAGGATCACGAATGGCAGCCCATTCGGCGTCGCATCGCACCCATCGCAAGAGTGGCAAGCATCGTGCCCCGTCGGAGCCAAGGATTGCTCGGTACGCCTGGCTGGGCGCAGGCGCCGTCACACTCGGCATCGGTGCGGCCATGGCTAACGGGGCTGGCGTCGCCGGCGCGGATACCGGGGCGGACGACGGATCGACATCAAGCGCGACACAGTCGACACCTGCTGCACAAACACCCAACGACGGTGGTTCGCAGCCGAACAAGGGTCCCGACACCAAGCCCGTGAGCACAGTCGGGTCGGGCCGTGATGACGCCGTCGACGATGAGGCTGTCGAGTCGAGTCCGGGCGGGTCGAGTGCAGGCGGGTCGACGAGCCCGTCGTCGTCAGCCGGCAACGCGCCGGTGACATCCGTCGCGGCAAGCGGCGGCAACGTGAAGACCGTGATCAAGCACGGCGAAAAGCTTGCGAACCTCCTTCGCGCGAACGCGAAGAAGCCCGACAAGCTCGACCCTGCCGAGGCCACCGCGGCCACCGAGGACGTGGCAGCCGAGGACGTCACGGCGGCCCCCTCGACGTCGCCGTCCACTGTCCCCGAGACACCGTCCAAGCCGCTCGCGCTGCTGACCGAGGTCGAGCCAGAACCGGTCATTGACCTTGTGGAGGAGCCGGCACCCAAGGCCGCCGCTGCACCGGTGCCGTGGAGCCTGAATCCGTTCCGGCCGATGCCGCCCGAGCCGGCCCCCAACGACATGCCGGGCCAGATCTGGGATGTCGAGAAGGCCATCATCAAGGCCTTCGACCCCGCGCCGTTCCTCAAGCCGTTCGTCCGTGAGGGCTTCGAAGCCGGGTTCCGGGTCAGTCAGATGATCCCGTTCGTCAACGCGGTGATCCCGGCCATCACCATCGTCAACCAGCTCCCGAACCTGGCCAGCGCTGACCCGACGGTTGTCCGGGCCGCCGCTCAGAGCATCGTCAACAACCTCATCGTGACCTTGCACCCGGTTTCGGTGCTGTACTACGCCTACGACGAGGTCGCCGACCTCATCAACCTCGAGTACGAGGCGCAGGTTCTCAAGGAGTGGTTCTACTCGACGACCTGGAACGTCCTCGATCCCTTTGCACTCCTGCACAACAGAGGCGACTCGGGCCTCCCCCTGTCGCCGTCGACCCCGACGTCGGCGCCATCCCAGAGTGCCCCGGAAGTCATTCTTGCCGCCGCGACCAGTGCCATCGCCGCAACCACCGACGACCCGGGGTCAGACCCGTTCCGCGCGAACGATCCCGATCCCACCTCGATGCCGAAGTCATTGCTTGAGGCCCGCAACATCATCATGTCCGCCCTCCCCAACGAGGTGGACCCGATTTTCCGCGAGGCCTTCGAGTTCGTCTACCGGACAAGCCAGATGGTGCCGTTCGTCAACGCCGTCGTCCCGATCACTCAGGTAATCCCGGCGATCATCCAGGCGATCGGTGGCGACAGGGCAGGCGCACAAATCGCCATCAATCAACTGCTCCTCACCACTGGGCCGCTATCGATCCTGTTCTACGGCTACGACCAGATCGCCGACCTGCTCAATGTCGAGGAAGCCGCTTTCGCCGCGAAGGAATTGCTGTACATCAGCCTGTGGGACGGCCTGGATCCGACGGGGCTGCTGCACAACGTGGGCGATTCCGGCTTGGTCCGCCGCTGAACTGGTCAGGTCACGCCGTTGGGTTGAGGCCATAGACCTGCACCGGGGCTGACTTACCTTTCAGGACATGGGATCCCCGCTCGGTCAGCCCGGGTGGCCGAGCCACGAGTGCGTCGACGCAGTGACCGGTGAGCAGGATCGCATCACCGGTGGCCTTCGTGAGCTGCTCGACGCGGGCGGCGACATTGACGGTGTCACCGATCAACGTGAACTCAAGCTTCCCGCCGCCACCGATGGTGCCCGCGATCACCACACCGGTGTTGATCCCGACACCGATCCGCAGCGCGCCGCCGAACCGCTCGCCCACCAGGCCTTGAATCAGTACCGCGGCGCGCACCGCCTCGTCGGCATGATTCGCGAGATCGTTGGGGGCGCCGAAGACGGCCAGCGCGCCGTCGCCGAGGAACTTGTTGACGTGCCCACCCCCGTCCACGACGGCGGGCACCACGATCTCGAACAGCGCGTTGAGCCGAGCCACGGCGTCCTCAGCCGTGTTCGCCTCCGCGAACGGCGTGAAGTCCCGGATGTCAACGAACATCACCGTCACCTGGCGCCGCTCCCCGGTGAACACGTCATCACCCTGCTCCAGTAGCCGCGCCGCCAAGCCCGGGTCGACGTAGGTGCCGAACGCGGCCTGAAGTCGTTGCCGCTCAGCCAAACCCGCCTGCATTCGGTTGAACGACGCCGCCAGCGCACCGAGGTCATCGTCCTGCACCACCGGTAGGCGTTGGCTGTAGTCACCGGCCGCCACACGCTCAGTCCCCTCGGCCAGATCGCGAATGGGTTGCAGGAGAGGCGAGTACGCGGCCCAAATCGATGGCCCGCTGACAACCACCAGCGCACCGCCGAGCACGACGGCGAGCACAGGACCACGCCTCGCCACATCGAACACGTCTCCCAGCAACGCGCCTAAGACGGTGAACGCGAACCCCACCGCGGGTATGGCCGCGATCGTCCACGCGGCGAACGTCGGGCGAGAGCGAGGCAGGGAATCACCTATTCCCACACCCGAAGTGAGAGCAGCCCTGATGGGCCGCAACGTTCCCTCGGTGAAGCTGTGCACCGTAATCAGCTGGCCAGCCGTCGCGGCGATGGCGCCCATGATCGCGTACTGAACGAGTCGCGACCCGCTGGCTCCGGCAATCATGCCGACACCAACGAACAGCGCCGCGGCCCAGACAAAGGTGGCGACCACCGCCCTCGCAATCACTCTCCGCCCATAGGCGTAAGTGGCGCGCAGCGCGCTCTCTCGATCGACGTCCTCGCCAGCGGCCCACCGCTCAACGAGGCGGGCCCCACCCCAACCGGGAAGCATCAGCACATACAGGTGCACGAGCACGGCGACCGCGGTCACCGCGGCCGCCTCGATGTAGCGATCAGACCTCTCGAAAGCGACGATGACCAGCGACCAACCGAGATAGATCGGCAGCGCCAGGGGGACCGTGATCGCCCAACACGCCCACGAATACCTGGCTCCGTACCGATCCCACACCCACTGCCAGATGCGATCCATGCCAATAGACGAAACACCCCCGGAGAAGGTGAAGTACGTGTTTCCCCGGTTCTCCGCGGGTTGTCTAAGGCGCTGACGCCGGTGTCGCAAACCAACTGGGCGGGCGCTTCTCAATGAAGGCCTGGACGCCCTCGAGCGCGCTCGGATCCATCATGTTGCAGGCCATGGTCGCGCCCGCGTCCTGATACGCGGATTCGATTCCGACCTCGATCTGGCGATAGAACACGGCCTTCCCCACCGCGACGGCGACGGCCGGCTTGGCAACAATGCGTGCTACCAGCTCCTCAACCGCGTCGTCCAGCGCGTCGGCCGCAACCACCCGGTTGACCAGGCCCAACACGCGCGCCTCCTCGGCAGAGACGAATTCGCCGGTAACGAGCATCTCGAAGGCCGCTTTACGCGGCACATTGCGGGACAGCGCCACGCCCGGGGTCGCGCAGAAGAGCCCGACGTTGATACCGCTGACCGCGAAGCGTGCGTCATCGCTCGCCACCGCGAGGTCACACATCGCGACGAGCTGGCAGCCCGCAGCAGTCGCGAGCCCATGAACACGAGCGATCACCGGGACCGGCACGCGCTGGATCGCGAGCATCACGGCTGTGCACTGTGCGAACAAGCTCTGGTAGTACTCGAGAGAAGGCTCGGACCGCATTTCCTTCAGGTCGTGGCCAGCGCAGAAGGCCTTGCCGGTTGCCCCGAGCACGACGGCGCGGACCCCGTCATCATCGCGAAGCGCGTCGACGGCGTCACTGAGCGCCGCGAGCATCGCCTCGGACAGTGCGTTGAATGTCTTGGGACGGTTCAGTGTCAGCGTCACGACGCCGCGATCATCTCGATGTTGCAGCAACAGCGGTTCGTCCATCGCGTTGACCTCTTTCGATTGCCGCGGCGTTGATGACCGCGCTGTCACTTGCATTCACTGCAGCCGAGAGGTTCGGAGACCAGAGCCCCGCGTCCTAGCTTTAAACTAGGCCACCTGACCCGCCAACTCACGCGCATAGTCGACTTCATCGTTGATATCGAGAACTGTGTGAGGGTTCGTCACCGGAATCATCGTCGAGTAACGGAACCCGTTGCCCTCGACCATGACCTCAACAAACCCGACCTGCCGCACGTCCTTCATGAGCAGGAAAAGCAAGCCCAGCAGGCAGACCAGGGAAGACAGGATCGCGAGAATTATCGTGCCGGTCGAGAGGCGCTCTTCGGAGGTGGACATGTCCGTGACCGTCCACACGGTGCCACGGAGCGGAAATTGGCCCGTTGGTGTCGATATCCAATACTCCGAAACAGCAATGTCGCCGATCGTCGCCAACCACTCGTCAGGACTACCGGCGTCTACGAAAGGCTCCCCCATAGTGGCGATTTAAGCACGCAGACAACAGACACAAGGGGCCTTCCGAAACGAAAACACCCCCGGCCCAACAGGACCGGGGGTGTGTTCGTGAATCAGTGCCTAGTGAGCGTGGCCGTGGTGACCGTGCCCGTGATCATCGTCTGCCTCGACCGGCTTCTCGACGATCGCAGTCTCGGTGGAGAGCACCATGCGAGCGACCGATGCCGCGTTGACCACCGCGGAGCGGGTGACCTTCACCGGGTCGACGATGCCGTCGGCAACCAGATCGCCGTAGGACAGGGTCGCGGCGTTGAAGCCGTGCCCGGCGGGCAGTTCGCGAACCTTGTTCACCACGACGGCCCCATCGAGGCCGGCGTTGGTGGCGATCCAGTACAACGGGGACGACAGCGCTGCGGCGAAGACGTCCACACCGATCGCCTCGTCACCACTGAGCGACTCGCGCAGCTTGTCCAGCACCGCGCCGGCCTGAACCAGCGCCGCGCCACCACCGGTGACGATGCCCTCCTCGACGGCTGCCTTGGCCGCGGCGACCGCGTCCTCGACAGCCTCCTTGCGCTTCTTCAGGTCGGTCTCGGTGGCCGCGCCGACCTTGATAACCGCGATGCCGCCGGCCAGCTTGGCCAGCCGCTCCTCGAGCTTCTCGCGATCCCAGTCGGAGTCGGTCGACTCGATCTCGGCCCGCAGCTGTGAAGCGCGCGCCTGCACGGCATCGGCAGAGCCGCCACCGTCGACGATCACGGTGCTGTCCTTGTTGACCACGACGCGGCGCGCGCTGCCGAGCACATCCAGCCCAGCCTCGCGAAGCAGCAGCCCCACATCGGGGTTGACGACCTGGCCGCCGGTGACGACCGCGAGGTCGTCGAGGAACGCCTTGCGGCGGTCACCGAAGAACGGTGCCTTGACCGCCACGGCCTTCAGAGTCTTGCGGATCGCGTTGACCACCAGGGTGGACAGCGCCTCACCGTCGACGTCCTCGGCGATGATCAGCAGCGGCTTACCGGATTCGGCGACCTTCTCCAGCAGCGGGAGCAGATCGGGCAGCGAGCTGATCTTGTCGCGGTGCAGCAGCACCAGCGCATCCTCGAGGACGGCTTCCTGCGAGTCGAAGTCGGTGACGAAGTACGCCGACAGGAAACCCTTGTCGAAGCCGACGCCCTCGGTGACCTCGAGTTCGGTCGACATCGTCGACGATTCCTCGATGGTGACGACGCCGTCATGGCCGACGACGGTCATCGCCTCACCGACCAGTTCGCCGATCTCCGCGTCGCGCGAGGAGACGGTGGCGACCTGCGCGATGGACTTCTTGTCGTTGACCGGGGTGGCCGCGGCGAGTAGCGCCTCGGACACAGCGTCGGCAGCCTTGCTGATACCCGAGCCAACCGCGATGGGGTTGGCGCCTGCCGCGACGTTGCGCAGCCCGGCCTTGATGATGGCCTGGGCCAGGACAGTGGCGGTCGTGGTGCCGTCGCCGGCGACGTCGTTGGTCTTGGTGGCGACCGACTTGACCAGCTGGGCACCCATGTTCTCGAACGGGTCCTCCAGGTCGATCTCACGCGCGATCGTGACACCGTCATTGGTCACCACGGGGCCACCGAAGGCCTTGGCGAGCACGACGTGCCGGCCGCGGGGACCGAGCGTCACGCGTACTGCGCCGGCGAGCTTGTCGACGCCCGCCTCCAACGCCCGTCGCGCAGTCTCGTTGAACTCAATCTGCTTGCTCATGAATGTACTTTCTGACTACGTAGGAGAGATACAACGCATGCCGCCCCGGAAATCACACGTTTCGACGGTGATCTCCGGGGCGGACACGAACGCTTACTTGTTGACGACTGCCAGCACGTCGCGCGCGGAGAGGATCAAGTACTCCTCGCCGTTGTACTTGATCTCGGTGCCGCCGTACTTGCTGTAGATGACGGTGTCGCCCTCAGCGACGTCCAGGGGGATGCGCTTTTCGCCATCCTCGTCCCAGCGGCCGGGGCCAACTGCGACGACGGTGCCTTCCTGCGGCTTCTCCTTGGCCGTGTCGGGGATGACCAGACCGGATGCGGTGGTCGTCTCGGCCTCGTTGGCCTGTACGAGGATCTTGTCCTCGAGTGGCTTGATGTTGACGCTCGCCACGATGGAGCCCTCCACTAGTTCAGGTGTTAGGTCCGGACACCCCGGACCTGTCGATTACCAGGTGTTCGGCACGCGTCCGTGCCCGTTGCGCCGTCGTCGCGGGTGCCGGCACAGGGGGTTGGTCGCCTGCCACCTAGCACTCTATACACGCGAGTGCTAGCACTCAAGGTTGGGGTTCTGCCTAATTCTGACGGACCCTCGAATCGACCGTCAACGTGTCGGGGGGCAGAACTATAATCGAACGCGTGTTCGACATCCTGCCGCCTGAGCCCGCTGAGATGGGCAGACTCGATGATGCCGCGTTGATCGCGGCCGTTGAGGGCTGGGCGCGCAGCGCAGCAGCGGCCGACGCACGCAAGTACGCCGCCATCGCCGAACTCGAGCGCCGTCGCAATACTGCCGAACACCCCGACTGGGCATGCGACGACTGGGACGCCGCCGCCGCGGAAGTCGCCGCCGCACTGAACATCGGCCACCGCCGCGCGAGCGGCGAGATGGACGTCGCGGTCATGCTGCGTGACAGGTTCCCGAAGGTCGGAGCGATGTTCCTGTCAGGTGCGGTGGACGCCCGTCGGATGGCAGTCATCGCGGATCGCACCTACCTCGTTCAGGATTCGACCGCGCTGACCGAACTGGACGCCGCGATCGCCGAACGCATCACCGACTGGGGACCACTGTCCGAGTACAAACTCACGCAGGCCATCGATGTGTGGGTCGACTCGGTCGATCCTGGCGCGCTGCGACGCACGCGCAGTAGCGCTCGATCGCGCGACTTCAAGGTGTCCGACCCCGACGAGAAGACCGGCACCTCCGCCGTCTGGGGTCGGCTGTTAGCCACGGATGCCGCACTGCTGAATCAGCGCCTGGCGGCGATGGCCCGCGATGTGTGCGAGGACGACCCACGCACAACGGCGCAGCGCCGCGCCGACGCCATTGGTGCGCTCGCGGCGGGTTCGCAACACCTTCGCTGTATGTGCGACAACCCGCAGTGCCCCGCCGCCGCCGATGACGGTCGTGCCAGCTGTGTCATCGTTCACGTGATTGCCGAGGAGGCGGCCACGACCGGCTCTCCCGACCCGCACCTGCACGGTGAGGGTCTGGTCGGCGACGACAGTGCGGAAGGCACCGAGCGCACGAAGGCGGCGTTGATCGCGGGCGGCGGTGCGGTGCCCGCGCCGCTGCTGGCCGACCTGATCGCGCACGGCGCAAGGGTGCGACCCGTCGTGGCACCCGACACCGCACCTGAGCCTCGGTATCGGCCCAGCGCCGCACTCGACGAATTCATCCGGGTACGGGACATGACGTGCCGCTTCCCTGGCTGTGACCGTCCCGCAATGACCGGCGACATCGACCACACCGTGCCCTATCCGGCGGGGCCCACGCACGCCGGTGGCTTGAAGTGCTACTGCCGAAAGCATCACTTGCTCAAGACTTTCTGGCCCGGATGGTCCGATCGTCAACTGGCCGACGGCACCGTGGTCGTGACCACTCCCACCGGGTGCGCCTACGCCACGAAGCCCGGTGCCAGCCTGTTCTTCCCGGGGTGGGCCATCGCCACCCCGGCACCACCGCCTGCCACACCGGAAACGCCAAGTGCCTACCGCTCGGTGATGATGCCGACCCGAAAACGCGCCCGCATGAAGGCGCGCGCCGACCGCATCAAGGCGGAGCGCGCACTCAACGATGCCCATGTGGCGGAACGCAATAGGCCGCCGCCGTTCTGACGGTTCTAGCCGTACTGGCGCGGGTCGATCATCAGGTGCGCCGAGACGTCCCCCACCAACTCGACATCCACCTTGCGTTCGGTGAAGTACCAGCCGTCCTCGTCGCGGGCGAACGTGTCGGCATATCGTCCGACGACGATTGGCTGCAGCGGCACCGTCTCGGTGCCCTGAACGACACAGAACGTCGACCGAGACGTGGCGACGTCACCATCCACGTCGACGATCGGGTTCTGCACCAGGTGCCGCGTGCGCGGCGTATTGCCGTGGTCCGGGAAGCGGCGGGTGGTCGTCGCGAAGAGCTTGGCGATCGATGATGCGCCGCTCACACCCATGAAGTTGCCCCGGCCCAGCAGTTCACCAACGCCGTCGAAGTCACCCGCGTCGATCAGCTCGGCGTAGCGGTACAGCAGGTCGGTGACGGCAAATCGGGCCGCGAGTGCATCGAGGCTCACGCGACCTGACCCTTCAGCACCGGCAGCCCGGGGTCGCTGGCCACATCGAGTGGCGACGGCGACGCGCCGGCCGCGATGAGCTGGGCGGCAAAGGATGCGATCATCGCGCCATTGTCGGTGCACAGCCGCGGTCGCGGGATGCGTAACGTCAAACCCGCTGCGGCGCAGCGCTCCTCGGCAAGCTCACGCAGCCGTGAGTTGGCCGCGACCCCACCGGCGATCAGCAGCGTCGAGACCCCCAGCGTGGTGGCAGCCCGCACGGCCTTCATGGTGAGCACGTCGGCGACGGCCTCCTGGAAGCCGGCGGCCACGTCGGCCTGCGAGGCCTCCGGATGGCTTTCGACGTAGCGCGCCACCGCCGTCTTGAGACCGGAGAAGCTGAACACGTTCGGGGCGTCACGCGGGCCGGTCATGCCGCGCGGGAACACCACCGCATCGCGATCGCCGGTGCGTGCGAGTTCGTCGAGAACCCTGCCGCCGGGATAGCCGAGCCCCAGCAGGCGGGCCACCTTGTCGTAGGCCTCCCCCGCCGCGTCGTCGACGGTGCTGCCAAGTTCCTCGATCGGCTCCCCCAGCGACCGCACGTGCAGCAGGTGAGTGTGACCGCCCGATACGAGCAGTCCAACGCTCTCTGGCAATGGTCCGTGCTCGTAAACGTCAGCCGCGAGATGACCGCCGAGGTGATTCACGGCGTAGAACGGCACCTCCCAGGCGGCGGCGTAGGCCTTGGCCGCGGCGACACCAACCAGCAGCGCACCCGCGAGGCCGGGCCCGATGGTCGCGGCGACCACGTCGGGCCGCGAGACACCCGCGACGTCCAGCGCCCGACGCATGGTGGGGCCGAGCGCCTCCAGGTGCGCGCGTGACGCGATCTCGGGGACGACGCCGCCGAACCGCGCGTGCTCGTCGACGCTGGAGGCCACCTCGTCGGCCAGCAGTGTGACGGTGCCGTCGTCGGCGAGATCGCAGATACCGACACCGGTCTCATCGCACGAACTCTCGATCGCCAGGATGATCATCGCGCCACTTCCTCCTTGGCTGGCCTGCGCATCGTGTACGCGTCAGCCCCGCTGACACGGTAGTACCGCTTGCGGATGCCGACCCGGACGAAACCCGTGCTCTCATACAGCGCGATCGCCGCGTCGTTGTCGGTGCGGACCTCCAGGAACACGGCGTCATCCGCCGCGATGCCGAGCAGCTGGTCGAGCATGTGCCGCCCGATTCCGCGGCCCTGGAACGCACTGTCGACGCCGATGGTGTGAATCTCGAACTCGTACGGCGGTTTCCGGCCCAACCGGGTGATTCCGGCATAGCCGACCAGGACACCGTCGACCCGCGCCGCGACATAGTGGTTGTGCTGGGAGTCCAGTTCGCGCAGGAACGCCACGGCGGGCCACGGGTCGTCGCCGGGGAACAGTTGGGCCTCGAGTTCGGCGCACCGGTCGGCGTCGCGGACCGCCAGCGCGTCGTAGACGACGGTCATCGCCGCCGCTCACCGGGTGGCGTGGCATCCGGGCGCCGCAGATACAACGGCACCAGCGGAGCGGGCGCGACCGACCAGTCCACGGCGCGAACCAGACCCGAGGCCGTCGGATACACCGGGACAAGCCTGGGCAGGTCGAAAAGCGCGGCGTGCTCGGGTGAGCCCGCCACCGCATCCGCATCGGCGGGGACATCGGCAGGCGCGGCCACCGCGGGGCCGTTGATCCTGACGCCGTCGCGGTAGCGCGCCCAGTAGACCTCGCGACGTCGGGCGTCGGTGACTACGAGGGCCTCACCTGTGGTATCCACTCCGATGGCGTCGAGGCTGCACACGCCGTACACGGGGATGTCGAGGGCATGGCCGTAGGCAGCCGCCGTCGCCATGCCGACCCGCAGCCCGGTGAAGGGTCCGGGGCCGCATCCGACCACGACCGCGGTCAGGTCCGCCATCGTGACTCCCGCATCAGCCAAGGAGGCCAACACATTCGGTGTGATCCGCTCGGCATGTGCGCGGGGGTCGAGCGTCACGTGCTCGGCGAGCACCTCCACGGAGTCCGCACGCCGGATCACCCCCGCGGTGACCGCGGGTGTGGCGGTGTCGATGGCCAGGACCAGACTCGTCACGGCCGGCTCCACTGCCACATGACCGTGCGCACCTCGGTGTCGCTGGCACGCTCGAGCCGGATGTCCAGGTGACGTTCCGAGAGTCGTTCGGCCAGACCCTCACCCCACTCCACAACCACGACGGCATCCTCGAGATCGGTGTCCAGGTCCAGCGAGTCCAGTTCGGCCAGCAGGTCCGCGCCAGCGGCGGAGTGCCCGGGGTCGAGCAGTCGATACACGTCCACGTGCACCATGGCTGGCCGCCCCTCCTGGCGCGCCGGGTGCACGCGAGCCAACACATAGGTCGGCGACGTGACCGGACCGTCGACATCCATCGCCTGAGCAATCCCCTTGGCCAGTACCGTCTTTCCCGCACCGAGCGGTCCGGACAGCACCACGACATCACCGGCCCGCAGGTCCGCACCCAGTCGCGCGCCCAGTGCGATGGTGTCCTCCGGGGAGGCCAGTTCCGCCGTTCCCGACGACACGTCAGCCATGGCTGCGCACTCGATCCCGCAGGCGCCGGGTGATGGCCACCAACTTGGACGGTGTGGCTCGCTCGACGAGTCGGACCAACGCGTCGTCCACGATCTCGGGCTGTTCGAGCTGAACGAGATGCCCTGCGCCCCCGATGATCACGAGTTCGGACTTGGGCAGCGCGATCGCCATCGCCTCGGAGTACTCCATCGGAGTCAGCAGGTCGCGCTCACCGCACACGATCAACGTCGGGATCTTGGCAAGCACCTTCAGCCCATCGCTCTCGTCGTGCACCTCGAGCGCGTGCAGGAAGCCGACCAGGGTGGCAATTGGCGTGTCGTGCATCATCCGTTCGGAGAACGCGACGACGCTCGGACTGATCTTCTCGTCACCGTACGACGCGGCACGCAGCACGGGTCCGATGAGCTTGCGCGCCGCACCGCGGCCGCGGTGCACGAACTTGGGCGCGTACCGCACGGCGAACCTCGCGGCCTCCAGCGCGGGATTGCGCAGGATCTCGCCCAGTGGTGACCGCGCGACACCTTCTGCGGCCGTGGAGATCAGCGCGGCACCGACAATCCGGGTCTTGTAGCGCTGGGGGAACTGCCTGGCGTGCGACAGCACTGTCATGCCGCCCATCGAGTGCCCGACCAGGACCACCGGTCCGCGCGGCGCCATCACCGCTAGGACCGCCTCCAGGTCCTGACCCAGCTGAGGAACCGTGAACGTGTCGGGAGACGCGTTCCCGGACTGGCCGTGCCCGCGTTGGTCGTAGAACACCATCCGAACCTGGTCACCCCATTGCTCGGTGAGCCGTGCTCGCTGAAAGTAGAAGGCCCCCATACGAAGACAGAAGCCGTGCGCGAACACGACCGTCAGCGGCGCACTCTCGGGTCCGACCTCGCGCACCGCAAGGGGAACGCCATCGGCAGTCGTGACGACATAGCTGCGGTCGGCGTCGAGGAGTTCAAAATCCTCAGCTTCGTACGGGTCGAAGTCGCTGAACCGACGGGTCAGTGAGCGCGCGACCGTGACACCCGCCGCACCGCCCACTGCGGAGAGTCCCGCCGCACCGGCCAGCCAGTGTCCCTTGCGCGTCCTCTCATTCGACGCCTCAGGTTCGTCGTCGCTCAACGGTTTCGACCGGCCCCGGTATAGACCCGTTGGACCCGCCACCGCGGGCTGGTGACCACCTCGTAGTTGATGGTGCCGAGCAGATCGGCCCAATCCTGTGCGGTCGGCTCACCATCGCGACCGGGTCCGAACAACACGGCGCGGTCACCCTCCACGACGTCGACGGGTCCTGGCCCCAGGTCAACGACGAACTGGTCCATGCAGATCCGCCCGACGTTGCGTCTGCGCCGACCATTGATCAGCACGTCGATACGTCCGCCCAGCGGCCGGAACACACCGTCGGCGTAACCGATCGGCAGCAGCGCCACGGTGGTGTCGCGGTCGGCGATCCAGGTGTGCCCGTAGGACACCCCGTCACCCGCCTTGATCTGGCGGACCATGGCCACCGCGCACGTCAGCGTCATCGCGGGGATCAACCCCATGTCCCCGCGCTCCGGGATGGGCGACTGCCCGTAGACCGCGATGCCGGGACGAACCAGGTCGAACGCCAAATCGGGCCGCGTCATGATGGCGGGCGAGTTCGCCAGGTGCGCGACCTCGAACGACACGCCCGCCGCACGCGCCTGCTCGCGCATCTCGGACAGCCGCTGAGCCTGGGTGCCGTTCATCGGGTTGTCCGGGTCGTCACCACAGGCCAGGTGCGACATGAGCCCCCGCACCCTGATGGCGTCTGCGGCGCGGGCCCGAGCCAGTTCGGGCAGCATCGTGGCGAACTCCGCCCGAGCCGCGCCGTTGCGGCTCAGGCCGGTGTCCACCTTGACCGTCACCGTCGCGGTACGGCCGGTGCGTTCGACGGCGTCGACCACGTCGGCGAGTTGGCGCCGCGACGACACCGCCACCTGCACATCGGCCTCCAGCGCGGGGCCGAAGTCGACCCCCGGCACGTGCAACCAGGCCAGCAGCGGCGCGCTCACGCCATCGCGTCGCACCGCGAGCGCCTCGTCGATGGTGGCGACGCCGAGTTCGGCGGCACCGGCCGCGAGCGCGGCACGGGCCACCTCGGCGGCACCGTGCCCATATCCATCCGCTTTCACCACCGCCATCACCTGGGCGGATCCGGCGCGTTCGCGCAGCACCGTGATGTTGTGCGCGATCGCGTCGAGGTCCACCACCGCAGTGGCGGCGGCATTGGCAGTTGTCGATGTCGTGAGCTCAGTCGTCTGCATGGTCATATCACCACTGGCGATTGTCCCAGACCCGCTTCCCGGCCTAGTGGGCGAAGGGCTGCACCTCGTCGTAGAGCCCCTTCGGCTTGAGTTCGTCGAGGCCCTTGAGCACGGTGATGATGTCGTCGCGCAGGGACCTAGCGAGGTCGGCGGAGAAGCCCTCCCGGACCACCACGCGCAACACAGTGACGTTGGTCGCATTGTCGGGCATCGTGTAGGCGGGCACCTGCCAACCGAACGCGCGCAGCGCGTGCGACACGTCGAACTCGGTGTATTCGCGTTTGCCGGTGAGTCGGAAGCTGATCACCGGGATCGCCGACCCATCCGTGATGACCTCGAAGTGCTCACTTTCGCGCAGCTGATCACCGAGCCACCGTGCGGTGTCGGACAGGCAGTGCATGATCTGCGAGTATCCGGCACGGCCCAGGCGCAGGAAGTTGTAGTACTGGCCGACGACCTGGTTTCCCGGCCGGGAGAAGTTCAGCGTGAACGTCGGCATATCCCCACCGAGGTAGTTCACCCGGAACACCAGCTCCTCCGGCAGATGTTCGCGGCTGCGCCACACCACAAAGCCGATACCCGGGTAGGTCAGGCCGTACTTGTGGCCGCTGACGTTGATCGACACCACCCGCGGCAACCGAAAGTCCCACATGAGGTCGGGATGCAGGAAAGGCACCACGAAGCCACCACTGGCCGCGTCGACGTGCACGGGTATGTCCACG
This sequence comes from Mycobacterium sp. IDUB_39, assembly GCF_055419205.1. Classification (NCBI taxonomy): domain Bacteria; kingdom Bacillati; phylum Actinomycetota; class Actinomycetes; order Mycobacteriales; family Mycobacteriaceae; genus Mycobacterium; species Mycobacterium sp. IDUB_39. The sequence continues at coordinate 126,989 of NZ_JBVAXF010000001.1, forward strand.
CCGCCGTCGGCCGCGAGCTTGTCCAGGGCCGCGCAGATCTCGGCGATCGGCTCGAGTTCGCCGGTGTAGGTGGTGCCCAGGATCGCCACCACGCCGATGGTGTCCTCGTCGACCGCGGCCAGCACCTGCTCGGGGGTTATGACATAGCGCCCCTCCTCCACGGGCAGGTAGCGCGGCTCGACGTCGAAGTATCGGCAGAACTTCTCCCACACCACCTGAACGTTGGACCCGAGGACCAGGTTGGGTTTTCTGGAGCGCCAGCCATCCTTTCCATCGCCAACCTTCTGTCGCCACCGCCAGCTCATCGCGAGGCCACCGAGCATCACGGCCTCGCTGGAGCCGATGGTCGACACGCCGGTGGCGCTGCTGGGGTCGTCGTTGAGCAGGTCCTCGGCATGGAACAGGTCGGCCACGATGGACACGCAGCGGGCCTCGATGGCCGCGGTCGCCGGGTACTCGTCCTTGTCAATCATGTTCTTGTCGAATGTCTCGGCCATGAGCTTCTCGGCCTCGGGGTCCATCCACGTCGTGACGAAGGTGGCCAGATTGAGCCGCGAGCTGCCGTCGAGCATCAGCTCGTCGTGGATGAACCGATACGCCGCCTGCGGGTCCATCGCATCGTCGGGCAGCCGCAGCGATGGAATCGGCGCGACGGAGAGGCGTCCGGTGTAGGCCGGTGAAACCGATGGGGACCGGTGATGCCTGTGTGTCATGCGGGATGTCTCCTAGAGGTTGGCGATTGACGAGCGGATGTGGTCGAGGATTCGAGATGCCGACGTGGGTGCGGGGGCGGGTCCCGGGTCGGCGGCGGCGAGGCCCGCCGCGCGCGCATGCACGAACGCCCCCATCGCGGCCGCCTCACCGGCGGGCAGTCCCGAGGCGAGCAGCGCTCCGATGACACCCGACAGCACGTCGCCGGATCCCGCGGTGGCGGCCCAGGACTGGCCTGCCGGGTTGAGGTAGGTGGTGCCCGTCGAACCGGACTGCGCACCCGCTTCCGCGATGATCGTGACGTTGCCCTTGAGCAGCACCGTGACGCCGAGGGCGTCGGCCAGTCGGCGGGTTGCCGCCACTCGGTCATCGCCGGGTGGATGACCAGCGAGCCTGGCGAACTCCCCTGCGTGCGGGGTCAGCACCGTCGGCGCAGTGCGGCCCGCGACGAGGTCGGGGTGCGCGGCGAGGATCGTCAGCGCATCCGCGTCGACGAGGACCGGAAGGTCGGTCCCCAATGCGAACCACAGCGCCGCCGCGCCCGCCTCGTCGGTCCCCAGACCGGGTCCCACGACCCAGGACTGGACCCGCCCCGCGGCACTGGGGTTCGGCGCGGCGACGACCTCCGGCCAGTGCGACACGACCTCGGCGGCGGCACTGCCCGCGTAACGGACCATGCCGGACGTCGCCGCCACCGCGGCCCCCGCACACAGGATTGCCGCACCGGGGTAGGTCGCTGATCCGGCGAGCACACCGGTGACACCCTGGGTGTACTTGTCGTCGGTCGCACGCGGTATCGGCCAGCGCGCGGCGACATCGGCGGCCTCCAGGCTCGCCACACCGGTGACCGGCAGGTCGAGGCCGATGTCGATGAGTTCGACCCGCCCGCACTCGCCAAGGGCGTGAACGGGTTTCAGTCCCCCGAACGTCACGGTCAGCGCCGCGTGGACATGCGGTCCTGCGGCGGCTCCGGTGTGGACGTCGAGACCACTGGGAGTGTCCACGGCGACGACGGGTATGCCCGCGGCGTCGACTCCGGCGAACACCTCGGCCGCGTGCGGGCGCAGCGCACCGCTGCCGGATATCCCGACGACGCCATCAATCACCAGATCGGTTGACTCTGGCACGGTTTCAACTAGGCGACCACCCGCCCGGCGAAATGCAGCCAGCGCCTTGGCGTGAGTGCGTTCGGGGTTGAGCAGCAGTGCCGTCGCGGCCGCGCCCCGCCTACGCAGGAACGTCGCCGCCCACAGCGCATCGCCACCGTTGTCGCCGGAACCCACCACGGCGCACAGCGTGGCACCCGAGACGGCGCCGAGTTCGCGGGCTATCGCGGTGGCCAGTCCGTATGCGGCGCGGCGCATCAACGCGCCGTCGGGAAGGCTGGACAACAACGGCGCCTCGGCGTCACGGATCGCGTCCGCGGTGTAGTAGTGCCGCATCGTCGGGTCTTCGTCGCCTCTCGAGCCTCGGTGCTGTCGCGGTCCAACGTTACGCGGTGCGGTCCGGATAAAACGGGACTCCGAGCGGGTACCCCTCCCCCATGACGAATACCGCCACCGACCCGGTTCTCCTCAAGGAACTGCTCGCGCTCGAAAACGACGGATGGAAGGCGCTGTGCGAAGGCACCGCTGCGCAGTACTACGGCGAGATGATGTCCGCCGATGCGCTGATGGTGCTGGCCAACGGCGCCACGATGAATCGCTCCGAGGTGAGCGCCGCACTCGCGCAGGCGCCGCCGTGGCTGCGGTACGAGATCGCCGATACCCGGGTGATCGACATCGACCCCCGCACCGCGGCTCTGGTCTACACGGGCAGAGCCTGGCGCGAGGGTTCCGACGAACCGTTCGTCGGGGCGATGTCGTCGGTCTATCACCGCACTGAGACCGGCTGGCAGCTCGCGCTGTATCAGCAGACCGCCGTCACTCCGGGCGGTGACACACCGCCTCAACATTGATCCCGTCGGGATCGAGCACGAAGGCTCCGTAATAGTCCGGCTGATACTCCGGGCGAAGCCCTGGCTCGAGCAGCGTCCGGCCGCCAGCCGCCAGCGCCGTCTCGTAGAAGCCCCGGACGGCGGCCCGGTTCTCGGCGATGAACGCCACGTGCACGTTATCGCCCACCCTGCCGTCGGCGACCAGCCAGAAGAACGGTTTGTGCTCCCACCCGAACCCGTGCATCTCGAGTTGGCCGGTCGCCTCGTCAGCGGGCACGGCCATGACCTTCACGATGCCCAGCGATGCCAGAGTGGGTTCATAGAATGCCAGCGACCGGGCCAGGTCGGGCACGGCGATGTTGAGATGGTCGATGGACGATCCGGTGAAGTCAGGCATACGACATCCGTTCTGGCAATCGGCTTCGAGGTGGCGTGAATAGTTCAATCGGATATATCTGCATCATGCAATTACTTTATGATGCAGTCAAACGGGAGGAGTTGTCATGTCGCAGCAGTCGTCCGCTCGACAGCGCGCATCCGACGAACTGATCGAGGCGCTGGCCGGATGGCAGGTGTTGGTGGCCCAGTTCAATGACCTCGTTGCGCGCAAAATCGGGGTCACCCCGGCCGAGACCCAGTGCATGTACGTTCTCGAGCGGTTCGGCCCGTCGACCCCTGGGGAGCTCGCGCGCCGCGTGAACCTGAGCACCGGCGCCACCACCCGCATGCTCGACCGCCTGCAGAACGCCGGCTACATCACCAGGACGCCGGACCCGCACGATCGACGCAAGGTCGTCATCGAGCCGGCCGGTGACGGCGTCGCACGAATCGCCGCACTGTACGGCCCGCTCAACGAGGACCTCGTCGGGCTACTCGACGACTTCGACGTACCCCAACTCGGACACCTGACCCAGTTCGCCCGGTCGGCGGAAGACGTTACCTCAGAACATATTCGGAGAATCTAGACCGTCCAGCTCGTCGACCTCGTCCCAGAACCTGTGCGCGCGCTCGTCGATCTCGTCGGCGCACTCGCCGGAGATCGCGTGCGACGCCGCGGCCCACAGCTCAACCTCACCGTGCGACAACAGGTCTCGTGCGCGGGTGGCGGCGTGCTCGGCGTCGTGGATCACGCTGCGGCCCGCAATCAACGCGAGGACGGGGACATCCAGCGTCCGCAGCTGATCGTCGGTGAAGAGTGTCGGCATGGGCTGGCGCAGGACGAAGTCGGCCGTGCCCGCGGCAATGAGCCGCGCCTCGGGAACCGAGTCGTCGACGTCGGCCCCACCCGATATCCAGCGAAGCACTCTGCGCCGCAACCACTCCGGCACACCGGGCAGACCCATCGGTGCCACTGCGAGCATTGTGCGGATGGGGATGCGCGCGAACGTCATGACCGGGTCCAGTAGCGCAAGTGACGCCACCCGACCCGGTTGCCGGATCGCGTAGTTGCACGCCGTCCAGCCGCCGAACGACACACCCATCAGGTGCGCCGAATCCAGTCCAAGCGCGGCAACTACGTCATCCATCCAGCGCGCCTGATCCTCGGCCCCGGTGAGCGGCCGCTGCTGCACCGACAGCCCGGGTTCACCCAGGAGGTCGACGGTGAACACCGTCCGGTGACGCAACAACGCGGGAAGATTCGCAGCCCACATGGGAGTGGACGCGTTACGTCCGGGCAACAGGACGACCGGACGCCTCCCCGACGGACCGTCGAAGCGGTAGGCCCGAACCTCTCCGAAAGCTGTTGGCACGTCAAATGTCTCGGCGTACGACGGCAACGCCGCGAGGCACTCGCGGTAAACGTCGAGGAAGTGCGCGCGGGCGGCGTCGCTGCGGAAGCGCCCGACATCGCCCACGCCGGTCGGCCTACTCGACGGTGACCGACTTGGCCAGGTTGCGCGGCTTGTCAACGTCGTAGCCACGCGCGCGAGCCACCTCGGCGGCGAACACCTGCAGCGGGATCGTTGAGAGCAGCGGCTGGAACAGCGTTGACACCGCCGGGATCTCGATCAGGTGATCGGCGTAGGGCGCCACCGTGTCGTCACCCTCCTCCGCGATCACAATGGTGACAGCACCGCGTGCCTGGATCTCGCGAATGTTGCTCAGCAGCTTGGAGTGCAGCATCGCCGCATTCTTCGGCGATGGCATCACCACGATCACCGGCAGACCGTCCTCGATCAGCGCGATGGGGCCGTGCTTGAGTTCGCCGGCGGCGAAACCCTCGGCGTGCATGTACGCCAGCTCCTTGAGCTTGAGCGCACCCTCGAGCGCCACCGGGTAGCCGACGTGGCGCCCCAGGAACAGCACCGTCGGAGACGTCGCGAACCGGCGGGCCAGCTCTGCGACGGGCTCCATGCAGGTCAGCACGCGGCTGACCAGGTCGGGCATCGCCTCCAGGTCGCGGTACTCCCGCTCGACCTCGTCGGGGTACTTGGTGCCGCGGGCCTGCGCCAGCGCCAGGCCGACGAGGTAGTTGGCCGCAATCTGGGCCAGGAACGTCTTGGTGGAGGCGACACCGATCTCCGGTCCGGCGCGCGTGTAGAGCACCGCGTCACATTCGCGCGGAATCTGGCTGCCGTTGGTGTTGCAGATGGCCAGCACTTTGGCCTTCTGCTCCTTGGCGTGCCGGACGGCCTCGAGAGTGTCGGCGGTCTCGCCCGATTGCGATATTGCGATCACCAGCGTGCTGCGGTCCAGCACGGGGTCGCGGTAGCGGAACTCGCTGGCGAGCTCGACCTCGACCGGCAGCCGGGTCCAGTGCTCGATCGCGTACTTGGCCAGCATCCCCGAGTGGTACGCAGTACCGCAGGCGACGATGAAGACCTTGTCGACCTCGCGCAGTTCCTGATCGGACAGCCGTTGCTCGTCGAGCACGATGCGACCGTCGGCGAAGTGCCCGAGCAGGGTGTCGGCGACCGCGGCGGGCTGCTCGGCGATCTCCTTGAGCATGAAGTACTCGTAGCCGCCCTTCTCAGCGGCCGACAGATCCCAGTCGATGTGGAAGGGACGGGCAGCGGCGTCGTCCCGGTTGCCGTGGAAGTCGTAGATCTCGTAGCCGTCGGCGGTGATCACGACGGCCTGATCCTGACCCAGCTCGACGGCCTCACGGGTGTGCTCGATGAAGGCGGCGACGTCGGAGCCGAGGAACATCTCGCCGTCACCGACGCCGATGACGAGTGGGGTGGAGCGGCGGGCCGCCACGATGGTGCCGGGGTCGTCGGCGCTGGCGAACACCAGCGTGAAGTGGCCCTCAAGGCGCGGCAGAACGGCCATCACGGAGCCGACGAAGTCACCCGCGGTGGGTCCGTGGTGGTACTGCCAGGACACCAGGTGAACGGCGACCTCGGAATCGGTGTCGCTCGCGAACTCGACGCCGGTGGCCTCGAGCTCGGCGCGCAGGGACGCGAAGTTCTCGATGATGCCGTTGTGAACCACGGCGATCTTGCCCGCGGCATCGCGGTGCGGGTGCGCGTTGCGGTCCGTGGGACGACCGTGAGTGGCCCACCGGGTGTGCCCCATGCCTGTGGTGCCGTCCAGCACCCCGTCGGGCGTCTCATCGAGAGCTGCCTCCAGATTGGCCAGCCGGCCGGCGCGCCTGCGGACCGTCAGTCCACCCGAGCCGTCGAGCAGCGCCACACCAGATGAGTCGTAGCCGCGGTACTCCATCCGGCGCAACGCGTCGACGACGATGCCCCGGGCAGGGCGCTGTCCGACATATCCGACGATTCCGCACACGGGCTAAAGGGTAGTGCAGGTGCAGGGCCTCGGCGCCCGTCAGCGTCCGTCGGCCCTGGTGAGCTACGGTCATCGGGTGGCCAAGACCAAGAAGCTGTTCGCTTCCTTGACGCGCCGGGGCCCACATCGCGTTCTACGCGGTGACCTGGCCTTCGCCGGACTGCCCGGGGTGGTGTTCACCCCCGAGTCGGGCATGAACCTACCCGGCATCGCATTCGGTCACGACTGGCTGGCCGGCACCGACCGCTACCTCGGCACACTGGAGCACCTGGCGTCGTGGGGCATCGTCGCAGCGGCCCCCAACACCGAGACCAGCATCGCGCCGTCGGTGATGAATCTCGCGTTCGACCTGGGCAGCGCACTCGACATCATCAGCGGGGTGCGGCTGGGGCCGGGGCAGATCAGCGTGCACCCCACCAAACTCGGCGTCGTCGGGCACGGCTTCGGCGGTTCGGCGGCCGTGTTCGCCGCCGCTGGCATGCCGGGCAAGCTCAAGACGGCGGTGTCCCTGTTCCCGACGGTGTCCAAACCGCCCGCTCAGGAGCCCGCCAGGGCACTGAAGATGCCAGGCCTCATCCTGGCCGATCCCGGCGATCCGATGTCGCTGCGATCCAATGCGGTCGAGCTGGCACGGGCGTGGAGGCCGGCGACCCTGCGCACCGTCGACAAGGCAACGGCGGGCGGCCTCGTGGAGGGCCGACGGCTGGCTCGGGTGTTCAAGCTGCCGGGCGCCGACCGCGGCACGCAGAAGACCGTGCGCGCGCTGACCACCGGTTACCTCCTGTTCCAGCTCACGGGCGATAAGACCTACCGCGACTTCGCCGACCCCGAGGCCGTGCTTCCCAGGACACACGTGGTGGATCCGTTCGCCGACGACCCCGTCGCTCTGGAGAACAAGGTTGTCGCACTCCTGAAGCCCTGACGAGGGGTCCAACCAACTGGTTGGTGTATAAACCACTCATGCGCACCGGAATCTTCCTGAGTTACGCCGGCGACTTCAAGGCGGCCGCAGACCAGGTCGTCGAACTCGAGAAGGTCGGTGTCGACATCGCGCTGGTCCCCGAGGCCTACTCGTATGACGCCATCAGCCAGCTCGGCTACCTCGCCGCCAAGACCTCGACCATCGAACTCGGCTCTGGCGTGGTCCCGATCTACACCCGCACCCCGTCGCTGCTCGCGATGACCGCGGCCGGCGTGGACTACGTCTCCGACGGCCGCTTCCTGCTGGGCCTCGGCACCTCGGGCCCGCAGGTGATGGAGGGCTTCCACGGCGTCCCATTCGACGCACCCCTGGGCCGCACCCGCGAGGTGGTCGACATCTGCCGGCAGGTGTGGCGCCGCGAGGACGTCAACTACGACGGCAAGTACTACCAGCTTCCGCTGCCAGCCGACCGCGGCACGGGCCTGGGAAAGCCACTGCACCTCATCAATCACCCGGTCCGCGAACGCATTCCGATCGCGATCGCCGCACTAGGCCCGAAGAACGTAGAACTGACCGCCGAGATCGCCGAGGGCTGGCAACCGCTGTTCTTCTATCCCGAACGAGCAGACTCGGTCTGGGGCGATGCACTGCGCGCCGGCCTGGCCAAGCGCGACCCGGCGTTGGGTCCGCTTGATGTCATGGTGTCGGCATCGCTGGCCATCGGCGACGACGTGGAAGACCGCCTGGCATGGGCCAAACCCCAACTCGCGCTGTACATCGGCGGCATGGGCGCGCGCGGCAAGAACTTCTACCACAACCTGGCCACCCGATATGGCTATGGCGAGGTGGCGGATCGCATTCAGGACTTGTTCCTGGCGGGCAAGAAGAATGAGGCCATCGCCGCCGTTCCCGACGACCTGGTCCGCAACGTGTCACTGATCGGACCGCGTGGTTTCGTCAAGGAACGCCTGGCCGCCTACGCCGAGGCCGGAGTCACAACCATGCTCGTCCATCCGATGGGCGCGGACACCGCCGAGCAGGTCCGTTTCGTCGAGGAATTGGTGACGCTCACCTCATAATTCGGGCCTTACCACTTCGTTGGGTATGCTGGTCCTCAGCGGCATCGTCTGTTCTGCCTTTTGTCGCTTCGCCGGAGGCGACTAATCGACCTCCTCGATCGTCAACCGAGCGCCGCGGAATCACCCGCGCCGGGCAGGACGACCACTCGACTTTCGGAGTTACCCAAACATGTCTTCATTCGCCGACCTCGGCTTGCCCGAGGCCGTCATCTCCACGCTCGCTGCCAACGGCATCGACTCCCCCTTCCCGATTCAGGCCGCGACGCTGCCGGATTCACTCGCCGGGCGCGACGTGCTCGGCCGCGGCCGCACCGGTTCCGGTAAGACCTACGCATTCCTGCTCCCCGTCGTCTCGCGGCTGGCGAGCACGCAGTCCGAGCGACGTCCCGGCAAGCCCCGCGCCCTCATCCTGGCCCCGACCCGTGAACTGGTCGCCCAGATCGACGCGGCGCTGGCTCCGCTGGCCGCCGCCACGAACCTGAAGTCGGTCACGATCTTCGGTGGCGTCGGCGCGGGCCCGCAGATCGACAAGCTGCGCAAGGGCGTCGACATCGTCATCGCCTGCCCCGGCCGGCTCGAGGATCACGTTCAGCAGCGTCATGCCGACCTCTCCGCGGTGGAGATCACCGTGCTCGATGAGGCCGACCACATGGCCGACCTCGGCTTCCTGCCGCCGGTCAAGCGTCTGCTTGACAAGACCCCGAATCGCTGCCAGCGCCTGCTGTTCTCGGCGACGTTGGACGGCGGCGTGGACGTGCTGATCAAGCGCTACCTGCACGACCCCGTCACGCACAGCGTCGACTCGGAGCAGTCGCCGGTCAACGAGATGGCGCATCACGTGCTGCACGTCGACAACGCGGCACGCTTCGAGGTCCTGAGCGACCTGGCTGCCTCACCTGGCCGCACCATCGTCTTCGCGCGGACCAAGCACGGCGCGAAAGGCCTTGCCCGCAAGCTGAACGCGCGCGGCGTCCCCGCAGTCGAGTTGCACGGCAACCTCTCTCAGAACGCACGCACGCGCAACCTCGCGGCCTTCTCGGACGGCTCGGCCACGGTGATGGTCGCGACCGACATCGCCGCCCGCGGCATCCACGTCGACGACATCACCCTCGTCGTGCACGCCGACCCGCCGGTCGAGCACAAGGCCTACCTGCACCGGTCGGGCCGTACCGCCCGCGCGGGCAACGAGGGCACTGTCGTAACCCTCATGATCGACGCGCAGGTCTCCGACGTGCGCACCCTGACCCGCAAAGCCGGCGTCAAGCCGACCATCACCAAGTTCAACGGCGCCTCGCACCCCGTCCTGCAGGAGATCGCCCCCGGCGAGCGCTCCTTCACCGGACCGATCGCCCTCGACGTTCCCGAGCAGCCGCAGCGCAACAACCCGCCGCGCAGGCGTCCGGCCGGCGACGGCCGTTCCTCGGCGAATCCCCGCTCGGGCAACCGCGGCGGTGGCGGCGGTGGCGGTGGCCAGCGCGGAAACCGTTCACGTGGCGGTCAGACACGCTCCTACTCGACCTCGTCGAGTTCATCGTCGGGTCGCTCCGGCGGGTCACGCGCCAACTAGGCGTAGCTTTCACCCAACGTGACGCCACTGCGAAGAATCGGCGAATTCTTCGCAGTGGCGTCACGTTGGGCGTTGGTAGCTAGGCCGCACTCACTCACCAACGCGCGGTAGCTCCTCGGCGGCGATCTCGCACGGCGTCTTCTCCGCGGGCAGCGGAGCCGCGAGATCCTGGGCCGCGGGCGGAGCCAGCGGTGGCGCCACCGGCTCGGGGACAGACAACGGCTCGGGGACGGGCTTCACCGGTTCCTCCGGCGCGACGTCCGGATCCCCGTCCTCGGAGTCAGTCTCGTCATCCTCGACCGGGTCCTTGTCGGGTTCTTGCTCGTCGGGTTCTTCCTCGTCGACCGGGTCCTCATCGGGCCCTTCGTCGCCGGGCTCATTCAGCAGGTCGTCGGGCTCAGCGAGGTCGGGCCCCGGGTCGGCGGAGCCGGTGAATCCACCGATCAGGTCGGCCAGCTGCTGCCCGAACCCGGACAGCCCACCGCCCAGCGACGGCATGCCACTACCCAGTGCGGGCATACCGCCGCCGAAGTCCGCTGGCGGCGGCGCGGCGGCGGGCATTGTCGACGCCGGAGGCGGCGCGGCGGCGGGCATTGTCGACGCCGGAGGCGGCGCGGCGGCGGCCGACTCTCCCACCGCGCCCGACTCCCCCGGCACATCGAATCTCGCAGCGGGACTGGCCTCGAGCCTCGCAATCGCCGTGTCGAACGCGTCGACCACCCGGTCGAATCCCGCACGCATCTCACTGAGCCACTCCGCGCCGATATCGTTGTCCACAAATGGTTTAACCTGCTGGTCGACCAGTTCGCTGGCGGTCGGGACGTCACCGGCACCGGTCGTCACGGTGTGCGCTGCCGCCAACCAGTCACCGCGCTGCCCGGAGGGTCGGCCATCGATGTCCAGCGCCGCGTCCACCTTGGCATTGACGGCCTGCCACAGGTCGTCGCGCAATGCCGCCAGCGCCGAGGCAGCGGTCACCAGGCCATCGCGCACAGCCGCCGCGGCATCGTTCTGGCGGGCCAGGAAGTCCTGCGCAGCCGACGCCGCTGGACCCGACCACGCACCTGCAAGCCGGGACGCCAACTCGACCTGTTGTTGCGCGGCGTCCTCGACCGCGGCCGCGGCGGTGCCGAGCGCATCGGAGTCGCGCTGCAGGACAGCGAGGTCCATCCCATCCTCGGTGCCGTACCACTCGCGCAGCGAAGCGTCCGACACACCGTGATAGCCGAGCTGCCGGCATGCGGCCACGTAGGTGCCCGCGTTCTCCACCGCGGGCAGCCCCTGCGCGAGGCGGGCGGCGACGTCAGACACGGCTCAGCCCAGCCGGCTAGCTGATCGGGCGTCGACGTCGGCATAGCGATCGGCTGAAAGACGCAGCACAGCAGCGATTCCCGCGTTGGCCGCCATCCACCGCCGCATCGCGTCCTCAAGCTGCCCCAGGCTGGCTCGCAGCGCGTCGCCCCTTGCCGCGTGCGACCGTCCGGCCACCGCGCCGTCGAACGTCAGCCCTGCCAGGTGCTGGCGCGCGGTTGCGACCGTGTCGGCGAGCGAATCGTAGTCGCGGGCGGCGTCACGAAGCGCCGCGACCTGAACCCGTGCAGCATCGAGATGTCCCATGTAGGACTAGGACGCAGCGGCGGGCCATTCGGTTCCGCGAGATCGGCGCCAGTTACGCTCGGTCAGCGTTGCGCGCTGACCGACTGCGCCACCCGATGGGCGAGCAGCCGGGCGGTGTCCTCGTCGGCGGCCTCGACCATGACGCGGACCACCTGCTCGGTTCCCGACGGCCGCAACAGGATTCGCCCGGTCCCGCCGAGTTCGGCCTCGGCCTCGGCGACGGCCGACTGCACGGCAGGCGCCTGCGCAACCGTCGTCTTGTCGGCCACCGCCACATTGATGAGAACCTGCGGGAGGGTCTGCATCGGCGCGGCCAGATCGGCCAGCGTGAGCCCTGTCTGCTTCATGCGCGCCATGAGCCGCAGACCGGTGATGATGCCGTCGCCGGTGGTGCCCAGCGCGGGCATCACGATGTGGCCGGACTGCTCGCCGCCAAGGGCGAACCCACCGGCGCGCAGCTCCTCGAGGACGTAGCGGTCGCCGACGCTGGTGGTCCGGACCTCGATACCCGCCGCACGCATCGCCAGGTGCAGACCGAGATTGCTCATCACCGTAGTGACAAGCGTGTTCGACACCAGTTCCCCGGCGTCACGCATGGCCAGTGCCAGCACGACCATGATTGAGTCACCGTCGACGACGTTGCCCTCGGCATCCACCGCCAGGCAGCGGTCGGCGTCACCGTCGTGCGCCAGGCCGAGGTCGGCGCCGTGCGCCAGTACCGCCTGCTGCAGGACGTCCATGTGGGTCGAGCCGCAGCCGTCGTTGATGTTGAGGCCGGTCGGCTCGGCGTTGATCGCGATGACGGTGGCACCGGCCGCGCGGTAGGCCTGCGGCGCGGCGACCGATGCGGCGCCATGAGCGCAGTCAACGACGACGGTCAGGCCGTCGGCTCGCGTGGCGATTGCCGTTGCAGCGTGGTCCAGATAGCGGTCGAGGGCATCGGGTGCCTCGAGGACGCGGCCGATGCCTGCGCCCTCGGGGCGGCGGCCCGGACCCATCCGGACGAGATCCTCGATGCGATCCTCGGTGGCGTCGTCGAGCTTGTGCCCGCCGCGGCCGAAGATCTTGATGCCGTTGTCGGGCATCGGATTGTGCGACGCGGAGATCATCACGCCGAACTCCGCGTCATACGCGGCGGTCAGGTAGGCCACGGCCGGCGTCGGCAGCACGCCGACCCGCAACGCGTCCACACCCTCACTCGTCAGGCCGGCGATGACGGCGGCTTCGAGCATCTCGCCGCTGGCCCGGGGATCACGGCCGACGACCGCGACACGTCGGGAGCGGTCGTATGTACCCAACCGTGCGGCGGCCGACCCCAGGGCCAGCGCCAGCTCGGCGGTCAGATCTCGGTTGGCGACGCCGCGCACCCCGTCGGTGCCGAACAGTCGACCCATGCGCATCCCTCCTGGAAACGCCGAGAGCGTGCGCGCCGACAAATTCGACGCGCACGCTCACGGTCACACAGTGCTGTGAAAGATCAGCGCTTGCTGTACTGAGGTGCCTTACGGGCCTTCTTGAGGCCGTACTTCTTGCGCTCGATGGCACGCGGGTCACGCGTGAGGAAGCCGGCCTTCTTCAGCGGCGGGCGATCCTCGGGCTGCACGATGATGAGCGCCCGGGCGATGGCCAGACGCAGCGCGCCAGCCTGTCCGGACGGTCCGCCGCCGTCGAGGTGGGCAAAGATGTCGACGGTGTCGACCCGGTCCACGAGCACCAGCGGAGCCTTGATCAGCTGCTGGTGCACCTTGTTCGGGAAGTACTCCTCGAGGCTGCGGCCATCCAGGTGGAACTTGCCGGTGCCGGGCACCAGGCGCACGCGAACCACGGCCTCCTTGCGGCGGCCGACGGTCTGGATGGGGCGGTCGATGACGATGGGCTCGCGAGGAGTGGACTCCTCGACAGGCGCGGTCTCGACAACCTCGACGACCTCAACGGCCTCGGGGGTCTCAACAACCTCGACGACCTCGGTCGTCTCGGTCACGTCGTTGGTCTCGGTCACTGGGCCACCTGCTTGATCTCGTACGGAACCGGCTGCTGCGCGGCGTGCGGATGCTCGGGGCCCGCGTAGACCTTCAGCTTCTTCTGGACCTGGCGGCTGAGCTTGGTGTGCGGAAGCATGCCGATGATCGCGTTCTCGACGACGCGGGTCGGGTGCTTGATCAGCAGCTCGCCGATGGTGCGCTTGCGCAGACCGCCGGGGTAACCCGAGTGGCGGTAAGCGAACTTCTTGGTGAGCTTGTCGCCGCTGAGGGCGATCTTCTCGGCGTTGATGACGATGACGAAATCGCCACCATCGACATTCGGCGTGAACGTCGGCTTGTGCTTGCCGCGGAGCAGCTTGGCTGCTTCGACGGCGAGCCGGCCGAGCACCACGTCCTGGGCGTCGATGACGTACCACGTACGCGTGGTGTCACCCGCCTTCGGCGTGTACGTAGGCACAGCGCTTACCTCTTCTTCTCGGGTTGGATCCCGGTGTGACCCGGGTGCCGGTCTCGGTATGTGCACTCAGGCGCCCCAGCGACCGACATCGACCCGGGACCCGCATGCCCATCAGGGCAGCACACACCAACGAGGCAGCTTACCTGGGGCCGTCATCGCAGGTCAAAACACGCCGAACGTGAGCTCGTGTGCGAAGAATCGCAAGGAACTCACCAACGAGCTCACGTTGGGCGGGGTTCAGCGAAGTTCGGTGGCGCTGGCGGCCTCAAGCGTCGGGTCTCGCGATGCGTCCTTGAGGTCCACACCGGATCGCCCCAGCTCACGTGCACCCGCAACCAGGCCCGCCGCGACCCGGGCCGCCTCGGCGTACCCGAGACCGTCGGGTGGGTGGATGTTGGAGATGCAGTTGCGGTTGGCGTCGGTGCAGCCGAGCCGCGGCAGGTGGGTGAGGTAGATGCCAAGGCTGTCGGCGACGCTCAGGCCGGGCCGTTCACCGATGACGACCAGCAGCGTCCGCACCCCCAGCTGTGCGCCGATGTGGTCGCCGAGCCCAACCCTGGCCTGCGTCGCGATGACGGGCGGGGCCAGCGTGTAGCGGTCCCCCAGCTGCGTCGCCAGTGCCTTCAGCAGAGCCGCGCCATGGTGGCTCAGCGCGGTCGGCGAGAGCCCGTCGGCCAGGACGAAGCCGATATCGGCTCCGCTCTCGGCCACCATCGTCGTATCGGCCGGTATCCGGCCCAGATCGGGCCGACGCAGGTACTCGTCGCGGGAGGCGGCGCGGCTGGTCACCACGGTTGGCTCGCCGATACCCACCTGGCGCACCTCGCCGATCAGCCGATCGACGTTGAGCGGGACATGCACGGCATCGCGGGCGGCGGCGTGGGCCGCGGCCAGCTCCAGCACCTGCCTGGTGGGCAGGGCATTCCCTGCGCGGCCCAGACCGATCCTGGCCTGCGTCGACTTGCGCAGCTCGTCCCAGAACTCGCGGACGGCGGGGTTCTCGGCGCTCATGGTGTCGGCGCCGAGGTCAGCGAACGCAGCGCCGAATGGGTGACGTCGAAGGGAGTGAGGCGGCCGGTGTCGTCGACCATCCCCACGGTGCGCAGCCACGCCTCGAACTCGGCGGCGGGCCGCAGTCCCAGCGTGCGGCGCGTCACCAGCACGTCATGAAACGACAGGCTCTGGTAGCCGAGCATCACGTCGTCGGCCCCGGGCACCGTGATCACGAACGCCACACCCGCTGCCGCAAGCAGCATCAGCAGGGTGTCCATATCGTTCTGGTCGGCTTCGGCGTGGTTGGTGTAGCAGACGTCGACACCCATCGGCAGGCCGAGCAGCTTGCCGCAGAAGTGGTCCTCAAGCCCTGCGCGGATGATCTGCCTGCCGTCGTAGAGATACTCCGGGCCGATGAAGCCGACGACCGTGTTGACCAGCAGCGGTTGCAGGTCGCGGGCCACCGCGTAGGCGCGCGTCTCGAGGGTCTGCTGATCGACGGGCTTGCCCCCGGTACCCAGGTGCGCTCCCGAACTCAACGCCGAGCCCTGTCCGGTCTCCAGATACATCACGTTGTCCCCCACGGTTCCGCGGCGCAGGCTGCGTCCGGCATCGCGGCCCTCGCGCAGCAGGGCGAGGTCGACGCCGAACGCGGTGTTGGCTCCCTGGGTGCCGGCTATCGACTGGAACACCAGGTCGACGGGTGCGCCCGCCTCGATGAGACCGATCGTGGTGGTGATGTGCGAGAGCACGCAGGACTGCGCAGGAATGTCGTAGCGGGTACGGATGGAGTCGAGGAGGTGCAGCAGGTCGGCCGTGGCCTGCGGGGAGTCGGTGGCCGGGTTGATACCGATGACGGCGTCACCGCATCCCAAGAGCAACCCGTCCAGCACGGCTGCGGCGACACCGCGGGGGTCATCGGTCGGATGGTTGGGTTGCAGCCGCGTCGCCAGCGTTCCGCGCCTGCCGACCGTGGTTCGAAACGATGCGGTCACCTCGATGGCAGCCGAGACCGCGATGAGGTCCTGGTTGCGCATGATCTTGCTGACGGCGGCGACCATCTCCGGGGTCAGGCCCGGCGCCACGGCGGCAAGATCCGCGGCGCCGTCATCGCGCGATGCGGCGTCCAGCAGCCAGTCCCGGAAGCCACCGACGGTCAGATGCGATATCACCGAAAAGGCTTGGCGGTCATGGCTGTCGAAGATCAGCCGAGTGACCTCGTCTGTCTCGTAGGGGACGATCGCCTCGTTGAGAAAGGTGTCCAGCGGCAGGTCCGCCAGAACCCACGCCGCGGCGGCGCGTTCCGCGTCGTGTTCGGCCGCGCATCCGGCGAGCTGGTCGCCCGAGCGCAGCGGTGTGGCCTTGGCCATCACCTCGATCAGTCCGTCGAAGGCGTAGGACTCACCCGCGACCTGTTGCCGGTAGATCACTTGAGTTCGCTCTCCGCCCTCGCGAGCATGGCGAACTCCTCATCGGGCGAGTTGGCCACCAGTTTGTGGCGGCTGTAGACCGCGAAGTACAGCATGAATGCGGCGAACACGGCGAGGCACCAGCCGGCCGCGACGGGATTGACCAGGAATGTCGCAATCACCGCGAGAACCGCGATGACAAGGGCGAATCCGGTCGTGATCGCACCGCCAGGGGTCCGGTAGGGCCGCGGCATATCCGGCTCGCGGCGGCGCAGCACGATATGGCTGACCATCATGAGCACGTAGCTGAGCGCGGCGCCGAAGACCGCCATGTTCAGCAGCAGGTCGCCCTGCCCGGTCAGCGACAGCACGAAGCCGATAACACCGGGAACGATCAGCGCCAGCGTGGGCGCCTTGCGGGAGTTCGTCACCGACAGCGCCCTCGGCAGGTAACCCGCCCGCGACAGCGCGAACAGCTGCCGGGAGTAGGCGTAGATGATCGAGAAGAAGCTGGCGATCAGGCCAGCCAATCCGATGTAGTTCACGACCTTCGCGGCGGTACCGTCGCCGAGCGCCTCGACCAGTGGGTTGCCTGATGTGGACATCTGTTCCGCGCCACCGGCTCCCGTGGTGAGGATCAGCACCGTCACACAGGTGACCAGCAGGACACCCATACCGGCGATGATGCCGCGCGGAACATTGCGCTCCGGGTTCGCGGTCTCCTCGGCGGCCAGCGGCACGCCCTCGATCGCGAGGAAGAACCAGATGGCGAACGGGATCGCGGCCCAGATGCCCAGGTAGCCGTGTGGCAGGAAGCTGGACGCACCGGCCGCGTCGGTGGGAGCGATGTTGGTGAGGTTGGCCAGGTCGAAGTGGCCGACGGCGGCGACCGCGAACACCAGCAGGCCCACCAGGGCGATGGCGGTGATCACGAACATCACCTTGAGCGCCTCGCCGACGCCGGCCAGGTGAATCCCGATGAACAGGGCGTAGGCCGCCAGGTAGATCCACCAGCCGCTGGTGATGCCGAAAAGCCCCAGCGACTCGACGTAAGCGCCGATGAAGGTTGCGATGGCAGCGGGTGCGATCGCGTACTCGATGAGAATGGCTGTGCCGGTGGCAAATCCACCCCACGGCCCGAGCGCGCGACGCGCGAAGGTGTAACCGCCGCCCGCCGCCGGTAGCGCCGAGGACAGCTCGGCCATACCCAGCACGAGAGCCAGGTACATACCGGCGATGATGACGGCGGCGATCGCCAGCCCGCCGAAACCGCCCTGCTCTAGACCGAAGTTCCAGCCCGAGTAGTCACCGGAGATGACGTAGCTGACTCCGAGTCCGGCCAACAACAGCCAGCCCGCGCTGCCCGATTTGAGCTGCCGTTTCTGCAGATAGTCTGCGGTTTCCAGATGCTCTTCAACGCCCGCCACTTGAAACTCCTTCAGTTGCAATGCCCTTGCCGTGGTGATGCGCTGCGGCGGCATCGGCCAGATGGTTTTTTAAAGGTCCGTAATCCAACCTTTGGATAGAACGTAGCACTCCCCTGCCGCCCTCCGTCCAGAGTTGACAAACAATTAATGTGAACTGAATTAGCTGCTCTAACAGTAATTTTCACGGTCCGCGCCCCGCCCTGCGGCGCAGCGGTGAACCGCTACCGGTAGTCGATGACGACTCGTCCTTCGATCTCGCCGCGCTCCATTCGGCCGAAGACGTCGTTGATCTCGTCCAGAGCGGCGGTCTCCACCGTGGGATGAATCAGACCTCGGGCATAGAAGTCGAGCGCCTCGACCATGTCCTGGCGGGTTCCGACGATCGACCCGCGAATCGTCAGGCCCTTGAGCACGATGTCGAAGATCGGCGCCGGGAAGTCACCCGGGGGAAGACCGCTGAACACAATGGTGCCGCCGCGTCGAGCCAGCCCTATCGCCTGGCCGAACGCCTGCGGGTGCACCGCGGTCACAAGGACGCCGTGCACACCGCCGGTGGCCTTCTGCACCTCGGCCACCACGTCAGAGGTCTTGGCGTTGACCGTGATCTCCGCGCCCAACCGAGCTGCCAGCGCCAGCTTGGCGTCGTCGATGTCGATGGCGACCACCCGCAGGCCCATCGCCCGCGCGTACTGCACGGCGACGTGGCCGAGCCCGCCGACACCGGATATCGCGACCCACTGCCCCGGCCGGGTGTCGGTGACCTTGAGGCCCTTGTAGACAGTCACACCGGCGCACAGGATCGGCGCCACCTCGACGGGGTCACAGCCGTCCGGGATACGCGCCGCGTAGGCGGTATTGACCAACATGTAGGTGCCGAAGCTGCCGTTGACCGAGTAACCGCCGTTCTGTTGCTTCTCGCACAACGTCTCCCAGCCGGTGCGGCAGTACTCGCAGCTCCCGCACGCCGACCACAGCCACGCATTGCCCACCTTGTCACCGACCGCGAGGTCATCGACCCCGGGACCGAGCGCCACGACAGTGCCGTAGCCCTCGTGGCCGGGTACGAACGGTGGGCTCGGCTTGACCGGCCAATCACCGTGTGCGGCATGCAGATCTGTGTGACAGACCCCAGAGGTCTCAAGCCGCACCAGCGCCTCGCCGTGGCCGGGCTTGGGCAGATCGAGTTCGGAAACCTCCAGGGGAGCACCGAATTTCGTCACAACCGCGGCGCGCATGACGTCCGTCCCGGTCTCGGGCTGTGGGTTCAGGGTCTGAGTCATGGTGCCGCTCCTACGAATGCTGTTTGCTGATATCGGATCTTCTGTTGTTCTGCGGACGCGGCGGACGCCGATTTTGGGCAATACGAAATCGACGTCCGCCGCCACGACGGTGTTCGGGTTGAACTATGCGGTTCGGGTCAGAAGAAGCCCTGCGCCTTGTTCGAGTAGCTGACCAACAGGTTCTTCGTCTGCTGGTAGTGGTCGAGCATCATCTTGTGGTTCTCGCGGCCGATACCCGACTGCTTGTACCCACCGAATGCGGCGTGTGCGGGGTACTGGTGGTAGCAGTTGGTCCAGACCCGGCCAGCCTTGATATCGCGACCGGCCCGGTAGGCGGTGTTGCCGTCGCGGCTCCACACTCCCGCACCGAGTCCGTAGAGGGTGTCGTTGGCGATGCTGATGGCCTCGTCGTAGTCCTTGAACGACGTGACCGCGACGACGGGCCCGAAGATCTCCTCCTGGAACACCCGCATCTTGTTGTGGCCGGTGAAGATCGTCGGCGCGACGTAGTAGCCACCGTTGAGATCGCCGCCGAGTTCGGCGCGTTCACCGCCGGTGAGCACCTTGGCGCCCTCGGACTTGCCGATCTCGATGTAGGACAGGATCTTCTCCAACTGGTCGTTGGAGGCCTGCGCCCCGATCATCGTCTCGGTGTCCAGCGGATCGCCCTGGCGCACGGCCTTGGTGCGGATTGCGGCCAGCGCGAGGAACTCGTCGTAGACGTCGGCCTGGATAAGGCTGCGCGACGGGCAGGTGCACACCTCGCCCTGGTTGAGGGCGAACATGGTGAAGCCCTCGAGCGCCTTGTCCTGGTAGTCGTCGGCGGCCGCCATCACGTCGTTGAAGAAGATGTTCGGGCTCTTGCCGCCGAGTTCCAGGGTGACGGGGATCAGGTTCTGCGACGCGTACTGCATGATCAGCCGGCCGGTCGTGGTCTCGCCGGTGAACGCGATCTTGGCGATTCGGTTGCTCGACGCCAGCGGCTTGCCCGCCTCAACGCCGAACCCGTTGACGATGTTCACCACACCCGCGGGGAGCAGGTCGCCGATGATCGAGAACAGGTGCAGGATCGAGGCCGGGGTCTGCTCGGCGGGCTTAAGCACGATGGCGTTACCCGCGGCCAGCGCCGGCGCCAGCTTCCACACGGCCATCAGGATCGGGAAGTTCCACGGAATGATCTGCCCGACCACGCCCAACGGCTCGTGGAAGTGGTAGGCGACGGTGTCCTCGTCGACCTGCGACAGTGAACCCTCTTGCGCACGAATGCATCCGGCGAAGTAGCGGAAGTGGTCGATGGCCAGCGGGATGTCGGCATTGAGCGTCTCGCGGACCGGCTTGCCGTTGTCCCATGACTCGGCGACCGCGACCGACTCGAGGTTCTCCTCGATACGGTCGGCGATCTTGTTCAGGATCAGCGCGCGCTCCGCCGGTGAGGTCTTACCCCAGGCGGGGGCCGCGGCGTGCGCGGCATCCAGCGCCTTCTCGATGTCGGCCTCGGTCGAACGGGCGACCTCGCAGAACACCTCACCGGTGACCGGGGTGGGGTTGGCAAAGTACTCGCCGCCGACGGGTGCCACCCACTCGCCGCCGATGAAGTTGTCGTAACGGGACTGGAAGGACATCACGGCGCCCTCGGTACCCGGACGTGCGTAAACAGTCATGCGCGATCTCTCCTGCTAGTCAGACGCCACAAGTGTGTCGGTCGTCACTAACACTACGAGTGCGACCGTTGCAGCACGGTTGCATCGGCGGGCAGACTGCAAGTCATCGACGGACCACGGAGGACTCCTCGCCAGCGGCGGTCACGGGAAACCGTGAACGTGCTGCTCGAAGCCGCCTCGCAGGTGTTCTCCCGGGAGGGGATGTCGGCCACCACCAACCGCATCGCCGAACGTGCCGGGGTATCCGTCGGCACCCTCTACCAGTACTTTCCCAATAAGGAGACGCTGCTGCACACACTCGCCGAGCGGCACGTCATCGCCGCCGGCGACCGCATGCAGAGGGTTTTCGACCAACTACGCGCCGAGCACCCGCCCTTCGACGAGACGGTGCGCGCGATGTTGGCGGCGCTGGTGGACCTGCATTCCGACCGGCCGGGATTGCACCGCGTCATGCACCGGCTGGTGCCCTCGACACCCTCGCCGACGGCCGCGGCCGCAGCGGGCCACAGCGCACCCGAGTACCCGCCGCCACCGTGGATCACCATGGCGCGCACTGCCGCCGTGGGTACGGCGGCCCGAGCGATGTGCACCGACATGTCGCGCCACGACCACCACGTCGTCGTCGGCTCGACCATGTCGGAGGTGTACTCGGCGGGCAGGAACGCGGCGTAGCTGTGGTGATCCATGACATCCATCGTGGGATGGGTTACGGGCGTTGACAACTCGCATTCACACCACATCTGAGCTGCGACGACGTCGGCCTACTCAGGTTCTGAGGTCAGCCGATGTCGAGATCGAGGCCGGCGAGGTGTCCACTCGCGGTGGCGCGCTGTACCGACCCCGCGGGCACGCCGTCGTGCAGGATGCGCCAGCCGTCGCGGTCGTCGCGTCCCTCGGGGAGTTCGAGCCAACGGTTCAGCAGCGCGATATCGCCGGTGCCGAGCACCGCTGCGCGCAGGCTCGTGGACAGTTCGGCGCGCAGGCGGCCGATCGCCGGCGACACCGACTGCGGTAGCAGCTCCCCGCGGTAGTGCGATACCGCGGCCGCGACATCGCCGCGCCGCAGGGCCTCGAACACGTCCCCCAGGTCGCTGTCGACGGGCTCGAGCAGCCGGTAGGGCCGGGAGCCGACGTACTGGGTCCCGATGACGCGGCGCAGCCGGGACATCTCGGCGCGAATCGTCACGGCGTCGAGGTCGTTGTCGTCCAACAACATTGCGAGATGATCAGCGCTCAGACCCTCCTGGTGGCGGGTCAGCAACACCAGGATGTCCGCGTGCCTGCCGGTGAGCGTGCAGGCGTCCAGACCACCCTCGGACGTCCACCGGGGGCGTCCGGCGCCAAGGACCGACAGGCGGGCACGGTGCACCGCGGCATCGGCGGATCGGGTGAGCGCCAGCAGCGCGAGGTGGTTCTCGATGGCAACGGCGGTGGCTCTGACCAGGGCGAGGGTCTGTGGTGAGGCGACCTGTGGGCCGCCGGTGAGGTCGATGGCCCCGAGCACCAGGCCAGTGGCGGGATCGTGGACGGGCACCGCGGTGCAGTTCCACGGCTGCACGATGCGGGAGAAGTGCTCGCTGCCCCGGATCTGCAGTTCGCGGTCCAGCGCCACCGCCGTGCCGGGTGCGTTGGTACCGGCACGTCGCTCACTCCAGTCCGCGCCGGGGACGAAGTTCATGGTCTCGGCCCTGCGCCGGGCGACCGGGTCGCCCTCGACCCACAGCAGGGTGCCGTCGGCGGCCATCACCGCGACCACCACGCCCGCATCGGATGCGTCCTCGACAAGAAGCCGGCGGATGACCGGTAGCGCGGCGGCCAGCGGGTGGCTGGCGCGCAGTTCGTCGAGGGTACGGGCAGCCCAGGAGAGTTCGGCGCCGCCGTGGTCGGGGTCAACGCCGATGGCGAGGCTGCGCTGCCAGCTTTCGGCGACCACCTTGCGCAGTGGCGAGGAGTCCAGATAGCTCGCGTCGACCTCACCGGCGACGAAGAGTTCGTGCATCGCGCGCACGGCCGATCCGGGCGGCTGGTCCGTGGCCCCGCCGCCCGTGGTCCTCGAGGCACTCACCGGCGATCACACTCCTCGTGCGGGCCCTGTTTCCGCTGGCCACGTCACCGAAACCACCCTATCCCAACCGGCCGGGCGGGCGGTGAGACTGGGCGGTCCCGCAGGCTCTCCTCCTGCGGGACCACCCAGGGGTCTCGGCGGCTCCGGGCTACATCCCCCAGGCGGTGGCCGCGCGCCGGTCAGTGCTGGCGACATCGTCGGCACCGTCCCGGACGGCGTTGCCCAGCCGGAACAGGATGTCGTTGAGCGCGGCGGCCGACTGATCCCACCTGGCCTGCTCAACGCGGTACGCCTCGGCGGCCTCCCGGGTCCAGACCGCCGTCAACGGCGCGATCTGCGCACGCAGGTCGTCCAGCGCAGCGTTGAACCGGGCCGACGTGGCGTGGATCTGCTGTCGCACGGCGAACTCGATCTCGTTGAAGTCGTATGACAGAACCGGATCCATGAGTGCTCCATTTTCGGTGGGGAATGTCGGGCTACAGCGCCGCAGTTGTGGCGCCGATACGCGCCGCGTGCGTATCCGCGGCGTCTCGCAGTGAGTGTTCGTTGAGGCGCATGGTCTCGGCGATGCGCGCCAACGCGGTGTGCAACGTGATCGACTCCGCGTTCCACCGCGCAACGACGTCACGGAACCGCACTGCGGCGACACCACCCCACACCGAGGGCGGCACGCCGCTCATCTGGCCGATGAATGCGCCCAACATCGCGCGCACCTCCTCGTTGCGCGCGTCGATCTTGCCCGCGACTGCCGTCATCAGCTCGAGGTCGGTGGTGAGTGCACCACCTGCCGGAGTTGTCATCGTGTCCCCTTCTTCGTAGTGAGGTCCTTCGTAGTGAGGTCCTTCGTAGTGAGGTCTAGGTATAAGACGCGGCCGGGGTCCGATCGGTTCCATTGGCCACGAACGATTTTCATTCCCACTCGTGCGCCGATCGGATCGCGTGGCGGCATACGGCGTCGGGGGTGGGCCCGCCTGGGGCGCTCTGGCAGCCGATGGCGATGCGGACACCTCCGTCGAGCACCAGCGTCCAGTCGACAACGCGGTCAGATCTCGTCTCGCGATAGGTGATCGCGGGTTCGTCCTCGACGCGGGCTGCCGGGTCGAAGTCGCCGAAGACGCCGTCCGGTTGCTGCCCCAGCGCGGTTCGCACCATCTCGGCGGCCGCCGCCAACGACTGGCCCCTGGGTATCGGGGACTGCGTGACGTGTATCGCCTGGATCGGATCCGTGGGTGACACCACTTGCACGCGAGCCGATCCCGGACCTACCACAATGCGCTCGGTGCTCCAGTCGGCCGGCACCTCGACGGCCACCCGCCCCTCGACGAGCCAGGCCTGGTCATCACCAGGGGATTCGGCGTCATGCCGCGCGCCGAGGGCCGCCAGCACCGACACCGACAGGACGACGCCCGCTGCGATGACAACACGTGGTTCGAGGCGTCGCCGCAACCAGCGCCGTTCACCCGACGATCGACGTTGGTGCTCGAGCGTCGCCGCGGCGACGACCGCGGCGTCATCGGTGACCGTGACGGGAACACCGCGCCCTTGTAGATCTCGGGTGATGTCGTCGACGAGGTCCGCGGCGTCCACGTCCGTCGATGGATCAATGACCACGCGATCGACATGACGAAGCCGGCTGATCGCGGCATTCACGACGTCACAACGGTCGCCGACCCTCGGCACCAGCGCCGTCGACAACCCGGGTGCCGAAATCGCGATCAGCTCCGGAGCGATCTCGACGACCGCGTGAAGCGCATTGGCGTGCAACGCATCCCCACGCCGCACGACAGAGACGTCTCGAAACGTCTCCTCGGCGGCCGTGGTGACCCGGCGGATGCGCGTCGCCGTCCACCATGACGGGCAGACGAGAAGCACCGCGTCGGTGTGCTCGCCCACCGCATGTCGCAGCACCTCCGACCACAGCGCGTCGACGGAGACCACCCGATCATCGATCAGCGCGAGATCGTCGTCGACGCAGGCCAACGCCTCGGCATCGCGGTCGGCCGGTACATCACTCGGACCACGTGTCGTGGCCGGCCCCACCAGCACGACGGCGGGGGCGCTGCTCACGACGGCACATCCGTCCACGCGATCTGGACGAGCTGATCACCGATCCCGCGGCGGATCAGCGTGCCCCGACCCGGCGGTTGCACCGTCGGGCGTAGCGATCCGAACAGCGGGCCCTCATCGGCGCGCGCACTCATCATCAACCCCATGCAGCCCAGGTCACGCAGGCGAGCGAGAACGGGATCGTACATCGCCCGGGCGGCACCGCCGGAGCGTCGCGCAACCACCACGTGCAAACCGAGATCACCTGCATGCGGGAGTAAGTCAAGGATGCCGAGCAGAGGGTTGCCGTCAGCGGATTCGGCGATCAGGTCGTAGTCGTCGACGATCACCCAGGCCTCGGGCCCCGTCCACCACGAGCGCTCGCGTAACTGTCGTTGTGTGACACCTGCGCCAGGCAGACGGGCGCGCAGCCGGGCGGACAGTTCGGCGAGATGAGGCTGTGCGCCGGCGGCCGACACCGCATAGCCCAGCAGGTGGTCGGTCTCGACGACACCCAGCAGGGTCCGGCGTGGATCGATGATCATCAGCTGTGCTGCCGTTGCGTCGAGGCCCCCGGTGACGGCGCGGCACAGCGTGCGCAACGTCGAGGTCTTCCCGCACTCGGACTCGCCGAGCACGATCAGATGCGGTTGACGGTCGAATTCGACGGCGAGCGGCTGCAAGTCGTCGTCCCCGACGCCGATCGGGATCCGGGTCGATGTCGCCGCCCCGGTGCGGGCAGTGACCGTGTCGAGGTCGACTGTGGCCGGCAGAAGGTGCACGGGTGGCGCCATCAGGTCGCCGTGGCGCGTACGCAGTTGATGTGCGGCGGTGTGCAGCGCGTCATCGAGATCCACCACGGTCGGCACACCGTCGAGCCGCGGCAACGCGATCACCAGCTCGAGGCCCTCACGTGTGACGCCCCTCCCGGGTGGACGATCGAGGAGCCCTCTGGCCCGTCCGCGGTCCATCTCCGACTCGGCAGGATCACCAAGTCGCAGCTCGATGCGGGTCGCGATCCGGTCCTTGAGCGCGGGTCGCAGATCGGCCCACCGCGAGGACGCCACGACGATATGCACACCGACTGCCAGACCCTGACCGGCAAGCGCGGTGACGGACTCCTCGAGCCCGTCGAGTTCGGCACGTGCGGCGGCCCACCCATCGATCACGAGGAGGACGTGACCGTGGGCATCCGCGAAACCCCCATCGAACGCCGTATGCGCGCCGTCGCGGCGCAGGCGCGACTCACGCTGCCACACCATGGATTCGAGTTGGGCGACGATACGTCGGGCCAGGTCCGACTCGAAACGTCCCGCGACGGCCCCGACGTGCGGCAGCGCCCGTGTCGCCGCCAGCGTGCCACCGCCGAAGTCCAGGCCGTAGATCTGGACGGTCTCCGGCGAGTGTGTCGCGGCCAGGGCCAGAACGAGACTGCGCAGCGCCGTCGACTTGCCCGCCCGAGGGCCACCAACCACGGCGACATTGCCGCCCGCTCCGCCGAGGTCCACGATCAGCTGGTCGCTACGCTGGTCGAACGGTCGGTCTACCAGGCCGATCGGTACGTTCAGGGGCGCGAGACGGTCACCGCAGGCGAGCACGTGGTCCAGGGTCGGCGATGCGCTCAACGGTGGTGACCACACCTGATGCGCTGGCGTTCCGGCATCCGACAGCCCGTTCAGAACGACGTCCACGACACTGGCACCCGACGTCTCGGCCTGAGGATTGTGCGCACCGTCACGCCGCACCCCGACCGGCGCCGCAGTGAACACCGTTGGGATGAACGTCGATTCACCGATCTCGGGGACCTGAGCGACGATGGGCGCGGAGACGTACGAGGACCGGAACCGCATCAGATCACCGTCGGCGGTCTTGAGCAGCGCCATCCCCGGTGTGTTCGGCAGGTCGTATCCGTCAGCGGTGCCGAGGACCGCACGGGACTCCGCGGCGGAGAACGTCTTCAGGCAGATCCGGTAGGACAGATGGGTCTCGAGCCCGCGGAGCCTTCCCTCGTCGAGACGCTGACTCGCCAGCAGCAGGTGCATGCCGAGCGAGCGCCCGACGCGTCCGATCGCGACGAACATCTCGGCGAGGTCCGGTTGTCGGGCCAGCAGTTCGGAGAACTCGTCGACGATGATGAGCAACACCGGCAACGGCGCCAGCGGAGCCCCTGCGGCCCGGGCCTCCTCGTACACGGTGACGTTGGCGAGGTTGCCCGCCGTGCGCAGGATCTCCTGCCGGCGGTTCATCTCACCGGACAGCGCGTCTCGCATCCGGGAGACCAGATGGGCCTCATCGGCGAGGTTGGTGATCACGGCCGCGACGTGGCGAAGCCTCTCGAAGCCGAGGAACGTTGCGCCGCCCTTGAAGTCGATGAGGGCGAGGTTCAGCACGTCGGGTGAGTGGGTCGCCACCAGGCCCAACGCCAGGGTGCGGAGTAGCTCCGACTTTCCGGAACCGGTGGCACCGACGCAGAGTCCGTGCGGTCCCATCCCGCCGTGCGCCGCCTCCTTCAGGTCCAGCTCGACCGGTTGGCCGTCGTCGCCGCGGCCAATCGGTACCCGCAGATGTCGGGCGGCCGTGCGACCCTGCCAGGTTCGCGCGGGGTCTATTCGGCAGGGATCGCCGATGCCCACCAGGTCCGGCCAGCCCGGCGCATCGTCGGACCGACGGTGCGCACCGCCGGTGTGGGAGGCCAGGCGCCGTGCGCAGGTCAGCGCCGCGGCCATTGGCATGGCATCGGGCACCGCGAGTGTGTCGACGCCCGCTCCGTCGAGGAGAACCGTCACCGGGCCGCCCGTCTGGGTGCCGACCACGAGCACGCTCACCCCGGTCGCAGGGAGATCTGCAGTCACCTCGCCGCCATCCACAACGACCACGACGTGCTCGGCATCCACCGACGGCAGCGTGTCGAGTCGGCCGTCATACCTCAACCGGGCCGAACCCGCGTCATCGGACTCACGTCGATGCTGGTGATGGGGAAGCCATTTCATCCATTCCCAGTGCCGCGCAGTCGCTGCGTCGACGACCGACACCACGCTCACCTCATCGGAATCGTGGAGCACCGTCAGTTGACACACCATCGCGCGCACCAGCGCCCGTGCCGCGGCGGCCTCGCCTTCGACGGTGACGATGCGGTGACCACGCAGACCGACCGTGACCGGTATCTCGGCGACGCCGGAGCGCGCGTCGACAAGCCGTTGCACTGCGTCAACGGTCACCGGGTCAGCGGACCCAGCCGGCGCCACATCGGGTGCGATCAGCGCCGCCACCGGTCGACACACCCCGAGCCCCACCCGGACGTGACAGAAGTCCGCATCCCCCTGGCGCCGCTCCCCCATGCGTTCGCCGCCCGCCAGCGTCCACAGCGCCGCCGGATCGGGATGACTCCACCACGACGAGTGATGCTGGGCGTCGGCGGTTCTGGTCACGGCATCGTCGACGGCAGCCAGGTAGCAGAGATAGTCCCTGCGGTCGGAGTTCAGCTCGCCGGTGCGGCGGGTACCGCGCATGCCGTAGGCCACGGATCCGAGGACCGACACTGCCATCATGACCGGGAACAGCAGCATCATCGGTCCGCGCGATCCGAGCCCCGAGGTGAAGTAGAGCGCCGCCATACCGCCCGCGGCGACAAGCATCACCACGGGAAGCAGCCGCGACATCGGGTCGGCGGGCACGAGCCGCGGTACGTCGGGTGGCCGGTCCACGACGACGTCACCGATGTCGACCGGTGGGGCCGGCAGGCGCACAGGATGCGAAAGTTCCATCGGTGCTTGGACGCGCCAGGGCCCAGCTTGGTTCCATCGAATATTGGCGCACGGGCACCGGTCCGGACTCGGCTACGGTGACTGCAGAGGCATCAACGTACCGGGGGGTGAGCCGATGTCGCTGTGCCGGTTGTCCATTCACGCGGAGTACGGCGACGCCGCGCGAACCGTCGATATCGCGCTGCCGAGCACCATCAGCGTCCACGCGCTGCTCCCCACGGTCGTCGACCTCGCAGGCCCGACCAACCGCCGTGCCGGCGAGCCAACACGGTGGCACCTGGGTTGGGTGACCGGGCAGCCCATCGACCTCGCGCTGACGCTTGCCGAGAACAATGTGCGAGACGGCGATGTGCTGGTGCTGTCGTCACAGACCCCACCACCACTCCGACACAGCGAGTGGGATCCGTGCGCAACGGTGGCGGCCGCGCCCGACACACGGTCGACGTCACCCGTCGCCGAGATCCTCTGCGGGTGGGCGCTGCTGACCGGAGCGGTCGCACTGGCCTGGACGGGACTCACCACCGAGCGGATCGTGCAACTGGTCATCACCGCGGTGGCTGCGTGCATGGTGATGGCGCTGGCGATATCGGCACCGCACCGGTCGACGCTGCGCATCGTTGCGGTGACGATGTGCGCCGTCACCGGTTTCTTGGCTGTTCCGTCGGGCCCTGCGGCAGCCAATGTCTTCCTGGCGGCTGTGGCGGCATGCTCCGCGGCGGCGCTGTTGGCAAGGTGGACTGACCTGTGGTCACCGAGTCTGATTGCCGCAGGCGCATTCTCGATCATCGTCGCACTGTCGAGTGCGGTGCCGATGGGCGTTGCCACGCCGCCGGTGGCGACCGGTGCGATCGTGACCCTCGTGTCGCTCGCGTTGCTCGCGGTATCGGCCCGGCTTGCGACTGCACTGGCCCGGCTCACACCGGGAGGGCATATCGCCGATGTGCCCGATCGCGCCGCCCGCGGTCACGCCGTGCTGAGCGGACTCGTTGCGGCAGGCGCCTGCGGCGCAGCCGCGGGTTCCACACTGGTGTTCATCGCTCATCTCCATGACGGTGCAGACCCGCTGCGCCGGGCGGCGTTCACCGCCGTCGTGGGCTTGGCGCTCGTGCTGAGGGCTCGCGTCCATGCAGTTCCGACCCGCTGCACGGCCCTGACCGCAGCCGGATTGATATGCGCCACTGTCGCGTTGGCGATCATCGCGGACGCGTCGGCAGTGCTCGCGCCGTGGTGTGCGGCGTTCGTCATCGCAGGCGGGCTCATCGCCGCCGGACGACCCGGCCTCGTCTCGTCGATCGGGCGCGGCCTGGACATCATCGACTACGTCGCGCTCACCGCGATCATCCCCCTGGCGTGCTGGGTCGGCGGTCTGTACGCGGTGGCCCGCGGGTGGCACTCACCATGACCGCGCGAATCGCCGCCGTTCTGGCCGTGATCGTGCTGACGGCGGCCCTCGCCACACCGTCCGCCGCGGCCGTGGCACCACCGGCCGTCGAGCACGGCGCACTGCCCAGGCCTGCGTCACCCGCACCGCCCGGGCCCACCGAGCTCATCGGCGAGTGCCAGGTTATGCACACTCCGGCCGAGCCCGCCGGTCGGCCACCACTGCGGTCGACCGAGTTGCAGGCGTTGTGGCGGCTGACCCGTGGTGCGGGCCAGACGGTCGCCGTGATCGACACCGGCGTGGCCCGCCATCACCTGCTCCCCCGCCTGCTACCCGGTGGCGACTACGTCGGCACCGGTGACGGCACAGAGGACTGCGACGGGCACGGCACCATCGTGGCCGGGCTGATCGGTTCGGCACCCGCCGGTGGCGAAGGCTTCGCGGGGATCGCGCCGGATGCCGAAATTCTGGCGATCCGGCAGTCGAGCAACGTCTTTCGCCGCTCGGGTGACCAGTCGGGGCCCGGTGTCGGCGACGTGGAGACCCTGGCCAGGGCGATCCGCACGGCGGCCGATGCGGGCGCGACGGTCATCAACGTCTCGTCCGTTGCCTGCGCACCGGCATCGGAGTCCATCGACGACAGGGCGCTGGGTGCGGCACTCGCCTACGCCGTCGACGTCAAGAACGTCGTGGTCGTCGCGGCGGCGGGCAACGTCGGCGGCCATGGCCGATGCGATCAGCAGAACCCCGTCAACGGCGGCCGCCCGGACTGGGACGGCGTCAAGGTGGTGGTCAGTCCGAGCTGGTACGACGACTACGTGCTGACCGTGGGGTCACTCGACGATGCGGGCCGACCGTCGGCGTTCAGCCTCGCCGGGCCGTGGGTGGACGTCGCGGCACCCGGGGAGCGGCTGGTGTCACTGGATCCCGACGGCGAGGGTCTCATCGACACCGCGCCGGAATTGTCCACAACGAATTCAACAGCAGCCAAGCCGCTTTCGGGAACCAGTTACTCGGCCCCCGTGGTGTCGGGCATCGCCGCGCTCATCCGGTCGCGCTCCCCTGGGCTCACGGCCAGGCAGGTGATGCACCGCATCATCGACACCTCGATTGAGCCCTCGGCTGGTTGGGATCCGATGGTGGGCTATGGCGCCGTCGATGCACTCGCCGCCGTGAGCAGCGACGGACCGGGCGATCAGGCAAGCCGTCGCACGCCGGGCCCGACGGTCGCCGCACCAGCCTCTCTGCCGGCCGTCGAGACCGGCGCGCCCCGGGGCATCGCGTTCGGCGGCGCGGCGGCATGTATCGCCGTGGTGGCCGCGGCGATTGCGTTGTCGACCAACCAGTTACGGCGTCGCAACGAGCGCGTCATGAACCCGGGAGGCGCCGTCGACGCTGAGCTCCGGTCCGCGCGGTAGCCGGGACAGGACCGGCCACGGTGCGCCACCGAGGGGTTCGGACAGTCCCAGTGCGCTGGCCGCGGCATCGTCGGCAATGCCGTGAACCACTCCCTCGGCGGTGACGACGAACCTCGGCCCAGTGCGCCCGTCGTCCCCAACGATCCGCGCGGACCCGACGTAGGCACTGTTGCCGGCAGGCATCGCGATGCGGTCGATGGCAGGTCCGTCGCCATCCGCCTGGGCCAGAATCATCCCGTCCTCGACCGCCGGTGACCTCCCCACCAGGACAGCGGTGTTCGTCGTGGCCTCGATCGCGCCGACCTGCCACCGGGCACACACCACTACGGACGCCGCCGCGCCGACTGGTGTGCCAGCGCGATCCGGCAGCGTCGCGAGAGGGATGCTCTCCACCACGGGGGTCGCCGCGATGGCCGCCGGTGCCACGGTGAGCACGGCCGCTGGGCCTGCGGGGTAGCCGAAGCGGATCAGGTCGGCCGCCATCTCACCGATGCGCTGCACGCCATCGGCGAGGACCACGTAATAATCTGCGGCCTCCGCACGCGACACTCGGACGACAGCGCCCACCCGAGCGCCACCCAGCGTGGGCGGCCCGGCCGATCCCGCACCCTCGATATGCGGGACGGCGATCGGCGCGACCTCCGGCACCGAATCAAGCAGCGCCCGCGAAACAGGCAGTGGTGCAATGCTATCGAGTCGCATCGCACGCACAACCGCCGGGTTGCGCAGGTCGACCTCGGCGCGCTGCCCGTCGTACAGCAGGTAGGTGATGGCCGCACTCTCGCCGCGCGGGGTGACCAGCACGGTGCGGGTGGGGTCCAATCGCCGCACCGACGGGACCTCGTCACCGGCGATGACGACGGTGTCCGCACCGTCGCAGACCACCCACACCCGTAGCGGCGCGGCCACACCGATCGTCGGCGCACCCGCAATGCCCACGGCCGGGCCCCGTTTCACGCCGCTGAGCGCCTGCCGTGTGACGACCAGCGGGTCGACAGCGGCGCCAACGGCGAGCCGGGCCGAGGCGAGATTCGGCGTGGCATGCCAGGTGTCGCCGAGCCGCACGTACAGCGCGCCCGTCTCCCGGGTCAGCACGAGCTGCGCCGTCCCGAGTGTGCCGTGCGGCTTGATGATCGCCAGAATGGCGCACACCGCGACGATGATCACGGCGACGACGCACCCCGCTGCCAGCGCCAACGACTGCGCGCGCAATGGGTCGTCGCGCATGCCAATATCGTTGCGCACCAACGCATGCTCCATGCGTCGCGTCAGAAAGCGTTGCGCGCTGACCTGCAGCCACGTCGTCGGTTGCCGAGCCATTGATCCCCCGGCTTCGACCCTAACCGGCTCGCCACCCCCGCGACGGCGGCAATTTCTTCTAGGACTTGGCGTGGCGCTCGCGGTAGGCCGCGACGTGCTGGCGGTTGCCGCAGTTGCCGGTGTCGCAGAACATCCGTGAGCGATTGCGCGACAGGTCAACCAGCACGGCCTCGCAATCCGGTGCCGCGCACGCCTTGAGGCGGCGCAGTTCGCCCACTCGGATCAGATCGGCCAGCGCCATCGCCATCTCGGCCCCCATGCGCTGCCAGAGCGGATCGTGAATGGACGCCAGGTGCAGATGCCACTCCGGCATCTCGACGTGACGAGTCAGCCACGGTGAGGCGCGGGTGTCGCTCAGCAGCGCATTGACCTGCCCCACCGTGCGCTCCTCGTCGCCGGCGACGGCCCAGATCGTGCCGAGCCGCTCCCGGAGCCGGCGCACGGACTCCAGTTCTGCGGCGTCCCTGTCTCGGCGCCCCGTCCAGCCGAAGCCATCCAGGTACTCATCTAGCGAGGACATATCGCCGAGCTGTTCCCCTTCGACGCGATCGGAGTTGATCAGCACGCACGCAGCGCGCAGCGTCAGCTCGGTGTCATGACTGAAAATCATTTGACTCATGACCCCTTGCGCGAATAGTGTCAGGACCAACATCCACTTTACTCATTACAGCGCGGGAGGTGCCCCGTGTCCGCGACACGTCTCGACTCGACACCCAACGTCGATCACTTCCGGGCCGGCCTCCTGTTGGCGATCGGCTCTGCGCTCGCATTCGGCATGGCGGGCCCGCTGGGCAAGTCCCTCATGGAGGCCGGCTGGTCACCAACCGCTGCCGTGACCGCCCGCCTCGCCGGCGGCGCCCTCGCCATTGCCGTGTTCGCGAGCATCGCGAGGCCGGGCTGGGCCCGCGAGGCAACGCGGCACTACAAGACCGTGATCGCCTACGGCATCATCCCGATCGCCGGCGCACAGCTCTGCTACTACAACGCCGTCTCGCATCTGTCGGTCGGCGTGGCCCTGCTGCTGGAGTACACCGCGCCGCTGCTGGTCGTCGGCTGGCTGTGGGCGACCACCCGGCGCCGGCCCAGCAATCTCGTCCTGGGCGGTGTCGTACTCGCGATCGCCGGAATCATGCTGGTCCTTGACGTGTTCGCCGGCGCCCACGTCAACGTCGTCGGCGTCACCTGGGGTTTGGCCGCCGCCATCTGCGCGGCGTGCTACTTCCTGATGTCGGACAGGGTTGCCGACGACGGCACCGGGTTACACCCCATCTCGCTCGCCACCGGCGGTCTGATCGTCGGCGCGGTGGCCGTCGCGCTGTTGGGGGCCTCCCGCATCATGCCGATGACCTTCACCGCCAACGACACCGTCATCGCGGGCCACACCACGTCATGGCTGGTTCCGGTGATCCTGCTGGCGCTGATTCCGACAGCGATCGCCTACACGCTGGGCATCATGGGCATCGCTCGGCTACGGCCGCGCTTCGCCTCGCTCGTCGGCTTGGCCGAGGTGCTCTTCGCCGTCATCGCCGCGTGGGCACTTCTCGGCGAGGCCATCTCGGTGACCCAGGCGGTCGGCGGCGCGGTGGTCCTGGTCGGGCTCGTGCTGGCCCGCCAGGGTGATCGCTCGGAGAAGATCGCGCAGGCCACCTGGCCGGAGACCCCGGCGCAGCCCGTCGACATCGAGCGAACGGTTCCTCGTAGCTGAAGGCGGTATGTGAAGATGGCGGGCGTGACCATGCTCAAAACGTCCGCCAAGCTGGCCGCGCTTGTCTCGGCCGTCGCGGCGGCCGCAGCGATCCTCACCGCCGCGCCCGCGACCGCCGAACCCGGCTGCTCCGATGTCGAGGTGATCTTCGCGCGCGGCACCAGTGAGCCCCCCGGCATCGGTCGTGTGGGCCAGGCGATGGTTGATGCACTGCGTCCCCAGCTCGGCGACCGCACAGTGAGCACCTACGGCGTCAACTACCCGGCCACTTACGACTTCCTGGCCGCCGCTGACGGCGCGAACGACGCGACGGCCCGTATCTCGCAGCTGGCAACGACCTGCCCGAACACCCGCATCGTGCTCGGCGGGTACTCGCAGGGCGCGGCCGTGGTCGACATGCTGGCTGGCATTCCGCCCCTCGGGAACAAGATCGGCGACGTCGGTTCTGCTCCCCCGCTGCCTGCGAGCCTCGACGGCAATATCGCCGCGGTCGCGGTGTTCGGCAACCCGTCGGCCAAGTTCAGCATTCCGATCACCAGCTCGATCTTCGGCGGTCGAGCCATCGATCTCTGCAAGGACGGTGACCCGATCTGCTCACGCGGGCGCAACCCGTTCGCGCACAGCGACTACGTCGACGGCGGCCAGGCAGCTCAGGCGGCTAACTTCGTAGCCAGACTTATTTAGTCTGTTTACGCGTTATCATGTGGCGTGCCCCTTGATCTTGTTCGACGTTCGCTTCTCGCTGTCGCCGCCGCCTCTCTGACCGCTGCCGCAGCCGTCATCGCACCCGTGGTCGCGCCGTCACCCGTCGGTGGCGTTGGCACCGCCTCGGCCGATGACTGCCCCGACATCGAGGTGGTGTTCGCCCGCGGAACGAGCGAGGCGCCGGGCCTGGGTCTGGTCGGCGGATCGTTCGTTGACGACCTGCGCGGCAAGGTCGGCGGCCGTTCGGTCGGCGCCTACGCGGTGAACTATCCGGCCAGCTACGACTTCCTGGCCGCCGCCAACGGCGCCAACGACGCCAGCGCGCACATTCAGTACATGATGGGCGCCTGCCCCAATACCCGACTGGTGCTGGGCGGCTACTCACAGGGCGCCGCGGTGATCGACGTCATCGGCGCCGTGCCCATCCCGGCGATCGGGTTCACCAATCCGCTGCCGCCCAACACGCCTGACTTCGTTGCCGCGATCGCCGTGTTCGGCAACCCGTCGGCCAAGCTGGGCCTGCCCATGACCACCAGCCCGGTCTGGGGTGCGCGCTCAATCGACCTCTGCAACTTCGGTGACCCGATCTGCCAGACCGACGGTGAGAGCGTCCCGGCGCACAAGGCATATGCCGGCGGACCCACAGACCAGGCAGCAAACTTCGTCGCCGGCCTGCTGTAGCTGTGAGCAAAGAAACAGTAACCACATCGTCAAAACCCTCGGTTAGAGTCGGTTTCGTGATCCGTCGCTACGTCATCGCTCCCATGATCGTCGCCCTCACCGCGGGCACCCTCCTCATCGCTCCCACCATCGCGGGCCACACTGTCCCCACGGCATCGGCCGCGTGCCCCGCGATCGAGGTGATCTTCGCCCGCGGCCGCACCGAGCCCGCCGGAGCCGGAATCATCGGCAACAACTTCGTCAGCGCCCTGCGGTCCAAGACGGGCAAGAACGTCAACCTGTACTCGGTCCAGTACCCCGCCGACAATGAGATCGACGTGGGCGCCAACGATATGAGCCGGCGCATCCAAGCCACGGCGGCGAACTGCCCCGACACGCGGATCGTGCTCGGCGGGTACTCGCTGGGCGCTGCGGTGACGGATGTCGTTCTGGCCGTGCCGTTCCAGTTCTTCGGCTTCAACCAGCCGCTGCCTCCCAACATGGATCCCCACATCGCGGCCGTCGCACTGTTCGGCAACGGCAGCGCGTGGGCGGGGCCCATCGGCGCGTTCAACCCGGCCTACCGCGAACGCACCATCGAGATGTGCCACGGCGCGGACCCCATCTGCAGCCCCGCCGACCCGAACACGTGGAAGGACAACTGGTCCGATCACGCGGCCAGGGCCTATATCGACGCCGGGATGGTCAACCAGGCCGCAGATTTCGTGGCGGGCCGGGTCTAATCTCCACTCCACGCACGGTGTAACGCTTTGCCAGTAGCGCCAGATACCATCGGTGTGGTGAATTCGAGATTAGCTGCGGCCGCCGTGCTCGCGGTCGGTCTGGCTGTCGCCCCGCTGCCCACCGCGGCGGCGGCGCCGTGCCCCGACGTCAACGTCGTGTTCGCACGCGGAACCGATGAGCCCGCAGGCCTCGGCGGGGTCGGTGAGGCCTTCGTCGCACAGTTGCGCGACAAGACGGGCCGCGATATCGCGGCGTCCCCGGTCAACTATCCGGCCCATCAGGACGTCGCGCCCGGGGTGACCGATATGACGGCTCAGATCAACTCGATCATCGCGAACTGCCCGGAGACCAAGATCGTCGTCGGCGGGTACTCGCTGGGTGCTGCGGTCACCAACGATGCGCTCAACAACACCGTCCCGCCCGGCGCCGATCAGCACATCGCCGCTGTCGTCCTCTTCGGCAACGCCAGCAGGCTGCTCAACATCCCGTTGGGACCTGGCCCCGCGTACGACGCCAAGT
This sequence comes from Mycobacterium sp. IDUB_39, assembly GCF_055419205.1. Taxonomy (NCBI): domain Bacteria; kingdom Bacillati; phylum Actinomycetota; class Actinomycetes; order Mycobacteriales; family Mycobacteriaceae; genus Mycobacterium; species Mycobacterium sp. IDUB_39. Next base: position 164,092 of record NZ_JBVAXF010000001.1, read on the forward strand.
CGATCGACGTCTGCAATCCGGGCGATCCCATCTGCTCAGGCGGCCCAATGGCGTTGTCCCACCTGCAGATCGCCTACCTCATCGGCGGTGGCATCGGCAGTGCCGTCGACTTCACCGCAGGCCGGATCTAGCGCTTCCGCACGTCCCGCGTGACATCGATGCGCGCCGCGAGTTCGTCGTCGGGCGGGTAGTCGACCGCCACCAACGTCAGTCCTCGCGCCGGGGCCACTGCGAACGCACTCGAGCGGCTCGTCTCCGCCAACAGCGCAGCGCACCAGGCCGGCTCGAGTCGGCCCTCCCCAACGGCCAGCAGCGCACCGACGAGTGAGCGGACCATCGACCAGCAGAACGCGTCGGCGGTGACGCGGGCCAGGATCTGATCGCCCTCGCGCGACCACTCCAGGCGTTGCAGTTCGCGGATGGTCGTCGCCCCCTCCCGGGGACGGCAGAACGCCGCGAAGTCATTGAGGCCCAACAGTTCCGCCGAGGCGGTGCGCATCGCGTCGAGGTCGAGTGGACGCGGCCACGGCACGACGAAGCGAGCGTCCGCCGGCTCCACCCCGTACGGCGCTGTGGACAGCCGATACTCGTAGTGCCGCCGCAGCGCGGAGAACCGTGCATCGAAACCAGCGGGCGCCCGCGCGATGTCACGCACCCGCACATCCTCGGTCAACAGCTTTGCCAACCGCCGCACCAACGGCAGGAACTCGGCGTCACCCTCCCGGCGTGTGCGTGGGTAGGCGTGCGGCACGGAGTCGACCGGAACGTCGATGTGGGCCACCTGACCCGTGGCGTGCACCCCGGTGTCGGTGCGTCCCGCCGCGCGGGTCACCACCGGCGTGCGGAACACCGTCGAGAGAGCGTCATCGAGGACACCCGCGACAGTGCGCTGACCGGTCTGCGTCGCCCAGCCTGCGAAATCCGTTCCGTCGTAGGCGATATCGAGGCGCAGGCGAACTACCGGACGTGAGGAGGACAAAGAAACGAGCCCGCCACCGGAGTCGATGGCGGGCTCGTTCATTGCGTGATTACTTGGCGTCGTCGGCCTTGTCCTCGTCGGCGGGGGTCTCGTCGGCGGCCTCAGCGGCAGCCTCCTCGACCTCAGCCTCGGCGGCTTCTGCAGCCTGGCCTTCCTCGATCGCGGCGTCCTCGGCCTCAACCTCGGCGACAGTCTCGGTCTCAGCGACCGGGGCGGCCGGCGAACCGACGCGGCGCGCGCGGTCGGCCTCAGAGGTCACGGTCTTCTCCCGAACCAGCTCGATGACGGCCATGGGGGCGTTATCGCCCTTACGTGCCTCCACCTTGATGATGCGGGTGTAGCCGCCCTCGCGATCGGCGAAGAACGGGCCGATCTCAGCGAACAGCACGTGCACGACGTCCTTGTCGCGGATCTTCTTCATCACCTCACGCCGGTTGTGCAGCGTGCCCTTCTTGGCATGGGTGATGAGCTTCTCCGCGTAGGGCCGCAGCGCCCGCGCCTTGGGCTCGGTCGTCTTGATGCGGCCGTGCTCGAAGAGCGACGTGGCCAGGTTGGCCAGGAGCGCCTTCTGGTGCGAGGACGACCCGCCGAGGCGAGGACCCTTAGTGGGCTTGGGCATTGCGACTTCTCCTAATTGGGGCCGGTCCCCGTATCAGGTAGGACCGGGACGGATCGGGCGGGCGAAGCTGGGTGGGAATGTGCCCTGTTAGAGCTGTTCGGTTTCGGCGTAGTCCTGGGTGTCGTCCAGGTCGTAGCTGGCGTCGCTGTTCCAGGTGCCAGTGGCGACGTCGTAGCCTGCGACCTCGGACGGGTCGAACGTGGCCGGGCTGTCCTTGAGCGAGAGACCCAGCTGATGCAGCTTGATCTTGACCTCGTCAATGGACTTCTGGCCGAAGTTACGGATGTCCAGCAGGTCGGACTCGGTCCGCGAGACCAGCTCGCCGACCGTGTGCACACCCTCACGCTTGAGGCAGTTGTACGACCGGACCGTCAGCTCGAGATCGTCGATCGGCAGCGCGAAGCTGGCGATGTGGTCGGCCTCGGCCGGCGACGGCCCGATCTCGATGCCCTCGGCCTCGACGTTGAGCTCCCGTGCCAGACCGAACAGCTCAACCAGCGTCTTACCGGCCGAGGCCAGTGCGTCACGCGGGGTGATCGAGTTCTTGGTCTCGACGTCGAGGATCAACTTGTCGAAGTCGGTGCGCTGCTCGACGCGGGTGGCCTCCACCTTGTAGGTCACCTTGAGCACGGGCGAGTAGATCGAATCGACCGGGATGCGGCCGATCTCGGCACCCGACACCTTGTTCTGCACGGCAGGCACGTAACCGCGGCCACGCTCGACCTGGAGCTCGACCTCGAGCTTGCCCTTGTCGTTCAGGGTCGCGATGTGCATATCCGGGTTGTGCACCGACACACCGGCCGGCGGCACGATGTCACCGGCGGTGACGGCACCCGGGCCCTGCTTGCGCAGGTACATGGTGACCGGCTCGTCCTCCTCCGAGGACACGACCAGGCCCTTGAGGTTCAGGATGATGTCGGTGACATCTTCCTTCACGCCATTGACGGTGGTGAACTCATGCAGCACACCGTCGATGCGGATGCTGGTGACCGCCGCGCCCGGGATGGACGACAGCAGCGTCCGCCGAAGCGAGTTGCCAAGGGTGTAGCCGAATCCGGGCTCCAGAGGCTCGATGACGAACTTGGAGCGGTTCTCGGCGAGGCTCTCCTCGGAGAGTGTGGGGCGCTGTGAGATCAGCATGGTGTTTCTTCTCCTTCTCGGCACCCGCTATTTGATGCCGTCTGGTTACTCTCCGGCCTGATGGCCGAAAAGCATTTACTTCGAGTAAAGCTCGACGATCAGCTGCTCGGTGAGCGGGATGTCGATCTGCGCGCGCTCGGGCAGCTGGTGCACGAGGATGCGCTGACGCTCGCCGACGACCTGCAGCCAGCCCGGGATCGGCCGATCACCAGCGTTGGCCCGAGCGATCTCGAACGGCAACGTGTTGATCGACCGTTCCTTGATGTCGATGATGTCGTACTGCGACACGCGGTAGCTGGGGATGTCGACCTTCACGCCGTTGACGGTGAAGTGGCCGTGGCTGACCAGCTGGCGGGCCATGCGACGCGTGCGGGCGAGCCCGGCGCGGTACACGACATTGTCCAGCCGGCTCTCCAGGATGCGGAGCAGGTTGTCACCCGTCTTGCCCGGCAGGCGGTTGGCCTCTTCGTAGTAGCGACGGAACTGCTTCTCCATCACGCCGTACGAGAAGCGAGCCTTCTGCTTCTCCTGCAGCTGCAGACGGTATTCGCTCTCCTTGATCCGCGCGCGACCGTGCTGGCCGGGCGGGTAGGGGCGCTTTTCGAACGACTGATCGCCACCGACGAGGTCGACGCCGAGGCGACGCGACTTGCGGGTTGCGGGTCCGGTATAACGAGCCATTTGTTAGTTCCTCTTCCCTAGACCCGGCGCCGCTTGGGCGGGCGGCAGCCGTTGTGGGGCTGCGGGGTGACATCGGAGATCGCGCCGACTTCGAGGCCTGCGGCCTGCAGTGAGCGGATGGCGGTCTCGCGGCCCGAACCCGGGCCCTTCACGAACACGTCGACCTTCTTGACACCGTGCTCCTGCGCCTTGCGGGCAGCGTTCTCGGCGGCAAGCTGAGCGGCGAACGGTGTCGACTTACGCGAGCCCTTGAAGCCCACGTGGCCCGATGACGCCCAGGCAATGACGTTGCCCTGCGGATCGGTGATCGACACGATCGTGTTGTTGAACGTGCTCTTGATGTGAGCGGCGCCGTGCGGGACGTTCTTCTTTTCCCGCTTGCGGGTCTTCTGCCCCTTCTTGGGGGCAGACCCTGACTTCTTCGCTGTTGCCATCGGGGGTTACCTGGCCTTCTTCTTGCCGGCGATAGTCCGCTTCGGACCCTTGCGGGTGCGCGCGTTGGTCTTGGTCCGCTGGCCACGCACCGGCAGGCCGCGACGGTGCCGCAGGCCCTGGTAGCAGCCGATCTCGATCTTGCGGCGGATGTCGGCCTGCACCTCGCGGCGCAGATCACCCTCCACCTTGAGGTTGCCCTCGATGTAGTCACGCAGCTGCGTGACCTGATCGTCGGTCAGGTCCTTGGTGCGCAGGTCCCGGTCGATGCCGGTGCCGGCCAGGATTTCCTGGGAGCGGGTACGGCCAATGCCGTAGATATAGGTCAGCGCGATCTCCATGCGCTTGTCGCGCGGGAGGTCAACGCCCATGAGACGTGCCATCAGGCAGTGTTTCCTTCTCTTTGCGGAGGTCTTGTCCCAGTCCGTTCCCCTCGCGGGGTCCGGCCTCCGTGCCGGACGTGATGAGCGGCGAATCCGCTCAGTGGTACTGGGAGTTCTGCATTCAGTTGTGGGTACTTCGGGCTACGTGTTGCTTTAGCCCTGCCGCTGCTTGTGGCGGGGATCGGAGCAGATCACCATGACCCGCCCGTGCCGGCGGATCACCCTGCACTTGTCGCAGATCGGCTTGACGCTCGGGTTCACCTTCACGGCTGTTCGATCCTGCTCTCGGTCTCTCGGTGACGAGCGCGCACGCTCGTCACAGTGTTCTCGTCGGAGTTGATGCTTCGGACGCGGGTTACTTGTATCGGTACACGATGCGGCCCCGGGACAGGTCGTATGGAGAGAGCTCCACCACGACTCGGTCCTCGGGCAGGATGCGGATGTAGTGCTGCCGCATCTTGCCGCTGATGTGGGCAAGCACCTTGTGTCCGTTCTCCAGCTCAATGCGGAACATCGCATTGGGCAGAGGCTCGACCACGCGGCCCTCGACCTCGATGGCACCGTCTTTCTTGGCCATACTTTCTAGCGATCCTTGCGTTTGGTTTCGTATTCGCTTGCGCCCATTCCAGCGCAGCCCTCGATCCGACTAAAAAACGTGAGCCGGATCGGGAGAAAACTCAAGGTCCGAGACCATGCACGCAGAAAGTCGGCGCGGAAGCCGCACCGTTGGTCCATGCTACCCGCTTGAAGGTCCCGCCCAAAATCGCCGTTACCGACGCTACCGGCAGCGGTGGGACTCAGGCTTCGGCCGAGGCCTTGATCGCCGCGAGGGTCTGGGGAATGCCGCTCGTCGCCTCGTCGATGCGTATCGCGATCTCCGCTTCCGCCGTCTCGCCGAACCGGTCGTGGAACCCAGCGATACCCCGCGGCAGGAAATTCCACACCTGCGTCAGCAGGGTGCTCTGGCCCGCCTCCCCTGCCGGTTCGAGCACGAAACCCCAGCGGACCCAGCCGCCGTTGACCTCCCAGGCGAACTCGCGGCCGGGATCGGCGGCCACCACCTGGCTGCGGGTCTCCCAGGTCCGCTCGGCGGTCTCGTTGCGACCGATGAACCAGGCACCGACACTTCCCGCGTCAGCCGATTCCCACCAGCACGCCTTACAGACGGGACTCCAGCCGCCCATCAGCGTCACATCGGACACCAGCGCGTACACCTCGTCCGGCGTTCGGGACACCAGGACAGAGTCTGAGAAGTCGAAATCCGCCACAGCGTGAGTTTAGGACCGAGCCAACTCGGTGGCTGGGCCGCATATCCGGTGGACGAGCAGCGCATACTTGACGGTGATGACTGGACCCGCACACCAGCCCCGAAAACCCGCGATCCTCACCGTCGACGACGACCCCTCAGTGTCGCGCGCCGTCGCGAGGGATCTACGCCGCCACTACGGCGAGCGCTATCGCATCCTGCGCGCCGAATCTGGCGCGGATGCCCTCGCCACGCTGCGCGAACTCAAGCTGCGCGGCGATACCGTCGCGGTCTTCGTGGCCGACTACCGGATGCCGCAGATGAGCGGTATCGAGTTCCTCGAAGAGGCGATGGACCTGTTCCCGCTCGCCAAGCGGGTCCTGCTGACCGCCTACGCCGACACTCATGCCGCGATCGACGCCATCAACGTCGTCGACCTCGACCACTATCTGCTCAAGCCGTGGGATCCGCCGGAGGAGAAGCTCTACCCCGTCATCGACGGCCTGCTCGAACAGTGGCACGCCGTCGGCGACCGGGCGATGCCCTACACGAAGGTGATCGGCCACCGCTGGAACCCGCGGTCGTGGGAGGTCCGCCAGTTCCTCGCCAGAAACGCCTATCCTTTCAAAGCTCTCACGGCCGACGAGCCCAAGGGCAGCCAACTACTCGAGGCCGCGGGCCTCGACGGGCGGCGGCTACCCGTGGTGATCACCGAGGACGGCACGCCACTCGTCGAGCCGACTGACGCCGAGTTGGCCGCCCTGCTCGGCCTGTCCACCAATCCGTCACTCGAGATGTATGACCTCGCGGTCATCGGCGGCGGTCCGGCGGGCTTGGCCGCGGCGGTGTACGGCGCGTCCGAAGGCCTCAACACCGTGCTCATCGAGCGTGCGACGACAGGCGGTCAGGCCGGACGCAGTTCGAAGATCGAGAACTACCTGGGGTTCGCGAACGGCATCTCGGGGACCGATCTGACCACCACGGCACGCCGGCAGGCGGAGCGCTTCGGCGCCGAGGTGATCACCACGCGTGAGGCCATCAAACTCGTGGCGGGCGACGTCGGGACCGCGCGCACCATCAAGTTCGAGGACCGCAGCACCATCGGCGCGCGCGCCGTGATCCTCGCGACGGGCGTCGAGTACCGGCAGTTGTCGATCACGGGGTGCCGGCGTGATCCCGAGGACCCCGACGAGATCACGTTCGTCGACAAGGGCGTGTACTACGGCGCATCGGTGTCCGATGCCGAGGAGTGCCGCGGCGAGGACGTCTACATCGTCGGCGGCGCCAACTCGGCGGGCCAAGCCGCGATGTTCATGTCCCGGACCGCGAAGAAGGTCACGCTGCTGGTCCGCGGGCCCTCACTCGAGGCGTCGATGTCGCACTACCTCATCCAGCAGATCGAGCAGAACCCCAACATCGAGGTGCGGACCTGTACCCAGGTCGTCGACACCTGCGGTGAGGACGGGCACCTGACCGGACTCTGGCTGCAGGACAGCCAGACCGGCGCGCGAGAGAGGGTCGACTGCGCGCGGATGTGCTGCTTCATCGGCGCGACCCCGCGCACCGACTGGCTGGAGGAGGCCGGCATCGCGCGCGATGACCACGGCTTCATCCTGTCCGGACCCGACCTCAAGGACGTGTGTGGCTGGACTCTCGACCGGCCGCCGCACCACTTGGAAACAAGTGTGCCGGGTGTGTTTGTTGCAGGTGATGTGCGCTCGGAATCCGCCAAGCGCGTGGCGGCTGCTGTCGGAGAGGGCTCGATGGCAGTGATGTTGGTGCACCGCTACCTGGCCGAGGCATGAGTAGGACCTGAGAGGACCACGACTATGGGCGAACAGTGCCTCGCTACTGAGCTTCGCACCCTGTTCCTGTTCGAGGATCTGTCGGACGCACAGCTCGAGATGCTGTGCTGCGACGGTCATATCGAGACGTTCCCTGCGGGCCCGCTGGTTCAAGAGGGCGAGCCGGCCACCTGCTTCTACGTGATGATCGACGGCGAACTGATCATGTCGAAGCACTCCGGCGGCGTCGACATCCAGACCGGTCGCACGTCGCAGCGGGGCGTGTACTTCGGCGCCTGGTCGGCCTATATCCCGGGTGAGGAGCACAGCTACCAGGCATCGGTGCGGCTGACCAAGCCGTCGCGCTGCTTCGTGCTCGACGCGAACCACTTCGCGGGCTTCATGCGTTCGCAGTTCCCGATGGCCGTGCATCTGCTCGAGGGTCATCTCGTCGGAGGTCGGCGCCAGAGCCAGATCATCGGCCAGCGCGAGAAACTGCTCGCACTGGGCACCATCACGGCGGGGCTGACCCACCAGCTGAACAATCCGGCGGCCGCCACCGCGCGTGCGGTGGCCGACCTTCGCGAGGGCATCGGCAAGATGCGGCACAAGCTGGCGATGGTGGCCAATGCCAAGTTCACGCCGGAGGCGCTGCAGGTGCTCGTCACCATCCAGGACGAGGTCGCCGAACAGGTGGCCAAGAGCAAGGCCCAGGAACTCACCGCGCTGGAGGCGTCCGACCGCGAGGACGCCATCGGCGACTGGCTCGATGATCACGGGATCGCCAGCGCGTGGGACTACGCGCCGACATTCGTCGAGGCCGGGCTCGATATCGACTGGTTGGAGCGGGTGTCGGCGTCGGTCGACGATGTCGACGCCACCGCGTCGCTGCAGAGCGCCGTCGGGTGGCTGAAGTACACCATCGACACCGAACTGCGGATGAATGAGATCGCCGAGGCCAGCAAGCGCATCTCCGCCCTTCTCGCCGGCGCAAAGCAGTACTCCCAGATGGACCGCGGCGTCTACCAGAGCGCCGACGTCCACGAACTGCTGCGCAGCACGATGATGATGTTCGGCGACAAGATCGCCATGGCGGGCAAGGGCAAACCTGTCACCCTGGTCAAGGAGTTGGACAAGACGCTGCCCGAACTGCAGTGCTACCCAGGCGATCTCAACCAGGTGTGGACCAACATCATCGACAACGCGATCCAGGCGATGGGCGGACACGGCACCCTCACTCTGCGGACCTCGCGCGAGAACGACCAGATGATCCGGGTGGAGATCTGCGATGACGGCCCCGGCATCCCCGAAGACATCATCGACCGCATCTTCACGCCGTTCTTCACCACCAAACCGTTCGGCGAGGGCACCGGCCTCGGACTGGACCTGGCCTGGCGCATCGTCGTGGAGAAGCACGGCGGCACCATGTCCGTGCAGTCCCAGCCCGGCGACACCCGCTTCATCGTGTGCCTGCCACTGGTTGCTCCGCCGCCCTCGGAGACGGCGACCAGCGCGGAATAGGCGTGGTCGCGCGCAGGGTTGACCCGACTATGACCCAGACCACCCCCTCTTCGCGCGGGCGCTCATCGAAACCCGACCTCGGCACCTTCGGCGTGTTCGGCCACTACACGCAGTTTCAGAATCTGACACCCGAGCAACTGCGAGACATCGAGGCGCTCGGCTATGGCGCCATCTGGGCGGGTGGTTCGCCGCCTGCCGATCTGGACTGGGTCGAACCGCTCCTCGCGCCGACCGAGAAGTTGCAGGTGGCCACGGGCATCGTCAACATCTGGTCAGCCGCTGCCGGTCCGATCGCCGAGTCCTTTCACCGCATCGACAAGGCCTACCCCGGGCGGTTCCTGCTCGGCATCGGCGTGGGCCACCCCGAGGCCGTCACCGAGTACAAGAAGCCGTATGACGCCCTCACCGAGTACCTCGACAAGCTCGATGAGTACGGCGTGCCCAAGGACCGCCGCGTCGTCGCCGCCCTCGGCCCGCAGGTGCTCAAACTGTCCGCACGCCGAAGCGCGGGTGCCCATCCCTACCTGACCACCCCGGAGCACACCGCCCAGGCGCGCGAACTGGTCGGACCCGATGCGTTCATCGCCCCCGAGCACAAGGTCGTCCTGACGACGGACGCCGCACAGGCACGCGCCGTCGGACGCAAGGCACTCGAGATCTACCTGAACCTGGCGAACTACCTGAACAACTGGAAGCGGTTGGGGTTCACCGACGCCGACATCGCCAAGCCCGGCAGCGACGCCCTGGTCGACGCGGTCGTCGCCTACGGCAGCACCGACGCCATCGCGGCCAGGCTCAAGCAACACCTGGCGGCAGGCGCCGACCACGTGCCCGTGCAGGTCTTGACTGGAACTGACAAGCTGGTTCCTACGCTCGCCGAACTGGCCGGGCCGCTCGGCCTCAACTGATCAAGCGAAGGACGAACATGACCGACGCAGTCGCACTCAAGCCCGACCTCGGACGTTTCGGGGTGTGGACGTTCGGTGCACCCAAGCCCGAGCAGGCCGCCGAGATCGAGAAGCTGGGCTACGGCGCGGTGTGGGTCGGCGGCTCCCCCGCAGGCGATTTGGCGTTCGTTGAGCCGATCCTGGCGGCCACCGAGACGCTTCAGGTGGCGACGGGGATCGTCAACGTGTGGACCGCGCCGGCCGATGAGGTGGCCGAGGCGTATCACCGCGTCGAGAAGGCGTATCCGGGCCGGTTCCTGCTGGGCATCGGCATCGGCCATCCCGAGCACACCGAGGAGTACCGCAAGCCCTATGACGTGCTGGTCGAGTACCTCGACGCGTTGGACGCCGCCAAGGTCCCGACGAGCCGGCGCGTCCTCGCAGCACTCGGCCCCAAGGTGCTCAAGCTGTCCGCTCAGCGCAGTGCTGGCGCTCATCCGTACCTGACGACCCCCGAGCACACCGGCCAGGCACGCAACATCATCGGCAACACCGTCTACCTGGCGCCGGAGCACAAGGTGGTGCTCACCGACGGATCGGAGGAGGCCACCGAGGAGGCCCGCGCCGTCGGCCGAGACGCCGTCGGCTTCTACCTGAACCTGAGTAACTACCTCAACAACTGGAAGCGGTTGGGGTTCACCGACGACGACATCGCCAAGCCCGGCAGCGACAGGCTCATCGACGCCGTCGTCGCGCATGGCACACCGGAGGCCATCGCGGCACGGCTGCACGAGCACCTCGACTCCGGCGCCGATCACGTGACCATCCAGGTGCTCGGCGGTTGGGACAAGCTGATTCCGACGCTCACCGAACTCGCCGGTCCGCTTGGCTTGAAGGGCTGACCGCTCCTTGGGCGCAAGCCTCGGACTTCGGTCCGGGGCGTGTTCATCTCGTTCACAGTGGCTGCGCTTGGCCGTCGATCTCGCGCGTGGTGGTCTCGCAAGAGTTGAAAATGGCGCCGATGAACACTGGGCGCGGGCGCTTCGCCACGAACACCAGGTGTGTGTGCAGCAGGGAAACGCTGTGGCGGGCGCGGCGATAGGTCGGGGTTGTCGGAGCTGGCCTTTACAGTCGTGGGCGTGCAGATGCGTTATCGGTATCGCATCGAACCGACACCGGCTCAGCAGTTGGTGCTGGCGCGGGTGTTCGGGTGCGCGCGGGTGGTGTACAACGACGCACTGCGGATCCGCGATGAGGCATACCGCAGTGGGGTGAAGCTGTCCGACAGTGAGATCCAGCGCCGTGTCATCACTGCAGCCAAGACGACCGAGGCGCGTTGTTGGCTGGTCGAGGTACCCAGTGTGGCGTTGGTGCAGTCGGTCAACGACTCCCGTCGCGCCTGGCGCAACTTCTTCGACTCGGTCACCGGGAAACGAATCGGACGCAAGGTGAACCGGCCGCGGTTCAAATCACGAAAGGATCACCGGCAGTCGTTTCGGCTGACCCGCAACGGATTCAGCCTCAAAGCCAATGGGCGACTGTTCGTGGCCAAGGTGGGCGAGGTCCGGGTGCGCTGGTCACGCGATCTGCCCTCGCAGCCGTCCTCGGTCACGATCATTGGTGAACCCGACGGCCATTACTACGCCAGCTTCGTGGTCGAGGTGGCACCATCGCGATTGCCGATGACCGACCAGGAGGCCGGGGTCGATGTGGGTATCGCCCGGCTGGCGACTGTCGCCACTACCGATGGCCAACGCATCGAGGTCGCGAATCCGAGGCATCTTGGCCGCAAGCTGCGCAAACTGCGGCGGTTGGAACGGGAGAAGTCCCGGCGGCAGAAGGGATCAGCCAACAGAGACAAGACCAGGCGCAAGGTCGCCATCGCGCACAATGAGGTGGCCCGGGCGCGGCGGGATTATCACCACAAGCAGGCTTTGGCGTTGGTGCGCGAGAACCAAGTGATCCACGTCGAAGACCTCAACATCGCGGGGATGATCCGTAACCGTCGACTGGCTCGCGCCATCAGCGATGCCGGGTGGGGACAGTTCGTGAAGCTCATCGCCCAGAAGGCCGACCACTGCGGACGCAGCGTGCACACGGTGTCGAGGTGGCTGGCATCGACCAAGACCTGCTCGGACTGCGGGCACCGCCTCGACGAACTCCCACTGCAGATCCGCAGTTGGGCGTGCCCGTCGTGTCAAGCGGTCCACGACAGAGACCACAATGCCGCCATGATCATTCTCGCTGCCGGGCAGGCAGAGAGACTAAACGCCTGTGGAGCCCACATAAGACCGCAACCTGTCGCGGCAATGAGTGTTGAAGCAGGAAGCCCCCTGCCAGCGGCGTAAGTCGCCACGCGGGAATCCTCGGGGCTTCAGTCCGGGGAGCATGTCAACGCTAGGGTTCTGGCCATGCGATTACTGGTCACCGGTGGCGCGGGATTCATCGGCGCGAACTTCGTGCACGACGCGCTGCGTTCGCACCCCGATGTGGACGTGACGGTTCTCGACGCGTTCACCTACGCCGGCAGCCGGGAGTCGTTGGCGTCCGTCGCCGACGACATCCGCCTGGTGCACGGGGACATCGCCGACGCCGGACTGGTCGACGAGCTGATCGCCGGGTCCGACGCCGTCGTGCACTTCGCGGCCGAGACGCACGTCGACAACGCGCTCGCCGATCCCGAGCCGTTCCTGCGCGCCAACGTCATCGGCACGTTCACCATCCTGGAGGCGGTGCGCCGCCACGACGTACGGCTGCATCACGTGTCCACCGACGAGGTGTACGGCGATCTGGAACTCAATGATCCGGCGCGGTTCACCGATGCCACCCCGTACAACCCGTCGAGCCCCTACTCCGCGACCAAGGCTGCCGCGGACCTGCTGGTGCGGTCCTGGGTGCGGTCCTACGGCGTGCGGGCGACGATCTCGAACTGCTCGAACAACTACGGGCCGTACCAGCACGTGGAGAAGTTCATCCCGCGCCAGATCACCAACGTGCTGACGGGCAGGCGCCCCAAGCTGTATGGCGCGGGCGCCAACGTCCGCGACTGGATTCATGTCACCGACCACAATCGCGCGGTGTGGCGCATCCTCGCCGACGGCGATATCGGCCGGACGTATCTGATCGGCGCCGACGGGGAACGCGACAACCTGACGGTGATGCGCACAGTGTTGCGCCTGATGGATCGCGATCCCGATGACTTCGACCAGGTGACGGACCGAGTCGGCCACGATATGCGTTACGCCATCGACCCATCGCCGCTGCGCGACGAATTGGGTTGGACGCCACGGCACGTCGACTTCGAGGCGGGCCTGGCGGCCACCATCGAGTGGTACCGCGACAACGAGACGTGGTGGCGCCCGCTCAAGGAGTCGGTCGAGGCCGTCTACGCGGGGCGCGGCCAGTGACCTTCCGGGAGCTCTCGGTGCCGGGCGCATGGGAGATCACCCCCATCGTGCACGCCGACTCGCGGGGCGCGTTCTACGAGTGGTTCACCGACGATGAGTTCACCGCGATGACGGGACACCGCCTCGACCTTCGCCAGGCCAACGTCTCGGTGTCATCGGCCGGTGTGCTGCGCGGTCTGCACTTCGCCCAACTGCCGCCAAGCCAGGCCAAGTACGTGACGTGTCTTCGCGGCGCGGTCTTCGACGTCGTGGTCGACATCCGAGTCGGCTCACCGACGTTCGGCCGGTGGGACTCGGTACTGCTCGATGATCAAACCCATCGGACGATCTACCTGTCGGAGGGTTTGGCGCATGGTTTCCTTGCGCTGCAGGATGATTCGACGGTGTCCTACCTGTGCTCGGCAGGCTACTCCCCCGGCCGGGAACACACCATCTGCGCCACTGATCCGGCCCTGGGCATCGTTTGGCCCCATGTCGACGGTGCCGCGCCGACGCTGTCCGACCGCGACGCCGCTGCGCCCTCGCTCGCCGACGTCGAGGCCGCCGGGCTCTTGCCGTCATGGGACGACGTCCAGGCGTTCACCTCGAAACTGCGGTGAGATCGGCCAAACGGCCGTTTCCGCGATCTCCCCGCAGCCTCGACGATTCTGATTAATTGCGTTCGCAAGCAACTCCCCTATTGACCTCTTGCGCATGCCGCTGATCATTTACTAGGATATCCAAGTAATTAGCGATCGTCGGCCTAGGGACATGTCATGACCACAAAGATTCCGCACTTCATTGACGGCAAGCGCAGCGAGCTGGCGTCGACCCGCACGGCCGACGTCCTCAACCCGAGTACCGGCGAGGTCCAGGCGCAGGTCCTACTTGCCTCGACCGCCGACGTCGACACGGCGGTGTCCAGCGCCGTCGCCGCGCAGCGCGAATGGGCAGCCTGGAACCCCCAGCGCCGCGCCCGCGTGCTGATGAAGTTCGTCGAGCTCGTCAACGCCAACACCGACGAGCTCGCCGAGCTGCTGTCAATCGAGCACGGCAAGACCGTCGCCGACTCGCGTGGTGACATCCAGCGCGGTATCGAGGTCATCGAGTTCGCGATCGGCATCCCGCATCTGCTCAAGGGTGAGTACACCGAGGGCGCCGGCACGGGCATCGACGTCTACTCACTGCGCCAGCCGCTCGGCGTCGTCGCGGGCATCACACCGTTCAACTTCCCCGCGATGATCCCGCTGTGGAAGGCCGGGCCCGCACTGGCCTGCGGCAACGCCTTCATCCTCAAGCCCTCAGAGCGCGACCCGTCGGTGCCGTTGCGGCTGGCCGAACTGTTCATCGAGGCCGGGCTACCCGCGGGCGTCTTCCAGGTCGTGCAGGGCGACAAGGAGGCCGTCGACGCGATCCTGCACCACCCGGACATCCAGGCCGTCGGCTTCGTCGGCAGCTCCGATATCGCGCAGTACATCTACTCCACAGCGGCCGCCAACGGGAAGCGCTCGCAGTGCTTCGGTGGCGCCAAGAACCACATGATCATCATGCCCGACGCCGACCTGGACCAGGCGGTCGACGCCTTGATCGGCGCCGGCTACGGCAGCGCGGGCGAGCGCTGCATGGCGATCAGTGTCGCGGTGCCCGTCGGCGAGGAGACCGCGAATCGGTTGCGTGCCAAGCTCATCGAGCGCGTCAACGGTCTGCGCGTTGGACACAGCCTCGACCCCAAGGCCGACTACGGCCCACTGGTCACGGGCGCTGCGCTCGAGCGCGTTCGTGACTACATCGGCCAGGGCGTCGAGGCCGGCGCCGACCTGGTGGTCGACGGCCGCGAACGCGCCAGCGACGACTTGACATTCGATGACGCCAGCCTGCAGGGCGGCTACTTCATCGGACCCACGCTGTTCGACCACGTCACCAGTGACATGTCGATCTACACCGACGAGATCTTCGGCCCGGTGCTGTGCATCGTGCGGGCGCACGACTACGACGAGGCGCTGGCCCTGCCGTCCAAGCACGAGTACGGCAACGGCGTGGCGATCTTCACCCGCGACGGCGACGCCGCCCGCGACTTCGTGGCCAACGTGCAGGTGGGCATGGTCGGCGTCAATGTGCCGATCCCAGTTCCTGTGGCCTACCACACCTTTGGCGGCTGGAAGCGCTCCGGATTCGGCGACCTCAACCAGCACGGCCCCCATTCGATCCTGTTCTACACCAAGACCAAGACCGTCACACAGCGTTGGCCGTCGGGCATCAAGGACGGGGCCGAGTTCTCCATCCCCACCATGAAATAGTCCTGCGCCATGGACTATCACGGATTGGACGAGGACGAACGCGTCATCGCCGAGACGGCGGCGGCGTTCGCCGAGAAGCGGCTGGCACCATACGCTTTGGAGTGGGATGCCGCCAAGCACTTCCCGGTCGACGTGTTGCGATCATCCGCCGAGCTGGGCATGGCCGCCATCTACTGCCGCGACGACGTCGGTGGCAGCGGATTGCGCCGGCTCGACGGGGTGCGGATCTTCGAACAGCTCGCGTACGCGGATCCCACCGTCGCGGCGTTTCTGTCGATCCACAACATGTGCACGTGGATGGTCGACACCTACGGCACCGACGAACAGCGCAAGAGCCTGGTACCCCGGCTCGCGTCGATGGAGTTGATCGCCAGCTACTGTCTCACCGAGCCGGGCGCGGGGTCCGACGCGGGTGCGTTGCGCACCAGGGCTGTCAGGGACGGCGAGCACTACATTCTCGACGGCGTCAAGCAGTTCATCTCCGGCGCCGGTGTCTCCGACGTGTACATCGTGATGGCCCGCACCGGCGGTGATGGACCCCGGGGCATCTCGGCATTCGTCGTCGAGAAGGACACGCCCGGTGTGAGTTTCGGTGCCGACGAGGACAAGATGGGCTGGCACGCCCAGCCCACCGCTCAGGTGGTCTTCGAGGGGGCCCGGGTGCCCGCTGATGCGATGCTGGGCGGCGCCGGCGGCGAGGGCACCGGGTTCGGCATCGCGATGTCGGGTCTCAACGGCGGCCGCATCAACATCGCCGCCTGCTCGCTGGGCGGAGCGCAGGCCGCCTACGACAAGACGCTGGCTTACCTGGCCGACCGCGAGGCGTTCGGCATGACCCTGCTCGACGAACCCACCATCCGGTTCACGCTGGCCGATATGGCGACATCACTTGAGGCGTCGCGAAACCTGTTGTGGCGCGCCGCCTCCGCGCTCGATGACGACCATCCGGACAAGGTCACGCTGTGCGCCATGGCCAAGCGCTACGTGACCGACTCGTGCTTCACCGTCGCCGATCAGGCGCTGCAACTGCACGGTGGCTACGGCTATCTCACTGAGTACGGCCTGGAGAAGATCGTCCGCGATCTGCGGGTGCACCGCATCCTCGAGGGAACCAACGAGATCATGCGCGTGGTCATCGGGCGGGCAGCGTCCGTCCGGGCCCGCGCGTCTTAGGAGAGAAGTACATGACCACGATCGCATTCCTGGGACTCGGCCACATGGGTGGCCCGATGGCCGCCAACCTGGTGTCCGCCGGCCACACCGTCCGTGGCTTCGACCCGGTCGCCGAACTCAAGGAAGCCGCGGCGGCCAAGGGCGCGCAGGTCTTCGACAGCGGCGCCGAAGCCGTCTCGGATGCGGATGTCGTCATCACCTCGCTTCCCAACGGCGACATCGTCAAGCGGTGCTACGCCGAGGTGCTTCCCGCCACCAAGGCCGGCGCGCTGTTCATCGACACCTCCACCATCTCCGTGGACGACGCGCGCGAGATCCACGCCAAGGCCAATGCCGCGGGCTTCGACCAGCTCGATGCGCCGGTGTCCGGTGGCATCAAGGGCGCCACCGCGGGCACGCTCGCCTTCATGGTCGGCGGTGAGGACGCCGCCGTCGAGCGAGCTAAGCCCATCCTGGATCCGATGGCGGGCAAGGTCATTCACTGTGGCGCCTCCGGTGCGGGCCAGGCCGCCAAGCTGTGCAACAACATGGTGCTGGCGGTGCAGCAGATCGCGATCGGCGAGGCCTTCGTGCTCGCCGAGAAGCTCGGCCTGCCCGCGCAGTCACTGTTCGACGTCATCACCGGTGCGACCGGCAACTGCTGGGCGGTGCACACCAACTGTCCGGTGCCGGGACCGGTGCCGACCTCACCTGCCAACAATGATTTCACGCCGGGTTTCGCGACGGCGCTGATGAACAAGGACCTCGGCTTGGCAATGGCCGCCGTCGAGTCGACCGGTTCGGCCGCACCGTTGGGCACTCACGCCGCCGAGATCTATGCGAGGTTCGCGCAGGACCACGCGGACAAGGACTTCAGCGCCATCATCGAGGCGCTCCGCAGCAAGTGACTATCGGCCGGACCAGTACCGGCGGTGCATGCCCTCGCAGCCCGACGCCAGCAGGCCGTCGTACTCCGAGCGCACCTCGGCGGCGCCGGTGAAGTCCGCACCCGCGGTGTAGGCCGTGGTCACCACGAGCGTCGCAAGCTTCGCGGCGCGCGCGGCCCTCAGGCCGTGCGCCGTGCTGGCCACCGCCAGCGCAGCCTCTGGTCCGAGCCCGAGTTCCCACAGTGCGTGGCCGTGCAGATCCGGCTCGGGGCCGGGACGGGTGAGATCGTCAGGTGTCACCACGGTCTGTGCGATGCCGTCCCCGAGCAGCTGCCGGACTAGCGGCACCACCCAGGACCGTGCGCCCGTGCTGAGGACCGCGACGGGCGTTCCCGCGAAGTACAGGCTGTTCACCAGATCCTCAAGCCCCTCGCGTGGGATGACGTCGCCGCTGAGCACCGACCGCTCGAACAGCTCGTTCTTGGTGCGGTAGACGTGCGCGGCGACCTCGGTGCTGACCCGGCCGAAACCGCGCCTACGAAGGGCGGAGGCGATGCGTCGTTGTTCGTCACCGATGCGGGCCAGTCGGCCGTACTCATGTACCGACCAGCTGATATCCAGACCGTGCTCGGCGAACGCGGCGTTGAACGCCGCGCGCTGACCGTCACGCTCGACGTCGGCCAACGCCCCGTCGAGATCGAATATCACCGCACTCAGCGGCTCGACCGCGGCATCGGCTGGCCTACCCGAGTCCCACCAGAACGTCCGCTGCGCACACTCAACCTCCATGCTCCGTAGAGTGGCCCACATCACGCCCGTCCAACCTCCCCCATTCGGGGGATTCGGGTGGCCATTCGGGGTTGCCGTCTTGGGCTAGACAGTTCTCTACCGGAATAAGGTGAACCAATGGCGGCCACACCTGTCCGGCTCATGCTGGTCGACGATCACGAGATGGTCATCGAGGGTCTCAAGGCCATGCTGGCTGCCTTCAGCGACCGGGTCGAGGTCATCGGGCAGGCTGTCGGTGCCGAACGAGCGCTACAGGTCGTCGACGACCTCGACCCCGACATCGTGCTGTGCGACGTGCGGATGGCCGGCGCCAGCGGTCTGGACCTGTGCGCCGAGCTGCGCGCCCGCGCACCCGGTCGCAAGGTCGTCATGCTCTCGGTCTACGACGACGAGCAGTACCTGTTCCAGGCGCTACGGGTGGGAGCGTCGGGATACCTACTCAAGAGCATCAGCAGCGACGAGTTGGTGCGCCAGCTCGAGTTCGCGCACCGCGGTGAGAGGGCGATCGACCCCGGCATGGCCGCCCGCGCCGTTGACACCGCGGCGCGCATGCAGCGTGACGAGTTCTGGCCGGGCGCACGGCAGGGCCTCACGCAGCGGGAGAGCGAGATCCTGTCCTGCGTCGTCAATGGCCTGTCCAACAAGGGCATCGCCACCAAACTGGTGATCGGCGACGAGACCGTCAAGACCCATCTCCGCTCGGTCTACCGCAAGCTCGGCGTCAGCGACCGCACGGGCGCCGTGGCGACCGCGCTTCGCGAGGGGATCTACCAGTGAGCTGGCCCGCGACACCCGGCAGGGCCAATGCCGTCCGCGATCTGGTCGACGCCGACCGCGAGTTGGCACTGCTGCGTGAGCTGATCCAGGCGGCCTCCAGTGGTCCGGGCGTCGAGCCGCTTGCCGAGGCCGCGGCGCGCATGATCACCGCCGCCACCGCGACCGACGTGTGCTTCGTGCACGTGCTCGACGACACCGAGCGCTCACTCACCCTCACCGGCGCCACCCCGCCGTTTGACAGCGAGGTCGGAAAGATCCGGCTTCCGTTGGGGCAGGGGGTGTCCGGTTGGGTGGCCAGCCATCGCGAGCCGGTGGTGATCATCCACGACAAGGAGTCCGACCCGCGGTACATGCCGTTCGAGTCGCTGCGTGGTTCTGACTTCACATCCATGGTCTCGGTGCCGATGGAGACCGACCCCGGCGGGTTGGTCGGCGTGCTCAACGTGCACACCGTGGCACGGCGCGAGTTCACCTCGCGAGACGTGGAACTCCTGCTGGTGATCGGTCAGCTGATCGCGGGTGCGATGCACCAGGCTCGTCTGCACCGCCAGCTCGTCGCCCGCGAGCGCGCCCACGAGAACTTCGTGGAGCA
Organism: Mycobacterium sp. IDUB_39; assembly: GCF_055419205.1. Taxonomy (NCBI): domain Bacteria; kingdom Bacillati; phylum Actinomycetota; class Actinomycetes; order Mycobacteriales; family Mycobacteriaceae; genus Mycobacterium; species Mycobacterium sp. IDUB_39. Next base: position 183,644 of record NZ_JBVAXF010000001.1, read on the forward strand.
GGTGATCGAGGCCCAGGAGATCGAGCGCCGCAGGCTCGCCGGTGACATCCATGACGGGATCTCCCAGCGGCTGGTGACGCTGTCCTACCGGCTCGACGCCGCGAGCAGAGCCGTCAGTGACGACCGCGACGACATCGCGACGGCGGCCGAGCAACTGGCGATGGCTCGCGAGCTGGTGGCGCTCACCCTGGGTGAGGCGCGCGCCGCGATCGGCGGCCTGCGCCCGCCGGTACTCGACGACCTCGGTCTCGCGGGTGGGCTGGCCAGCCTGGCGCGCTCCATTCCGCAGGTCGACGTCGACGTCGACCTCGCCGACACCCGACTTCCCGATCACATCGAGATCGCCCTGTACCGGATCGCGCAGGAATGCCTGCAGAACGTCGTCAAACATGCCGAGGCGTCCAACGCCCGGTTGACGTTCGCCGTGAACTCCGACGATTCCGGCGATACCGCACGGCTCGAGATCGTGGACAACGGAGTCGGTTTCGACACTTTCGAGAATCCGCTCGGCGGCGACGAGATGGGCGGCTACGGCCTGTTGTCGATGGCCGAGCGCGCCGAGATCGTCGGCGGCAGGCTCAACATCCGGTCGCGGCCGGGGTCCGGCACCATCGTGACGGCGACGATTCCCATACCGTCGCCGGTCATCGACTGAGCGCTGGCGCGTTAGAAGTCACCGGCGTGGCGGCGCAGCGACTCGACGGCGGTGGCCAGTGTGCGGGAGTCCGCGTCCGACATCCCGATGTCGGCGAACACGTCGCTGTTGAGCGTCTCCGTGGCGTCCTCGACAGTCGATCGACCCAGATCGGTCAGCCGCACCAGCGTGGTGCGACCGTCGGTGGGATGTGGGATGCGCTCGACCAGGCCGTCGGCCTCGAGCCGCCTGATGGCGTGCGTGACGCTGGTGACGTGCACCTGAAGACGGTCGGAGGCCTTCGTGATCGGTAGCTCGCCACTGCTGGTGAACGCCAGCAGACGCAGTAGCTCGAAGCGCGAGAAGCTCAGGTCGTAGGGCCGCAGTGCGTTCTCGACACGAGCCAGCAGGATCTGGTGCGCCCGCATGACCGACGTCACCGCGACCATGCCATCTGCCACATCACCCCAGCCGGCGCGCTCCCAGTTGCTGCGCGCGAGAGCGATCGGGTCATGCTTGGCGGGATGGGAGGGCACGCCCCTTCATACCGCACTCGACGGGCTGGATGCTGGAATCAGGCGCTCACCCACGCCTGGGCCAGCACAGCGAGCACCTCACGCGAGGACCGCCGACTGCCGATGCTGATCCGCACACCGCCGTCGGCGAAGATGCGCACCCGCAGTCGCGAGTCGGCGAAGACCTCGCGCCAAGGCCTCCCCTGCGCGGGTAGGTAGACGAAGTTCGCATGACCCGCTGTGCTGTATATGCCCATCGAGCGCAGCTGTGCCCGCAGGTAGCCGCCCTCCGCGCAGATCGCGCTGATCCGATGGCCCAGTTCGACTTCCGCGTCATACGAGGCGGCGACGCCCACCAACGCCGTGGACCCGATACCGAACGGCAGCTGCATGGTCCACAACCGCTGAGCCAGGTCCGGCGCGCAGAAGCCGTATCCGACACGTAGCGCGGCCAGCCCGTACGCCTTCGAAAACGTCCGCAGGACGACGACATTGGGATACCGGGCCACCAGCGCCGGCCCGTCGAGCCGGTGCTCGGGGCTCAGGAACTCGACATAGGCCTCGTCGAGCAGCACGACGACATCCGACGGCAGCTGGCGCAGGAACCGTTCGACACCGTCGACGGACTCGATGGTCCCGGTCGGATTGTGCGGTCGGCACACCACGACGACGCGGGCCCCGGTCGCTGCCTCGGCCATGGCGTCCAGGTCGTGGTGGCCGTGGCGGTCGAGCGCGACGGTCACCGACTTCAGGCGGGCCATCTGCGCGAAGATCGGGTAGCCGTCGAAGGTGGGCGAGGACATCACCATGACGTCGCCGGGCGCGGTGACGGCGTGCAGCACCTGCATGGCGACACCGGTGGCGCCCGCGCCGACCACCACCTGGTCATCACGCACGCCGACCCGGCTCGCGATCAGCGACCGGAGCCGTTCCGGCAGGAAGTCGGGATAGCGGTTGGCCGTGTCCAGGGAGGCGGCCAGCGCGGACCGCACCGACGGTAGCGGCGGAAAGGGATTCTCGTTGAGCGACAGCGCAAACGGGCTCTGCTCACCGACGAGCGACTCGAGGTCGCTGGCCACGGCCAACGGGGTGCTCATGCGGCGCGCCCGCCCCACCTGACGGCTGCGGCCCCGGCGAAGTCACCGGCGTGCGCGAACGCCGCCATCAGCACGACGTCACCCCTCTTGCACTTGCCGTCGGCGATCGCGCGATCGAGATTCACCGGGATACCCGCGGCGAAGAGGTTGCCGCAATCTTCAAAGGTGTCGACATGTCGCGCCTCGGGCAGCTCGAGCGCGTCACGCCAGTTGCGCAGGAACACCCGGTTCGGCTGATTGGTGACCAGCAGGTCGAGGTCCTTTGGCGCCATACCGATTCGGTCACACACCGCGTACGACACCTCCGGCACCTGCCGGTTGCCGCGCGCCAGCACCTTGGTGATCTTGGCATCGGTGAACCCGATACTGCCCTCGCCCGGGCCAGCCTGCCACCACTTGCGGGGCGGGTCCGAGGCGATGGTCATCTCCCCCGCGTACTCACCGTACGTCCGGCATTCGACGCCCAGGATCGGCGACTCGTCCGACGCGGTCACCAGCCCCACGGCCGCCCCGTCGCCGGGTACCGCCGCCTGTGCCTTGCGCCGCACCGTCTTCTGATCGAACACCTGCCCTGCGGCGTTCTGCGCAACGGCGATCAACGCGGTCCGTCCCTCGCCGGACGCCAGCAGGTTGCGGGCCAGCTTCATGGCCAACACGAACGCCGCACACCCGCCGTTGTGCAGGTCGATGACCCAGTTCGGCTTCATGCCAAGGCGATGCGCGATACCACCACCAGCGCCGTAGAAGGGCATGTCGGGCAACTGCGTGTGCGTGATCAACACATCGACGTTGCTCAGCGTGTCGGTGCCGTGCCGGTCGATCAGACCTGCGGCGGCCCGTTCCACCATGTCGATGGCCGACTCGTCCGGCGCGACGTGGTGGCGGAATCGCGGCGCACGAAACATCAGGTTCTCGCGCAGGTCGTCGGAGTCGGCGAACTGCGCGTAGTAGTCGGCCGGAACCGGCGGACCGGGCAGGTAGGTCGCGACGTCGACAAGGCTGACGGCGGGCATCCTGGGATTAGTGTCAGTCATGGGGCTACTCATCTCATCCACACCGGCGAGACCGGCAGGCCGTTGCGATGCCGGTACTCGGCGATCGCCTTGAGGTTCCTCAGCTCCAGCAGGTGGCCGGCGCCGAACATGTCCCAGAAGTCACCGACCCAGACGGGCCGTTGCGTCGGCGCGGTCTCAGGGTAGGGATTGTCGTCGTAGAACGGGTGGTGGCAGTTCGTCCAGAGCACGACCGAGCCGGGCTTGTCGAGCACCACCTGCGCGTCGACGACCCGCATCAGGTAGACCATCCACAGGTGGCGGCCCTGATCCCACGCGCAGTGGTAGTCGACGGTGCGTGCCTGCGGGTTCGCGACTGTGCGCGTGTAGATCTCGGTCTCCGACCCCAACCGGTCGTAGGCCACCCACAGCCCTCGTTCCTCGGTGGGCGTGAAACCGCGCAGGCTGTACGTCCACTCCTCCAGGCTGCGGGTGTCCGACAGGTACTCGTACAGCTCGTCTGGCGGGCAGTCGATGTAGTCATTGACGGTGCAGTACTCGCCGAACACCTGGTCGTGCGGGTACACCGATCGCATCATCTCCAGGATGATCGGCGTCGCCTTCTCACGCGGCGCATTCTCGATGCGAATCACACCGTCAATGGGGGTGGTTATGTCGTCAAGCGCGGGCAGCGACATCGTCGGTCATCTCCTCGTCGATCAGTTGGTTTTGGATAGCAGCGAGAAACGGTGCGAAGGGCGGGATCTCGTCTGCCGAGCACTCGATGCTCACCACCGACGGCCCGGTGTGTGCGAAGGCGTCGCGCAGGGTCGCGGACAGGGCCGCGGTGTCGACGACGTCGATGGACGGCAGACCCGGGAACATCGCGGCCAGGCCGGCACCGAGCCGGCTCGGTGTGAAGCGGTTGTAGCTGTACTGGTCTCCGTAGAACAGTTGTTCGCGGCTGACGCACATGGCGTGGGCGTTGTTGTTGAACAGCACCACCGTGATCGGCAGCTGGTACTGAACGGCCGTGTGAATCTCCATGCCGTGCATGAAGAACGACCCGTCGCCCGCGATGACGACGGTCCTGCGCCCCCTGGCGAAGCACATGCCGATCGCGGCGCCGAAGCTGTAGCCCATGCCCCCCATACCGAGCGCGACGACGAATCGCCCGTCCCGCCGCACGGGGAGGTGGTGGATGGCCGCGGCGCCGCTGTTGCCTGCATCCACGACGATGTCGGCGTCATGGGGCAGCGCCTCGTCGAGTGCCGTCATGGCGGCGCGGTAGCGCACCCCGCGGCCGTCGTGCTCGGGTGGCTGTAACTCGCGTCGTGGCAGGGCGTTACACACCCGCAGCCCGCGTGGCCGGCCCACGCCAGTCAACGCGCGGACGAGTTCGCTCAACGATGTGCGCAGATCACCGGAGTGCACGTGCAGGCCCGGCACATAGGGCCGCACCGACCCGATCGACACCACCGACACTCGGTCGAGCGCGTCATCGAGCCCGGCTCGGGCGGTGACCGGCAGTCGCGCGCCGACCAGGAGACACACCGAGCTGTCCGCCACCGCGTCCGCGACCGCCGGGTGACCCATCACGCCGGTGACACCCAGCGCCGACGAGGCGCCCAGACCCGGTGACCCACTGGTGTCCTTCGCGTCGGGCACCGTCGCAACGGAGGCGCGCAGCACGGCGCGCAGTTCCTCTAGTTCGGCGCGCGCGTCGTCGCGGGCCACCTGCTCACCGGCGATGATGGTGACCGGGCCGAGCGCGCACCGCAGTGCGTCGACGACCGGCGCGAGGTCCTCGACCCATGCCCCGGCCATCATGTCATCGACATCTGCCACCTCGATGATGCTCTGCTGTACGTCCTTTGGCAGCAGCAGTACAGCCGGCCCGCCGGAGCGTGCGGCAGCGATGGCCTCGGGAAGTGCGGTGACGATATCGGCGGGGTCGACGATTCGGCGGCAGTACACCGACACCGCGGTGAACACCGCGACGGCGTCGATCGATCCGCCCAGCCCGCTGGTGTCCTGGAAGCTGCCGTGGCCGTCCATCACGGTCGGAGCCTGGCCCACGAGCGCCAGCACCGGGACTCGACTGGTGTACGACTCCCCCAGTGCTGCAACGAGGTTCAGAGATCCGCCACCCGATGTGGCAGCCACCACGCCGAGACTCGACGACGCCCTGGCCAGACCGTCGGCCATGGCTGCCGCCGAGAACTCGTGTTTGGCCAGCACGCCGGTGATGTCATCCCGCCCGAACATCGCGTCGTACAGGTCCTCGATGTTGGCACCGTCCACCCCGAAGACGAAACCGACTCCACGAGCCGCGAGTTCGTCGATGATGTGGTCGACCACCCGGCCTCTGCTGCCCATTGCTCACCTGCTTCCTGATCTGCAGGTGACACGACGCCGGTGGCGTCGGGGTTCACCGCATCAGGGAACTCACAGGGTGCGCTCAAGCAGTACCTTTCCCGTGTCGGTGGAAACAAGTTGCACCGAGGCGATCTCCTCCTTCGGCAACGGCGTGTTGCCACTGGGCAGAGCGGTGGCCCCGGACAGGCCGAGCCAGGTGGCGATCTGAGTCGCCTTGCCATCCCTGCCGACGACCACCATTCCGAGGTTGCTCGGGGGCGCGCTGCCACCACCGGACCACTGACCGTACGAGCACGCCATGTCGATGCGCGTGCCCCACCCGTAGCTGCTCAGCGCAACGGTCGCGCTGAACGGGGTCGGCTCGAGCTTGGTCATCTCGAGTTCCTGCGCAGTGACCTGCGACGACCCGTTCTGCAGCCCGAACACACCCGGCTGGATGGCGACCACGAGACCGATGGCCACCAGCGCGGCGGCCACGCCGACGGCGGTCGCCATCAACCACCGCGACCGGCGACGGCGCCACCGCACCTTGTCCAGTACCTGCTGACGCACCTCTGGCCGCAGCGGCGGCGGTTCCGCCTGCGTGGCGCCCAGCGACGCCACGTCCTCGGCGTCGAGCATGGCCAGTAGCGCCGGCATGCCGGAGATGTCGGCGACGGCGGCTCGGCATCGGTCGCACGTCTCCATGTGCGCCTCGTACTCGCGTCGCTCGACACTCGAGAGCGAACCGAGCACGTACGCGGCATCCCACGTCGCGTATCGATCACCCTCGAGCGGTTCCACGCTTCGGGGTCCACCCAACTGTGTCATCGTGTCACCCCCATCTCCTGCAGGTTGAGTCGCAGCGCGCGTACCGCGTAATGCAGCCGCGACTTGACGGTGCCCTCGGCGATCTGCAGTGCGTTCGCGATCTGTGCGACGCTCTGCCCTTGGTAGTAGGCCCGCACGATCACCGCGCGGTGATCCTCCGACAGTTCACTCATGGCCGTGCCCAGTAGTAGCTTGTCCAACGCGTGGTCCACCTGGTCGGGCCCCGCCCGATCGGCGACCGCCTCGATGTCGGCGGTCCCGGACTCGTTGCGGTATCGGGCACTGCGCGTCTCGTCGATGATCAGGTTGCGCGCGACGGTGAACAACCACGCCCGCGCCGAGCGGTCGGCGTCGTAGGTCACCTCGGGATGACGCCAGGCGCGCAGCAGCGTCTCCTGCACCACGTCCTCCGCGCGCGCCGCATCTCCGGTCAAACGCATCACGTAACGCCAGAGCGCGCCGGCGTGCTCGTCGTAGAGAACCCTCATCATGGCGGCCTCAGGATCATCCATTCCCAACCTCCGCCAGTTAACACGCAGCGGACGGCTGCGCGGTTCAACCGAGACGACAGGTCTTGTGCGCAACCACAAGGGACTATGCCCCAACATCGCCGGTCGCGAAAGGTGCATGCGCCGATTCGCCGCGCAAACGCGGGCAACGCCCCGACGCCCTACAGCGTGAGGATCCGCGGTCCGTCCTCGGTGACCGCCACGGTGTGCTCCCAGTGTGCGGCACGGGAACCGTCGGTGGTGACGACCGTCCAGTCGTCGGACAGCACCTTGGTGTTCGTGGTGCCGAGGGTGAGCATGGGTTCGATGGCCAGCACCGATCCCGGTTCCAGATGCGGGCCGCGCCCGGGCGCACCCTCGTTGGGCAGGAAGGGGTCCATGTGCATCTGCCTGCCGATGCCATGACCGCCGTAGCCCTCGACGATGCCGTACCTGCGGCCGTGGCTCTCCTCGGCGGCGCGGGTGCCGTTCTCGATCGCGTGCGAGACGTCGGTGAGTCGGTTACCCGGCACCATCGCCGCGATACCGGCCTCCATCGACAGCCGCGTGGCCTCCGACAGCAGCTCGTCGGCGGGAATCAGCGGGCCGACTCCGAACGTGACCGCCGAGTCGCCGTGCCAGTCGTCGAGGATGGCACCGCAGTCGATCGACACCAGATCGCCGACCACCAGCACCTCATCGCGTGCCGGGATCCCGTGCACGACTCGGTCGTTGACCGAGGAACAGATGCTGGCGGGAAACCCGTGATATCCGAGAAACGACGGGATACCGCCACCGTCGCGGATGACGGCCTCGGCCACGGCGTCGAGGTCAAGCGTCGACACTCCGGGGACGGCGGCGGCGCGCACCGCCTTGAGCGCCTTGGCCACCAACGCACCCGCCGCGGCCATGGCGTCGAGTTCTGCGGCGCTGCGTGTGGCGACGACCTTGCGGCGCCTACCGGGCAGGCCGATCATCGATTACCTACCGAGTGCCTGCAGTGCTCGGGCGAAAACCTCGTCGAGCGTGCCGATGGCATCCACAGTCTTGAGTTCGTCGCTGTAGTAGTCCAGCAGCGGCGCCGTCTCGTCGCGGTACACGTTCATGCGGTTGAGGATGACGTCATCGGTGTCATCGGCGCGGCCGCGGCCCTTGAGGCGTGCGAGCAGCTCGGCCTCGGAGACGCGGAACTCGACGACAGCGTCGAGTTTCAGATTGCGCTTCGCCAACATGTCGCGCAGTGCCTCGGCCTGTTCCACCGAACGCGGGTAACCGTCGAGGATGAAGCCATCGGCGGCATCAGCGTTGCTGATCCGGTCGTCAACCAACGCATTGGTCAGCGTGGAGGGCACCAGGTCGCCGGCATCGAGGTACTTCTTGGCCTCGAGCCCCAGCTCGGTCTCGTTGCTGATGTTGTGGCGAAAGAGGTCGCCGGTGGAGATGTGCGGAATGCCGAGCTTCTCGGCCAGCTTCTCCGCCTGTGTGCCCTTGCCAGCGCCCGGCGGGCCAAGCAAAACGATTCTCACTTGAGGAACCCTTCATAGTTGCGCTGCATCAGCTGGCTCTCGATCTGCTTCACGGTGTCCAGGCCGACGCCGATCATGATCAGCACCGCGGTACCGCCGAACGGCAGGTTCTGGACCGAACCGGTGTTGCCCATCTCCAGGAAGAGGTTGGGCAGCACGGCGATCACACCGAGGTAGATGGAGCCCGGCAGAGTGATGCGACTGAGTACGTACCGCAGATAGTCGGCGGTCGGTTTGCCGGGCCGGATGCCCGGAATGAACCCGCCGAACTTCTTCATCTCGTCGGCACGTTCATCGGGATTGAACGTGATCGAGACGTAGAAGTAGGTGAAGAAGATGATCAGGCCGAAGTAGATCGCGATGTAGGCCGGGCTGGCGGGGTTGGTCAGGTAGTTCGCCACGAACTTGGCCCACCACCCACTGCCCGGGTTGGCGCTGCCACTCTGGATGAGCTGGGTGATCAGCTGCGGCACGTAGATCAGCGACGACGCGAAGATGACCGGGATGACGCCGGCCTGGTTGACCTTCAGCGGCAGGTAGGTCGAGGTGCCGCCGTACATCTTGCGGCCGACCATGCGCTTGGCGTACTGCACCGGGATACGGCGCTGACCCTGCTCGACGAAGACCACACCGACGATGATGATCAGTGCCGCGACGCAGACGAGCGCGAAGACCATGCCGCCACGGCTCTCGAGGATGGTCTGGCCCTCCGCGGGAATGCGGGCCGCGATACCGGCGAAGATCAGCAGCGACATGCCGTTGCCGATGCCACGCTCGGTGACCAGCTCGCCCATCCACATCACCAGCGCTGCGCCAGCGGTCAGCACCAGCACGATGACGACGAGGGTGAAGATCGAGGAGTCCTGGATGATCTCCAGCGAGCAGCCCTGCAACAGGCCACCGTTAGCGGCCAGCGCAACGATCGACGTCGCCTGGAGAACCGCCAGCGCGATGGACAGATAACGCGTGTACTGCGTCATCTTGGCCTGGCCGGACTGGCCTTCCTTGCGCAGCTGTTCGAAGCGCGGAATCACCACCGTCAGCAGCTGCACGATGATGCTGGCCGTGATGTAGGGCATCACGCCGACCGCGAACACCGACAGCTGCAACAGCGCGCCGCCGGAGAACAGGTTGATCAACGAGTAAATCTGCGCTGAGTCACCGCCACTGACCTGCTCGATGCACTTCTGCACGTTGGGATAGTTCACACCGGGCGACGGCAGTGAAGCGCCGGCTCGATACAGGATGACTATGCCCAGAGTGAAGAGGATCTTGCGTCTGAGGTCGGCCGTCCGCAGCGATGAGATAAAAGCCGAAAGCACTCTTCCTCCTGCGCAGCCGAGTCCGAGTCGCGGCGTGCAAATGGGGCTGGCTTGACCAGCGCATTGGGGTTACGTCCCGCACGAACTGGCCGCAAGCTCACAGCCTGCGAAGTCGCGCGTCAAACAGTCTACGAGAGTAACAGCCGCGACCGCTCCGACTCGCATCCGATGGGGGTCCGGCCACTCGAACCGAACTCCCAAGTTCGAAGCGTACAGTCAGAACCGAGTTATTAACTGTGCTAATTAAAACCCAGCCAGTTAAATCCACCCCAGTTACTTTGGAGAGTCGCAATGGCGCGTTCAGAGGACGACACCTGGGATCTAGCGTCCAGCGTGGGCGCGACAGCGACGATGGTCGCCGCCGCCAGGGCAATCGCCTCACGCGAACCCGACGCCCTGATCCAGGACCCCTATGCCGCATCGCTGGTGCGGCAGGTCGGTATCGACTTCTTCACCAAGCTCGTGGACGGGGTCGTGCAGCCCGATGCCGTCGGCGACGGCGGTACGGCCAAGGCGATGACCGACGTGATGGCGGTACGCACACGCTTCTTCGACGACTTCTTTCTGGGATCAGAGGGTGTCTCACAGGCCGTGATCCTGGCGTCCGGTCTGGACTCGCGCGCCTACCGACTGCCGTGGCCGAGTGGCACCGTCGTCTACGAGATCGACCAGCCGCGGGTCATCGAGGCGAAGAGTGCCGCGATGACCCGGATCGGCGCGTCGGCCACATGCGATCGTCGAACCGTCGGCATCGACCTGCGTGAGGACTGGCCCGATGCGCTTCGGCGTAGCGGCTTCGACCCCGGCCTGCCGACCGCCTGGAGCGCCGAGGGCCTGCTGGCTTACCTGCCGCCGGAGGCACAGGACCGCCTGTTCGACGACATCACCGCGAACTCGGCTCCGGGCAGCCGACTCGCCACGGAGGACCACCCCGACGGAGGTGCCGCCGTCGCCGCGCGCGCCGCGGCGATGAACGACGTCTGGCGCGACCACGGTTTCGACCTGGACATGGGCGAGCTGTTCTACGGCGGCGAGCGCACGCCCGTCATCGACTACCTGACCGCGCACGGCTGGCAGGTCAGTGCCCGCTCGCGTGCCGAGGTCTTCGCCCACTACGGCCGCAGATTCGAGATCAGCGGCGATCTAGCACCCATGAGTGGCTCGCTGGCCGTCATCGCCACCAAGAGCTAGCCACCAAGAGTTGAGGAGTATCGATGACCCGTACCGACAACGACACCTGGGACCTGGCCTCCAGCGTCGGCGCCACTGCCACCGCGGTCGCCGCGTCCCGAGCGGCCGCCTCACAGGGGCCCGATGCACTTCTCGCCGACCCGTGGGCCGACCCGCTGGTCCGCGCCGTCGGCATCGAGCACTTCGTCAAGTTTCTCGACGGTGACGACGACGTGGCCGCCGGAGGCGATGGGCGGCTCGCCGCCGGCGACGATGGGCGGCTCGCCGCCGAGGATGACCCGCTGCTCAACCGGCGCGCGATGAATGAGCAGATCACCGTGCGCACCCGCTACTTCGACGACTTCTTCATGCACGCCTCCCGCGACGATGTCCGCCAGGTGGTGATTCTCGCGTCAGGACTCGACACCCGCGCCTACCGGCTGCCGTGGCTGCGTGACACCACCGTCTATGAGGTCGACCAGCCCGCGGTGATCGCGTTCAAGACCGACACCCTTGCTGGCCTCGGCGCCGAGCCCACCGCACAGCGCCGCACCGTGTCGGTCGATCTGCGGGACGACTGGCCCGCCGCACTGCGGGCCGCCGGCTTCGACAGCAGCGCGCCCACCGCGTGGAGCGCCGAGGGTCTGCTCGTCTACCTACCCCCAGAGGCTCAGGATCGGCTGTTCGACGACATCACCGCGCTGTCGGCACCCGGCAGCCGGCTGGCCACCGAACACATGGACATGGCGTCACTGCCCGCCGACTGGGCGGACAAGCTCACACAGCGATCGAAGCGGATCGGATCCGATATCAACCTCGCGGAGCTGTTCTACCTCGGTGAGCGCAACAGCGCCGCCGACTATCTGACCGCCCGCGGATGGCACGTCGACATCCGCCGGACCGATCAGGCCTTCGCCGCCAACGGGTTCGAGCTGCCCGACGACGAGCTGGCGGCCTTCGGGGGCGATTCCGGATACCTCACTGGCACGTTGAACTAGACCGAACAAGACAGACCGAGACAAAGGAGACCCATGGCGAGATCAGATGGCGACACCTGGGACCTGGCCTCCAGCGTTGGGGCGACGGCGACGATGGTCGCCGCGCAGCGCGCGCTGGGCCACCGGGAGAAGCTGATCGAGGATTCCTATGCCGAGCCGCTGGTGCGCGCGGTCGGCATGGAGTTCATCCTCCGCATGCTCGACGGTGACTTCAACTTCGAGGACATCGACCCGGTGTTCACGGCGCGGCTGGCGGCCGAGGCCATGGCGGTCCGCACCCGATGGTTCGACCAGATGTTCCTCGACGCGGCCGCCTCGGGTGTGCGCCAGGCAGTGATCCTGGCCTCCGGTCTGGATGCCCGCGCGTATCGCCTGCCGTGGCCGGACGGCACCGTGGTCTTCGAGGTGGACCAACCCGAGGTCATCGCGTTCAAGACCACGACCCTGGCCGATCTCGGTGCCACGCCGACCGCCACCCACCGCACTGTCGCCGTCGACCTGCGGGAGGACTGGCCCAGCGCGCTGCGCGACAACGGCTTCGATCCGAAGCAGCCAACCGCGTGGAGCGCTGAAGGTTTGCTGATCTACCTACCGTCGGAGGCGCAGGACAGGCTGATGGAGGACATCACCGCATTGTCCGCACCGGGTAGCTACCTGGCCACCGAACGCGTACCCGACGTCGCGGCATTCACCGAGGAACGGTCCAAGGAACTGTCCGACCGCATGAAACAGCTCGGCTCGGATATCGAGATGGGCGACCTGGTCTACAAGGGTAAGCGCACCAACGTCATCGACCATCTGCGGGAACTCGGCTGGGCGGTGACGGCGTCGGCGATGCGAGAGGCTCACGCGGCCAATGGGTTCGATGTGCCCGATGACGCGTCGTGGTCGGCATTCACCGATCTGATCTACGTCCGCGCCAAGTTGGGCTGAGTACACCTCAGGCCCGGCGTTGGGGGAAGTGCGAACACTTCCCCCAACGCCAGCCCGGCCGTCGACCCTAGGGCCGCGGCGGACGGGGGCCCCCACCCCCGCTGGTGCGCCGAGCGCCGCCTCCCCCGCCGGGCACTCGGCACGTTCCGTTCCTCCCCGGCCGCAACGCAGTATTGATGTTAGGCCGGTTGACGCAGCCGATGAATCGGGGAAACCCCTAATGTTTTGCCAGCCACACCTCAGGGTGGGGACGCCAGGACCGGTCGTTGCGGGACGGGCAAACCGCTAGAAGCGGACATCACCCAGCCACGTCGCGGTGACCCCGGACATGGAGCGTTGCGCCTGCGTCCATGCCCCGGCCAGCGAGCGGCCCAGGATGGCACCGACGGCATCTGGCAGCGAGGCCGCCGCCGGCTGCGATGACGGCTTGGGCCGCAGCTTCTCCAGAATCGACGAACCTGGAAGGTTGACGAGCTTGACGTCGGCGTCCTCGTCGAGACCCGCCAGAACCTTCGCCCGGTCTATCGCTGTGCGAAGTCCGCCGAGCTCGTCGACAAGCCCGCGCTCCAAGGCGTCGGCTCCCGTCCAGACGCGTCCACGGGCGACCGCGTCGACCTCCTGCACTGACATTCCGCGGCCGAGTGCGACTCGTTCGACGAAGTCCGTGTAGAGCAGGTCGGCTTCGGCCTCGACGTGCGCATGCTGCTCCTCGGTGAACGGCGCGTCGACCGACCACGCGTCGGCATTGGCGTTGGTGCGCACCGAATCCGAGCCGATGCCGAGGCGCTCCTTGAGGTCTCGCGCCACCAACTTGCCGGTCACCACGCCGATCGAGCCGGTGATCGTTCCGGCGTTGGCCACGATCGTGTCGGCGGCCATCGACACGTAGTAGCCGCCGGAGGCCGCCACCGATCCCATCGAGGCGACGACGGGCTTACCCGCCTTGCGCAGTCGATCCACCTCGCGCCAGACCGTCTCCGACCCGCTGACCGAGCCGCCCGGGCTGTCCACGCGCAGCACCACGGCCGACACCGAGTCGTCGGCGGCTGCCTCGCGCAGTGCCGCGGCGATGGTGTCGCCGCCTGCGTTTGACCTGCCAAGGGGCAGTGCCTGTGGCCCACCACGACCACTGACGATGGGTCCGGCAAGCGTGACGACGGCGATGGTCGGCTTGGACCCGATACCTGGCAGTGACGGTGGCGTCGGTCCGTTCGCGCGGGCGTAGCGCGACAGGAACAGGCGCGGCGGTGCGTCGGGATGAGTGTCGGCATCCCCGAGCTCCGATGAGACACCTGGCGCTCCAACGAGTTCGGCAATCCTGCCGTACGCCTCGTCACGGAACCCGATGCGGTCGACGAGCCGGGCGTCCAGCGCGTCATCGCGCAGCAGCGGCGCGTTATCGGCCAGTGCGTCGATGGCGGCGGTCTCGATGTGGCGCGACTGCGCCACCGCGGCGAGCACCTGGGCGTGCAGGCTCGCGATCATTGCGCTGTCGGCCTCGCGGTGCGCCTCGGTGTAGGAGTCCTGGGTGAACAGGTTGGCCGCCGACTTGTACTCGCCACGGGCGACGAACTGAGCCTCCACGCCGGCCTTCGCGAGTGCGTCGCGCAGGAACATCGCACTGGTGGCGAAACCCACCAGCCCGACCGACCCTGACGGCTGCATCCACACCTCGCGGAACGCCGACGCCAGGTAGTACGACATCGTGCCGGGATAGGTCTCGGCCCACGCCAGTGATGGCTTGACGTCACTGAAGGCGACGATGGCATCCCGCAGTTCCTGGATCGGACCGGGGGCCGCGGCGGGAATCTGGACGCGGGCGATGAGGCCTGCAACCCGGTCGTCCTCGGCGGCACGATGAATGGCCGCGACGGCCTCGCGCAGAACCATTGGGCGGCCACCGCTCAGCAGCGCCATCGGATCGAATCCGCTGGTCTCCTCCGGCACGGTCTGGAGGTCGAGTTCGAGGACGCAGCCCTTCGGCACACCGTGATTCCGTGCGGTGTCCACCTTGCGGGCCAGTGCCCGCAACTCGTCGGTACCGGGGATGCCAGGAAGGAATGCGAACATTCCTCAAGGCTACCGATCCGTTCACAGACGATCCGGACACCGACGCTGTCACCTGCGACGATCGCCGTTCCCCAGTGTTAGCCCGGTCCCCACCGCCAGAATGACGCGACGGAAGGGGACTCCATGGTGCTCAAGGTGGCCGTGTCACCAGATCTCATCCACGGCGACGTCGAACCCGGCTACGGCAGGATCGCCGACGCGTTTCGAGCCAACTTCACCTCGGGTCAGGAGGTGGGTGCCGCCGTCACCGTCTACCGCGACGACGCCTTGGTGGTGGACCTCTGGGGCGGTTACCGCAACGGTCTGACCAGAGCACCGTGGCAAGAGGACTCGATGGTCAACGTGTTCTCGACGACCAAGGGCGTTGCGGCCCTTGCCGTCGCGGTCGCCGTGTCGCGGGGTCTGTTCCGCTATGACGCGAGGGTCGCCGACTACTGGCCGGAGTTCGCCGCGGCAGGCAAGGGCGAGGTGACCGTGCGTCAACTGCTCGCCCACCAGGCGGGCCTGTCGGCGGTGACGCCGGCCCCCACGCTGGACGATGTCGCCGACCCGTCCAGACTGTCGCCCATGCTCGCGTCGCAGGCGCCCGCGTGGCCGCCGGGCACCCGGCACGGCTATCACGCGATCACACTGGGCTGGTATGAGTCCGAACTCATCCGGCGGACCGACCCGGCCGGGAGAACCCTCGGCAGATTCCTCGCCGACGAGATCGCAGGTCCGCTCGGACTGGATCTGCACATCGGCCTGCCCGCGTCGGTGGACCGTGACCGGATCGCCCACGTGCACAACTGGAAACGTGCCGAGACGCTCCTGCACCTCAACGTGATGCCACCCGGCTTTGTCGCCGCATCACTGAACCCCGTCGGCCTCACGGCCCGCACGGTCTCGGTGCCACGCAACGTCAACGCGTTCGACGGGGACTACAACCGTGATGATGTGCGGTCCGTGGAGATCCCCTCGGCCAACGGGACGGCAACGGCCCGCTCGGTTGCGAGGCTCTATGGTGCGGCCGCGACCGGCGGTGCGGCACTGGGCCTGAACGAGGCCACCTTCGAGGACCTCACCGCGGCGGCGACCACACCCAGCGGCGGCATGCGCGACAAGGTCATGCACGTCGATGTGGCGTACTCGCTGGGCATGTGCAAACCCTTGCCGCACTTCGGGTTCGGCACATCGGGCAGGGCGTTCGGCACCCCGGGGTTCGGCGGTTCCTTCGGGCTGGCCGACCCCGACACCGGCATCGGCTACGCCTACGTCATGAATCGACTCGGCTTCCACCTGTGGAGCGACCCGCGGGAACTGTCACTGCGCCAGGCGCTGTTTCGCGACGTGCTCGGCGCGCGCCCGCAGAGCTAGCGGACGGTCCCCCAACGCAAAATGCCCCCGCCGAGGCGGGGGCATTTCACATGTCTTGCACTACAGCTCGGTGGTCGAACCGCCTACTGCAGTGATCTTCTCGCGCGCGCTGCCGCTGAACTTGTGCGCGGTGAGGTTGACCTTGACGGACACCTTGCCGTCGCCGAGCACCTTCACCAGCGTGTTCTTGCGGACCGCACCTGCAGCCACCAACTCGTCGACGCCGACAGTGCCGCCCTTGGGGAACAGCTTGTCGAGGTCACCGACGTTGACGACCTGGTACTCAGTGCGGAAACGGTTCTTGAAGCCCTTGAGCTTCGGCAACCGCATGTGGATCGGCATCTGGCCACCCTCGAACGTCGAGGGGACGTTCTTGCGTGCCTTGGTGCCCTTGGTGCCGCGACCGGCGGTCTTACCCTTGGAGCCCTCGCCGCGACCCACGCGAGTCTTGCGAGTCTTGGACCCGGGGGCGGGCTTCAGGTCATGAAGCTTGATGGTCATGGTTGCTACGCCTCCTCAACCGTTACGAGGTGGTTGACGACGGCCAGCAGGCCGCGCGTCTGCGCATTGTCCTCACGCACCACGGACTGGCGGATCTTCCGCAACCCGAGGCTGCGCAGGCTCTCACGCTGCTTCCAGCGAGCACCGACGGTGCCGCGCACCTGGGTGATCTTCAGTTCAGCCATTACTTATGCCGATCCCTCACGCGCGGCCGTAGCAGCCAGCGCTTCGCTCTCACGTCGAGCCTTGAGCATCCGCGCAGGCGCGACGTCCTCGATGGGCAGCCCACGACGGGCCGCAACCTCTTCCGGACGCTGGATCATCTTCAGCGCGGCAACGGTGGCATGCACCACGTTGATCGCGTTGTCGCTGCCCAGTGACTTGGCCAGGATGTCGTGCACGCCGGCGCATTCCAGCACCGCACGCACCGCGCCACCGGCGATGACGCCGGTACCCGGGCTGGCCGGACGCAGCATCACGACACCGGCCGCAGCCTCACCCTGCACCGGGTGCACGATGGTGCCGCCGATGAGCGGGACGCGGAAGAATCCCTTGCGGGCCTCTTCGACACCCTTGGCGATCGCCGCCGGAACTTCCTTGGCCTTGCCGTAGCCGACACCGACCATGCCGTTGCCGTCGCCGACGATCACCAGCGCGGTGAAGCTGAACCGGCGACCACCCTTGACGACCTTGGAGACGCGGTTGATGGCAACGACGCGCTCCAGGTAGTTGCTCTTCTCGCCGCCGTCGCGACCGCCACGGCCACCACGGTCGTCGCGCCTGCCGCGACCGCCATCACGACCGCCACCGCCGCCGCCTCCGCGGCCGTCGGTGTTCGACGGCCCGGCTCCACTAGCCTGCTCGGCCATCATGCAGTCCTTCCGTAAGTCTTCATCATCAGAATTTCAGCCCGCTCTCACGCGCGGCATCGGCCAGCGCAGCGATCCGACCGCCGTAGGTGTACCCACCACGGTCGAACACCACCGTCTCGATGCCTGCGGCCTTGGCGCGCTCGGCGATCAGCTGACCGACCCGGACGCTGTGGGCCTTCTTGTCGCCCTCAACCGCACGCACGTCCGCCTCGATCGACGACGCGGCGGCCAGCGTGACGCCGACCTGGTCGTCGACCAGCTGTACGTGGATGTGCCGTGAGCTGCGGTTCACGACCAGGCGCGGGGCCTCCGAGGTGCCGGCGACCTTCTTGCGAAGGCGTGCGTGGCGACGCAGGCGCGCCACCCGACGAGTCTCGGAGATGTTCTGCCCAAGGGGCTTCCGCTTGGCGGAAGCCACATCAGTCTTCGTGGTAGCCATGACTTACTTACCTGTCTTTCCGACCTTGCGGCGGATCTGCTCACCCTCGTACCGCACGCCCTTGCCCTTGTACGGGTCGGGGCGGCGCAGACGGCGGATGTTCGCCGAGATCTGACCGACCTTCTGCTTGTCGATACCGGTGATTGAGAACTTGGTGGGGGTCTCCACCGCGAACGTGATGCCCTCAGGCGCCTCGATCACGACGGGATGGCTGTAGCCGAGCGCGAACTCGAGCGTGTTGCCCTTGAGCTGCACGCGGTAGCCAACGCCGAAGATCTCCATCTTCGTGGTGTAACCCTCGGTGACACCGGTGATCAGGTTGGCCACCAGCGTGCGCGACAGCCCGTGCAACGAACGGCTGCGCCGGTCGTCGTCGGGGCGGGTCACCACGATGGCGCCTTCGTCGTTGCGCGCCACCGAAATCGGCTCGGCGACGGCTAGACCCAGTGAGCCCTTCGGGCCCTTGACCGAGACGTTCTGCCCCTCGATCGTGATATCGACCCCGGCAGGAACCAGGACCGGCTGCTTACCAATACGCGACATAGTTCTACTCTTCCTATCCCGCTACCACACGTACGCGAGGACTTCGCCGCCCACGCCGCTACGCGCTGCCTGGCGGTCGGTGAGGAGGCCGGAGGACGTGGAGATGATCGCCACGCCGAGGCCACCAAGCACCCGAGGCAGGTTGGTGGACTTCGCGTACACCCGCAGGCCGGGCTTGGACACCCGGCGCAGGCCCGCAATGCTGCGCTCACGGCTGGAGCCGTACTTCAGCTGCACCACCAGGGACTTGCCGACGCGAGCATCCTCCGTACGGAAATCGCTGATGTAGCCCTCAGCCTTCAAGATCTCGGCGATGTTCGCCTTGATCTTGCTGTGGGGCAAGGTCACCTCATCGTGATACGCCGAGTTGGCGTTGCGCAGACGTGTCAAGAAGTCTGCGATCGGGTCAGTCATCGTCATGACAACCGGCTCACCTTCCTCGCGGCGGTTCCCCTGGGTTGAATTCCCTTGGGGGCCTGCCGCGCACTTTTGTTAAGTGGTTTCAATGTTTGGATTTGGATTACCAGCTGGACTTCTGGACACCCGGCAGCTCGCCGGCATGCGCCATCTCCCGCAGGCAGATTCGGCACAGGCCGAACTTGCGGAAGACAGCGTGCGGACGCCCGCACCTGTTGCAACGCGTGTAGCCGCGAACCTTGAACTTCGGCTTCTTGTTGGCCTTGATGACCAGCGCTTTCTTTGCCATCTGCTCAGTTCTCCTTGAACGGGAAGCCCAGCGCGCGCAGCAGCGCACGGCCCTCGTCGTCATTCGTCGCCGACGTGACGACTGTGATGTCCATGCCCCGCGGGCGGTCAATGCTGTCCACGTCGATCTCGTGGAACACCGACTGCTCGGTGAGACCGAAGGTGTAGTTGCCGCTGCCGTCGAACTGCTTGGGCGACAGGCCGCGGAAGTCGCGGATACGCGGGAGGCTGATCGACACGAGCCGGTCGAGGAACTCCCACATGCGGTCGCCGCGCAGCGTGACCCGGGCGCCGATCGGCATGCCCTCGCGCAGCTTGAACTGTGCGATGGACTTGCGGGCCTTGCGGATCTCCGGCTTCTGGCCGGTGATGAGCGCTAGGTCGTTGACGGCGCCGTTGATCAGCTTGGCGTCGCGGGCGGCGTCACCGACGCCCATGTTCACGATGACCTTGACGACGCCCGGGATCTGCATGACGTTGTCGTAGCTGAACTCGGTGTTCAGCGCGGCCTTGATCTCATCGCGGTACCGCTGCTTGAGGCGCGGCGGTGTCTTTGCGGGAGCTTCTGCAGTAGTCATTCTCAGATGTCCTTGCCATTCTTCTTCGACACGCGGACCTTCTTGCCGCTCTCCTCGTCGACGCGGTAGCCGATCCGAGTCGGGTTGCCGTCGGAGTCGACCACCATCACGTTGCTCACGTGAATCGCGGCTTCCTGGGTGACGATGCCGCCCGAGGACGCGCCACGCTCATTGCTGGAGACGGCGGTGTGCTTCTTGATCCGGTTGACACCCTCGACCAGGACCTTCTCGCGGTCGGGGTAGGCGACCAGGACCTTGCCCTTGGCGCCCTTGTCCTTACCGGAGATGACCAGAACGGTGTCGCCCTTGTGCACCTTCATTTACAGCACCTCCGGGGCCAGCGAAACGATCTTCATAAACTTCTTCTCGCGCAGCTCACGACCGACCGGCCCAAAGATGCGGGTGCCGCGGGGGTCATTGTCGGGCTTGATGATGACGGCGGCGTTCTCGTCGAACTTGATGTAGCTGCCGTCGGCGCGACGGCGCTCCTTGACGGTGCGAACGATGACGGCCTTCACGACATCGCCACGCTTCACGTTGCCGCCGGGGATCGCATCCTTGACGGTGGCCACGATGACATCACCGATGCCGGCATAGCGTCGCGCCGAGCCACCGAGCACCCGGATGCACAAGATCTCCTTGGCACCGGTGTTGTCGGCGACCTTCACTCGCGATTCCTGCTGAATCACTCGATCTCCTCGATTTCGATGCACGCCAAACAGCACTAGATTGTTCGACGTACGCGGTCTTCGTCACCTAAGGGCACGCAGGGCTTCCGCCTCCGCTGAGCACTTACAAGAAGGACTCAGACGAGAGCGGCTACCGAGGTCTGCCCAAGGCAACCCCTACATACTAGGTGACCGGCGCGAATGCACCAAATCGCGGCGACCAGCGCTTTCCGCGCGCTTGGCGTCGGCGGGTCAGGGGATCTCGACCTGTGGGTCACCGGTCAGCCGGGCGCCCGCGGCATCGAGGGCATCCACACCGCTGGGCGCCTCCACGTGCACCGACACCAGGTAGTTGGCGGTGTTGGTCCAGATGTGCACGATCCTGTCGCGAAACTCCACCGATTTCTCCGATGTGTCCGACCAGGCGCCCATCAGCTTCTGCCCGCTGTAGTCGCACAACTCCGCGGGCAGGACGCTCACGGTGCTGACGGCCGCGGTGGCCATGATGCGATCGGTGTAGTCGCGGAACGCCGCTGCGGGATCGAGCGTCGTGCGCGCGATGGTGACGGTCGCAGACATCGCCTCGGGTCCGGTCAGCGTGGCGGCCATGTCACCGGAACCAGGGGCCAGGCTCCAGCCGTCGGGGAGGGCCACCGTGATCTTCGGCGCCTGTGGATCGGACACCGCCGTCTCGACGGCATCGCCAGGCTCCGGAGGTAGTGGGCACGTCACGGTGCCCGCCGGGATCGGAACCTGGAGCGTCGGCAGAATGCCCGGCTCGGGCTGGGCGGTGTCGGTCGTCGCGGGTGGGGACGACATCGGTGAGGACGATGCGGACGCCACCGATGTCGAGACTGATGCCGCCGAGGGTTCGGTGACCGGAACGCCCTCGCTTGTCCGCGCACATCCCGACGCGCCGATCGCCACGACGCAGGTGATCGCGATGCCACTCATGCACCAGGTGCTCATCAGTCCCTCGCAAAGGCCTGGGCGAAGTCTCTTTCGAGGTCCTCGTACGGAGTGCCCGATATGTCGACGACCACCTTGGCGATTGTGCCGCCGGTGAACCTGAATGGCGCCTGGTAGCTGCTCGACACCGGCTGACCGGCATTGCGACCGACTGCCACCCCACCGCCGGCGAGCCCGAATGTGCCCGGATGGGCACGCACGCCCGGCAACGTCGCAACCTTGGCGTCATCGATGTACAGCGAGACGTCGCCGAGCGGGGTGTGGCTGTTCTCCACGGTCCCCGTCCGGTCATATCTGACGCCGAACACGTGACTGCCCAGAGGAATCGGGGCCGGGGCACAGACTCTCTGTTCGTCCTCGCCCATGAAGTTGTAGACGTAACACAGCTGGGCGTCCTTGACGAACAGCACGTGACCGCCGTGGCCCGCGCCCTGCTTGAACAACACGCCTTCCGCGGCGGCGTCATCGACGGTGACCTCGGCGAGGACGGAGAACGACTGCCCCCGAAGCTCGGGGGCGGCACCGACGCCCACTTCGGCCGAGTCCGGGTAGTAGATAAAGGACTTGCGATCGACTGACAATGAGGGTCGCCAACGAGCCAGCGTGTCGAAGATGTTGAGATCGCCCAATGGCAGCCCGTTGTACTTGGCGGCCTCGCTGAACCACAACGCCTTGAGCTCTTCGAGCTTCTCCGGCTGCTGCGTCGCCAGGTCATGGCACTGACTGCGGTCGGATTCGATGTGGAACAGCTCCCAGCGGTCGGCGGGGAATTGCGACCAACCAGCGGGGCTCGCCGCGTGCACGGTATTGGCCAACCAGCCCTTGTGCCAGATTGCCCGAGTGCCGAGCATCGTGTAGAACTGCGTGTCCTTGCCCGTGTCGGCAGTCGAATCAGCAAGCGCGGCCGCGAAACTCACCCCGTCGAGCGGCTTCTGGGCGATACCTGCGACCTCGTCGGGCGGGGTGATACCAAGTAGGTCGTAGACGGTGGGCGTGACATCGCAGACATTGATGTAGGTGTCTCGAACTTCGCCGTGCGCATCAATTCCGTTGGGCCAGCTGATGATCGCACTGTCAGCGATGCCACCCTCGTGTGAGGCGTAGCGCTTGAAGAGCTTGTAGGGCGTGTTGAACGCCATCGCCCACCCGATCGGGTAGTGGTTGTAGGTCTCGGGCCCGCCGAGCTGGTCGTAGAACCGCATGCTCTCCGCGACGGTGTCGATGTAGCCGTTGAAGAACTTGTTCTCGTTGACCGAGCCGTTCGGTCCGCCCTCTCCGCTGGCTCCGTTGTCGGAGATGACGACGATGATGGTGTTGTCGAGCTGACCGGATTCCTCGAGGTAGTCGAGGATGCGGCCGATCTGCGCGTCGGTGTAGGACAGGAAGCCGGCGAACACCTCGGCCATCCTGGAGAACAGCCGCTTCTCGTCGTCGTCCAGCGTGTCCCATCCCCGGACGGTGTCCTGGTACGGCCATGCCTCGCCGTTGGGCCCCTTGACGTCGAGATACGGGTTGACCGGCGATAATTCGGTGTCCTGGGGCACGATGCCCAGCTTCTTCTGATTCTCCAGCACGACCTCGCGATAGGCCTCGTAACCCATGTCGAAGCGGCCGGCGTACTTGTCGGCCCACTCCTTGGCGACGTGGTGGGGCGCGTGGCCAGCGCCTGGGCACAGGTAGTTGAACCACGGCTTGTCGGGTGCGATCACCTTGGCATCCCGAATGAACTCGATCGCCTTGTCCGCCAGGTCCTTCGACAGGTGGTAGCCCTCCTCGGGAGTGGCGGGCGGCGCGACGGGGTGATTGTCGTACACCAGTTCCGGATACCACTGATCGGTCTCGCCGCCCAGGAATCCATAGAACCGTTCGAAACCCCGGGCCAACGGCCAATGTCGCTTGGTGGCGGCGAGGTTCGACTCCTCCAGTGGGGTCAGGTGCCACTTGCCCACGCAGTAGGTGTTGTACCCGTTCTCGGCGAGCACCTCCGACAACAACGCCGTGTCGGCGGGTATGCGCCCATTGCAGTTCGGGAATCCGTCGGTGAACTCCTCGATGGTCGCCATCCCCACGGTCGTGGCATTGCGACCGGTCAGCAGCGAGGCGCGGGTCGGCGAGCACAGCGCGGTGGTGTGGAACTGCGACAGCCGCACACCGCGCTGCGCTATCCGGCTCATCGCGGGCATATCGACCAGTCCACCGAAGCAGTCCCAGGTGGCAATGCCGATATCGTCCCAGACCAGGTACAAGACATTGGGTGAGCCCGCCGGGGCGGTCGGCGCCGCATACGGGCCCCAGTCGGGTTCCGAGTCGCGGATATCGAGTTCGATCTTGCCGTTGAACGTCCGTGTCATCGCGCCTCGTCCTGATCCGTCGGCCGCCGTGTCGTCGCCGGTCGCCCGGAGGTTACACCGGCTAGATGTAGCGTCGCTGAGAAATTGACCCACAGCGCAGCTTTACCTCGGCAATGCTCTCAAAGACACTGCCTTGCAACGGCTGAGCGTCAGGCGATATCCGTCTAGTCAGCACCACCGCGGCGCCGTCGCCACAACAGCGCTGCACCCAATCCGAGCACGGCGGCGGCGAGGAGTCCTACGCCGATGGCCAGCCAGATAGGCGGCGAGTTGGCTCCATCCTGGCCTGTTGTCGGCGCGATGCCCTCCGGTCCGATCGCCAGATCGGTGGCCGTGCCGTCCGCGCCTGCCGCCAGAACGTCACCGGCGAGGCTCGACCATCCATCCGGCAGCTGATCGATATAGCCGAAGAGTGGCTCGACGAGCGACCACGCTCCACTCGAAGTGACGAGGACGACCGTGCGGTTGCGGGGTTGGTCGGCAAAGACCTGGATCGAGCCCAGTCCCCCGTTGATGTTGGCGCGAAGTTCATCACGCAGAGCGACCTGCACATCGGAGTTCTCGCCACCGATCGGCGGACGCATCGACGTCGACCGCAACGTCGCAGAGTTCGCCACGATCAGCGCGCCCGTACTCGCTCCTGCCGCGTCCTTGACGTTGACGACACGCGGCATCAAGGGCGCCTCGGACCGCCGAGCGATATCCGCTACCACGCGGGACGCATAGTCGAGTTGATTCGGACTGCTGCCGTCGAGCGCGACGAGGAACTCGGGGCTGAATTCCGATGGCACGGCGCCGAAACCCCCAAGTGGCTGCCCACCGCGTCGCATCGTCAGCGTCGACCGGGGATCCAACTCAAACGTCATCGGCGCAATGGTCGGGCTGCACAATTGGCGCGGGCTGAACGTCAGGTCGAAATCGAAGTTGACTCGCTGCTTGAGAAACTCGCCGGGCACGTCGAACACGGCATCGACGCGGCCACTGTCCCGTAGCGGAGAGGTGTAGACCGCCTGACCGTTCACGCTGACCATCAGACTGGCGGAGTCTGCATCCGCGACCGGCGTATGGGTGGCCAGTAGATGCACTTGCACGCCGTCAACGCGGGCGCCCATTGCGGATCGGTCCACGCCCACGGTGAGCTTGGACGTCCGAAGCACCGAGCTTTCGCCCGTCAGCTTCAACTGACCGAAGGTGACCTCGTCGGGCCCGGACTCGGAGGTGGAGTCGGAACCCGCCCTGTCGACACGCGCATTCGGGACCTGCGCCAACGACTGCAACTGGTTGACCACAAGCGATGCCTGATCGGCGAGTTGGTCGCCGCGGCCAGTCAGCTTGAGGAAGGCATTGGAACTGCCCGCGTTGACGACCTCGAGTCCGGCATCGCCGCGTTCGACCACGATGGCGCGGGTGAATTGTGGTGCGGGAGGGGGTAAAGCACCGCGCGGTTGACTGACCACGGTGATCGCTGTCGACTGCGGCCGGTACATGCGCGCGATCGCTGACGCCAATGTGAGCACCCCCTGCTTCTCCGCGTCCTCGGCGTCGGTCGGCGCATAGATCGTGAGTCGCTGCAGAACTGGGGGGAAGAACGTCGCGATCGTGGCCGGGGCGGTTTCGTTTCCGGCGAACACCGCAACGAGATCGCTGATGACCACGCGCTCCCCGAGCCCGCACCTTTCTTGGCCTGGGCGCGGAACCTCTCGCACCGTAAAGGACAGCCCGACTCCCGAGGCACCGGACTGGGCCGCCGCCACATCGACGTCGAATGGAACAACGGCCTGATTCGGGGCAACGGCGGGCAAGTCGACCGTTGCCATGAGTGCGCCCCTACTGTCGACGATCTCCACGAACCCCGCGGCGAAATCGACCGGTGCATGAATGAGTCCGCGTAGCCGAATGATGGAGAAACCGGATGGCACGGGAACTGTGAAATCTTGATTGGTGTTGGCACCGACCAGCGTGATGTCGCTGGTAAGTCCGAGTGTCCTCCACGGCAGCGCCACCTCTCCGCCTGCAGCGGGGTCAAGGTTCACCGGGTCGGCATGAGCCGCCTGTGGTATGCCAAGTGTCGCCGCGAGCACCACCGACAGAAGTAGGCCCACCAACCGACGGATAGTGTTGTGCCCTATCAATGTTCGAGACAGTCCTCGGTTCATGGCCGCCTCGTTCCTCGTCACGTGCACGGCATCGCTGAACTCATGAGACACCCGCTCCAGTCTTTAGTGTGGCGGCATCCGAATTGCATATTGGCGTCGGACAATACCGTCAAACCACGGAATGTGGCGCCAGACCCGCCGCCACGCGATTCGCGGGGAAATCAGCTTCGCAATAACCTCCGCAAACCGCGTGCACGCAAAGTCGAATGCAATATCATCGGTGCTTTAGTGATCGGGTGCGGCAATTACGATATTGTCATGTCCACAAATGCAGGGATACCGGCGTGACCGCCACGACACATTTCCCAATCGGCGCGGGTCCATCCAATGCCGGGCAATTCGGCCTAGCGCAACTACCATATTGATCGCATCGTGAGTTCAGGACGGAGCGCCGCAGAGTTGGGTTTCAAGGTGTCGAAGGTACCCCCGACCACGATTTCCACTATTTCATCGCTCGAAACCCGCTTGCTGATCATGAAGGTGCTCGTCGGCGCAGTCATCGGCCTGTGCGCCGGGGGGCTCATCGGCGGAGTTGGCTTCGCGACGTTGGCAGCAGACAGCACCGCGACAGCCTTTGTGCGACTCCAAAATCCGGCTGACCTGACTGCCATCGCAGGCGGCGCGGATCAGACCACTCCCAACAACCAGGACAACACGAGCGCATTCGTCGCTGGGGAGATCGCCTACCTGTCTGGGAAGGGCTTCGCACAGGCCGTGGCTCGCAAGATGGCGAACGACGAGCCCGCGGAACTCAACATCGCGCAGGCCAACGAGTCGCCGATGGTCACCATCAGCACTAGTAGTAGGTCTGGCGACGAAGCCGTCAGAACCGTGCAGACAGCCATCGACCTCTACGGACACGAACTCGAGCAGCGCGTTGACGCGCAGCTTCGGACGATCCTGCCGAGGCTGTCCGAATGGCAACAGCGAGCCGCCGAAGACCCCACCCGTACGCAGGAACTCCAGCGAGTGCGCGAGAGCGTCGAGCTGCAAGCGGAACAGGCCGGCGCCCTGCTCGTCGTGCAGCCTCCGACGCTGAACCGTCCGAGCAGCAGGCAGTGGCTCATGGGAGCGGTTCTCGGCGCGCTGGTGGGCGGTTCCTGTGGTGCGGCAGTCGTGCTCGCTCGACGGCGACGCGCTGGCCGCGGATCCCTGGTGAAGACCGTGACCGACGAGGTCGACGGTGTGCTGCTGCCCGCCGTCGACCTCGACATGCCGCCGCGTGATGCGTGGACTGATGAACAGGCGCGGCTCGGCCGAACGCTCTACGCGCAGTGTCGGTCCGCGGGGCCCGATCGCCTCATCCTCGTCATCGGCGCTTCATCGTCATCGGGAGCCCCCGTCGTGGCCTCTCTGCTAAAGATGGCGGCGGCCGGATCACACGCGACACAAGTGGTCCACGGTGGATCCGTCGGCGACCCGGCGCTGACCCCCGACGTCGTCGGCGCCGCGACCGACATCGTCCTGGTGTTCCGAATCGAGGCCGACACCGTGACGCACGCGTTGGCGCTGCGCGCTGCCACCGCATCCAGTGCAGCGCCCGTGGTGGCGGTGTTCACTCACCTCCGTTGGCAGGGCCTTGCGTTCGGCGCACGGCGGAGCCACAAATGAGGCTGGCAATCGTTCACGAACGGCTGACCGAGATCGCCGGTTCCGAGCACGTCGTTGCTGAACTCTCCCGGGAATGGCCAGATGCGCCGATCACGATTCCCATCGTCGATTCACGGGTCACCTCTGCGTTCACGTCCCGCGTCAAGACCGGTTCACTCACTGCGGCCTACCGTTTGGCGGGCTACCGCAGCTACGCGCCGTTGCTTCCGCTCGTGCCGGGATGGTTGCGACGCCGCGACTACGGTTCTGCCGACGCCGTGATCATCAGCCATCACGCGTTCGCGGTGGCCGCTGCCAACGCCGCGACCCGGGCACCGACGATCGCCTACGTCCATTCGCCGGCGAGGTGGGCGTGGGACGAGGACATGCGAATCGAAGAGGCTTCGTCGCGAGCCGGTCACCTGGCACTCGACGTGTTGGCGCGGTTGGCGATCAAGACGGAACTGGCCGCGGCTTCTAAGCTCACGACCATCGTGGCGAACAGCTCGGCGGTGGCACAACGGATCAAGCGTCATTGGCATCGCGAGGCCCAGGTCGTCCACCCCCCGGTGAACATCGACTTCTACACACCGGACGCAAGTGAGGCACGTGAGGACTACTTCCTGCTCGCGGGCAGGCTGGTGTCCTACAAGCGCCCGGACATCGCTATCAGAGCGGCCAAGCGGGCCGGTGTGAAACTGGTGGTCGCCGGCGGTGGCCGAGAGACCGCCAAGTGCAGGAGGCTCGCCGATGGCGCCGACGTCACGTTCGTCGGTCGGGTTTCGAACGAGGAGTTCCGCAGCTTGTACCGCCGCGCGAAGGCGCTGGTGATGCCAGGCGAGGAGGACTTCGGCATCACGCCCGTCGAGGCCATGGCATGCGGCACTCCCGTGATCGCTCTCGGGGCCGGCGGCGCGCTCGACAGCGTCGTCGATGGCCGTACGGGGACATTCGTCTCCGGCGCCGACGACGCCGAGATGGTCAGCGACTTCGCGGAGGAGTTCGCGTCATTCGACAGCCGCCGCTTCGACCCGATCGACGTACGTGTGCACGCAGAACGGTTCTCGCCGGAGAACTTCCGCCGCAGGATGGCCGGGGTCATCACGCAGACACTGGGCAGCCACCGACAATGACGCGCCGCTCGACATCTGGCTGGTTCGGCTGTGCCTGACGTCAAACACGTGCACACCGCCGTTCAGGTGGTTGCCGGCCTGGCGCTGAATGTCTTTCCGGCGATATTCATTGCGATCTATGCCCGCATCGCTCCCATCGAGACCCAGGGGTTCCTGGCACTGTCGCTCGCTGTCGGCGTTTACGTCGCGCAGCTCTTCAACGCCTTCATCGTGGAGGGTCGCCTGGCAACCCCGAACGCCGAGGGCGATCTGGGCCTGCCCACCTGGGTGGTCTTGTTCACCGTTGCCGCAGGTGGACTGCTGGTGATTGGGCCTGCGGTTGCACCCTCACCTGTCCTCATGGCGAGTTCCATCGGCGTGATGACCGGCCTGCTGATGTCCCGCTCGATCGGGGTGGTCGATGGGCAGTGGAAGCGCGAGGGCCTGGGAGCGGCGGTGTTGGTCGCCGCCAGCGTGGTCGCGCTCTGGATGGCTGATCAGCACAATCCGCATTCTGTGCGAGTGCTGGCTATCGGCGCCCTCCTGGCTGTGCTGGTGCGGTATCAGCCTCGAAAGAGGATGCCGCACATGGGCTTCCCTCCGGACGTCCGCCGGTCCAGCTGGGTTACGGCAGAGACGGCGGTCGTCGGTGCCGTTCAGCCCGCGATCACATCCCTTCTCTTGGTCATGGTCGGACCGATGGCGTCGGTGACGTTTCGCGTCATCTCCACGGTCGCGGGCGCGGTGGAACCGATTCTGGCGTACGGCAGGTACCGGCTGCTCGCTCACGGGCACCGAGGCGAACTCACGGCGTTTGTCGCGGTATTCGCCATGGGGTTGGCCGTGGTCATGCTCGCTGCGTTCGGCGGACTCGGAAGCCTGATATTCGGCCCGGCGTGGCGGAGTGTGGGTGCCGCCGCGATGCTGCTGGCCTGTCTTTGGAAGGCCGTCACGCTGGTGTCCACCGTGCCGTTCGCCGCGCTTCGCAAGGCAGGCAAGACCACGCTGGTGTTCTGGATCCGTGGGGGCAGCACGGTCATCTACCTGATCATCAGCGTGAGCTTCCTTGTCATGTGGCAGAACACCGCGGCGATATTTCTGGCGTTCGTCGTGTCCGAGATGGTCACCGCCCTGCTGTACCACTACGCCGCGGTCAGGGGCGCTCCGGACTACGCGGCGACATTCGGGCTTCGGCCGCTACGCGAACGGTTCAGTTAGGAATGGACGCGAACAGTAGCGCCGAAGTCGTTGTGCACCATTCCCGAACAACATCGTCCCGAGCCCCCGCGTGGTTCTCGCCGGGCGTCTTGATCATGGCCCCGGTGATCATGTCGTTCGTCGGGTGGTCGGCGTTGGTCGCCAGGCAACGACTTGGAGGACCGCAGGCCGCCTCCGAGGCGTTGACCGGGTTTTCGGTCCCCGCTCCGGCAAGCGGTCGAGGCATCGCACTACTTCTGCTGTGGTACTGCGCGATCGTGATGGTGTCGATGGTCGGTTTCTGGCTCGGCACACATCGCTCGCGGCCTACCTCCGGTTACCAGCACACGAACACCGCCTGGTTCGAGAGGCGCTATTTCTTTGTCCTTCTCGCGGCCGGTGCGATCGGAGTCGGCTACTCGTTCTTCAAGGTGGGCGGCATCGCCGCAATCGTCGATTCACTGAGCGAGCAGACCGCCAACGATTTCAGCAACGCACTCTCGGGATTCGCGGGCCCCCAGACGCTGCGATACGCCACGATCCTTGCTGCGCCGATTGGGGTGTACCTGTGGCGCAAGAAGGTCATCGGCTGGCCGTACATGGTGGCGGCCGTGCTGCTGTTGGTCGCCAACTCCATGATCGCCTCCCGGCTCGCACTTCTCATGGCGTGCGCGGTCTATCTGGCCGCTTGGGTGAGAGGTCGCGAACCACGACGAACAGGCGGCGCATCTGCGATGCGCAGGTGGGTCGCGGTCGCACTGATAGTGCTGAGCGGGTTCGCAGTTCTCACAGCACTCAACTACTTCCGTAACGCGAACTACTACCGAGAAGCCGGAGTCACGAATCCGGTCGCGATGAACCTGTATCAGACAGGGGCATACCTGGCCGTCCCAGCGCAGATCTCCCTTGGAGTGGCGGACGCCGTGAGCGGCGGCGCCTGGGAGAACGAGGGCGGCGCGGTGACCTCGCTGGCCGCCGTTCAGCCCACTTTCCTGCAGTTCAACAAGGTCGCCAAGGACGACAGCTGGAAGCAGGCATCGGTCTACGGGTACTCGGTGACCTTCGCCGGAAACTTCTTCACCAATTCGGTTTTCGCCGACACCTACGCCGAGCACGGGATCTGGGGCTGGCTCTACACCATCGTGGCGTACGGATTCGCCGGCTATGCCTTCGCGCGCATCTTCAGTTTGAGCCCAGTACTCGCCGCATCGGCCGGCGTGGTGGCTTACTGCTTCCTCGAGGTATGGCGCGTGCAGATTCTGACCTACGGCATCGTCATCTTCCTCTTGCTGCTGACGGCCGGGAGCGCGTTCCTCGCCACCAGGCTGCGACCACCTACTGACAGATGATCGCTGATTTGCCAAGCGGCGGTGTGAGTTTAAGGCTCCGGATGGCGACCGGGGCTTCTCGCAAATCGCCACCGCACTGTTCGATGGGTGACATCCGGACGGCATTCCACGAGCTGGGGGCTGCCGACCAATCGATTTCCATCTCGGCGATGACACCGTCGGAGTCATCAAGCGACACGCACGGTGCTGCCGCGCCCTCCGGCTGTTCGGATGCGCTGATCGTCACCGCGATGCGATCGACTGCGAGCTGCCCAGCGTTCACGGCTCTGAAGGCCACGACCGGCTCCACGTGCCGAATCGACACGTGGCCAAGGGAGACCCCGTTTGCCTGGGCGATTCCCACCCCGCCGTTGCCGCCCGTCGCCGAGACTGCCGTGATGCTGCAGTCGTCGACGCGCAGGCCGCTCACCTTGTGTTCGGCCAACGACTCAGCCCGAACCGACCAATTGCTGCAACCGTCGAGCTTGGCCTTGTCGATGTGTACGTCGAACTCTCTGAAGCGCTGATCACCGGAGGCTCCCGGCCTTGCCAGCAGATGAATTCCGGTGTCGCAGTCGGTCGCAGTGACATCGTCGACGCGAACCGCCCGGCTGGCGACATAATTCCAACCGACGTCCGTGCCCGGTTCCGCGGAGTCGACCATCACCGCGGCGCCGGATCGCACGCCGCCGACTCGAAGGCCACCGATTGTCACGCGGTTCGCTCCCGCGATACGGACCCCGTTCGCCCGGCCGCGAACGATGTCGACGTCCTTGACGACGAAGTCCGTGTTCGACCAGTCGGTCAGAGCGGGGAAAGAGAAGGTCTGTGCGGCTTGGTCGAAGGAGAATTGGCGGTCGAAGTACGTCACCAACGCCAATCCATCGTCGCCGGCGTCGACAGCGGTGTAGTCGTCGATTCTGGCGCTTCGGCACGCGTTGAAGTGGAGGCCGTCCGCCCGGCTGTCTGCCACCCGGAGCCCAGCGACGCTGATGTCGGACACCCCCATCATGATCACCCCGGCCTGCGGACTCCGTCGAATTTCGCAGTCCGACAGTGTGAGTCCGGCGACTTCTCTTCGAGGCCCTGACCATCCGGTCGGCAGCGCTCCCCCGTGGGCGGGACAGCCAACCACCCTGATGCCGTCGCCGAGCGATCGTTTCGCATCGGACGCCCACCGAATGTTCACATTGCGCAGAGAGATTCGCGATGCGGGCCCACGGACCAGGAGACCGTGGCTGGTGCCCGTCCGTGCGGTCTCGTCGACGTTGTCCATGAGGAGTTCGGCCCCGGCGTCGAACTGGACGCCGACGTCGGACACACCAGTGATGACGATGGCCGCTGATCCATCGGGACGACGCTGCGCGAAACGGTATGTCCCCGGCGGGAAGTACAGTGTGCCGCCAGAACGTAGTGCTGCCGCAGCGGCCTGGATTGCCCGCGAGTCATCGGCGGCCCCGTCTCCCCTGGCGCCGAACTTCCTGACATCGACGACTGTGCTCCCGCCGAGCTGACAGCCCGCCAGAACGGCCAGTGCTGCGGCGGGCGCACCGGCGATGAGCCGGCGCCTCGATGTCATCACCTCCGGTTCGCGACCAGGTCGGCACAAATTGCGTCGGCGGCCAATGTCGGGCAGATCTGCTGCTGACGCTTCAAGACATGAGCATGGCCCCGCGCCGCCAGGTCGGCTCTCGCTCCGTCGTCATCGCAGTACTTGCGCATCAGTTGCGCCAACGCTCCGCGGTCGTGGGGGTCGAAGTATTCGGCACCGTCGCCACACGTTTCGCGAAGGACCGGGATGTCTGCCGACAGAACAGCCGTCTTGGAGGCCATGGCCTCCAACGGAGGCAATCCGGCACCTTCGTACAGCGACGGCATGACCAGCAAGTCCGCCGACGCGACCAGCGCACGTAGCACCGCGAAGTCGAGTTGCCCCATGAGCGCCACCCGGTCGCCATTGTCCTCGGCGAGTCCGCGGACTCGCTCGTCCAGTGTCCGCACGGTGGCGCCGCCTCCAGCGATCACCAGCTTGTGGGGAATGGTCCCGGCCAGATCAGAGAATGCCTCCAGCAGAAGCGGAAGGTTCTTGTACCGCTTCGTGTTTCCGACATACAGCAGATACCGGCCGTCGACCGGTGACAGATTCGGATCGGCGCGCTCCAACCAGACCTCGTCCACGGGGATCGGTGTCACCTGAACCCGGGCGGAAGCGACAATGCTCGTCAACGTCGCTGCGGTGGCTTCTGACGGTGTGAAGATCCGGCGACACGACCGCGCGTCTGCGCTGAGCATCGCGCGTGCGTACAAGCGATATGCCAGGCTCTGCCCGCTGATGCTCGAGGGCAGGACGTGAATGGTGTCGTGCACGGTGGCGTAGGTCAGCATCCGGTGATTGCCAGGCAGCAACCGAGCCACTGGGTAGGGGTAGTGCGGCAGCCAAACCGCCCGGGGTCGCGCCTGGTCGAACGCGCGAAGCCACGCGAGTTGTTCGGCGGCGGAGTACATCGCGGCTGACGCTGGCGACGCGATAAGGACGTCGGTGCTCGGCCGAAGCGCGGGCAGGGTGTCCTGACCTGCCAGAACCGCTAAGGACAGGCCGTGACGAGCCGCAGCCTCCTCGAGATGAGGAAGTTGAGTGCGAATGTAGGTACCTATGCCACTCTGGCGCACATGCCGGGCATCGAACAGGAGGTCGACGGGGCGGCCACTCGTTCTGGCTTCTGGCACATGCCCTCCTGATCATCGGGACTCCCAGATTACGTCGCTCGTGTTCGGTCCGAACACCTTTGGCCCTGGTGTCTGGTCGTGGTGCCCGGCAGTATCACCGGGCGTGCCACGATCAGATAACGTGGGCGGGTGACCAGCGGCCTTGCATCGTTCGACGAGTGGCTCAACCGCCTGCTCTCCGAGCGGGCGCATGAAGCCGGCGAGGACGTCGAGACCTATGTGTCCCGCGCTGTGGCATCACGGATGGTGGCTGAGCAGAGGCGCACCGACGGCGACTCGGTCGACGAACTGCTGACGCACCTCGCCGATTCCGGGGTGTTTGCCGATATTGCGATGCCGAACGTTTCAGCCGCGATTACGAACCCGGACCGGCTGCGCTCGCTGTATGCCACAGGGCTGTTGGACTCCCCGCCGGAGGCGATCTACGACCGGATCACCCGCGCGGCCGCCGACGCACTGGACGTGCCATTCGCGCTCGTGACGTTGGTCGACGCCGACCGACAATTCTTCAAGAGTTCAGCCGGAATGGAGATCAACTCTCCCCAGGAAAGGCAGACGGCACTCAATAGATCGGTTTGTCAATACGCTGTGGCAAACGGAAGGCCGTTGATTCTCGAGGATGCGCGGGTCGATCCAGTATTCAAGAACCATCCAGCAGTTCGCGATGGTACCGTCGTCGCCTACCTCGGCATACCTCTCATTGATCAGGCGGGAATGGCCATTGGCACGCTATGTGCATTCGACACCAAGCCGCGGCTTTGGGGCACCGGGCACGTTCAGGTACTGAGCGATCTCGCAGCACTGGCCACTGAACGGATCTTCGGCCCCGAGGCCAGTCCAATCCGCTAGAAAGCGGGCACTCAGCAAATTCGAATTGCTAACCGGTTCACTATTTTTGGCTGAATTTGCGACCCGCCGTTTGAATTGACCGCATGGTCGGCGCGGCGCACCTAGAGTCGAATCTCTCAGATCCGCCCAAGGGATTGGCTGAATGCAACTAGACGCGAAGGCGACGGCTCCCGAACGGCCGCGCCAGCGGCTCACGGGGTCGCGGTCGAACGCCGTTTCATCGCCAGTCCGCCACGAGGTCGCGGCCTCGCCTCGCTTCATCGATCGTCTGCGCGAGGAGTCGGGATATGTGACGCTCACCGTGGGACTGGATATTTGGGCAGCCTTCTGGTCGGTGCTGATTGCTCAGTGGTGGGTCTCGGGCCCCGTCGACGAGCGCAATATGGCCCTGTATTCGTGGGTCTTCGTGCCGGTCGTCGTGATCGTCCTGGCCACTCGGTCTTTGTATCGGCGGAAGCTGAGCCACAGCTTCCTAGACGACTTCGAACCGGTCGAGACGTCGGTTGCCGTCGCGACGCTGGCGACGTTGACGATCATGCTGCTACTGGTGCCTCCCTTACAGATTGGCGAGGTGGTCGTACCCTACGTCCGCCCAAGCGAATTGTTGCTGCGGATATGGGTGTGCGCCGCGGTTCTGATCCCTGCGGTTCGTTTGATCAGGTCACTGGCGGAGCGGTATCTGCGGCGCAAGCATCGCTTCGGGTCGCTGGCGCTGATCGTCGGCTCCGGTCCGATCGCTCACCAGCTCATCACACGGATGCGGCAGGTACCCGACTACGGCTTGCATCCCGCCGGGTTGCTCGACGACGAACGGCTCAGTGACGGGGACCCGCTCGACGTGAAGTACTTCGGAACCATAGACAATCTCGAGACCGCCGCCCGAGCCACCGGCGCCACCGAACTGATCATCGCGCCATCCGCGGTGTCCGACGAGCGGCTGGCGCGTACCGCTCAGTTGGCTCAGAACCTCGGAATGCAGGTGCGCGTGGTTCCGCGACTCATGGACGCCGTGGGCGGCGGCGCCAGAGTCGAACATCTGGGCGGAGTGCCTTTGATGGTGCTCTACCGCGTCGATCCCAAGGGTTGGCAGTTCACCCTCAAGCATGCCTCTGACCGGATGGCTGCGGCACTCGGGCTCCTACTCATATCGCCCGTGTTCATCGCACTGGCGGTCCTCGTCAAGATCAGCTCGCCGGGCCCAATCTTCTTCAGTCAGGAACGCGTCGGGCGCGACGGAAAGGCATTCGGCTGTCTCAAGTTCCGCAGTATGCGCCCTCTGGATCCGGAGACGTCGAGCTTCGAATTGAAGGAGGGGGCGGCACCTGGTGGCGTGGAGGGTGACGACCGGCGCACATGGATCGGCAAGATCATGCGCAAGTCGTCTCTAGACGAGCTGCCTCAGCTGCTCAACGTGTTGCGGGGTGAGATGAGCCTCGTCGGTCCGCGGCCCGAGCGGCCGGAGTACGTCGAACTGTTCGAAATGCAGATCCGCCGCTACGGCGAACGGCATAGGGTGAGGGCCGGCATCACCGGCTGGGCCCAGGTACACGGGCTTCGGGGGCAGACCTCGATCGCAGACCGGGCCGAGTTCGACAACTACTACATCGAGAACTGGTCACTTAAACTGGATTTCAAGATCCTGGTGCTGACCGTGCTGGCGGTGCTGAAGAGCGCGGAATGACGTCGCCAGGTAGGGGTGGACGACCGATGCGTCATGAGCCTGCTCACGTGGGGTTGATTCCCGACGGGTTACGGCGGTGGGCGGATCGAAACGGCGTCACCTTGACCGACGCGTACCTGCGCGGCGCGGAGAAGGTCGTAGAAATACTACTGGCCCTGAGACGAAACGGCGTCCAGACGGTTTCGGTGTACAACTTGAGCCGTGCGAATCTGGCGCGCCACGACGCCGAGCTGGATGCGGTGTACGCCGCATCGATCCACTTCTTCACCACGTTGATTCCCGCTCACTTCGACTCCGCCGCCTGCAGTGTGCGGTTGCACGGTGACCGAAAGCTGCTGCCGCAGCACTACCTTGCGGCCGCGCAAGAGCTGGAACAGTCGATGACCGGTGACGATTTCCAGATCAATGTGCTCTCTGCCTATGACGCGGGTGACGAGCTGCGGGCCGCACATCATCGAGCCCAGCGAGAAGGATGTGATATCAACGCTGCGTTCGAGATCGGCGAGGTTGACCTGGTGATCCGAACCACGCCGGAGCCACTGCTCAGTGGGTTCTTGCCATTGCAGAGCCAGTACGCGCAGCTGATCTTTCTGACCACGCCGCTCAACGAGTTGGAACCCCGGCACATCGACGATCTGGTCGATGAATATCGACGCTTCCCGCAGCGTCGGGGGCGGTAGCGACCGTGGAGCCGCAGAGGAACCCGTTGATCATCGGCGCCGGTCCCGCCGGACTCACCGCCGCTCTCACACTGGCGAGGAAGGGCGTCACGCCGCGTATCTACGAGGCCTCGGAGCACGTCGGTGGCCTGGCGCGAACGCCACGCGACGGCGAGTGGCGCGTTGATGCCGGGGGTCATCGGTTCTTCACCAGGCACAAGGAGGTCTTAGACCTCTGGAACTCCCTGCTTGCCCCCGACGACTGGATCTCCGTGCGTCGGCGCTCTGCCATGCTCGTCAACGGTCACTATGTGCGGTATCCGCTCAATGGCCGCGATCTGTTGACGCAGATGGGATATTGGCGCGGACTGCACGGCCTGAGTAGCCTTCTGCGGTCCCGCATTGGGCGCGGGATGCGTCGGATCGGCGATTCGGCAAGCTTCCGCGAGTGGGGCACAGACGAATTCGGGCGCTACTGGTACCGCCTGTTCTTCGACGGCTATGTCCGCAAGACGTGGCTGGCCGACCCCAACGAGATCACGAGTGACTGGGCGAACCAGCGGATAAAGCCGATCAGTTGGCATTCGAGAGGGGAGCGGGATGCCGTCGACCATGACGTGTACAGATATCCCCGGCTCGGGCCCGGCCAAATGTGGGAAGCCGCCTCCTCGGCACTGACCGATCTGGGCATCGTGCCCTCGCTTAGTTCACGGGTCGTCAAGGTTCGTGCCGACCCCAGATGCTG
The DNA here is from genome assembly GCF_055419205.1 of Mycobacterium sp. IDUB_39. Taxonomy (NCBI): domain Bacteria; kingdom Bacillati; phylum Actinomycetota; class Actinomycetes; order Mycobacteriales; family Mycobacteriaceae; genus Mycobacterium; species Mycobacterium sp. IDUB_39. Next base: position 221,604 of record NZ_JBVAXF010000001.1, read on the forward strand.
GACAGTCGAACTGGAGAATGGCGACACTGCGTCCGGAGACACCGTGTTCTCGAGCATGCCGCTGCGCTTGCTCGTGGACGCCCTTGAGCCCCAGCCGCCCAGGCATATCCGCGTGGCGGCCGAAGCGCTCAAACATCGCGCCCTCATCACCGTCGCCATCGCCCTTCGGAGGCGCTACGACATTCCCTTCAACTGGGTGTACACACCCGGTGCTGCCTTTCAGGCGGGTCGTATTCAGAACTACGGCCACTGGTCGAGCGAACTGTCTCCGGAGAACTGGGATGGCACATACCTTGGATTCGAATACTTCATCACTCCGGACCGCAAGTTGTGGACGGCCGACGACGAACACCTGAGAAGTCTTGCCGAAGCCGATCTTCACGCTCTCGGCATCGATAGCTCACTGATCGAGCGAGTCATGGTCGTGCGGTCACATTTCGCCTACCCGATCAGCGACCCGGCTCGGGATCGAAGTGTCGCTCTAGTTCGGGACTATCTGCTTGAGACCCACCCGACTCTGCACCCGGTCGGGCGCAACGGCATGCACCGCTACGACAACCAGGACCACGCGATGTTGAGCGCCATGCACAGCGTCGCCCGATACTTCGGTGAGGATGTGGATCCCTGGGAGGTCAACACGGATCGCAGCTATCACGAATCCGGGGTGCTGGGGAAATAGTTCGCTCGCCGTCAAACGCAAAATCGCACGGAAACCGTTGGGTTTCCGTGCGATTTCATGTCTGCTCGCGCAGGGGTGTTACTTGGCGCGCTCCAGAACCTCGACGAGGCGCCAGCGCTTCGTCGCCGACAGCGGCCGGGTCTCCATCAACGAGACGCGGTCGCCGATGCCGGCGTCGCTGTTCTCGTCGTGCGCCTTGACCTTGGTGGTGGTCCGGATGATCTTGCCGTAGAGCGGGTGGCTCTTGCGCGATTCCAGTTCGACCACGATGGTCTTCTGCATCTTGTCACTCACCACGTAGCCGATGGCGGTCTTGCGGCTGCCGCGCGGCTTCTCGGTGCGAGGGGTGTGCTTCGGCCCCTTGGTCTCTGCCATTACGAATCCTCACCTACGGGCCCGGAAGCCAGGCCCAACTCACGTTCGCGCAGCACGGTGTACACACGCGCAATCTCCTGTCGGACCACACGGAGCCGACGGTTGTTGGCGAGCTGGCCTGTCGCCATCTGGAAGCGAAGGTTGAAAAGCTCTTCCTTCGACTCACGCAGACGGCCGGTCAGCTCGTCATCGGTCATCTCGCGCAGTTCACCAGGCGCGGTTCCCACTGCCATCAGAACTGGTCCTCTCTGGTAACGATGCGTGCCTTGATCGGCAACTTGTGGATCGCACGGGTCAGAGCTTCCCGAGCGACCTTCTCGTCCGGGTAGCTCAGCTCGAACAGCACGCGTCCGGGCTTGACGTTGGCGACCCACCACTCCGGCGAACCCTTACCGGAACCCATGCGGGTCTCGGCGGGCTTCTTGGTCAGCGGACGGTCCGGGAAGATGTTGATCCAGACCTTGCCGCCACGCTTGATGTGCCGGTTGATGGCGATACGAGCGGACTCGATCTGCCGGTTGGTGATGTAGGCATGGCCCAGGGCCTGGATGCCGTAGTCACCGAAGCTCACCTCGGTACCACCGCTGGCGATACCGCGCTGCCGCGGGTGGTGCTGCTTGCGGTGCTTGACCTTGCGGGGAATCAACATGATTTAGCTCTCCGTGCTCTCAGCGGTCGGCGCTTCAGCAGCGGCGGCCGTGTCAGCGGCGGGCGTCTCCTCGGTGGCCGCACGGCCCGCTTCGGTGCTCGTCGCCGTGGTGCCCGACGCGCCACTGCGGCGCGGGCGGGTGCCCGACGGACGATCCCGACGCGGACGCTCGGCGCCTGCGGGAGCGGCGGCGGTCAGCTCACGCTTGCCACCGACGATGTCGCCCTTGTAGATCCAGACCTTGACGCCAATGCGACCGAAGGTCGTCTTGGCCTCGTACAGGCCGTAGTCAATGTCGGCGCGCAGCGTGTGCAGCGGCACGCGACCTTCGCGGTAGAACTCCGAGCGGCTCATCTCCGCGCCGCCGAGGCGACCGGAGCACTGCACGCGGATGCCCTTGACGTTGGGCTGACGCATCGCCGACTGGATCGCCTTGCGCATCGCGCGACGGAACGCCACGCGGTTGCTCAGCTGCTCGGCGACACCCTGAGCTACCAACTGCGCAACGGACTCGGGGTTCTTCACCTCGAGGATGTTGAGCTGAACCTGCTTGCCGGTCAGCTTCTCCAGGTCGGTACGGATGCGGTCGGCCTCGGTGCCGCGGCGACCGATCACGATGCCCGGACGCGCGGTGTGGATGTCGACGCGAACTCGGTCCCGAGTCCGCTCGATCTCCACGTCGGCGATGCCGGCGCGCTCGAGGCCCGTGGCCAGCAGACGACGGATCGCCACGTCTTCCTTGACGTAATCCGCGTACTGCTTGTCGGCATACCACCGGGACTTCCAGTCGGTCGTGATGCCGAGTCGGAAGCCGTGGGGGTTGATCTTCTGGCCCACTACTCCGAGCCTCCCTTCGCGTCGGACGCCTCGGTAGTTGTTTCGGCCTTCGACGACGCCTTCTTGGCAGCCGCCTTCTTCGCGGGTGCCTTCACAGCTTCCGCGCTCTTGGCCTTGCTGCCCTGCGCACGACGTGCGCGGGCGGTGGCGGCCGATGCGCCCCTGCTACTGCCGTCCCGGCTGGGGCGGCTCTCGACGATCACCGTGATGTGGCTGGTGCGCTTGCGGATACGGAACGCACGCCCCTGGGCGCGCGGCCGGATGCGCTTGGCGGTCGGGCCCTCGTCTGCGTAGACGGCGGCGACAACCAACGTCGCGGGATCGAGACCGTCGTTGTTCTGCGCGTTGGCCGCCGCACTGGCGATGACCTTGGCCACCGGCTCGCTGGCCGCCTGGGGCGCCCAACGCAGGATGTCGAGCGCCTCGGTCACGGACTTGCCGCGGACCAGGTCGATAACCCGTCGCGCCTTGGACGCCGAGACGTGCACGAAGCGCGCCTTGGCGACCGCACTGGGAAATTCAGTCGTCGTAGTCATTACCGGCGCTTCGCCTTCCGGTCATCCTTGATGTGGCCCTTGAACGTGCGGGTCGGGGCGAACTCGCCCAACTTGTGTCCAACCATGGACTCCGACACGAACACCGGCACGTGCTTGCGACCGTCGTGGACGGCGAAGGTGTGTCCGATGAAGTCGGGGATGATGGTCGACCGACGGGACCAGGTCTTGATGACCTGCTTCGTTTGCTTCTCGTTCTGGACGTCCACCTTCTTGAGCAGGTGGTCGTCGACGAACGGGCCCTTCTTCAGGCTGCGTGGCATCGCTGGATACTCCTAGCGCTTATTCTTGCCGGTGCGCCGGCGTCGGACGATGAGCTTGTCGCTCGGCTTGTTCTTGCGGGTGCGGCCCTCGGGCTTGCCCCACGGGCTCACCGGGTGACGACCGCCGGAGGTCTTACCCTCACCACCGCCGTGCGGGTGGTCGACCGGGTTCATCACGACACCGCGGACGGTGGGGCGCTTGCCCTTCCACCGCATACGACCGGCCTTGCCCCAGTTGATGTTGCCCTGCTCGGCATTGCCGACCTCGCCGACAGTTGCGCGGCAGCGCACGTCGACGCGGCGGATCTCACCGCTGGGCATGCGCAGCGTCGCGTACGTGCCTTCCTTGCCCAGCAGCTGGATGCTGACGCCAGCCGAACGGCCCATCTTCGCGCCACCGCCGGGCCGAAGCTCGACGGCGTGGATGACGGTACCGGCCGGGATGTTGCGCAGCGGCAGGCTGTTACCGGGCTTGATGTCGGCGTTCGGGCCCGACTCGATCACGTCGCCCTGCGAGATCCCGTGCGGCGCGAGGATGTAGCGCTTCTCGCCGTCCAGGAAGTGCAGCAGCGCGATGTTCGCGGTGCGGTTCGGGTCGTACTCGATGTGCGCGACCTTGGCGTTGACGCCGTCCTTGTCGTGGCGACGGAAGTCGATCACTCGGTAGGCACGCTTGTGGCCGCCACCCTTGTGCCGCGTGGTGATGCGGCCGTGGGCATTACGTCCACCCTTGCCGTGCAACGGGCGAACCAGCGACTTCTCCGGAGTCGATCGAGTGATCTCGGCGAAATCGGAGACGCTGGCACCGCGACGACCCGGGGTCGTCGGCTTGTACTTGCGAATAGCCATATCTGTCTAAGTCCTCTAGTTCCTCGCCAGCCCCGAAATCAGGCCGGGGCTCCGAACAGGTCGATCGGCTTGCTGCCCGCGGCCAATGTCACGATCGCGCGCTTGGTGCTCTTGCGCTGGCCGAAGCCTGACTTGGTGCGCTTGCGCTTGCCCTGCCGGTTCGCGGTGTTCACCGAGTCGACCTTGACGTTGAAGATCTTCTCGATCGCGATCTTGATCTGCGTCTTGTTCGAGGACGGGTGCACGATGAACGTGTACACGTTGTCCTCGATCAGGGCGTAGCTCTTCTCGGAGATAACCGGGGCAAGGATGATGTCGCGGGGGTCGGTAACGGTAGCCATCAGGCCGAAACCTCTTCCTTTGTCTGTGCGCTGCCTGCCGCGATGTATGCGTTCAGCGCCTCGACACTGAACACCAGGTCATCGGCATCCAGGACGTCGTAGGTATTGAGCTGGTCCGGCGAGATCACGTGCACGCCAGGCAGGTTGCGCACGCTCTTCGCACTGACCTCGTCGCTGCGGCCGATGACGATAAGCACCTTGCGGCGATCGGTCAGCGTCGCGAGGAAGTCCTTGGCGCTCTTGGTCGACGGGGTCTGCCCGCTGATGACCTCGGTGACCGCGTGGATGCGGTCGTTGCGTGCGCGGTCACTCAGTGCGCTGCGCAGCGCGGCGGCGATCATCTTCTTGGGCGTCCGCTGGCTGTAGTCGCGCGGCTTGGGGCCGTGCACGACGCCACCACCGGTGAACTGCGGTGCGCGGATCGAACCCTGACGCGCGCGGCCGGTGCCCTTCTGGCGGTACGGCTTCTTGCCGCCGCCGGAGACCTCAGCGCGGGTCTTGGTCGAGTGCGTGCCCTGACGCTTCGCGGCCAACTGTGCGATGACCACCTGGTGCATCAACGCCATGTTGGGCTCGACGTCGAACAGCTCGGCGGGCAGCTCAACGCTGCCGTCCGTCTTGCCATCCGGCGTGCGAACGTCGATCTTCTTGGAAGCCATTACTTCTCACCTCGCTTGACTGCGCTGCGAACGACAACGAGTCCGCCGTTACGACCGGGGATAGCGCCCTTGATCAACAGCACACCGTTCTCGGCGTCGACCTTGTGCACCACCAGGTTCTGTGTGGTGACGCGATCGGTGCCCATGCGGCCCGACATGCGCGTGCCCTTGAAGACACGGCCCGGGGTGGCACAGCCACCGATCGAGCCGGGACGACGGTGCACGGCCTGCGCGCCGTGGGAGGCGCCCTGGCCCTTGAAGCCGTGACGCTTCATGGTGCCTGCGAAGCCCTTGCCCTTGCTGGTGCCTGTCACGTCGACGAAGTTGCCGTCGGCGAAGATCTCGGCGGTCAGCTCCTGGCCGACCTCGTACTCGCCTGCGGCCGCCTCGTCCTCGAGACGGAACTCGGCGAGGTGCCTGCGAGGGTTGACCCCCGCGGCGGCGTACTGACCGGTGACCGGCTTGTTGACCTTGCGCGGGCTGATCTCGCCATAGGCGAGCTGCACGGCGCTGTAGCCGTCGCGCTCGGGGGTACGGATGCGGGTCACCACGTTGGGGCCAGCCTTGACCACCGTGACCGGGACGACCTTGTTGTTCTCGTCGAACACCTGTGTCATGCCCAGTTTGGTACCCAGAATACCTTTGCGTGCCATTAGTTCTGGTTCTCCTACTGGATGTTGACGTCGACGCTCGCCGGCAGATCGATGCGCATCAAGGCGTCAACGGTCTTCGGCGTCGGGTCGAGGATGTCGATCAGCCGCTTGTGGGTGCGCATCTCGAAGTGCTCCCGCGAGTCCTTGTACTTGTGCGGGGACCGAATGACGCAGTAGATGTTCTTCTCCGTCGGCAGCGGCACCGGTCCGACCACGCTGGCGCCCGTACGGGTAACGGTCTCGACGATCTTTCGCGCCGAGGCGTCAATTGCCTCATGGTCGTAGGCCTTGAGCCTGATGCGGATCTTTTGTCCCGCCACGCTTGTCCTACCTCACTATTAACGGGCCCGTGCTCGGGCCTGGTCCTCATGCGCGAGCCCTCGGGTCTCCCCGCGAGCGCACGCTGGCTATGCCGCCGCTGTTTATCTGTCAGTGGTTCACCGACCCCCGCGCTCGGGTGTGTCGCCCTCACGCACACTCGTCCGCGTTGAGAAAACCGTCGCGATCGAGGTTGGAACCGGATGCGCCCGTGAAGGCGCCGGTCGTATGCCCGGCCAGGCGAACCTGGCTCAGGGCAACCCGAACAGTATGCCTCAGATTCGGGTGTCCTCCAAATTGCGGGCGTAACGGGATACGCCATGGTCAATCGGCCTGCCCGAGCCCTACGAGGCGGTTATATCTTACTAAAAAGTAAGATATGGCGCCGCAGGTGGGGAGAATTCCTGCTGGGGACCCCCGAGCGGTGCTCAGCAGCAATAAAATCGACGCAGGCTCACATCCGGGGGGACGAGATGCCATCGGCCTACAGACTTCCTCAGGCCGCGCTAGTGGTTTTCGGCGTGGTCGCTCTTCTGCTCTATCCACTGGCCGTGGTGTGGCCGTCGGGGTGGGCATGGCACGCGGGCGCCCCTCACCAATCGATGTATTTCATGATGATCGTCGGCATCTACGCGACGCTGGGCATCTTCCTGCTCAACGCGGCGCGCGACCCACGGGCGGCGCTCGTCGTGGCCTCCGGCCTCAAGCAGCCCAGCGGGCGCGATCTTACTGGTGAGTAAGATCGGCTGCTGTGACCTCTCCGACCGCGCCCTCCCCGACCACGACCTATCGCATGTGGCAACGCCTGGACGGGCTGCCCGCGGGCAGCAGGCTCTTCTCACTCGCGGCGATGGCCCGCGTGCCGTACTTCGCATCGGTGCTCCCCCACGTGCGACGCATGGAACCCGGCCTGGCGCAGGTCGACGTGCCGAAGTGGTTCTACGTCCACAACCATCTGCACACCGTGCATGCCATCGCCTCCTGCAACGCCGCTGAGATGGCAATGGGGATGCTCATGGAGGCCACGGTGCCGACCAGTCATCGGTGGATTCCGAAGGCGATGAATGTGCAGTACCTGGCCAAGGCCACGACATCGCTGCGCGCCACCGCACGCATCGAGGCGCCCGATTTCGCGTCCATCACCGAGGGCACCGACCTCGTCGTGCCGGTGAGCGTCACCGACCGCAGTGGCTGCGAGGTCGTGCACGCCGAGATCACCGCGTGGGTGACACCGGCCTGAAACTCGGGCGTTTCGTTGATCCGCCGCTGGGGCGGGTTAGCTACAGCGGGATCCAGATTCCGAAGAAGTAGAAGCCCCAGCCGTTTTGGCCCGGATCCCATATCGGCTGCTCGTTGTATCCCCAGTAGTTGATCGGCCCTTGATTCCATGCTCCGCCCGGCGGCGGCAGCGGCCCATTCCACCCTGCCCGCGGTGGCGCCCCCCAGCCCCACGGCGCCGCCCCATCACCCCACGGCGCACCACGAAAGCCGCCGAAGGCGTCAGGAGGCCGCGGCCCCCGGAAGTCACCTGGTCCGCCAGGTCCACGGAAATCGCCGGGACCACCGGGACCACGGCCGACACCAGGGCCACCTGGCCCTTGCGGACCCCCGTGGGACTCACCCGATCCCGGTCCTCCTACGCACTGCGGTGGCATGCAACCACCACCGCCGCCCCCCGGCGCCGCGTATGCAATTCCTGAACCGAACCCCATCAGGGCCAGCCCTAGACCGCCTGCGAGAGAAACTCCCGCGACAGCATTCTTCAGGTCCATTGCCTTACTCCTCAGTCCGGAGCTGTACTCCGGTCTAGCCCGACGCCTCGACGGTAGATAGCTTGTCTATGGTTGCCTCGTGCGCAGGCTAGGAGCGAGCTGTGCAGCAAAAGAAGCCACGTTCGACAAACCATGCCGACCTGCCCGTCGAGGAACAATGCGCCTAACTGGCGAATCGCTACTCGAGGTAGGTGCCGTGACCCTCGCGGACAAAGTCGCCGTCGAACCGGAGCACTTCGTTGACGAGCTGCCCGCGTTGATTGCGGTAGTTGATCACCAGCACCGACTCACCGCGGTACACGGCGATCACCTCGAAGTGCAGATCCGGCAGCAGCCCCAGCGCGTGCACCCAGTAGTCCCGCAGCGCGGGCTTACCGCGCACCACTCCCCCGGTCTCGGGCAGGAAGCGCGCCGCGACCGGTGACGTGAACTCCACGTCGTCGTGAAAGTGCGCGAGAATCGCCTCCACGTCATGCGCGTTCCACGCACGCACCCACTCCTCGGCGAAGATCGCGGCATCAGGAGTCGGCACTGCGGATCACCTCTTCAGGCTCGCCCAGAACGGGCACTGGTGGATCTGGTCGAAGTCAGTGACCACACTGACCCCATCGGGGTGCAATGACAACCGATTTCCCGCGGCCGGGTCGTGCCCGAGTTCCGGCCACTCGGGCGCACCGGCAACTGCCGGGTCGCCCGTGCGGACGAAATTGCTCCAGTAGTCGATCATCTGGTTCGACAGTTCCTGCTGGGCCGGATTCAGCGGCGGCGCGCCGCCCACGTCAAACAGGTAGCGCAGCTCCAGGGAGTGACTTGCCCCGACGGGGAAGGGCAAGGTGCGCAACGGATCCGGAGCGGGCGCCTGCCGATCGGTGAACTCGTAGGCGTAGACGGGGCCCGTGCGTCCGATCTCCTGGGCGATGCGGTCGTCGATGCAGGCGAACATCGAATCCGTCACGGCAGCCGAATAGGCCAGCGGCGCACTGCCGTCGTAGCCGTCCAGTGGGTAGTGGCCGGCAACCGCGGTGGCGTCAGCACCGAACGCGTCGGCCAGCGCCTTCGGGTAACCGGCCGCAACGAGTTCACGGCCACGGAGGTACTCCAACGCCATGAACAGGGTGAATTCGTCGCGGTTGCTGCCGATCGCGACGGGCACGCGTGCTGCCTGCCCCTTGGCGAACGCAGTCATTGGATCCACCGGTAGCACCGCGGTTCCCGTCACCGGACCGCTGATCCCCTCGTCACCGAGTCGGTAGTACCGCACCGGTTCTCGCAGTGCCTCCACCGGCAGTCGGCGCAGGCAGTCGGCCGCGGTCGCCGGATCCGGACAGCCGACATCGCGCGCGTAGTCGAGGCTGATGCGCTCCGCCTCAGCCAGGCCGACCTGCGCCTGGCATGGGGCACTCTGGATTATCGCGGCGCGAAACAGGCCCTGCGATTCCGGCGCCACGAGGTGGTCGCACACCGCCATGCCGCCCGCCGACTCACCCGCGATGGTGACGCGTTCCGGGTCGCCCCCGAAAGCGGAGATGTTGTCGCGCACCCAGCGCAGCGCGGCCTGTTGGTCGGACAGCCCGTAGTTGCCGACTGCGCCGGCCGGCCCCAGTGCGGGATGCGCGAGGAAGCCCATCGTGCCCAGGCGGTAGTTGAGGGTGACCACCAGCACGTCACCGCGCGAGGCCAGCCAGCGCGAGTCATAGATTCCGCCGCTGCCGTTGATGAACGCCCCACCGTGGATCCACACCATCACGGGCCGAGCAGACTGCTGTTCGGACACCGGTGGCGTCCACACGTTCAACATCAGACAGTCCTCATCGGTGCCCCTGCCGTGTTCGAGGTCCTCGCTGACGTCCTGCAGGCAGCGCGGACCCACTCGCGTCGCGTCCCGTACGCCCGGCCAGGGCTGCGCGGGCGCGGGTGGTTGCCACCTCAGCTTGCCAACGGGTGGCGCGGCGTACGGCACTCCGGCGAACAACCGGTGATCCGGTGCGACGACGCCGCGCAGCGCACCGGTGGTGGTCTGCACCAGTGCGGGGTCGGTCGGGGCCTGCGACGGGGCGGCGTCGTGCGCCGGGACGGCGGAATGCCCGCACCCGATGCTCAGGAAACCGGCGGCGAGCAGCGCGACAGCTCCTCGACTGATTCGCCGAATCGTTGCGGGCGCCACGTCCGCCGAGCCTACTCGTGCCGATCCGGGCAATCCCGCCTTCGCCGCCCGCCTATGAACATAGAATTCCTTGACACCCGTCAAATCCCCCATTCCGCGAGCGAGGAGTCGGCATGAGCACCCCCACGATGGACGATGCCGCGAAGGTCTTGGCCGACCCATCGGCGTACGCCGACGACGAGCGGTTGCACGCTGCGCTGACTCATCTTCGGGCGAACAATCCCGTTGCGTGGGTGGACAATCGGCCATATCGGCCGTTCTGGGCGATCACCAAGCACGCCGACATCATGGCCGTCGAGCGCGCCAACGAACTCTTCATCAGCGAGCCACGCCCGCTGCTGGCCACCGCTGCCGCCGACGATCTGGCCAAGCAGCAGCTCGAGGCAGGCATGGGCCTGCGCACGCTCATCCACATGGACGACCCGCACCACCGCAAAGTGCGCGCCATCGGCGCCGACTGGTTCCGACCCAAGGCGATGCGCGACCTCAAGGTGCGCGTCGATGAACTTGCCAAGCGCTACGTCGACAAGATGGCCGACCTCGGCGGTGAATGCGATTTCGTCACCGATATCGCGATCGACTTCCCGCTCTACGTGATCATGTCGCTGCTGGGCCTGCCGGAGTCCGACTTCGGCCGCATGCACATGCTGACGCAGGAGATGTTCGGCGGCGACGACGACGAGTACAAACGCGACGGCGGATCGCTCGAGGATCAGCTGGCGGTACTGCTCGACTTCTTCACCTACTTCGCCAAGTTGACCGCGTCGCGCCGCGAGCAGCCCACCGACGATCTCGCCTCGGCAATCGCGAACGGACGCATCGACGGCGAACCGCTCTCGGACGTGGACACCGCGTCGTACTACGTCATCGTCGCCAGCGCCGGACACGACACCACGAAGGACGCGATCTCGGGCGGTCTGCTCGCGCTGATCGAGAACCCCGGCGAACTGGACCGGCTGCGCAGCGATCCCAGCCTGATGGGAACCGCAGTCGAGGAGATGATTCGCTGGTCCACCCCCGTCAAGGAGTTCATGCGCACCGCCACCGCGGACACCACCATTCGCGGCGTCGACATCGCCAAGGGCGACTCGGTGTACCTGGCCTACGTGTCAGGCAACCGCGATGAGGAGGTGTTCACCGATCCGTTCCGCTTCGACGTTGGACGCGACCCCAACAAGCACGTGGCCTTCGGTTACGGCATCCACTTCTGCCTGGGTGCCGCCCTGGCCCGCATGGAGATGAGCAGCCTGTTCACCGAGTTGCTCAGCCGCCTGGACACCGTCGAGCTGGCGGGTAAGCCCGAACTGAGCGCGACGACGTTCGTGGGCGGCCTCAAGCACCTGCCGATTCGCTACTCGTTCAAGTAGTTTCGCCGGCCCTCGCGTGCGTCGCGAGGAAGCCGTCGACGGCGACCACCGCGACCTCGCGGTAGTCGAAGTCGGCCATGGTGCTGAGCTTGCCCAGCACGATCGGTCCGAGCAGCAGTGCCACCGCGCGCATCCTGTCGATCTCGCCCAGCATCTCGATCGCCTCAGCGCTGTCGAAGACCGCGTCGAAGGGCGCCGCGTACTGCTCGGCCACCCGCTCGCGCAGTGTGGCGACCTCATTGCTCTCGGCCGACCGCTTGTCTCTACTCCACCACGTGTGTTCCAGATCCCCGCCGAGCGCCAGCCATGACATGGCGGCCAGGCTGATGGGCGCCTCCGCGACCAGATCGGCGAAACCCTGCAGCGCTGCGATCAGGCGGTCGCGGACCGAGCCGCCCTCGGGCGGGATCGGCGCGGGCGGGATCAGCGCGTGAAACGCCGCGGCCAGCAGGTCGTTCCCACTGGGGAAGTGGCGATACAGCGTGGCGCGCGCCACGTTGGAGGCACGGGTCACGGCATCGACGGTCACCGCACTGGGCCCACCGGTGCTCAGAAGCGCCGTCGCCGCATCCAACAGCCGGGCCCTCGACCGGGCCGGCCTCGGGTCGGTACGCACCGACGTCACCTCAAGTCACCTCCACACAAGAAACGAGACTGTTAGTCTCGGCGCAAGACGGGTAGTCCCAAAAATATCGCACTCTCCGGAAGGGTTGCGCATGGTTGAGGCACTCGCCAAGCCCGATCAGCCTACCGACCGTGCCCTGGCACGTCTGTCGACGAGGTTTCGCGCGTGGACACTGCTCATCGCGTGCCAGGCAGTCCTGCTCGTCATATCGTCGATGGTTGCGCTGAACACCGCACTGCCCGATATCGCAATGGCCACCGCGGCGACCCAGACCGAACTCACCTGGATTGTCGACAGCTACACACTGGTGCTGGCGTGCCTGCTGCTACCGGCCGGCGCCCTGAGAGACCGGTACGGACGACGCGGCGCACTGCTCGTCGGGTTGGGGTGGCCGGCGCGGGCGCGGCCTTCGTCATGCCCGCCAGGTTGTCGATCCTGACCTCAACCTTTCCAAAAGAGCAGCGTAACAAGGCAGTTGGCATCTGGGCCGGCAACGCCGGATGCGGCGCTGTGGCGGGCATGCTGGGATCTGGTGGCCTGCTTCACTTCTGGCCCTGGCAGTCGATATTCGCCGCATTCGCGGCAGCCGGCGCCGTGCTGTTCGTCTTGACGCTCACCGTCGCGACATCCAGGAGTCCGAACCCAAGCCCCTGGAGTGGCTGGGCGCCGTCGTGATCGGCGGCGGTGTCGCCGTCCTGGTCTTCGGCATTCTCGAGGCTCCCTCCCGAGGGTGGTCGAACGCGCTGGTGATCGGTTGCATCGCGGCCGGCATCGCATTGTGCGCAGCGTTCGGCGTGATCGAACTGCGCCGATTCCACACCTTGCGCAGCGCCGGCAACGACCGCCCCAACACCGGGGTCAACCGCGCCTCGTCGACGCCGTAACTGCGCTCAGCGGACCGCTGATCCATAACCGCCTTCACCAACGCCAACATGTGATTATGCGCGAACCGCGCCGCACCAGCATGAGAGGCCAACGCCCGCAACTGCGTTGGTGCGGGATCCAACGCGAACCGGTACGCCTGCACCGTCCAACCCTGCGGAATCTCGAACCTAGCCACTGACAACAACCTCAGCCCGCTTTGTTGCGGTCACCGCTGGCATCGCCCTATTCCGCGCGCCGCCGCGGCCGTCTAGGCGCGCGCACACCGCGGTCAGCACCTCGACCATGTCATCATCGACGGGCTCGCCCCGGTCGGTGACGAGCACCCTGCGGCCCTGCGCGGACAACGCGGCTTCGAGGTACTCACCCCCGAAACGTGCCAACCGGTCACGATGCTCCACAAGCACCACCGAAGCAGACGGGTCTGACAGGGCCCTCCACAACTTCGGCCGTCTCCCATTCAGTCCCGATCCGACCTCGGTCACGACCTCGCCAATCACATGCCCGTTCGAGGAAGCCCTGCCACTCAGCCGTGCGAACTGCCGATCCAGGTCCGACCGCTGATCAAGCGCAGACACCCGCGCGTACACGACTGTGCAACCAGCCTCCCCGGAAGCCGGCACACCGACCCAGATCGTCCCCGACCCCAACCGGCCAGCGGACACCGGCATTCGGCCCTCACGCAACCACCGCCACGCAGTCTGTGGACGCACAACCTTCGCCCACGCCCACCTCAACCAACTTCACACACCCGCCAAAACACACACTCGATCACGAATACCCACATCTAGCCGAGCAGTTCAACACCCCGCCTCGGGCTTCGCCTGGTGGTCTTCGCCGGTCTGTCACTCATCTCGGTCGGCTTCCTGCTGCTGCGCGGTGTTGAGGTGGACTCCTCCTACTGGGCCGTCGCCTGGCCGCTGCTCGTCATGAGCTTCGGCATCGGATTACTCACGGCACCAACCACTTCAGCGATCATGAACACCGTGCCCGACGACAAGCAAGGCGTCGCATCCACGGTGAACGACACCACGCGCGAGGTTGGCGCCGCCCTAGGCATCGCCCTGGCCGGATCGCTGCTGGCGGCCCAGTACACCAGCGCGCTCGAACCGAGACTGGCGACGCTTCCCGCACAGACCCGCGATGCCGCCGTCGGATCGCTGGGCCAGGCACTCGAGGTGGCCAGACGCATGGGGCCAGGCGGCGCCGAACTCGCCGATCAGAGCAAGGCGGCGTTCGTCGAGGCGATGCACACCTCGTTACTCGCGTTGGCCATCACGGTAGGCATCGGGGCGGTGGTGGTCGGACTGTGGGCGCCCGGTCGCGATGACCAGCAGTTGCGACTCATCCGCCGCATCAGGCTCCGATGAACTCCGCTGCCCGGTGACCGATCATCACGATCGTGGCGTGCGGCCCTCGGCTGGTGATGTCCGGCATGATCGAACCGTCCACCACCCAGAGACCGTCGACGCCGTGCACCTTGCATCGCGCGTCGAGTGCACCGTCGGCACCCATGGGAACAGATCCGCACAGATGCTGTGACGTCGACCAGTGCGACTGCCGCGCTTCGTATCCCGTACCGGCGAGGTCATGCGCCAGGTCCGCGCCGGCCCGCAGCGCGGCGACGTCGGCCGGCTCGCTGTCGTACCGATGATCGATGACGGGTGGCACCGTCGGGTCGGCCGAGACGAGGGTTATCGCGCCGCGCGCCCGTGGGCGCAGCAGAGTGACCCCGAGGTGTGGCCGGTCCTCCGAGTCGCCGTCGGGCCCGCCGGTCATGGCACCGAAGCCCGCCGTGTACGGCCGGATCTCCAGGCCGTCGGACGTCGTCAACACCGCCTCCAGCGGCGGGCGTCCCGGGGCCGCCGGCCAGTCGACGGGAAGCACCCACTCCGGGTGATCGACGCAGCGGGTCCCGACCGGCAGGTCCACGACGACCGGCACGCCTGCGGCCGCCAGCATCGCCGCGGGACCGACCCCGGACACCTGTAGGAGATGGGCACTACCGATTGCACCGGCCGACAACACGATTCGATCGGCTGTCACCTCAACCGGGCCGTCCGGGCCGATGCACTCAACACCGACCGCCCTGCCCCCGACCAGTCGAATCCGCGCCACCCGGGTTTGGTCGAGCACCGACAGGTTGGCCCGACCCACCGCGCGCCCGAGGAATGCGCCGCCGGGCCCAACCCGGGTACCCCGGTCGATGTTCAACGGCACAGCACCGACACCCACCGCTCCCGCGGCGGCACCGTTGAGGTCATCGATCCAGCCGTAGCCGAGCGCGCGTGCCGCATCAATGAAAGCGACTGCACCAAGCTCGAATTCGGCGACCCGGCGGATGACCATCGGACCGTCCGAGCCGTGCAGCGGCCCGTCGAAGTCCAGGTCGTTCTCGATCGCCAGGAAGTGCGGCAGAACGTCGTCCCAAGCCCATCCGGGCAATCCCCAACCGTCGAAGTCGGTGCGTAGCCCCCGGCAGAAGTAGCCACCGTTGACCGCACCCGAGCCGCCCACGACTGCCCCACGCATGATGACGGTCGTACGCTCCGGATCCGAGGTGAGCGACGTCTCGTACCGGCGGACCACCGAGCTGGCGTCACCGATCGGCAGGCGTAGCCCGTCGCTGATCTGGGCCATCACCCGAGGATCGGACGGGCCGGGACCGGCCTCGACCATCACGACCCGGCAGCTTGGGTCCACCGAAAGGCGTTCCCCCAGAACGCAGCCAGCACTGCCCGCACCGACAATCAGGACATCAGCGTGCAAGGCGGCGGCGCTTCAGGTCCGGATCTGGGGCTTGAGTGCGCCCGCGTGGCGCTCGCGCACGACACCCGTCCACAACCCGAGACCATACGCGATGTCGTCGAGCCGCTTGAGTAGCAGATAGGACAGCAGGCCGACGCGGTGGTGCTCGTCCTCGGCGTCGGCGTTGCGGGTGGCCCAGTCGACCACCCCGTCGACGATCGCGGCCACCAGCACCACCTGGCGACACCGTTTGAAAAGCAGTGCCACGACGAGCGCCACGGGCCAGTAGTGCCGACAGATCGCGGAGGCCAGTTGCAGCGCGGCGGCCCACAGGCCGTGGGCCGCGACGGCCGCGACCTCCTTGGGCTCGGTGTCGACCGAACTCAGCGACTTGGCGATGCGGCGTCCGGTGAGCACTGCGACCACCGTGGAGGCGAGGTAACCAATGCCGGAGCCCATCGCCATCAGGACCCAGACCAGAAGGGTCCAGCCCGAGATCACCAGCGGCGCCGTCTTGCCTGGGTGCCGCACCGAGAGCGGCGCGGCAGAAGAACCATAGAATGCCTTGCGCACGAACCACTCTCGCAACTGCGTGCGGTGATCGTGGCCGACCAGCGCGATGGGCTCGTAGCGCAGGCGCGCACCGGCCTCAATGAGACGCCAGCACAGGTCGACGTCCTCACCGGCTTCCAGCGTCTCGTCGAAGCCGTCCAGCTCCGTCAGCGCCTGGCGGCGGCAGATGATGGCCGCGCTGGGTACGTAGGACACCTGACCGAATGGCACCACGGGCGCCTCCCGGTGCCCGAGGTCCAGCGACGAGCGCACCGCCTCGTAGCGGGCCACCATGTTGTCGGGTTCGTGCAGTGCGACGATGCGTGGGGCGACAAGCGCCACCGCGGGGTCACAGAAGTGCCCCAACAACGCCTCCAGCCAGCCCCGCCGCGGCACCACGTCGGAGTCCAGGAACGCGACCAGGCTGGTCTCGCACACCCGCAGGCCGGTGTTACGGGCCGCTCCCGGTCCCCTGCTCGCGTCATGCCGCAGCACCGCCACGTCACAATGCGAGGCCTCCAGGTCAGCGACCTGGACCGGGACCACCGAGCCGTCATCGACCACGATCACGCGCAGGCCGCGCAACGCCATCAGCAGACGTTTGAGCCCTAAGTCGTTGTCCCGCACCGGTATCACCACGGTGACATCCCGATGGGACGGGCCACTCGCGGGACGTGGATGGGCCACCGTGGCGTCCAGCAGCGTTCTGGCCAGCTGCGCACTCTGCGCGTCATGAACCTCGAGACGTCCGCCCCTCAGCATCGTCTGCGCGGCAGGTGCCAGCCGCAACAGACGGGTGGGTGAGCCGCCGAGTAGCGCCGAGCCCTCCCCGAGAACCTTCACCCGCCGATCCACCTGGACGGCGAAACCGTCGGGCAGCCGAGGGCCGGTCACGTCAGCATCCCCCGACGGTCGGGCGCCCAGGCCTCGATCCGGCGGACCGCGGTGTCCACCATCTCGGCCAGCAGACGCGCTCCCTCGTCGGCGGTCGCCGTCATCGGGTCGCCGAGTACGCCGACGGGACTCACCGCAGCGACACCGCCGTCCCGCATCCTCGGCAGCAACTCCGAGAGCGGCGCACTGTTCCCAGGCACCCGCTCATCGAGCCACACGTCCTCCGGCGAAATATGTAGCAATACAGACGTTTCGGTGTGGCCGGCATGTGCGTCGCCGCCGCGGACGGTGCACGAACACCAGCCCACGTCACGCCCCTCGTCGCGCAGCAAAGCGACCGCGCCAACCAGCGCCTGGACGTTTCCGCCGTGGCCGTTGACGAAGACCACCCGCGGAGCCCAGTGACACGCCGACCGGCCGAACTCGATCAGCAGCAACTCCAGCGCAGCCGTGCCGATCGACACCGTGCCGGTGAAGCCCTCGTGCTCGCCGCTCGCGCCGTAGCTGACGGCGGGGGCCAGCGCCCAGTCGCCGGAGAGCCGCTCAGCAACGTTCTCCGCAACCGCGACAGCGATCCGGGTGTCGGTGTCCAGTGGCAGGTGTGGACCGTGCTGCTCGGTGGCACCGATGGGGACGATAAGTGCGGGCAACAGATCCTGGACTTGCCTCGACGTCGAGGACCCAAGTTCACTGGGGAATGCCACCCGCCGATGGTAGGCCGAATTCACCTGGTGTGCGCCGATTGTTGGCGTATGAGAAGTATTGGCTTTGCCGATTCTTCCCACAACACCCGCCGAAGCATCACGTCAGCCACGTCAGCCACGTCTGCACCACCGGTGGTCCACCGCCGGACTAGGAGGTCAGACACTCCCGGTGCCGGGCACGCCGAGCGCCCGGGTGAAGCCGGGGGGCACCAGGATGTCATCGAGGCCCAGATCGTGGACCGAGGCCTTGCCCAGCCCCCGCAACGCCGAGTCGATGCCGCCGTGCAGGACATCGAGCACGTTCTCGACGCCGGCCTGTCCCTCGGCGGCCAGGCCCCACAGGTAGGCGCGGCCGATCATGACCGCGCGCGCTCCCAGCGCCAACGCCTTGACAACGTCGCTGCCGCGGCGGATGCCACCGTCCAGCAAAACCTCGATGTCTTTGCCGACGGCATCGGCGATGGCCGGCAGCGCCCGGATCGAAGCCGGGGTGCTGTCCAGGTTGTTGCCACCGTGGTTGGACACCGAGATCGCCGAAACACCCGCGTCGACAGCGCGTTTGGCGTCATCCACGCGAATCACGCCCTTGAGCATGAAGGGTCCGCCCCACAGTTCACGCAACCACGCGATGTCCTCCCACGTGGGCGGAGGCGTGCCCATCCACTCGCCGTAGGCCTGGAAGAACGGCGGCCCGGGCTCGCCCTTGGCGCCCTGATTGGGGACCGACAGCGCCGGTGGACGCATAGTCTTGGCCCACTGGTAGAACCAGCGTGGTTTGGTGAGCACCTCGGGACTCATCTTGACGATGGTCTTGAGGTCCATCCGCTCGGGGATCTTCGGGCTGCCCCAGTCCCGGCCGTGACTGAAGCTCCAGTCGGTGGTGACGATGAGGCCGACCGCACCGGCGGCACGTGCCCGTTCCACACGCGCCGCGATCGCCGCACGGTCGCCCAGCCAGTACACCTGGAAGAACAGTTTGGGGTTGACCGCGATGACGTCCTCGATGGGCTTGCTCGCGAACGAGGACAGTCCCATCGCGGTTCCCCGGGCCGCGGCGGCACGTGCCACCGCGACCTCGCCGTCGGGATGCACCGCCTGCACCCCGGTCGGTGAGATTACCACCGGCAGCGAAATGTCCTGCCCCATAACGGTGGTCGACAGTTCACGCTTCTCGTGTGCACCGATCACGTGGGGTGCGAAGCCCAACTCGCCAAATGCCGCGACATTGTCGGCGACGGTCAGGCCCTTCTCACTCGCCGAGATCAGCGAAGAGTAGGCGGACTTGGGCAGACGCTTCTTCGCGCGCTCCTGCGCGATGGCGACGGTTTCGAACCAGGTATCGCGGGCCATTGTCAGACGGGACTTTCGTTGCAGAACTTCTTGGGCGGGACGGTCAGAAGCTTGAGCGGGATGGGCCCCTTTCGGCCCCCGGCACGCGAGTGGTCGCCACTCGGCTTCGGCTTGTCCCGTTCGAGCGCGAGCGCAGGCTCGCCGTAGCCCTGCACGCATTCGGGATCCGGCCCGTCAAGCGGCAGGCCGGTGAAGAACTTGGCGGCCATGCATCCGCCGCGGCACGCGTCATAGTGGGCGCAGCCAGTGCATGCTCCGGCCGACTGCGGTTCGCGCAGCTCGCGGAACAGTGGCGCGTTCTTCCACACACTGTCGAAACCGCCGTCGGACAGCACGTTTCCGGCAAGGAACTTGTCGTGAATGGCGAACGGGCAGGCGTAGACGTCACCGATCGGGTCGATAAGGCACACCACCCGGCCGGCTCCGCACAGGTTCAGGCCGGCCAGTGCGCCGGGCTCCCCCAAACCGGACAGGTGGAAGAACGAGTCGCCGGTGAGCACATTCTCACCGCGGGCGACCAGCCAGTCGTAGAGCTGGACCTGCTGCACGGGCGTCGGGTGCAGCTCATCCCACACGTCGGCGCCGCGGCCCGACGGCCGCAGCCGCGTGATGCGCAGGGTGGCGCCATAGTGGTCGGCCAGCGCCTTGAAGTCGTCGAGCTGATCCACGTTGTGGCGGGTCACGACAACCGAGATCTTGGCGTCCTTGAAGCCCGCCTCGGCGAGGTTCTCCAGCGCGCGGATCGCCATCGCGAAGGAGCCGGGACCCCGGACCTCGTCGTTGACCTCCGCGGTGGCGCCGTCGAGCGAGATCTGGACGTCGACGTAGTCACTCGCCGCGAGCTTGGCCGCCACCTCGGGTGTGATCCGCACGCCGTTCGTGGAGAACTTCACTCCGACGTGGTGGGCGGTGGCGTAGTCCACCAACTCCCAGAAGTCGGGTCGCACAGTGGGTTCGCCACCACCGATGTTGACGTAGAACACCTGCATGCGCTCGAGCTCGTCGATGATGTCCTTGCACTGCTGCGTCGACAGCTCGCGCGGATCGCGCTTGCCGGAGGCCGACAGACAGTGCACGCAGGACAGGTTGCAGGCGTAGGTGAGTTCCCAGGTCAGGCAGATGGGGGCGTCGAGGCCGAGCTCGAACTGGTCGACGAGCCGCCCGACGGGCTGGGCAGGCGCCGTTGGCGCGGGCGCCGTTTCAACCACCGGCGCGGGCGCCGTTTCAACCGAGGTCATGGGGTCTCCTTGCAGACGAGCATCTTGGATGCGACCAGCACCCTCAGGGCGTGCAGATAGGGCGCCTGTAGATCGTCGGTGATACCCGCGGCCCGCAGTGCGGACCTGGCATCGCTGTGATCACTCAGCGAGTTGACCACTTCGACGATCTTTCGATTCTTGAGAAACGAAAGCTTGCGGGTGCCAAAGTGATAGAGCAGAGCACCGAATGGCTCGGGCCGCACCGCCACCTGGTGGTGCAGCCGCCAGCCGAGATCGGGATCGAACGCCGCCGCCCCCGGGGCGGCGTCCACCGACTCCGAGGACAGAGGCGCCGACATCGTCAGTAGACCCCGCACATACCGTCGATCGAAACCTCTTCGACCAAGCTCTCGGTGACGAGTTCTTCGGCAACCTCTGCGTGCTGATTCGGCTCCATGGGATTCCGCCTTTCGTGTCGTGGGTCTCGACAATTGTGACCGAGGTCGCAAGAATATGGCATCGAGTGCCGAAACGGAAGGGGTGGCCCGATGAAATCTGACTCCGGTCGAGAGACCGGCCGAAACGCCCCTGCCGCGGGAGACGTCGCGCCGCGCGTCGGACGCCGGCGTTCGACCACCCAGGACCACATCAGCGCCGTCGCGCTCGAACTGTTCGCCACCCGGGGGTTCGACGAGGTCAGCGTCGACGACGTAGCCCACGCCGCGGGTATCGCCCGCCGCTCGCTCTTCCGCTACTACCCGTCGAAGAGCGCCATCCCATGGGGCGACTTCGACGCCCATCTCGACCACATGCGCGACCTGCTCAACGCGGTACCGGAAGGGGTGCCCGTCCGCGAGGCCCTGCGCTCGACGTTGTTGGCGTTCAACAGCTTCGATGTCGCCGAGACGGCACGGCACCGCCAACGTATGCGGGTGATCCTCGAGACGGACGCCCTTCAGGCGCACTCGATGACGATGTACGCGGGTTGGCGCGCCGTCATCGCCGCCTTCGTCGCAGGCCGCCTCGGCCAGGGCGCGGGCGACCTGGTGCCCCAGACCGTGGCCTGGACCATGCTCGGCGTCGCGCTGTCGGCCTACGGGCACTGGCTGGCCGATGAGACCGCGTCGCTGCCGGGCGCCCTCTGCGCCGCCTTCGACACCATCAGTGCGGGCCTGGGAAACCTGGAATCGAAGAAATCTTGATTTGGGCCGTCGGAGTTGACCCTCCAACGGCGACGATGAGGGTGTGAGCGACGAATCGGATCCCCCGGGCGCCCCGCGGGTCCTGTTGGCGCTGTACGACGAGGCCCTGCCGTCGGTGTACGGCTACTTCGTCCGGCGCTGCAGTGACCGTGCGACGGCCGAGGACCTGACCTCCGAGACATTCCTTGCGGCCATGGACGCCGCCCGCAAGGACGAGCCACCGTCGATCACCGTGCCCTGGCTGATCGGGGTGGCACGCCACAAACTGGCCGACCACTACCGGCGCAGGCACGACCGGTTCAGCATTCCAGTCGCCGAGTTGCCCGAACCCGTGGCACCGACGGATGACTGGGACGCCGAACTCGACCGGATAGTCGCCGAGAGCGTGCTCGCCCGGTTACCCGAACACCACCGGACGGTGCTCGCGTTGCGCTACATGGACGACCGTCCGGTGCCCGAATGCGCGGAGTTGATCGGACGCACGGTGCACGCCACGGAGGCGCTGTTGGTGCGCGCCCGTCGCGCATTCAGAAATCAATACCCAGAGCCGGAGGGAGGGGCGTGATGAGCCAGTACAACAGCCACGATCCGCTGACTGTCCTGCGCGGCGCCGACCACCCGGTCCCGCCCGATCCCGAATTCGCCGCTCGACTGCGCGCGCGTCTGGAATCGGCTCTGTCACTACCGAATCGAACAGGAGATGTTGCCATGAGTGGCACCGATACCGCCATCGCCGAACTGAACGACACCGTCGCCACCACCGCCACCGTTCCGCGCTCGGCCGCCCTTCCCTACCTCGCCGTCGCGGACGCCCGCGCGGCGATCGCCTGGTACCTCGATGCGCTCGGGGCCTCGCTGATAGGCGATCCGATCGTGATGGAGGACGGCCGGATCGGGCACGCCGAACTGGCGCTGGCCGGTGGCGTGCTCTACCTCGCCGACGAGTACCCCGAACTGGGCCTGCGGGCACCCGCCCCACAGGCGGCCTCGGTGAGCCTGATGCTCGCGGTCACCGACACCGATGCTGCGCTGGAACGCGCCCGTGACCGTGGCGCCGTCGTACACCAGGACGCCCACGAGGCGCATGGATCGCGCAACGCCACCATCGTCGACCCGTTCGGCCACCGGTGGATGTTGAGCGGCCCGATGACGGGCGCCGCCGTCGGTATCCAGCACGGCGACGTGGGTTACGTATCGGTGTGGACGCCTGACGCAGAGAGGGCCGCCGAGTTCTACGGCCACGTCCTCGGGTGGAGGTATGACCCGACCAGCCACCGGGTGACCAACACCCGCGAGCACATCGGGCTGTTCTCGGTGCCCGGTGCGCCGACGATGTTCTGCTGCTACGCGGTCACCGACCTCGACGGCGCCCTGCAGTCGATCCGCGATGGCGGGGGCCGGGTCGGGCAGCCACAGGAGTTCGACTTCGGCACCGTCGTGGACGCGACCGACCCCGCCGGCGCACCGTTCGCGGTGTACCAGCCCACCCCCGGCCAAGCTCGGCCCGACCTCAACGGCGCTGGGCCAGGCGAACTCTCGTACATCACCTACGAGGTGCCCGACGCATCGGCATTCAAGGCCTTCTACAGCCGGATGCTGTTCTGGTCGTTCGAGCTGGGCCGGGTGGACGACGGCTGGGGCATATCGGGCACGCACCCGATGGCCGGCGTGGCAGGCGGTAGCGACCGCAGCGTTACGGTGCCGATGTGGACCGTCGACGATGTCGATGAGGCCGTCGGCAGGGTCCGCGAGGCCGGCGGCACCGTCATCGACGAGCCGTCACGGCAGTCCTACGGCCTCTCGGCGCTGTGCACCGACGACCAGGGCACCCGCTTCTACCTCGGCCAGTTCTAGCGATTTCGGCGCGTTTTCCGTCGCTCAGCGAATGAAACCGCGCCGAAATCGCGTCAGGATCAGGAGGGGGTAGGCAGGACGTCGGCGATGGGCGCACCGTTGGCGATCTTGGCGCGCGTTTTCATCACCTTGCCCGGCATACCGCCGCCGACGACGCCCACCACGACACCATCGCGCTCGTAGAAGGCCAGGAACTTGCGGCCGTCATCCTCGACGATGTGCACGATATCGTCGGCCTCGGGCTCGCCCAGGCACTGGATCTTGACGTCGTACTGATCACTCCAGAAGTAGGGCACCACGACCGCGGACGTGGTCGCTTCGGCACCAAGCAGCGCAGGCACGATCACGCGGGCCTGTTCGGCGACGTTGCTCCAATGCTCAACGCGCACTTGGTGCCCCAAGGCATCCTGCCAGGACGCCACATCACCGATCGCCCACACCTTCGGCGCTGAGGTTCGGCCCGCGGCGTCGCAGATCACGCCGTTGTCGACGGCGACACCGCTGCCCTCGAGCCAGTCGGTGGACGGACGCGAACCGATGCCGATCACGACGACGTCGGCGTCGAGCTCGGTGCCATCCGACAGCTGCACCTTCTCGACGTGGCCGGTGCCACTGACACCCGAGACACCGACTCCACAGCGCACATCAACACCCTCGGCGCGGTGCAGCCGGGCCACCAGCTCGCCGATCTGGGTACCGAGCACCGAGGCCAGCGGGGCAGGCTGCGGTTCCACAATCGTCACCTCGGCGCCGAGCTTGCGCAGGCTTGCCGCAACCTCGCAGCCGATGAAACCGGCCCCGATGATCACGGCGCGCTTCACCGAGCCGGCGTGCTCACGCAGCGCGATGCTCTCGCCAAGAGTGCGCAGCACGCGGACACCCTCGAGGTCGGGCAGCGACGGAATGCGTTTGGGCACCAGGCCTGTCGCGATGACGAGTTCCTCGTAGGCCACCGTCTCGCCGTTAGCCAGGGTCACGGTCTGCGCAGCAGTGTCCAGCGCGCTCGCCCCGGAGCCCAGCATCAGCGTGATGTTGTTCTCGTCATAGAACTCTGCGGGTTTGAGCAGGACGTCATCGGTCTCCGCCCGCAGCACTTCCTTCGACAGTGGCGGCCGATCGTATGGCAGATGCTCCTCATCGCTGACGATGGTGATGGGTCCGCTGTACTCGGCACGACGCAGTTGCTCGGCGGTGCGCGACGCGGCAAGTCCACCACCGACGATGACGATGCCTCCACTAGTAGTCACGTGGGCTTTCTTACACGATGCACCGACAATGCGGTAAGTCACCCCAACCCGGACAGGGCTTCAGGGACGGGTTCGCTCGATGATGTTGGACAGCACGACGATGCTCTCACTGCGCTCGATGTCGGCACTGGCGCGAATGCGCTCCAGCGCCTCCTCCAGGTGACGCATGTCCCGCGCCAGCACGTGCAGGATGGCGTCGGACGTGCCCGTCACGGTGGCGGCACTGACCACTTCGGGGATATCGACCCAGGCCCGCCGCAACTCGTCAGGGGCGATCGTGCCGTGACAGTAGACCTGCACATAGGCCTCGGTGGTCCACCCGATGGCATTGCGGTCCACGAGGGTCGTGAATCCACGAATGACACCACTGTCGAGCATGCGGTCGACACGCCTCTTGACCGCGGGTGCGGACAGGTTCACGCGCTGCCCGATCTCGGCGAAGGTGGCACGGGCGTGCTCGGCCAACTCGGCCAGGATTGCCTCGTCGGTCTCGTCCAGACGGTCCATGAGACAGCCCCTTCCCGCTCCACGCAACAAAGCTTCACAATCCTACGCTTGACACAATAGATCGCTACCCAATACGCAATGAGTGGTGATTGATTGCGAGATCAGCGCTCCATATCGTCTATTTCATGACGATCTCACATATCGCGGCGTCGGTGGCTGCGGTGACGCCGCGATCCCGCAGTCCGCGGCTGCGCCACTACGTCATGACGGCTCCGACACACTTCGCCGTGGAGTACGCAATCAATCCCTGGATGGACACGTCGACACCCGCCGACGCCGACCTCGCGGTTCGCCAGTGGCAGGCGCTGCACCAGACCTACGTCTCGCTGGGGCACACCGTCGAACTGGTTGATCCGGTCGCCGGCCTACCCGACATGGTGTACGCCGCCAACGGCGGCCTGATCGTGAACGGCGCTGCCGTCGTCGCGCGTTTCGCCTACCCGCAACGCGCCGATGAGGCAGTCGCATACGGACAGTGGATGACTGACCACGGCTTCGAGACCGCCGTTACCGAACACACCAACGAGGGCCAGGGCGACCTGCTGGTCATCGGCTCAATGGTGTTGGCGGGCCACGGATTTAGGACGGATCGGCGCGCACACGACGAGGTGGCCGCCATCCTGGGAATGCCCGTTGTCAGCCTCGAGCTGATCGATCCGCGGTTCTATCACCTCGACACCGCGCTCGCAGTCCTCGACGACGACACCATCGCCTACTACCCGCCCGCCTTCAGCGAGGAGGCGCGCGCCCTGCTGCAGGACTTGTTCCCCGACGCCATCCAGGTCGCCACGGCCGATGCCTATGTGTTGGGGCTCAACGCCGTGTCGGACGGATTGCACGTCGTGCATCCGGCCGCTGCCACCGGCTTTGCCAAACAGCTCGACGATGCCGGGTTCGAGCCCATCGGCGTGGATCTGGCCGAACTCCTCAAGGGCGGCGGATCTGTCAAATGCTGCACCCTGGAGGTGTATCCGTGACCATCCTTGAGGACATGATGACCGCAGCGGCCCCTCGGACCGGATCGGTCACCGCGGCGGCGATCGCGGTGGACGATCAGTACGCCGCGCACAACTACTCCCCGCTTCCGGTCGTCGCCGCCTCTGCCGAGGGTGTGTGGATCACCGACGTCGAGGGCCAGCGGTATCTGGACTGTCTGGCGGCGTACTCCGCGGTCAACTTCGGGCACCGCAATCCCGAGATCATCGCGACCGCACACCACCAGCTCGACACCGTCACGCTGGTCAGCCGGGCGTTCCACTCCGACAGACTCGGACCGTTCTGCGCCGCCCTTGCGCAACTGTGCGGCAAGGGCATGGTGCTGCCGATGAACAGCGGCGCCGAGGCCGTGGAGAGCGGCATCAAGGTCGCCAGGAAATGGGGCACCGACGTCAAGGGCGTACCCGCCAACCAGTCCAATATCATTGTGGCGCGCAACAACTTCCACGGCCGCACGACGACGATCATCAGCTTCTCCGACGACGACACCGCCCGGCGTGGTTTCGGTCCGTACACGCCGGGTTTCCGCTCTGTGCCCTTCGGCCCCGACGATCCCCACGCCGATGCGCTGGCCGCCGCCATCGACGAGAACACCGTGGCCGTGCTGATCGAGCCCATCCAGGGCGAGGCGGGCATCATCGTGCCCCCCGACGACTACCTGCCGAGGGTTCGCGCGCTGTGCACCGCGCACAACGTCCTGATGATCGCCGACGAGATCCAGGCGGGTCTGGCCCGGACCGGGCGCACCTTCGCCTGCGAGCACTGGGGCGTGGTCCCCGACGTCTATCTGCTCGGCAAGGCGCTCGGCGGTGGCGTGGTCCCGTTGTCAGCCGTCGTCGCCGACCGCGATGTGCTCGGCGTCCTGCACCCCGGGGAACACGGCTCCACCTTCGGCGGCAATCCACTGGCGGCCGCGATCGGTGCCACGGTGGTCTCGATGCTGGGTCGGGGCGAATACCAAACCCGCTCCGCAGAACTCGGTGGCGTCCTACATGGGCGACTGCGCGCGCTGATCGGTCACGGCGTGCTGGCCGTGCGGGGCCTCGGCCTGTGGGCGGGTGTCGACGTGGACCCGAGCATCGGCTCGGGCAAGGAGATCACCCTCCGCTTGGCTCAGCGCCGTGTTCTCGTCAAGGACACCCACGGCTCCACGTTGCGCTTCGCTCCGCCGCTCGTGATCACGGAGGAGGAGATCTGCTGGGCCGTTGACCAGTTCGCGGCCGCGCTGGCCGACGCCCGCGCGAACACCACTCTGCACTGACCCTCGACTGGAGGCACCATGACACGACCCACGGTGAGCCTAACCACGCAGATGCTCCGGCGTCGGCCCGTCATCGGTGCGCCCGTCGCCCACGGCGCCGACGACCACCTCAAACGCACCATCGGCGTGTTCCAACTGACCATGTTCGGTGTCGGTGCCACGGTCGGCACGGGTATCTTCTTCGTGCTGTCCGAGGCCGTTCCCGAAGCGGGTCCGGCCGTGATCCTGTCGTTCCTGCTCGCGGGCTTGGCAGCTGGGCTGGCCGCAATCTGTTACGCCGAAATGGCCTCCGCGGTACCAGTTTCGGGGTCGACGTACTCATATGCCTACACCACGCTGGGCGAACTGGTCGCCATGGGCGTCGCCGCATGCCTGCTGCTCGAGTACGGGGTGTCGACCGCCGCGGTGGCGGTGGGCTGGAGTCAGTACCTGAACAAGCTGCTGGAGAACATCTTCGGATTGAGTCTGCCGCAGGCGATCACCGCCGCACCGTGGGATGCCGATCCCGGCGTGATCAATCTTCCCGCGATCATCCTGGTCGTGATGTGCATGCTGTTGCTCATCCGCGGTGCGTCGGAGTCGGCCAGGGCCAACACCGTCATGGTCATCATCAAGCTGGGTGTCCTGGCCATGTTCGCGGTGATCGCCTTCACCGCGTTCCAGACCGACCGGTTCGCCGACTTCGCCCCGATGGGTACCGCAGCCGTCGGACTTGCGGCCGGCACGATCTTCTTCTCCTACATCGGCCTGGACGCCGTGTCCACCGCCGGTGACGAGGTCAAGGACCCACAGCGCACCATGCCCCGCGCCATCATCGCGGCACTCATCATCGTCACCAGCGTCTACGTGCTGGTCGCATTCGCCGCGCTCGGCGCGCAGCCGTGGAAGGAGTTCGAGGGCCAGAGTGCGGGGCTGGCCGTGATCCTGGACAACATCACGGGAAATATCGCCGCCAGCACCATAATCGCTGCGGGCGCGGTGATCTCGATCTTCTCGGTGACGCTGGTGACGATGTACGGCCAGACCCGCATCCTGTTCGCGATGGGCCGCGACGGCCTGCTCCCGGCGATGTTCGCGAAGGTCAATCCTCGCTCGATGACGCCGGTCAACAACACCATCATCGTCGCGATCGTGGTCAGCATCCTGGCCGGCCTCATCCCGCTGGACAAGCTCGCTGGCATGGTGTCGATCGGCACGCTGACGGCGTTCATCGTGGTGTCCCTCGGCGTGATCATCCTGCGCCGCCGCGAGCCAGACCTGCCACGCGGTTTCAAGGTGCCGCTGTACCCGCTCACGCCGATCCTCTCGATCATCGCGTGCGGCTACATCTTGTACAGCCTGCACTGGTACACCTGGATCGCGTTCGGCGCCTGGGTCGCCGTGGTGATCGCCTTCTACCTGCTCTGGGGACGGCATCACAGCGCCCTCAACGACGGCGGTGACGGCGTCATCGTGTCGGCCGCTCCTGGCATCGACGATGTCGACGTCATCACGCCGCCGAAGGATCGCGCATGACTGGCCAGCGAGAAGCGAAGGTGGATCGCGCATGACAATCGTTGTGGGCTACCTATCCGGCAAGGCGGGAATCTCGGCACTGCACCTCGGGGTGGAGGCAGCCCGGACCCGCAAGGTGCCGCTGGCCGTGGTCACCGTCGTCCCCAAGCCGTGGACCACTCCGTCTCCGGCGCGCGTCGATGCCGAATATGCCGAGTACGCAGACCGACTGGCGTCCGACTCGGCCACCCAGGCCGGCGAGTGCATCGCATCGCTGGATGCGGGGCTTGAGGTCAGCTTCCACAAGTACGCCCACCGGTCCGCCTCGGGTGGCCTGCTGGATGCCGTACGGGATCTCGACGCCGACGCACTGGTGCTGGGGTCGGCGGCCGACGGCCAGCTCGGACAGGTGGTCATCGGCTCGACCGCGGACCGGCTGCTGCACTCGTCTCCGGTTCCGCTGGCGATCAGCCCGCGCGGTTATCGCGGCGCGAAGACACACGGTCTGACCCGAATCACCTGCGCCTATCCCGGTACACCGGAGTCTCGCCACGTCGTGGAGCGGGTCGCGGCGTTCGCGGCGTCGCTGTCGGTGCCGATGCGCGTCATCACATTCGCGGTCCGTGGTCGCACGATGTACCCACCGTCGGTCGGTCTGCACGCCGAGGACACCCTTTTGGCATCGTGGGCATCGCAGGCGCGAGAGGCGTTGGCCAAGTTGAGGTCTGACGGAGTCGTGAGTGACGACGTCGAGTTGCAGGTCGTCACCGGCAATGGTTGGGATCAGGCTCTCGACGCCGCCGAGTGGCTCGACGGCGAACTGCTGGCGCTGGGCACATCGCCGCAGGGCGCGATCGCGCGAGTGTTCCTCGGTTCGAAGGGCACCAAGATCGTGCGGCACAGTCCGGTGCCGGTGCTGGTGCTACCGAGCTAGTTCCCGAAGGTCTCCGCCAAGTGGTCGACGAGATCGCTCCACGCCCGCCGGGCCGTGGTCTCGTCGTACTGGATGCCTCGTTCGGGCGCATTGGCGAACGTCGCCATGAAGGCGTGCAGCGCGTGTCCGTAGGCGTGCAACTGCCAGTCGGCGCGACGCTCGGTCAGTTCGGCCGCGAGCGCGAGCACGTCGGATGGCGGCGCGAGGGGGTCATCCCAGCCGTGGTAGACCGCCACCTTGGTGTCGATGGGCGCCTCGGGCGCCTCCGGCAGCGGTGTGAGCAGGCCGTGAAATGCGCCGATGGCCCTCAGCCCCACCCCGTGGCGTGCCGCGTCGAGGACACACAGACCGCCGAAGCAGAACCCGATGGCCGCCAGCGCATCACTGTCGACGTCGGGCAGGTCACGGATCGCATCGACGACGCCGATGATCCGTTCCCGCAGGGCTTTCCGGTCCTTGAGGAACCCGTCCATCGCAGCTGCACATGCGTCGGGACCGGCCGCTGTGACGTCACGTCCGAACACGTCGACGGCGACGGCCCGATAACCCAACGCCGCCAACCGAGTACAGAACTCCAGCTGCGCGTCGCTGCGGCCCTCCATACCGTGGAACACCAGGACGGTGGCTGTCGCGTCGGGACGCTCGCCCGACACCAGCACTCCGTCGAACTCAAGGCCGTCGAGGGTGTAGCCGAAGGGCTGGGCGAAGGTCATGTCGCGAACCTACCCACGACGGGTCGCCGAACGGAACTCCGTTCGCTCAGCGCTTAGGTTGTCAGGGCCGTCAGTACTTCGCGGTGCCGCGATCGATCGCGATCTGGGACCCCGATATCGTCGCGGATCCGTCGCCGGCCAGCCAGGACACGACATCCGAAACCTCTTCGGGCGTCATGAATTCCTGCAGGCCCTTCTTGCCCTCGTGGTTGATGGGCTTGTAGGGCATCGGGGAGAAGCTGTGCAGGAACTGCGGGTACTTGGTGAAGACCTCCATCATCGCCTCCGGCTCGACCATCGGGGTTCCGATCGAGTACGGGTGAATGGAGTTGACCCGGATTCCGAACTCGCCCACCTCGATCGCCAAGGCATTGGTGATCGCGACAAGGCCGTGTTTGGACGCCGAGTAGTGCCCGTTGCCCGGTGTGGCCTTCGTTCCGGCCGACGAGCTCACGATGATGATGGAGCCGCCGTTGCCCGCCTCGATCATCGCGGGGACCGCGGCACGGATGGTGCGCCACGTCCCGTTCAGGTTGACGTCGATGACGCTGTCCCACTGCTCCTCGGACATCTCGAACATGCGGCCCCAGCTGAGGATGCCCGCGTTGGCCACCACGATGTCGAGCCTGCCGAACTGCTCGATGCCGTCGGCGACGACCTTCTGCTGAGCCGCGAGGTCACGGATGTCCACCTCGCGGGCGAGCACCTTGCGCCCGGTCGCCTCGACGGCGCTGACGGTCTCGGCCAGTTCTGCCGATGTTGCAGGCGGGTAGGTGACGGTGTCGGAGACCGGGCCGCAGATATCGATGGCGATGATGTCGGCGCCCTCGCTGGCCAGCCGCACGGCGTGCGCCCGCCCCTGTCCACGGGCAGCGCCCGTGATGAATGCCACGCGTCCCTCGAGGGGTCCGTTCGCTGCCGCCATTGCCAGTCCTTTCGTCAGCCCGGGCCCAGGCTAGCAGCCGAATTGAAACGTGTTCTAGAAAGGCCCAACGAGGCCGAGGGGTTAGTAGTCGACCGGGTCGCGGGTGATCGGGCAGGTCATGCAGTGCCCGCCGCCACGGCCGCGGCCCAGCTCGGCTCCGACGATGGTGATGACCTCGATACCCGCCTTGCGCAGCAGGGAATTGGTGTGGGTGTTGCGGTCATAGGCGAACACCACGCCAGGCTCTACCGCGACGAGGTTGTTACCGCTGTCCCACTGCTGGCGCTCCGAGTCATACGCGGTACCGCCCGTCTCCACCACCCGCAGCGCACCGAGCCCCAGGGCCGCGGCAACCACCTCGACGAAGGGTTTGGTCTCCACCACGACCTCGACACCGGGGGTCCTATCGCTGGGCAGCAGCGTGAAGGTCTGCATGTTGTCCACGATCTCGGGATAGATCGTCACCACGTCGCGGTCGGCGAACGTGAACACCGTGTCGAGATGCATCGCGGCGCGCAGTTTGGGCATGCCGGCGACGATCACCTTCTCCACGGCTCCCTCAGCGAACAGCTTCGCGGCGACCTGCGTGATGGCCTGACGCGAGGTGCGCTCGCTCATGCCGATGATGGCGACGCCGTTGCCCGGCACCAGAACGTCACCACCCTCGATCGTGGCCATCCCGAAGGAACTCTCGGGGTCACCCCACCACACCTTCGAGCCGACGTAGTCGGGATGGAACTCGTAGATGGCCTTCATCAACAGCGTCTCGTCGTGCCTGGCGGGCCAGAACAGCGGGTTCAACGTCACCCCGCCGTAGATCCAGCAGGTGGTGTCACGCGTGTAGAGGGTGTTGGGCAGCGGCGGCATCAGATACTCGGTGACACCGGCCGCCTCGCGGGCCAGTGCCCGGTAGCCCGACTGGATGTCCGCGGGCAGATCGCGGGTCGACATGCCGCCGATGAGGAACTCCGAGAGCCGACGCGTCTGCAGGGAGTCCAGGAACCCGCGAGTGTCATCGACCAGTCCGAGGCCCACTTCGTTGGGCACGATCTTGCGATCCAGCAGCCACTTCTTGGCCTCTGGAATGTCCATGGTCTCGGTCAGCAGGTTATGCAGTTCGACGACCTCGACGTCGCGATCACGCATCTTGTCCATGAAGTCGAAGTGATCCCGACGCGCGTTCTGCACCCACAGCACGTCGTCGAACAGCAGATCGTCGCAGTTGGACGGGGTGAGCCGCTCGTGAGCAAGGCCCGGCGAGCAGACCAGTACCTTGCGCAGCTTTCCGACCTCGGAGTGCACACCGTAGGAATCAGAAGTCGTGGTCATTTCGGTCCTCTCGGTGACTCTCGGATGACTTTCGGTCCAGCTAGATTTGGATGGCGCCGGTCGCCAACGACACCACGCCGGCGATCGCGCCCAGCACGATGATCCCGAACAGCACCGCCTCCGCGGGGCTGAAAAGCCGAAGATTGCGCTCCCGGCGGGCCTTGGCGTAGAGCAGGGCGCCCGGCGCGTAGAGGATGCACGACAACAGCAGGTGATCCCATCCGGCCGCGTACACCAGGAACAGGGTGTAGATCGTCGCCAACGCGGAGACGATCATGTCCGGAACCAGAGACCTTCTGTCGCCGTACGTCTCCCGGGTGATGGTGAGCTTGAGGGCATATCCGGCGGCGAGCAGGTAGGGAATCAACGCCAGCGCCGCCGTGAGATCAAGCATGAAGTCCAGGGCCTCGGAGGTGAACAGCAGCAGGATGAGCAGCAGCTGCACCAGGCCGCCGGCCATGACGAGCGCGACGACCGGGGCACCCTTGGCGTTCTGCTTGGCCAAGAACTTCGGCATGTCCTCGGATTTCGCTGGGATGTAGAGGATCTCGGCGGCCATCAACGTCCAGGCGAGATACGCGCCCAGCACCGACAGGATGACGCCGACCCGGATGAGAATGGAACCCCACTCCCCGACAACCGATTCCAGCACTGAGGCCATCGACGGCTGTGCCACCTCGGCCAGTTCGGACTGCGACATGACGCCGTAGGACGACAGAGTGACCAACATGAACACCGCGAGAACGGACAGGAATCCGATCACAGTTGCCCGGCCCACGTCCTCCCGCTTGCGCGCGAAACGGGAGTAGACGCTGGCTCCCTCGATACCGAGGAACACGAACACGGTGATCAGCATCGTGCCCTTGGCCTGCTCGAACAGTGAACTCCAGGAGTAGTTGCCGTCACCACCCCAGAAGTTGTCGGTGAAGACGTCTGCCTTGAACGCGATCACGACGATGACGATGAACATCAGGATCGGCACGATCTTGGCGAACGTGGCGATCTGGTTGATGATCGCGGCCTCCTTGACCCCGCGCAGGATCAGGAAGAAGAACAACCACACACCGACCGACGAACAGATCACCGCCAGCACGGTGTCGCCAGCGCCGAGACCGGGGAACAACGTACTGGTGGTCGCCATGATCAGCACCCAGTACGAGGTATTTCCCGCGCACGCCGACGCCCAGAACCCGAAGGCGGAGTTGAAGCCCACATAGTCGCCGAATCCCGCCTTGGCGTAGGCGTAGATGCCGGCATCCAGGTCAGGCTTTCGAGTCGCGAGCCGCTGAAAGACGAAGGCCAGCATCAACATGCCCGCACCGGCGATGGTCCACGCGATGAGCGCCCCGGCCACGCCGGCCTCGACGCTGAATCGCCTGGGCAGCAGGAAGACACCGGAGCCGATCATCGAGCCGATGACCATCGCGGTCAGCGTCGGCAGGCTGACCTTCTGTTTGTCGACCTCGGCCTCGGTGCTGGTCACGTGACTCCTTCAGCATCGCTCAGCGCCAGACTGGCACCGCATGAGTTCCACGGAACCAGAGGCGATGACACCGTAGCGCGATCGGCGACGAGTCGAGAGAGGTTCTACGGAGCCGGTTCAGGACTCGCTACAACTCGGCGATGATCTGCTGGCGTTTGGCGCTGTACTCCGATTCGGAGATCGCACCCGTGGCTCGTAGCGTCTCGAGTTCCTGTAGCCGCTGCGACGTCGACGGGTCCGGTGCCGACATGAACGATTGGGGAGGCGCCGCCGCGGCGGGGGCCGCCATGTGAGCCGCGGGCGGAGCCTGTTGGGCGGCCGCCCGTCGCACGACGCTCATCACCTGGTTGCGCACCACGGGATTGGACCGGATGTCGATGGTCCCGTTCATCGGCACGTTGTTGGCCTTGAGGATTCCCATGATCTCCATCAGTGGCCCGGCCTGACCCGACAAGTCATAGGTGCGGTTGTCCTCGGCGAGGGTGAACTGCGCGGGCACCATGCCACCAACCAGAGCGCTTCTGTTCCAGTCGATTTGGTACGCATTGGTCGCCGGGTCGACAAGCACGACGAGCTTTCGGCCGGTGATGAGCGGCAACCTCGTCACCGACGCGATCACCGAGTCCTTGGCGTCGAACGGCGTGAGGCCCGGACCCTCGATGTGCAGGCTCACCTTCACCAGCGGCTGATCATTGATCCGAGTGCCGGTCTCGGCGATACCCGTCACCTGGGCCAGCGCGAGCACCCCACTGGCCTCGAGCATCTGGGTCTTGGCATCGGTCCGCTGCCCATAGCTCGCCAGCCCCAACGCGATCAGCACGTCAAGGGCGGTGACCAACAGCCCGACCCAGAACATCCACTTGAGCAGAGGATCCTGACCCGTCGCGAAGAACACCGCCAGAAAGATCGGGCCCACCAGGCCACCACACAGCAGAACCATGAGCTGTGCCTTCACATAACGCCAGATCATGTCCCCCACGCTCCTCGATTAGCCAGTCGTTCCGGTTGCATCTGGGCGTCAGACTATCGCCGGAAGCGATCTACCGATCCCAATGTCGGCCGACAGCGTCCGACTCAGGGGCCCGACTCAGGGGCCCGACTCACACGTCGGCGACATCGACGATGACGAACGAGAAGTTGTCATCGGCACCGTTGGCTCGGACGGCCTCGGTGATCGCGGCACACCACTGCGCGCTGTCATCGGACTGCACCGCATCGGCGAACTCGGCGTCGGTCATCATGCCGCTCACCCCGTCCGAGCACATCAGATAACTCCCCTCCTTCAGCGGGAGTCTCAGTACGTGGGGTCGCACCGCATCGGGCTGCCCCAATGACTGGGTGATGATGTTGGTGGGCCTGCCGTCGGCTCCGAAGATCGAGTCGTCGATCGACAGCTGCTGCAGCTGCCCGTCGGTGATCGAGTAGATGCGGCTGTCACCGACGTTGAACGCAATGAGTTCATCTGCCAGAAAGCACAACCCGGCTATCGTCGTGCCGAGGCCCTCCAGTTCGGTCTCGGCACCCACGGCACGCACCTGCGCGTTGACGTCGTGCAGCGCCGCCTCGACGTCCGCGGGCGAACGCCAGGTCCGCGAGACCTCCGCTATCACGTTCAACGCGACCCGACTCGCGAGGTTGCCACCGGCATGCCCGCCCATCCCGTCGGCGACCGCGCAGACGAACGGAGGCGTCGGCGCGAACTCGAAGGTCGCCAGCGATCCGTCGTGCGTCTGGCACAGCCAGCCGGCGACGAGCACTGCGTCCTCGTTGCGTCGGCGCCGAAGCCCGACGTCGGTGAACGCGCGGACGGTGAACCGGGTCATGCGGCCATCATGGCGCAGAACGGAATCCGATCCGTGCATATCGCGCCACCGCGGTCTCGACGCGTCGCGTGGCGATCCTCCCCGCGAACGCAGAAGCGGCACCCACCCGAAGGTGAGTGCCGCTTCCGTGCGTGCTTTGTCAGATCACCAAATTACTTGAGGATCTTCGTAACTCGGCCAGCGCCGACCGTACGGCCACCCTCGCGGATCGCGAAGCGCAGGCCCTCGTCCATGGCGACGGGCTGGATCAGCACCACCGAGATGTCGGTGTTGTCACCGGGCATCACCATTTCGGTGCCCTCCGGCAACGTCACAACGCCGGTCACGTCCGTGGTACGGAAGTAGAACTGCGGACGGTAGTTGTTGAAGAACGGCGTGTGGCGACCGCCCTCGTCCTTGGACAGGATGTAGACGCTGCCCTCGAACTCGGTGTGCGGCGTGGTGGTGCCGGGCTTCACGACGACCTGGCCGCGCTCGACGTCCTCGCGCTTGATGCCACGGACCAGCAGACCGACGTTGTCGCCAGCCTGACCCTGGTCGAGCAGCTTGCGGAACATCTCGACGCCGGTGACGGTGGTCTTGGTGGTCGTCGGCTTGATACCGACGATCTCGACCTCCTCGTTGACGTTGATCACGCCACGCTCGACACGACCGGTGACCACGGTGCCGCGGCCGGTGATCGTGAAGACGTCCTCGACGGGCATGAGGAACGGCTTGTCAGTCTCGCGAACCGGGTCCGGGATGGACTCGTCGACGGCCTCCATGAGTTCCTCGACGGCCTTGACCCACTTCTCGTCGCCTTCGAGTGCCTTCAGCGCCGAGACCTTGATGACCGGGGCGTCCTCATCGAACTCCTGGGCGGCCAGCAGTTCGCGGACCTCCATCTCGACGAGCTCGAGGAGCTCTTCGTCGTCGACCATGTCGGACTTGTTCAGTGCGACGAGGATGTAGGGCACGCCGACCTGGCGGGCGAGCAGCACGTGCTCGCGAGTCTGCGGCATCGGACCATCCGTGGCGGCAACCACCAGGATCGCGCCGTCCATCTGGGCGGCACCGGTGATCATGTTCTTGATGTAGTCCGCGTGGCCGGGGGCGTCAACGTGCGCGTAGTGACGCTTCTCGGTCTGGTACTCCACGTGGGAGATGTTGATCGTGATGCCACGCGCACGCTCTTCGGGCGCATTGTCGATCTGGTCGAATGCGCGCGACTCGTTCAACTCGGGGTACTTGTCGTGCAGAACCTTGGTGATTGCTGCGGTAAGCGTGGTCTTGCCGTGGTCAACGTGACCAATGGTCCCGATGTTGACGTGCGGCTTCGTCCGCTCGAACTTCGCCTTCGCCACTGTGGTGTCCTCCTGGACTTGTGTTGGTGCTTGCTAAAAGCAGTGTTGATGTATTCAGTTGTGCGGTTCAACGAACCGACGTGTCAGATTACTGACCCGTAGCCTTCGCGATGATCTCCTTCGACACGTTGGCCGGCACTTCGGCATACGAGTCGAACACCATGGAGTAGTTGGCCCGGCCCTGAGTCTTCGACCGAAGGTCGCCGACGTAGCCGAACATCTCTGACAGCGGCACCTGCGCCTTGACGACGCGAGCTCCGCTGCGCTCCTCCATGGCCTGGATCTGACCACGGCGGGAGTTAAGGTCGCCAATCACCTCACCCATGTAATCCTCCGGGGTGGTGACCTCGACGGCCATGACCGGCTCCAGGATCGTCGGCTGCGCTTGCGCGGCAGCCTTCTTCAGCACCTGGGAACCGGCGATCTTGAACGCCATCTCCGAGGAGTCGACGTCGTGGTAGGCACCGTCGAGCAGGATGAGCTTGACGTTCACCAGCGGGTAGCCGGCCAGCACGCCGTACTGCATGGCGTCCTGCGCACCGGCATCCACGGACGGGATGTACTCGCGCGGGATACGTCCACCGGAGACCTTGTTCTCGAACTCGTAGGTCGCGCCATCCTCGCCGCTGAACGGCTCGATGCTGACGAGGACCTTCGCGAACTGACCCGAACCACCGGTCTGCTTCTTGTGGGTGAACTCGACCTTCTCGACCTTGCGCTTGATGGTCTCCTTGTAGGCCACCTGCGGCTTGCCGACGTTGGCCTCGACCTTGAACTCGCGACGCATCCGGTCGACCAGGATGTCGAGGTGCAACTCGCCCATGCCGCCGATGACGGTCTGGCCGGTCTCGGAGTCCTGGTGGACCTTGAAGGTCGGATCCTCTTCGGCCAGCTTCTGAATCGCCAGGGACAGCTTCTCCTGGTCGCTCTTCGTCTTCGGCTCGATGGCGACCTCGATCACCGGATCCGGGAACGTCATCGACTCCAGAACGATCTGCTTGTTCGGATCACTCAGGGTGTCACCCGTCGTGGTGTCCTTCAGGCCGATCGCGGCGTAGATGTGCCCCGCCGACGCGGACTCCACCGGGTTTTCCTTGTTCGCGTGCATCTGGAACAGCTTGCCCAGGCGCTCCTTCTTACCCTTGGTCGCGTTGACGACCTGGGCGCCGGAGTCGACCTTGCCCGAGTACACCCGGATATAGGTGAGCTTGCCGAAGAACGGGTGCGTGGCAACCTTGAACGCCAGGGCCGCAAACGGCTCGTCGACACTCGGCTTGCGGCTGATGATCTCGTCTTCTTTGCCGGGCACGTGGCCTTCGGCAGCGGCGACGTCCAGCGGGGTGGGCAGGTAGTCGACAACCGCGTCGAGCATGGGCTGCACGCCCTTGTTCTTGAACGCGCTGCCACACAGCACCGGGTAGGCCTCGGAGTTGACGGTCAGCTTGCGGATCGCGCCCTTGATCTCCTCGATGGTGAGTTCCTCGCCACCGAAGTACTTCTCGAGCAGCGCCTCATCGGTCTCGGCGACCGCTTCGAGCAGCTTGGTGCGGTACTCGGCTGCCTTCTCGACCAGATCCTCGGGGATGTCGATGGTCTCGTAGGTCTCACCGAGCTTGGTCTCGCCGCGCCAGACCTTGGCCTTCATCTCGACCAAGTCGACGATGCCGATGAAGTCGTTCTCGGCACCGATCGGCAGCTGGATCGGGATCGCCCGGGCCCCCAGGCGCTCCTCCATGGTGCGCACCGAGAAGTAGAAGTCAGCGCCCAGCTTGTCCATCTTGTTGACGAAACAGATGCGCGGCACGTCGTACTTGTCAGCCTGACGCCACACCTGCTCGGACTGCGGCTCGACACCCTCTTTGCCGTCGAAGACGGCCACTGCACCATCGAGCACACGGAGGCTGCGCTCCACCTCGACGGTGAAGTCGACGTGCCCGGGGGTGTCGATGATGTTGATCTGGGTGCCGTTCCAGAAGGAGGTCACGGCAGCGGAGGTGATGGTGATCCCGCGCTCCTGCTCCTGTTCCATCCAGTCGGTGGTGGAGGCGCCGTCGTGGGTCTCACCGATCTTGTAGTTGACCCCGGTGTAATACAGGATCCGCTCGGTCGTCGTCGTCTTACCGGCATCGATGTGCGCCATGATGCCGATATTGCGGACCTTGCTCAGGTCGGTGAGCACGTCTTGTGCCACGGCTAAATTCCCACTCTTTCGCTTGCTTGGATGCTGTTGTCGTGACGCCCGGGCGCTGAATTACCGCCGGGCGAGTAAATCACCAGCGGTAGTGCGCAAAGGCCCGGTTCGCCTCGGCCATCTTGTGGACATCCTCGCGACGCTTGACAGCGGCGCCCAGTCCATTGCTGGCGTCGAGGAGCTCGTTCGCCAACCGCTCGACCATGGTCTTCTCGCGGCGTTGCTTGGAGAAACTGACCAACCAGCGCAGTGCGAGGGTCGTCGAGCGCTCCGGACGCACCTCGACGGGCACCTGGTAGGTGGCGCCACCGACGCGGCGGCTGCGAACCTCGAGGGCCGGCTTGACGTTGTCCATGGCGCGCTTGAGCGTCACCACGGGATCGGTGCCAGTCTTCTCGCGGGCCTGCTCGAGCGCACCGTAGACGATGCGTTCGGCCAGCGACTTCTTACCGTCCAGCAGGACCTTGTTCACCAGCTGGGTGACCAGCTGCGAACCGTAGACCGGGTCATTGACCAGAGGACGCTTGGGCGCGGGTCCCTTGCGTGGCATTAGCTCTTCTCCTTCTTGGCGCCGTAACGGCTGCGGGCCTGCTTGCGGTTCTTCACGCCCTGGGTGTCGAGCGAGCCACGGATGATCTTGTAGCGCACACCGGGGAGGTCCTTCACACGACCACCACGCACCAGCACCATCGAGTGCTCCTGCAGGTTGTGACCCTCACCCGGGATGTAGGCCGTGACCTCGACCGCGCTGGTCAGCTTGACGCGCGCAACCTTGCGAAGTGCCGAGTTCGGCTTCTTCGGGGTGGTGGTGTACACGCGAGTGCACACGCCGCGACGCTGCGGACTGCCCTTGAGTGCCGCGGTCTTGACCTTGGCGATCTTGTCGCGGCGACCCTTGCGGACCAGCTGGTTGATGGTTGGCATGTACCGGCTTTCTGTGTTGCTACTGGTTGCTACGTGTAACGCTTCATCTTCAAGTCTGTGTACTGCGGTTTCACACCCCGCCGCTACCCCGCGACCGGGCGTGTCGCACGCGCCCCCGCATCGATTTCTCCGATGCATAGTGGACATGCGAATTGGCCCGGCGTGCAGGCATGCCTGCGCGTATTACAGCCGCAAGCGCCTTGGCCAGGCACGAGCGACCACGATACCCGCCCGCGGTGGCGCAGGTCAAAGCGCGCCGGAGTGCCCCCGCCCGACCGGGCCGTCAGCGCCTCTCCATGCCTGCTGCCAGTCGCAACACCATATCGGTGAAGACGGCGTCGGTGTCGATGTCGTCCATGACCCCGGTCATCTCCAACAATACGAAGCCGTGCAAGGCCGACCAGAACTCCAGCGCCGAGTAGAACGCGTTCTCGTCATCCAACCCGTAGGACATCAGGACCTGGATGACCGGCCCAGCCGCGGCACGCGTGGCGGCCGTGTACTCGGGATCATCGCCGCCGAACGGCATCCGGGTGAACGCCGAATAGCGTCCCGGATGGTGGTGGGCGTAGCTGCGATACGCGCTTGCCATGGAGACCACGGCGTCGTCGCGGGTGCGCCCGTCACCAACGGTGTTGAGCATCCCGATGAGGTCGTCGACGACGCGCATCCGAACGGTCCTGCGCAGGTCATCGAGGCTGTGCACGTGGTTGTAGAGCGACGGACCCTTGGTGCCGAGCTGATTGGCAAGGGCGTTGATGGTCAATGCATCCCAGCCGTCGCGGTCGAGGAAGGTCAGGGCGGCGTTCACGATGGCGTCGCGGCTGAGCTTCGTGGTCCGCGCCGGCGGCCTGACGCGCCCGCCCACGGTGAGCGGCTCCGGCCGACCTGCCATGTGTGCCATTTCCTTCGGTCGTTTCTGGCCCTGGTGCTCGCTTCCACGAACTTGGGTGACTAATGACTCTAACCGGAAACACGCCCCACGGGTCAGTTCACACGGTCCTGACTGCGCTGGGCGAGTTGCTCGGCGACCACGCACAGATCGGGCAGCATCCCGGGGTTCATCGTCTGGATCGACCAGGTGATGACGTCCTGACCCTTGGTCACGTAGATGCTGCAGGCGTTGTCATCGTGGGCCTTGAACCCCTTGTTGCCGTCGAGCGACATCTCGGTGAGCTCGCGTCCGGCGCTGCGCTCCAGCGTGCGCTCGGTGTCCAGGTCGCTGCCGCGGTACCACCACGTGGAGATCCCCATGCCGACGCCGAACGTGCCGATGACGGTGTTCTCCTGCCAGAAGCAGCCCGAGTCGTTGTCCACCACCTTCGTGAACGACGTGGCGCCGACCGCCTTCGCGATGTCGGCATCGGTCACGCCGTTGCAGTCCATGGCACGAAACCCCGGACCTGCCGGGGTGGTGGGTGGCGGCGACTCCGGGGCGGGTGCCGAGCCACAGCCGGCGAACGCCGCGGCTGCCAACACTGCGCCCACCAGGGCGCTGAAGGCGCGGGTGGCGCGCGACGGCATCGCAGGCGCCATCACATGTCCGAAGAGAGAGTGGCGGCCAGGAGCGTCTCGGCGTCCAAGCATGCCTCGGTCCCGACACCGGGACGGAACTGCACCCACCAGGTCAGCACACCAGTGCCCGCAGCGGCCGTCGCCGCGCACGCCGCGGGATTGTCCTCGGTGGTGGCCGTGAAGGCGGGGTGACGCTCGATGTCGGTGTCGGCGACCCGTGCGCCGCGTTCGGTGGCGAGGTCGCGTTCGCGATCCAGCGTGCCGGTCTCGAACCAGGAGAACACCACGTCAACCAGAGCGCCCTGCCGGACCAACACGTATTGGCAAACCGCGCCGCTGTAGGGACGCACGACACTCTCGGCCCGCAGCGTGTCCTGGACGGTGCTGTCGAGCAGGAACCCGCAGCGGTCATCGACATAGCCGTAACTGCGCTCGGGGTCGGGGACGGCGGCTGTGGACCGTCGTGCGGCCCCGTCGACGGTCTGCGTACACGCCGCGGCGGTGACAGTCATAGTGACCGCCACAAAAGCTAACGTCCTGGACCGCCATCGCATCGGCGTCCACGCTACCCAGGGCCCGCTACCGGGGCGACTCATCCGATCGGCGCGACTGGTATCAAACCAACGAAGTGTTGCCACCAGCGCATCCCGGCGACGTAGGCTGCCATGATCCGTACCGCTACGAGGGGGACCACCGTGATGTTCAAGACGCTTGGCGGGTCGCTGGCGACGTGCGTTCTCGCACTCCCGATGGCGTTGGCCGTCGGGGCACCGGTGGCGCAGGCCAAGAACGGCGACACCCACGTCACGGGTCAGGGCATCACTCAGACGCTGGACTGCAACGAGTCCGCACTGCTGGTGACGGGAACCGGGAACTACGTCACCGCCAAGGGAACCTGCTGGGGCATAGCGGTTCAGGGCTCGTCGAACATCGTCATCGCCGACAACGTGATCAACGACATCACCGTCTACGGATCCGACCAGACGGTGCTGTTCCACGACGGCAATCCGCTGCTGTGGGACCGCGGTCGCGAACTCGGCATGGTCAACCGAATCGACCGCGTTCCCGCGTAGTCTGGCAGCGGCGCCGAATCGACGCCGCGATACCCGACGAAGCGAGGAACCATGCGTGCGCGTTACCGCGGTCTGGTCAGTGCAATCGGTGCGACAGCCGCCCTCGTGATTCTGACCGGCTGCGGATCAGACAGCACGGACACCAACGCGCCATCGATCACGGCTGGCACCTCCGGCGCCCAGATCGAGATCGGAAACACTATCAACTACGGCTCGTTCGGGACGACGGCCGATATCGACTGCGCCGACGGCAAGTCCCTCAACGTCGGTGGCTCGAACAACACGCTGACCGTCAAGGGAACCTGCGCCAGCGTGAACATCGGCGGTGCAGACAACAAGATCACGTTCGAGACGGTGAACGACAGCATCAGCGTCGTCGGCCTGAACAACACGGTCAGCTACACGGCCGGCGACCCCAAGGTCGACGACCGCGGCAGCGGCAACAAGATCACGAAGGGCTGATCCGCGCCATCGGTCGCATCCCGATCGGCGAAGGGCGTCAGA
The DNA here is from genome assembly GCF_055419205.1 of Mycobacterium sp. IDUB_39. Classification (NCBI taxonomy): domain Bacteria; kingdom Bacillati; phylum Actinomycetota; class Actinomycetes; order Mycobacteriales; family Mycobacteriaceae; genus Mycobacterium; species Mycobacterium sp. IDUB_39. The sequence goes on from NZ_JBVAXF010000001.1 coordinate 265,356, forward strand.
AGATCTGACGGTAGAGGTCGACGATCTCCTCGCGCGTCGGTACCCGCGGGTTGTTGTCAGGGGACCCGGAGGCCAGCGCTTGAACCGCCATCGTGTCCAGCTGCGCCTCCCAATCCGCCTTGCCGATGCCGTACGACCGCGGCGTTGGGACTTCCACATCGGCACACAGCTGTCGCAGTTCGGTCACCAAAGCACTTGCCGCTTCGGCATTGTCGACGGATTCGGCAACGACCCCCATGGCCTTCGCGCAGTCTGAGTACCTGTCGATCGCCGAGTCGATCGAGAACTCTGTGACCGCAGGCAGGAGCATCGCGTTGGAAAGGCCGTGTGCGACATGGAAGTGCCCACCGATGGGACGACTCATCCCGTGCACCAACGCGACGCTGGAGTTCGAGAACGCCATCCCCGCCTGTGTTGACGCCAGCATCATCGCCTCACGGGCCTCACGGTCCGCTCCGTCGGCATACGCGCGGCGCAGGTACAACGAGATCGACCTCATGGCAGCCAATGCGAGCGCGTCTGTGAACGCGCTGGCCCGCCGGCTCACATAGGCCTCGATGGCGTGAGTGAGCGCATCGACGCCGGTGTCCGCGGTCAGACGAGCCGGCATCGACACCGTCAGCTCGAAGTCCACGACCATCGCGACGGGCAGGAACGACAATCCGGGGCAGAGCATCTTCTCGTCAGTTCGGCCGTCCGTTATCACCGTGAATTGAGTTGCCTCCGAGCCACTTCCGGACGTCGTCGGCACGGCGACGATCGGAAGTGCCGGGCCCATGTAGCTGTTGGGCGCCTTGAAGGACGCGATCTCCCCGCCGCTGACCGATAGCACCGCCAGCGCCTTGGCGGTGTCCATCGGGCTGCCCCCACCGAAACCGATGATTCCGTCGGCGCCGTGTGTACGGACGAGCGCCAATCCGTCCTCGAGGGAGGCGACCGTCGGGTCGGGCACGGTCTCGGCGAAGACTGCGGGCTCAGATCCCGCTGCCTGCAATATCTTAACGAGGCGCTCGGTCTGCCCGGTCTCGGTGAGGTACTGATCGGTGACCAACACAGGCCTGGCGATCCCGAGTTGAGCGACCACGGATCCAAGCTCATCGATCGACCCGGCACCGAACCTGGCGAAACGGGGCAGGGCGATAGTGAAGGCTTCAGTCATGCCCCAATGATCGAATCTCGTTCATGCACCAGTCAATGGCGAATCCCGCACTGTGCCGTGCGATTTTGCACGTGTAGGTTGGGGTCATGTTCAGTGCGGACAACCTGCGCTTCTTCCTCGAGGTCGCACGTACCGGGCGACTCAATGAGGCCGCCCGCAATCTGGCTGTGGATCACACGACGGTCGGGCGGCGGATCACCACACTCGAGAAATCGTTGGGGGAACGGCTATTTGACCGGTCCCCGGGAGGGTGGCAGCTGACTGAGGCGGGCGCGGATCTACTTCCGCGTGCGGAGTCGGTGGAATCTGCCGTCATCGCGGCGTACGACGCTCGGATATCCGGCGCAGGACCGCTGACCGGCACGGTCCGAATAGTGACTCCCGATGGCTTCGGCGCATTCGTCGTCGCACCGCAGCTCGTCGAACTGCGACGCAGGCATCCCCGTCTCGATGTCGAACTCGTCACCGCGACTGAACACGGCTCACTGTCCGCGCGCCACTTCGATGTCGCGGTCACGCTCGAAGAGCCCCCGCCGCGGTCCGTCCACGTTCAGCAGCTGGCCAGTTACTACCTACGCCTGTACGCCGCCGAGGAGTACCTCGCCGCGGCGTCGCCGATATCGGAGTTGGCGGACCTGAAGAACCACACCCTGATCTGGTACATCGACGCCCTGCTCGACGTGGCGCCGCTACGCATCCTTGAGTCGCTGCCCCACAAGCAACGAGTCGCCATTCAAACCAACAACATCACCGGCCATTGGACCGCAGCCCGCAGCGGGTTGGGCATCGCCCCGCTACCGCAGTATGTGGGTGAGCCGGACGAGTCGTTGAGAGCTGTTCTGCCGGAATCATTCTCGGTTCGTCGCAACTACTGGCTGGTCATTCCGCGCGAACTACGCCAAGTTGGCCGAGTACGCGCCGTCGCGCAGTTCCTTCGCGCGTCGGTGACGTCCAACCCCTACCTGACCCAAGGGACGTAGTGAGGATCAGACGGCGGGGTGTCGTTTGTTCCACGGCGTAACCGCCTGGAAGGCACCCACGATGTCGACGAGCCTGCGCTCCTCGAACGCACTGCCGACCATCTGCAATCCGACGGGAAACGGATGCCCGGCCTCGGTGGTGGTGAAGCCGCCGGGGAAGGTAACCGTCGGGAGCTGCGACAGGGTGAACGGAACGGTGAAACGGTGCACCCCTGCGGTCGTCTCATCGTCCATGCGGACCATCTTCTCGACCGTCGGCGCGATGAAGGACATCGCAGGGATCAGCGCCGCGTCCACCTGACCCAATGCCGCCTCCATCCGTGCCTTGAACACCAGCCGTCGCTGCAGGAGCACGTCGTACTCGATGCCGGACATACCGATCCCGAGTTCGATCAGTTCGCGCAGCGCCGGGCCGTAGGTGTCCTTGTGCACGGGGTACAGATCCCGGTGAGCACGCGCGGTCTGCACAGCACACACGCCGAACCAGTCGGTGATGGCCTCAGTCGGTTCGGGCAGGGTGATAGGTATCAACTCAGCGCCGAGGTCGCGCAGCGTCTGCTCCGCCTCCCGGTGCGCATTCTCGACGTCCAGGCTGACATCGCGATAGCTCCATTCGGGGTCGACACCAATCCGGACGCCCGACAAGGATGCCGGTGACTTCGTGTCGAATCCGGGCACTGGCCGCAATGAGGCCGTCGGATCGCGCGGATCTGCACCGGCGATCGCGCCGAGCACCAGCCCGGCGTCCCGCGCGGATCGGCAGATCGGGCCGACGTGGTCCAGCGTCGCCGCGAGTTCCACGACACCAGCCCGGCTCACCCGACCCCACGTCGGCTTCAGACCCGTCGCACCATTTGACGCCGACGGCATACGGATCGAACCGCCCGTGTCGGAGCCGAGTGCGCCGAAGCACAGGCCTGCGACGGGAGCTACGCCACTGCCGCTCGAGGAGACACCGACCCAACGGTTGGGATCCCAGGGGTTCAGCGGCGCCTTGAACGGGGGTGTGTGCTCGGTGTACACACCCTCGGTGGTGTGCACCTTGCCCATGATGACCGCACCAGCCTGCTCGAGCCTCTCCACAACCGTCGCGGAGGTCGCCGCCACCTGCCCCGCGCGGGCCGCCATCCCGGCTTCGGTGCGCCACCCGGTCTTGTCGTAGATGTCCTTGATGGCCAGCGGCACCCCGTCCAGGGGACCACGTGCCGCGCCTGCCCTGCGTCGCTCGTCGGACTGTGCGGCCTGGGCCAAGGCCTGCTCGGCGGCCACGAAGGCGTAGGACCCCAATCGCTGATCCACTCCCGCGATTCTGTCCAAGGTCAGCTGGGTCAGCGCTTGTGCCGTGACGTCGCCGCCGGCCAGCAGATCCGCCACCTCGCAGATCTCAAGATAGTGCAGTTCGTCTGTCGAGTTCTCATCGGTCATATCGTCAATCTCCCTACACTAACCCCTGTTTCACGTATATCAGTCGACTGCATCTGCCGCCACGACCCGATCGTCACGCTCGTCATCGTCGGCAGCCGCTGCGGGTGAACCGTACTGCGAGCCTCTCGTCAGCACGGTGAGCGGGATGTACACGAGGGGCCCGACCAGCATTGCCGCGAAGGAGGCGAAGTGCATCGGGTAGACGCCCAGGACGCCCAGTGCGCCAACCGTCACGCCGGCCGCCAGGGCCGCCATACCGCACAGGTTCCAGTCCTTGACCCGGCCCTCCCGATACTCGATCTGGCTTCCCGGGGCAAGCTTCAACAGCTTCCGACAGACGAAGTAGTCACTGAGCAAGATGAAGATCCACGTGTTGGTCATGACACCCGTGACGGCGAGGAACTTGTCGGTGTACTGCAGGACATTGATCGGGTACAGCAACACACCGAGACCGACCAGAAGCACCATCCACCATTGCCGTCCAATGCGTTTGGGGGAAAGCACGTCCCATGCGTTGGACAGCGCGAGAGAACCCGAATACAGATTCATCACGTTGATCCGCACCTGTGTCAGGACCGCGAACACAACGCCGAGGACTCCCATCACGACCGCGAATATCAGGCCGGGATCGGTCGCAGCGAGTTCCTGTTCGGCCCGGGTCCCGTCGAAGTGCGAGATCATCGTGAAGCCGAGGAAGACACCGAACAGCATCACCACTGCAATCATCAGCAGCTCGACAAGCATCACTCCGGCTGTTCCGACATACGAGACCGATCGCTTCACGAAGCGGCCGTAATCGGTGGCAATCAGAGCCTGGAACACAACCTGACCATTTGCCAGGCTCAGTGCCTGCCACATGGCAGTCGCCGACACACCGTCCTGCACGGCCCACTCCCCCGGGCCGACGAGCACGTAGCCGTTGGCCAACATCACCATGCCGATGACGAACAGGATCAGAAATATCGGCATCCCGAAGCGTTGCAGGATGTTCATGGAGTGCATACCGCGCCACGAGTAGTACAGCGCGATGAGGGCGACGATTGCGAACACCACACTGGCGGCGGCGGAGTTGATTGATATGCCCGCGATCTCGCTGAGGCCGTGCGAGACGATACTGCCCTCGAAAATGAAGTAGAAGACATAGTTGACGGCGTAGACGAACGAGGCGATCGCAGAACCTCGACCGCCGAAACCAAGCCCGCGAGAGAGAAGCGGCAGCGACAGGCCCTCCTGGCTCGCAATTCTCATCACCAGCGCTCCGACCACGGTCGCGCCGATGACCATGTAGGCGATCGGAACGAGCACCGTCGGCCACCCCACCAGGAAGCCCATCTGGCCGCCCAGCGCAAACCAGAACATCGCTGTCACATTTCCCGTGAGAACCAGGAGAATGGCCGGCCGGCGCCACCGCTGACTATCCGGGACCCGCGTGGTCGCGTAACTCTCTATCTGATCATCAAGGCTGGTGGCCGGGCCCTGAAAGTAGTTACCGAAGCTCAACGTATGAATCCCTTCTTACCGTCACCACGGGACCGATGACGAAATGCACGCTGCCGCAACGTCCGTCGATCAGGGACTCCGGCACGAACACATCTAGTGATGTGCTCTACATCTCAGTCGCAGCACAGCCGTACGTCAACGGACAGTCCTGCAGTCCGGCGTGCAGAAATGCACGGCCGCGGGCCAGGAGTTAGGTACTCGCGCCGTGCCTGCCTGCCCCGTCGGCGAATCGCTTTGCGCCGGCCAGCGACTCGGATGACACCTTCGACAGGCTGGCGAACTCGGCGTCGATTGCCTCGGCCTCGGCCATCCCCCACTGCCCCATCATCGACAGCCGGTCGGCACGCATGCACAGCTGCGGCAACGCGGCGAGTTCAGCGGCCAGCTCCTCTGCGACGCGGCGCGACTCGCCCTTGGGGGCGATGCGATTGGCCAACCCCATGTCCAGCGCCTCCTGAGCGCCGACGGCGCGTCCGGTGAGGATGAGGTCCATCGCCCGACCGTGGCCGATCAGTCGGGGTAGCCGAACCGTGCCGCCGTCGATGAGCGGCACACCCCAGCGTCGACAGAACACCCCGAACACCGCATCCTCCTCGGCGATCCGCAGGTCACACCACAGAGCCAACTCGAGACCGCCCGCAACGGCGTAACCGCTGACGGCCGCGATCACCGGCTTGGACAGCACCATCCGCGTCGGACCCATCGGGCCGGGACCGGTGCGGTGTGCCGGGTTCATGTCTGGCGTACCGAATGCCTTGAGGTCCGCTCCCGCGCAGAAGGTTTCGTTGTCTCCCCAGAGCACCGCCACCGATGCCGAATCGTCGCGGTCGAACTCCTCGAATGCGGCGAGCAGTTCCGCGGCCGCGGGACCGTTGACGGCATTGCGGGCCGCGGGCCGGTTCATGATCACCGTGGTCACCGCGCCGTTGCGCTCGACCCGTACGCCGCCAGTGCCAGCCTCCCGGGTCGCTTCGCTCCTGCCCTCCGGAACCGTACTCATGTCGCCTCCATCAGTGCCGCGTCGTCGCGGCGTGCCACCAGTTCGGTGGCGAAGTCGTGATATGCCACGCGCAGTGCGGCACCCGGCCAGTCGCCGGGAAGCAGCTCAGCGGGTAGCACCGGGTCTGTGAGCAGGTGTCGCACCGCCGCGGCGGCCGCAGTGAACCGGCCGGGGATGTCAGCGGCCGAGGCCATCTCGTCGAGGAGCCGATTCCCGTCGTGCGCCCACGTCGGCAGGTTCCACAGCCGTCCGGCGAGATCGGCCGGATCGTCATCGCGCGCGGCCAGTACCCGCACGCGGTCGCGCAGTCCATCCGGCAGATCCGACTCAAGGTTCGCGGGCCGCATCCACACGCCCTCGCGCAGCTCACCGAAGCGCTTGTCCTGCAGTGCCATTCGCAGCGCAGCGCGACTGCGCGCGTCGATGCCCACGCTCGTCACGATCACCGTCGTCCACAGCCCGTCCCAGCTGCGCACGCGAGGATCCAGCGCTTCATCCTGGCGCCGCTGCCTGGCGAGGAGCCGCTCCGACAGCCGGTAGCCGTCTGCTGACCGGACCAGGTCACCGGCGCCCACCATGCGGGTCAGCGCCACCCGAAGCGTGGATTCGCGGATATCGAAATCGGCTGTCAGCCTGATCAGTTCACCCGCCGACGCCCACGCCGGATGCGCGCCGAGCAAGACGCTCAGCACCACCGACCGCGCGGGCATGCGCTTGTCCACCGATCACACCCCGGACGTCTGGCGCCCGGCGTCGCCGAACGGTTCGTCGCGGCTGCGGACCGCATCTCGGAAACCGTGTTCACGTGCCTCCGCGACGAACGCATGCCCCTCGGGGGTGTGTCTCGCGACGCCGTCGAACACCGTGCTGACCATCCGAGATGTCGCGATGCCCTGGTTGATCAGCGCGGTGTTGAGCGCCAACTTCGCCATGATCAACTGGTTGACGGGCATCGCGGCGATGCGCCCCACCAGGCGTTCGGTGCGCTCGTCGAGGTCTGCGGGATCGGGCGCCTCCACGGCCAACCCCCAGTCGGCGGCCTGGGCGCCCGAGATGCAATCCCCGGTGAAGAGAAGGCGTTTGGCGCGCTGATCCCCAAGCCGGTGGGCCCACAGTCCGGCAGCGGGCACGCCCCACACCCGCATCGGCGGGTAGCCGATCTTTGCGTCCGATGCGGCGATCACCTGGTCGGCGTGCAGTGCGATGTCGGTGCCGCCGGCCACGCAGTAGCCGTGAATCTTGACCACCGTCGGCTTGTCGGCGTGCATCAGGCTGGAGAACCCGCGGACGAACCGGCTCATCATCTGGTAGTCGATCATCGGGTCCCACGGCCGATCCGGCAGATGGTTGATCCCCTGGGTCTGGCCGGAGAGCACGGTGTCCCGGTACGGACTGCCACCTCCCGCCGAGGACGATCCCTCGGCGTAGGCCGAGAGGTCGAAGCCGGCGCAGAATCCCTCACCGCGACCCGAGACCAGGATGACGTGCACGCTGGGGTCGAGGTCGGCGCGCTCGACGAGTGCGGAGAGTTCCAACGGCGTGTCGGCGACGATCGCGTTGCCCTTCTCGGGGCGATTGAACGTGATCCGCGCGACGCGGTCGGTCACCTCGTAGGTCATGGTCTTCAGATCATCGAAGTCCACCGGCCTGATCGCGTGCGTCATCCCTTGACCATGGCGCGCTCGAGGATCGGCGCGAGATCCAGTCCCGTGGGCAGGGTTCCGAACGCAGCACCCCACTGCCCGCCGAGCCTGCTGGCCAGGAACGCCTCGGCGACGGCGGGATGGCCGTGGCGCACCAGCAGCGAGCCCTGCAGGGCCAGCGAGATGTCCTCGGCCACCTTGCGCGCTCGGTACTCGATGGTCTCGAGGTCCCCCTCGGCGCCAAGTGTCCTCCGCAGTGTGGCGACGTGAGCGTCCAGGCGGGCATCCTGACCGGCAGCGCTGTCCAACTCGTCGAAGAGCACATCGATGCACTCCGGCCGAGTCGCCATGGCGCGCAGCGTGTCCAGCGCGCTGACGTTGCCCGAACCCTCCCAGATACCCATGAGCGGCGCCTCACGGTAGAGCCGCGGCATACCCGACTCCTCGACGTAACCGTTGCCGCCGAGACATTCCATCGCCTCGGCCGCATGCGGTGTCGCGCGCTTGCACACCCAGTACTTCGCGGCGGCCAGGCCGATACGGCGCAGCATCGTCTCGCGCTCGTCACCGCGGACCGCCTTGTCGGTGGCGCCGGCCATCCGCATCGCGAGCATCGTCGCGGCCTCGGCCTCCACGGCGAGGTCGGCAAGAACGTTGCGCATCAGCGGCTGATCTATCAGGTACGCGCCGAATGCCTTTCGGTGTGCGGCGTGATGAATCGCGCGGGCCAGGCCGCTGCGCATGCTGGTGGCGCTGCCCAGCGTGCAGTCCAGGCGGGTCAGGTTGACCATCTCGATGATGGTCGGCACACCGCGGCCCTCCTCGCCGACAAGCCAGGCGATCGCCCCGTCGTACTCCACCTCGCTGGAGGCGTTGGCGTGGTTGCCGAGCTTGTCCTTGAGGCGCTGCAGAAACATCCTGTTGCGGGTGCCGTCAGGCAGGATGCGCGGCAGCAGGAAGCAGCTGAGCCCGCCCGGTGCCTGCGCGAGCACCAGAAAGATGTCGCACATCGGCGCCGAGGTGAACCACTTGTGCCCGGTGATGCTGTACGTCCCGAACCCGTTCGGCACCGCCTCGGTGGTGCCCGCCCGAACGTCGGAGCCGCCCTGCTTCTCCGTCATCGACATGCCGGCGGTGATGCCCGCCTTGCGGTTGGGGGCCTTGAGTTCGGGGTCGTAGACACGACTGCTCAGCAGTGGTTCGTAGACGGCCGACAGCTCCGGGTTGAAGCGCAGCGCGGGCACCACTGCATAGGTCATCGAGATCGGACAGATGTGACCGGGCTCCGGCGTCCACACCGACGTCTTGGCGGCCCGCACCACGTGCGCGCCCGCACGATCGTCGGCCCACGGCGCGGCGTGCAGACCGTGACCGACGGCGACGGTCATCAGTTCGTGATAGGCGGGGTCGTACTCCACCTCGTCGACGCGGTGGCCGGTCCGGTCGTGGGTGTGCAGCACCGGCCGGTTGCGGTCGGCGAGTTCGCCCCAACGCTGCGCCTGCGGGCTCCCGGACAGCGCGCCCAGGGCGGCGACCTCGTCCAGGCCCCACTCGCCGCCCTCGCGGATCAGCGCCTCAGTGAGGACCGGCGAGGTCGCGGGGTTGTAATCCTGCAGCGGTGGAACTTGATTGGTGACGACGTGTGTGTCTGCCATACCCCACTGTTACATTTTTCTGACAGTCGCACAAGAGTCGTAACATCGATGTCGGTCCGCGCCAGACATAATGTTCCGCGTGAAGCCGAATACCGCTGTTAGCGCCGCGACCCTGCACCTCGACCACACGCCCGTGCCCGCCGATCAGTCTGTGGGTGGGGCCCCCACGACGGCCACAGCCGCCATCGGCGAGTTCAGTGGCCTCGAGGTCGGCGTGTGGGAGATGACCCCCGGCGTGATGAGCGACGTGGAGGCCGACGAGGTCTTCGTCGTGCTGTCTGGATCAGCGACTGTCGAGTTCGCGGACGACAGTCCGACGCTGCACGTCGGCGTCGGCGACGTCGTCCGACTCGGCGCTGGCGCACAGACCGTCTGGACCGTCACTGAGACCATCCGGAAGGTATATCTGACCGTCGGGTGACGTTATCGGTGGCGGTGGCGGTAGCGGTGGCGCCGAGGATTTGGACGCCGATCTGGACCGCCACGCCTTGTATCGGTTGATGGCGATCATCACGACCGCGGCGAAGGCCCAGCCGATCAGGATGTCCACCACGTAGTGCTCGGCGGTGTAGACCAGCGTGAACGCCATGATCAGCGGATAGGCCACCAGCAGCGGCCGCCACTTGCGGTTCACGCGGTGCCAGAGGAATGCGGCGACCGCGGCCGTCATACCCGCGTGCAGCGACGGAATCGCTGCTACCAGGTTCACACTCGCCTGGCCCTGATCGATCAGCGCACTGGCCGAGTGCAGGTTGAGCTTGCCCCAACCACGCGCGACGATGCGCTCGATCCAGGGGTTTGCGCCGTCGTTGGTCGTCTGCATGGACCCGAGCAGGCCACCGTCGGTCACGCCGCGCGCCGAGCGGAACATGCAGCGCGGGTCCGACGGCCCGCCCTCGACGTCACCGGAAGTGCATCGCGCGGCCGCCCACGGCGGTGCAGCGGGCACGATCGCGTAGACGATCAGTGCCGCGAAGTTCAGCAACACGAACAGCCGGACGAAGGCCTTCCACTCCTCGCGATTGCGCAGCCACAGCACGGCCGCCACCACGTACGGGAGGACGAAGAACGACATGTAGACGGTGCTGATCGCGACTTCCCACCACGGCGGGTGCGGCAGCTTGAGCCGCTCCTGCAGCCACACGGTGGGCATGGTGCCGAAGAACAGCCACCGGTCGAGGTCGGCCTGCCAGTGCCACAGCGTGGGGCGTCCGATCAGGGTCGCCGCTCCCCTGCTCAGGTCGTAGGCGATGAGCACCAGCGCGAACGGCAGCCAGTCTCGAATGACGTACAGCATTCGTCGGCCCTGCCCGATGCTGGCCGCCAGGAGGCCGGTGCTGATGTAGAGCAGCAGCAGCTCACGGTTGAACGCGAAGCCGTCGGTGGCGGTTCGATACACCACAACGCCCGCCCAGACGGCGATGGCCGTCCATCGAAGAGCCCTCAACAGGCGCTCTCGACCGGCTTTGCGACCCTCATCTGGCGTCAATGCAATTGACGTCTGGTCAACTGCTGACACGCCAGCGAGCGTAGTTCATGGGTCGGCCAGCGCAAATTAGTCCGCCGTTCATTTACCGAATCGTGTTCAGGCGAGGTGCTCGCACCCTCCGTGATCCGCCCATTCGGCGGTGAGCACGACCTCGACCGGCGAGCCGCCGGGCAAGCTGCTGACCCCGATGGCCGCACGTGCCCCGACCTGCCCCTCGAAGCAGGCGGCCAGCACCGCGGAGGCGCCATTGGCCACGTCGCTGTGGCTGGCGAAGTCCGCCTGGGAGCGGATGTAGACGGTCATGTTGACGGGCCGGAGAAGCCTCCCGCCTTCCGGCAGTACCTGCTCGCAGGCATCGATGGCGCGCCTCACCGAATGGCCGGCGAGCTCGGCGGCGCGCTCGACGCCGATGTTGCCGGCGTGCCCATCGGTGCCGACGCTTGCGCTGACCGCCAGTTCGCCGTCAATCCGCGGCGTCATACCCGCGGACACCACCGTGTTGCCGACAATCGTGGCAGGCAGGTAGTGACCGAACGGCAGGACCTGCTCGGTAGCCGTCACGGTTGGGCGAGGTCGGTCAACTGGCACGAGGTGATGATCTCGGGGGCACCGTCGGTGATCACCACAGTGCCGGAGAACCCGAAGCCCGCCCTATCGCCTTCGCGCAGCGTCGGCACGACGTGCACAACCATCCCGGGCTCGAACGCGCGGTGCTCGGTCTCCTTCAGGGAGAGGATGTGCCCTTCGCCCCAGTCGGGTGCGAACGCAATACCCACCGAGTACCCGCTGCGCTTGCGGTACGTGTCGAGCAGTCCGTGCGAGTCGATGACCGCGCGGCAGCGGGCATGCGCCTCGGCCGGCGTACGTCCCGGCGTCAACAGTGCGATGGTCTCGTCGCGCGCCTCCTGGCAGGCTTGCGACATCCGGGCCTCGAACTCGGGCAGCGGGCCGGTCCACACGGTGTGCATCAACGGCGCGTGGTAGCGCCCCTTGGCCGCCGCCAGCTCGATCAGCACGCCCTCACCCACACCGATCACCCTGTCGGTCCAGCTGGCGTGGATGGTCCCCGCCCGTGGGCCGGACGCCACGAACGGTTCCATACCAACGTATTCGGATCCGGACGTGATCATCGCCGAGAAGGCGGCCGCTGCAACGTCACGCTCCCGAGCGCCTGGCACCGCCGCCAGCGCTCCGGCACGGAGGCCCACGTTGGTGATCTGCGCGGCCTTTCGGATCTGGTCGATCTCCACCGGCGACTTGATCAGGCGAAGCTCGGCCAGATCATCGTCGATCGGATGAACCGATCGCGGTGCCAGCGCATTCGCCAACTGGCCATGCTGAGCCGGGGTGAGGAACCAGGAGCGTTCCTCCAGGCCGATTCGAGTGCCCGTGCCAATGACCTCGGCAACCAGCTCGGCCGTGCGCTGCAGCGGATCGGCCACATCCGGGTAGCCGACGATGTTCGTCAACCATGTCGAGTGCCTGCCGTTGATCGTCTCAGTCTCTCGCGTCAGCAGCACCGGCTCACCGGTCTGCGGGACCAGCAGACACTGGTAGGTGTAGTAGCCCGGAGTCTCGTGACCGGTCAGGTAGCAGATGTTCTCTGGCGCCGTAACCACGGCAAGGTCCAAACCGAGTGCACTCAAACTCTTCTGGAACCGCTCGACGCGGGTGTCGTACTCGGCGCGATCGAATGTTGGTGTCATGGGTGTCATCCTTCGAAATGGCGTGGATCGGAAAGCGTCGGTCGTAGGTGCTCTAGATAGGGGACGAGGTCGACGTCGCCGCGGCCGGCGGCGAGTTCGGTGACACCGAGCTGATCCGTCGGGGGCAGATCCAGTTCGCACCGACCATGTCTGTCGAAAACCTTTGAGTGCCCGAAGAACTCGTTGGCGCCGATGGCGCCGACGCAATTGGCCACGGCGACGTGGATACCGTTCTCCAGGGCGCGAGCCTGGTGATAGATGTCGTAACGGTGCTTCTCCGCCCCCATCGCGAAGGCCGAGCTGAACAGCACTGCATCCACACCCGCACGCGCATACGACCGGGTGAACTCGGGAAACCCCGCGTCGTAACAGATTCCGATACCCAAGGACAGGCCGTGGCAGTCCACGACAGCCTGGCGATCACCCGGGGTGAACACCGGTCGCTCGGAGGTCCACAGGTGGATCTTCGAGTACACGTGCTCGACGGTGCCATCGGGGCGGAACCACAGCGTGGCGTTGTGCAGTCCACTGGTGTCACGCAGTGCTGCGCCGAGGGCTACTGCCACATTGCCGGCCTCGACTGCCCGGATCAGCGGATCCAACCGGGGATCGTCGATGGTGACCGCCCAGCGTTCCGGTTGCGCGCCGATATCCTCGGGGCGGTATCCGCTGAGGAACAGCTCGGGCAACAGCAGCAACTGCGCGTCCTGCGCCCCCGCCCGTACAACCAGTTCGGCAGCCGCGGTGACATTCTCCTCGACGGAGGAACGAATGGCCGGCTGGCCCACCGCCAGCCTCACGGTGTCAGTGCCCGGCGCAGGATCGCCTCGTAGACATCGACAGCGCGACGCAACTCATCGAGGTCGATCGACTCGTCCGGGACGTGCATGACCTCCAATTCTCCGGGACCGATCACAACCGTGGGGATGCCTGCGGCTCTGAAGTGGGTCATATCGCAGTTGACGATCAATCCGCTCAGCGTCGAGTCGGCGCCGATATCGTCAAGTGCGCTACGGCACGAGAGCACGAACGGATCGGTATCCGCTGTCTGCGAGGGGCCGCCGGTGCTCGGAGCGCATTCAGCGATCGCGGCGGTGACCGGAGCGTTGTCGGCGTTGAACTTGGCGAGCAGCGTCTCGATTTCGGCGAGTGCGGATTCCGCGGTCTCGCCGGGCACCAGGCGACGGTCGACGGTGATGCGACACGAGGCGGGCACGGCGTTGGGGGCCTCACCGCCCGTGATGAGCACGGCAGTTGCCGTTGGGCAGCCGGTCAGCGGATGCACGCGTTCACTCAGTTCGGCGGAGTAGGCCTCCAGCGCCGCCAGCAGTGGCCCGGCCCCGTTGATGGCATTGACGCCCTTACCGGGGGCTGCCGCGTGTGCGGACTTTCCGGTCAGCTCGATGACGGGCCGCACAGATCCCTTGTGCGCGCTGAGCAGTCGCAATGAGGTGGGTTCACCGATGATGGCACCGTCGACACCAGTGAGGTCGGTGAGCAGGTGCCGCGCGCCACGGCTACCGACCTCCTCATCGCCGACTGCGGTGTAAACCACCGTGCCGCAAAGGTTGTCGGCGTCCTCGGAATGCACCAGCCGCAGCAGTGCTATCGCCATGGGCGCCAGGCTGCCCTTGGCATCGGCGCTGCCGCGCCCGAACATCCGCCCGTCGCGAATCTGGGGGTCGAAAGCAGGTGTTGTCCATTCTCCGACCGCCGGCACCACATCCAGGTGCGAGTTCAGCACGATCCTCGGGCCACCCTCGCCGAACGATGCCGACGCTGTGACGTTCACGTGCTCGTCGTCGAAGCGGTCGACAGCCGCCTCCAGGCCATGGCCTGTGAACAGATCGGCAAGCAGCTGCGCGGCACCGGCCTCGTTCCCGCCGGGGTTGGTGGTATCGACCGTAACCATGTCCCGCAAGAGGTCGACGACATCGGGTATGGACGAGAGTTCGCTATTCACACTATCTCCTGAGCAAATGTTGTATCTATGGAAGCAATCCCGTGACCCGCTCCGGCCGGCACCGTGACGCTGCCCTCTCGCATCACCAGGCGGTCGGTCAGGTCGCGTGCGATACCCGCCCAGCCCCAGAGCTCGGCGCGTTCAAGCCCGAGCGCCACAGCGAGGTGGGTGGTCACGGCGCAGCCGAGCTGTCCCTGATCCATCTGTCCGAGCGCCACCGCGAGTCCGTTGACACGTGCCCGGGCCACAGTCTGGAACAGGCGGGCCACGGTGCCGCACTTCTCGAGCTTCAGATGGACTCCGTCGACGGCGCCCGCCGCGGTGAGAAGCTCCACGGAGTCTGCATCGCGTACGGATTCGTCGGCGTATATGGGTATGCCGGCGTCGCTACGCAACCTGGCCAGTTCGGACACTGCCATCACGGGCTGCTCGATCCAGGCCACGCCCAATCCCGCGAGTGCGTCGATTCCGGCGGCCGCGGTGTCGTAGTTCCAGCCACCGTTGACGTCGACGATGAGCGTTAGGTCAGGTCCGACCGCGCGCCTGATCGCCTGCACACGCGCGATGTCGGTCGACAGGTCAGGCGCGCCGACGCGGATCTTGATCCGATCGAACCCTGCGGCGGCGAATGTGCGGGCCGCCTCCTCGGCCGTCGCCGCGTCGCCGAATCCGATCTGAGCGTGGGTGCGAACCGAATCCGTTTTGGCAGCAATGGGATTCCACGCCTGGTACAGAGGCACGTCGGACTTGCGCGCCACGGCATCCCAGACCGCTGTGTCGACGGCCATCCAGGCGAGCAGGGACTGTCCGGACAGATCGGCACCGATCTCACCGGTCGTTCTGCCCGTCAGCGGCACTGCCCGCAGTGCCGCCACGATGCTCGCCTCATCCTCGCCCGTCGCGTATGCACCGTTGGATCGGACCTCGGCGTAACCACGCACCCCGTCCGAGAGTTCAACCTCCACCACGACCGAGGTCAGTGCCCCGACATCGGCGGTGGCGTGGAGGAGTCGTCGACGCAACGGCAGGGCGACGCTCCAGGCTCGGAACCCGGTTATGGCCTCTGCCGAGTGTTCGTTCACCAGGTTGGTGCTCTCTGCATGTGTCGTCTGGGTGGTCACTGCTTCGCGAACCCCGCTACGACGTCGAGGATCCGGCCCAGTGCGTCATCCCACACCTTCTCGTCCTGGGCGAAGCACAACCGGATATGCCCGCGGCCCGCGAGGCCGGACTGGTAGCCGGGATTGACCACAATGCCCGCATCGCGTTTGAGAGCGATCGCGACCTGTTGCTCGGTGGCATCCACCGTGATCTCCGGGAACACATATGCCGAGCCGTAGGCCGACCGGACCCTCATGACCGACGAGGCGTTGATTCGTTCGACCGTGGTGTCGCGCAGCGCTTGGTATTCGGTGGTTCGCAGCTTGACGAAGTCCTGATCGTCGGCCAGCCAGCGGGTGAGCAAGTGCTGTGCGTAGGACGGCGCGCGCAGCGCCGTGCACGACTGCACCTCCTCCATGTCATCGACGAGGTTGGACGGACCGACTGCCAGGCCAAGGCGATACCCGGACAGCGATTCCGTCTTCGACGGTCCGAGCAGCGTGACAGTGCGGTCCCTCATTCCGTCGAGATTGGCGATGTGGGTGAAGGTTTCGTTGTCGTAGACCAGCCGGCAGTACAGCTGGTCGGCGAGGACGTGGAAGTCGTGCTGGTTCGCCAGGGATGCGATGAGCGCCAACGTCGAGTCGTCATAGATCATGCCGGTGGGGTTGTTCGGGTGCGAGAACACCATCAGCTTCGGCTTGCGGTTCGCCGCGGCGGTGAGCTTGTCAGCGTCGAGCACGGGGCGGCCGGCATCGGAGTGCACCACGGGTACCCGCACCACCTCGGCGCCGAAGTATCGCAGCATGCGTTCGGTGGAGAGGTAGTCGGGATCCGGCAGAATCACGACATCGCCGGGCTCGATCAGCGACGCCAGAGCGATGAACAGTGCGCCCTGGGTACCGGGGGTGAGGATGACCTGCGAGGGGTCGGTCGCCGGCATACCCAGTACCGCTTCCACATTGGCGGCGACTGCGGCACGGACATCGTTGTCACCACGGTAGGGCGTGTAGGTCATCCCGGCTCCGCTGGCGGCTTCGCTGAAGGTGGGCAGCGCCCACTCCGGCGGGGGGAACCGGTGGGTGTCGGCGTAGGTCGCATCGAGGAAGTACCCGGGCGCCAGCGGGGTTTGCGCGAGCTCACGCTCGGCCTCCCGCAATGAGGTACCGATGGCCGACGCCAGTTCGGGCACCGAGAGTCGCTCGATTGCACTGGGCGCGCGGCGACTTACGGTGGCAGACGGGGATAGGGACATCGGGAATCGACTCTCTTTCATGTGGTGATGTAAAAAGTGGTGACTAAAGGAAAGCGGGCTTACTCGCTCAAGACGTCGACCAGTACGTCAATACCACCGCGAACATGCTGTCCGACAGCAATTTTCACGCGGTCGACATCGTGGCATTTCAGCGCATCCAGGATCTCGCGATGCTCCTTGACACCCGAGATGGCCCTGTTGATATCGCTCATGTACATCGCGATGTAGCGGTCGGACATGGCACGCAACTGCTGTTGCGCCTGCAGGGTGCGACTCAGCCCAGAGGCCTCGTAGATCCGGTTGTGGAATGCCCGGTCATGCTCCCTGGCGAGATCCAGATCCCTCGCGTCAAGCGCCTTCTGCTGTTCGTCGAGTGTCGCCTCGATCGCCGCGATCTGGTCGGGAGTGATGAGCGGCACGGCCCTTTCAGCGAGCAGGATCTCCAGGGCCTCGCGGCCTGCGTATACATCGCGGGCGTCGTCGAGGGAGACGGCCGATACCACCCAACTCTGGTTGGGACGGTGCACGACGAATCCCTCGGCGTACAACCGACTCAAGGCCTGCCTCAAGGGAATGCGGCTGATCGACAACTCACCCGCCAGAGTGTCCTGGTCGAGCTTCTGGCCGGGCGTGAGCACGCCAGTGAGGATCCAATGGCGGATCTGAAGATAGGCCCACTCCTGTTTGTTGAGTGGGGCGTTCTGAAGTATCCGAGCTGTCACGGCCGGATCCCTTTCTCTGAAGCGCTGCCGCTGCGGCACGTGCCGTCCATCAGCTGACGAGAGTCTGTTCTAGGAACTTCTTGGTGCGATCGTTCTTGGGCGCGGTGAACAGATCGCCGGTCGGTCCCTCCTCCACGATCCGGCCCTCGTCGAGAAATACCACCCGGGTGGAGAAGTTTCGGGCAAAAGCCAATTCATGGGTGACGACGACACATGTCATCCCCTCCCGGCTGAGCTTCTTCATGACGTCAAGCACCTCACGGGTGTACTCCGGGTCAAGTGCACTGGTGGGCTCGTCAAAGAACATGATCGCCGGGTTCATCGCGAGGGCGCGGGCGATCGCGACACGCTGCTGCTGCCCACCGGACAGTTCAGCCGGGTAGTGATCAACCTTGTGTGCCAGTCCAACGTCCGCGAGGAGTTTCGTGCCGTCCTCGTCGGCCTTCTGCTGCGAGACCTTCTTGACCCGCCGCGGCGCCAGGGTCACGTTCTGCAGCGCCGTCAGGTGTGGGAACAGGTTGAACTGCTGAAACACCATGCCGATCTGGCCCGACGTGGAGAACGGCTTTCCCTCCGACGATGAGAGGACTTTGTCCCGGAACATCACCTGTCCGCCTTGCAGCGGCTCCAGGCCGGCCAGACATCGCAGAGCCGTCGACTTTCCCGCACCCGAAGGGCCCATGAGGACAACCGATTCGCCCTCTTCGATGGTGAGTGAGACGTCGTTGACCACAGGCAAACCGTGGTAGTTGCGAATGACACCCTTAGCGGTGAGCAGTGCGGTCATGCGGCTCCCTCCATGGCTCGTCCGGCCTTCTCACCCTTGCGCCGGCGCTTGTCGGAGCGGATGTCGATATCGAGTCGGCGCTCGCACTGACGGAGCACGAACGTGAACGCGGTGGTGAGGATCAAGTAGTAGATGGCGGCGGCCGCAAGGCTGCCGATGTAGTCGAAGTTGCCCGAGGCCTGACGCTGGGCCGTGAGCAGCAGATCCGAGACTGCGACAACGGAGGCCAGCGCCGAGGTCTTCAGCATTCCGATGAGCTGATTACCGGTCGGCGGGAGAATCAGTCGAGCCGTCTGCGGGAGGATGACGTAGCGCAGGCTCTGGACCGGACTCAAGCCCAGCATGTGCGCCGCGGTGCGTTGCCCCTTGTCCACACCGAGCAGACCACCGCGAATGATCTCCGCCATGTAGGCGGCCTCGTTGAGGCTCAACGCCACGATCGCACAGGTGATGGGAGTGAGGGTGAGTCCGAATGTCGGCAGCACGTTGAAGACGAAGATCAGCTGGAGCAGTACCGGGGTGCCGCGGAACAACCAGATGTAGAAGTCGGCTGCCCAACGGACAGGTGCCACTCGACCTGATTTCAGCAGCGCCAGCAACAGTCCACCCGCGATGCCCAGCACCATCGAAACGACAGTGAGGTACAGCGTGACCCAGGCCGCCTCGAAGAAGGTCTTGCTGAAGACGTAGTCGATGATCGATGTCATCGGTCTACCTTCGAATCCATTGGCAGGTTGTACTTCTCGAGCAGCTTGTCGTACTCGCCGCTGTCGATGAACTTCTGCACCGCGGCCTCCATAGCGGCCTTCAGCTCCGGTTTGTCCTTGGGCACGGCGATGCCGATCTGGGTATCCAGTGCGAAGGTGTTGAACACCTTGAACTTGTCACCAGCCTGCGACAACGTATGCGCTGCACCGGGAGTGGAGGTATCGAAGAACTGCGCACGCCCGGATTGCACGGCGAGCAACGCATCCTGATTGTTGGGCAGCGCCATGATCTCCATCGGCGGCAGACTGGCGGCCTTCAGTTGGTCGTTGAAATCGTTCATGTAGGTCTCTCCGATGGCACCGCGGGTGACCGCGACGGTCTTGCCCGAAAGATCCTCGGGCAGCTTGGAGATGGAGAGGTTCGCATCGGCTTTCCCTATCAGGGACTCACCGATCTTCATGTAGGGCACGAAATCGACGACGCCCGCGCGCTCATCGTTGATGTACATCGCCGAGTTGATGATGTCCACCCGCCCGCCCTGCAGGGCCGGGATCAACCCGTCGAAGTCGATGTCGAGGACCTTGGTGCGAAGGCCCAGGTAGTCGGCGAGCTGCTTGCCCATGTCGATATCGAAGCCGACGAGTTCACCGTTGTCCTTCGACTCGAACGGCGGGAAGGACGCAGCGGTCCCGTACGTGAGGTGTCCGTTGTCCACCAGGCCTGCCGGCGGGTTGATCACTGCAGTCGGCGGCGCCTCATCGGGCGTCGACGAGCAGGAGCACAGCACCGCGATCGCCGCGCACAGCGCAGTGAACGCCATCGGAATTCTTCGAGTCATGGAATACCCCTGGAGAGGACGGAGGAGATACTGGATCGAAAATCTTGGATATCGGATATCGATGATCCTATCGAGGATGTGATGTACGTCAAGCGGAAGGGAGCCGATGGCCCGCATCACGCCGGCTCCGCCGCAATGCAAAATGCCCGTCACGCAGCGTTTAGCGTGTGACGGGCTATTTGCTCGGCAAGCGACTGGTGGTGTCCGGTGAATGCGTGGTCATCCGGCGCACGGCCGATTGGCGGAGAAGATCAGCCGAGGTTCTCCCGAAGGAACGCGATGTCGTCCTTGCGGCCCTCGTCCGACGTCTCACAGATGACCGGTGCGTCGGCCGTCTTGACGACCGCGACCAGCAGTTGCGGGTCGATCTGGCCGGTGCCGAAGTTCGCGTGCCGGTCAGCGCCGGACCCGGCGGCGTCGCGGGAGTCATTGCAGTGCACCAGGTCAATGCGCCCAGTGATGGACTTGATGCGCTCCACGGCGTCGATGAGCGCCTCACCTGCGGCCCAGGCGTGGCATGTGTCGAGGCAGAACCCGATCCCCATATCGCCGATGCGCTCCCACAGTCGAGCGATGGTGTCGAAGTGCCGCGCCATCGCGTGGTCACCTCCGGCCGTGTTCTCGAGGTAGACAGGCACGTCGGTCTTGAGGCTGTCGAGCGCCTTGACCCACCGTTCGAAGCCGGCCTCCATGTCCTTGTCGTCGGCGTGCCCGCCGTGCACGATCACGGCCGTGGCGCCGACCTCGGACGCCGCGTCGCACGTGTCCTGCAGGATCTTGCGCGACGGGATCCGGACCCGGTTGTTGGCCGACGCGACATTGATGAGGTACGGCGCGTGCACGTAGAGCGGGACCGTCGACGCCTTAAGCGCCGCTGCGTCCTCACGCGGTTTGGGCTTCTTCCAGCTCTGCGGGTCACCGAGGAAGAACTGCACGACCTCTGCATTCTCGGCCGCGGCAGCGGACAACGGGTCATCACCGTGGACATGTGAGCCAATCAGCACGAAACCCAGTCTAGGTCGGCCGTCCGACGCTCTCCAGACCGCTGCGGATCATGGCCGATCACGTAGCCCCCACATCCCAGAACCCGCGCTCTAGCATGGGCATTGCCTTGTGGTGGTTCGAAACTCGCAGCTCACCCGTAGATCACCACCCATCGGCGCACCAGACTCCGTGCCATTCCGACGCCCACTGCGGACCGCACCGTCGAGTGAACGAAGTGCCGCCCGTCGTCGTATTAGTCATTGAGAAGGAGTGAGCCCATGAGCGTCATTGCCAGTGTCCGCGGAGAACTACCACCGCACCGCTACACCCAGGCCGAGGTCACCGAGGCCCTGCTCGCGCTTCCCGGCTATGCCGAACACGAGGATGCCATCCGCCAGCTCCACAAGAGCGCGAAGGTCGACAGCAGGCACATGGTGCTGCCGCTGGAGGACTACGCCGGGCTCAATGACTTCGGCCGCGCCAACGACATCTTCATCGAGCATGCTGTGGAACTGGGGTGTGCGGCGATAACCGGTGCGCTCGCCGAGGCCGGCCTCGAGCCCGCCGACGTGGACGTCATCTTCACGACGACCGTGACCGGCGTCGCCGTCCCGCCCCTGGACGCCCGCATCGCCGGTCGGATCGGGCTGCGGCCCGACGTCCGACGGGTACCGATGTTTGGCCTGGGCTGCGTCGCCGGGGCCGCCGGGATTGCTCGCGTCAACGACTACCTGCGCGGTGCGCCCGATGACGTCGCCGTCCTGCTCGCGGTGGAACTGTGTTCGCTGGTGCCCAAGAGCGACCCGACCATCGCCACCGTCGTCGGCAGCAGCCTGTTCGGCGACGGCGCCGCCGCGGTGGTCGTCGTCGGCGATCGGCGCGCCGAGCAGATCGGGGCCAGCGGGCCTGAGGTGCTCGACTCCCGCAGCCAGCTCTACCCCGACTCGCTGCGCACGATGGGCTGGGACATCGACTCGAGCGGCTTCCGTCTGGTGCTGTCCCCCGACGTGCCCAAGGTCGTCGAACGCTATCTCGGCGAGGGCGTCACGAGTTTCCTCTCCGACCATGACCTGACCATCGGCGACATCGGCGCGTGGGTGAGTCACCCGGGCGGCCCCAAGGTCATCGAGGCGATCACCGCCACGCTCGGCCTGCCCGACAGTGCGCTCGAACTCACGTGGCGATCACTGGCCGAGGTCGGCAACCTGTCCTCCGCATCGGTGCTGCACGTACTCCGGGACACCATCACCAAGCGCCCGCCCGCGGGCAGCCCCGGCATGCTGATGGCGATGGGCCCGGGGTTCTGCTCCGAACTCGTGCTGCTGCGTTGGCGCTGACGGGAACCGGCAGATGATCTGGTACACGCTGCTGATCGCCGTCGTCGCCCTCGAACGCGTCGCGGAACTGATTGTCTCCAACCGAAACTGGGCATGGTCGCGCGCCCGCGGCGGTGTCGAGTTCGGCAAGGGGCACTACCCCGTGATGGTGGTACTGCACACCGGCCTGCTCGCGGCATGCCTGCTGGAGCCGATCCTGCTGCACCGCCCGTTCATCCCCGCACTCGGTTGGTCGATGCTGGCTGTCGTCATCGCAACCCAGGCCCTGAGGTGGTGGTGCATCACCACCCTCGGCCCGCAGTGGAACACCCGGGTCATCGTCGTACCCGGCGCGGCACGGGTGACCGCCGGCCCGTACCGCTGGATCCCGCACCCGAACTACGTGGTGGTCGTCGCCGAGGGCATCGCCCTGCCGCTCGTCCACACCGGGTGGCTCACCGCCATCGTCTTCACGGTCGTCAACGCGTTGCTGCTGAGAACACGGCTGAAGGTCGAGAACGCCGCGCTGGCGAGCCTGACATGATCGACCTGCTGGTGGCCGGCGGCGGTCCCGCGGGACTTGCGACCGCGCTGTACGGCGCACGGGCGGGCCTCGAGGTCGCCGTCGTCGAACGCCGAACCGGAGTGCTGGACAAGGCCTGTGGCGAGGGAATGATGCCGCACACGCTGAGCCATCTCGATCACTTCGGCATCGCAGTCACGGGTCGCCCGCTGCGCGGGATCAGCTACATCGCGGGTGCGCGACGCGTCGACGCCACCTTCCGTGCGGGCGCAGGCCGGGGGGTGCGCCGGACAGTTCTGCACGCCGCGCTGTGGCAGGCCGCCGAGGCCGCCGGGGTGAAACTGGTCCACGGCGAACTCGGTGAGATCACCCAGGACGCGGAGTCGGTGTGCGCTGGCGGGTTTCGGGCCCGCTACCTGGCGGCGGCGGACGGACTGCACTCCCCCATCCGCACGTCGCTGGGACTGTCGCGACCGAGCCGAGGTCCCCGGCGGTGGGGCATCCGCAGGCACATCGAGATCGCACCGTGGACCGACTCCGTTGAGGTGCACTGGGCGCCCGGTGCCGAGGCCTACGTGACGCCGGTAGCGCAGGACTGCGTGGGCATCGCGATCCTGTCCGCCAGCAGGGGCGGATTCGACCGGCACTTCGAGGAGTTCACCGAGTTGCGCGACCGCGTGCACGGTCTCGAGCACGGCCAGGATCGGGCCGCGGGCCCCCTGCGGCAGAACGCCAGCAGTCGGGTGGCCGGGCGCGTCCTGCTCGTCGGGGATGCCGCCGGCTACATCGATGCACTCACCGGTGAGGGTATGGGCTTGGCGTTCAGCGCGGCGCAAGCACTGGTCAATTGCGTTGTGCAGGAACGAGCCGAGACCTACGACCGGCAGTGGCGCCGGCTCACCCGCCGGTACCGCCTGTTGACCGCGGGCCTGGTTGCCGCGGGCAGCCACGCGCCGGTGCGATCGCGCATCGTCCCGGCGGCCACCGCGCTGCCGCGCGTCTTCGCCGCCGCGGTCAACCAGCTGGCGTACTGACCCGCGCGAGCAGACGCAAAAGCCCCTCAATCGTGGCAAATGAGGGGCTTTTGCGTCTGCTCACCGGTCCGCTGTTGCGACTTCTCACCCGTCCAGGTGATGGAACACGCGCCCAACGAGATCCCGTGGACGCTGGCGTACGTCATCGACCACGATCGGAACCGACGTCCAGCCACACTCCTGCAGCCGCGCCACCTTGATTCGATCGTGCTTCAATGCCTCTGGCGACGCGTGCCACTCCATGCTCTCGTACTCGGCCACGACCATCGCATCCGGCCAGGCGAAGTCGACTCGCCATAGGTCGCCGCAGCGGTCGACGATCTCGTATTGCAGTTCGGGCCCGGGCAACCCACCATCGATGAACACCAGTCGGGCCTCGCTCTCCATCGGCGACTCCGCACGGGCGTCGGCGTACTCCAAGAGTTCGCGAACGCGAACGATTCCGCGCCGCCCCTTCTGCTCACGCGCGGCCCATATCAACTCGTCCCGCGTACAGGCCCTCACATGCAGTGCCGCATCCAACGTCGCCAAAGCCCTTGGGCGGCGCAGCGTCCGGGCCACCTCCACTGCGGTCCACGCCGGCGCGGTGGCCAGCCGGCCCTGCGCTCGGCGTAGCGGGGCGCCCGTCCGTTGATGAACCATCAAACCCGCGGTTGGTCGCATTCGAATGCCCGGGTCCAGGACGTGTAGTCGGGAATCTCGTTCGGTATCGAAGCCGTGAAGTCCTGCCGCAGTGCCCATGCACGGCACCACGGACGTGCCCACCATCAAGTCCAGTGCCGCGAGTCGTCCCAACACATCCGGCGGCGACGACGCGTAGACGCCGTGGCACACGCGCACGATCTCACCGGTGCGAACGTGGGTGGACAGCATCTTCGGCGACATCACTGCCAAGAGTTGGGCCGTCGACACCTGGCCGCCTGCCTCTGCGATCAGTTCATGTACGAACACTCAGTCGACGCTGCCGCCTCGTCGACCGGCGCAACAGACCCGCGCACCACTTCTGTGGATGAACGCGCCACTGTTAATGACCCAGCAGACGCAAAAGCCCCTCAATCGTGTTGATTGAGGGGCCTTTGCGTCTGCTCGCGCAGAGGTGACTAGCGGTAGTCGCTGAAACCGTAGTCGTCCAGCGGCACAGCCTGACCGGAGCTCTGGCCGAAGTCCGGGCTGTAGTACTGATCCTCGTAGGACGGGATCGTGTACGCCGCGGCGCGGGCCTCCTCGGTCGGTGCAACCTGGATGTCGCGGTAGCGGGCGATACCCGTACCGGCCGGGATCAACTTACCGATGATCACGTTCTCCTTCAGACCCTGCAGCTTGTCGCTACGGCAGTTGATCGCCGCATCGGTCAGCACACGAGTGGTCTCCTGGAACGACGCCGCCGACAGCCAAGAGTCCGTGGCCAGCGATGCCTTCGTGATACCCATCAGCACCGGACGTCCGGCGGCGGGCTCGCCACCTTCGGCGACGACGCGACGGTTCTCCGACTCGAACTCGGCACGCTCGGTGAGCGAGCCGGGCAGGAACTCCGTGCTGCCCGAGTCGATGATCGTCACGCGACGCAGCATCTGCCGCACGATGACCTCGATGTGCTTGTCGTGGATCGACACACCCTGGGCGCGGTAGACCTCCTGTACCTCGTTGACGAGGTGCATCTGGACGCTCCGCTGACCCTGCACGCGAAGAACCTCGTGCGGGTTGGCCGAACCCTCCATCAGCTGCTGGCCGACCTCGACGTGGTCACCGTCGGCCAGGAGCCGCTCGGAACCGTCGTCGTGCTTGAACACCTTCAGCCGCTGGCGCCGAGAGATCTTGTCGTAGACCACTTCTTCGCTACCGTCATCCGGCACGATCGTGACCTTGTAGAACTTCTCGGTCTCCTCGAGACGGATCCGTCCGGAGACGTCCGCGATCGGCGCATTGTTGCGCGGCACGCGGGCCTCGAACAGTTCCTGCACGCGGGGCAGACCACCGACGATGTCGGCACCACCGGTGACACCACCCTGGTGGAAGGTACGCATGGTCAGCTGCGTGCCGGGCTCACCGATGGACTGCGCGGCGACGATGCCGACGGCCTCACCGATGTCGACGAGCTTGCCGGTGGCCATCGAGCGGCCGTAGCAGAGCGCGCAGACGCCGTTGCCGCTGGCACACGTCAGCACCGAACGGACCCGAACCTGCGAGATGCCGGCGGCGAGCAATGCGTCGATCGCCGGGTCACCCAGATCGTGGCCACGCTCGACTACGACGTTGCCCTTCTCATCGACCGCGTCGCTGGCCAAGGTGCGGGCGAACGCCGCGGTCTCGACGTGCGGATCGCGGATCAGCGTGCCATCGGGACCGGCCTCGGCCAGCACGACGGCAATACCGCGCTCGGTATCGCAATCGTGCTCGCGGACGATGACGTCCTGGCTGACGTCCACCAGACGACGGGTCAGGTAACCCGAGTCAGCGGTACGAAGTGCCGTGTCCGCCAGGCCCTTACGAGCGCCGTGCGTGTTGATGAAGTACTCCAGAACCGTCAGGCCCTCGCGGAACGAGGACTTGATCGGGCGCGGGATGAACTCACCCTTCGGGTTGGTCACCAGACCCTTCATGCCCGCGAGCGTGCGGGTCTGGGTCAGGTTGCCCGTGGCGCCGGACTTCACGATCGTGATGATCGGGTTGTCCACCGGGTAGTAGGCCTCGAGCGCGTCGCCGACCTCTTCGGTCGCCTTCTGCCAGACCTTGACCAGCTCGCCGTTGCGCTCCTCTTTGTTGAGGGCGCCGCGCTGGTACTGCTTCTCGATGTGCTCGGCTTCTTGCTCGTGACGCTCGAGGATGCCTTCCTTCTCCGGCGGCACCAGAACATCGGCCATAGACACTGTGACACCCGAACGGGTGGCCCAGTGGAAACCGGCGTCCTTGAGCTTGTCGACGGTCTGCGCCACCACGATCATCGGGTAGCGCTCGGCCAGATCGTTGATGATCCTGGCCTGGACCTTCTTGTGCATCTGCTCATCGATGAACGGGTAGCCGCGGGGCAGCAGCTCGTTGAAGAGCACCCGGCCCAGCGTGGTCTCCGCCGTCCAGGCGTCGCCCTGCTTCCAACCATCCGGGAACAGTTCGGCCTCACGGTCAGCCGGCGGACGCAAGTGCGTCAGCCGAACCTTGATCCGAGCCCGCACCGACAGCGCGCGCAGATCGACGGCCATCTGAGCCTCTGCGGCAGAGCTGTACACGCCCGTCTCCGGCTGATCCTTGGCGGCGGGCGTGTACTCGCCCGTGTCGCCAGCGATCTCGGTGGTCAGGAAGTACAGGCCCGTCACCATGTCCAGACGCGGCATGGCCAACGGCTTGCCGGACGCCGGGGACAGGATGTTGTTGCTCGACAGCATCAGGATGCGAGCCTCGGCCTGCGCCTCCGCGGACAGCGGAAGGTGCACGGCCATCTGGTCACCGTCGAAGTCGGCGTTGAACGCCTCACAGACGAGCGGGTGCAGCTGAATTGCCTTGCCCTCGACCAGCTGCGGCTCGAATGCCTGGATGCCCAGGCGGTGCAGCGTTGGTGCGCGGTTCAGCAGCACGGGGTGCTCGGCGATGACCTCTTCGAGGACGTCCCACACCTGCGGGCGCTGACGCTCCACCATGCGCTTGGCGCTCTTGATGTTCTGCGCGTGGTTCAGGTCGACCAGACGCTTCATCACGAACGGCTTGAACAGCTCGAGTGCCATCAGCTTCGGCAGACCGCACTGGTGCAGCTTGAGCTGCGGGCCGACCACGATGACCGAACGGCCCGAGTAGTCGACGCGCTTACCGAGCAGGTTCTGACGGAACCGACCCTGCTTGCCCTTGAGCAGATCCGAGAGCGACTTGAGCGGACGGTTGCCCGGCCCGGTGACGGGCCGGCCACGACGGCCGTTGTCGAACAGCGCATCCACGGACTCCTGCAGCATCCGCTTCTCGTTGTTGACGATGATCTCGGGTGCGCCGAGGTCGATCAGCCTCTTGAGACGATTGTTGCGGTTGATGACGCGGCGGTACAGGTCGTTGAGGTCGGAGGTCGCGAAGCGGCCACCGTCCAGCTGCACCATCGGACGCAGTTCCGGCGGGATCACCGGGACGGCGTCGAGCACCATGCCCATCGGCGAGTTGCGGTTCATCTGGAACGCGGCCACAACCTTCAGGCGCTTGAGCGCACGAAGCTTCTTCTGGCCCTTGCCGTTCTTGATGGTGTCGCGCAGCGACTCGGCCTCGGCGTCGATGTCGAAGGTCTCGATGAGCTTCTTGATCGACTCCGCGCCCATGGCGCCCTGGAAGTACTCGCCGTAGCGGTCCTGCAGCTCGCGGTAGAGCACCTCGTCGACGATCAGCTGCTTGGGAGCCAGCTTGACGAACGTCGTCCAGATCTCGTCGAGCCGGTCCAGCTCACGCTGGGCGCGGTCACGGAGCTGACGCATCTCGCGCTCGCCACCGTCACGCACCTTGCGGCGGACGTCAGACTTGGCGCCCTCCTTCTCGAGCTCGGCCAGGTCGTTCTCGAGCTTCTGGCTGCGCTCGGCAAGATCCAGATCGCGCTGGTCCTCGACCGACTTCTTCTCGACGACCATCTCGGCCTCGAGCGTGGACAGCTCGTTGTGCCGCATCTCGGTGTCGACGGCGGTGATGACGTAGGCGGCGAAGTAGATGATCTTCTCGAGATCCTTCGGCGCCAGGTCGAGCAGGTAGCCCAACCGCGACGGCACACCCTTGAAGTACCAGATGTGCGTGACGGGCGCGGCGAGCTCAATGTGGCCCATCCGCTCACGACGCACCTTGGCGCGAGTTACCTCGACGCCACAGCGCTCACAGACGATGCCCTTGAAGCGGACGCGCTTGTACTTGCCGCAGTAGCACTCCCAGTCGCGAGTCGGTCCGAAGATCTTCTCGCAGAACAGGCCGTCCTTCTCTGGCTTGAGCGTGCGGTAGTTGATGGTCTCCGGCTTCTTGACCTCACCGAAGGACCAGTTGCGGATGTCGTCCGCGGTCGCGAGACCGATGCGGAGTTCATCGAAGAAGTTGACGTCTAGCACGTAACTCCCTTTCCCCTTGCGGGATTTCGAATCTAATTACCAATGGCTGTGCTGGACGGAGGTCTCTAAGCGAGATCCTCGACCGACGGAGACTCGTTGCGGGACAGGTTGATTCCCAGGTTCGCAGCAGCGCGTTCCAGGTCCTCGTCGTCCGTATCGCGCATCTCGATCGCAGTGCCCTCACTGGAGAGCACCTCGACGTTGAGGCACAGCGACTGCAGTTCCTTGAGAAGCACCTTGAACGACTCGGGAATGCCCGGCTCGGGGATGTTCTCGCCCTTGACGATCGCCTCGTAGACCTTCACGCGGCCGACGGTGTCATCGGACTTGATGGTCAGCAGCTCCTGCAGCGTGTATGCCGCGCCGTAGGCCTGCATGGCCCAGCACTCCATCTCGCCGAACCGCTGGCCACCGAACTGCGCCTTACCGCCCAGCGGCTGCTGGGTGATCATCGAGTACGGCCCGGTGGAGCGAGCGTGAATCTTGTCGTCCACCAAGTGGTGCAGCTTCAGGATGTACATGTAGCCGACCGTCACCGGGTACGGGAACGGCTCGCCACTGCGGCCATCGAACAACTGCGACTTGCCGTCGCCGTTGACCATGACGTCGCCGTCGCGGTTCGGCAGCGTTGACGAGAGCAGACCCGTGAGCTCGTTCTCACGCGCACCGTCGAAGACGGGCGTGGAGACGATGCTGTTCGGCTCGGCCGACAGCAGGTTCTCGGGCAGGTTGGAGGCCCAGTCCGGCGTGCCACCGACGACGTCGATGTTCCAGCCGGCCTTGGCGACCCAGCCCAGGTGCGTCTCGAGGATCTGGCCGATGTTCATCCGTCGCGGCACACCGTGCGTGTTCAGGATGATGTCGACCGGCGTGCCGTCCGGCATGAACGGCATGTCCTCGATCGGCAGGATCTTGCCGATGACGCCCTTGTTGCCGTGGCGTCCGGCGAGCTTGTCACCGTCGGAGATCTTGCGCTTCTGGGCCACGTAGACGCGGACCAGCTCGTTGACGCCGGCGGGCAGCTCGTCGTCGTCCTCGCGAGAGAACATCCGAACGCCGATGACCTTGCCGGACTCACCGTGGGGCACCTTGAGCGACGTGTCGCGGACCTCGCGGGCCTTCTCACCGAAGATGGCACGCAGCAGGCGCTCCTCCGGGGTCAGCTCTGTCTCGCCCTTGGGCGTGACCTTGCCGACCAGGATGTCGCCGTCGCGGACCTCGGCGCCGATGCGGACGATGCCGCGCTCGTCGAGATCTGCCAGCACCTCGTCGGAGACGTTCGGGATGTCCCGGGTGATCTCCTCGGCGCCCAGCTTGGTGTCACGCGCGTCGATCTCGTGCTCTTCGATGTGGATCGACGTGAGCACGTCCTCCTCCACGAGCCGCTGGCTCAGGATGATGGCGTCCTCGTAGTTGTGACCCTCCCACGGCATGATCGCGACCAGCAGGTTCTTGCCGAGCGCCATCTCACCGTTCTCGGTGCACGGACCGTCGGCGATGACCTGGCCGGACTCGACACGCTGCCCGGCGTCCACGATCGGGCGCTGGTTGGCGCACGTGCCGTGGTTGGAGCGGGCGAACTTGCGCATCCGGTAGGTGTGCCGGGTTCCGTCGTCGGCCATCACCGTGACGTAGTCGGCGGAGACCTCCTCGACAACACCGGGCTTGGCCGACACGACGACGTCACCGGCGTCGATCGCGGCACGCAGCTCCATACCGGTGCCGACCAGCGGGGCCTCGCTGCGAACCAGCGGAACCGCCTGGCGCTGCATGTTGGCACCCATGAGGGCACGGTTGGCGTCGTCGTGCTCGAGGAACGGAATCATGGCCGTGGCCACCGACACCATCTGGCGCGGCGAGACGTCCATGAAGTCGACGTCGGCGGGCGTGACGTTCTCGACCTCGCCACCCTTACGACGAACCAGGATGCGCTCCTCAGTGAAGCGACCCTCCTCGTCGATAGGCGAGTTGGCCTGCGCCACGACGTGGCGGTCCTCCTCGTCGGCGGTGAGGTGCTGGATCTCGTCTGTGACCTTGCCGTCGATGACCTTGCGGTACGGCGTCTCGATGAAGCCGAACGGGTTGACCCGTGCGTACACCGAGAGCGAACCGATCAGACCGATGTTCGGACCCTCAGGGGTCTCGATCGGGCACATCCGGCCGTAGTGGCTGGGGTGCACGTCGCGAACCTCGAGGCCGGCACGCTCACGGGACAGACCACCGGGGCCAAGCGCCGACAGGCGACGCTTGTGCGTCAGACCCGACAGCGGGTTGTTCTGATCCATGAACTGCGACAGCTGGCTGGTTCCGAAGAACTCCTTGATCGCCGCCACGACGGGACGGATGTTGATCAGGGTCTGCGGCGTGATCGCCTCGACGTCCTGAGTGGTCATCCGCTCGCGGACGACGCGCTCCATGCGGGACAGGCCGACCCGGATCTGGTTCTGGATCAGCTCGCCCACGGTCCGCAGACGACGGTTGCCGAAGTGGTCGATGTCATCGACCTCGACGGGCACCTCGATGCCGCCGGGGGCGGTCATCGTGGTCTCGTTGTCATGCAGCCGCACCAGGTACTCGATGGTGGTGGCGATGTCCTCGGGCGTCAGCGTCGAGCTGGTGATCGGAACGCCGGGGTTCAGGCCCAGCTTCTTATTCACCTTGTAGCGACCCACGCGGGCCAGGTCGTAGCGCTTCTCCTTGAAGAACAGGTTCTCCAGCAGGGTCTGCGCGGACTCCTTGGTCGGCGGCTCGCCCGGGCGCAGCTTCCGGTAGATGTCGAGCAGCGCCTCGTCGGGACCGGCGGTGCTGTCCTTCTCGAGGGTGGACATCATGATCTCGGAGAAGCCGAAGCGCTCGGTGATCTGCTCGCTGGTCCAGCCGAGCGCCTTCAGCAGCACGGTGACGGGCTGGCGACGCTTGCGGTCGATGCGCACACCCACGGTGGCGCGCTTGTCGACGTCGAACTCCAACCATGCGCCGCGGCCGGGGATGACCTTGACGCTGGTGAGGTCGTTCTCGGTGGCCTTGTCCTTCGACTTGTCGAAGTAGACGCCAGGCGAACGGACGAGCTGGCTCACCACGACACGCTCGGTGCCGTTGATGATGAACGTGCCCTTCTCGGTCATCATCGGGAAGTCACCCATGAACACCGTCTGGCTCTTGATCTCGCCAGTGGTGTTGTTGATGAACTCAGCGGTGACGAAGAGCGGGGCCGCGTAGGTTTGGTCCTTCTCCTTGCAGTCGTCGACGGGGGCCTTGACCTCGTCGAAGCGCGGGTCGGAGAAGCTCAGCGACAGTGTGCCGGCGAAATCCTCGATCGGGGAAAGCTCGGTGAGCACCTCTTCGAGACCACCAACGGGGTTGACCTCGCCACGGGCGATGGCCTTCTCCCGCCAACCGTCCGAACCGATCAGCCACTCGAACGAGTCCGTCTGCACGTCAAGAAGCCCCGGAACCTCGAGGGGCTCACGGAGCTTGGCGAAGGAGACTCGATTGGGTGCTCCAGGAACGGAGTTGTTGGTGGTTTCGACTGACTTGCTCTGGCTAGAGACTGCCAAGATGCATCCTTCCAGCACCTCATGCGACCATCCGGAGGGCGCGAGCGCCGGTTCCTTGTAATCGCGATATCTGCGTCGGTGTCGGCTGGCATTCTCAAGTCCGAGCCTCCGACGCACGGCACACCACTAGTTGACTGAGCAGGGCTCAGGCTAGGACCACGGTGTCGAGTGCGATGAGGTGGGCAGGATGCAGCCAGCGCAACGTCCAACAGTACCGCAGGACGGTGTATTCCTCAACTAGCGCATGCAGCGGCGAACTAGGCGCTGGCTGGCGTCCTCAAACCGTGCATTCATGCTGCCCAACAGATTGGCCCGTTTGCTTCCTTCCGTCAAGAGATAGCGCGGTGTTTCCTGTGGAGTTTCGCGCCGAGTTTCCGTGCGGCTCGCCCGGCCCGCCGTGTTGAAGACCGCGTCGACGGGGAACGGCGGGGCAGCCGGCACGGGCGGCACGCGGGCGCGAGCCGGCCCAGCATCGTGTCAACGGCGCTGGTCAAGCCCGGGGGTTCGTTGAATTCGATTGCTTTGCAAACGAATTCAACGACCCAGATATGTCGCTATGTCACCTGAGGTCGGCGGCCCGCGACGGTCTGTGAGGCGGCGCTGATCCGGCGCGTCACATCGACGAGTCCCGCGTCGCGCATGACACCGGTGATCTCATCGACGTCGAACAGCCGCAGCGGCGCCCAGCGCGATGCGGCGACACTCATCCGCCGCACGACGGCGGGTCCCCTCGCGGAGGTCGTCAGGATGGCGATCCGCCCGCCGGGGGCGAGCACCCTGATCATCTCCACCAGCGCCGCGGCCGGGTCGTCCATCAGATACAGCGCGCCGTAGCAGCTGACGGCGTCGAACGTCGCGTCGGCGAACGGCAGGTCGATCGCGTCGGCGCGGACGTACCCCACGGGACTGCCTGCCGGGCTGTCGCGCACCGCCTGAGCGAGCATCGTGGCCGAACTGTCCACCCCTACGGCGAGCCCGTCGGGCCCGACCTCTGCGACCAGGGTGCGGGTGGTGTTGCCGGGCCCACACGCGACATCGAGCACCACATCACCGGTGTCGACGGCGAGCAGGCGTCGCTTGATGCGGTCCTCATCGGCCGTGTTGCGCATCGTGAAGCCGAAGAAGGCCACGGGTCGCCAGATTCGCTCATAGATCCGCGGCAGCGCGGTCGATGCCATCAGGCGCTGGGCCGTCGTCTGCGGGACGCTGGCCCGACCCATGACATCGAGGTAGCCGTCGACCTCGACGGCCGGACGGTTCAGCCGATCGCGGACGGCCGCCAGGGCCGTCCGTCGATCGGGATCGGAGGTGCTCAGCCCTCGCTCTGGACCGGGATAGACGCCGTCGGCGCCTCATCCTCGGTGCGGTGCCGGGCGATGACGTCGCCGTGACCGGGCTCGCGAGCGGAGTACTTGTGGGTGCCCTCGAGGTCGTCGCGGATGGCTTCCTGCGCCGCGGGCGGCAGGGTGTGCATGATCTCGCGCACGCGAGCCTGACGACGGTGCACGGCCTGGCGCTCCGGCATACCCGGGGTGGCCTGGATCTGCGGCGGCACGCCCTCGATCTCCTCGACACCACCGTCATGGTGACCGGCATCGGCGAGCGCCTGCTCCTCGGCCATCGTGCCCTCGTCCTTCTCCTCGGACATACCGATGGGGCCGAGGCGGCGACCGTTGAGGAACTGCTTGACGACGGGCTCGTCACTGGTCAGCAGCACCTCGCGCGGACCGAACATCACCAGGTGCTTGCGGAAGAGCATGCCCATGTTGTCGGGCACGGTGCGCGCGATGTTGATGTTGTGCGTCACGATCAGGATCGTGCAGTCGATCTGGGCGTTGATGTCGATCAACAGCTGCGACAGGTAGGCGGTACGAACGGGATCCAGACCGGAGTCCGGCTCGTCGCACAGGATGATCTGGGGGTCGAGAACCAGCGAGCGGGCCAACCCGGCGCGCTTGCGCATACCGCCGGAGATCTCACCGGGGAACTTGGTCTCATCACCGGTCAGACCGACCAGGTCAAGCTTCTCCATGACGATCTGGCGGATCTCGGATTCCTTCTTCTTCGTGTGCTCACGAAGCGGGAACGCGGTGTTGTCGTACAGGCTCATCGAGCCGAACAGCGCGCCGTCCTGGAACATCACGCCGAACAGGGTCCGGATCTCGTAGAGCTCCTTGGCCGAGCACTCGATGATGTTGGTGCCGTCGACGATGATCTTGCCGCGCTCGGGGCGTAGCAGGCCGATCAGCGACTTCAGGAACACTGACTTACCGGTACCGGAGGGGCCGAGCAGAACGCTGACCTCACCCGGCGGGATATCGAACGTGACATCTTCCCAGATTCGCTGAGACCCGAAGGACTTGGTCAGTCCCTCAACCTGAATGCCGATACCCACGCGAGATCCTTCCACCAGTATGTCGCACTACCACTGGGCGCCCCGCCTGTGGCTTGAGTCACTGTAGCTTACGGTCCCTCGTGGCAACGAGTAACCGCCCACGCAGCAGGAGGACCTCCCCCAGAGAGGCCAGAGGGCATCCCCCAGAGACGACTGTGGGGCCGATCCGTTTGCCGGATCGGCCCCACAGTGCAATTTTTGTCGGCATGCCGACGTGCGTTTCGTCGGCAACGCCGACGAGCGCAGAACTACTTGACGGTGACCGTCGCGCCTGCGGCCTCGAGCTTGGCCTTGGCGTCCTCGGCGGCGTCCTTGGCGACCTTCTCGAGCAGCGGCTTGGGTGCGCTGTCGACCAGATCCTTGGCCTCCTTGAGGCCCAGGCCGGAAACGATCTCGCGGACGACCTTGATGACGCCGATCTTCTTCTCGCCGGCACCCTCGAGGATGACGTCGAACTCGGACTGCTCATCGGCAGCCTCGGCGGGCGCACCGGCGGGGCCGGCAGCGGCGACGGCCACGGGGGCGGCCGCGGTGACGTCGAAGGTCTCCTCGAACTGCTTCACGAACTCAGAGAGCTCGAGCAGGGTCATTTCCTTGAACGCGTCGAGCAATTCGTCGGTGCTGAGCTTGGCCATGTGAATGGTCCTTCCTTACTTAATTTCTTGGTACGAACTTGGTGATGGGTGGATCAGGCGGCGGATTCTTCGCCGGCCTTCTTCTCTTGCAGAGCTGCGGCAAGTCGAGCGACCTGCGAAGCCGGAGCGACGAACAGTGCAGCCGCCTGGGACTGCTTGGCCTTCATTGCACCAGCCAGCTTGGACAGCAGCACCTCGCGCGACTCCAGGTCTGCGATGCGCTCGACTTCAGCGACGGTCAGTGCGCGACCGTCCATGTAGCCGCCCTTGATGACCAGTGCCTTGTTGTCCTTGGCGAACTTCTTGATCGCCTTGGCGGCGTCGACCGGCTCACCATTGATGAACGCGATCGCGGTCGGTCCTGCGAACAGCTCGTCGAGGCCTTCGACACCGGCCTCACTCGCTGCAAGCTTCACCAAGGTGTTCTTGGCGACGGTGTAGGTCGCGGCGTTACCCAGCGACCTGCGCAGCTCGGCAAGGTTGGCAACCGTCAAGCCGCGGTACTCGGTGACGACGGTGGCCGTCGACTCCTTGAACTTCTCGGCGATGTCGGCGACCGCGGTGGCCTTTTCAGCCTTGGCCATGCTTGCCTCCTCGTGTTGGGTTGGACGTACCACCAACCGCCGGACGCGAGGGGCCGGAAATGACGAACGCCCCGACGCAGATGGTCGGGGCGCGCAGAGAGGCGGACGATTGATCCGCGTTACGTACCTCGTCCTCCTGCGTGGGCCGCCGGGTAATCCCGGACCTTCAACCGATTGCTCGGTGACCAACGGTCTGTGGTGGAACTCGGAAAGGATAGCGCGCCGCCCCACGATCAGCCAAAACGCACCCCTCCCAGGCGCCTCCCCGGTGCGACTTGGGCGCGGAAACCGTCGCTCAGCGATCGTTAGCGCGCCGAAATCGCGAGGAGCACGAACACGGCGGCGAGCATCCCCACCCGCAACCAGTGGAACGCGTCCCACCGCGCCGTCAGGCCCCGGTCGACATCGTCGTCTGTTCTCCACCGACCGACGCGGTTGTTGATCGGCACCAGAATCGTCACCGTCAACAAAATGGCAGCGGCCATGACGACGGCCGCCGCGATCGCCAGCCCATCGGCGTGGATGACGGCCACGGCGACGAGAAGCGCCATCGCGCCGATGTACCAGAACGGCATCAGCGCACCGAGCCACCGACTCCCACCGCTGCGGATCACGCGGAAACCGCTATCGGGCAGCTTGGCGGCCAGCGGGCCGACGACGGCCGCGACGCCCAACTCGATACCGACCAATGGTCCCGTGACGACAATGGCCGCGATCCAGACAATCCGCTCCATGTCGTCAACCCTGATGGCTATGCTGACATAAAACAAGGTACTGACAAATTTGGCAGCACTCGGAGGTGACGATGGCGGTGTCGAAGAAGGGTGTGAGCGACTGCCCGATCGACTCGGCGCTGTCGGTGATCGACGGCCGATGGAAGGGCACCATCATGTGGCGGCTGCTCGACGGCCCGATGCGCACTGCCGAACTACGTCGCAGCATCCCCGACATCACTGAGCGCATGCTGATCCGCCACCTGCGCGAGATGGTCGACGACGGGATCCTCGACCGCCACGATGCGCGGACCGTACCGCCGTGCGTGCACTACTCGATCTCGGAGTACGGCATGACGCTCGGGCCGGTGCTGGCGAGTCTGTGCGACTGGGGCCGCACCCATATGGAGCGCAGGGCTCCCGCGATTTCGGCGCGGAATCGCTCGCTCAGCGATCGTTAGCGCGCCGAAGTCGCCAGGGCGGCGGCTCCGACCAGGCCGGCGTCGCCGCCGAGTTCAGCGGGCAGGACGCGGATGTCGCGGATGAAGTCCAGGCCGGCGAACGAGGCCAGGGCCTCACGCAGGGGGTCGAAGAGCAGCGCACCCGACTTGGCCACCCCGCCGCCGATCACCACCAGGTCCAGATCGCACACCGCCGCCACCGAGGCGATGGTCGCGGCCACGGCGGTCGCCCCGCGACGGAACGCACGCAGCGCCACGGGGTCGCCCCGCTCGGCGGCTTCGGCGAGTTCCCTCGCGTCGGCCTCCGGTCCGGCGTCCCAGCCGTTATCGCGCGCCCACGCCGCCAGGTGCGGCCCCGACGCGACGGTCTCGACACAACCGCGGCCTCCGCACGTGCACGCCGCACCATCGAGTTCGACGACGACATGCCCGACGTGTCCGGCATTGCCGGTGCGTCCGTCATACGGTGCGCCATCGAGCACCAGCCCACCGCCGACGCCGGTCGACACCACCATGCCCAGCAGGAACTCCGCGCCCCGGCCTGCGCCGCGCCAACGCTCGCCAAGGGCCATGCACAGCCCGTCGCCACCGAGTCGGACCGGCGCATCGGTCAGCTTCGACACCCGGTCGACGATCGGAAATCGTCGCCAGGCAGTGATGTTGATGGGGCTGACCGTGCCGCTCGGCAGATCAATCGGACCGGCCGACGCAATACCAACAGCCGCCACCGGACCGCCGGCCTCGCGCAGCTCCTCCGCGATGAGCTCCGCGGCGACGGCCCACACCGCCTCGGCGTCGGCAGTGGGGGTCGGCCGTTGCGCGCGGTGCACCAGCGTGCCGTCGGCATCGACCAGGCCCACGGCGATCTTGGTGCCGCCGACGTCGAGCGCGAGGGTGTATCCGGTCATCAGTGCCTATGGGTGTTGTCGGGTTGGCGGGGGTCGCCGGGATGTTCGTACCCGGGCGCCAGTTCCACCAACGCGGCACGCCGGGCATCCAGCCAGATCCGGAACATCCTGCGGCGCGACGAGGCCAGCAGGTGTGCCGTGATGGCGGGCCGGACATCCTCGAGCGACAGCGTCGCGGCAGGCCGGTGCCAGCCGCCCGCGGTCGGCTCTGGCGCGGCGAACCGCAGGGGGTTGCGTGCGTGGTACTCCGAGACGTCATGGTCGTCGACGACGATGTCGGCGGTGACGCTGACGAACACCGCGCGGGCCAGTGGGTCCTGCAGCGCTGACGCGGCGATGCTGCCGATCTCCAGTCGCGCGGTGGTGTCCGGCAGCAGGTCGTCCTCCGTGGGAGCGCTGTCGGGATCGATGCCGAGAGCGGCGGACTCGATCGCGATGACGCGTTCGGTGACGAGCAGCTGGACCAGCCAACGGCGAAGCTGACGGCCCTCGCTGGTGCCCGGCCTGGGCAGCGCAGCGGCCAGAAGCGAGCGGCGTAACCGGTCCTCGCGGTCATCGATCTCTGCCACGGACACGGGACAACCGTCGACGCTGGCCACCACCTCAGCACCGCTCGTATATGCCCTCACCGGACAGTCACCTTCACTGCGGGCGAGTAGATAAGGTGCCCCGCGGACGCCACCCGGATCAGCGCCCACCACTGTCCGGGCTCAATCCAGGGCGGCGGTGCCACCTCGAAGATGAGTTCGGCGGTGCCACCCGGCGGAAGTTCCGCGGCGACGACGGCGGGCCCCAGCCAGTCCCATGTACCCCACGGGCTGATCAGATGCGCCTCGAGCGACAGGGCGGCCCGCGCATCGGTGCCGACCGTGATCCCGATGGTCGCGGTCTCCCCCGCCGCCACCTCGACCGGCGCCGGTTCGGTGACCAGCCGCAGCATCTCGTCTCGTGTGTCGCCGACGACGACGGTGCACACGTCCTCGACCACCTGCCGCCACGAGGTGGGCATGCGGCCGTTGCCGGTGACGGCGAGCTCGGCGCGCACGGGGTAGCGGCCCGGCTCCGTTCCCGGCGGCATCGCCAGCGTCAGCGCGGTCTCCAGGTAGTCGCCGGGCGGCAGCAGGAACGGCAACTCGTCGGGATCACTCGTCCACCCCGGAGGGCAGACGAGCCGCACCGTGCCGTGCAGGGACGCGTCGGTGCAGTCGCTCGCGGCCGTGAGCCGCAGCTCGATCGACTCCCCCGGTGCCGCCGTCACCAGATGCGGGTGCAGGTGGGCGACGGCGGGCAGTCCACCCAGTGGCGCGGGTCCACGGTTGTGCAGCCAGTACCGCGCGTAGAGCGGTTGTGCCACTTCGGCTTCCGGCGCGATGGCATCGGGGCTGCCGGTGATCACGCGGGGCAGGTTGAGCTGCGCGTGCAGCGTGGCGATCTCGTATCCGTGCAGCGCGGGCCGCGGATCGGCATCGCCCAGCGGCTGCTCCAGCAGATCGAGACGATGCGATGTCGTCACGGTCCGCAGCCCCGAGCGCAGCGCCACCTCGGTGGCGCGCCCGCGGGTCTCCACCAGGCGCAGCGTGATGCCGTCGGCGGGCTCGGCCGCGGCGGTGCTGCCGTGGGCGATCGGGTTACCCGTGGCCTTCAGCGCGCCGAGGGCCACCTGCCCCGCTGGTTCGATCTCGAGCAGCGAACCCGATGTGGGCAGGCCGCCGGAGTTCACGACGTGGCGGGAGGCCACGCCCAGTAGAGGTTGGGAGTACTCGGCGCTGCGGGCCGGCAGGTCGGCGTCGCGCCAGTCCCCCGCGGCGACCACCACCGCGTAGTCGAATGTGTGGGTCCAGTGCTGCAGTTGGAAGTTCGATCCGTCCGGTGCGGTGCGCCGCGGCGGATCGATCCAGGTGCCCGACGGCCAGCCCGTGCAGGACCGCATGAGCGAGGTGTGCAGGGTGCCGTCGGCGTCGACGGCGAAGCCAGGTACGCCGCGGTTGAGGACGGCGACGGTGCGCGCGTCGAAGGCGCCAACGCCGTGCGGTGCGGTCTGCTCGACGGTGATCTCGGCGTCGGCCAGGTCGTCGACGACCGGCAGGAGAACGTCGGTGAGATCGCCGGCCGAGGCGAGCACCAGTACCGGCAGGGCGTCCACGTCGCGAAGGTCGGCTCCGGGCACCCAGCGCTCGGCGAGATCGGCGGCGGCCGGAACCCACACGCGCGCTACGCCATCGGTGTCGAGTTGGCGGCGCAGCTCTTGCGTGTAGGCCGGGCCGGCTCCTGCGAGAACCGCGGCGGTGAACGCGTTGACGTCGGGACCGCCGACCGCGATGCGGGCATCGGGCAGGTTCGAGTCGACCGACAGATCGCCGTAGCGCGGCTTGTCCGCGCTGCTGCAGGTGGCGGTGACACCTGCACGGACCAGGGCGACGACGAGGTCCCGGATCGGCGCGGCGGCCTCCTGCCCGTCGGGGGCCACCACCTCGGCGACGGCCACGGCGCGAACGTCGTCACCGACGCGGATCCGTACGGCTGAGGACAATCCGAACCAGCCGTAGGCGGGGTTGTCCAACGTGTACGGGTGGATCGCGCTGTCGACGGCGTGCCCGTGATCGTGATCGTGCATCAGGCCGAATCCGCGCCCGATCACGGCGTCTCCGACCTCACTGACCGGCATTGCTCCTGGCACCGGGCACGGCCACCGCAGCCGCAGTAGCCGGTCCTCACCGGCGAACTCGTCGATGGTGGTTCGGCAGTCCACCCGGTCCACCCCGCGCAGGAGTGTCAATGTCTGTGTGTAGCGCAGCAATCCGTCGATGGCGCCATGCACGATCAACCGCTCCCCCAGTGCGCACCGCTGGGCGTGCACCTGCGCGGGATAGGACGATGAGGACACCACCGGCCCCTTGGGCAGCAGGTGCCACGGGCCCTCACCCGCCTCCGGATGCGCCGAATACTCGTCGTAGACGGCCAACTCGTTGCCGACGCGTCCGTCGGCGATCAGCTCACGGCCCGTCGCGGTCAGCGATGACACCCCGCCGCCACGGGCGGCGTCCACCCGCAGCCGGTAGTGCTCATTGGCGATCTCGTCGCCGTCGAGCGGCTCCCACGTCGACGACGATCCGTCGCGCAGCCGGTAGGCGCGCCACCCCAGGGACGGCACGTCCGCGGCGATCCAACTGACCGAGCGGCCACCGTGTTCGACCAGTGCCGGAATCTGCGCACCCTCGGCGTCACACACCCCGCCGGTCAGCGGTTCGTCGAGGTGCACGGTAACGAGGTCGGTCCTGCTGTGGGCCAACGGGTTCCACACCACGATGTCACCGTCGACGGCGGTGGACAGCAGCGTGAGCGCATTGTCCCGGGCGGTGCGGCCCAGTTCCCAGGCGTCGCGCCAGCCCGTCAGCAGATCGAGGTAGACCTGGTCGGACTCCGAGCCTGTGATGGCGTCGTGGTGGGCGCCGTAGGCCAGTTGCACCCACGCCTTGGCGAGAGCGGCGTGCGGATACTTCGTCCCGGCGAGGAGTCCGGCGAACACCGCGAAGCGCTCGGCCTCGAGCACTGCGTGCTCGGCGGCGCGATTGGCCTGCTTGGTGTCGATGTATGACACGTCCTTGCCGGTGTAGATCGGGTTCATGTCACGGGTCTGCGGAGCCGGTGCCGAACCTCGTTGCGCCAGTTCGGAACGCACGGCGGCGAAGAACTCGCGGGGTAGGGCGCACACGAACCTGGGCCAGGTGTAACGCGCATTCCAGTCGCGGTGAATCTCGGTGACCCACTTGTTCGGTGGCGTGTAGTCGGTGCCGACGGGCAGCAGGACGTTCCGGGTGAGCGCCACCTTCTTCAGCCCCGCGAACAGGTCGTAGGTGGCGGTCTGCGCCTCGGCCAGCGAGGCCGCCGAGTCCATCCACCACCCCGCCGCGTAGTGCGCGGGCATGTAATGCGTCAGCAGACCGCGGCCCGACGGCGCGGTCCACTCAAACTCGCTGGCGAACTGCATGCGCTCGGGGTCACCGGCCCGCCCGTTCTGGCTGGCCATCGGCCCCCACTGGTGGTGCGGGCCACGCGCCCACGAACTCGACGTCAGGCCGGCGTCGGCGGCCATCCCGGGAAACTGCGGATCGTGGCCGAACACGTCGAGCTGCCACGCGGTGGCCGGATCGGCGCCCATCACGTCACGCTGGAATCCGATGCCAGCCACGATGTTCCGGATCGTGGTCTCGGGGCTGGTGAGGTTGGTGTTGGGCTCGTTGTAGGTACCGCCCATCACCTCCACGCGGCCTTGGGCGATCAGCCGCTTCAGTTCGGCGCGGTCCTCGGGGCGGGCGTCCCAGTACGGCTTGAGGTAGTCCACCTCGGCGAGCACGAACTTGTACTCCGGTTCGCGGCGCGCCATTTCGAGGTGGGCGGCCACCAGGTCGAAGCCGTTGGTCTGCCTGCACCGGCCGGGTGGGTCCTCGGTCCACAGACTGGTGTAGGCCGCCTGCGTGTTCCACCACACCGGGTCGTAGTGGAAGTGGCTGATCATGTGCATCGTCCAGCCCGGTTCGGCGTCGACGAATGTGAACGGTGTCATGGTGCCCGCCGCCAGCACCCGGGCCTCCCGTCGGCGCCCCGGCTCGGGGTCGGTCACCGCGACGGGAATCTCGACGACGCCGGAGGCGGCCGATCCAGTACCGACGCCGGAGGCGGCCAGGACATCCGCGTCACAGGTCAGACCGTCGCCCTCAACCCGAATCGACACCGGCTGCGCCACTGCGGACAGCTGCACACGGACCACTTGGCGCAGCGCATCCTCGGCTCCGACGAAGAGATCGGTTGACTCCGCTGAGACCTGCGGGACCTCCTCGACGGCCATCACCGCACTGTACGTTCGCCATCACGGTCCGCCGCGAGTTTTCGGGAACCGAATGGGCCGGGGACCCAAATCGCCGTGAACAGTGCTGTTGGGCAGCAATTCATTTCACCGACGCACGAGGTGTCCCCGTCCCGGCGTGCCAGCTTCGTCGAAATCTGGGACAGTGGAGTCATTGTGAATGAACATGGCACCGCACCCGAACCGTCGCGACCGCGGCGGGATCCGCTGTCGCTGGGCTTCGAGGCCCATCGCGGCCTGCTGCTGCTGCGTCTGCGCCTGCACAACGCCGCCACGGCCCGCCGACAGTCCCGCCAGGGCTGACCCGCAGTCAGCGCGGCGCGGCCGCCCGGCGCAGGCGTTCGGCCACGGATGCCACGGCCTCGACCACCTCGGGCGGTTCGAGCACCTCGAATTCCACGCCCGGCATCGCCAGCCACGGCACCATCCGTTCGGGGTCGTCGGCACCCGTGGTGACGATGCATGCGTCCGGACCGTCGGGCTCGACCTGGACCGACGCCGCGGGAAAACACGCGGCCAGGATCTCCTGCGCCGCCTGGTATCGGACCCGGGCCACATAGCGGTAGGGCGAGGAACTAATGGCGCGTCGCACGTAGCTGGCGGCATCTGGGGCATCCCGCGGGGTAAAGGTGCTGCCGAGCGCCCGCACGTCGGACATCCGGTCCAGCCGCAGGCTGCGCCAGTCCTGTCGGTCGCGGTCGTAGGTCAGCAGGTACCAGCGTCGTCCCGTCGTGACGAGTTGGTAGGGCTCCAGTCGCCGCGCAGTGGCGTTACCCCGGATGTCGACGTAGCCGGCCGTGACGTGTTCGTGGTCGCGGCATGCCCGGGCCAGCGTCATCAGCACGTCGGGTTCCACCGGGGTGTCGGAATGGCCGGAGGTCAGGGTCACGGTGGCGTCGTGCACCGCGGAGACCTGCGAGCGCAGCCGAGCGGGCATGACCTGGTCGAGCTTGGACAGCGCTCGCAGCGCGGACTCGCCCACCCCGGCGACACTGCCGCCGGCCGCGACGCGCAGACACACCGCCATGGCGACGGCCTCCTCGGGATCGAGCAGCAGCGGCGGCAGGGCGGCGCCCGCCCCCAGCTGGTAGCCGCCGCCGTGGCCCTTGCTGGCGTGCACCGGATACCCCAGGTCGCGGAGCCGATCGACGTCGCGCCGCACGCTACGGCCCGTCACGCCGAGACGCTCGGCCAGCTCCTCACCGCTCCACACCCGACGGGACTGCAGCAGGCCCAGCAGTTGGAGCACCCGGCTGGTCGTCTCGGACATGTCCACAGTCTGCCGCAGTCATAGGACAGGAACTGTCCTATATGCGTGCGAGGGTGAGTGCATGACCAAGAACCTGACCGACGAGCTGGTGGAGCAGCTGGACTTCCACTGGCAGGGAGCGCTGCGTCCGCGACTGAAGGGGCTCACCGACGACGAGTACTTCTTCGAGCCGGTGCCCGACTGTTGGACGGTGCATCGCGACGGCGGGGTCGACTTCGCCTACCCACCGCCGCAGCCCGAACCGTTCACCACCATCGCGTGGCGGATGGCTCACATCATCATCGGCGTGTTCGCCGCACGCACCCACTCGCACTTCGGCGGCCCGCCCGCGGACTACCAGACGTGGGACTACGCAACCGACGCCGACACAGCACTCCGACAGCTCGACGACGCCTACACCGGCTGGATCACCGGGGTACGTGGCCTCGACGAGGCCGACCTGACCAAGCCGTGCGGCCCCGCCGAGGGCCCGTACGCCGACGAGCCGATGATCACGCTGGTCCTGCATATCAACCGCGAGGCCATTCACCACGGCGCCGAGATCGC
The DNA here is from genome assembly GCF_055419205.1 of Mycobacterium sp. IDUB_39. Lineage (NCBI taxonomy): Bacteria > Bacillati > Actinomycetota > Actinomycetes > Mycobacteriales > Mycobacteriaceae > Mycobacterium > Mycobacterium sp. IDUB_39. The sequence goes on from NZ_JBVAXF010000001.1 coordinate 310,131, forward strand.
CTGCATCCGTGACCTTTATGCACACACCCACCCCCAGAAGGAGCACTGAGAATGGCCGCTATGCCCCCACCCATCGCCGACGAGCGCGAGGGCCTCAAGGAGTACGTCGCCGCGCAGCAGTACGCCTTCCACGCGATCGCGTTCGGGCTCACCGACGAACAGGCCCGGTCCGCCCCGTCGGTCAGCGCGCTGTCGATCGGCGGCCTGATCAAGCACGTCACCACGTGCCAGAGGTCCTGGATGGATCGCGTGGCCGCCGCCCCGGACCTGACCGAGGCCGATAAGCGGCCGATGGAGGAGCAGGCAGGCGACTACCAGGACGACTTCGTCATGCGCGAGGACGAGACGCTGGCGGAGGTTCTGGCCCGGTTCGACGAGCAGAACGCTGAGACGCTGCGGCTCATCGAAACCGCGGATCTCGGTGCGGCGGTGCCGATTCCACAGCACGTGCCGTGGTTTCCCAAGGACGTGCCCGCGTGGTCGGTGCGCTAGGTGATCTTTCACATGATCGAGGAGCTGGCCCGGCACGCGGGGCAGGGTGACATCGTGCGCGAGACCATCGACGGCGCCACCCTCTACGAACTGCTGGCCGGCCTCGAGGACTGGGAGGCCACGCCGTGGCTCACACCATGGGGTAAGGCGCCGGTCTGAGCCTCGAGATCGACGAAATGGCTGCTCTCGGGATACTGAGTGCAGCCATTTCGTCGATCTCAGCGGAAAATTGATTAAACTGACAACGTACGTAGCCAGTTTTCTCGGGAGGCCGTCGTGTTGATGCCACACCAGTTGGTCGAGCAGTCTCTCCAGAGCCACTTCGACCGCAATGTCCGCCAGCACTACTTCCGCGGCATGGAGTTCGCCGGCCCGGCGGGCGACCCGGGCTGGTTCGGACCGGGCAGCGCCGTCTGGCACGTCCACTCCCACACCGAGGCGCTTATCTTCGGCCTGCAGTGCGCGGCCTACATCGAGCGTCTCGATCCGTCCATCTACTGGATGGGCATGCACCACTCCCGGCTGGTCAAACGCGATGAGGACGGCACCGCGATCCCCGTCATCGATCCCGAGGGCGCCGCAGTGCGTCTCGGGCACTCCATCGCGTTCTTCATCGGCACCGCCTACGGCAGCACCGAGACCGCCGAGCGGGTGTCGAAGACCGTGCGCGCCATGCACCACACCATCAAGGGCACCCGCCCCGACGGTGCGGCGTATGACGCCGACGATCCCGAGTGGCTGCGCTGGAACTACGCCACGGTGGTGTGGGGGCTGGCGACCGCTCATGAGATCTATCACCCAAACCCGTTGCGCGGCAAGAAACTCGACCAGTATTACGGCGAGTTCGTCCGGGTCGGGCACGCGCTGGGTGGCACCGATCTGCCCAGCACCAAGGCCGAGACGCTGGACTGCCTGCACTCCTACCTACCCAAGCTGGCGCTGACCCACGGCGCGGCCATGGCCACCGGGTCCAACCTGTCGATGCCCCAGAGCGCGGTGGACTGGGCGATACGGGACACCATGCCGAAGTGGGCCAAACAGCTGATCGGACACAACGACCCCAATCCCATCGAGCGCAGGGCCCGGCGCGCCGTGGTCTGGTCGATCATCAACGGCTTGCACACCGCCGCGGGAGACACCTTGGAGTTCGGACAGGCCCGGGCGCGGGTGGCCGGCGGCACCACCGTCTCGCACACCGAACCGGCATACGTTCCGGGCAGCGATCCCGAACTCAGCCGCGACGAGGTGGAGCATTCCTTCGCCTGACGGCGCAAATCACCACTACTGCACCGCGATTCATCACAGTGACGCTGCAGGCTTAGAAGAGTGCCATGACCTCTTTTGAGCACAAGCCGTATTTGTCGCAGAACTTCTTGCAGCTGTCCAGATTCTTCTCACAGCGCTCGGGTTTAGCGTTGAACGCCTCTGCCCTGTTCTCTATCACTTTTTGGACGCGCCCCTCAGGGGATGCAAGCGAGTTGCCCGGCTTGCCGCCGCCCGCGACTTTTGCAGCGCAGTTGAGTGACAGCATGAACTGCTTCGTGTCATGGTCGAAGTTATCGCGAGGGTAGGTCGGCCGATGCGACGATTTCACTATGCACTGATCCATGGGCAGTTGAGATCCCACAATGGTGGAGATGACGACGGTGCCACCTCTAGCGGCGATTCTTTCCGCTGCTTCCGCATAGGTCTTGCCCGCGTACGGGTCGGCAGCGGAAGTGCCCACACCGAAAAGTCCCATCGCCGCCACGGCCGCACCAACGATGACAAAAAATCTGGCAGCGATCGTCTTCACCGTCTCAAACTCCCTAGTGGTACGACCGGACAAGGCGGTCCCCCGTTCGTCTGGGAGCGAATATTAACACTGCAGACAAGATTGCCACGGGCCACGCGCTCTCTTGGGATGATCCGTAAGTCCTCGCCAGGGGGGCGTTGCGGCGACCCGATTGACATGAGATTTCGCCTGACCGCGACCTTTGAGACACTGGGTCTATGACTTCGACTAAGCACCGTGAGGTAGCCCAACTGGATCGGGTGCCGTTGCCGGTCGAGGCCGCCCGCATCGGCGCGACCGGGTGGCAGATCACCCGGACCGGCGCGCGGGTCATCGGCAACCTGATGGGCCGCGGTTCCCTGCAGCAGAAGATCGCCAGGCAGATCCCTCAGACCTTCTCCGATCTGGGCCCCACCTACGTGAAGTTGGGCCAGATCATCGCGTCGAGTCCGGGTGCGTTCGGCGAGCCGCTGAGCCGCGAGTTCCGTAGCCTGCTCGACCGCGTGCCGCCCGCCGACACCGCCGAAGTGCACAAGCTGTTCAAGGACGAACTCGGCGACGACCCGGCCAACCTCTTCAAGTCGTTCGACGAGCAACCGTTCGCCTCGGCCTCGATCGCCCAGGTGCACTACGCGACGCTGCACTCCGGCGAGGAGGTGGTGGTCAAGATCCAGCGACCCGGTATCCGCCGCCGGGTGGCCGCGGACCTGCAGATCCTCAAGCGCGGCGCGCAGCTCGTCGAGCTGGCCAAGCTGGGCAGGAGACTGTCCGCGCAGGACGTGGTGGCCGACTTCGCCGACAATCTCGCCGAGGAACTCGACTTCCGACTCGAGGCTCAGTCGATGGACGCGTGGGTCTCACATATGCACTCCTCCCCGCTGGGCGAGAACATCCGTGTGGCACAGGTGTATTGGGACCTGACGAGTACCCGCGTGCTCACCATGGAGCGCATCCAGGGCACCCGCATCGACGACGTCGCCACCATCCGCAAGAAGGGGTTCGACGGCACCGATCTGGTGAAGGCCCTGCTGTTCAGCGTGTTCGAGGGTGGACTTCGTCACGGCCTGTTCCACGGCGACCTGCACGCGGGCAACCTCTATGTCGATGACGACGGCAAGATCGTCTTCTTCGACTTCGGAATCATGGGCCGCGTCGATCCGCGCACCCGCTGGTTGTTGCGTGAGCTGGTGTACGCGCTTCTGGTCAAGAAGGACCACGCGGCGGCGGGCAAGATCGTCGTCCTGATGGGCGCCGTGGGAACCGTCAGGCCAGAGGGTGAGGCCGCGAAGGATCTTGCCGCGTTTGCCACCCCGTTGACCACGAAATCGCTGGGCGATCTGAGCTATGCCGAGATCGGCAAGCAGCTCTCGGCGCTGGCCGACGCGTACGACGTCAAGCTGCCGCGCGAACTGGTGCTCATCGGCAAGCAGTTCCTCTACGTCGAGCGCTACATGAAGCTGCTCGCCCCCAAGTGGCAGATGATGAGCGACCCACAGCTCACCGGATACTTCGCCAACTTCATGGTGGAGGTCTCCCGTGAACACAAGACCGGTGAACCGGAGGACTGAGCGGTGGACATCCGCACGGGCGCCGCGCGGTCGGGTGATCTGGACATTCACTACGAGGACATGGGCGACGAGAACGACCCCGCCGTGCTGCTGATCATGGGCCTGGGCGCGCAGTTGTTGTTGTGGCGCACGGGTTTCTGCGTGCGCCTCATCAACCAGGGGTTGCGCGTCATCCGCTTCGACAACCGCGACGTCGGCCTGTCGAGCAAGGTCGAGGGCACTCACACCGGTGCGAAACTGCTGCCCCGCATGGCGCGCTCCTATCTGGGACGTCGCAGCGAAGCGGTGTACACGCTGGAGCACATGGCCGACGACGCCGCCGCCCTGCTCGATCACCTGCGCGTCGAGAAGGCGCACATCGTCGGCGGGTCGATGGGCGGGATGATCGCCCAGGTCTTCGCCGCCCGCTACCAGCACCGCACCAAGACGCTGGCGGTGATCTTCTCGAGCAACAACCAACCGCTTCTCCCCCCGCCCGGACCCCGGCAGCTGCGTGCCATCACGACCCGGCCTGCGGACACCTCCCGTGAGGCAGTGCTGGCCAACGCACTCGCGGTCGGCAGGATCATCGGGAGCCCTGGCTACCCGGTGCCCGAGGACCAGATGATGGCCGATGCCGCCGAGAGTTACGAGCGGTCCTACTACCCCGCGGGGGTGGCGCGCCACTTCAGCGCCATCCTCGGCAGCGGCAGCCTGGTGGGCTATGACAGGCAGATCACCGCGCCCACGGTCGTCATCCACGGCCGCGCGGACAAGCTGATGCGCCCGTCGGGTGGCCGCGCGATCGCCAAGGCGATTCGTCGCTCGCGACTGGTGTTGTTCGACGGGATGGGACACGACCTACCCGAGCCGTTGTGGGACGACATCGTCGGCGAACTGAAGACGACATTTTCCGAAGTGCCCTGACCTGCGGAGAATCAATCCTTGGGGTGATGGCATGGATGCGCGTACAGTTCGAAACGAGCACCCGGGGGGGCCTGCCGACGTCAGTGGCGATGCGCGCAGACCTCTGTAACCTCCGAGAGGTAGTTTGCTATGGCTCAAGCCAAGGGCAGAAAGCGCCTGACCCCACACTTCGATAACGTGCAGGCGCATTACGACCTGTCTGATGACTTCTTCCGGCTGTTCCTCGACCCCAGCCAGACCTACAGTTGCGCCTACTTCGAACGCGATGACATGGCGCTGGAGGAGGCGCAGCTCGCCAAGGTCGATTTGGCGCTGGGCAAACTGGGACTTGAGCCCGGTATGACACTGCTCGACATCGGCTGCGGTTGGGGATCGACCCTGCTGCGGGCAATCGAGCGCTACGACGTCAACGTCATCGGGCTGACGCTGTCCAAGAACCAGAAGACGCACGTCGAGCGGGCATTCGCCGCCTCGGACAGCCCGCGGTCCAAGCGGATCCTGTTGGAGGGCTGGGAGCAGTTCGACGAACCGGTCGACCGCATCGTCTCCATCGGCGCATTCGAACACTTCGGCAGGGACCGGTGGGATGACTTCTTCACGATGGCCTACAAGGCCCTGCCCGACGACGGCGTGATGCTGTTGCACACCATCACCGCGCTGACGCTGCCGCAGATGGCCGAGCGTGGGCTGCCGCTGACATTCTCAATCGCCCGGTTCGTGAAGTTCATCCTCACCGAGATCTTCCCTGGCGGATACCTGCCAACCACCGAACTGGCCGCTGAACACGCGACAAAGGCCGGCTTCGACCTCACGCGCACGCAATCGCTGCAGCCGCACTACGCCAGGACGCTGGACCACTGGGCGGCTGCGCTGGAAGCACACCGGGATGAGGCGATCGCGGTGCAGTCCGAGGAGGTGTACGACCGGTACATGCACTACCTCACCGGCTGCGCCAAGGGCTTCAAAGATGGCTACATTGACGTCTGCCAGTTCACCCTCGCCAAGCGACGTCCCTCGGATTAGAGCCCACTTCTTACAAAACGCTAGGGTGTAGGGCTAGTTACGCATTTTGTGGTGCTCAGCCACGTAGGGTGCGTCACACCAGCATCTATGCGTGCGGTCGCGCATGCGGCCATCACGAAGGAAAGGCCACAGCAGCGAATATGTCTGATAACTCCCCAGGCACCAAGGATATGACTCCTCATTTCGAGGACATCCAAGCTCACTACGACCTTTCGGATGATTTCTTCGGCGTCTTCCAGGACCCGACCCGCAAGTACAGTTGCGCATACTTCACCGGGCCTGACGTGACGCTGTCGGAAGCACAGATCGCCAACGTCGACCAGCATCTGGATCGGCTGGACCTCAAGCCCGGGATGACGCTGCTCGAGGTCGGTTGTGGTTGGGGTGTCACCCTGCGGCGCGCGATGGAGAAGTATGACGTCAACGTCATCGGACTGACGTTGAGCAAGAACCAGCAGGCGTACTGCTCGCAGCTGCTGAGCAAAGTCGACAGCAATCGCACCTTCGATGTGCGACTCGAGGGCTGGGAGCAGTTCAACAGCCCGGTCGACCGGATCGTCTCGATCGAGGCATTCGAGCACTTCGGCTTCGAGCGCTACGACGACTTCTTCAAGACGTGTTACGACATCCTTCCCGACGACGGCCGGATGACGATCCAGAGCAGCGTCGGCTACCACCCCTACGAACTGGCCGAGCGCGGCAAGAAGCTGACGTTCGAGCTGGCCCGGTTCGTCAAGTTCCTGATCACCGAGATCTTCCCCGGTGGCCGGATCCCGAGCACCTCGATGATGGTCGAGCACGGCGAGAAGGCGGGCTTCGTCGTCCCCGACCCGATCTCGCTGCGCAACCACTACATCAAGACCCTGGGCATCTGGGCCAACCGGCTTGAGAACGCCAAGGACGAGGCGATCGCGGCCACCGATGAGGAGAACTACCACCGGTACATGAAGTACCTCACCGGGTGCCAGTACTACTTCATCGACGAGACCATCGACGTCAGCCTGGTCACCTACCTGAAGCCTGGCGCCGCCGCCTGACGGTTCAGTCAGGCACTTGACACGTATACAAGAATCCCGGCGGTCTTTGAGCGCCGGGATTCTTTGTTTTCGCCACTTCTTTCGCGCGTCGGTGTGATTGTTGACGGATGCGTAAAGCGGTGAGAGCGCTCCTGCTCGTCCTCGTGTCGTCGGATCCATCGCCCTGGTGGTCGGCTCCGCGTTCTCCGCCGCACTCGCCTTCGGGGCGATCGGACTGCTCGTACCGGGCACGGGCACGCCTGATGCGAACAACGTTTCGGCCTATATGGAAAACGCCCGTAACTGGTACATGCAGGGCACCGCGTGCAACGACTCCGCCAACTGTGGGACGGTCGCAGAGGGGGTGCCGGACCCCACGCTGCAGGGCATCGACTACCCCGCCTCCTTCTGGCCGCTGTCGATCTTCCCCAGTTGGTGCCGGTCGGGTCCCGACGGCTGCGACAAGTGGGACGAGTCGGTGGGCAAGGGCGCCGCGGGGTTAACCGATGCGCTTCGCGACGCGCTGGCGACATCGGCTACGCCGGGAGAACGGGACATCGTCCTCTTCGGCTACTCCCAAGGCGGCGCCGTGCTGTCCAAGGTGCTCAGCGAGTACGGGCTGACTGAGGAGGAGAAGGCCAGGCTGGACATCGTCACGATCGGTGGCATCCAGAATCCCGATGGCGGCCTCTGGCAGCGCCTAGCGTTCCTGCGTTACATCCCCATCCTCAATGTGACGCTCGGCCCGCCAATGCCGGTCGACCCGAACATCAAGACCACGACATTCGGATTCGAGTACGACCCGGTGGTCTACGCGCCGCGGTATTGGGGCAACCCCTTCGCGATGCTGAACGCGCTCGCCGCGTTTGACAACGTCCACGGGTACTACCTGTCGCCCAACGGCAACGGCCTGACGAGCACGCTGCCCTACGGGTACACGCCGGAGACGTTGGCGCCGCACCTGGTCTGCAACGTCGGGGTGAACTGCCGCGTGGATCAGTACGGCAACGAATACATCATGATTCCCGCGACGTCGCTGCCGATCATGAATCTGGTGATGTCATTGACGCCAGCCGCTTTGAAGCCGTTCGTCAAGCCGATCATCGACCTGATCTCGCCGGTGTACAAGGTACTGGCCGATCTGGGCTACGACTGGTCGGGCAATCCCGGCAAGTCGACACCGCTGTCGATCCTGCCGTTCAAGGTGTTCCAGGACTGGTCGGTTGTCGCCGGCAAGCTGGTCGCCGCGGTCATCCAGGGCATCGAGGACGCCTTCAACGGCGGGCCGTCCATCGTTGGGCCGGCCACGGTCCCCGAGACCACCTCGACGCTGGCCGCGCGCTCGATCGCGCCGTCCGATGTGGAGCCGCTTACGGAGGCAAAGAAGTCATTGGTCTCGGAGCTGACATCCAAGTTGGCGTCCGTGACGCAGTTGAAGCCAGCCGACTCCGACGCGGCCCAGCAGGTCCCGGTGACCGAACCCGTGGTGGCCGAGGTCGATTCGACCACCGAGCCGGTTGCATCGGTCGAGCCCATCGAGACGGTCGAGGGTGAAACGGCACCCGCTGACGGGGTCACCGAAGAAGAGTCGGCCGCGGCTGAGGACGCGACGGCCAATGAGACGAAGACCGAGGCGGATGAGCCGGAGACCAAGAAGGACGTCGAGAAGAAGGACGAGACCAAGAACGACGAGACCAAGAACGACGAGGCCAAGCCTGCCAAGCCCGCTAAGAAGGCCAGCGAGTCGGACAATGGCGACGGCGCCGACGACAAGAAGGCCGCTGCCTAACCGCTCGAACGACGGTTAGCGGATTCGGACTTCACATCAGTCGCGGGGCACCAGGGTCTTGGCCCATGTGGTGGACACGGCGGTCGGCGCCGTATCCGAGCTTCTTCGTCAGTGCCGCAACAACATCACGCATCGCGATGATCTGCGCGTCGGGCCAGCGTTCCCGTTCGTCGAAGGTGTAACGATGTCCCGGACCGCAGCGCGGCCGGGGTGAGAGTGGTTCGGGTCAGGTGACGATTCGGAGTTGGGCTTTCAGATGCGGCGCATCGAACCCCACGGTGGTGTCTTCGAGCAGTGGCAGCGCGCGGAGGACGCCGAGGATGACAGCGGCGACGCCGGCTAGGGCGCCGACGGCCACGGAACGGGACGCGCTGGCGTTCGGCCCAGTGGTATCGAGTTTGCTAAATTAGGGCATGGCAACCAGCGTTTCGGTACCGTCGGTACGGTGTTGACGGTTCGGCGCCGCAAACGCCTGGCGATACCCCCACGAAGCGACGCAGCAGCGCCGCAGTCCTACATCGTCACCGGGGCGCGGGGCTACGCGTGTTGTGATTGCGGCTGGGAGGGTCGGCGCCGGTGGTGGCGCACCTCAGCCGTCCACGACGCGGTGCAGCACTTCGTCGAGACGAGGCACCAGTTCATGGGCTAGCCCACTGCCTTTACCCGCAAGTTGGCTGACTGCTCACCGGTGCTCGCAGACGTTGCAGCGGCCCTCCGGGTGGCCCTCGTTGAAGTCAGGGTCTTCGGCGCCATACATGTCGCGTTGAACGATTCGGCCAGCGAACTATCGGCAAATTGACCGGCTAATCGGTGTACTAGGCGATATGCGGCTCTTCCGACTTCATGGGAGCCACACGTGGGTTCGTTAGCGATGTACTTGGTTGGGCGCCCACGTGGTCGGGGCGGGGGGCAGGGTGTATTTCCGACGAGTGGTGCTCGTGGTGGGAGTGGTGCTGGTCGAGGGAGTGGTGATAGGGGGGGCTTCGACGATGGCTGGGGTATCGATAGTGGTTGGTGTATCGACAGTGGTTGGGGCTTCGACGGCGGGTGGGGCGACCGTGGTGAGCGGAGCTTCGACGGCGGGTGGAGCGACCGTGGTGAGCGGAGCTTCGGCGGCGGGTGGAGCGACCGTGGTGGCCGTTGGCTTCGTTGAGATCGGCGTGTAATCAGGGGCGCCCCGCGGTGTATGCACAACCGTCAGCACCGCAAGAACAGCCACGACCACGGTCACCGCCGTCATCACCAGCCCGCGAACAGACACATGCCGTATCAGCCAGTGATTATCGTCCCGCCGCACAGCGCCGAAGGCTACCGCATTGCGATGCCGCCGAGACCGTGGAGGGCTTCATAAGCCGCTTGCGGCTTCTATTGAGCTTCCGTGATCTCGTAGTTGACGGGTGAGAGCCTGTCGGCGGCACTGTGTCGGTGTTGATGGTTGTAGCAGGTGTAGCACCAGTCGATGACCACGACCCGTGCATCTTCCGTACCGCGGAACATGTTTCAGGACAGCGCTTCCCATTCCAGCGAGGAGAAGGCGCCCAGCGGCTGCGTTGTCGACTCCACTCAGTCGATCGCATCGATCGACTGAGTGGAGGGTGTCAGATGGTTTGTGTAACAACTGCAGGTACGCCGACGCCGCTGCCGATCCTGCCGTTCAATCCGTTCCAGAACTGCGGCGACTTCGCCTACCGCCCCGCCGTTGCGACCGTGGGCGGTGTCCCCACCCGTTCCTGGGCAACTTCGGCATCGGCTGGGCAACGATGGCCCCGGCGAGCGTGCTCGACACGTCGTTGTTGGCCGCTACGTCCGGTGAGGAGCAGCTGGTGGGCGCAGCCGTCCCGGGACGTCGCGAAACTGGCGTCGGTCACGGAGCTGAAGCCTACGGGTGCAGATGCGGGGCAGCAGACGCTGATCACCGAACCCGTTGCGGGGTAGATCGATTCAGCTGAGGGTGCACATACGGTCGAGGAGGTGACCGCTCCGGTCGAATCCACCCCCGTGGAGACCGCCTGTGGAGGCAGTCACCAAAAACCGAGGACACAACGGCGGGCGACACAACTGCGAATGTCACAACGGCTGAGAGACGAAGCCCGATCAAATGAAGCGTGAGTCGAAGCCAGCTACGGAGCCGGAGACCAGACCCAAGACGTCCATTGACAAGAAGGACGGCCGACAGCAAAGGCGAGGCGAAGAAGGACAACGCCCAGCCCGCTAAGCCCGTTACGAAGGCTGGCAAGTCGGACGACAAGGACAGCGGCCGTGACGACAAGAAGGCTGCGGCCTAGCCAAATCCGTTCATATCAGTCGCGGGGCACCTGCACGGTGGCCAACAGCGCCCGGTGATCAGTGCCGGGAACGGTGACGGTCGTGGTTGATACCGCGGTGGCGTTGCGGGTCAACACGTGGTCGAGCCCCATGAAGGGCGGGACTCGTCGATTGCTCGGGAAAGTGAACTGTCTTCCCTCGCCGGCCTGTTCAGAGGCATCGCGATAGCCACCAGTCAACAGACGGCGGAACGGGCGCATGTCGATCGTTGAGTTGAAGTCGCCGCCGATAAGGATCGAGCCCTCGTCGGACTGGGCCGCGAGTGCGTCCATGATGCTTGGAAATTCGTTGAGGTCGCGGCGCCAGCCGTCGACCGGGTGGGGCCACGGCGAGGCGAGGTGTACTGATGCAACGGTGGGGTTGGTTGTCACTCCCTCGATTTCGAGCCGGGTACTGACCATGATCCTTTGCAGCCCACCGATTTGAGCAGACGTAGTCATTGGATACCTGCTGTACACGCCCGCCCCGGCGGCCTCCGGGCGGGGCGCCAACAGCTGATGAGGGAACGTGCGCTCGATTCTCGCTGCCTGCAGTCGGCGAGCCGCTTCTGGAGTGAGTTCCTGAACCATCAGGACATCCGCTTGGCCGTCGGCGATGGCAGTGATTACCTCCGCGTCCGCACGGCCGTACAGCATGTTGATGGTCATCACACGGACGGCGACTGACGCCCCGTCGACTCTGGCGGCGACGTACAACGGCACCTGTACCGCGACAATGGCGCCGATGAGGCACGCGGCCAGCGCAGTGAGCACCCACCGCTCACTCCACATCAGCAGGGCGAGAGCTAAAGGCGCGGCCCATAGGAGAAACGGCGCCGCAACTGCGACATACACCGACGGGTGATTTGGCAGCGGCGCGTAACGCACCGCGAAGGCGACACACGCCACGCCCAACAGGAGAACACCGGCAATGGTGCCGATCAGTAGTCGGCTGGTGTTCAGCGGGCCCCCCTCAGATCTGTTTCCCTACTTCTTACCCGCTCGAAACCTAGGCCGCCACAGACCTGTGATGCGTGGAAGCCTTCGGCATGGAGTCGCGAGTCCGCACGGATCAGCCGTGGCGGCAGAGTTCGAGTACTGGCGGCAGGAGATCGGCGATCATTGAACCCACCGTCGCGAAGACCTCTGCACTCTGACCGATGGGGTCGGCGACATCCGATGGGTCATGCGCGGCAAAATGCGAGCGAAGTGCTGCCATGTCTGCGACGGTTCGGGCACTGCCCTCAGAGACGAGACGAGAAGCTTCGATGAGAGTGAAGGTTTTGTGGAGTTGGCGTGGCGCAAGTTCCAGAACAACGTCGCGGTGCGCCGTCGTCATGGTCAGAACAAGATCGGCATCCGAGGCAATCTTGGGGGTGAGCCGCCGCGCCGCGAAACCCGATACGTCTCCACCCAACTTCTCGAGGACGAGGGCCGCATCGCGGTGAATCGGATGCGCGACCATAGCGCGCGTGCCAGCGCTGGATGCTGTGAAGTCCGCAAGCTGAATTCGAGCGGCGTACGCGGCGGCGAGTCGCTCCGCCGTCGGTGACCGGCAGATATTGCCAGTGCAGACAAACAGAACGTGCAGAGCAGACTCCTCGTTCGAGGCGGGCCGGTGATGCGATGCCGGCCGCGGTACCACCAAGACTGGCGTCCCGAAGCCGGACACGGCGAACTCCCACACTACGGGTTGCGCTACTACGTTAGTAGGCGCCCTTTCGAGCGAACACAACCTTTGGTGTTTGCAAAATGATTCGCATGTCCCACATCAGCGACCATGAACGGACATACACCGAGTCGAGATGCTGAAGGTCGGCATAAGACAGGTCGCTACGGCCACACACCTGCCAAAGGCCGGTGATTCCGGGCTTGACGTCGAGCCGTGCCAACGCCGCGCCGTCGAGGCGGTCGGACTCCTCGGTGGGCAGTGGCCGCGGACCAACCAAAGACATTTCGCCGCGAACAACGTTTATGAGTTGAGGCAGTTCGTCGAGGCTGGTCTTGCGGATGAAGGCGCCGACCCGGGTGACCCTTGGATCGTTCTCCATCTTGAACAGAGGCCCATCCACCTCATTCTGTTGCGCGACCATGTTGCGACGCTGCCATGCGTCAGCAGTCATCGAGCGGAACTTGAAGATCGAGAAAGGCTTGCCGGCTTGGCCGGTCCGTTCCTGACGGAAGAAGACAGGCCCGCGACTGTCGAGCTTGATCGCCGCCGCAATTATGAGCAACACGGGGCTCGCAATCAGTAGCGCGCATGTCGCGAGCGTGACGTCGATGACCCGCTTCATGATTCGTGCGCTCGGGCCCAACGACGCGGTGGGCAGGTGCATCAGGGTTAGGCCGTGCAACTCCTCGGCCTCGCTGCGCCAGTTGTGCAGTTCGAAGTAGCGCGGGATCTCCGATACCGGCACTTGGCCCTCGAGCTGGCGCAGCGCCTCGAGCACGATGGCGTCGCTAGTGTTGGGAAGGGCGACAATCACTCGGTCAATCTCATGCGCGGCACAGACGGTGGGCAGATCGGGGAGCCCACCGAGGACATCGGTGCCCGGCGCCACGTTGTCGTCAACATGTCCGACGACGAGCGTGTCGGGGCACCTTTGCAGCCTCGATGTCAATCGATCCGAGATCGGTCCCGTCCCGATCACCAGAATGCGGCTCACCGTCGGGTCGAACATCCGAACGACCAGTCGTCGTCCGAACGGAACCAACACAACGGCGGGGATTGTCATCGCCACCGCGGCTGTCAGTGTCATAGCTCGCCCACCACTGAGGGTGAGTGCATCGACGGCGAGTGCGAGCAATGAAGCGGTTGGCAGGCAACGCGCAATCACCGCAGCTCGCCACCACTCACTCGGCCGCAGCCGCGCGGCGGGGCGCCGGTACAGCCCGTGAAGATGGAGTGCCACCGCCATTGCGACCGTTGCGAGCGCGACTTCCCGGTAGCCAAGACTGCCCGCGCGCTCGGCGCTGATGTGACTGAGCGTCACCGCACCGAGAGCCGCGGAGGCCGTCAGCGTCACCAAATCGGCGATCTGCAGAAAATAACGATGCTGGAGACCGAGTTTCTGCGCCTGCCTGGTGTCGTTTTGAGGGAGTTCAGGTGCGGGCGCGGTGTGCCCGTCGGCTACGGCAGCCGCAGGACGCTTAGGAGGCATCTCGATGGTCACAGCGATTCCTTGTCGATGTGGGTGCGGGGGGTCACCAGCCGAATCCGAGCACGCGTAGTCCCGATCCGACGAAGTTGGCTTCGGGCAGGCAATTTCGGCCGTCCACAACGAGATCCCCGCGCATCACTCGACGCAGACCGGCAGGATCAATCTGGCGAAACTCCGGCCACTCCGTGGTCACGACAACCGCGTCCACCCTGTCGGCCGCCTCGTAGACATCACCTGCCAGCCGTATCGCCGCGTATTCCTCGGGCAGCGCTTTCACGACCGGGTCGAAGGCCGACACCACGGCTCCCGCGGCCAGTAGCCGCTTAGCGATGTCCAGGGCCGGAGCGTCGCGGAGATCGTCTGTCCCGGGCTTGAAAGTCAATCCCAGCACCGCAATTCGGCGGCCCTTCAAAACGTGGAGTTCGCGCTGAAGCTTGCGTACCGCGCTCGCCCGTTGCGCTTGGTTGATCTCGACCGTCGCTTGCAGCATCGAGGGTGTGTAGCCGTACTCCTCGCTCGACGAAATCAGCGCCGCGACATCCTTGCCGAAACATGAACCACCCCAACCGACACCGGGGCTCAGGAAGGCGTTTCCGACCCTGTGGTCGGCTCCGATCGCCGGGAGCACCTGACGAACGTCGGCACCGAACAGTTCGCACATCTGCGCCATCTCGTTGGCGAAGCTGATCTTGGTCGCCAGAAACGCATTCGCCGCGTACTTGATCATCTCCGCGGACGCGAGTTCAGTCGTGATCAGTGACGGCCGAACTCCACGCCGCCCACTGTCGAATGACTGGTCGAGCACTGGTTGATAGAGTTCAGCCACGCGACTGACGTCCTCGGATGCGCCCCCCAGCACGATGCGATCCGGATAGAGGAAGTCGTCGAGGGCGCAGCCCTCGCGGAGGAACTCCGGGTTGGAGACAACGTGGAAGGCCAGTTTCCGATTTCCCTCGAGGGCGTCCTCGAGAATCGTGCGGGTCCAGTTGCCTGACCCCACCGGCACGGTCGACTTGTTGACGATGACCGCGTCGGCGCGCAGGAACGGCGCCAGGCTCTCGATAGCACTTTCAAGCTGCGCGAGATCCGGTGACCCGTCAAGGCCCGGAGGTGTTCCTACGCAGAGGAACACGAAGTCAGCATCGGACAGCGCTTCAGCGGGGTTGTCCGTGAAGCTCAGCCGGCCGGACGACAGCGTCGCCTTGAGCATCTCCGGCAGACCCGGCTCGTGGAACGGTACCTGCCCGTCGTTGAGCTGCCCGGCACGGACCGAGTCGCTGTCCAGGCCGCACACGGAGTGACCGAGGAACGCCAGGCATGTCGAGGTGACCGCACCCACGTATCCAGTGCCGATGACCGCGACCCTGTGGCGCGGCTGCACATCCTCGGCCCGGAACCCAAGCGGCGCTGGCGATTCGCTGCGGGAAGCGTCGTCCGCGCGGTCGCGGAACCACGCGATGGTGTCCGATAGGCCGTCACGGATGTCGACCTTCGGTTCCCACTTCAATTCGGCACGTGCGAGTGTGATGTCTGGCTGCCGCTGTGACGGATCATCCTGAGGGCGTTCGGTGAACTCCACTGGAGACTCGGATCCAGTGAGTTCCCGAATGAACTCCGCCAACTCCAAGATCGTCATTTCGTGCGGATTGCCGATGTTGACCGGACCGGATAGGTCGGAGAACAACAACCGCAGCGCCCCCTCGACCAGGTCGTCGACGTGGCACACAGATCGCGTCTGACTTCCATCGCCCTGAACCGTTATTGGGGCGCCAGCCAACGCCTGGGTGACGAAGTTTGGGATCGCACGACCGTCGTTCGGACGCATCCGTGGGCCGTACGTGTTGAAGATCCGCATGATCGCAGTGTTGACGGTGTGCTTGTTCCGGTACGAGACGGTGAGCGCCTCGGCGAAGCGCTTAGCCTCGTCGTAGCAGGCCCGGGGTCCCACCGGATTGACATTGCCCCAGTAACTTTCGGGCTGGGGGTGAACGAGCGGATCACCGTACGTCTCCGAGGTCGACGCGAGCAGGTAGCGCGCGCCCTTCTCCTTGGCCAGGCCTAGCGTGTGCAGCGTTCCGAGCGAACCGGCCTTCAATGTCTGAATGGGAAGCTCGGCATAATCGACCGGTGAGGCCGGGGAGGCGAAGTGGAGTACGTAGTCGACGGGCCCAGGGATCGAGATGTAATCGCTGACATCGACCTTCATCAGCCGAAAACCGTTGCGCCCCTGTAGGTGGGAGACGTTCTCGGGTGAACCCGTAACGAAGTTGTCGAGACACAACACATCGATGTCTAGCGCTAACAGACGCTCCGCAAGGTGTGAGCCGACAAATCCCGCGCCGCCTGTCAGTACCGCTCGCTGCCGCATACGCCCCCTGCTCTCCGTGCATGAATACATGCGAATCGCCACAAGTCCGGGTGGCCCCGCTGCCGTCCCCACAGCCACTTCGCACCGTGGAGGCCTTGTGAGTCGGCCATCGCTGTGAGCAGAACCGTATCACCGACATGAATGCGCAACAAGGCGAATAGCGAACTCAAGCGGGACCGATTTTTGCGGCCTTTAGTATTGTTTACAACGATCTTGTGCAACAGCAAATGGCAGGTGTTCTCCTGCAAGTTCTTTCGTGCCTGGACATTTGCCGATGGTGTCAATTATTGTCGCGGCGGTTCATGCGCAGCAAACAATCATGCGCCTACTTCGTTTCGTTACGTTTGGTTCCTCAAGCTTGTAGACGGGGCGGCCCAGCGGCCATTCGTGAGCCGCGCAGAACATGACTCGGGTAGGACGCCCAGCCTGATCCATGCGACCGTTTCGCGCATCCGCCCGGCAGGCACGTGCGGCGCGATGGCGGTTCCCGCCCATGTCGTCGCTGACTTAGACGTTATTGCTGGCCGGCCAGCGGGGAGTCGCTTCGAGCCCGGAGCGCCCGACGAACGAGTTTGAAGGCATAGCGCCGAAACAATCGCGGCCCATGACCGCCATTTTGGGAGAGCGCAGGCCCTCGACCTGAAACCCGAGGAGACTCCCCCATTTGCGGTGCCGGCGCGGCGTTTGCGTCGCCGGGTGCGCCTCGTCGCGTCGGAACCCAAATGCCCGATCGCCCGTGACCTCTCCACGATGAACACACGACGTGCATACCGATGCCATCCCGGCCGCGCGGACAGACGCCACCGCCGCACCGTACGACCGCACGTCTGCGCTGGACCGCCGTTCCAAGGAACAACAACAGATTCAGAACCCAGGCCAACAGCAACAGTGAAGCAATTCAGAGATTAGTCCCGATACGCATAGGCACGCCATAACTAAGGCCGTAAGGCGTAGTCCGCCTACTCAGAAGCAAGCCCGTTCCCATGAGGGTGAGTTGAACCGGTGTGATGGCGAGAGCCATTTTTCGGGGCAAGTGGACTCAGGCGTTGCACTGCGACTTCCGGTGGCTGTGATTCGCCATGACTAGGGCCCTTTTTATTGACGAAATTCGGACTCATCATTATGCCGATCATTAGCCAAAAGGGAGGCCAAGCGGCAGGAAAGCTACCTAGCCACGCCAGTGCCAAAATCATGACCGCAATGGCTTTGAACGGTATCCGTGAACGCACCGCAAAGCCGAAAATTAACAGAAGATACGCAACCCCGACCACGCCGAACTCGAGCAATAAAACTGCAATCTGAGAGCTCGGATTGTTGCTTAGGGTAGCTGGAACATTTGTCTCATAATGGTTCCTGAGTTGGAAAACGCCCCCTAGGCTATGTCTGTAATAAACATCCACCGCTTCGCTCTGAAAAGAGCCTGCGCCATAGCCCAAGTAACCAGAGTCCACAAGACCGAGAGCGCCGACGGTCCCGTGTACTATTCGGTACGATGTGGTCGTATCCATAAGTGAAATTGGATCCTGGATCGCCAGCCTGAGGAGTTCAACTCCGCGTATCGATTGGGAGGGCAGCAGACTCATTATCATCACGGTGCTTGCCGCCACTACAAGCGCGATCAAACTGCGCCCTACCATTCCATATTTTATCGCAGGGCTAGTCAGCAAATAGACGCTGCCGATCACCGCTAAGCCAAGGTAGCCCGTGCCGGAGAACGAGATCAAAACCGAAGCAACAGCTGTAACAATTGGCCATTTTTCAGCCCGTAATCCCTGCTGCGTCAGGCGACGACGGGTAATCATGCACAGCGCGACTATAAATACCATTGTGAAACCGAAATCAGTCGCTTCGGGTGCCAAGCTAGACGTCCCACGACTATCGGACGAGAAAACGTTAGGGACTAGCGGAGTCACAACTGCGTAATAGATCGCTCCATCCACGTATCTGAGCACTCCAAACGTAAGCCAGACGGGGGTAGCGATCTTGAGTGCTCGCCACAGTGTGGCGGGGGTTAAGTACTGGCACGCAAGGAAAATCCCTGCACACAGCAGATAGGCCCCGGATCTCCGGAGATAGAGGGAAGGGTCGAAGCCTTCCCCCCCGTAGACATTCACCATGAAATAGCCAGCAAAGAACAAGAGAAGCCACTGGAACGGCGTGATCCGAACTCCGGTCCTCAGAGACCGCGCCCCGACCCAGAGCCAAGCCAGGATCCCGCCCCACGGTTGTATCTCCGAGGGTGTCGATATCGGACCGAGATTGATATACGGCAGCAAGCACGCAACCACGACAATGACGAGGGTTGGATCCAAACGCCGGTCCTCAGTGGCGCCCTCCAACTCTTCCGGCGTTCGTAGTCGAGTGTTCAACTGTCCGATCCCCCTTTAGTGTGTTCGCGCGCAGCGAAAAGCCTGACGGGCGACGACGGGAGGACTGGGTGAAGCCAGATGCCCAATTGGCGTCGCGCAATAACGATCATGGCCCCAAACGCTGCAACCGAATAGCCGACTTGTATCCACGCCAGCGCGGCGACACCGAGCGGAGCAATCACTAACATCGCAACAGCAGAAGCCCCTACAACGGCGACGAGGACTGCCAACACGCGCTTCTGACTGCCCGTCATCTTGAGAACCTCGTCGACTGGCCCACAAAGCGCCTCGAACGCTGTCCCAACAAGCAGGATCGTGAGGAGCGGTGCTGCCGCCTTAAGATCCGGGCCAAAAGCGATGCCCATAATGGAGTCTCCGGCTACGGCGCTTACCACTATCGCCAAACACGCGAGCGCAAACGCGACCGACGCCACTCGTCCGCATGTCTCCTTGATTGCGTTCACATCACCGCGGTCAAATGCGCGAACAATCGCAGGCCGCACGGCGAAACGCACAGCGGCAGTCACGGCACCAACTGCAACGGCCATTCGAGCTGCGGTACCTAGATAGCCAGCTTGTACGGGGGCCAGTAGGACGCCGGCGAGAAAGGTGGGCAGCCAAGCCCCAACATAAACGAGTGACCGCGCAACCGACAGCTGACTACCGACTTTCACTAAATGAAGCACCATCGTGGTTGTCGTCCATTTCGGACGAACTCGATATACCGCAAGCGAAACCGCCAGTAACGCCGTGACTGAACCAGCAACACACGTCACAACCGCCACGCCTCGAAACGAGGGAGTTTCTGCCAAAAAAATGTATGGCACTGTGGTCATCAGTAGGCTGAGGTTCATTGCCGGGTAGTAAAAGAACGATCCAAGCGCCTCGCAGCCTCCACCCAGCAGGATTTGGGAAGCGTTGAAGACGAGTCCGTTGGCAATCATGAAAGCCATAATGAAGAGGACCTGCGTGGACGTTGTTGAATCCAGCGGTAGCAGCCAAACGAGCAGAACACCCACCAACGCCACAAGCGTTGCACTTCCCAATGCGACGATAAGGGTCCCACCGGCCAGCGCCGCCACTTCATCGAGGCGTTCACGTTGAATGCGCTTGGGGGCTTCGCGCACGAATGTCTCAGACGCACCCAGTCCGAGCAATGTATACGTAGACCAGACAGCGCCCAGAACCAACATGTAGCGGCCGTAGTCATCCCCTGGGAGATGCCGCGCCAGGATTGCCAGCACCGCGAACTGGACGGCAATCGAACCGTAACGAAGTGCCACCGTCAGGAGCATCGAATGCTCGCCTCTGACTGCGTCAATCGTCGGTCCGGTTCGCTGCGCCGCGCCGCGCCGACTTTAGTCCACGACGTTATAAAGGTGGTCATCCAAATTAGCGAAGCGCTTCCGCCACAATTTTCGAGATAGCGCGTACTCATGCGCCACGGCCCAGTTTGGGTGACAGTTTGAGTAGCATTCTCACGGGGGCAGCAACCCGCCACATTCGTCTCGCCAGTCCGCAAATGCCTCAGGCAACGAATATTGCAGGGTGAAACCGAGGTCGGCGAGACGGTCGGCGCTGACATTCGTATCGAGGTACAACTTTTGGATACGCCTCGGGTGAATGCCGAACCGCGTTCCCATCGGATCCAATAGCGCAAAGGGCGCAGCGGCCGCCAATGCTGGGCGGTAGGGAATGGTGGCGGGCCGGCGATTCCATCCCCAGGCACTATTAATGGCCTCGACGACGTCGCGGACTGTCGTCGGCTCCGGGTACACGGCGTGGTATGTGTCATGCGGCCCGTCATCATCGATGAGCCGGATCAGAAGCCGAACTAAATCCTTGACGTAGATGCAACTCTTGACCGTGTCGTCGCGACCGA
This sequence comes from Mycobacterium sp. IDUB_39, assembly GCF_055419205.1. NCBI lineage: Bacteria > Bacillati > Actinomycetota > Actinomycetes > Mycobacteriales > Mycobacteriaceae > Mycobacterium > Mycobacterium sp. IDUB_39. Next base: position 330,782 of record NZ_JBVAXF010000001.1, read on the forward strand.
TATAAACGAAGCGTCGTCGACTCAGGGCGTGGATCAGTCGCCGCATGTTGCCCTCATCGCCAGGGCCGAACACCACCCCGGGACGGACGATGCGCAGACGGCGCCCTGGTTTGGCCGCCTGCCATGCTCGCAGGATCTCCTCAGCCTGCAGCTTGCTGCCTCCATACGCCGTTTCGGGGTCGCCGAAATCGCTCTCCGAGCGCCGTTCGGGACCGGCGGAAAAAGCCATCATCGTGCTGGCGAAGATGATATTTCGCGCACCCGCCTGGTCCGCGGCCAGACAGAGGCGGCGCGTGGCCTCCGCGTTGTTGGAGTAATAGTCCCGCCAGGGGTAGCCGGGTTCCTTGCAGACCGCGGCGAGGTGCACGATGGTCGGAGGGCATTTTAGAGCGCCGAAGCCATCAACCGTGAGAGTCGTCAAATCACAACGAAGCGCGTCGGCGGCAGGCTCCACTGCTCGGTCAACACCCACGATAGGGCGGCCGATCTCGGCAAGGTGCGACACCAAAGCCCGACCGATGAAACCTGCACTCCCCGTGACCATAACCGCATCATCGACCCCCGTCACGGCAACCACAGAGCCATCATGACCACAAGTCCTCGGCTAATCACATGCACGCGGGATAAGCTCCACATCGACTCAGAAGACACTAAATCCGCCAATACGCCCATCTTCTTTGAAGTCATAGCCGCGACACAAGCCTTTCCAATGGCCGAGGTCCTGCACGACGCAGCGCCCGTCCCACAATGCGAGTGTCGGGAACCGGCCCGAGTGGCTCAAAAGTCGTGGTCGGCGATATCGCGATTCCGCCAGCGCCGGCGCCCTGCGTCAAAAGCGTGAGCTCATTCAGATGGAGAAGGAATTCGGGAGATAGATATTGCCGGCGTCCCTCTCGAATCTCCCGAGCCATCTCCGCAATCCCAACGAGTTTATCCTGCGCATAGACCTCACGGCGGCGCAGCCACTCTACGAGTCGTTGCTTTGTCGAAGACCGCATCTGCTGATCCTTCTCGACGGCCTCGGATTTCCAATTTCGCGTCAGTTCGACCCTTCTCCCGCCGACGCCGAACCAGCTACCGAGAGTCCGATGGGTTTGCAGCGTTTCGAGTTTGCGTGCCGTGAGGCTGGCCTTGCTGAAGCGCTCGACGCGCACTGGCGACCGGTAACGGCGGTAGCCCTCAACCGAAATCTCGCCCTCACGCCCGATCACACGCATGCTGTGGTCTCGCGGCGCCACTACGCTGCACGTGATCCGCGCGACTGCGCCGTCCGCGAACTGCAGGTTGGCTACCGAGTAATCCGGCGTACCGACCTTCGCCGGTAGGCCCTCGGCCTTGTGCTCGATGAGTTCACTGGAGAACGCCGTTATGGAGACGGCCGGCCCGAGCAGAGCACAGATCCAAATTAGGTGATAGCCCAAGTGCTCGTATGTGCATCCTTCGTGGATCTCTTCGTGCAACGGCCACGGCGCGCCAGTGCGACTCGAGACTCCGTCGAAGCCCATCAGATGAATAGGGCTATCGTCCAACTCGGCGTAGATCAACAATGGCTTACCAATGAGACCTTCTTCAACGGCCGATAAAATAGTGCGGGATGTATCACTGTAGATATTCGACGGCGCGCTATAGAGGCGAACACCTCGTTCTTCAGCAATCCTAAACAGTTCCCGCGACTGCTCCAGACTTTTGGTCAGCGGCTTCTCTGAGTAGACGTACTTTCCCGCCTCCAAGGCGAGGCGAGAGATCTCGTAATGCGAGCCGATGTTCGTCAGATTGACGATTGCCTCAACTTCGGGGTCTTCCAGCACATCTGTATAACTCTCGTACGCACGGAAGCCGTAGTAGGCAGATACCCGTTCCACACGCTCACGAGATTTGTCGAAGACTCCTGTTATCGTTAACTCTGGGTGCGCACGAATGGTCCGCATGTAGATGTCGAAAACGAATCCACACCCAATGATTGCAATTCTCATGTCAAATCAGTCTTTCGTCAACGGTATCTACACGCGTAGTCAAAGCTTCAGGAGATTGCTCGAACTTCCCATACGAGGCGCCCGGTTCTTTGGTCGCCGACCGGGTTCAGAATAACCGTAGTGGCCGGGCGGCTTTCGAGATAGCGACTGGACCACTCGCCACTTTCCACATCCACGATTCGTCCCTCGATCACCGATAATTCGACGGTAGTATCGCCCTCTTTGAATACAACGCTGTGGTCACCAAGATGAGCGAGCACCCAGTCATCCGACACCGTCAGCCTCACGAATGCGTCAGTGGCGTCACCGAACCACCCGTCCACTATCCGCAACGTGTCGGGACGAGCCTCGAGTCTGCGGTCTACTGCACTTCCGTCGCTCAGTTCCAGCCGTCCCCATACGCTTCCGCCCTCCTCCGAGGCGTTGCTCTCCACAAACTTCGCCTCGCTCATGTTGCCGACCCGAAAGCAGCCCGTGTACTCCACCGGCTCAACGCCTGCCCGGATCGGTCCGTTGTGACTCGAAGCTGAGCGTTCGAACGCCCGCCGCGGACCAGTGGAATACTGGTAGGTCCCCGGATCGACTACGAATCGCCTACTCGCGATATCGATTTCGACCGCCAGAAAGTCGGCGTGGCCGTGGCCTGGACACCAGCGCGGCCCGATTGGGCCAGCATCCATGAGAGCAAAAGCTGCCCCGGACTGCAATCGGGCGTAACCAGCGTTCGGCAGCAGCTCTAAGGGAGCGAAGTCGTGGTGCCCGGCGACGTGGCCCGCCTGCGGAACCTCACCGATCCAGCTGTCATTGAACAGCGCAATGTCACCGTCCGGATGGGTCATCAAGTGCCAGGCACGAACAGCCTTGGCGTGCAGGCTCTCCGCGATCTCGCGTGTCTCCGGCGACAGACATCCCGCCTTCGAGAAGACCTCCAGCGACATCACCGCTAGGCCTTGATACATAGCGGAACGCTCAGCGCTGAACCCATCGGAGAGGATGCACGCGTCCATGATTTTCCGGACCTCGCGGTCCAGTCGAATCCCTATTTTGTTGGGGGGAGAACTCACATAGCTGAAGTACATGCAGAGCGCGGCGAGATTCCGCTCGACATGGTTGTTCCTCAGTTCATGCTCCACGTTCGCAAGAAGGAAGCCCACGTTCCATCGGAGGAACGATTCGATGTCGTGGCGGAGGCCCTCCGGCAGGCCGCGGCCTTGCATGGCAACGACGTATCCGCTCAAGATTGCCAGGATGCGGTGCGAAACGCTGTAGGGGAACCAGTATGACGAGAAGCACCCTCGCACACCGAAATCCGAGGTTTCGCGGTACGAGGCAATTAAGCCTTGGGCCGCTTTCAAATAGTCGTCATTGGCAGCTGTCAGCATGGGACAGACAAACCCCATGTGCGCCAACTTCTGCCGCCAAAGGTGGAAGTCAGTTTCCACGTCGAGTTGGTGGTGCCAGTCGATAGATTCCACGTTGCCGAAATCCACTGTCCTGTTCAACAGCGTGAAGCGTCCTTTGGCGGCGTCGTCAATCATATCGACGTACTCATCGTGGTAAAAGACAGCCACCGAGCGCGCTAGGTCCGACGAGGAACCGTCACCTATACTGGTCAACGAATCTAGGAGCGGCACGGAAGACGCCACGCGCGCAACATAATTCGCGTATGCGACCGGACATTGCCGGGCTAGGAAATCACGGGCGACGCGCTTCACCCGATAGGCCGCCATTCTGGGTGTCACGCGGGAGGCTGCCCGAAGTGTCGCGACACTAACCACTAACGTCGCCCCCATCGGAGGATCGTGCCGAACCCGACGTCGGGCGAATCGCCTCCCTGGCAGCCTCGATCGATGCAGTCAATGTTTCGATTCTCGTTGCACCCACAATCGGCACAGAGATCCTCGGATCGTGGACCGTTTCGATGATTCTCGCCCGAGCGACACTTGCGGGATCCCGTTGTCCAGCAATAGCGCTCACGCCGCCAAGGATTTCACGTGCAACCACTGCTACTCCAGCCTCGACCGCTCTATCAAGAACGTCGGCGTAGATGCCCGCTCCCGGCGGCAGGGGAACCTGAAGCACCCGAACCCGCTCATCCGCCAAACAAGCTAGAGCCGTTTCCGTATCGTCGACGGAGACACCGACAATGCCTACCTTGCCCGCTGCCCGCGCAAGTTCCAAAGCCGATACCGCATCGCCGGCACGAATCACGTCGACCGAGGGACTGTGCAGAAGAAAGACATCGATCCGCTCGCGCTGCAGCCGGCGGAGACTCCCTTCAAGACTTCTGGTCAAGAACTGAGCATCCCAACGCGTGGGCATCGGTTTGGCCCGAACTGTCTGGACCTTCTCTTTGGCGTTCGTAGACCGACGTGTCGAGGCGCGTAAGACACCCTTCAGTGGAACCAGCATTCGCCGGTGCCACGCTAGGTACTTTCCTGCTTTGGACACGATTACGGCATCTTCACGTCCGGCAAGCGCCTCTGCCAGGAGGCGTTCGCTGTCGCCCTGTCCATAGATGTTGGAGGTGTCGAAGAAGCGCACTCCTTCGTCCAGCGCCTTCCTCACAAGGGCGCGACCCTCGGCTGGCGTTGCGCCACCCACCGAACCCAAACGACTACAGCCGAGCCCCAGATGTACGGCACCCGATGGCAGAAGACCCGACATGACCCCCCTCACCCCGGCACCGGAGCGCCCCGGATCGCTGGTTCCGCGCGCACTCGCGACCTTTATCCCTATTCCCAACTCGCCCAACAATAGAGGACCGTTGCCCTCTTTGCACATCCTGCTCGCGGTAAGAAGAAGCGCCAAACAGCGGGGTAATACGTGTTGCCCGTATTTCATGAACTAACCCAACGACGGGGTCGGCCATCGCTAGCAACGGCGACGAACTCTGACTATCAACCTCATCATGCCGTGTCGCCCGAGTCGCCCTGGTCCGCGGTCCCCGTGGTCAGTGGGACTTTACCCGGTTCGATTCTCCTCAGATACAGGGTTCGCACGTGGAGCGCTAGGCTGTCGAGGCATGCGAGACCATCGAACGAAGAGACTGGCAGCTGCGGCAACGGCAGTCGCAGTGGCGCTGCTAATGGCCGCACCGCCACTGGCTCTCGGCGACCGTCCGAGTCATATAGTCGACTCGAAGCCGATGAACCTATATGCCGCACCGGTTCCTTACGCCTTTGCCAACCCGGCTGCGAATGTTTACCGCTTTGAGGTGCACAAAAACGACTTTGGATGGTCGGGCGATTCCAAGAACGCCAAACGCCGAGCAGAACTGATATCCAGTGGTGACAAATACGGTTCAGGCGAGAATCTGTGGACGTCGTTTTCATTCGTGGTCGGTCCGTCTCACGACCCATTCGATGGCGGTAGTGAGCAGAATTTCATCCATCAGTGGCATTCAGTAGATACCACTGAAAATAGAGCACCCGTTGTAAGGGTCGAACTCGTCCACGGCAATTTAGAAATACGCACTCAGTCAGATGCGAGTAGCAAGAGCGTAGTTCGCTACCGTGCAGTACGACCCCCGGACGGGGAGGTTCATAATATCGTAATATCAGGGTTGCTGGGTAAATCTGGTCACATCAAGGCGTGGCTTAACGGAACGCAGATCGTAAACACCGACGCGCCCATTGGGTATTACAACGACGACGGTGGCGAACGCGATCTCGCGTACCCTCAATGGGGTCTCTACCAATCCAACGTCAGTTCCCCTACCGTCATTTATCATGCCAATTTGGCGTGGGGCACTACTGACCTGTCCGCACGGGTGGACGCCCCGCTTGCCGTCGCCACCCCTCCCGGCGGATGGGTGTAATTGGCCTGGACTGAACGTCAGAGCGAACTAGGGCCCGGCCCTGGACCTTGGTGAACAGGCTGTTGAAGGGGGACGCGAACGCATTGAGTTTCGGCTTCGACTGCATTACCCCTAGCCGTGACGCTGCCGGTGGCGTTAGCGTTTGGGTCACAGGTAGCGAAACATTCTCCCGATGGCTCGGTCGAGCAGCCCCACGGCCCTAATCAGCTCGCAGGGGTTGTCATTCCCGGTTTGGCCCTTGACCGTTGATGGCTTTCGGTCGAGGCCTTTGGATATGCAGATCGTCGAGGCAGGCCTACGCATCACTGCGGCGCGGCCTTGGCAGTCTTGCCAGCCGTGCGGACCGGCGAATGTACATGCGGCGGTCAGCCGCCGAGCGCCCTTGCACCAGATCAAAGAAAGCCAGGCACGGCCGATCTTCTCCAACGCGGGACAGGCCCCGCGGGAAGGGGAGACCCCCAACCGCCAGTGAGCCGGTGCAGCTGCCCGCCGGAGACCTCACGGTGCCCACGAAGTCCGAACCGCCACAGGCTGGAACCGGTTTGAGTTTGAACTCGATATTCAGACGGCGAAGGCATGCTCCTGGTCGAATGTGCAACCGCGTCCTACGTGCTGAGTATTAACAGGTGCCGCCCCAGCTCTCACAACTGCTGTTCGGACTCGCCGACGTAACGTTGCCGCGCACGCCGTAATGACGGCATACTGGCGCAGCGTCTGGCCATCACCTCGCAATGACATGACCCCCATTGGAACTACCCGATCAGTGATCCACGCACACGTTGGCGTACCCCCGCGGAAGGAATCTGACTTAAATGCTGCCAGCTATTGCCGGGATCTTTTGGATGATTGCTGGTTTATGTGCAGTCGCGACCATCTATCCATATATCTTGTATCCGGTCATCCTTCGGGCTCTTCCAGCTCGCCCTCTAAGTACCGCAGACATTGCTTCGGAAGGCGGAAAAGAGTTCGCACTGCTGTTCTGTGCGTACAACGAAGCGAAGGCCATACCTGAGAAGATCGACAACTTACGTGTGCTGCGTACGGCGTACCCAAATTTGGAGATCCTCGTCTATGACGATTGTTCCTCCGACGGGACGGCGGACATGCTTGAACGTTCAGGCCTTGACCTCCGCGTTATCCGTGGGATAGAGCGGACCGGAAAAGCGCATGGGATGAAAAAGTTGGCTTCGATGACCACCCGCGAATTTCTTGTGTTCACCGATGCAAATGTTGAATTAGCTCCCGGCACGCTGGACCGCCTTCGTTCCGCTTATTCTGATCCGACCGTGGGCGGGGTATGCGGACTGCTCCGATATATCGACGTCGAGGGAACAGCAGCATCTCAAGCGGGCGGCCTCTATTGGCGCCTTGAAGAGATTATCAAATCACTCGAATCGCGATCTGGAAACGTGATGGGTGCCGACGGGTCAATATTCTCTATTCGTAGCTTTTTGTACCCCGTGTTCCCCGATACAGTCCTCGACGACATGACGGTGTCGATGGAAGTTGTCTTCCAACGCTACCGACTGATCAAGGATCCCCTTGTTATCGCAAATGAGCGACTGGTGGCATCGGCAAAAGATGACTATCACCGTCGCCTACGCATTGCAACACGCGTTTTTCACACACATATGCTCGCAATCCGGCCCAAGCTTCATGACTTGCCGCTCGCGGACCGCTGGCGTTGGTGGTCACATCGGTACGTCAAGTGGCACGGTGCATTTTTTATCGCAGGCGGATACTTGAGCGTGATGATAGCCCTTGGGCTTTCTTCAGAATGGGAAGCAATCCTGATAGCCATTGCGGCGACGATTGTCGTCGCTGTGACTGCGACGTATATGCGACTTGGCCCTGTATCAGCCGCAATCCACATCGTGTCGTCCATCTTCCTGTCCGGAATAGGCGTTATACGGGCGCGGCGGGGTCGCACTGTAACCACATGGAAGCCCCCGTCGACGCGATAGATACACGCGCGTGGGCCTCGCCGGACAGCGATGCATCCCGCGTTTTAGAGCAAAAACGCATAACAGTTATTCCGTAGGCCCTGTCCACGCAAGCGAGCGGTGTCCTCGATCCCGACGATCGAAGCCGACGCCCGAATGTCTTGTGGGGAATCGAGTTCCAGTTCGACTCCACTGTCGACGGCAAGGCAATCAAGATCGCCTCGATGATCGTCGAACACACCCGGCGCTCGTTGCTGAACATCGTCGAACGGTCGATCACCGCCGACCGGCTTGTCGAGGACTTCAAGATGGTGTTCGCCGCCGCTGGCCGGGCCGCCGAAGGTGCTGCGTATGGACAACGGGCCAGAGTTCATTTCCCAAGCACTGCAACAGTTCTGCGACGGCACGACTGGCATGTCGGATATCCCGCCGGGAACGCCGTGGAACAACGAACACATCGAATCGTTCACCAACCAGCAACACAAGGAGTGTCTGAACCGCAATCACTGAAACACCCTGCTCGAGGCCCGCGTGGTCATCAGCGACTTCAAGGAGGAGCACAACCAACGACATCGCCACTCAGCGCTGGGCTACCGAACACGCGCCGAGTGCGCTGCGGCGTGCAGATGCACCCACACCCCAGTGGCCTACGAGATCAACTGAATCCGGTACCAAACAATCCGACTCTGAATTCGGGTGGACTCAGTATCGGCGACTCGCCACTAGGTTTGGACCGTCGTCAACAGACGGCATCGTCTGCGACGACAGCAGCAGCAGCCACCTACGCCTTCTCAGATGCAGAGTGCCCGGCAGGTAGACGACACGGGGCCGAAGTCCGGATCCTGTGCCCGCCGGGGCCATCTCAGTTCAGCGACGCGTCCACTTTGCGCGGATACTCGCCGCCCTCGCTTACGGAACGGTTCTCCAACGCGAGTAACCGCACCCCCAACCCTCATGGTTGAGCATGGCGTTCGCGTTTCAGCGGGCACTCAGGGCGGCGTGGGCACCAATGGGAGACCTTCCTCGGCGACCCACACCATGTTCACGGAAGCCTTCACACCAACCGGGCGGTCCGTAGGCGCAGAAACGTGTCGCCAAAACGCACGCTCACTAAGCAGTCCGCTCGTTCCGACTGTGCGCTTCTCTTCAGCCCCTGGAACTCTCACCGTCACCGATCCGTCCGCCACATCCACCTCAAATCGGTACTGCCGATCCAATTCCAGTGGTGGATCGAACTTTCCGGCGAACACGCGTCGGACCCTGCCGCCATCCCGACGCGTCGATACCGCCCACCCATTGGGATTCACGGTGAGTTGCACCAGATCGGTCGTGATTTTATCGTTCCCCGTTACCGCCATCACCAACGTCTCAGCACCGCCGTTGCTCACCCTCTCCCAACTTGCTTCGGCGCCAACTCGGTGGACGGTGCTGCGGAAGCTGCGCACTGCGTAGACACCCGTGTCGCCTGCGGAGGTATACCGGCCGTTCTCAATGAATCCGTCTGTCGCTGGCGGAAGGATGGGATTGCCGCCCCCGGCGGGTTCGCGCATATCCCAACCGTCACCCAACCCTAGTGGTGTGTCCGGGCGGTCAAAGTTGTCGACGAATGATGATCCCGGCGCTAGCGGTAACAGTGGCTGGGGAGCGGTCGGCGGAGGGGGTGTGTAATGGGACTCGAATGGCGGCGGTTCCGGAGTGCACGCAGCGACCGCTGTCATGACGATCGCGGCGGCAATGACTCTCTTACGGTTCATGCGGCCGGAGTGAACTGCTCGGCGAGCCGTTACGGCCCCGTGGACGCGCGAAACTGATGCCTATGCCGGCTTTTCCGCCATGGACAGATTGGCTCAGCATTTAGCGAGGACCGCCAGCGAGGCTAAGTGTTCGCCGGGCATCCCTGACCGGCATTGCCCTACAGCGCGGCGACACTGTCTGCTTCGGCGGCATCAATAGGATCGTTCGCGTCGATATCGAATCCGGAATCTACTTCGGTGATCGGTGTGCTCCGCTGGCCGATTGCGGGCCGTCCAAACCGTGAGGCTCGTTGATGGAATCGGGCGCAGAGGCCGGTTTGGCCGCCGGTTCGGTGACCTGATCCACGAGTGGTCGCAGCTGCGAGGCGTCCTCGCCATAGGAACTGTATCGGTATCCGTACGACGCGTCGCCGCGAAGGGGGGTCATGGTGAGCACTGCGCCCAGAACTGTTGCTCCGACGTCGTTGAGGTTCCCTATCGCGTGGCCGAGCTGTTCGCGTTTCGTCTGGCCGAACCGCGCGATGATCAACACGCCGTCAGCGTCGGCTGCAAGGATTGCGGCATCCGTGACGGCCAACAGCGGTGATGAATCAACGATGACGTAATCGAATTGCGCCCGCAGTTCTTTCAACACATTCTTTGCGGCTAGTGATCCCAGCAGTTCGCTCGGATTCGGCGGCACGGCACCAGCGGTGAGGACAGTCAATCCTGGGTAACGCGTCTCTTGCAACGCTTCAGCTAGCGATGCCATACCACTCAGGACAGTGCTGAACCCGACCGATCCAACCAAGCCCACATACTTATGCAACATTGGGCGTCGCATGTCCCCGTCGATGAGAACCACGTTATGGTCGGCCTCTGCGAGTGCCAGTGCGATATTTATCGCCGTGGTGGATTTACCCTCTGAGGGAAGCGAACTCGTGATGACGATCACTCGCGGCGGGTTGTCGACAGCAAGGAATTGCAGGTTCGTTCGGAGCTTGCGGAAAGCTTCAGCTATGCCTGAATTGTCCGTGTCGAAGGATATCGCCGGTTCTTTCCGGCGTTCCTTGTCGAGTGGAATACTGCCAACTACGCCTGCGCCTGCGATATCCTCAAGCGTTTCACGCCGCTTAATAGTGTTATCTAGCAAATCCAGAATCACGGCGAGGGCTAAGCCTAACGCCAAGCCCAATGCGAGCCCGGCAGCGATGTTCCGCACCTTGTTAGGCACCACCGGATGGTCGGGAATGGACGCACGTTGCTCGACGACCACGCGAGCATCTGGCCTGGCGCCGTCCTCTGGGGTCTCCAATTCGCGCGCCAGGACAACGAACTCGTCCGATAAGGCGTTTGCGATATCACGCGCTCGGACGGGCGACTCGTCAAGTACGTCGACATCTAGTAACACCGTGTCGGGTTTCGCGCTTGCCTTGACCTTTTCGGTTAGCGCCTCCGCGCTCATATCGAGTCCCAGTTTGTCGATGGTGCGCTGTGCCAGCGTTCTGCCCATCAGTAACTCGGTGTACGAAGTTACCCGCTCCTGCGAAAGCCGATTGCCCTGGTATAGATCCGACGCCGAAGCGCCGCTTGACGTCGTCGAGACAAAGAGGCGCGTCGAGGCCTCGTAGAGCGGAGTTGTTAACAATGAAACAGCGAGCCCCGCCAAGACGCCGATTAGTGCCGTAACGGCCACAGTAATCCACCGCGTACGAATTAATCTTGCAAAATCTTGGAGATTCAATGCCGCCCCTTCACCGGTGAATGGCCCGGTCTTGCGCTTTGTTGTCCGACGCCGCAGACCTGCGGAGGTAAAATGGCCGTTAAATCGCCAGCACAAGCGTGAGCGTTAGTCATATTCTCAACATGCTGATCTCGTACCGGGAGCCTGCGGCTCATCCTGAACATTCAGGCACCGCTACCTCAGGAACAACCGCGTCCACTAGAGGTTGAATCGGGACACGGGCTGCACCCGCGGACGTTGGTTCGGAGAGACGGAATACTAACGTGCCTGATTGACCCGGCGGTATTGCAACCTGCACTTCGAAGCTGGGGTGGCCACGTTCCGTCGCAGTAAACACCGGCACCTTTTGATCATTGGCTAATGCACTCACCAATGTCGCATTCCTGGTCACAAGAAGACGAACTGAGGTCAGCATAGTGCCCCTCGGTAGGTCCAGTGGAATCCCCTCGAGAAAGCCCATCTTGCCTGACACGTAATCCGGCGATGATACGTCCTGCACCGTATTGTTCAACCGCACAGTCACGGTCGACATTCGGGTATCGCTGTCGCAGCCATCGGCTACGTACTCGATATCCCTTGTGAGATAATAATCGAGTTTGTTTCCTCCGAGGTTGTTGACTACCACTTCCGCATAGGGCGCAGGATCATCGGGAATCACATGTGCGAGCGGAGTCTCTTCAAGGAGTTCTTGGTCAGCCGGCGACGAACTCCACACCGCAATTCGCCGTTCGCCGACCGCCTTACCTAGCGCCTCCAGCAGCTTCTGGGGCGATTCCAGATGTCCGGTGATCTTTTTGACGACTTCGGTCGCGATCTCTTGGAGATACTTCTTCCTCGCAACCTTGTCATCAGGAAAACGAATGTAGGCGGTCGACTCGGTTAATTCGACGACATTATCCTTCGTTATCGTCTCACCGTCCGGCATTGTTATGGACCCGACTGCACCGAGCATGTAACTCAAAGCGACTGGATCCAACGCGATAACACCATCGACATTCGTGCCCGACTGCTGCGCCCAGAGAGATTTCCAGATCTGAGCCGCGTAGGGAAAATGCGAACTCTGGTTACTGTTACGGAAGTCAGTGGTCGGATTTGTAAATCCGTAATTTTCCGCGTATTCCGGTCCCAGGTCAATGGACGTAAATGGCTTATCGAGTTCGGTATTCGCACCCAATGTGTCGACCGTAGGAACGCCATTGTCGAATCGGAGAATTCCAAATCCGCCCAGCAGTCCCCCGGTCCCGCGGGCTTCGGCGTTGGTTTGGAAGCCCATGAAGTAAGTACGCGGACCATCGGCGCCCATCAACGACGGTGCGAGACGTGCAGCAAGAGCCGTATTTTCCAACAGGTGCGCAACGTCAGAAGTCTGCTGCTGTAATTGCGCGCGTGCGCGATCGAGTACCGAAACGTAACGGGGATCAGCGATGGCCCTCGCGTCGGCGTCGAGTCGCGTCGCATCCGCAGAAATTCTGCTCAGCTCAGGTTCCTGATCGCGAAGTCTTTGAACGTCCAGCCGACCGCCTGCTAACAACTGGTCGGGCGCGAGCGCTGCGCCCGAATCTGCCGCAGGTTGCAGAACTTCGACCGCCAGTCCCAACACAACATTTGAGATTTGTTGGCCGGTTTCGAACGGGCTGCCGAGCCACGGGACAGCCGCCGCGATACTCCATGGCAACGAATGAGTCGCGTTGCGGGCGGCCTGCGCATGGGATTGGGCCTCTCCCACGAATCGCGAGGCGCCCTCGGTATCACCTTGCAACAGTGCATCTTTGGCCTGCTGCGCGCTGTCGCGCGCCTGTTCTAGATTTGTCTTCGCGTCAAACGCGCGAGCGCCCAACCAACATCCGAACGCCACGACCACGACCAGCAATACGAGCCCCACCCATACGCCGCGACGGCCGGCGGAGACCTGCGGCCTCCACCGCGATCGGCGCGCTTCATCGTCCGCTGGCAGATCTGTGTGATCGCCGCTGTTCGACACATCATTAGAACGCCGTCGAGAGAAGATGCTCAAATCAAGGATTCCCGTGTTCGGGTGTGAACTGCCTTAGGAGACGGCTATCCACAGCAGCGCCAGCTCAAAACGACGCGACCCGTCGGCTGACGAGTCGCGTCGCTAGAGACAGCGGGATATCAAGGTCTAGTCGGGAACTACCGTTAGCCGACCTGAGAGTAAGGGCCGACCCGGAAGACGCGGGCGAACTCATTGGCCACCCACTGGAGTCCCTTAATAACAAACTGTGAACCGTTGTAGACCAAAGTAGCGATGGCGTGGACAACGGCTTTAATGGTGCCACCGATGATAACGATCGGATTGAACGCGTTGACACCGACACCGGCTGCGGCGCCGGCTGCGGCACCGGCTACGGCCGACGAGCCGTTGTCCCGCGATGAGAGACCGCCGGGCAGGAGGGTCAGGTCACTGACGCTGTAAGTGTCAGCGTTGCTGACGGGCGCGATGGCCGGCTTTGCTTCGGCAACCGCCGGAGTGATGACTGCAGCGGCAACGAGTGCCACGGCAGCGGTGCCCACCTGAAACTTCGTGCCGACGTTTGAGAACTTGGCCAGTGCTGACACTGTCTTCCCCTTTGTATCGTTCGCCCCTGGGATTTCCCTGAGAATTGACGTAAGCATTGCAGAGTTTGTTGACCGCGTCAATAAGAACGGGCATGTCGGGCAATCTGCCGAACGATCATGATGTCGACGCGGACAAGGCAATTCGACGAGGTACGCAAATCGACAGGGCGACGAGCCTCGGGACGTATTGCAGATGCCGCACCCTTTCGATCGGGCGCACCATTGCGGGCAGGATAGTTGCAAGAGAATCATCAGCCGACTAAAACCGCTGTAAAACAGCGGGTTCAACCCCTCAGACCTTAGTAGCGGAATTTGCTTCGTGCCGTTGATTAGTGGCGCCACACACCGGCCACGAAGGGGCCAGGCGCTGGGGTGCGAGACCACGCGCACGATCCCTCGTCGCCCTTCATCGACCAATACGGCTTCACGCGATACGCCAACGCTCTTGAAATGCATCTGGTAATCGCACGGTGAAAACCCGTAACCAACTGTCCCGGCATCGCGCGCTACATCCCCGTCGTCAACCACCCTGTGCTCATCGCCGCCCTCGCCCGCCGATGGGCGCTGACGGCAGTCGCGGTGGTCGTCACTGTGACGATAGCCGCGGTGGTCGCGTCGTCGTTCGTCGCGGTCGAGACATCGGCCGCCATCCGCGTCATGTCGATGAACATGCAGTTCGGAAAGGCGGACACCTCGGAGATCCTGCGGTTGGCGAAGCGCGACGACGACGTCCTCGCGGTTCAGGAGATGACACCGAAGGCCGCGGCACTCCTGTCGGCGGCCGTTTCGGACGCGGTCCTCCCCCACCGGTTGATCGACCCTCAACCGGCCCGTCGGGAGTCGGGCTATGGAGCAGCTTCCCGCTGACGGAGACCGCCCGCGTCGAGACACACAAGATACCCGCGGTGGTCGCGCCAAATCGCCGGTGTGGCAGTGAGTCCCGTCGTAGCGTCGACACATTTGATGCCGCCGGTCGCCTTTAGTGCCTTACGCACGCGTGAACAATCACATATCGGTGCGGCCCGAAGGCTCAATCGGGGAACTCGTTGCGGTGAGCCCTTGGCGACCTTCGGGGGTTACCGGTCCTTCACTTTCACCACTCGCAGACCCGCCAAGTTTCGGCGCGTCCACGGTCCACATGTGGCACGATCGCCATCTGCGCGAGGAGCGCGGATTTGCATCGGGGGTATGGGTGTATCCAATTAGAAACGACGCGCAGCTCATTGCGGCGCTCAATCAGATGACGCTCGCAGAATTGATGTCTCTGCAGGACGGGCTGAACAGTGCACTTGGATCCGGCCATGTGACCACCACGGCGTGGGCGCAGGCGATCAACGGCCACAGCACTGAAGCGGCGATATGGCTGTATTCCCACCCGTACCGCGACGAAGAAAGCAAACTCGTCATCCTTCTCGCGACTCTCGCTGTCGCCATCGCATGGATGACCTACCGAGAATCCCCGGCGTCGGAGAGCGACCTTCAACAAGCCATGGGCACGGTGCGCGATGGGCACGCCTACATGCTGCCGATACCGCGTGGCGATCCTTGTTTCTGCGGGAGCCGAGCGAAATTCAGGCTCTGCCACGGGATGCCACCGGTAGCTGCGCCGGCTATGTGATTCCCCCGTCAACAATCACATAGAGAAAGCGGTCAACGGGCGAAGTTCCGGGCAACTCACCGCAAAACTCGTACGAGCCCGGTGTCGGATTCGGCAGGTCCCATTCGTCGAATCGGTAGAGAGTGAAACGCAGGGTTCCGCTCACTACCAGGAGGTGTACCGATGCACTACTTCGCGCTTCTGCTCGGCCCTGAGTCGACCGAACAACCCGACGCCGCGACACAGACCGACATCATGGCGGCCTATCAGAACTTCCACGCCGCGGCAGGGGCGTCCATCCGGGCCGGTGACGCACTGACCCCGTCGGCGACGGCGGTACGCATCAGCGGCGGCCCGGCTGCGCCAACCGTCACCGACGGCCCATTCGCCGAGAGCGCCGAGGTGGCCGGTGGCTACTACGTGTTCGAGGCCGAGAACCTCGACGAGGCGCTGGATCTGGCGCGTCAGATTCCCGCCTGCGCGTCGGGCGGCGTTGAGGTGTGGCCCATCGTGGAGTGGAACCAGCCGGAGAAGTCGCTGGAAGGCGACCACTGGTTGGCGCTGCTCCTCGAGCCGGCCGACGAGGCCGTGGCGCCCGGAACGCCGGAATGGGACGCCTGCACAGTCGCCCACACCGAGTTCGGCACCGCGGCGGGCGATCGGGTCAAGGGTGGTGCGGCGCTGCATCCGCCGTCGACGGCGACGACGGTGCGGGTGCGTGACGGCAAGGCGACGTACACCGACGGACCCTACGTCGAGGGCGCCGAGGTCGCCAGCGGCTTCTACCTGTTGAGCGCCGCCGATCGGGACGAGGCCGTCAAGGTCGCGTCCATGATCCCCGCCTCAACGGTGGAGCTGCGGCAGTTGGCCGGAGTATCGAGTCTGTAGCACTCACGAATGACCAACCTGGATGGCGTTTTTCGGCGCGAATGGGGACCCGCCGTGGCGGCACTCTCCCGCTGGTCCGGTGACCTCACCGTCGCCGAGGACGCCGTCCAGGAGGCGTTCACAGAAGCTCTGCGCTCCTGGCCCCGCGACGGCGTGCCCGACAACGTGGGCGGCTGGGTGCTGACCGTCGCACGGAACCGCGCGCTGGACCGCTTGCGTCGCGAATCCAGTCGTCCAGGAAGGGAACTCGCTGCGGTGGTCGATAACAGCTGGCCCCACATCGAGGGCGTTCCGGTGCACCCGGTGCGTGACGACGAGCTGCGGATGATGTTCATGTGCGCGCACCCGGCTTTGGACAGCGCATCGCAGTTGGCGCTCACACTGCGGTTGATCTCCGGACTCACCGTCGCCGAGATCGCCAGGTCGCTGCTGCAGTCCGAGGCCGCGGTCGGGCAGCGAATCACACGGGCCAAGAACAAGATCCGTGGCGCGAACATTCCACTGCGGGTGCCACCGGCAGAGCTGTTGGTGGAACGGACGCCGCACGTCCTGGCATGTATCTACTCCGTGTTCACCGAGGGCTACTGGTCGACGTCGGGGCCGTCGGCCATCCGCGACGAACTGTGCGATGAGGGCGTGCGGTTGGCCGGTGAACTGTGCGCGCTGATTCCCGACGAGACAAACGCCCGCGGGCTGTCGGCCCTCATCCTGCTGCACGATTCGCGACGCGCCACGCGGGTGGACGGCGCGGGCGCTCTGGTACCGCTCGACGAGCAGGACCGGCAGCGGTGGGACCGCGGCCGCATCGCGCGTGGCCTCGACGACCTGCGACGGGCGCGGGGCGCGACAGACAGCTACCTACCCCAGGCGGTGATCGCCGCGGCCCACGCCACCGCACCGTCGTGGGCCGCGACTGACTGGGCGCTCATCTGCCAGGCCTACGACCGGCTGATCGCGATCACAGGATCACCCGTGGCACGGGCCAATCGGGCGTTGGCAATCGGATTTCGGGACGGGTTCGACGCGGGTCTGGCGGCGCTCGACGAGGTGGCCTCCGATCCCCTGCTCGCGCGGTCGAACACCGTGGCCACCATCCGCGCGGATCTCCTGCGCAGAGCGGGCCGCCGCGATGAGGCTGCCGACTGGTACCGCATCGCGCTGGAGCGCGACGGCTCGACGCCGGCGCGGGAATTCCTGCGGCGCCGCCTGTCCGAGGTGACCGGGTGAGTCAGCTCAGCGGGACGTCCAGAATCGGGCGTGGCTCACCCGAACCCGGACCGTCGAAGTGCCACCACTCCCCCGAGTACACCGTCAACCCGCCAGCGCTCATCGCGTCGCGCA
Source organism: Mycobacterium sp. IDUB_39 (assembly GCF_055419205.1). Lineage (NCBI taxonomy): Bacteria > Bacillati > Actinomycetota > Actinomycetes > Mycobacteriales > Mycobacteriaceae > Mycobacterium > Mycobacterium sp. IDUB_39. Next base: position 348,398 of record NZ_JBVAXF010000001.1, read on the forward strand.
GCACCGCGCGGTTGTCTTGTTGTTCGGAGCTGACGCCCTCGGTGGCGCGCGCGAGGCTACGCGGGCTGAAGTCGTCGAAGTCGGTGCCCATGTCCAGCGGCCGGCCGTAGTGGAGGTCTGCCACCGTCACGTCGACGGAGCGCCCGGACTCGTGGCTACGTGCGAACTCCGTCGGCCGGGCCACCCAGTTCGGGTTGGGCACCGCCTCGAACATCCGGACCTGAACCTCGTGTGGCCGATAGCAGTCCCAGAAGACCAGCCGCAGACCCTGCTCCCGCAGTCGCTCGGCCGCCACGGCCAGGCCGGGCGCGAGCGACTCGTGCACCATGCAGCGGGCATCGGCCGGATACAGCGGGATGCCGACGAAGTTGTTGGCTGTGGCGTAGCGCAGATCGATCCGAGCGTCCGGGACCACCGTGCGCACGTCGATCAGCCCCGCAGCCTTCGCCTGGGGTGAGACCGGGGGGACGTCAGCCGACGCCGGTGCAGGTGTCACGAGCGCCATGATCGCAGCGAAACAAACGACCGCAGTGCGGTTTCGTACGCGCCGCGCCGAGGCGAGCGTACGAAACCGCACTGCGGTCGCAGTCAGAGGTCTTAGGCCTCGGTGAAGTTGCGGGTGATCGACGGATCCACCGGGATGCCGGGGCCCGTGGTGGTCGAGACGACGACCTTCTTCAGGTAGCGGCCCTTGGAGGAGGACGGCTTCGCGCGCAGAACCTCGTCGAGCGCGGCGCCGTAGTTCTCGGCCAGCTTCGTCTCGTCGAAGGACGCCTTGCCGATGACGAAGTGCAGGTTGGCCTGCTTGTCGACGCGGAAGTTGATCTTGCCGCCCTTGATGTCGTTCACGGCCTTCGTCACGTCGGGGGTGACGGTGCCGGTCTTCGGGTTCGGCATCAGGCCACGCGGGCCCAGCACGCGGGCGATCTTGCCGACCTTGGCCATCTGATCCGGCGTCGCGATCGCGGCGTCGAAGTCGAGGAACCCGCCCTGGATCTTCTCGATCAGGTCGTCGCTACCCACCTCATCGGCACCTGCGGCGAGGGCTTCCTCGGCCTTCTCGCCGACGGCGAACACGATGACGCGGGCGGTCTTGCCGGTGCCGTGGGGCAGGTTGACGGTGCCGCGCACCATCTGGTCGGCCTTGCGGGGGTCAACGCCCAAGCGGATGGCGACCTCGACGGTGGCGTCCTGCTTCTTCGACGACGTCTCCTTGGCCAGCTTCGCGGCCTCGAGCGGCGTGTAGAGGTTGTCGCGGTCGACCTTCTCGGCGGCTTCGCGGTATGCCTTGCTGTTCCTGCTCATGTGATTTCCAATCAGTTTCGTTGGTTGTGGTTGGTGCGGGCCGAAGCTGGCCCTCCCACGGATCGGCCGGGATGTCCCGACCGATCAGTCCTACTTGGTGCTACTTGGTGCTACTTGACCGTGATGCCCATGGAGCGGGCGGTTCCGGCGATGATCTTGGAAGCGGCCTCGACGTCGTTGGCGTTGAGGTCTTCCTTCTTGGTCTCGGCGATCTCGCGCACCTGGTCCCAGGTCACCGAGGCAACCTTGGTCTTGTGCGGCTCGCCGGAGCCCTTCTGCACGCCTGCGGCCTTGAGCAGCAGCTTGGCGGCGGGCGGCGTCTTCAGCGCGAACGTGAAGCTGCGATCCTCGTAGACAGTGATCTCCACGGGGATGACGTTGCCGCGCTGCGACTCCGTCGCGGCGTTGTACGCCTTGCAGAATTCCATGATGTTGACGCCATGCTGGCCGAGCGCAGGACCGACCGGCGGGGCGGGGTTGGCCTGCCCGGCCTGGATCTGCAGCTTGATCAGCCCGGCGACCTTCTTCTTCTTCGGGGCCATGAGGTGGTTCCTTTACTTTTTTCTAGTACTTAGATCTTGGAGACCTGGGTGAAGGTCAGTTCGACGGGTGTCTCACGACCGAAGATCGACACCAGCACCTTGAGCTTCTGCTGCTCGGCGTTGACCTCGCTGATCGAGGCGGGCAGCGTCGCGAACGGGCCGTCCATGACGGTGACCGACTCGCCGACCTCGAAGTCCACCAGGATCTCGGGACGCTCCAGGCTCGCCTCGGACGACGCGGCGGCCGTCGAGGAGGCCTTGCCGGGCTTCTTCGCCGCAGCGGGCGGCAGCAGGAACTTCACGACGTCATCGAGGGACAACGGCGACGGCTTCGACGTGGCGCCCACGAACCCGGTGACACCCGGGGTGTTGCGCACCGCGCTCCACGACTCGTCGGTGAGCTCCATGCGAACCAGGATGTAGCCGGGCAGCACCTTGCGGTTGACCTGCTTGCGCTGGCCGTTCTTGATCTCGGTGACCTCTTCGGTCGGCACCTCGACCTGGAAGATGTAGTCGCCCACATCCAGGTTCTGCACGCGGGTCTCGAGGTTGGCCTTCACCTTGTTCTCGTAGCCGGCGTAGGAGTGGATCACATACCAGTTGCCGGGGCGCCTGCGCAGATCCTTCTTGAGGGTCTCGGCGGGATCGGCGTCCTCGTCCTCTTCCTCGGGGGCCACCTCGTCGGTCACAGACTCGTCGGACTCGTCGGTCACAGACTCGTCGGACTCGTCGGACTCGGTGGTCTCGTCGATGATCGCCTCGGACGCCTCAGGTGCCTCGTCGGACGTCAGGGTCGACGACTCCGCGGCTCCATCGAGCACGTCGGACTCATCCGAGGGCGTATCGCCTTCGAAGGTCGTCACTGTTGTCAGTCCTCTCTAAGTTTCTTCAGCTCGTCACGCGGCCGGTTCGGTCAGCCGAACACCATCGTGATGAGCTTGGCGAAGCCGAAGTCGACTCCACCGATAAGCGCCACCATGAACGCCAGGAATATCAGCACCACGGTGGTGTAGCTGACCATCTGCTTACGGTTCGGCCAGATCACCTTGCGCAGCTCGGCGACTACCTGCTGCAGGTAGTTGATGACGAAGGTGATCGGGTTACGGGACGGACCCGTCTTTGCCGCCTTGGGCTTCTTGGGTTTCTTTCCGTCACCGTTCTTGGCGGTGTCGGCGACAACAGCGGCGGCCGTACCAGCACCCTCGCGCCGTGATCGCTTTCCCGACGGCCGCTGGGGCCGGGTCACCACGGCGGTCGGGCTGCCGGTGTCACCCTCGTCCGGAGTGTCGGTGCCGTCGCCTGCGGAGACGGCACCGTCGCGCTCGTCGCTCACCGCGTGCTCCCTTGTCCGATCGTGCTTGTCTTCGGTGGTCACCTTCCAGTGTCCACGCCTGTCGAGTATTCAGTTGAGCAGGGGCGACAGGACTTGAACCTGCAACCTGCGGTTTTGGAGACCGCTGCTCTGCCAGTTGAGCTACGCCCCTTCGGGGTTGGCAGGCCAACCCGCGAGGTCGAGGTTCACACAATTCACGCGCTCCCCGATCGGCCGATCATAAACCGACGGACAGCGCGTGACTTGGGGAAACCCCGAGGACCGAGTGTACATCGGCCCAAGTCTGACTTACTAATCCGCAACGGTGGCGGTTCGAACCACCTGACCTGTCTCCGGATCCCACTTGGCCGAGATCGAGTTGTCACCCTCGTGACCCATCAGCGTGGTGAACGCCTCCATCACGATCGTGCCGTCCTCATCGGCGCAGACGTTCCGGGTGGTGACGATATCGGCACCGAACCGTTCGGTGACCGACTCGACGTGCATGGTGCCGGTCAGCGCGTCACCGACCTTGATCGGCCGGTGGAAGAGGAACTTCTGGTCGACCTGGACGATCTGCAGGGTCTCCATGCCGATGTCCACGTTCGCGAAGAAGTGGTTCTGGATCATCACGGCGAAGATCGAGATGAAGGTGAGTGGCGCGACCAGCGAGTCGTGGCCCATCTCCTTGGCGGCCGCCTCGTCGACAGTGGCCGGATCCATCGACTTCACGGCCCTGGCGTATTGACGAACCTGCTCGCGACCCACGACGAACGTGTCGGGGTACTTCCAGATCATCCCGCGGATGTCAGTCTTGAGAGCCATGGGTCAGGCCAGCTTCGCCGTAGCGACGGCGCGGCCGAAGATCTTCTTTCCCCCGGTAGTGGCGGAAAGCGCAATGACCACCGACTTAGTCTCTGGCTCAACAGATTTCACACGTCCGCTGAACACGATTTCAGCGCCGATGCCGTCGTTGGGGACGGGCACGACCGCGGTGAAGCGGACGTTGTACTCGGTGACCGCGGCCGGGTCGCCCACCCATGACGTGACGTAGCCGCCGCCCAGGCCCATCGTCAGCATGCCGTGCGCGATGGCGGTGTCGAGACCGACCTGCTTGGCGATCTCGTCATCCCAGTGGATGGGGTTCAGGTCGCCGGACACCCCGGCGTAGTTCACCAGGTCGCCGCGAGTCAGCGGAATGATCTTCTCCGGAAGCTGGTCGCCCACCTTCACCGAATCGAACTCACGCAGTGGCATCGCTAAAACCCTCTTCTCCCGATTCGCCCGACCGACCCGCGAGGGTCGTGTACGTCTCCTGCACAACATCACCCTTGTCATTGGTGATGATGGTCTTCGTCACGATGATGTCGGTGCCGTGCGCCTGCCGGAGCCCGTGCCCGTACACGTCGCAGTACAGCTTGTCGCCAGCCCTGATCGGCTGTAAGAACTTCAACTCCTGGTCGACCTGGACGATCTGAGCGTCCTTGATGCCGATGTTGGCGTCGGCGAAGAACGCGATCTGCGCCTGGTACCCGAAGACCGAGATGAAGGTCAGCGGTGCCGGCAGCGAGCTGTGCCCGAGTTCTGCGGCTACGGCCTCGTCGAAGTAGACGGCGTCGTCGTTCTTGACGGCGGTTGCGTACTCCCGAAGCTTCTCCCGACCCACGACGTAGTGGTCCGGGTATCGGTAGTGCATACCGATGATGTCCGAGGAGATAGCCACAAAGCTTGAACCTATCCGGTCAACCGTGGGCGACGCCCAGGGATCGACCGTCTAGCGCGATTCCTTGTGCGGCTGGTGGTGTCCGCAGTTCGGGCAGAACTTCTTGATCTCCAACCGATCGGGATCGTTGCGGCGGTTCTTCTTGGTGATGTAGTTGCGGTGCTTGCACACCTCGCAGGCCAAGGTGATCTTGGGCCGTACGTCTGTACTTGAGGCCACGTTCGTCGTCCTTCTTCGGGTGATTCGTTGTCTTGTAGCGGTGGGGGGACTCGATCCCCCGACCTCACGATTATGAGTCGTGCGCTCTAACCAGCTGAGCTACACCGCCATGATGGCGCCGCCGGTCGGGCTTAGCTTCTCCCGTCGCCTCGCTCGCCCGGTGTCCACCGAGCCCCCTAACGGAATCGAACCGTTGACCTTTTCCTTACCATGGAAACGCTCTACCGACTGAGCTAAGGGGGCCTGCCCCACAGCGTTGGACGGTGTCCATGCGGTGGGCCTTAAAGAGGGTACATTCTCGCCGATTGCCTAGCCAAACCGCTGGTGACGGTCGACCCGCCGCGGGGGTCCAGAACTGCCCCTCACGCAGCGAAATCAGGCTCTGTCAGCGCCTCGTGGGAGCCCGGGTGTCGGCGCCAGAGCGCGGCAATAGTCTGGAGGTATGGCGAACCCAGGGGTCGATAACCGTCTGTACTTCCGACAGCTGCTCTCAGGCCGCGACTTCGCTGCCGGCGACGCGATCGCGCAGCAGATGCGGAACTTCTCGTACCTGATCGGCGACCGGGAGACCGGGGACTGCCTCATCGTCGATCCGGCCTACGCCGCGGGTGACCTCGCCGACATCGCGGAGTCCGACGGCATGCGGCTCTCCGGTGTCCTGGTCACCCACCACCACCCCGACCACGTCGGCGGTTCGATGATGGGCTTCGAACTCAAGGGCCTCGCCGAACTGCTGGAGCGGGTCGCGATTCCGGTCCATGTGAACACCTATGAGGCAGAGTGGGTTTCGCGCACGACCGGCATCCCGCTGACCGACCTGACATCGCACGAACACGGCGACAAGGTCAACGTCGGCGATGTCGAGATCGAGTTGCTGCACACCCCCGGACACACCCCGGGCAGCCAGTGCTTCCTGCTTGACGGCCGGCTCGTCGCGGGCGACACGCTGTTCCTGGAGGGATGTGGGCGCACCGACTTCCCCGGCGGCAACTCCGATGACATGTTCCGCAGCCTGCAGGCCCTGGCCAAGCTGCCGGGCGACCCGACGGTGTTCCCCGGGCACTGGTACTCGGCCGAGCCGAGCGAACCGCTGTCCGATGTGCGTCGGCTCAACTACGTCTACCGGGCCAGCTCTCTCGACCAGTGGCGGACGGTTATGGGCGGCTGACGCTGCCCACCTGCGATAGTGTCCGATCTCGCAGCGCCCCTCAAAGGCGCGTGACGGGGAGGACCCTGCGATGACCACACCATCCGTGCCTGCCGGTTGGTACTCAGATCCCGATGACCCGCAAGCCGTGCGCTACTGGGATGGCACCGCCTGGACCGACGGGCCAGTTGCCGAGCAGGCCGCGACGGAGGTCGCCCCTCCCGAACGCCAACCGTCATTGGAGCCCGTCGAACTCGAGCAACCCGTCTTCGAGTCGTTCGAGACACCCTCGTTCGAGTCCATCTCGTCGGGACCGACCGAGACACCCGCCCCGCCGCCCGCCTCCGCCCCGGCACCCGCCTCCGCCCCGGCACCCGAGGCACCCCCGGCGCCCTTCGATGAACCTGGCTTCCCGACCCCGACAGATGCGCCCACCACCGCCGCAGGGCCGCAACCCGGGTTCCAGACGCCGCCGTGGGAGTCGCCGACCACCGCGGTCCCGCTGTTCACACCCCGCTATGACGCGCCACCACCGAATCCACCGGGCGGCACCGACAACCGCAGGTTGATCATCGGCTACCTCAGCGCCGTCGGCGTACTGCTGTTGGCTTTGATTCTGGTTCTGGTTTACGCCTTGGTGATCCGCGATGACGCCGTGCCCGATGTCACGTCGTCTCCCTCATCGGCTTCTGCGGCGCCTTCGGCGGAATCAACGACGTCGGCCGCATCCGAGCCCCCCACCGAGGCCGTGGCCGCGCCGGCGGCCGGTGAGATCGTCGACGGTCCGTTCACCATCTCGGTCACCTCCACCGAGCGAGGTGACACCATCTCCTCGACTGTCAACGAGTCCCTCGAGAAGACCGCCGCCGGCGAGTTCCTCGTTGTGTACCTGAATGTCGGCAACACCAGTGGCGACGTGCAGGAGTTCGTGTCGAGCCTGCAGATACTCAATACCGACGCGGGCACCATCGCACCAGACGACGAGGCGTCCCTCTATCTCGGCGGTGGCGTCGTCATCGTCAGTCCGGGTGAGACGCTCGAGACGGCGGTCGCATTCGACGTGCCCGTCGGCACGGTGGCCAGCGGAATCATCGTGCATGGCGTCCCCGGTATGGCCGGTGGCGAACTGCCGGTCGAATAGAACCCCTCCGATTGCGCATTTCGCAGCAAACGGAACAGCGGTAGCGGTAATCCGTCGCCCGTTGCCGATCCAGATGCGCAAATCAGCTGACACCGGCGCGGGTGGTTGGCACACTGAACAGTAGGCGTCGACAATTCCGCCATCGGGGGTTCAGTCGTGAAGAACGTCGTGCTGTGCTTTGACCAGGTTCGCCATCTGGGGGTCGGGGGCGACACCAATGCCACGGCTCTGTTCGGCCTGCTCGATCAGTCGGGCGGACAAGTCTGCTGGTACCACTCGGGTTCGACGCGCTGGGCCCGGGCTCGCGACCAGCACGCCGAGGCCCGCGCGGCGATCGGCGGCGGTTATGCGTTTCTGCGGCGCTGCTGGGAGCCGGGCGATTCGATCTTCGTCTTCGGGGCGGGTCACGGCGCGTTCTGCGCCCAGGCGCTGATCCGACTGGTGAACACCGTGGGCATCCTGCCGTGGTCGTTGGACGACATGGTCGGCCACGTGGTGGCGGCGTATGCAATGCCGCGCACCCGTCGTACGCCGCGGGAGTGGCAGGCGGTGCGCGCGACATTCGCCGCGTTGGCGGACGGCAACGAGCAGCCGGTCGTCGCCTACCTCGGGTTGTGGGATGCGCTGCGGGACGCCACGCTGCCGATGCCGCCGCCGGAGTTGCTCGCCGTTCGCGGGGGCAGACACGCGATGGCCGCCGATGGCGCATCGGTGCTGGATCGCCCGGTGACGATGATGGGCGACGCGGTGGAGCAGGCCTGGTTCCGCGGCGGACACTGTGATGTCGCGGGCGGCCCGGGCGCCTGCCGCCCCCTCGCGGGTATCGCCCTGAACTGGGTGCTCGACGCCGCCGCCACCGCCGGACTTCGGGTCCGGGACCGCGCGACGACAACACCTCCAGAACACGCGGACGCACTGGCGGGCAGCGCGCGCAGCCTGCCGTTGCGGAAGGTGCCCGACGACGCCGTGGTCCACGCCAGCGTCGAGGCCTACGTTGCGGCGCATCCGCAGTACTGGCGCCGGTTGCCTGCCCAGTTCACCTGGACCGACCGCGACTGGCTGGCGCGCGGCGAACGCCTGGTCCCCGCGCCCGCGCCGACACCCGCCCCCGCCGAGCTGACCGCCATCGCGTCCTGAGCGGCGCAGCGTCCTGAGTGGCGCAGCGTCCTGAGCGGCGCGCTGTCGCTGCGCGCGGACCGATCCCGCGGTAGGTTCCGAGTCGGAACTTCAGCAAACTTCGCTCGGCGCGGTTCCCGATTGCGTCAGCGAAGCGTTAGTGTCCTGAGCAAACCTGATGACCGCGTGAAGGCAGTGGGGATTCGATGACCATCAGTTGGGACGACGTGACAGGCCTCGGCTCAGCGGGATGGTTGGCCATCGCCGTGTGGGGGGCCCTGATACTCGGCGTGATCGTGCTCGTCTACGCAAACCGCCAGATCAAGAAGAATCGGCTGCTCAAGACCGAGCAGATCCGCCCGCAGGTCGCCATGTACATGGAGCCGCACGCCGCGGACTGGCACGTCATCGAACTCGTGGTGCGCAACTACGGCCAGACCGCCGCACACGACATCCGCTTCGACTTCGCCAACCCGCCGACGGTGGCCGCCTACGAGGACCACGGTTACGACGGGCCGCCCGAGGTCGCCGAACTGGATCTCCCCAGCGAACTGCCCCTCCTCGCCCCCGGGCAGGAGTGGCGAACGGTCTGGGACTCGGCGATCAGCCGGGAGGAACTCGGCGGCTCGATCCGGTCCCGCTTCGACGGCACGCTGACCTACTCCGACGAGCCCCGCCCGGTGGGCGGCAAGAAGTCGCGGGCGTGGAGCAGGCGCCAGACATTCGAGTCGAAGGTGTGCCTGGACTGGGCGACACTGCAGCCGGCCCAGCGCCTCGAGCTGTTGACGACACACGACCTGGCCAAGCGGGAGAAACAGAAGCTCGAGTTGCTGCGCAACGTGCTGACCTATTTCCACTACGCATCCAAGGAGACGCGGCCGGACGTGTTCCGGGCCGAGATCGAGCGAATGAAGCGTGCCGTGGCGGAGACTCAAGATCGTTGGCGGACAGCGCAGTTCGACCAGACCACCGAACTCGACTTCCCCTGGATCAAGGACGACGCCGCCGGAAGGCACCACGTCAACAATCGGTGACGGTGCGCTGCGTAACATCGGCCACAACAACCGCACTCGAGGGAGCATCAACGATGAGCAGCCCGGTCAGCTATGCCCAGAACGAACTCGTTGCCACGATCACGCTGGACGACGGCAAGGTCAACGTGCTGTCGCCGGCGATGCAGGAGCACATCAACGCCGCACTCGATCAGGCCGAGGCGGCCGCGGCCAGTGGTGACGTCAAGGCGATCGTGCTCGCCGGCAACTCGAAGGTGCTCAGCGCCGGGTTCGATCTGGGGGTTTTCAACTCCGGTGACGCCGCCGCCGCGCTCGGGATGCTGTCCGGCGGTTTCGAGCTGTCGATCCGCCTGTTGACCTTCCCGGTGCCTGTCGTCATCGCCGCGACGGGGCCTGCCATCGCGATGGGGGCCTTCCTGCTCCTGAGCGGCGACCACCGGGTCGGTTCTCCGAGTTCGCGGTGCCAGGCCAATGAGACCGCCATCGGCATGGTGCTGCCGATCTCCGCGATCGAGATCATGCGGATGCGGTTGACGCGCGCGGCGTTTCAGCGCGCCGTCGCCCTCGCGGCGACGTTCGCCGGTGATGCCGCGGTGTCGGCGGGGTGGGTCGATGAGATCGTCGAGACGGAGAACGTGCTCGCCCGCGCCCACGACGTGGCTGCGGAGTTCGCGACAACCCTGCACGCCAAGGCACACCTCGCCTCCAAGCTGAAGGCCCGCGAGGACGCTCTGGCGGCCATTCGCGCCGGAATCGACGGACTGCCCACCGAGTTCAGCGGCGGTAAGTAACGGCGCCACCGGACGGCCAGTCCCAGGCTTCCACTCCAACCTCTCCAGCCTCTGCGCCGCCCAGCCGCTCCCGAGGCGGGGATGCGTGTGCCCGCAATCATCGTGGTCCTCCCGGCCGGTCCCATGCCGTCAGGGGATGTCGCTGACCTTGCACTCCGCTCGTCGGCGCAAACCCGACGACTTGCGCAACGGTGTCGGACGCGGGCCCTAGGGTAGATCTCAAATGGGCCTTCATCTCCACCGTGCGGAACGCACCGACGTCCTCGCCGACGGGCTCGCAGATCTACTCGCCCAACCGCTCGCCGACCCGTTCGCCCTGGAGTTGGTGCTCGTTCCCGCGCGTGGTGTCGAGCGTTGGCTCTCCCAGCGCCTGTCACACGTGTTGGGTCGCGGCTCGGGTGCCGACGGGGTGTGTGCGGGCATCGAGTTCCGCAACCCGCACTCACTGATCGCCGAGATCACCGGCAGCGGCCGCAACCCCGGCGACGACCCGTGGGCCCCCGACACCATGGTGTGGCCGCTGCTCGAGGTGATCGATGCCAGCCTCGACGAGGGCTGGTGCCGCACGCTGGCCGCCCACCTGGGTCACTTCGAGACGGGCGAGGCCGAGCGCGAGCTGCGGCTGGGGCGGCGCTACGTCGTCGCCCGGCGCATCGCAGGCCTGTTCGCGTCCTACGCCAGACAACGCCCGCAATTGCTCATCGACTGGCTGGCGGCCGTCACCGGTGACCTCCCCAGTGACGTCGCCTGGCAGCCTCCGCTGTGGCGGGCACTCGTGGCGCGGGTGCCCGCCGACCCACCCCACATTCGCCATGCGAACACCCTTGCCCGCCTACAGGATTCGGCGATGGACCTGCCGCAGCGGCTCTCGCTGTTCGGACACACCCGGCTGCCGGTGACCGAGGTGGAGTTGATCACCGCGCTGGCAAGCCATCACGACCTGCACCTGTGGCTGCCCCACCCCAGCGACGCGCTGTGGCAGGCACTGCGCGGCGTGCGAGGCTCGGTGCCCCGTCGCGAGGACAGCAGTCACCGCGTGGTCGGCCATCCGCTGCTGGCCACCCTTGGCCGGGATCTGCGCGAGCTGCAGCGCGGCCTGCCCGACGACATCGGCACCGACGAGCACCTCGAGGCCGGCGACCATCCCGCCACGCTGCTCGGCTGGCTGCAATCCGATATCGCCGCGAATGCCGTTCGCCCACAGGGTCGGACATTCACACCGTCCGACCGCTCGGTGCAGGTGCACGCGTGCCACGGCCCTGCCCGACAGGTCGACGTGCTGCGGGAGGTGCTGCTCGGTCTGCTGGTCGATGACCCGACCCTGGAACCGCGCGACATCCTGGTGATGTGCCCGGACATCGAGACCTACGCGCCGCTGATCAACGCCGACTTCGGGCTCGGTGACATCCTTCCCGGCGTGCACCCGGCTCACCGGCTGCGCATGCGGTTGGCCGATCGCGCGCTCGTCCAGACCAACCCGCTGCTCGGCGTGGCGACCGAGGTGCTCGCCCTGGCTGGCAGCAGGGTCACCGCCAGCGAGGTGCTCAACCTCGCGCAGGCCGCCCCGGTGCGGGCACGCTTCGGATTCACCGACGATAACCTCGAGGACATCACCCGCTGGGTCCGGCAGGCCAACGTGCGCTGGGGTTTCGACCAGGAGCATCGCAAGCCGTACGGCGTCGACTTCGTGCACAACACATGGCGTTTCGGAATCGACCGCGTACTGGCTGGTGTCGCGATGTCCGATGACGCCCACGCCTGGATCGACTCCACGTTGCCCCTGGACGACGTGAGCAGCAACCGCATCGAACTGGCGGGCAAGCTCGCCGAGTTCATCGACCGCCTGCAGCGAACGGTCACCTCACTGACCGGTGCGCGGCCGCTGCGGGACTGGCTGAGCGCTGTGACCGACGGCATCACGATGCTGACCCGCATCAGCGATGCCGATGCGTGGCAGCTCAGTCAGATGCAGCGCGAGTTCGGTGACGTCCTGCGCGACGCGGGCACCCACGCCGACACCGAGATGCGGCTGCCCGATATCAACGCGCTGCTACAACGCCACCTCGCCGGCCGGCCGACGCGGGCCAACTTCCGGACCGGCACGCTGACGGTGTGCACGATGGTGCCGATGCGGTCGGTGCCGCACCGGGTGGTGTGCCTGGTGGGCCTCGACGACGGTGTGTACCCGCGTCGCGGCGCCATCGACGGCGACGACGTGCTGGCGCGGGACCCCATGACCGGTGAGCGCGACATCCGTTCAGAGGACCGGCAACTGCTGCTCGACGCCATTGGCGCGACCACGGAGAAACTGGTCATCACCTACACCGGGGCCAACGCCTACTCGGGCCAGCCGCGTCCGCCCGCCGTACCACTGGCCGAACTCCTGGACGCACTGGAGGCCACCACGCCCGCTCCGGTACGCGACGCGATCGTCGTCCATCATCCGCTGCAGCCCTTCGACATTCGCAATGTCGTGCCCGGCGGCTTGGTGCCGGATGTGCCGTTCACGTTCGACTCGACGGTTCTGCGGGCGGCTCGCACCAGCACCGGCGAGCGGTCTGAGCAGCCGAAGTTCGTCTCCGGACCGCTCCCGCCGCGGCCGACTGACGATGTCGCGCTCGCCGATCTCGTCGGGTTCTTCAAGGATCCGGTCAAGGGTTTCTTCCGCGCGCTGGACTACACGCTGCCGTGGGATGTCGACGGCGTCGCGGACGAGATGCCCGTCGACATCGACGCTCTCGAGGAGTGGTCGGTGGGCGACCGAATGCTCACCGACATGCTGCGCGGCATGGAGGCCAAGGACGCCCGGCAGGCGGAGTGGCGCCGCGGCACCGTGCCTCCTGGCCAGCTCGGCTGGCGCAAGACAACCCAGCTGCTCACCCAGGCCGACCTACTGGCCGAGGCGGCACGCCGCCATCGCACCGCCGAGCCCAGCGCGTACGACGTGGACGTCGAACTCGACGGTGGGCGTCGGCTCACGGGGACGGTGTCGCCGGTCTTCGGCGACCGAATGGTCTCGGTGACCTACTCCAAACTGGGCGGCAAGCACCTACTGGCATCGTGGATTCCGTTGCTGGCGTTGTTCGCCCACCGCCCGAATCGGGATTGGTCGGCCATCTGCATCGGCCGACCACCGCGCGGCACGGATCCACGCGAGCAGACGCTCGGCCGTCCCGAGGAGTCGGCGGTCGACCTGTTGCGGGACCTGGTGGCGATCTACGACGCGGGGCGGCGTGAACCGCTTCCACTGCCGATCAAGACGTCCTACGCCTGGGCCGCTGCCCGGCACAGCGGTGATGACCCGGAGCGGGCCGCGGGGTTCCGGTGGAAGTCGGGCAACTTCCCCGGCGAGGAGGCCGACCCGGCCCAGGTGCGCGCATGGGGGCAGGGTGCATGGCTCAGGGATCTGATGCAACCACTGCGGCCGGGCGAGGAGTACGACGGCGAGACCAATCGCCTCGGCGCCTACGCCGCGCGGCTCTGGTTGCCGATGCTGCGTGCCGAGGGGAGGCGTGGGTGATGGAGCGTTTCGACCTGCAGGGTCCGCTGCCCGCCGCGCCGTCGACCACCGTGCTGGAGGCCAGTGCGGGCACCGGCAAGACGTTCGCCCTGGCCGGGTTGGTGACGCGCTACGTCGCCGAGGGCGAGGCGACGCTGGACCAGATGCTGCTCATCACGTTCGGCCGCGCGGCCAGCCAGGAGCTTCGCGAGCGGGTCCGCTGCCAGATCGCGCAAGCCGCAGCGGCTTTCGATGATGCCTCGCTGGCCGGTGACAACAAGCTGGTCGCCCACCTGTTGGACGCCACCGATGCCGAACGCGTCGCCCGTCAGCAGCGGTTGCGCGACGCACTGGCCAACTTCGACGCCGCGACGATCGCCACCACCCATCAGTTCTGCCAGCTGGTGTTGAAGTCCCTCGGTGTGGCCGGTGACTCCGATTCCGGTGTCACCCTGGTGGAGAGCCTGACCGACCTGGTCACCGAGATCGTCGACGACCTCTACCTCGCACACTTCGGGCATCAGCGTGAGGACCCGGAACTGACCTACCCCGATGCGCTGAGACTCGCGCGGGAAGTGGTGGCCAACCCTGCGACCGAGTTGCGGCCCCGTGACCCCGCACCCGAGTCCCGTGCCGCGGTCTGCATCACGTTCGCCAAACGCGTTCTCGCCGAACTGGAGCTGCGCAAGCGCAGGCTCGGCATCCTGAGCTACGACGATCTTCTGACACGCCTGGCCGACGCGCTGGAGCCGCTGGACTCCCCCGCCAGGGTCCGCATGCACCAACGCTGGCCCATCGTGATGGTCGACGAGTTCCAGGACACCGACCCCGTGCAGTGGGAAGTGATCGACCGCGCATTCAGCGGACGCTCGACGGTGATCCTGATCGGCGACCCGAAGCAGGCGATCTACGCGTTTCGCGGCGGCGATATCGTCACCTACCTGCGTGCCGCCGAGACCGCGGGCGCCAAGAAGACGCTGGGCACCAACTGGCGCAGCGACGCCGCACTGGTCGACCGGCTGCAGGTCGTGCTGCGCGACGCCGAGCTCGGCAACCCGGCGATCGTCGTGCACGACGTGGACGCCGCGCATCAAGGCCACCGGCTGGTCGGGGCGCCACACGGCGATCCGTTCCGGTTGCGCGTGGTGGAGCGACCGACGTTCGGCCGCAGCGGAACCCAGAACGTGGCGATCGCCGATCTGCGTCGGCACATCGGCCAGGATCTGGCCAACGACATCGGCGCGCTGCTCACCAGCGGCGCCACGTTCGACGGTGAGCCCGTCCAGGCAGGCGACGTCGCGATCATCGTCGAGACGCACCGGGATGCGCGGGCATGTCAGCGTTCGTTGACTGCGGCGGGTATCCCCTGCGTCTACACCGGCGACTCGGACATCTTCACCTCCGCCGCGGCCGATGACTGGCTGTCGCTGTTGGAGGCCTTCGACCAGCCGCACCGCACCGGGGTGGTGCGCGCCGCCGCGGCCACGATGTTCTTCGGCCACACCGCGCAGACGCTGGTGGCAGGTGGTGACGCGTTGACCGACCGGATCGCAGAGACGCTGCGGGAGTGGGCAGGCCATGCCCGCGAGCGTGGTGTGGCGGCGATATTCGAGGCCGCGCAGCTAGGCGGTATGAGTGACCGGGTGCTGTCGTGGCGTGACGGCGAGCGGCACATGACCGACCTCGCGCACATGACGCAGCTGCTGCAGGACGTCGCGCACCGCGAGCACTACACGCTGCCCGCGCTGCGCGACTGGTTGCGCGCCGAGCGTGACGACCGGGGCGGAGCCACCGAGCGCAACCGCCGCCTCGACAGTGACGCGGCCGCGGTACAGATCATGACGGTGTGGGTGAGCAAGGGGCTGCAGTACCCGATTGTGTACCTGCCCTTTGCCTTCAACCGCTATGTGCCGGAGCCCGAACTGATCCTCTTCCACGACGGCGACACCCGGTGTCTGCACGTCGGCGGCAAGGACAGCCCCGACTATCACGCCGTTGCGAAGCTGGGGCGCGAGGAGTCCGCGGGTGACGACAGCCGCCTGACGTATGTCGCGCTAACCCGCGCGCAGGCCCAGGTGGTGGCGTGGTGGTCGTCGGGCCGCGATGAACCCAACGGCGGGCTGTCCCGGCTACTGCGTGGTCGGCGACCGGGCGAACGCGTCGTGCCGGAACGCTGTGTGCCCGCCAAGATCAGCGATGACGACGCGCTGGCGCGGCTGCGCGAGTGGGAGGCGCTCGGCGGGCCCGTGCTCGAGCAGTCGGTGCTGGGGCCGGCACCGGCGCTGCCGTCGGTGACGGCACCGACCGATCTCGACGCCCGGCACTTTCACCGCAGCATCGACCTGCGCTGGCGCCGCACCTCCTACTCGGGCCTGATCCGGGTGGCCGAGACACCAGGTGTTGGCAGCGAACCCGAGATCGTCGAACTCGACGACGAGGTGGCCGATATCCCGCTGGTGGCACCGTCGGGGGGACCGTCGGTGCCGTCGCCGATGGCCGATCTGCCGACGGGCGCGCAGTTCGGCACCCTGGTGCACTCGGTGCTGGAGACCGCCGATCCCCTGGCGGCGGATCTGGCCGCGCAGTTGGAGACCCACGTCGGTGAGCATCTGGCGTGGTGGCCCGTCGACGTGTCACCACGTGCGCTGGCGGAGGCGTTGGTGCCGCTGCACGACACCCCACTGGGCCCGCTCGCGGGCGATCTGACGCTGCGTGAGATCGGGCTGCCCGACCGACTGCGCGAGATGAACTTCGAGATCCCCTTGGCCGGCGGCGATCTGGTGACCGAAGCACCCGACATCGCGCTGCGTGACGTCGGCGCGCTGATGGCCCGGCACGTGCGCGCGCCCGATCCGCTCGCGGCCTACGCCGACCGGCTCTCGGGTGACGCGCTGGGGCATCAGTCGTTGCGCGGATACCTCAACGGGTCGATCGATGCGGTGCTGCGGATCCCCGACGCCGAGGGCCCCGCCGACGGCCACCGATATGTGGTGGTGGACTACAAGACCAACTGGCTGGGTGACGGTAACGAGCCGTTGACCGCGGCCGACTACGACCGGCCCCGACTGGTCGAGGCGATGTTGCACTCGGACTACCCGCTGCAGGCGTTGCTCTACAGCGTGGTGCTGCACCGGTTCCTGCGGTGGCGCCAACCGGGGTACGACCCCGACCGTCATCTGGGCGGAATCCTGTATCTGTTCGTGCGCGGCATGTGTGGCCCGCAGACACCGCTGATCGACGGGCACTACGCCGGGGTGTTCGACTGGCGGCCGCCGTCGGCGTTGATCGTCGAGATGTCCGATCTCCTCGATGCGGGCAGGGCTGTCGCGTGAGCACGCTCGAGGTGCCCGACGCCGCGGACTGGCGGCGCGCCGTCGGTGCGTCGGGGCTGTTGGCGGCCTTCAATGAGGCGGGCGTCATCGATTCGTCGGATGTCCTTGTCGCGCAGCGCCTGACCGCACTCGGGGAGGATAACGACGAGCTGGTGGCGTTGGCCGTCGCGTTCGTGGTCCGCGGGTTGCGCAGCGGCTCGGTGTGCGTCGACGTGCGCGCCTTGGAGGCTCAGGTCGACGTGAGCGATCTGCCGTGGCCCGTGCCCGACGAGTGGCTCGCCGCGGTTGCGGCCAGCCCGCTGCTCGGAGCGCCGCACGTCCTGCGCATGCGTGATGAGCTGCTCTACCTCGATCGGTACTGGCGCGAGGAACAGCAGGTCGCCGACGATCTTCTGACGATGGTGTCCGACGGTGTGGGTGTGGCGACCGCCACCGACGCCGGTCGACTGTTCCCGGCGGGTTATGACGAGCAGCGGGTGGCCGCCGAGCTGGCGCTCAACCAGCGCCTGACGGTGCTGACCGGCGGGCCCGGCACCGGGAAGACCACGACGGTCGCGCGTCTGCTCGCGTTGCTCGCCGGGGAGGCGCAGGCCGCCGGGGCGCCGCGGCTGCGGATCGCGTTGGCGGCGCCGACAGGGAAGGCCGCCAACCGGCTGCAGGAGGCCGTGCAGGCGGAGATCGACCTACTCGAGCCCGTTGATCGCCAGCGAATCTCGGGGTTGGCTGCCACCACGCTGCACCGGCTTCTCGGCAGCCTGCCGGACAGCTCGTCGCGGTTCCGGCACCATCGCGGCAATCGACTCCCCCACGATGTCATCGTCGTCGACGAGACCTCGATGGTGTCGCTGACGATGATGGCGCGGCTGCTCGAGGCGGTGCGTCCCGAGGCCCGGCTGCTGCTTGTCGGCGATCCCGACCAGTTGGCCTCGGTGGACGCCGGCGCCGTGCTCGCGGATCTGGTCGACGGGCTCGGGCGCCGGAGCGATGTGCGGGTCGCCGAGCTGAGGACCTCACACCGGTTCGGCGAGACGATCGGGGCGCTGGCCGCCGCGATCCGCGACGGTGCCGCCGACCTCGCCGTGGAGGTGCTGCGCGCCGGCGGGGATCACGTCGAGTGGCTCGAGGTCGATGACCCGGCGCCCGAACTGCGCAAAGTGCTAGTGCCCCAGGCACTTGCCGTGCGAAAGGCGGCGATGCTCGGCGACGGGCCGTCGGCGCTGGCCACGCTCGAGGAGCACCGGCTGCTGTGTGCGCACCGGCGCGGCCCCTACGGTGTGCAGCACTGGAATTACCAGGTGGAGCGGTGGCTGACCGAGGCGACCGGTGAACCGATCTGGTCGGCCTGGTACGTGGGGCGGCCGATCCTGGTCACGGCCAACGACTACGGGCTGGGACTGTTCAACGGCGACACCGGTGTGACGCTGGCCGGCGAGGCCGGACTGCGGGCGGTCGTCGCGGGCACCGATGCGCCGCTGAGCTTCGGAACCGGTCGGCTGTCCGACGTCGAGACCATGCACGCGATGACCATCCACAAGAGCCAGGGCTCGCAGGCGGCCGAGGTCACGGTGTTGATGCCGCCGGTGGACTCCCGGTTGTTGACGCGCGAACTGTTCTACACCGCGGTGACCCGCGCGAAGACGAAGGTGCGCGTCGTCGGGTCGGCCGACGAGGTTCGCGCCGCGATCGACCGCCGCGCGGTGCGCGCGACCGGGTTGGCGTCGCGGTTGAGCGCCTCGTCCTGACCCGGCTTGCGTTCGGTCGTCACAGATATGTCACCGCTTCCACGTGTGTGCGGCGGCAGACTGGCAATCACCGGCATCAACGAGGAGGGGGTGCGTCCATGCTGAGTCGACTGGCATCACTGGCCGTGCAGGTCGTCGAATCGGCACTGATGATCGTCGGGATACGCATCGGCACCGAGGAGCCGTCCCATACCAGCGAACCACTCGCCGATAACGTCGAGTTACGCCGCTACGGCCCGAGGATAGCGGCCGAGACCGTCGTCGCGGCCGACGAGGACGCCGCACGCAGTGAAGGCTTTCGCCGTCTCGCGGGCTACATCTTCGGCAAGAACCACGGCTCGGACGCCATCGCCATGACGGCCCCCGTTGGCCAATCGAAGGCGGGGCAGTCGATCGCGATGACCGCGCCGGTCGCCCAGTCCGCGCAGCCCGGCGGCGCCGACACTGGCTGGGTGATCCGGTTCTTCATGCCGTCCAAGTGGACCATGCAGACGCTCCCCGCACCCGATGACGACCGCGTCCGGCTGATCGAGGTGCCCGCCGAAACGTTCGCCGTCCTGACGTTCACCGGCGACCGCGGTCCCGATGCCGTCGAGGCGCGAACAGCCGAGCTGCGGGAATCGTTGCGCGCCTATGGCATCGAGGCGACGGGCGATCCCACGGTGTGGTTCTACGACCCGCCATGGACGCTGCCGTTTCGTCGCCGCAACGAGATCGCGATACCCGTCTCGGCGTGATCGCCGCCCGCTGGGGCCAGCGCTACGCGTGCAGGTGCCGCTGCCGCTCCGGATGTTCGGCGAGCCAGCGCTGCTCGACACGCTTGACCCGGCGGTGTTCCAGCGTGATCAGGATCGCGCCCGCGGTCACCAGTGCGCCGGCGATGAACCCGAGAGCCAGCTGCACGCCACTGTTGCCATACGCGGTGGCAAAAATGAACCCGGCGATGGTGACGGTGCCGAACATGATGAGGATCAGGCCGGGCAGCCACAGCGTGTCGATGAACGATTCGCCGGCATGCGGCTGAGTGGTGCGGGCGTGGTCCACAGGATCGTGATACGCACCCTTCATCTGCATCTCCCTTCCTCGCGAGATGCCCCCAGCGTACGCCTGCTTGTGAGGTAGGTCACATATTGCCAAAACGCCCTCAGCATGCGTCCGTCATGCTTGCGTAGGAGTCGTGGGACGCGGTTGACCTGCATGTACCTGGTTGGTCGCGGGCAGTACCGGCGGGTTGTCACGCCTGTCGGGGGGTAAACGGGTAACGAAGGGGTACTTAGTCCCGAGAAATCCAGTAGCAGAGGCCTCCGCCCCACCCGCTGCGTGCGGCCGATTACGACCTGTGCGGGTCTTCGACAACAGATGGGCAGTGGGATGACGTTCAGTTTCCGAGGCGCGTGGCGCCGGATTGCGGTGGTCGCCGTGTCAGCGGCGGTGTTGCCTGGCCTGGTCGGTATCGCCGGGGGTTCGGCGACCGCAGGCGCCTACTCCCGGCCGGGCCTTCCGGTCGAGACCCTGATGGTGCCGTCGGCGTCCATGGGCCGCGATATTCCGATCAGGTTCCAGGGCGGTGGCTCACACGCGGTGTACCTGCTCGACGGGCTGCGCGCGCGGGATGACAACAGCGGGTGGGACATCGAGACCAACGCATTCGAGGACTTCTACGAGTCGGGTGTCGCAGTGGTCATGCCGGTCGGCGGAATGTCGAGCTTCTACACCAACTGGAATGCCCCCGCTGTGGGCAATGGACAGACCCAGACCTACAACTGGGAGACCTTCCTGAGCTCGGAACTGCCGGCGTACCTGTCGGCGAACAAGGGGATCTCTCCGTCGGGGAATGCCGTGGTCGGGTTGTCGATGGCCGGCAGCGCCGCGCTGATCCTGGCCGCGTACCACCCCGGCACCTTCTCCTACGCCGGGTCGCTGTCGGGATTCCTCAACCTCTCGCAGGGGATGTGGCCGACGCTGGTCGGTTTCTCGATGCGGGATTCGGGCGGCTTCGACGCGAACGCGATGTGGGGTCCGGGCGGCGGGCCGGAGTGGCAGCGCAACGACCCGACACTGCAGGCGGGCAGGCTGGCGGCCAACGGCACCCGGCTCTGGGTGTACACCGGCAACGGCACGCCCACCGAGCTGGGCGGCGGCGATCTGCCTGCCACCGTGCTTGAGGGGATGACGAAGGACAGCAACATCGCCTTCCAGAACGCGTACACCGCCGCGGGCGGCAACAACGCCACCTTCAACTTCCCGCCCAACGGCACGCACAACTGGGCCTACTGGGGCGCGCAGCTCGAGGCCATGAAGCCCGACATCGTGCGTTCGCTGGGGTAGTTCACTCTCAGCCCGAACGTGAAGAAGATGGCCATGTTTCGCGAGAACCTCGCCATCTTCTTCACGTTCGGCGAACCGTGGCAGGGTGGAGGGAAACTCACGGGTGTTTCCGCACACCGAGGTCGACGACGCCTTCGAGGGTCGCGGCCTGGCCACCGTCCTTATCAGCGAGGCACTGGCACAGACCAGGTCCGAGGGGCTGCGGATCGTGCCGGAGTGCCCGGCGGTGATCGCCTACCTCGAGAAGCATCCTGAGTACGCGGACATCGTCGACCGCCCCTAGCCCACTCTCAGCCCGCTCAGAGTGAGGCTCATTCGTTGTCGCCTCCGGTCGACGCGGTCTTGTCGAGATCTGTCACCTCGACCGCTGCACGCGCCGCCGGCCACACCCAGTCCCGCACCTCGGGGATATCGTCGCCGTGCTCACGGGTGTACTCGCGTGCGGCGAGCCGCTTGTCGCTCAACCGTTGCCGCAGCGGCGCCGCCTTGGACTGCAGGAATGGCACGCGGTCGATGACGTCCATCGCCAGGTGGTAGCGATCCAGGTCGTTGAGCATCACCATGTCGAACGGCGTGGTGGTGGTGCCCTCCTCCTTGTAGCCGCGCACGTGCAGGTTGGGATGCCCGACCCGTCGGTAGGTCAACCGATGGATCAGCCAGGGGTAGCCGTGATAGGCGAAGATGATCGGCTTGTCGACGGTGAATATCGCGTCGAAGTGCTTGTCGGACAACCCGTGCGGGTGCTCGCTGTCGGACTGCAGTCTCATCAGGTCCACCACGTTGACGAACCGGATCAACAGGTCGGGCAGGTCCCGCTTGAGCAGGTCGACCGCCGCGAGCGCCTCCAGTGTGGGGACGTCGCCGGCGCAGGCGATGACGACATCGGGATCCTCGCCCAGCATCTCGGTGCCCGCCCACTCCCAGATGCCCAACCCGCGCGTGCAGTGCGCGATGGCCTGCTCCATGTTCAGGAAGTTCGGGCTGGGCTGCTTGCCCGCCACCACGACGTTGACGTACTGTCGCGACCGCAGGCAGTGGTCGTAGGTCGACAGCAGCGTGTTGGCGTCCGGCGGCAGATACACCCGGACGACTTCCGCCTTCTTGTTGACGACGTGGTCGATGAACCCGGGGTCCTGGTGGGAGAACCCGTTGTGATCCTGGCGCCAGACATGGCTTGACAGAAGGTAGTTCAGGCTCGCGATCGGCCGACGCCAGGCAATGTGGTTGGTCACCTTGAGCCATTTGGCGTGCTGATTGAACATCGAGTCGATGATGTGGATGAACGCCTCGTAGCAGTTGAACAGCCCGTGCCGGCCGGTCAGCAGATACCCCTCCAGCCAGCCCTGACACTGATGCTCCGACAGCATCTCCATGACGCGCCCGGCGCGGGCCAGGTGGTCGTCGACCTCGGGTCCGAAGAACTCGGCGTTCCACTGTTTGTCGGTGGCCTCGTACACCGACTGCAGGCGGTTGGACGCGGTCTCGTCGGGTCCGAAGATGCGGAAGTTGTCCGGATTGAGCCGGACGACGTCGGTCAGCCACTGGCCCAGCACCTTGGTGGACTCGGCGATGGGCGCGCCGGGGGTGACGACGTCGACACCGTAGTCACGGAAGTCGGGCAGCCGAAGGTCCTTGAGCAGTAGACCGCCGTTGGCGTGCGGGTTGGCGCTCATGCGCAGGTCGCCCGCGGGGGCCAGGGCGGCGATGTCGGGGTCCAGGGCGCCGTTCTCGTCGAACAGTTCCTCCGCGCGATAGGACGTCAACCAGTCGTTGAGCACCTGGAGGTGTTCGGGGGTGTCGCGGGCGTTGGCGAGTGGAACCTGGTGCGCCCGCCAGGATCCCGTGGTCTTCTTGCCGTCGATGGTGGCCGGGCCGGTCCATCCCTTCGGGGTGCGGAACACGATCATCGGCCACTTCGGCCGCTGCTCATCGCCGTCGGCGGCCTTGGCCTTGAGGTCGGCGATCTCGTCGAGGACCTCGTCGAGCAGCTGCGCGAATCGGCGGTGGGCGTCGGCGTGGTCGGCCGCGGTGGCGTCGTCGGGCACCTCGAAGAAGTACGGTCGATGCCCGTAGCCCTCCATCAGGCTGCGCAGTTCGTCGGTCGGGATTCTCGCCAGCACAGTCGGATTGGCGATCTTGTAGCCGTTCAGATGCAGGATCGGCAGCACGACGCCGTCCTTGACCGGGTTGACGAACTTGTTGGAGTGCCAGCTGGTGGCCAGCGCGCCGGTCTCGGCCTCGCCGTCACCGATCACCGTGGCGACGAGCAGGTCGGGGTTGTCGAACGCGGCCCCGTATGCGTGCGACAGGGCGTAGCCGAGTTCACCGCCCTCGTGGATCGACCCCGGCGTCTCGGGCGCCACGTGCGATGGGATTCCGCCGGGGAAGGAGAACTGCCGGAACAGACGACGGATGCCCTCGGTGTCGGGCGTGATGTCGGAGTAGACCTCCGAGTACGTGCCGTCGAGATAGGCGTTGGCCACCAGCCCGGGGCCGCCGTGGCCCGGGCCGGTGACGTAGATGGTCGACTGCGCGCGCTCGGCGATCGCGCGATTGAGATGTGCGTAAAGGAAGTTCAATCCGGGCGTGGTGCCCCAGTGCCCGAGCAGCCGGGGCTTGACGTCCTCGCGTGTCAGCGGCGTGCGCAGCAGTGGATTGTCCAGCAGATAGATCTGTCCGACCGACAGGTAGTTGGCGGCTCGCCACCAGCGGTCGATTCTGGCGAGGGTGTCATCACCGACGTCGGCGCCGCGACCGGTGGGCCAGGCTGCGGGTATCGGCGTTGTCGCGGACTCGGAAATCACGGATTCGACCACCTTGATCATCGTAGGCTTCGTGCTCGCGCAGCACCGGACCGTTGGGGAGACGTTCATGTTCGAGACGCTCGGCCTGCAACTGGGCTGATGGATGCCCATCCCGCGCGCTTCGAAACCGTGTGTGCGAGTGCCCGCCTCTGAGCGACTTATGCCGGTCGATGCCGCGGCTTGCCGGTGATCGACCAGACTGAACCCATGACTGACACCGCTGCCACCCGCGTCGCGGTCTACCTCGACTTCGACAACATCGTGATCTCGCGGTATGACCAGGTCAACGGGCGTAGCTCGTTCCAGAGAGACAAGACGAAGGGGCTGGAGCAGGATCGGTTGGACCGGGCGACCGTCGACGTCGGCGCCATCATCGACTTCGCCTCGTCGTTCGGCACGCTGGTCTTGACACGCGCCTATGCGGACTGGTCGGCCGACGTCAACGCCGGATATCGCGGTCAGCTGGTCGGCCGCGCCGTCGACCTGGTCCAGCTGTTCCCGGCGGCCGCCTACGGCAAGAACGGCGCCGACATCAGGCTGGCGGTCGACGCCGTCGAGGACATGTTCCGGCTGCCCGACCTCACCCACGTGGTGATCGTGGCGGGCGACTCCGACTACATCGCGTTGGCGCAGCGCTGCAAACGGCTCGGCCGCTACGTGGTCGGGATCGGTGTCGCCGGTTCATCGAGCCGCTCACTGGCCGCGGCGTGCGACGACTTCGTCATCTATGACGCGCTCCCGGGCGTCCCGGTGTTCGAACCGGATCCGGAACCCGATGTCGTCGAGGAGGCCCCGAAGAAGCGGACGGCGCGCCGCAGCACCAAGGCCGCCGGACCGCCGGCGGAGCCGGAGCCACCGGACCCGCAGACCGCGGCCACCGCACTGCTGACGCGCGCGCTGCAGATCGGGCTGGAGAAGGACGATGTCGAGTGGCTGCACAACTCGGCGGTCAAGGCACAGATGAAGCGGATGGATCCGTCGTTCAGCGAGAAGTCGTTGGGCTTCAAGTCGTTCAGCGACTTCCTGCGCTCGCGCACCGATGTCGTGGAGTTGGACGAGAGTTCGACGACGCGGATGGTGAAGTTGAAGTAGCGGGCAGGCGGGCCCAGAAGACACGTTGCGAGTGCCCGCCTCTGAGCGACAATGCGGGTCTCGCCCGGCTCCCACTGCGTTGAGATAGCGCTCATGGCGAAGAAGTGTGGGTAGTCACCACCACCAGCGCTATCTCAACGACGGTGGCAAGACCGCTGAAGGGACGCGTCGCCCAACGCGAAGTCGCTCAGAGGTGGGCACTTCGACTTCACTTTCGGGCGGTCACGCGACCGGGTCGCCCCGGCGCGACCGCACGATCTCACGCACCCGTGCCGCGGCCTCGACCGGATCCTCGTGCTCCCAGACCCGCACGCTCACCCAGCCGGCCTGCGCCAACCGCTCGTCGGTGTCCCGGTCGCGTGTCCGGTTGCCCTCGACCTTGTCGGCCCAGAACTTCGCATTGGCCGACGCGACGGTGTGATGCTGCGGGCAGCCGTGCCAGAAGCAGCCGTCGAGGAACACCGCCACCTTCGCGGTGGGGAACACCATGTCAGCGGTGCGCCGCAGCCCGGCCAGCGGTTTGGCCGACACCCGATAGCGCAGGCCCAGCGCGTGGACCGCCGACCGCAGCGCCTTCTCGGGCTTGGTGTCGCGGCTCTTGTTGGACTGCATCACCCGCCGCACCGCTGGCGAGGAGGCCCATGACTCCGCCATGTCTCCAGAGTATTGGCGGCGCGCCGCCCCACCTGCCCGAATAGCGGGCTTGGCTGCCTACCATTACGGGGATGCTTGAGCCTTCCCTTGTAGCCGGTGGGCATCGGCCCAGCGCCGAGGCCGGCTTCGAGCGGTTCCGCACCCGCAACGGCTCCTACGAACGCGTCCTGCACCTGCGGGACGGCAGGCGGGTCGCCAGTGCGCTGGCCCGCTATCCCGGTAGCGACGCCCGACCCACCTGCGCCGACGAGGCCGAGCGCGCCTGGCTACAGAACCCGATCGCTCCGCCGTGCGCCGCCACCCGCTCCTCGGTCCGGGTGGTCGACCTGTTCTCGGGCTGCGGCGGGCTCTCGATCGGGCTGGCCGAGGCGGCCCGCGCGCTCAACCGTCCCTTCGAACCGGTCCTGGCCGTCGACCTCGACGACGTCGCCGCGCAGACCTACGCCGACAACTTCCCCACCGCCACCACGATCTGCGATGACGTCGCCACGCTGCTGCCCGGCCAGGTGGGCGCGCGGTGCACCCCGGCCGAGCGCCAACTGGCCAAGCGGTACGGCAGCGTCGACATCATGGTCGGTGGCCCACCGTGCCAGGGCCACAGCGACTTCAACAACCGGACGCGGCACCGCGACGAGAAGAACGAGCTGTACCAGACGATGGTGCGCGCCGCCGAAGTGCTTGAGCCGCAGCACATCCTGATCGAGAACGTGCCTGGCGCACTGAATGATCGGCGGTCGGTGGTGCAGCGGACCGCCGACGCGCTGCACGACCTCGGCTACCACGTGTCGATCGGCGTCGTCGCGCTGCACGAGATCGGCGTTCCGCAGACCCGTCGACGCCTGGTGCTGATGGCCAGCCTGTCGCACACCGTCACCCCCGCCGAGGTCGTCGACCGCCACCGCCGCAACCCCAGGACCGCGGGCTGGGCGTTCCAGGACCTCGAGACGATGCCCGACGCGCACCGCATCGACGCGGTGGACGTGGTCGCACGCTCGGCGCCGACGACCCGCCAACGCATCGACTACCTCTTCGAGAACGCGGCGTTCGACCTGCCCGACAGCCAGCGGCCCGACTGCCACGCCGACGGCGGCCACAGCTACAAGTCGATCTACGGCAGGCTCGCCTGGGACCGACCGTCACAGACCGTCACCACCGGCTTCTACAGCATGTGCATGGGCCGCTACGTGCACCCGAGTCGACGACGCACCATCACCGCCCACGAGGCCGCCCGGCTGCAGTACATCCCGGACTGGTTCAGCTTCTCACGCGTCGCCCACCGCACGGCGCTGGCGCGAATGATCGGGAACGCCGTGCCATCGCGACTGAGCTATGCCGTTGCCCTGGAATGGCTTCGGTGACCTTCACGGTCGCAGGACTGTTCGCCGGAATCGGCGGCCTCGAACTCGGGATAGCCGAGGGCGGTCACCACACCGGATTGCTCGTCGAGAACGCGCCGGCCGCCATGCACGTGCTGCGGCGCCGCTTTCCCGACACCAAGCTCGAGGCCGACGTCCGCGACGTCAAGCGCCTGCCGACCGGCACCGACGTCGTCGTCGCGGGCTTTCCGTGCCAGGATCTGTCCAGCGTCGGGCGCAAGGTTGGAATCGACGGTGCCCGAAGCGGTCTCGTCGGCGAGGTGATGCGTCTGCTCGAGACCTCCGACGTGCCGTGGGTGGTGCTGGAGAACGTGCCGTTCCTGATGTCCCTGGGCCAGGGGGCGGCGCTGCGAATGGTCACGCGGTCGTTGACCGACCTCGGCTACCGGTGGGCGTATCGCGTCGTCGACACCAACGCGTTCGGTCTGCCGCAGCGACGCAACCGGTGGTATCTGGTGGGCAGCCGCGTCGGCGATCCCCGCGACGTCCTGCTGGCCGACGACCACGAGAGACCTGCCGTCGGTGACGGTTATCCCGATGTCGCCTGCGGGTTCTACTGGACCGAGGGCATGCGGTCGTTCGGCTGGGCCGTCGATGGTGTGCCGCCGATCAAGTGCGGATCATCGGTGGGGGTCGCCTCTCCCCCGGCGATCCGGCTGCCGTCCGGCGAGTACGTCACGCCCGACGTGCGAGACACGGAGCGATTGCAGGGTTTTCCCGACGACTGGACCTCCCCCGCCGACGAGGTGGCCAAGCGGGGTGAGCGGTGGCGGATGGTGGGCAACTCCGTCAGCGTGCCCGTCGCGGCGTGGATCGGGACGCGCCTCGCCAAACCCGGTCGCTACCACGGCGCCGACGACCTGCCGTGGGAGGGCGCGAAGTGGCCGCGCCGGGCCGCGTGGGCGGACCTCGACGGCCAGGTGCACGCGTCGAGCGTCGGGCCGTGGCCGGTGTGGCATCCGCGACCGTCGTTGGCGGACTTCCTGCGGTATCCGGGAAAGCCGCTATCGGCGCGGGCGGCGTCGGGCTTCCTGGGACGAACGCAGAAGGGCACGTTGCGCTTTCCGCCGGGGTTCATCGACGAACTGACGGCGTATGCGCAACGTGTCGGGTGATACCGGGGCTCAGCGCCAGAAACGGCGCTTCTGGTGCTTGCGCTCGTCGCCATGCACCTCGGTCCAGCCATTGGCTGGATAGCTGAACGGCGTCTTGGCGCCAGTGCGAATCACGTCGAGCGATCCGTCGCCATGTTCGAAGTAGGTGTCCCCGAACCGCATGTATTGATCGGTTTCGCCGTCAGGCAGCGTCACTGTGACCGTCATGGCCGAGACTCCTCACGTCGAGAACATTGCCCGAAACCGAGCTACTCGACACCTCCCACGGTACGCCTCTTCCGTTGAGAGTTACCGCTATTCGGCGTGCGGTACCTCGGCGGCGCGGCCCTGGAACGCGGTGATGTCGGGATTCATGATCTTGCCGTCCAGAATCTCGATGGCCGCCTGCACCGTCGGGTCGTCCTGCCACGCATCGCGTCCGGTGAGCACCGTCCGCAGATACGGCATGAGCGCCTCGCCGATCTCCCAGCTCGCCGCGTTCCACAGGTAGGACGGGCTGTGGTCGACGGCGTAGTAGGTGATGTTGGGGCCGACCGTGAACGACGGCTCATCGAACGTCGTCGGACGCGCCCAGCTGAAACCCATTGCCTCATCACAGGATACGTCGATGATCAGACCACCTTCGCGGAACGATGCCAGGTCGTCCTCGTCCAGGAAGGTCAGGGGCGCATTGGTGTCCTGCAGAACGCAGTTGACGATGATGTCGTGCTCGGCCAGGTATCCGGCCAACGGCACTTTGCCGTCTGGCGTCATCGCGTAGTTCGTCGGCTCGCCGGGGCCGGCGTCCGGGTCGTTTCCGAAGTTCAGGATCTGTGCCGAGTGGATGGGTGAGGCCACCTCGGTGACGCTGCGGTTGGTCAGGATGTTGACGTCGTGAATCCCGAGCGCCGCCAGCGCCGTCACAGCGCCACGGGCGGTGGCACCGAATCCGATGACGGCGGCGTTGAGCCGGGGACCGTAGGTGCCGGTCAGGCCGACGATCTGCAGGCCGTGCAGCACCGAGCAGTACCCGGCCATCTCGTTGTTCTTGTGGAAGACGTGCAGTTTGAAGGACCCGTCGGAACCCCACACGTTCATCGCCTCGAACGCGATGACCGTCTGTCGGCGTTCGACGGCCTGATCGGTCAGTGCCCG
Source organism: Mycobacterium sp. IDUB_39 (assembly GCF_055419205.1). NCBI lineage: Bacteria > Bacillati > Actinomycetota > Actinomycetes > Mycobacteriales > Mycobacteriaceae > Mycobacterium > Mycobacterium sp. IDUB_39. Next base: position 377,783 of record NZ_JBVAXF010000001.1, read on the forward strand.
GTCCTGGACGCAGTGCGGCCAGCCCCACAGCACCTGACCCTCGCGAAGGGCGGCCAGATCGGCGGCGCACGGCTTGAGCAGCAGGATGACGTCGCACTCGGCGATCAACTGCTCGCGAGTGCGCACGCCTGCGACGAGACCCGACAGATGCTCGTCGGAGACACCGAAGTCGGCGCCGTAGTTCGTCTCGAGGTAGATGTTCGCGCGCAGATCGGCGTCGATCCGCTCCACGTGGTGTGGGTGGATCGGCAGCCGGCGTTCGTTCTCCTTGCTGGTCCGACCGATGACGCCGAGGCTCAGGGCCGGCGTCGGCGCGGTCACGCCATCGACCGTCGCTCGAGGACGAGGCGTTGCGCGAGAATCAGATACGACTTGCTGACGGCGGGCCACAGCATGGTCGGGGCCAGACGCCTGCCCTCGGCGGCCATGGCACCCGATGAGCGTGGGTCGGACAACACCTGGCGCAGAGCGGCGGTCAGCGCGTCGAGATCGTCGTGCCCGACCACTATGCCCGCGCCGCTGCCGAGGACGTCGACGGCGTGCGGGAAGGCCGTCGCGATGACGGGACGCCCGTTCGCGACGGACTCGACGAGCACCCCGGAGGTGACCTGGTCGGTCACGTCGTACGGCAGCACGACGGCCGCGCAGGACTGGATCAGCGCCGCGATCGAGGCGCGCCCACGGTAGTCCGGCGCGAAGAGCACCGTTCCGGTCAGCCCGCTGTCGATGACCTGTTGCTTGAGCGCTTCGCGGTAGGCCTCGCCCTCGGCCGCGAGCGTTTTGGGGTGCGTCGGGCCCGCGATGACGTAGCGCGGCTGTCCGCGCAGGTCCTTCAGCGCCACCATGGCCTCGATGACCCGCTCGACACCCTTGCCGGGGCGAAGCAGGCCCCACGTCAGCAGGGTCGGCCTGCCGCCACGCTTCACCTGGGCGGCGGCGGGGATGGTCGTGCCGTGCGCGATGGTGGTGACCTTGCGGCGGTGCACGACGTACTCCGCCTGCAGACGCTCGCCTGCCGTGTCGGATATGACGACCACCTGGTCGGCCAGGTCCAGAACGGTCTCGAAGACGGCGCGCTGCTCGGGTGTCGGATTGCGCGGGACGGCGTGCGCCACGACGATGGCGGGCACGCGCAGAGCGCGCATCACCTCCACGAGGTCGGCGCCGTCGGTGCCGCCGTAGATGCCGACGTCGTGCTGGATGATGGCGACGTCGCAGCGGTTGAGAGTGTCCGCGCACGCCGCGATGGACGAACTTGACCCGGCGGTGAGTTCACCGACGACGCGGGGATCCTCCGAGGGCTCTCCGTCGGCGATCCGCACGACCTGGACCTGGGCGCCACTGGCCTCCAGCCCATCGCACAGCGACGCGCTGAAGCTCGACAATCCGCAGATCGTGGGCGCGTAGGTCGTCAGTACGCCCACACTTGAAGACGAGGAATCGCCCTGGTACGCAATGCTATTGATCGATGTTCGACCAAGTGATAATGCTGTCAAAGTGATCCCGACGCGCGGTTGTCGCGAGGTGCCCGGCTTGAGCGGTTGCTCGTGGATGTCAGCGGTGAACTGCTGATTCATTCCGGGCTGGTCGGTTTCCCAACACCCCTGACATTACACCCTCCGGCCAAGCCGTCAGGCCCTGCCAAACGTCCAGCAACCGCTGCTCAGCAGGCTCGCGTGGGCCGCGACGTGGGCCCGACCAGGCATTTCTGCGCGGCCTGCTGTCGACTGCGGGCACAGAAGGCACGGCCGTGAGCGTAGGGTCCAGGTATCGGGACCAGCCAGGCCCCCTTATCAAAGGGCCGACATTGTCTGACAAGTCCCCGCGCCAGGGCATGACCAAGAAGACCGGCAAGTCGTTGAAGGAAAAACGCGCCGACAAGCGCTCCAAGTCCGACACCTCCTCGCAGACCGACAACCTGCTGCACGGCAAGAAGCGCTAGCCGCTCCAGTGGCGGACCGCGGTCCGCACACCCAGTAAGCCGCCCTCGGAGTCCCACCTCGAGTGCGCCGTGGCCATCTCCTCCATATCGCGCACCGAGAGTTCCCGGGCAGCCGGGACAACTTCGAGCACGATGCTGGTGCCCCCGATGCTGTACGCGTAGAGCTTGTCGAACAGCTCGAACTGATAGGCCTCCAGCGTGACCGTCGTGTCACCTACGACCGTCTGACGGGGCACTGACGGCGCCCACCCGGCCGGGTTGTAGACAACCCGCTCGACGCGACCCAGTCGCTCCGCGAGCGCGGCGAGAAGGTCGGGAAGCTCGGCCAGCAGATCTCGCGATCGCGGCCACCAGGTTCCGCCGGTTTCCCCGACACAGTCGGTGAGCGGCTTCAGACTCAGTTGCAGCGGTTGCGTGGCCCGCCCGGAAGGGGCTTGTGCCTCAACTGACGTCATGAGAGACGCTGCGTGCCCTCGGCCTGCACCGTGCCGCTCGGATGGCGGATGGTCTTGTCCCGAAGCCGGCGGTTGTGCATGGGCTCGCGCATCGACTTCTGGTGTTCGAGCTGACGGATCAGCTCGCGCTTCGCGTCGTTGAGCGCGCGGGTGAGGTCCATATCGTCTGCGACCGCCACGACCGGATTGAGCCCCGGCAGCGTCGTGCGCAGGGTGACGCGCTGCTCCTTCTCGCCGCGGTTCTGCACGGAGACCTCCACGCGGACACCGCTGGGGTCCCAGCGTCCCAAATGCGGGCCGAGAGTCGACAACTCCGCCATCACATGTGGGCGCTCCTTCGCCAAGAATCCCGCGCCGATGTGTACGGCCCTCTCGCTGAGTGTGTTTCGTTGCGAATCATCGGTCTTGCTCATGGTGTCTCCTCTACAGGGCCTCTCAGGTTTCGCGGATGAGTGCGGCCAGCAACTCGGGAAGCGGCACGGTGGCGATGCCGATGGCGCTGTCACAGATCCCGTACGGGATCACCAGCGTGTCGGCATGAACGAGCGCGCCGCAGGAGTAGACGACGTTGGGCACGTAGCCGTTCTGCTCATCCGGCACGGGGCTCAGCAGTGGTCGCCGCAGCCGGCCGAGCACCCGGGTCGGGTCGTGCAGATCGAGCAGAATCGCGCCGATGCTGTACGTCCGCATCGGTCCGACACCGTGGGTCAGCACCAGCCAGCCCGCATCGGTTTCGATTGGCGGACCGCAGTTTCCGAGTTGCAACGTCTCCCACGACTCCGTCGGCGTCTGGCATGGGGACGCACTCGTCCAGACCGACAGGTGATCGGTGAAGGCCAGAGAGTTGGTCTCCCGATCCGATCGCGACATCGCGGCATAGCGACCGCCGACACGACGGGGGAACAGCGCCAGGCCTTTGTTGGCGGCGGCACGCCCGACGAGCGGAACGGAGGTGAAGGACCTGAAGTCCGTGGTCTGCAACAGCTGCTGGCTGATGAGGGATCCACTGTAGGCCGTGTAGGTGGCGTAGTAGGTGACCGAGCCGTCGTCGTCGACGAAGCGCACGAAGCGCGCGTCCTCCATGCCGGCCTGCTCGGCCTCCATCGACGGCCACAGCACACGCTCGGACAGCGAGACGTCATCGGGGAACTCGATGGCATAGAAGCGCTCGGCGATACCGCGGATCGCGGCGATGGTGCCCTCGGCGTGTCCGCGGGTGCGCAGGTGGCTCCGCAGGTCATCGAGTCGCTCGTTCAGGTCGGCTCGGGTGAACAGTACGTCGAGCCCGTTGAAGACGTAGTCCGCGGCCTCACCGGCGTGTTCCTGGCGGCTGAGTTCGACGCGGAAGGCGGCCGCGTCGAGGAGTGTGCGCCCGACACGTCCTGTGGCGGCGAACGGGGCGGGCTCGTCCACCGTGGCGTTACCCGCCGAGTCGATGACACCGGTGCGGAATCCGATCGAGGAGCGGTGCCCCTCCCCGATCCCCCGGACACTCATCACAAACCGCAGGCTGCCCGCGGCGGTGTCGGTCTGATCGGGATGCGCCACCATGCTCGGGTTGCATAGCGCGGCGCCTTCGATGGCGTACTCGCTGGTGAATGCCGCTCCCAGCAACATCTTTCGTGAATCGGAGAGGGCGCGATCGGGATCGAGACGGTCGGCGAGTTCACTGGCGTGACGGCGAAAGGTTCCATCGAGGTCCCGGTGACGCCAGCCGAAGCGGGTGACAACGTCCTCGAGCGACGCCGCGACGTCATCGTCGGACAGGGCAAGGATGCGCGACAGAACGGCGCCGGTGCGTGACTCCTGGCGTTCGAAACCCTCCTGGCCCGGCACGAAGAGTCGCGTGATCACGCGGCCGGGGTCCGCCGCGATTCGGAGTGGGCTGCGGGTGGCCAGTGTGGTCCGCATGGCCGTCATTGCGGTGCCGCCGCGAACTGCCGGGCGTGCTGCATCGTCGAGATCACCGCGAGCGTCGACTCCGCGCCCTGGTTCTGGTTCACCCGGTCGGCGTGCATCCCGTCGAAGCCGCCGCCGGTCTCCGGGTCCCACATAAGCAGTCCGACGTCATTGGCCCCCTGGAACCAGGCGGCGGCGGATCGGACGCCCTCGGCCCACAGCGACCGCGGATCTGCGGCGGCCGCACGTGCGCACGCGTCGGCCAGCGTGGCCACCTCGATGGGCTGCTGGTCGAACGCGGGCCGGTCGTCCTGCGGTCCCCGCCCACCCACCGGGGTGGGCGAGAGGTGACCGTCCGTCGTCTCGTAGTCGAGTAGCCACTCCAGACAATCCAGGCCGCGCTGCAGCAGCGTCGAGTCATCCAGGGCCACGCCCGCCGCGATCATGGCCTCGGCCAATACGGCGTTGGCGTAGGTGAGTCGCGTTTCGGGCCAAGGCCATTCGGTGCCATCGTCGGTTTCGGTGACGGTGGCGACGTAATCGCCGAGCAGCTTCGACGCTGCCGGATGCCCGGGCACGAAGGTCAGCAGTTCAGCGGCGCCAAGAGCGGCGAAGGCCATCGCCCGCGGCGCCCGCGACCTGGCCTTGGCCGCACGCTCGAACTGGATAACCGCCAACCGGCGAACCAGGCTCACATCACTGTGAGCGGCGGCGGTGCCGAGACCCCAGATCATCCGCCCCCAGTGATCGTCGGTGGTCGGCTGGTCGGTCCAGTGACCCCCGACGTCCATCCGGTTGCGGCAGGCACCGTTGAAGGACTGCGCGTCATTGAGGAACGTCAGGGCCTTACCGGCCAGCCCCTTCACCTCGCCCGGCGCGTCGGGCTCGCGGGTGGCGACCACCAGAACCCTGGCCATGTCGTCGGTGCAGTAGCCGTGCTCGCGACGGGGCTCGGTCAGGCAGGCGTGTTCGAAGGTGGCGCGGTGATCCGTCAGGCGCAGCAGGTGCCCGAAATGCGAGGCGGACGTCGGGTCGGCCTCTGTACCGGCCACCTCAGCGCCGGTCACGTCAGCGCCAGCCGTGCTGCGACGAGCCGCCGCGCATGTTCGAGATAGGCGTCGGCGACCACCGGCCAGGCCATTGCCGGCGCAAGCCCGCGTGCCTGCGAGGCCATGGAGCCCGCGACGCGCTGGTCGGTCAGCAGCCGGCGTAGTGCGTCAACCAGGGCCTCGGGGTCGTCGTGTCCGACGACGGTGCCCGCGCCGCTGCCGAGCAGCTCGACGGCGTGGGGGAAGGCCGTGGCGATGACCGGTCGGCCGCTAGCGATGGAGTCCACCAGCACGCCGGAGGTGACCTGCTCCCTGGAGTCATACGGCAGGACTACGACGTCAGCGGTCTGGATGAACGCGGTCAGCTCTGCAGGGTCGCGGTAGACAGCGTCGAAGTCGACCGAGTCGGCGACGCCGACGCGCTGTGCCTTCTCGATGAGCGCCGCGCGATACGCCTCCCCCTGGGCGGCGAGCACCTTCGGGTGGGTCCGGCCTGCGATCAGGTACCGCGGCGGGTTGGGGAGATGCCGCAGGGCCCCCATCGCCTCGATCATCCGCTCGATGCCCTTGCCCGGGCCCAACAGACCCCACGTCAGGATGGTCGGTCTGCCCGAGCGCTGCACGTGTTCGGCAGTACTGGGCAGCGCCGCGCCGTGCGGGATGGTGGCAATTTTGTCGTGGTCGACGGCATAGCCGGCGCACAGCCGAACACGTGCGGCCTCCGACATCACGACCACCTGATCGGCGAGCGCCACAACCTCTTCGAGGACCGAACGTTGGTGCGGTGTCGGATCTTTGAGCACCGTATGGGCGATGACGATCGACGGGATCCGCAGGCCCTTCATGACCTGAACCACTTCGTCTCCGTCAGGACCGCCGTACACGCCGTACTCGTGCTGAATGAGCGCGACGTCGCTTCTGTTCAGCAGCTCCGCGCTGTCCGCGACCGATGACGATGAGCCGTTGACGAGTTCACCGACGATGTTGGGGCGCGCGGAGTCCGAGCCGTCGGCGATGCGGACAACGCTGACAGCGGCGCCCTTGGCGGACAATCCGTCGGCCAGCGCCGCACTGAAGGTCGCTAGCCCGCAGGGCGTCGGCGGATGGGTGCTGAGAACCCCGAACCGCGGCATGTACGCAAAGCTCTGCATCCCGAAGGGAGCAATCAAATGATGAACTGTCGATGGAGCGTTCAAGGTTATCCCGACTGGCGGTTGCCACCGGAGATTCCGGCGTGTGCGGCTGTCGGGGGGAATCAGCGTCGAAAGCTGACCCATTCACCGACTAGCTGGGTTTACCACCAACACCGACGGTACACCTCATTGGACCCGAACGGGCCCTGATGCGACGAACATGACGCTGCCGGCCCCTACCGCCACCGACCCGATACCGTCAGCTCGGCAATGAATACCGCTGCAGGACAGCCGGTTCGGCGGTCGTCAGCTGCCGGTTCGCACGGGGCGGCGGTCGAGGCGACGCAGTCGATGGACTACGCGTTGCGGCACGGTCTGCGCCTCGCCGTTCGTCGCGGTCCAGAATCCGTCCGGGAAGGCCAGCTCGTGGATGACTCGCAGCGTCGAGAGGTACTGACGCGGTAGTGACCCGCTGGTGTAGGGGATGTCGTACTTCTCGCACAGCTGCCGGACCCGCGCGGCGATCTCCGCAAGGCGGTTGCTGGGCAGTTCGGGGAACAGATGGTGCTCGATCTGGTAGCAGAGGCTTCCGGTCGAGAACGCCAGGAGCGGTCCTGCGTTGAAATTCGCGGCACCCAGCATCTGGCGGAGGTACCACTCGCCGCGGGTCTCGTTTTCGAGCACCGCCGGATCGAACTTCTCGGCGCCCTCGGGAAAGTGCCCGCACAGGATCACCACGTTGGTCCACACGTTGCGCAGGAGGTTGGCGGTCACGTTGGCGCCCAGGGTGCGACGCCAACGCCGTCCGCTCAACGCCGGGAACAACACGTAGTCCTTGGCTGTCTGACGGCCGATCTTCCGGAGCAGCAGCTTGCGCTCAGCGGCCTTCTTGTCGGGTGTCTCGACGCGGTCGCGCTCCGAGTAGAAGTCGTGCAGTGCGATGCCCCACTCGAAGGTGGCCGCCAGCAACAGGTTTCGTAGCGGCTGGAACAGATTCTCGCGCTTCCACGGTTGGTCGCGGGTCACGCGGATGACGCCGAAACCGAGGTCGTCGTCAACACCGACGATGTTGCTGTGCACGTGATGGCGATAGTTGTGCGAGTACCGCCACTGAGACGACGGGCCGACCATGTCCCACTCCCAGGTGGTGGAGTGGATCTCCGGGTCGTTCATCCAGTCCCACTGGCCGTGGCCGATGTTGTGACCGAGTTCCATGTTCTCGATGCACTTGGCGTAGGCCAGCGACAGCGTGCCGGTCCACCACCCGGACCTCGACCGACTACCGGCGATGAGCAGCCGCGACGCCAGGTCGAGTGTCCGCTGGAAGGCGATGGTGCGCCGGATGTAGGTGGCGTCGCGCTCGCCGAGTGATTCCTCGATGTCGCGGCGGATGCCGTCCAGGTCTCGCCCGAGACCCTCGATGTCAGCCGCGCTCAGATGCGCGTACTCGGCGATGTCGGCGATGGCCATGTGCTGTCCTCGGTAGATCCAGGCGGGCGGATCTGGACCCTGGAACCGACGTGTTGTTGCCAACCGGTCATGCGAGGTGGCGGCAGCTCGTCGGAGCGTGGTTCCCAGGCTAGTGATGCAACTGGCGTGCGGCAACACGACCGATTGCGACCTGGGGGTGTCGGCCGCCAGGTGTTTCGCAAGGCTTACGAAATGATCGGATTGCGTGATGTCATGGCGCGACGAGTGAGTTAAGTTCCGTCCCGTCGTCAGATAACTGGACGAGCGTTGTGTTGATCCGCCAAATGCGAGCAAGCGAACCGGGCGTGGAAGGGATCGACCACACCTTTTCGCAGGAGATTCGATCCCTGGCCGTGGCGAGCAGACCTGCATCGTGGTTGGTGACCTCGAAGACGAAGATCGACCCGTCCGTTCCGATGTAGTTCTGCATCGGGAAATCGCAAGCCGAACCCTCGTCGCCGGTCTTGAGGTCGTACTGCCGCCACATCGGAAATGACTGGCTTCCAGTGTCGTTGACCAGCAATGTGTTTCCAACAAGTTCACTTGCACCCCAGGGCGCGTCGAAGATCCGGCGGCCTTGAGGCGAGTACACCGCTTGCGACTTATCCTCGCCTTGCGAAATGATCGGCAGGTCGACCAGGTCGTCAGTCAGCGCACCGTCCACGTTCTGTTCACCGACTCGTCTACCCGTTTCATCGAAGAAGCTGATACCCGATGGCCTGCCGTCGGGTGTATAGATCTCGGAGGCGAATCCACCTGGGTAGACGGCGGTTGTAGCAAGTTCAGTGCCGGCCTCTACGCCCGGCTTGATAACCACGCCGTCACTCACCGAGAAGACTGTTGTATCGAGCTTCCTAGGGTTCGTCCCGTATTGCGCGGCGAGCGACTGAGATACCGGGCTGTACGCACCCGGTGGCGGTGTCTGCGCGCGGCCATCCCCCGGGACGAACCACGTCGTTTCGGCACGGGGACCGATTCCGTACACGCCTTGGTCTTGGGTCTCTGCCACCGCATGGATCCCGATCTGCTTGACCGCCAGAGTATCGAAGCCCAATCGAAGCTTGGTGGGCCCGGCGTACTGAACAGAGCCGGACCGTCCGTCGACCACCCACGCGGAACTCGACGGAAGCTGATCAAGACATAGGACGTCGGTGGGTCCGTTGAGAAAGCACTGGGGCGGCCGCAAGGTCACGCCGAGTGGAACCGCGTCGAAGAGCCGCCTGCCATCTCTGGCGTCCATTCCGGCCAGCCACCACTGTCGCCCGTTGGATGCAGCACTGCTGGCCAGCATGTAGACGTTGTCACCGAGACTCTTGATCCATGCGCGAGGCCCAGTGGGCACGTTGCTCACGACGATGCGGCTGTCATTGGCCTCTGGGAGTCCGAGGTCGAAAACGCTTGTGCGCCAACCGACGATGGGCTGCTCGCGCATCGATGACGACAGCACCGGTTCCGTTGGCGGCTGCCACGCCGCGCGCGCGGAGTTCAGCGTGTACCGCGGCCACCACACGAGGACGAGCGCAAGGACCACGGCCGTAACGAGGACCAGCGCGCCGCCCGCGAGTAGCCACCGACGACGCCGATGGGGAATGGTCGACATTCGCGCCTACTCGGCCCGCAGCGGGTATCTAGCCGCAAACAACTCCGCCATACGCGCACTCGAGACGTCGGGTGCAGGCAGTCCGATCGCATGTTGGAGGTAGCCACTGGTGCCGGCCCGGTCGTGACCTAGCCCACGCATGAGTTCGACCGTCACCGCGTGCTGGGCGGCCAGTGCCTTTTCCTTGGCCAAGTCCGCCAGTACGACGATCTCGTCGGCCAGCTGAGACTCGGTGAAGCTCGATGCGTCGAGGATGTCGACGTCACGGATGCGTCCGCCGATCATCGCCGTCGCTGACACCGTTCCCGGCGGATTGGATACCGTGAAGAACGCCACGGGCGCCATTTCAGTTTCGTCGCTGATTACTAGTGAATCGGCCGTCCACTCAGCGCCCTCGTCTGACACGGTGGGCGCGTAGTCGTCGAAGGAGGCAAGGCCAGAAGCAGCATGCGGGTCATCAAGGAGGTCCATCTCGACTTCGTCGTCGTCCCACGAATCGCTACCGGCCATCGACTGCCTCAATCCGCCGGCTGATCATCGTCACAGTCCGCAAGAGTCAATGTCCTTTCTCGCGATCCAGTCGGCGTTGTTGTAGTTCGCCGACGCGACGCCCAGCCGTTCTGAAAGATCGTGGGACATCCGCCACAGCTTTGCGTCTGCGGCATCGCGTGCGGATTCGATGGCGTTGACCGCCATGTTGCTCAGGGCACACACCACCCCGTGCGTAGACGAGACGCTGGACGCAAGGTCGTTGACCGTCTCCCCCGCGATCTTGAGGCAGCCTGCGGCAGTGGTCTGCTTAGCCGCGAGGTCGTCGATGTGCTCGGTCAGTACTCGAAGATTGTCGGTTTGACTAGACATGAGTCTGCTCCTTCCAAGAGGGGGACGGCCGTCAGCGTGGTGCAGGTGTCTCGTACGGCGTCGCGGGTGGGTAGAGCACCGGCGGCCCGTCGATCTTGGGCGGGACGTACGGAGTAGTCGAATCGGTGCGAGTCGGAAGCTGCCCATTGGTGCGCTCATCTCCGAAGGGTTCGCCGCACGGAAATTCTGCCCTGGGGTCGATTTCCTTCTGTCCTGCCGCTGACTCGTACCTTCCCTGCGGCGTGCGCATCTCGTTCGCTACGAGCGCCGACTCGGCGACGAGCCTTGCAATTGAGAACTCAGCGAATCCGAGTTGCGTGGCTGCGACACCCAAGTCGGCCGCAGCCTTGACGGCGGCGCCGCCGGGTATCGCGTTCATCCACGATGTCGTGGTGTCGTAGTCCGAGAGGAAGTCGATGGCATCTTGCAGATCCTTCCGGGTCGCGTTGACCTGGGCGGCCAGACGACCGAGTGATTTCCACACTTCCCAATCGGCTGCCGCGACGTCCATCGTCTTGCGACGGTGCTCGGCGTTGATCTCTCCATAGGCGTTCGCTGCGGTGCCGTCCCACTGATCTTCCTTGACCGCCGCATCGATGAGGAGGTTGCCGGCTTCTTCATATAGATCCGCGGACTTCTCGAACGCTTCACCCGCCTGGGGCTCACCAGAACCCGTCGTCGCCTTCATCCCCTGGATCGTGACCTGCGCAGCAGCAAGAATTGGCGAACTCGCAAGGTTGACAATGCCCAAGTTCGGGAGACGATCGAGCGGCCCGGGCGCCTTGTCCCATTTGACGCCTATGACGTCGCCGTAGCGGCGAAGAATGTCTAGCGCTTCTCCCAATAGGCTCAACGAACGCACCCCCTCGTGCGTCCAGCATAAAACGACCAACCCGCTGTCAACTGCACTAATCGCCGGACAGTCGTTGCCGGCAGTTGAGCGCGGTCAGGCGCCTACTTCTGCAGCGCGGTGCTGGCCGACCCCAGATCGAGGAACACGGTCTCACCGTTGGCGTCGTCGAGCCCGTCGTTGTCGGTGACGACGTACAGCTTCCCGTTGCCTGCGACGGCGAAGCCCTCCACCTTCTCCTGCACGAAGCCGTTGGTGGCCCGCAGATCCGGCAGGAGGTCACGGGCGAGCTTCTTGGGCAACACCTTCGGGTCCTGACCGGCCTCGGTCAACACGCCGTCCTCGGGGATCTCGACGCGGTAGATGGCCTTGACGCGGGCATCGGGTCCGTTGAGCTTGTCGCGTTCGAGCACCAGCAGCGCGCCGTCGTGAACGGCGATCTCGGACAACCCGATCCAGTCGCCCTCGACGCCGGTGCTGTCCAGCTGGTAGCCGAACCACACCCACTTCCCGTCGGCCGGGGTGTAGCGACCGATGCGGGCCACACCCTTGGGGTCGGTCTTGAGTTCGCGCTGCAGCGCCACCCAGACGGTGTTGTCATCTGCGGCCACCCCCTCCAGGCCCTGGCCACCCAGTCCGTCGGCGATGGCGGCGGGCAGCGAGACCCGATTCTCGATGGCTCCGTCGGCGGCGACGAACACCAGTTGGTTGTCGGGGCCCTTCTCGCCCTCGACGGCCAGCACGAACCCACCATCCGGGCGGGCCGTGACGCCCTCGACGTCGAGCGTGACGGGCTGGCCGTTCTCGGTGATCGGCAGCGCCGTGTCGATCAACGCCGGCGTCTGGGACACGTCGACGCCGAGAATGCGCGACGGTCCGTACGCGTTGTCGGTTGACGTGTAGAGCCGGTTCTCGTTCGTTGGGTCGGCCGACAGCGCACCGAGTGCGCCCCAGCCGATCGGCGCACCGTCGACGTCGCCGGACACTATGGACGGGAACGCGGGCTTGCCGCCGGCCGCGGCGTACTGGTCGCCGTAGCCGTAGACGCTGACCGAGGCCCGTACCCCGTTGTCGGCCTCGTCAGCCTCCGAGGAGATCACCAGCAGGTTGCGCGACGGGATCGGCAGGACACCCTCGGGGCCCGGTGTGGTCGGCAGGATCTGGCGGAACTGCGGTGCGGCGGGGTCGCTGACGTCGTAGACCGCGACGAAATTGCTGCGCTCGGAGGCGATCAATGCGGTTGGGCGGCCGCCGATCTCGGTGATCGCGAGGCCTTCGGGCTCGGGCCCCTTCGACTCGGCGCGGCCCTCGATGTGCAGGCCGGTGCGCACGGCGAGCTGCTCGACGGTGTTGCCTGCGTCCCAGGCCACCTCTCCGGTGGTGGCGTCGAAGACGGTCCAGCCGCGGGTGCCGCCCTTCCAGTCGCCCTCGTTGGCGGTGGCCAGGTGGTCGTCGCCGATCCAGCCGATCGCGTCGGGTTCGCGGGGCGTCTCGGGGATGGAGCCGGTCTGGTCGATCTTGCCGTCCTCGGCGGTGTCGATACCGGTGACGGATGCGGTCCCGGCGCTGAAGATCTTCTGCACCGCGCCGGACTTGCCGTCGATGATCGCGATGCCGTTGTTCTCCTGCAGGGTCACCGCGACCTGGCCGCGGGAGTTGATGCTGACGTACTCGGGCTCCAGATCCTCGGGGGTGTCCAGGCCCGCCTGGCGCGCGGCGTCGACGTCGAAGTCGACCTTGCGGTTGCGCCACGTGGTCGGCGCGCCCGCGAGGTCGACGAGTTGCACGAATCCCGTTGGGGGCTGGGGCAGGTCGCCCTCCTCCTTACCGGCCGGGGTGAACTCCTCGTCGCGCTGGTTCTCCATCGCGATCGCGGCGAACGTGCCGTCGGGGCTGATGGCGATCGAGTCGGGCTGGCCGCCGAGGTCGATGCTGTGCACGCGGGTGCGGTCACTGACGCGCACGACGTCGACGCGTCCCGACGGGTGCGCGAAGTCGCCACCCGTGGTGTCGACGACCACCAGGACGAACTCGCCGACGGCGGCCACCGAGGTGGGCTGGTCATCGGCGTGACCGAGTTCTTTGAGCGAGAGCGTGCCCAGGCCAACGGGTTTCGCGGGATCGCGGACGTCGATAAAGCCGATCCGCTTGGCGGCAGCGTCGGTGTAGATGACGGTGTTGCCGTCGGGGGTCACGGTGGAGATCTCGGCGACGGTCTCCGCATTGACGGGGTCCTCGGCCGGCTTGTTGAGGTACACCGGGTAGGTGGCCTGCCGGTGGTAGCGCTGCGCAGCGGGCAGGTTCCAGTCGATGGGCGAGGTGGCCTTCGGCGTCTCCGGCGGGGTCTCGGTGGTCTCCTCGGTGGTGGAGCAGGCCGCCAGCAGCAGTGCGGCGATGGTGGCCGCCGCCGCTCGACTCAGGTGCGAGGTGGTCACGAGTCCCCTGTTCAGTTCGGCTGTGAAGTCGCAGTGAGCCTGTCGTGGGCAGGTGACGCATTGGGGATGTGCGGGTGAACACTCGGCGATGGGGAGGTGTCCGGAGGTTGTCAGTCGTCCTCGTCGTCGTCCCAGTACTTCGGGTTGTCGAGCACCTCTTGCTTGAATCCTGGGCCCAGCTCGTCGATCACGGCGAGCGCCTCCGCGGTGAGTTCCTCCCGAATACCGCTCTGCGCGTGGGCGAACGGCACGTAGGCCCGCAGGAGTTCGGGAACAGCGAGCACGAGATGCGCCGAATCGTGTCCGCTGTACGCCCCCGAGTCGAGCGCCTGTTCGACCCGCGCCGCACTCCACCGCAGCGGGTCGCCCGTGCCGGCGTCCAGGATCTCCAGTAGCAGCCCCCGGTAGTCGGGATCGCCGAACGGCGCACCCGCCGGGGAGGCGAGAAACTGGTCGCGCCACTCCTCGTCGGTCGGCTCCGAATCCCAGGTCGGCGATCGGTGCCTGTGGCCGCCTTCGGGCAGGTGTCCGGTCAACCACTGCACCAGTGGCCGACAGCCCGGCCACGTGTCGGAGCCCACGGTGAATATCGGGGGCAGGCCGAGCCCATGCTGGATCCACGCTCGGGCATCGGCCCCGCTCATGTCGACGAAGTTGGTGTCCGGGTCTGTGTTCTGCTCTGCCGCAACGGCGATCACATGCTCGATCGGAGCCGGCACGAGGAAGGCGTCCTTGACCACCGACAGCATGAGGTGATTGATGTGCACAGCGCAGGTCAGTTCGTGACCGCCCGCAAGCCTGGCACCGATCAGCAGTTCGTCGCCGTCGCCCAGCACGTGCGTCATCCGCACCACCCGGTACACGTCGACCCGCGGCAGGTCGGAGATCCACGTCGGTGGGGCGTCGTGCCGCGCGGCGACCTCCGCTCGGCATCGCAGTGCCAGGTCCGTGTCGTCGATCAGCAGTTCGGCGAGCACCGCCAGCAGCGCCGTCGTCTCTGGAATCGGTACGCCGACGAAGCCGGTGATGAGGTCGTCGAGATTGACTCGCTCCGGCTGCGGGCCAGTCTTCAGAGATGCCAGCGGGTCGGGTTTCGTGGCCTCGATCAGCAGGCTGACCATCCCGAGAAGATCCAGCGGATGCCCCGTGGCCAGCGCCTGACGCACCTCCTCGACCAGCGGCGTTTCGTCAGGGGATTCCTGGTCAGGAGGGGTTTCCTGGTCGCGGGTCTGCATCCGCCGCACGTCGCGTCGCGCCTGCTTGGCTTTACGCCGCCTGCGTCCGTCGTTCATGGCACCGACGCTACTTGCGGGCATGGACACCGCCTTGCACTCGGTGCCAGAAAAACCCGGGACGTGGCCATTGTTCAGCCCGGCCTCGTAACGTACCGTCAACTTAGTTGATATGATTCCGTCCGCCGAAGTTGTACCTCACCACCGGTAAATCATGTCACCGCTCGTCGAAAGGCCACGAATGCAGCGGTTTTCGCCCAGTCGCTTTCTGATGCGACGGTGGATGATTGTGGTGGCAGTGCTGGTGGTCGGGGTGGCGGGGTTCGCGGTGTATCGCCTCAACGGCATCTTCGGCTCCGAGGACGTGGTGTCCACCCCTGACAACAGCGCCAACGACACCAAGCCGTTCAACCCCAAACGCGTGCTCATCGAGGTGTTCGGTGCCCCCGGCTCCACCGCGACCATCACCTACCTGGACATATACGCCCAGCCCCAGCGCGCCGACGCCGTCGCACTGCCGTGGGCATATGACACCACCACGACCCAGCCGACCGTGTTCGTCAACGTTCAGGCCCAGGGCGACGGCGAATCGATCGGCTGCCGCATCACCATCGACGACGCCGTCAAGGACGAGAGATCGGTCAACGCCTTGAACCCCTTCACCTACTGCCTGGACAAGTCCGGATGAGCGGGCGTCACGGCTCGACCGACGAGGCGCCCACCGCCCCGATCGACATGCCGCACGACGAGACGCGCAGCCGCATCGCCCACACGATCCGGGTGCTCTGCGTCCCCATCGTGCTGTTCTGGGTGCTCGTCGCCGGGCTCAGCAACGCACTCGTCCCGCAGCTCGAGGTGGTCGGCGCGCAGCACAACGTCGCGCTGAGTTCGCCGGACTCGCCGTCGCTGCAGGCGTTCAAGCAGATCGGCGAGAAGTTCGAGGAGTTCAACACCGACAGCGCGGCGATGATCGTGCTGGAGGGCGACGAGCCGCTGGGCGCCGAGGCGCACCAGTACTACGACGAGATCGTCAAACGGGTCGGCGCCGACACCAAGCACGTTCAGCACATCCAGGACTTCTGGGGCGACCCGCTCACCGCGGCCGGTTCGCAGAGTCCCGACGGCAAGGCCGCCTACGTCCAGGTGTTCCTGTCCGGCAATCAGGGCGAGGCCCTGTCGCTGGAGTCCGTTGACGCCGTCCGCGAGATCGTCGACGGCACGCCCGCCCCGCCCGGGGTCAAGGCCTACGTCACCGGGGCCGCCGCCCAGATCGCCGACCAGTTCGAGGTGGGCAACGAGAGCACCGAGCTCGTCACGGCGCTGACGGTCGGCGTCATCGCGGTGATGCTCCTGATCGTCTACCGCTCCTTCGTCACGATGCTGCTGGGCCTGGCCACGGTGCTCATCCAGATGGCCGCCGCCCGAGGCATCGTCTCGTTCCTGGCGAACGAGAACCTCATCGGCCTGTCGACGTACTCGACCAACATCCTGACGCTGCTCGTCATCGCGGCGGGCACCGACTACATCATCTTCCTGCTCGGCCGTTACCACGAAGCGCGCGGCCTGGGCGAGGATCGCGAATCCGCCTGGTACAACATGTATCACGGCACGACGCACGTCATTCTCGGCTCGGGACTGACGATCGCCGGCGCGGTGGCCTGTCTGCACTTCACCCGGCTGCCGTACTTCCAGAGTCTCGGCATCCCGGCCGCGATCGGCGTGCTGGTTGCGCTGGCCGCCTCGCTGACACTGGCGCCCGCGGTGATCGTCATCGGCGGCCGGTTCGGGCTGCTGGATCCCAAGCGCCCCACCCAGAAGTACCGCTGGCGGCGGATCGGGACGGCGATCGTGCGCTGGCCCGGACCCATCCTCATCGCCACCATGGCCGTCGCGCTCATCGGCCTGCTCGCGCTGCCGGGGTACAAGACCAACTACGACGACAGCGTCTACATGCCGGACAGCGCACCGTCGAACGTCGGCTACGCGGCCGCCGAACGCCACTTCTCCAAGGCCCGGCTGAATCCCGAACTGCTGATGATCGAGACCGATCACGATCTGCGCAATCCCACCGACATGATCCTGTTGGAGCGGGTGGCCAAGGCCGTGTTCCACACCGACGGTGTCGCGCAGGTGCAGTCGATCACCCGGCCGCTGGGCACGCCGCTGGACCACACGTCGATCCCGTTCCAGATCAGCGCGGGAAGCGCGTCGCAGATCAACAACCTGCCGTTCCAGCAGGCCCGCGCCGACGATCTGCTGAAGCAGGTCGGGGTGATCGACGACAGCATCACCACGCTGCGCCAGCAGATGCAGCTGCAGCTTCAGTCGAGCGACATCACCCACGAGCAGAGCGAGGCGTTCAAGCAGACCGTCGCCACGGCGGCCGACCTACGCGACAAGATCGCCACGTTCGACGACTTCTTCCGGCCGATGCGCAACTACTTCTACTGGGAGCCACACTGTTACGACATTCCCGCGTGCTCGGCGTTCCGGTCGCTGTTCGACGCGCTGGACGGGATCAACGAGCTGACCGATCAGTTGGCCAACGTGTCGGGGAGCATCGCCAAGCTCGATGAGCTTCAGCCGAAGCTGGTGGCGCTCATCCCGCCACAGATCGCGAATCAGGAGACCAATCGCGATCTGACGATGACCAATCACTCGACCACGTCGGGCATCTACGACCTGAGCGCGGCGGCGCTGGAGAACTCCACCGCCCTGGGCCAGGCGTACGACGCGTCGAAGACCGACGACTCGTTCTACCTACCGCCGGAGGCGTTCGACAACCCCGAGTTCAAGCGCGGGCTGAAGCTGTTCCTGTCGCCCGACGGCAAGGCCGCCCGCATGATCATCACCCACGACGTGGATCCCGCGACCGCCGAGGGCATCTCGCACATCGAGGAGATCCGGCACGCGGCCGCCGAGGCGGTGAAGGGCACGCCGCTGGCGGGCTCGAAGATCTACATCGGCGGTGTGGCGGCCACCTACAAGGACATCTCGGAGATGGCGCACTACGACCTGTTCATCGCCGGCATCGCCGCGATGAGCCTCATCCTGCTGATCATGATGTTCATCACCCGCAGCCTGGTGGCCGCACTCGTCATCGTCGGCACCGTGGCGCTGTCGTTGGGCGCCGCGTTCGGCATATCGGTTCTGGTGTGGCAGTACCTCTTTGGCATACCGCTGTACTGGGTGATCCTGCCGTTGTCGGTGATCCTGCTGCTCGCCGTGGGGTCGGACTACAACCTGCTACTGGTCTCCCGATTCAAGGAGGAGATCCACGCCGGGCTCAACACGGGCATCATCCGCGCGATGGCGGGCAGTGGCTCCGTGGTCACCGCCGCCGGCTTGGTGTTCGCGTTCACCATGGCGTCGTTCATCATCAGCGACTTGAAGGTGCTCGGTCAGATCGGGACGACGATCGCGCTCGGCCTGATGTTCGACACGTTGATCGTGCGCTCGTTCATGACGCCGTCGATCGCGGCGTTGATGGGTCGGTGGTTCTGGTGGCCGCTGCGGGTACGACAGCGGCCGGTGCCTGCGAAGTTCGGGGCGGACCGTCGGGACGACGAACAGCTGGCGTTGTTCTAGTTCGCCGGCGCTACAGGCCCGAGGCGATGAGGTTGACCACCGAGGCCACGATCACCGACCCGAACAGGTAGGACAGCAGGCCGTGCTTGAGGGCGGTGGCGCGCATCCGCGATGAGGTCAGGTTGGTGTCCGAGATGGCGAAGCTCATGCCGACGGCGTAGGCCACGTAGGCGAAGTCGCTGTAGCGCGGCGGTTGTTTGGTGTTGAAATCGATTCCGCCGACGGGCTTTTCCTGAAAGTAGATCTTGGCGTAGGTGAGTGCGTACAGCGTGTGCACGGCGAACCACGAGATCACCACGCTGACGACGGACACGGCCGGGGCGACGGCCTCGTAGTTGTCCGGCAACTCGTTGGCCAGCAGCAACCCGACGCCGACGAGACTGGCCAGCGCACCACCGAGGATCAGGATAAAGACGGTCCGACGGCCGGGCTCCTCGTCCTCGGCGTGCGACGCCGTCTGCGCAGGATTAAAGGGCCAGATCACCCGCCAGGTCCAGGCCATGAACGTCACGGCGAGAAAGTCCCAGCCGATCAGCAGGGAGAACCACCGGAACCCGACCCAGGCCGCCACGGCGGTGGCGATGAGACCGACGACGGCGCCACCCAGCACGCGCACGGCGGGACTGTGCATCCGGTGGCCTGTGCGCATGGGGCACAGTCAACCAGGTGGGGCTGTGAGTTCCGAGCTGGTCAGAGGATTCCGGGCCGACGCTTGGGGCCTACCGGCCGCTCTGCTGCATGGCGAGGCACGTGCCGTAATGCTCCGGCGTGCACGGGACGCCGTTCACCGATGGAAGCTCACCTGGCCGTGACACGACATTGGCGCCGCCGCCAGGGGTGGATCCCGGCGGGAGGAACGCGGGTGCGTTGGAGCCGCTCTTGGTGCACACGCCCGGCCACTTGGTTTGCGATGTGCCGGAGGGGCAGGGCTTGGCCGACGCCGGCGACGCGAAGATCACCGGTGCCGACAGCAGTGCCATCGCACTTCCGAGGGCCAGGATTCCGAGCTTCACGACGTAATCACGCTCCAAACGACTCAATGTTTCTCTGAAGCCTAGCTTCTGCTGCGCCGGAGCCCGGCGCTGGCCGCAAGTGCCGAGGTGACAGCATTGGACACCCAGGGGTGGTGTTGCGATTGCCCGCCTCTGAGCGACTATCGCGCGGAGGCGGGCAACGCCATTCGCCCGGCCCGTGGCAACTGGCGTTCGATCAGGCCGGCCTGCCCTGACTCACGGAGCGCGCTATCGGGCATTGGATTCGACTCGTGCACCCTAGGGTGAGTAGACGGTCATACACGGGAGCGGCGGATGACATCGGCGAGGACATCGACACCGTCCACTTCGACATGGGCACCGCTGCGATCGCCGGTCTACCGCTCGCTGTGGATCGCGCAGCTGGTCTCCAACCTCGGCACCTGGATGCAGACCGTCGGGGCGCAGTGGATGCTCGTCGGCGACCCTCGCGCCGCTGTCCTGGTGCCGCTGGTGCAGACCGCGACGACGCTGCCGGTGATGCTGCTGGCGCTGCCGTCGGGTGTCCTCGCCGATCTGATCGACCGGCGCCGGCTGCTCATCGCCACGCAGGGCGCGATGGCCGCGGGTGTGGGCCTGCTCGCCACGTTGACGGGCGCCGGGTTGACCACGCCGGCGGTGCTGCTAACCCTGTTGTTCGTCATCGGCTGCGGGCAGGCACTCACGGCGCCGGCGTGGCAGGCGATTCAACCGGATCTCGTTCCCGCTGAGCAGATTCCGGCGGCGGCCGCGCTAGGCAGCATGAGCATCAACGGTGCGCGGGCGATCGGGCCGGCGATCGCCGGCGTGCTGGTGGCCGTGTCCGGCCCGACCCTGGTGTTCGCGCTCAACGCGGTGTCCTTCGTCGGGATCGTGTTCGTGCTCATCGCGTGGCGCCGCCCCGCCGTCACGAGCGGCTATCCGCCCGAGCGGGCGCTGGCGGCGTTGACCGCGGGCGGGCGGTTCATCCGCAGCTCGCCCGTGGTGCGGCGCATCCTGCTGCGGGCGGCGCTGTTCATCGCGCCCGGCAGTGCGATCTGGGGACTGCTGCCGGTGATCGCGAAGGATCGGCTGGGGTTGTCGTCGTCGGGGTACGGGTTGCTGCTGGGTGCGCTCGGCGCGGGTGCCGTGCTCGGGGCGTTCCTGTTGTCACGGCTGCGGGCGCGGTTCAGCCAGAACGCGCTGCTGACGGTCGGTGCGGCGGGCTTCGCGGTGGCCACCGTGGTGCTGGCTTTGGTGCCGATCTTCACCGTCGTGTTCGCGGCCCTGGTGATCGGCGGCGCGGCGTGGCTGCTGTCGCTGTCGACGCTCAACGCGTCGATGCAGTTGAGCCTGCCCGCGTGGGTGCGCGCCCGCGGACTGTCGGTGTATCAGCTGGTGTTCATGGGTGGGCAGGCGATTGGCTCGGTGGTGTGGGGCGTGCTCGCCGGAGCCACCTCCAGTTCCACCAGCCTGCTGGTGAGCGCGGCACTGCTGGTGGTGTGCGGACTGTCGTCGCTGTGGTGGCCGCTGCACGCGAAGACCAACGACCTGGACCTGACGCCGTCCTCGCACTGGCCCGAGCCGACGCTGATCTTCGAGCCCGAACCCTTGGACGGTCCCGTGTTGGTGCTGACCTCCTACCGCGTCGCGGCAGCGGACGAGAAGGCCTTCCTGGCGGCGATGGCGGTGCAGGGCCGGTCCCGGCAGCGCACCGGGGCCGCGGAGTGGCGGCTGTTCCGCAGCATCGAGCACGAGGCGACGTTCGTGGAGTCGTTCATCGTGCGGTCCTGGGGCGAGCACATGCACCAGCACTACACCCGGCTCACCGGTCAGGATCTGCTGATCGAGCAGGCCGTCGAGCGCTACACCGACGGCGTGCCGATCTCCGAGCACTACCTGGCGGTGCGGGACGTGCGGTGAGGTGGTGCGGTCCGCGGACGGGTCGGCTACTCGGCCGCAACGACGTCCGTATGCCCAAAATCATCGCCCTTGAACAACAATGGCTGACCGCTGACCTTCGCGAGCGCGTAGGAGAAACAGTCGCCGTAGTTCAGGCCTGCTCGATGACGGCCTTTGCCATAGCGCCGGTAGGCCGCTCGGGCGACCTCGGCTTGGTCGGCGTCGACGGCGACAAGACTCACCGAGGCCCGGTGCAGCCACAGGTCCAGTTCACGGCCACCGGATTCGCCGAAGCGGCTCTCGATCACGATGGCGGTCTCCAGGTATGACGCCGTGGACATGGTCCGCACGGGATCGTCTGCCACCCTCGCCTCGAAAAGCTCGGCATCAGGGGCGTCGGTCAGCATGGCGACCAGCGCGGAGGTGTCGATGACCATCAGGACGGCAGCCCGCGGTCGTCATAGCCCACGATCTCCTCCGCGGACCGGTCGTCGGCGACCGGCAGCGCCGCGCACCGACGACGGATCACCGCGAGTTCGTCGCGCAGGGGGATCACTGCGGTGCGACCGGCCTGGCGCGCCAGTCGCTCACGCAATGCGACCATCACCGCCTCGGTCAGCGTCTCCCCGGTTCGCGCGGCGAGTTCCCGGGCAAGGCGGTCAGCCTCGGGATCCTTGATACTAAGAGCCATATCTAGATTATAGATAGGTGTAGTGATTCTAGAAACCGTCATCTGCACCTTCCCGGTCAGGGCTGGCCATTGAGCGGGCAATCGACCCGATTTTCTGCGCGCCCTCACCGGCCAGACCGAGGCGACTTCCTCCATGATCGGTGCCGATCTTGTTCTCGACGAACTGGAGGATTCTCGGGATGCGGATCGCTGCGGCGGTGCGGCGCTAGACCACGTCGTCGAGGCCCCAGTACTTGGCGTGCCTCAAGACCTCCCGCTTGTAGCTCGTCCTCAGACCCTCGACCATAGCGAGCGTTCGCGCCGTCAGTTCGTCGCGAATCCCACTCTGCGCGTGAGCGTATGGGATGAACGCGCGAAGTAGATCGGGAGCGTCTAGCGCGACCTCCAACGGAATGCTGTACTCGCTGTGAGGCGTGCCGCCGATCGCCTGTTCGACGCGCGCCGCGCTCCACCGCAATGGGTCACCCGTACCAGTCTCGAAGAGTTCCAGCAACAGCCCCCGATGGCTGGAGTCGGTGAACGGCGCCGCGGAACTGGTCGCGAAGAACCCATCGCACAGCTCCTTGTCCGACTTCCAATCCCCGAGCGGTGACCGGTGTTCACCACCTTCGGGTAGCCGACCTACCAGCCACCGAACCAGTGCCCGGTAGAGCGGCCATTCATCGGTCATCGGCGAGAGTGTCGGCTTGTTGAGGGCATCCTCGGTCCACACCCGCGCGTCGGCAAGCGTCATCTCGAAAATGTCGGTGTCGGTGCTGGTTTCGGCGACCTTGGCAAGCGCTTCGTCGATCGGTTCCGGTACAGCGGCTGCATCGGTGACGGTCGAGAGCATGTTGTGATCGATCCCGATGGCGACGGTCAGCTCGTGGCCACCGTCGAGTCGCATACCGATGACTACTTCGTCGACGTCACGGAACACATGGGTTCTGCGGACCGCGCGGTAGACGTCGACCTTCGACAGTGCGGTGATCCATCGCGGTAGATGCTCGCCACGTTCGGCCACTTCGCGGCGGCATCGGAGCTGTCGCGCTGGATCGTCGACGAGAAGTTCGGCGACGACGGCCAGTAGCACCGTCGTCTCCCGATTCCGTACACCGATCAATCCGGTCAGGATGTTGTCCAGGTGCGTCTCATCGCGGCGCCTGTCAGGTTTTCCCACGTGGATCACCATGCTGGCCATAGTGAGCAGGTTGAGTGGATGCCCACCCGCCAGCGCACTGCGTATCGCGTCCGTGAGTTCCGTGTCGGAAGAAGTTCCCGCGGTGCGCTTCTTCGCCCGCCGCGCGTCACGTCGGGCCTGTTTGGCCCTGTGTGCTCGTCGCTTGTCACTCATATCGCGGACGCTACTGACGGGGAGTGACAAACGCCGCCCGCGGTTCAGAGCTTCTTCGCGTTCAGTGCCTTCATCAGCGACGGTCGCCGGTTGTCGGCTCGTTCACACGAACCCAGTCCCCCTCGAGCGCCGCGGCCCGTCGATGGGTTCCGGCGTCGACCCCGCTCGGCTTTCACCGTGGCACGACAGTGATGGCACAACGCGGACCGCTTGCCCTAGCCAACCGCGAGTCGGCAGTCGTCAGCGCGCAGCCGAGATTCTCCGCGAGGGCGACATACATTGCGTCATTTGGAGTTACGGTGGCTCGAAGTTCCCAAACGCGTTCCAGCAGCGGCGGTGCGGCGTAGCGAATCAGCCCCAACTGTCTCCAAACATCTATGGCGCGGTGTGCATCCTCGGCCGTCAACACGCCGCCGAGAACCTGTCGCCTCACGGCGCTCACCACTTCGATATCCACAAGGTGCGGGACGTGGATGGTCTCGGCAGCGACCAGGCGGCGAGCCTGACCGTCGTTCAGAAGTGCCGACACCGCCGCCGAGGCATCGAGAACTATCACCTGCGATCGGCGCCGACGTGCTCGGCAATCGCGTCCACCGCGATGTTCAGGTCGGGCAGGGTGGCGATCAACGCGGCGTTGTCCACTCTGCGCGTCGCAGCGTCGAGTTCGCGGATGGCGACGGCGGTGACTGACGTGCTCGCGGCACGCGCCAGCCGCTCGAGCCGGTCCATCACGTCGTCGGGCACATTGCGCAGATGCAGAGTTCGCATGACACGATTGTATGCGGCAAGCTTGCGAGGTGCTAGCGCTCAGCTAGCTGAAGGGCCGAGGGGTCGGGACATCGCGAATCCCGCCACCCCGCCACATAGGGTGGTCGCCATGGCAGATGCATCCGATTCGATGCCGACCCTGGCGAGCATCCTGGCCGAGCATGGCCCACTGCCCGAGGTCGACGTCATAGCGCGGCTCGAGCAGGCCGGCGTGGCGGACGCAGACGACACATTCGGCGAGCTCATCAGCGAAACCGGCTGCGCAGCAGTACAGCTGAACGACGATCGGTGGGTCTGGCTGCCGACGCTGCTCACCGGGAGGGTGTTCACTCACTGGCTCAGCGCCGACGAGTTGGCCCACGACATGCTCACGGTCACCCCCGACCTGAACCCGGTCACCATGATGTGCGAGGACGCGCAGTACGCCCGGTTCGCCGACGGATCGCCTGTGGCTATCGCGCTGCCCAGGTTCGACGACGAGGTGCTCGACGAGCGACAGATCCCACCGGAGCTGGTTGACGATTCTGGGGCGTTGCTGCTCGCGCCGGGCACGCTGGCCGCGTTGGATGTGGCCGAGGGCGACCTGGTCGGGCTGCGCCTGACCGCACAGGGATTGGCGCTCGAGCCGGTCGACGCGATCGCCGATGCCGCGGTCGGCGCACGGTTCTCCGCGATGCTCGACGCCGAGCAGCCGTCATTGTTCGACGGCGTGGTGTGGACGGCATGCGCCGAGGATCCGGAACTGTTCACCCAGCCGCTGGCACCTCTGAGCGAGATCGCCGACGCCGCCGGTCTGCAACACCACGGGGACTGGCTTGCGCCAGCGGGTTTCGACTTCGACGTCTGGCGGTTCAAACTCAGGAGCGCTCGGCTGGTCCAGCGATATGACGTCGACCCCGACGACGCCGCCGCGCTCAGCATCCTGCTCAAAGTGCATGCCCAGACGGCGCTGATGCTCGAAAGCGCCGAACCCGACGAACCGCTGGAAGAGACATCGCCCACCCGCGAGGAAGCTGTGGCGAAAACGGGTCTGGGCGAACTGACCGCTGAAGTCGGTGGCATCCTCGCCGACCCGGTGTTGGCGGAGATCCTGGTGGCCGAGGCGGCCGGTGATCGCATCGGCGCGGCCGCACTCGGCTTGATGGCTGAGACGCTGGAGCCCAGAGTCCCCCGCCCCGCACGGGTGGCATATCGCTGGCTGCGCGCGATCGCGTTGGAACGCACCGGCCATGTCGAGGAAGCCGAACAGGAGCTGCTGGCCGCCGAGTCGATGGATACCGACTGGGCACCAACACTATTCGATCTGGCACGCTTCGCATCCGATCGGAGTGACGCCGAGCGTGGGCTGTCGCTGCTGCGCCGCGCCGGCGCACCACCGGACGACGGGATGGTCCGGCTTCTGGAGCGACACCGGGCCAACCCACGCTCGGACGTTGGCCGCAACGACGTCTGCTGGTGCGGGTCGGGCCGCAAGTACAAGAAATGCCACCTCGGGCGCGAGCAGCTGCCGCTGGCCGAGCGAGCCGACTGGCTGTACTCCAAGGCCGCTCAGCACGCCCTGCTGAGCGGCTGGGAGGAGCTGCTCGACGAGGTGGGCCTCGAGCGCATCCGCTACTTCGACGACGATGACGACCCCGATATCGCCGGGCTGGCCGACCCCCTCGTGATCGATGCGGTGCTGTTCGAAGGCGGTGCATTCGAGGACTTCCTGGCGGTGCGCGGTGCGCTGCTGCCCGAGGACGAGCGGACGCTGGCCGAGCAGTGGGCCCTCACGGACCGGTCGGTGTTCGAGGTCGACGCCGTGCACCGCGGCCAGGGCGTCACCGTGCGCGACGTGCGCACCGGCGACCGGCACGAGGTGCGTGAACGCACCGGCAGCGGTCAACTCAAACCCGGACAGCTGATCTGTTCCCGCGTTCTGCCGGCCGGGGACACCATGCAGTTCTTCGGCGGCATCGAGCCGGTGGCGTTGCACGAGCGCGACACCCTGATCGCCCTCCTCGACGCCGACCCCGACCCGGTCGAGCTGGTCGCATTCCTGAGTCGACGGTTCGCACCGCCGACGCTGGTCAACACCGAGGGCGACCCGCTGGCGATCTGCCAGGCCACCGTGCGGGTCGGAGATCCGGACGGGATCGAGTTCGCGCTCGACGACGCCTACGACCGGCTCGACGGTGAGGAGCCGCCGCACTGGCTGGAACATGTTGTCACGCACGGTATGCCACGGGTCCGCGCCACACTCGTGCTCGACGGAGGCACCCTGCGGGTGGAGACCAACAGCGAGAAGCGGATGGACCGAGTGCTGGCCACCGTGGCGCGTGTTGATCCGGCGATGACGGTGCTCGACGACACCCGCCAACCAATGCGTGACACTCGTGAGGCTGCCGAGTTGGCCAAGCGGATGCCCGGTGGCGGCGGTGGCGGGCTCGACCCGGATGACCCCGAGGTGGCCGCCATGCTCAACGGTTTCATCCACGAGTACGAGACGAAGTGGCTCGACGAGCAGATCCCCGCGCTCGACGGCCACACGCCGCGCCAGGCCGCCAACGACCCCACCCGGCGTGCCGACCTGATCAGGCTGCTCGACAGCTTCCCCGCGGGTGAGTCCGCCCGCGACGGCATGGACGCCGACCGGTTACGCGCGGCGCTCGGGTTGACGTAGCCCGCGGAGCCTCTCCGCGGATCGAGTGCGGTCAGCGCGCATTTGAAAGTCTCGGTCGGGGCGACAGCCGGCTCACCTGTCAGGAGCTGCTGATCGAGCAGGCCGTCGAGCGCTACACCGACGGCGTGCCGCTCTCCGAGCACTATTTGGCGGTGCGGGACGTGCGGCGAGACAGGCGCCACAAGACCTGCTGCAGCCTAGTCGGATTCCTGCCGCAGGCCGATCAACGCCTGAATGCGTTCCCCAGTGACGAGCTTGCGCTGCAGAGATCGAAGCGCGGGTAACGCTCGATCATCGGACAGGTTCGTGCCGAACTCGCTCGCCGCACCGAGAATGTCGCTGGCCCAACAGATTTCAGTGAGCATCAAAGCGCGCACCCAGTCCAAACCGGATAACGGTTGACCGTTCCTGATCGCCGCACCCAGCCGATCGGTGAGCTGAAAGAACGCGTCCGCGTCTTTCGCGCCGACGAGCGGGGCCAGTACCCCCGCACCGGCGGCCGGGCCGCCGTATTCCATTAGTCCGGCCAGCAGCAGCCGACGTTCGTCGTCGGTGAGATCGACATCCGCGAGGTCGCTGGTCGTCATCGTGAGACCCTATCGACGTTGGCCGTGCGAGGGATCGTAGACAACGAGTGATCAAAATCGGTATAGCTTTCATCCCATGACCGAGCAAACTGAGTGGCGTCCTATGTCACCCGAAGAGGCCGGGGTCATCCAGGCAATCGTGTCGGCTGCCGGCGTCCGCCGCGGCGACGCACTCATCGAAGACCTCGACGGCGCACTCGTCTCCAACTCGCCTTGGCTTCTCGACGTGAAGACATCCGGGACGGGCGAGGGATCCAAATTGCCTGACGGCCCTTTTCCCGCACGGGCATTCGTGCCCAGCAGTGCGGCTTACCAAGGCGAGATCCTCATCTGGCTCACTGATGGGCACGTGTCCGGGCTTGAATACGCGTGGATCACCGACGAACCGCCCACCAGATGGCCGCGACCCGACGAGATGGAAGTAGTGTCCGAAGCTGGCCTCTGATCAACGCGACGTCCACGGAGGATGACCCGCGGTCGTGATAGCCGACGATCTCGTCTGCAGATCGGTCGCCTGAGGCCGGTAGCGCCGCGCACCGGCGGCGGATCGCCCCCGTTTCTGAATATTCGACAGGTTTAAAGACTCCAGAAGCCCCGTTGGCCTCCGATTTCCTGGCTCCCTGCGGTAGCTTTCGCCGCGAGCGTGTCCGCTGACGCAGGACTGGGGGTTCTGAATGGACGAGCTGAAACCGTTCTCGCCGTCGATCGACTGGAGCCACGGCCTTGTCGATTCGCTGATCTGGATCGGCGAGGCCTGGGCGATCACCGCGCTCGGCGCGCTGGCAGTGCTGACGCTCATCGCCCGGTTCACCGTCTGGGGCCGACAGTTCTGGGCGGTCACCGGCGCCTACTTCACCGGACGGCACAGCATCAAGCCGTGGATGTCGTTGAGCGCCATGCTGTTGTCGGTGATCATCGGGGTGCGCCTGAACGTTCTGTTCAGCTATCAGAGCAACGACCTGTACTCCGCCGCGCAGATCGCGGTGCAGGGTCACGCGGTCGGCAACCAGGCGGTGAAAGACTCTGGCGTCTGGGGATTTTGGCTGTCGCTGATGCTCTTCGCGCTGTTGGCGGCGATACTCGTCACCCGCATCATGATCGATCTGTTCATCACCCAGCGCTTCATGCTGGCCTGGCGGGCGTGGCTGACCGACCGGCTCACCGGCGACTGGCTGGACGGGCGGGCCTACTACCGCGGCCGGTTCATCGACCAGACCATCGACAACCCGGATCAGCGCATCCAGTCCGACATCGACGTCTTCACCGCCATCTCCGGGCCACAACCGAACACCCCGCATCAGACGAGCAACGGCACACTGTTGTTCGGGGCGATCTCGTCGATCGTGTCGGTGGTCTCGTTCACCCAGATCCTGTGGAACCTCTCCGGTTCCGTGTCGCTCTTCGGTGTCGAGCTGCCGCGCGCCATGTTCTGGACGGTGTTCGTCTACGTGGCGGTCGCGACCGTCGTCGCGTTCTGGCTTGGCCGTCCGCTCATCCGGCTGTCCTTCAACAACGAGAAGTTCAACGCCGCGTTCCGTTACGCGCTTGTGCGGCTGCGGGATGCCGCCGAGGCCGTCGCCCTCTACCGCGGCGAGAAGCCCGAGCGCCGTCAGCTGCGCAGCCGGTTCGAGCCGGTGCTGTCCAACTACAAGCGGTTCATCAACAGGACCATGGTGTTCACCGGGTGGAACCTGTCGATGAACCACATCATCCTTCCGCTGCCGTGGCTGCTGCAGGCGCCCCGGCTGTTCACCGGCCAGATCCAGCTCGGCACGGTCATCCAGTCGGGGGCGGCGTTCGGCTCCATCCAGGAGGCGCTGTCGTTCTTCCGCAACTCCTACGACGTCTTCGCCGGCTACCGCGCGTCCATCCTGCGCCTGCACGGGCTGGTGACCGCCAATGAACAGAGCCGAGCGCTGCCCAAGCTGACCGTCGCCGCCGATGCGGACGGTGCGGTCGAGCTCGACGCCGTCGAGGTCCGCGACCCGGCCGGCGCGCAGTTGATCAGCGACCTGCAGCTGCGGCTGGATCCCGGTGAGTCGCTGATCATCACCGGGAAGTCGGGCACCGGCAAGTCCACGCTGTTGCGCAGCCTGGCCGAGCTGTGGCCGTACACCTCGGGCACAATGCGCTACCCGGGTGGCGAGCACGAAACGATGTTCCTGTCCCAGCTGCCGTACGTTCCGCTCGGCGACCTGCGGACGGTGGTGTCCTATCCGCACGAGCCCGGCGAGATTCCCGACGATGTGCTGCGGGCCGCGCTGGAGGCGGTGGCGTTGCCGCGCTACACCGACCGGCTCGACGACGAGGCCGACTGGGCCAAGGTGCTCTCCCCCGGCGAGCAGCAGCGCATCGCGTTCGCCCGGGTGCTGTTGACGAAGCCCAAGGCGGTGTTCCTCGACGAGGCGACCTCCGCCCTCGATGAACCGCTGGAGTTCATGATCTACAGCCTGGTGCGCCGCGAACTGCCCGACACCGTGTTCGTCAGCGTCACCCATCGCAGCACCGTCAACCGGCATCATCGACAACACCTGGAGCTGCTGGGCGAGGGAGCGTGGCGGCTGGGTCTCGTCGACGGCGCCGAGCCGATGCCGGTCTGACGTCCGAGTTCCGTGTGAGGATGCAGGCGTGATCCTTCGCTTCGTCGCCGCCATGGCCATCAGCGCTGCTGCCGTGATCGGTGTGCCGGCGACGCCGGCGTCCGCCGATCCGTGTGCCGATGTCGAACTCGTCTTCGCCCGCGGCACGGCGGAGCCGCCCGGCCTGGGACGGGTGGGCGACGCGCTGGCCAACACGCTTCGACCGCAACTCGGCGGCCGCACCCTGGGCACCTACGCGGTGAACTACCCCGCGAGCTACAACTTCCTGTCCACCCGAAACGGAGCCGACGACGCGGCGGGCCACATCGCCTGGTTGACGGAGCAGTGCCCGGCCACCCGAATTGTGCTGGGCGGCTTCTCCCAGGGTGCGTCCGCGGTGTCGATGCTGGCGGGGGTGGCGCCCGTCGGGGATCGCATCGGCTCGATCGGGTCGGCCCCGCCGCTGCCCATAGAACTCGCCGGCAATGTCGCTGTCGTCGCGGTGTTCGGAAACCCCGGGGCACGGTTCGGCAGCCCGTTGTCGACGACCGGCCAATTCGCGGGCCGCGCAATCGACCTGTGCAGTCAAGGGGATCCGATCTGCTCGGCGGGCCGAGATCGGTCGGCGCACAGCAATTACGAGCTTCCTCCCTACCCGGATGAGGCTGCGCGGTTCATTGCGGGGCTTGTGTAGGGCGGCAGGTTTGCGCCGTTAGCCGTGCCGCGGTCAGAAAGTCACCATTTGTGGTAACAAGCTCCGCAGCACCATCTTTCGGGTGAGATACAGCATCCTCCGGCATGCGACCACGGTGGGATGTTCGCGTGATCTGAAGGCATCCCGTAGAAGGTCTCACAGGTGCGGCGCTCGCCACACTCCGGGCACATCGGATGCATCGCGAACTTGAAGGCCACGACGCTCGTGTAGCCCTCGCCAGCCATACGATCGTGACAGTGGAGGCACAACACCGCCGGCCAGTCGGCAGCATCCGTCCATGCGGATTCGGGCTCAGGCCTCACGTACGAATCGACGGTGTGCACGAACACCTCGTCGCGAGCATTCGGGACCGTGAGATCGATGTCCTGCTCGCAGCCGTCGCATTGCCCGTCAGAGCGAAGCAATGTGCGCGCGGCGGCCATCGAGTTGTGGCCGAAGCGGCTATCCGGGTCGCAGCCATATCGGCATTCGGCGAGCGCGAATTCCAGCTTGATGGCGTCGTCTCCATCGAAACGCCATCCTTTTGCGGCTAGCCACTGGAGGTCGAGCAACTTCGCCAAGGTCGACAACTCCACTAGGTTCGGCTGGCGAAGCTCTCGTTCAAAGGCTGCGGTCCGCGGGTGACCGCCGGTCTCGACGTGCGCGAAGTCGGCTAGCACCGAGGGTGGGTCCGTGTTCAGAACGAATGCCACGGTGTCGCCCGCTTCGGCCTCAGCCGTCCCGTAGCGCCACGGCTCATGTCGCGATCGCGGCTCGATGAGTGCGATCACCGCGTCTTTCCAGTCAGTCGATTGGGCGATGTGCAGCCGATGACTCAGAGGTTGCTCCATCGGACAATTATCTTAGGAGGGTATGACAATTCATTGATCTAGATAGTTGCTGGAGTGACCCACCAGTTTGAATCATCCAGTCGACTTCGAGTCACAGCCACCGTTCTCATGCTGTCGTGCGATCGCGGTCGCCAGGTCGCGCGAGATCGCCAACTTCATGGATGAGCCCGGCGTGGCGAGCCACTGGCAACCTAGGCATGCCGGGTGAGCCACCCACCGGGCCGATTCAAGCACCACACCTGGGTGACGAGCCGGCCACTTCTCGGGGTCGTCGCCGTGAGAGGCTTCGTAGTCGAGACGCATGGCTTCACGTTCGTCCCACAACCTGCGAGCAATGGTCACGCCAGTGGTCATGCGTTTGAACTTGATCCAGGGGGTGACGCGTTGGGGCTGAAAGAAGGCCTCGTAGTACGGCCCCCAGGATTCCAAGAGGCCGCGCCCCGGCACCCAGGCATCGACCAGCTCACTATTCGAACGCGGTCCGCCGGGGCCCCAATTCAGGGAAGTAGACGCAACATCTCTCATTGGTCCGGTCCATTCGCCGGCCTCCGCCGCGGAGGCGCTCTTGCCGACGACGGTTGGCGTCGACCGCTTCGTCATCCGAGCCACCCCCGAGCGTGGGGTTGGCGCACCGTCAAGTCGGAGCTTGGCGACGGCGTCTCGTGAAGCTGATGTCAGACTAGCGCGGTCGACTGACAATCACATGACGCCGAATCGTCGTGCGAGATCCGGGCCGCCCACCTCCCGGATGAAATCGGGGTCACCGCAGACGATCAGTTGATCCCTGGCTCGGGACAGTCCGACGTAGAGGCGTTCGCGGGAGCGTTCAAACGCGCGTTCCTCGTTGACCACGACCACCACCGCACGCCGCTCGAGGCCCTTGAACCCCAGGACGTGGCCGTAGAAAACCTGGTCAGTATCCCAGAAGGTGTCCCAGTAGGCCTTGTGCCCATCACGCTGACGCTCAGTCTGCTCGGGATGACGGCTACCGGTGGTCAACAACGCGACATCCTCTGGCCGCCAACCCTGCTCGAGGATAAGGTCGATCTGATCGTCGCCCTCCCCCAAGGCCTCACCGCTGGAGCAGGGCACGAATGTCACCGCGGGGCCTTCGCCGCCGAGGAATCGCATTGGATGGTCGACGAGGGGTTGGAAGGCGTTGGCGATCTGGCGGGTGTTGCGAAGGTTGTGGTCGAGGATCAGCGGGACCAGAGGCACCGGCGGCGAGCCGTGCCGGTTGAAGACGCGCTGGCCCTCATCGCTAAAGACATAGATGCCGCCCTCGACCGGGTCCTTCAACGCGGCCAACAACGGATCCCACCAGGCATCGGCGAAATCCTGAGCCTCATCGACGACGATGGAGTCGAACCGGTGACCGGGTTCGAGTTGAGCGGCGAGATCGGCCATCTGCAGCGGGAGATCGTGCTCCCAAAACTGGACCGTCTGATCGGTGCGCAGCGACTCGTCCGGTCCAGCGGGGGCACCCCACCGCTTGCCGAGATCGTGGAACTCACCGACGTACGCGGGCTGGTGTCTGCGCGGCCAAGTGTCGGCGATGCGCTCCAGGTAGGACGCCAGCCCGTGCGAGTAGCAGACCAACGCGACACGCTGACCGCGTTGGGCGAGCCGGCGGGCCTGCTCCATCGCGAGGAAGGTCTTGCCACTGCCGGCGCCGCCACGGATCTCTACACGGTTGAGCAGCCTGATGGCGTCGAGGACGACGGCCTGGTGCTCGGTGAGCGCATCGGCGGCATCGTCATTGGCCAGCGCGCGGGCGACGACGTCGCGCTGCGGTAATCCCCTGCCGCTCATGGCCGTTGCGAGCTGCTCGATACCCTGTTGGCTGAGCAGCGGCCGGTCGAGTTCCTGCCTGACCAGGATCTCGCGGAGCCTGTCGACTAGGTGGGGCAGGTCGGTGCGGTCGATGACCTTCCAGCGGGGGCAGTCGGGCAGGTCGAAGTCGGCAGGCAGCTCGGTATGGGGCAGGACGATGACGTGGTCCCAGCGCAGCCGACCCTGCGTCCAACGCGGGTCCTTCTCGATGAAGTCGCGCAACGCGTAGCAGGCTTCGCGGGCCTGACGAGCCGGCTCGATCGGATGGTCCCTGCCGCCTCGCT
This sequence comes from Mycobacterium sp. IDUB_39, assembly GCF_055419205.1. Lineage (NCBI taxonomy): Bacteria > Bacillati > Actinomycetota > Actinomycetes > Mycobacteriales > Mycobacteriaceae > Mycobacterium > Mycobacterium sp. IDUB_39. Next base: position 411,470 of record NZ_JBVAXF010000001.1, read on the forward strand.
TCTGCCACCATCCGTTGCCGTCGTGCCAGACCTCGCCGCCCTTGACCTCCAGACACATGATGCCCGCGCCCTCGATACCCGCGACGAAGTCGACCTCATGATCCTTGAGGTGATCGGTGACTCGCTGACCCGGCACCACCAGGTCGTTGGGTTCGAGCTGGTCGACCAGGGCCCGCCACGTGCTGCGTTCGCTGCTGTTGAGGCGCGGTGTCTCGGTGACGGTGATGGTCATGAGTGCTCTCCGGAAATCATCAACGCCATTCCTCCCCTGGTTGAGTCGACCTCGAAGGGAAGGCTAACGCCACCGACTGACGAACCAGCCGATGTTGGGTTACACCCCGACCACATCGCTTGACGTTCAGTTCGTCGAGTAATTCAACCTGGCTCAACCTCATGTTCCTACGCACACGCTCCCACGCCACCGCAATCCTCCACGCCGGAATGAGCTTCGGACCCGAGCCGCTCGCCATAGGTCGTTCGGTTTCCCCATATTCCGGTGCGGCCGATCGCGGTGATGTAATTGGGGCGCTTGACTCTTAGTGTCCGGACCTCGTCACCAGGCTGGGCCACGGCAACGATCCGCTCGAACAGGTCGTCATCAAATTCAGCCGCGTTCGCACAGCACGACAGCCAAATCGCTCACGCGTCGGCCCCTCTCGTATCGGTCCGAGTTTCACCGTTACTTGCGCCGAGGTCGATCCCCTCAGATTTCAGAATGCCTAGAACATCGATCGTCGCATCGGTATCGCCAAAGCCCTCGGCGCCTTCAGTATCTTCCGCAATCTCTACATCGATTACGGTCATCGCCGCGTTCCCGTCCTTGCCCAAGAGGAACCGCTCGCGGTAAGCCCAGTAGGCGGCATCAGCGATGTCACTGACAACCTTCCAGTTCAACGCTGCACCCAGGCCAATGCCCGCAACCGGGACAAATTGTCCGAGCTTCTTTTTCGTCAACTTCTGGCCGAACTGAGTCGCGAATTTCTGAGCGACCTTGACGAACGTCTGCTGATTCAACTGCCGCCAAGCTGCGTTCGTCGCAAGACTGCGTGTTAGAACGGCTAGCTGTTGGTACGCGGCGGCCTTCGCAGGCGCAGTAGTGGCGAGTCCTAGCCCAATGATCTGCATCATGAAGACTTCTTCCGCGGGATCGCGGGGGTCGTAGCCGTAATACAGGGCATCGTGGGCCACCACGCGACTGCAAAGTGTAAGCAGTGCCGCGGCGTCAACACCCATCGCAGCGGCGATCGTGCCCAAGCCAGGAGCTGCGCCAGCGCCCGCACCCACAACTCCTCCTGCAACAACGACCGCCTGGCCGCCAGCGACTGCAAGCCCGGCTGCCGCGCCTTCTGCTGCCGCCGACAGCGAGTACGCGTAGTGCAGACGACTGAAGGAGGCGACGTTGTCAATCGACCGGAGATCGAGCGTTCTAATGTCATCAAGATGCTCTACGGAGTGGCCCTTCTTGACGTACGCACGAACCACCCGGGTATCAGATGTCGTGAGCTGACCCGTCCGGGTCATGGCCTTTCCGGCGCCCTCGGCAGCCGCCCCAAAAACCGCTGCACCGGCATCTCTTGCTTTGTCTACCCCCGGCACCGTCTGCAGCCTGCCGAAGATGCTCGCACCTCTTGCCTGGACAGCCGCTGGAACCAACCGCCGCGGTGACCGGCTGAGGGCGCGCTCCTTATGAGCGTTCACCTTGTCCAGCTGTTCCCGCTCGTACTCGGACAATCCCATATTGCACTACCTCCTGGCGATGTTCAGCAACATCAGAGCACATACCTCCGACGGCCAAGTGCGATATGCCGTACTCCTGAGCGTCCTCGGCCTGGTGCCGTGCACCATCGCGATCCAGCATGCCGACGATATCCGGCACGTAGCCGTCCCTCACTCGTCGAGTCTCAGACCCCGATGTCGAAGAAGACTCGCGCGCGTATGCCCTTCGGGATAGCCGTACAACGGTACGCACGTTTCGGACAGCGGTTGCGGGACTCAGGAACTCAACGTCCAAGCCTCAGCGACCGAGCGAATTCGTTGAATCAGTCTCCAAAGGCGTCGAGGCTGTACCGAACGTCGGCGTTTGTGCATGGGTTGCCGATCAGCGTCAAGCTCTGCAGGATGCCATCGACGCCTTTCATTCCCGTCCCAGTCATTTCCCCGCCCCCGCTACCTCGAAGCGTGCAGTCTGAGTCTCGGCGTGCTCGACGAAGGCGTTGAGGGTCGCAAGCAGTCTCATGCCTGCGACCGTGCGCGCACGCGTATTAAGCAGCTGCTCCGTGCACACCAAGTAAGCGAGGCAGCGAGCACGACTGACGGCCACGTTCAGGCGGTTGCGCGAGAAAAGGAATTCCATTCCGCGGACAACATCTTCGCCGCTCGAAGTCGTCATGCTGAAGAAGACGACCGCTGCCTCCTTGCCCTGAAAGTTGTCCACGGTCCCAACAGGTACCCGCGCTATTCGGGGGTCCACGGCGAGGCGCTCCCGGATGGTGCGGACCTGATCGTTATAGGGCGCGACCACCATGAAATCGATGGCAGTCAATTCCTTCTCGACTCCCTCGAAGTCGACCCAAGTGGTACCGACAAGCTTAAGCAGTTGTTCAGCGACCAAGTCAGCTTCCTCGACGGAGAAGGTCGTGTTCCCGACGTGCTTGGCCCGCAACCAGCGCAAACCCGTTCCTGCGGCAGTTGTTTGGCGGGCGCAGTCTGGGTGGTAGGTCAGCCGCCCCTCGTAGATCTGTTCGGAGATGAAGCCGCACACGTCGGGGTGCATCCGCCACGTCGTCGACAGGAACACTCCACGGTCATCTGCAAGGGTGACGCCCTCTCCCACGATGTGCTCGAGGACGCTGCGTCCGCTGTCCCGTGGGTGCGCAGCCTGCGCGACCTGAGGCAGCTGCAACGGGTCGCCCAGCAGAATCAGATTGTGGGCTGCACGCGACGCGGCCAGTGCGTCGGCGAGTGACAACTGACCGGCCTCGTCGATGACGAGAACGTCGACCGGCGCGTCTGCCATCGCATTGGACGAAAACAGCCATGTCGTTCCGGCGACGAGGTTGAATTCCCCTCGTGCGCATGTCAGATTGTCGCCTGCGCGAGTAACCCCGGCAGGCACCGCGACGCCCTCTGCCGGTTTCTGAACAGCACGGAGGTCATCGCTGTGTCCGAATTCGGCGAACACCGCGATCACCTTCTCCAAGAGATGTGTGATGGCCACATGACTGGTCGCCGTGATCCCGACTCGCCGCCCAGCGGTGATCAAGGTGTAGATCAGGTGTGCCGCGTTGTGTGTCTTTCCGGCACCGGGTGGCCCCTGGATAGCGACGAAACTGTGGTCGAGCTGGGTCACCCACTGCGTCATCTCGTCGAGGTCGTCGCTGAAGACGCCACCCGCGGGTCCGGCGCCCAGGAACCGCGGCAACTGACAGTCAAGCAAGGAGAATGTTAGGGGGTTGGGTGGACGTCCGTCGAGAACGTCGTCCGCAAAGGCCTGCAGGGCAAGAGCCTTCGGCGTCCCGTCCACCCATTCGTCAAGCACGACCGACCCTGGAGTGTCGGGCAGCTCACGCAACTTTTCACCCCAGACCAACTCGACCTCGTTGCCTATCCGATCAAGTCGCTCGATGGTGGAATAGAGCCGATTCCCATCCTGATCAACGAGGATTACCCGGCCACCGTCGCGAGGAAACCGCTCCAAAGTCTGGCTTGGGAACCTGAACCGCATCAGCGGGCTAATGGGCTGGCCGCGTTTTCCCGTCCGCTCGATCTGGTCAACGACGGCCAACTCCGCCAACACCTCGGGGTCCGCCAGTAGGTCAGCAGGGTCGGCCTGCAGTTTGAGCGTCCGCGGGACGATGTAGGCCTGCCACTCTCTCCACCAATAGCCCAGCAGGTCGCCAAGGAAGAACTTGGCTGTTTCCTCGCCAAACTCATGAAGCCGCACAACGCGTTCGTTTAGTTCCGGGATGCCCGGCTCGGGCTCGGTGACGGCATCGCGGAAGGGCATGTCGGCGGGGCGCTGCGATAACAACCAGTCCCGCAGGGCAAGCGTGGCTCGGACGTCGTCTTCGTTGTACGCGGCGATTGCCCCGAGTTCATGTTCGTCGCATTCAGTCATGTAGCGCTCGTACTGGACCACCGCACCTGCGCCTTTGTCGATGTCGTGGCTGCGCTGGAACTCAGTTAGTCGCTCCACTGATTTCAGCCCGTAGGATTCGGTGCCGATCTGAAAGCCATTGAGGATTACGAGATAAAGGTCAACGAACCCACCCGTGCTGACCAACTCGTCAAGTTCAGACTCGACGACCCCATGTGATGCCGCCATGCGCTGCAATGCTGAACGCTCGGTGTGGTTGTAGTGGTACACGTGCATGCTCGGCCACTTGTCACGGCGCCGAGAGAGGTATCTCACCAACTCTCGGACGGCATCCGACTCCTGCTCGAGGTTGTGCGCCCACCACGCGTGATACACCCACACACCGTTGTCGCCGCGCTCGATCAGTCCGAATAGAAAGAACAGACCAGCGTCGGCGCGCCAAAAAGGATGGCCTTCGAAATCCAGGAAGACGTCCCCATCGTCGGGTGCTGGCAGCTGCTCGAGGCCTCGACCCCAGACTGGCTCCTCACTAGCGTCGACAATCGAGAACGGCGGCGGAATAACATGATTGGCACGTGCCTGGAGCTGAAGCGCCGCCTGAGTGACCAGCCGAGCAAGCCTTGTTGCGTGCATTCCGTCAATAGGTCCTGACGCGCCTGCCAGCTGAGTCAGGGTCGGCAAGTCGGCACCCACCACTGTCGCGATCTCGAGTTGGCGGATGCCGGCGACATAGATCAGCGAGTCTTCACTGCGCCAGCGCTCCTCGCAGACGCCGTTGAACTCACAGAACGGGCAATGCGCGCACGGCTGCGGGATGGACGCCGCATCAGGTCCGACATCGATGGCAGCGGGTAACTGGGTTCGGAGCCGACGCCAGTACGGTCGAAACTCGTTTACTCGCAGGGTCTCTACTTCACCGGATCCCAACCAGATGTGCATTCGCTCGACGGGAGTTCCAGTCAGTGCTTCGATGGCTTCGGCGTAGAAGCAAAGCTGCAACACGTGGCCCGGCTTGGCCTCGGTGCGGGTCAGCTTCGCATCAACGGGCTCATACGTTACGGCGCCGGACTCTGAGTCGCGGACGCGGATGACGAAGTCCGCGATCCCTCGAATACCGTCGTGAACGAAGGGCATCTGGTAGAGCACGTCGAAGTCGCCATCGAGCGGATTGCCTATGCGACAAACCCAATCGGAGAACAGCTCGCCCTTGGGCCGATCCTCGATCTCGAGGATGGAGAGGCTGTCCCGCCGGTAACCCTCAAGGCAGTCCCGCTCATGAGCTAGTCCCTTGTCGGCGAGGAGTCGGGCGAACGAGCTAAACACCGGCTTGGGGTCATCGATGATTCCGGCATCGACTTGGCCGCGCAACGTTAGGTAGTGGGGACATTCAAGCCACGCAGTTACCTTCGATGGTGTCATCAATCGTTGTGGCATATGCCTCCCTTGACAATCGCCTTCTGGGAAAGCTAGCCAATCGGCCGAGCGCCCAGCATCTCATCCGTCATGTGGTCACTCCTTCACTCAAACTGTTACGAGCTGCATCAGCTTGGTGTAGTCGGTAACAACGTCGTATTTGACGTCCTCACCGTTCCTTTCGTTCACCGCAGCGAAGAACTTCTTGGCGCATTCGATCTTGGCATCCTCGGCTCCCTTGAGTTGAAGAGACGAGAGTGAACCCTTGGTTTCGGCGACGAAGTAGATGTGCTTTACGGTCCCCTCGGTGAAGGCGATCGCCCAGTCAGGGTTGTAGTCACCGACGGGGGTAGGGATAAAGAACCCTCGTGGGAGTTTGGCGTAAACGGCAACCTCTTCACTTGTGTCGATCTCGGTTACGAAGGCTCGCTCCACCTTCGAGTCAGTGACGACGTAGTCGTAGATGTGCTTCGTCAGTTTCTTGCCGGCTTGGGTGAGATCTTGCTTGGTCTGGTTCTCCGTGAAGATGGCTGTGTCGAACCGGTCCTCAAGTGTGTCGTAGGTCAGGTGCTCGATGATCGCCGTTGCCTTCTGCTCGTTAATGAGTCGAGCGGCCTCCGTGATGAATTGCTCCGGATTGAGCCGGAACCTAGCGAATGTCTCCGGCGTGACTCCGCTGAGGATCGCCGCTGCGGTACTTCGGGTGAGCTTGGTCTTCTCGGTGATTTCACCAAGCAAGTCGTACTTGACCTGCGAGCCGGACGAGACCGTCTCGGTGTGGGTGGCCATGCTCGTCACGTCAAATCCGGTTCCGGAGGTGAGGTCTTCGGCTTCCAGCGAATCGCGCTGGGTGCCAGCTTGGACTACATACTGCATCGCCGCGACGTTGAGGTGCTTATCGAGCGCGTGAATGCTCTTACGGATTAGCTCAGATGAGTCGAACTTGACCTGATAGACAGCCTTGTGGTTGATCCGGCTCCATAGGGTCTGGAACTCTTTCTTGGCGAAGTTGGCTTCATTAAGCGGGATCCTTTTGGGCTTGCGGGCATCGGTCGGATCCGGGAGATTGCTGTACAGCGAGTCGACCAACGGCAAGACGAACTCGAGCAACGGTTTCAGAGCCTCAGATGTAGGCTCGGCGAGACTTCCTGTCTCCCTGGCTTTCTTGTACACCTCGGAGAGGGTGTCATCCTCGTTGACGTAGTCATTCTTGACGAGATACTTGTAGAGCGCCTGCGCGAGCCCTTCCTCCACGACAGACTCGCCGTCTTCCGTATTGAATGTCTTGCCAGTGAAGAATTTGACGCTCGCCTTGCGTGGCCGGGCGGCGAGGGACTCGGAGATTTCTTTCTGGAGCCCGTCCACAAAATCGGTGTAGGACTCGTCGGTGACGACGGTTAGTTCGTTGATGTCGTGCACCGTAACGGGGTTGTCCATGCGTTCGCCGTGCTGGTCGACTGCCAGACGTAGGCCGCGGCCGATCTCCTGGCGCCGGGACACGGTGTTGTCGCTCTTCTTAAGCATGCCCATCACGAATACGTTGGGATTATCCCAGCCTTCGCGAAGGGCGGAGTGCGAGAAGATGAACCGGACGGGTTCGGCGAACGAAAGCAGGCGCTCCTTGCGCTTGAGGATCAAGTCGTACGCTGCGACGTCCTTCGACTGGCCCTTCTCGTCCCCCGACTTGTGCACTTCTCCGTCGATCGCTCGTGTGGTCTTCTTGTCGATGGAGAAGTAACCCTGGTGTACCGCACGTACGTCATCGCGACGCAGGTAATCCTGGTACGCCGCGGTAGCGGCATCGAGTATGAGTTCACCGAGGATCTCCTCGACGATCGCGACGTATTCCTCTTCAAAGACCCGCGCATAATCGCCGAGGGTGTCTTCGCGTTCGTAGTCTCGATACTTCGCGACCTCGTCGATGAAGAACAGCGACAGGACTTTGATGTCCTGTGCGAACAACTCCCGTTCCTTGTCGAGGTGTGCGCGGACCACCTCGCGGATCTGGATGCGACGCTTCGTTTCCTCGGTGACGTCCCGGTCTGCGAGCTGACCAGCGGTGACGATGTCACCATTGCTTAGCTCGATGACGTCCCGGTTGGCGTCGATGTCAGTGACGATAAGCGGGCGCCCGTCAGGTTTATACGCTTCAATTCCGTTTGAGAGCGTATGGAGATTGGTTCCTTGGTCAACGCGTTTGACCTGCCGCCTGATCGGACCACCCTTCGTCTGCACCTCAATCTCAATGCGGGCATGGGGTTTGGCGCCCTTGGCGATCTCGATCGCATCGAGGTACAGATACGCCGTCGAGCCGGCAAGTCCTTTCACCGTGATGCCGCGTACCGCGATTTTCTTAACCAGCTTCTGGTTATAGGCGTCGAGCGCATCCAGGCGGTGAACCTTGGTGTGCTCAACCTTGTGGGTAGCCGAGTAACGCAACACCATGAGCGCGTTGAACCGCGACAGCGCCTCCAACGACTTGGGCGCGCCGATCTTTTGGGGTTCATCGATGATCACGATGGGCCGATTCGCCCTGATGACATCAATCGGCCGGCGCGACTGGAAGTCGTCGAGGACGTCGTAGATCCGACGGTTGTCCTTGCCGGTGGCATTGAACGCCTGGATGTTGATGACCATCACCTGCACCCCCGCATCGGAGCTAAACCGCTCCACCTCATGGAGTTGCGATGAGTTGTAGATGAACGTCCGCGGCTTGGTGCCGTACATCTGCTGGAAGTGTTCGGCCGTTACGTCGAACGACTTCTTGACGCCCTCGCGGATCGCAATTGACGGGACCACGATGATGAACTTCGACCAGCCGTAACGCTTGTTCAGCTCCATGATCGTCTTGATGTAGACGTAGGTCTTGCCCGTGCCGGTTTCCATCTCGATGTCGAGGTTCGGGGCGCCCGGGGCCGCCTTGCTGTCCTCCAACTTGTTGGATAGCGGCAGGTTTCGGGAACGCTGGACCTGATGAACATTGTCGAGCCTTTGCATCGACGTCAGCGCGATCTCAGCGTTCCGCAGACCCGCATCCGGTGTCGCGCTCGTCTCGAACAGCGCGGGGGCCGTAGGTGGCTTCTCCTTACCCGGATCGATCCGGTAGGAAATACCGTCATGCTTCGGCTGCCCGGCAAAGACCTCCACCACAGCATCAACTGCATCAGTTTGATACTGCTGGACCTTGAACTTGAGCTTCATCTGCGTCAGATCGCCTTTACGTCCGTGGACGGGGAAATCTCGCGGAAGATCTGCTCCGCGTTGATCCGAGCGGCATCAGATTCAAAGCCGGAGTCGCGGAACACCGCCCGCAGCGGCTGACGCTTTGCGATGGCCCGCACCAACTCAGCGCTCACCTCCGAATCGAAGCAGGCGACAAGCGCATTATCTTCGACGACCAAGACCTCCTGACCTTCGAGCCTCTCGACCGAAAGAGGCATGGTCAATTCGAGGCCCCAGTCCAGCAGCACCTGGAACAGCAGATCTTCGCCCGATCTTCCAGGTTTCACGCTGTTCTCAAGTTCAGTGAGTGCTTGCTGGCCAGTATCGTCCGGGGTTCGCAGGACGTCCGCCATGTTGGTTGTGTCTACCCGGAGACTTCGGAAGCCGACGTCGAGAAGACCGCCTTCATACCCTGCCTCTTCAACAGTCCTCTTCCCGCCGCGTCGAAGGCGTTCCCGCGCGATAGCGGCGATTGATGCATGACCAGCCGCCGCCGCCTCGGATTTCTCATTCGGCTTCTCGTCCAGCTGCACGAGAATGAATCGCCGGGACCCTCCATCCTCGGCGTTTAGCTTCGCCACCGCGTGACCGGTAGTTGCCGACCCCGCGAAGAAATCCAAAATAATGGAATCGCGGTCCGAACCCTGTTGGATCAGTTGCTTGATTAGCCCACTCGGTTTAGGGAATGTGAAGACCCCGTTGCCCAACAAATCCCGACTTTCCTGGGTGCCATCGGAAGTGTGTATTCCGTCGATAATAGACCGGAACGCAATGAAGTCGGCCTGCATATCGGATCGGAATTTCTTCTCGCGCGGCCGCCCGCCTTCACGTGAGGGGAAGATTATTCGGCCTTCAGACACCAGCCCTACCATCTTCTCGCGGGAGTATCGCCAGCCAGTGCTGGGGTTTGGCGGATAGACGATGCTGGTACTGGGGTCAATTAAGTCATAGTGAAGATTTGGTCGCTGTTCTCGCGTAGCAAGACCGAGGATGCTGCGGCTCATCCATGGACCGCGCGGATCAGTGTCCGGGTTGGTGAATTTGGACTCGTCGCGTTCAACTCCCCGGAGTGTAAGTTCCGAACTCCTTGAGTACGCTAAAATATACTCGTGATCGGTTGAAACGTTCGTAGTTGCTCGCGCATCTGTAAACTTACGCGCTCTCCAAACGAATTGTGCGGTGAAGTTCGCCTCACCGAATATCTCATCGCACAGCTTCCGCAGGTTGTCGACCTCGTTATCATCGATCGAAATAAAGATCACCCCGTCGCGTGTAAGCAGGTTCCGGGCGAGCTTCAGTCGCGGATACATCATGCTGAGCCAGTCTGAGTGGAAGCGCCCATTAGCCTCTGTGTTAGCTATTAGACGATTTCCAGCGTTGTCGATCTGGCCGGATTTAGCCAAGTACGCAGCAGTTGTTTCCGCGAAGTCATCGTCATAGATGAAGTCCCCGCCGGTGTTGTACGGCGGATCGATGTAGATGAGCTTGACCTTGCCGAGGTACGACTCTTGGAGCAACTTCAGGGCTTCAAGGTTGTCGCCTTCAATGAACAGGTTTTGGGTGGTGTCGAAGTCGACTGATTCCTCACGAATTGGTCTGAGGGTCTTAGCGATCGGTGCGTTGGCAGCGAAGGCTGCCTCTCTCTTGCCGGGCCAGTCGAGCTGGTAGCGCTCCTGCGGCCCTTCGACGACGTGGTCAGACAACTCCTGGCGCAACAAATCGAAGTTAATTGCCTTCTTGGGGGTGCCGTCGGCGTCGAGTGTCTCGGTGACGACGCTGGGAAACAGCTCGGCGAGCTTGTCGATGTTAGTGTCGGCCAGATTAAGTGACGTCATGCGAAGTTTCTCCACCGGTTACCTTTGCTGTTCCAGTTCTGCTTTCTTGGCTTTCAACGTGCGTCGTAGCTCGACCTTGCGGTTGAGTTGCGCCTCGGTGCGTAGCTTCCGCTCCAGCATGGCGACCTCGCGTTCGAGCTTGCGTATCGCGTCTAGTCGTGCGGCAACCTCCGACACGTCTTCCCCCGGGCGGGCCGATACCGGAGTAAGCGGCTGCAGGAGCGCCGTGTACAGGGCGGGGAGGGCAATAGCCGCCGGAAGTGGTTGCCGCTCGACGTCTTCTGGTTGCCAGCCGGTCGTGTAATACGCGCCAATTCTGAGCGCGGTGGACGCGACCTGCTTGTGCGCTGCAGTCATACGTGTTCGCCGGTCGGCATCCACACCCACCACAATCTCGAAGATAATTGGCGTCTTGACGGCCTTGTCAATGGCGGCAAGCACGGGCTCGCTGACGTCCGTGCCCTTCGCATCGATCTGGAAGACCTGGATCTCCGGTACAGCAGTGTTGCCGGGCAGATTGATCGTGGCTTCGGCAAGCTTGTGGGTCCAGGTAATCCGATGGACCTCCGCGACGAACCTCTCGCGCACAGCAGCCGAAACGGTGCCGTGCTCATAGAACTTAGATTTTGGGACTACGCGTCCAAACGCAGAGGCCGCAGGCCATCCATATAACAAGTCTGTCATGCGTCCCCCGTGTCGGGGTCAACGATCACGATGAACGCAGTCAATTCGAAATCGTCCAGGCCGGCGATCGTTTGGGTGAGCGCGGTTGTCCCCCCGCCAGTGAAGAGGCTGTCGATGTCACGCTCCTCGGTGACGTCAATCATCGAACCGATTGCCGCCGTGAGCAGTTGGGAGTACTTACCCATCTCTGCACCTTCCCTTGTGGCGGCGTTAAAAATGGTGGTGACTTCGGCGACGGGCTCGTCGCGAGGTCGGCAACCTGCCCGGATCAGATCGAGCAGGTGCTTGACCTTGGTGTAGTCGGCGATGACGTTGCCGTCGTCGTCAAGGTAGATGAGGTAGTGCGGGTGGAGACGGTTGCCGCGGTTGATGTTTTCGTCGGCATTGATGTTGCGGAGCGCAAAGAGCACACCGGGGCACAGTCCCTTTGCGTGGTCAGCGGGTACAACGGCATGGAGACCCTTTGGGGCGGTCGCGAGGTCGCCGTACTCATTGAGGTAGCCCAAGAGGTCCATCCGGAAATCGTTGAGACCGAGGTCTGTGATGGAGACACCGGTGCGGACGTCCTCGAGTTCGATGACGTCGTCCTGGAGCTTGCGGAGCTGTTCCTTGCGGAACGCAGCATCGCTGCTCTCGGGAGTGAGGACATTGTCATCGGCGGTGCCGGCGAGATCAGCGATAACCATGCGGTTCTCGACGCGTTCCTTGAGGTTGATGTACTCGTCGAGAGAGATATCCGGCCAGAAATTCACCAGCTGTATCTGCGCATTAGTTGAGCCGATGCGGTCGATGCGGCCGAAGCGTTGGATGATCCGCACCGGGTTCCAATGGATGTCGTAGTTGACGACGTAGTCGCAGTCCTGAAGGTTCTGCCCCTCGCTGATGACGTCGGTGCCGATGAGCACATCCAGCTCAGCGGTTTCCTTCGGCATGGTCAGGTGACGCTGCTTGGACTTCGGAGAAAACAGTGTCAGGACTTGCTGGAAGTCGTAGCCGGTGCCCAGAGTGGTCCTCGCAGCTTGGCTGCCGCCGGTGACGAGGGCGGTCTCCAGTCCGACAATGGTCAGGGACGGCGCCAATTCGCGGTATAGGTAGTGGGCGGTGTCGGCAAAGGCAGAGAAGATCAGTGCCTTCCGGTTGCCAGGATTGATGGGATTGGCGGTCTTTGCCTCGATGAGCCGCTTCAGCGATTGGAGCTTGAGGTCTCGTTCGGGCGTGACTTTGCGCATCTCATTGAGGAGCTCTCGCAGGGTCTCGCGATCATTCCACAAATCGCGTTGCCAGGACTCGATGTCGATGTCATCGAGGTCGATCTTGATCTTGTCTCCAAACGAGAACGCCTCGACATTGGCGTCGTCTTCGTCGTCGACGTCCAAGTCGAGCCCGGTGAAGTCGAGGTCGGTCAGGGGTCCGGTGCGCGATTCGATGCGGCTCAGTGTCTCGTTGACCGTTCCTTCAATCTTGCCGAGGGTGAGCCGGAATGCCTCGACCGAACTCTCCAAGCGCTTGAGCAGGTTGACGGTCATGAGCTTCTTCAAGCCCTGCTCACGGCCGAACTGCCCGAGGTTGGAGCGTGCTGTGCCGCCCTTGACGTTGTACAAGTCTTCGTACTTGCTAACCCGGCTCGGGAACACATAGGCCAATGGGGTGTAGACCGCGAGTGTGAGTGCCTGGAGCTGCTCGAAGATTTCGTCGAAAGCGGGCACGTTGGGCAAGTCAGAGAGGGGCTCGCGGATCGACTTTGGTGGCAACCTTTCTGGGAACGCACCGATCTCACTGGTGTCATAGAACGCCTGGATGTGTTTGCGGGACCGCGCGATGGTGACCGAGTCGAGCAGCTCGAAGAAGTCGAAGTCGAGCATCTGCAAGATGCGGTCCGTGGTGCGCGACTCGGGCGGGAGCTTGGACCACTCGTTGAAAACACGCTGCGCGTCGCTGAAAACCTTCTCAACGGTGGTGGAGAGGTTGAGCTGCTGTGCGAGGTTCTCCGACTCTCCCTCATAGGCGAGCTGGAGCTGGTTCTTCAAGTCGTTGAACCGGTTGTTGACCGGGGTGGCCGACAGCATCAACGCCTTGGTCTTCACGCCCTCGCGGATCACTCGACGCATCAGCCGCTGGTAACGCGACTCCTTCTCGTCGGCGTAGTCCGCATTCCGGAAGTTGTGTGACTCGTCGATCACGACCAGGTCGTAGTTGCCCCAGTTGATACGGTCGAGCCGCAGTCCCATTGACTCGCCCCGCGTACGCGACAAATCGGTGTGGGCAAGGACATCGTAGTTGAACCGGTCGTGGGCAAAGATATTCGTCGTCAGGTTGGCGTTGTAGTTCGTCCAGTTCTCGGCGAGCTTCTTGGGCGCCAGGACGAGGACCGACTTGTTGCGTAGTTCGTAGTACTTGATGACCGCCAGCGCTGTGAATGTCTTACCCAGGCCGACGCTATCGGCGAGGATGCAACCGTTGTAGGTCTCCAGTTTGTTGATGATCCCCGTCGCGGCGTCGCGCTGGAAGTTGTACAGGCTCTGCCAGACCTGCGTCTCCCGATAGCCAGTGCGATCATTGGGCAGGACGTCCTCGCTAATGTCATCGAGGAACTCTGAGAACAAGTTGTACAGAATCAGATAATAGACGCGCGCCGGTGAATTCTCCGCGTACACAGTCGCGATGTGGTCATACACCATCTGTGTAACGTCTTCGAGCTGATCGGGGTTGTTCCAGATCTGGTCGAACAGCGCGGCGTACTGCATGGCCAGGGGCGACTCGTCCAGCTTAGTGACGATGTTCGACACCGCGTTCCCGCGCTCGTAGCCGAGATCAGCCGAAGTGAACCCCTGAATTGGCTGGTAGGCGGCCGCCTCGTCCACGACCGCGAACTGCTGCATCGGAGCGCCGGTCCGGTTCGAGCGGAAGCGAACCTTACGGCGCACCCAATCGGCGCACTCCCGGGCGATGGCCCGCTGAGTCAGTTTGTTTCGCAACCGAATTTCGAACTGTGAACCATAAAGGGCTGATTCCCCATTCATGCCGGATGGAATGAAGAACTGCCGACGCTCCTTCGGCAGCTGATCCGTGGCCTTCGTGGCGACAAACGACGGCGAGGTGAAGACAAACTGAAGCTCCTCGACACGCTCCAACTCCTTGTGTAGCGCCTCGAACGCAAAGATTGAAAACGTGGCGGCCGCGATGCGTAACTTCGTTCCCGGTCGCACCTCGGCCTTCAGGTCGTCACCCAAGAGATCATTGATGTTGTCGATGATCTTCACGTTCAACCCTTTGGTCGTGTCATCGGAAATCTCTCCTCAGCAACGAGCCCGATCGCGACGTCAACGCGCTGACCAGATTGCCTCATAGTTCGGGGAGGTCCCCGAACCACATAGTTTTCTTGAAAGAGTCCATGGTGTGGACGGGCTCCGCGAGCAGCTGCTGGGTCCAACCCAGGAAGGTAATGGGGTTGACCTGTCGGCGCACCAGCCGCTGTTGTCGGACTCTTGCCCCGCACCCATCGATCCCCCTCGCATGACCTCTTGTAGGCAATGGACGGGATGTTAGCCGCCGCCCCCGTCAATTTGGCTCGATTGTTGTCCAAGTGCTCGACATCTCAGCAAATCTCTCTACCAAAGTTGGTCAAGCCGGCCTGACCTCTGAGGAATCGCAATCATCGTCGCGCCATACGGATGCTGTCACGGGTCTCGTCAGCTAGTAGACGTCACCGAACAGCACGGCCACGTTCCGAAGCCACCAGTCGACCCAAGCGGGCGGTGTTCCGCTGGCGGTGTGTCCGTCCTGCCCGGTGGGCTGATGCAGCGGTCCCAGGCTCAGCTCAGGCAGTTCCCGGACCCAGGCCGGCGCCCGGCACAACAAGAGTCACGTATATCGATCAAGACAGGGCAGTGTCGCAAGACCAGACCGAAGTTAGGTACTCAAGCTTCGCCCATCGACGCCGATCTCAATCTCTCTAGCTGCCGGAAGTGTTTGACGCGATGGTCAAGTCGCCAAGTAGCCGCGAGGCGCACGCCCGCAACCACTACCGCGACCCGTACTCCAAAGCAGGGTCCGTCTCAGACCCCCGACTACTCGAGATCGTCAACTGGTCCGGCCGCACCTGATACCGCGAACCATCGTCCGGATTCAAGGCGTCAAACCCACCGCCGGCGGGCACCGCGTTCTGCAGCACCAGCTGAGCCCCGTCGCGCAACCGCTCGCCGCGGTAGTAGTAGCTGCCCGGCGACGTCTCGCACACGATCGCCAGGGAGTTTGCGGTCTTGATCATCGCCGCGGGCGAGCTGCCCGCGTCGCAGCGCGCCGAGTGACCGACGAACCCCTGCGAATCGATCCCCGACAGGCCCGCGATCGGCGCCGAACTCGTCGTCGTCGTGGGTGACGTCGACGTGGTGGACGGCGTCGTGGTCTCCTCCGACGCCGACGGCGCAGGCTCTTCAGAAGACAATGGCGGCGGCACGGCCAGCGTGCTCCGCGGCTCGGAGCCCCCGCCACTGCCTCCAGTGGACGCCACCACCGCGGCCAGCACCCCTGCCAAGGCGAACATCGCGGCGATCCCCGCCACCAACGCCAACTGCGTCCGGCTGAACCGCGACTTCCGGACCGGCGCCGAAGGCGGAATCGGAGCATGCGGCACGTAGCCCGTCACGGACGGCCTCGGATCGACCGCCGTGAACTGCCGCGTCGGGGGCGGCGAACTCGGCCGAGCGGGTGGGGCCGGCGCCGCGGCCACCGGCCGCTCGTGCGCGGCGGCCGTCGCGGCCCGAGCCAGCTCACCCGCCGACGCGTATCGCTTGGCGGGGTCCTTGGCCATGCCCTTGGCGACGACGTCATCAAACGTTGACGCGATCCCGCGGCGCATAATGCTCGGCCGCGGCGGCGGTGAGAACAGGTGCGCGCTCATCACCTGCCGCAGGTCGCCTGCCTCGAACGGCGCCCGACCCGTCAGGCACTCGTACAGCAGGCACGTCAACGAGTACACGTCCGACGCCGAGCCACCGGACTGTCCGTTCAACCGCTCCGGCGCCATGTAGGCGCACGAGCCGATGACCAGACCCGTCTTCGTCACCGTCGCCTCACCGCCGCCGTAGGCGATGCCGAAGTCCACCAGGTAGGCGAAGTCCTCCGGCGTGAGCAGCACGTTCTCGGGCTTGATGTCGCGGTGGACCAGGCCGCTGGCGTGCGCGGCGTCCAGCGCGGACGCGACCTGGCCGATGATCGCCGTCGTCCGGGCTGGCGGCAGCGCGCCGTTGACCCGCAGCTCGTCCTTCACGCTGGTGCCCTCGACCAGGCGCATGTCGATGTAGAGGACACCGTCGATCTCGCCGAAGTCGTGCACGGGGATGACATGCGGCTCCTGAAGGCGCGCCGCGATGCGCGACTCGCGACGGAAGCGCTCCTGAAAGCTCGGGTCGGCCGCCATGTCGGGCCGCAGCACCTTGAGTGCCACCTCGCGCTCACGCACGGTGTCGTACGCGCGATAGACCTCGCCCATCCCGCCGACACCGATCAACGAGTGCAGCTCATAGGAGCCGAATCGCGAGCCCAGACGCGGGCCGACATCCGGAGAACCCATATGCGTTCGTCCTGCCCTTCCGCGATAGATCTCATGGTGACCGCGCAGGTCACACCGTCAACCCTGACGGTGTTCCCGCATGCTGCTGCGCTCAACCCGCTCCCCGCGGCAGGCGACCTGCTGTGACACCGAAGTCACAGCAGCACAAGCCAATTGCTCGCAAGCCAGAGTACACACGTCGTCACGCTGCAGTTGATCGACGACGACGGTGACGCTACCTCGCCCACCTACGTTCTTTGCCGCGTGGCACTCGACGGTGGCCCGGGGACCGGCGGGTGTAGCCGCCGTCCACGCCACTCGTGACACCGCTCACAAATCGGATTCCAGCGACGCCACTATGGGTTCAGCTTCGTGCTTCCCTCGATGGGGTGCGTCGTACTGACGATCTTCGCGATGCAGTTGTCCCTGTCGAAGCCCTGATCGGTACACCACCCGAGGACTTGGTAGGGGTTGTTGGAGAACAGCCCGACGATGGTGACCCAGAAGTTGGGACCGTCGTAAGTCGACCAGTCCCCCGACCACAACAGTCGAACGTCGGGATAGATATTGCGTAGCCGCAGATGTTCCTCGAGGATCGCCTGGTTGTCCCAGATGATGCCTTTGGCCTCGATGCCGACGCGCTTCGAGCTGATCTGCGGAACCCAGATATCGGCGAGGCGGGCGGCGACGTAGCCGCGATCTTCGCCCGCGAGGTTCTGCAGCCTGGTCAGGCTCATCTTCTCCACGTCCGGCGTCGGCGACACCGAGACCGTCCGCGTGGGTGTGGACGGTCTCGGCCGCGGGGTGGGCGTCGGATCGTCGGTGCCTCTCATGAGGAACTCGACGCCGGCCTTCGCCTCCTCCTCCGTGAAGCTCATCTCGTGGCCCTCTCCCACCTGTACGCGGTAGAACCGAGCCCCCGCGGGGACGTCGCCGACCTCGAACTGCATGACGCAACCGTCGTCGCTGCTACTGCTCTTCTGGATGCTGCCCTTGGCCAGAAGCTTGCCCGACTCATCCTCGACGGTGATCGGGGAGTTGGGCGCGATGTCGCCGAAATCCCTTGCTCCAGCGCACTTGTAGCCGGTGGGCAGGTCGACCGTCTTGATGATGTCCTTGGTCAGTTGCACCTTTCCCGCGAGCGTGAACGCGTCGCCAGGAGGCGCCTCGTTGGCGGGCCCCAGCGCGAAGTACGCGACCAGGGCGATCGCCAAGACGATTGCCGCCGCTCCGATCAGGAGGGCACTCCGACGGCGACGGTTACCAGGCACTGACGCTTCCGGTGTACGCGCAGCGGGAGTGACCACGGGCGCCACCATGGTGTCAGCGGTGTGCAGAGTGGGTGTCGTCACCGATTCGTCTGGTGTCTCGGTGGGCGCCTCCAACGCGCTGACGAACTCCATGCACGTCGCGAATCGATCCTCTGGGTCCTTGGCCAGCGCCCGCGTCAGCGCCGCGTCCAACGCCGCCAACTCGGACCGGATGTCGCCAAGCTTGGGCGGCATCGCGTTGAGTTGGTTGCTGATCACCACGGCCGGATTCGAGTGCTGGAATAACTGCGTTCCGGTCAGCAGGTGATAAGTCGTTGCCGCCAGCGAGTATTGGTCGGCTCTGCCGTCAACGGGGAGTCCCATCAGCTGCTCGGGCGCGGCATACGCCGCCGTCCCGACGGTCATGTTGGTGGCCGTGAGCCCGCCGCTACTATCCTCGGCTAGGTCGCGTGCGACACCGAAGTCGCCGAGAAGGATTCGTCGTTCCCCATGCTCGGCGTCGGCCACCAAGATGTTGGCAGGCTTCACGTCACGGTGCAGCAAGCCCTTTGCGTGGGAGTAGTCCAGCGCCGATGCCACCGCCTTGGCGATGGCGAGGGCATCGTGAAGCGGCATGCCATCGGGATACTGCTCCTGAAGCAGACGGGCCACGTCGGTGCCGTCGACGAAGTCCATCGTGATCCACAGTCGCCCGCGGTACTTGCCGCGGTCGAGGATCCCGACGATGTGCGGGTGCCACAGCTTGGACGCCAGATCTGCTTCCCGATTGAACCGCTCCATGTAGTCCGGGTCCGACGAGATGTCGGACCGCAGGACCTTGATGGCGTCGTGCCGGGGCAGCCTGGGGTGCTGGGCGAGGTAGACCTCGCCCATCCCCCCTGAGCCAAGCCGCCGCTCAATGGTGTAGCCGGCAAACTTCGCACCGTTGGCAAACGGCATAGCCGGACGGTACCCAGGAGTCGAGCGCTTGATACCCCGAATGCGGGTACTTCGGTGCCTGCGCCAACCCGGCGTTCGACCGTCCCGCGACCCCCACCCTCACAAGGACCGAAGCACCGGCTCCCGATCCGTCACCACGAACGACGCGTCGGTGCGCACCGGCGCCCCCGGCCGCGACACGTACGGCACCACCCGGAAGTCCGCCCGCATCTCGTCGGGTGTCACCCGCGCCCGCACATATCCGCGCCGATTGCTGAAGTACCGGATGTGCGGGTTCTCCGGCAGTACCGCCTCAATTTCGGCCCGGGTGTCCGATCCGTCACCGCCCGACGTGATCGAGGACGTCACCAGCTCCGTCGCGACCACGGGTGACGACGGGTCACCGACCCGCTCGCGCACCTCGGCGGCCCAGTGCGAGTGCACGTCGCCGGTGAGCACCACCGCGTTGCGCACCGGCGAGTCGACCAGCCCGGCGATGATCCGCTCCCGATTGGCGGTGTAGCCGTCCCACCCGTCGGGGTTGATGCCGTCCTCCGGTCCGGGTTTCAGCTCTACCCCACCGAAGAACACCTGCTGTCCCAACACATCCCACCGCGCCGACGACCGCGCGAACCCGTCCAGCAGCCACCGCTCCTGCTCCGCCCCGGTCAGCGTGGCCGCCGTATCGAACCGCTGCGCGCAGTCAGATTGAAACTTGTCACCACACGGCTGATCGGTGCGGTACTGCCGGGTGTCGAGCATGTGGAACGTCGCCAACCCGCCCCACGACACCCGCCGGTAGAGCTGCATGTCGACACCCCGCGGCCGCGCCGACCAGCGCAGCGGCATGTTCTCGTAGTACGCCTGCAGTGCCGCGGCGCGTCGGGCTAGGAAACCGGGCTCGGGTTTCGCGGGCACGTCGTCGGCCCAGTTGTTGGCCACCTCGTGGTCGTCGAACACCACCAGCCACGGCGCCACCGCGTGCGCGGCCTGCAGGTCGGGATCGGTCTTGTACTGCGCATACCGCTGCCGGTAGTTGGCCAGCGTCACCGTCTCGGGCCCGATGTGATCGCGCACCCGCTCCCGACTCTGCCCGGTGGCGTACTCGTACTGGTAATCCCCTAGGTGCACAACCAGATCCGGCTGATCCTCGGCCATGCGCCGGTACGCAGTGAACCAGCCCTGCTCGTAGTGCGAACACGACGCCACACACATCGTCAGCGGCCTCAGCGACCCCAATTCCGGTGCGGTGCGGGTGCGTCCGTCGCGTGAGAGATGACCGCCGGCACGGAACCGGTAGAAGTACTCCACACCGGGACGCAGCCCCTCGAGTTCGATGTGCACGCTGTGCGCGGCCTCAGGCACCGCCGTGGCACTCCCCCGCCGCGCGATCCGCGTGAACGACTCATCCTCGGCGAGTTCCCATTCCACGTCGACCGGCCGCGCCGGCATGCCGCCCAGACCGTCGTCGGCCAGCGGGTCGGGCGCCAGCCGCGTCCACAGCACCATGCCGTCCGGGGCGGGTTCACCGGAGGCCACACCCAGGGTGAACGGGTCCGATGACAGGAGGCCGCGTCGGCGTTCCCCGGAGAATCCCACGACGGGCAGAACAGCCAGGACGGCCGCTCCCTTGAGTACGGCGCGGCGACTCGGACGATGAGACACGGCCGAGTGTCCGAGCCCCACCTTTCCAGTCGGTGACGGACAGCGGTCCGGTGTCTCCCCGGAGCCAGGACATCAGCCGAACAGGTTGTGTACGTGGCGTTTCCTGATGGAGGCCAGCGCGTGTCTGACCTCTACTTTTGCAAACCCGAACTGAAAGGACGCGGCCCGTGCTTACTGTGGCGACATGCCTGCTGCCATAGAGATGTCCCATCCTCCCGAGGCGCTGCTGCGCGCCGTCAACCCCGCCCTGCGAGTCCTGATCGGTGTCCCCGGGGTCGGCTCGGCACTCAAGGACTTCATGGTCGTCGAGTTCACCGGCCGCAAGTCGGGGCGACACTTCGCCGTGCCCGTCAGCGCGCACCACCTCGACGGCGACCTGTACGCGATCCTCGAAGCCGGGTGGAAGTACAACTTCGCCGACGGAGCACCCGCTGAGGTGGTGCACGCCGGCAAGAAGACGCCCATGCAGGGTCAACTCATCAAGGATCCGGCGACCGTCGCCGACATCGCCCACCGCGTCGCGACCGCCTACGGTGCCAAGAAGGCGCAGCGCTCGATGGGCTTCAAGTTCACCACCGGAACGGTCCCCTCACTCGCCGAGTTCACCGAGGCCGCCACGCGCCTGAAGATCGCGGCGATTCGGCTGACCCCGCGCGCCTGACCTACGGGTACGCCGCGGCGGCGAGGTCCAGAATCTCCAGACGATCCGCCGCCAGCAGGAAGCCCGCCTCGATCGCCGCATCCAACGACCGCGTGAACCTTTCGAGGTACTCGGCGGCACCACCCGGGTAGAGCCGCCCGAGGGTGTCGGCGTCGAAGACCTCACCGGACCCGAAGAGCATCGCCATCAGCGGTTCCGCGCTGCCGATGCCCGAGGTCCGGGCGATCGGCACGTCGACCCACGGCGTGCGCACCCCGCCCGTCGCGAGGCCGTTCGCGTCGAGCACCAGCTGTGGTGGCTCGGCGTCGGTCAGATCCATCCGCTCAGCGGTCGGCGGCAGCGCGCCCGTGCGGACCCACGCGACGAGACCCACCAGTGCGGCCTGCAGCACGTAGTGGTGCTGCGGCGCGAAGTTGATGCAGTGCGGCAACTCCTGGCCCATCAGGGTGGTGGTCGGCTGGTAACCCGCGACGAGGTCGGCCAGCGGCGCCGAGCCGGAGTCGATGAACCCCACCTTGATCGTGTAGTTGTCGGCGTGCGCGGTGCCCGCGACCTCCCAGGCGCGCAGCCGGTCCCCGTCGGGCTGCCTGGCCAGGTGATAGCCCGCCCGCACCCCGCCGACGAGGTCGGTCTCGGTGATGACCGTCATAACCGGCACCCGCAGGTCCTCGGCGAACGGCACGGGTTGCGGATCGGCGGAGTCGTCGTCGAAGATCGACGAGCCGTCCAGCGGCGCGGCGGGCCCGAATCGGGAGTGCACCAGGAACCCGTCGTACACCTGCGCGAGCGGATCGACGACGTTGACGTAGGTCGTCAGGAACAGCGCCGACTGCGATTCGCCAGTCGCCAGAACAGTTTCCGGCTGGAGGCCGCCCAGAAGGTCATCAGCGCGGTCCCGGACCAGTCGGCCGACCTGGGAGTAGATGTCGTAGGAGTACGCGTCGCCGGGATGTTTCAGCGCGCCGTAACGCGCCGCGTCGAGCGTCTTCAGCGACATGTCCATGCCCATGCTGGCGCCGCCCTCGATGCCGACGCGCTGCGCCGAGACCGCGACGTAGGCGTGGCCCGCGCGGACGATCTCGCGGTGCGCCATGAACCACACTGCGGGAGCGTCGATTCCGCCGCTGACGTTGAGCCACTCGACGACGACCGTGCCACTGAACCGCGCCGGATCGGTCGGCGTCATGACCACGATGCGCGTCGCGTACTCCGCGGTGGACGGCTGCGCCACGTGACTGGTCGCGGTTCCGGAGAGGAAGTACTCCTGGGCCGCGTAACCCAAAGTTGACGCGTCGTAGGCGCCGAGCAGAAGGTTCGGCGTGCCTGGCACGCGCTCAATCGCCGGACTGGTCACTTGATCGCGTACTGCATCATTGGCCACCGGCCCACCGTACGTCGCCGACCTGAGGGACAGTGGCGTTGTCGCTCAGAGGTGGGCAAGTGCAACATGAGCTCGGCGGCACATCCCCCCTCGGCGCGAGAGGTCAGGCCTTGGAATCGCCCGTCTCGACGTCGAATCGCCCGGCCTTCAACCGCTCCAACGCCCGCCCGTCAACAAGTTCGGTTCGATCGTCCGGATGGAGCCAGTAATGCCGGATCATCCAGTACAAGCCGACTCCCCTAGGCACATAGAAGTCCAGCCCATCGATGACTCTCTCGCTGCCGTCCCTCAGACTGAGTACGGCCGCTTTGCGGCTTTTCTTCTCCTCGGAGTGGTCGGCCACCTTGACGACGTCGTCCCACTCGACGATGTCGTTGGCGATGATGTTGGCGATGTCCAAGCCGGCCGGCGTGAGCTTGACGTAACCGACGCCGCCGCGCTTGTACGCGGTGAGCAACCCGCGAACCGCGAAGATCACCGCGGGCACAAGCGCGATGGATGTGGCGAGTCGCCAACCGCGGGTGGCGGAGAGGTCGATCATGTCCCGCGGCAGGAAGATCGCGAGCACCGCTCCTCCGACGATGAACAAAGCAAGACCGAAGTACCCGCACCATTCGAAGATCTTGTCGGCAACCAACTTCGTTCCAGTCGCATCACGTCTCGCACGCAGCGAAGTCCATCCCGCCGCAACGTATCCCAGCACGCCAACGAGCACGATCGGGAAACCGACGAACGAGCCCACTCCAACAGCCGTCAGGTAGTCACCTCTGACAGCGGCACGGCCGGCCACGTAGACGAACCAGGCCACGAAGGCCACAGTTCCGAGGCTCAACCACGCCAAACGGTGCCAGCTATCACGCCAGTTCAGCGGCTCCGGCAACGGCATCACATTCGCGAATCGTCCGTGTCATCGACATTGAACCGCCCGGCCTTCAACCGCTCCAACGCCCGCCCGTCGACAAGTTCGGTTCGATCGTCGGGATGTAGCCAGTAATGCCGGATCATCCAGTACAAGCCGCCGCCGGGAACGTAGCCGGTTAGGCCCTCAACGATCTCTTCATCACCATCCCTCAGACACAGCACGGCTGCTTTTCGTGTTGGCTTCTCTACGGAATCCTTGACGCCGATCACGTCATCCCATGCCACGAACGTTGTGACTTTGGCATTTGCGTTCTCGAGACCGGACGGGCTCAAGCGAAGGAACCCCGCACCTCTGCGACGGACGATCGAAATGAGGCCACTAACAACGATGAACAACGCACAGGCCATCAATATCGGCGAGAAGAGTTGCATGCCGCGCGACATTGGTATGTCGAGCGCACCGCGAGGAGCGAAGATCACGAAGAGTGCGGCAGAAGGCACGAAGAACGCCGCCGCCACAGATAAGGCGATTCCCATTCGGATATCTGCCCTAAATGTCGTGCCGGTCGGGTCGACACGCGGCCGCAACGCAGTAGGTCGCCACGACACCCAGGCAAGTGCAACGAGTGGTATCCAGAAAGTCGCAATCCATCCCGCCAGGACAGCAGTCGTCAGGTAGTTACCACTCATTGTGGCCTGGGTACCCCGGAAGAGCATCCATGCCGTAGCCACAATCAAACCGACCACGGACCACATGAGTTTGCGCTGGCCGCTCTTCCAGCCGTGCGGTTCAGGGACAGTTAGTACGGACACACAACCTCCCCTACAAACTTGCCCAGATCTGCGCCGAGGACTGCTCCGATGACCCCGCCCGCGAACGCACCAACGGGCACCGACAAGGCCAAAAGGGGAGGAACAGCGGCCCCAACCGCTGCGCCTCCCGCCGCACCGAGTTCCGCTCCGCCCCAACCGCCACCGCCACCGGCAACACCAGCGACCAATGCGATACAGCGATCCTTGCCCGAGTCCGCCATCGCCATGTCGAACACCGTCGTCGCAACACCGAGCGCGGGCCCTCCGAACTTGGCGGCCTTGCCGATGTCGTCGATCGACGAGGCCGTGATCATGGGCAGGCTCCCGCCGTTCACGATGTGCTTCTCCAGCCCTGAAAGTCCGGCTCCCGACACCAATGAGATGTTATCGATGAGCTCCACAGGCACAGCCGAATGCCTGCCATCGGCCGTCGTGAAACCGGCGGTCCGATATCCGGTCGGATCCATCGACATCGTCCAGTGCGATCCGTCAGGCCAAGAGACGGTCGTGTAGTCGCAGTCAGTTCCGAAGTCATGCCACGAACTGGATTCCGACACCTCGTTGCCGTTCTTGTCGAACTGCTCGACGGTGATGAAGTTCTGCTTGCTAGGCCAGTCGAACGGATCGCGCTTGGTGATGACCTGCCTGCTGCCGTCCTGCATGTACACGGTCGTCACCTCCTCGCCGTAGGAGTTCTCGGACTCGACGACCTCGCGAACCGCAATCGACATGTCCCCGTTGCGAATTGCCTCCTGCGCGACCACACCTACTGGGTCGCGGGGATTCGGCACCTCATCGCCGGGACGCTGCGCGACCGGGACCATCATCGAGCCCAGGTCCGTCGGCGGGCCAGCCTCGACGAAGCCGAACTCGGCTCCCGCCGCCACCACCGCGTTGGCCGTCGTGTCATCGGCATCACCGACGGCCATCAACATGCGATTGATCGTCTCCTGCTCCGAACGCGCCAGCTTCTCGAGTTCAGCCATGTCCTCGGCCGACATCTTGACCGGGTCGATCAGGACCACCCACTGGTCGGTGACATTGAGCGGACCCGCGTCGACCTGGTCTGCCGCGTTGAGCAGTGCAGTTCGCGCCGGTCCGATCGCATCGGCACCGGTGCGCAGCGCCGACGCGACGCCATTCGCGTACGCGGAGAACGTCGACGCCTGACGGCTCGCCCGGCCGAACATCGCCGACGCCGCGTCATGCGCACGCCCCGACCATGCCTTGGTCTCGGGCATGCGCTGGCACGCGTCATCCATGCCCGTCACCGCATCCGACACCGCGCGGGCCTTGGCCGTGATCGACTCGGCCGACGTCGTCAGGGAGTCCGGGTTCCACCCCCGCAGGGTGGGACGCGACGGCAGCATCGCTCAGAACAACCCGTCCAGGGTGCCCGCCAACGCGTCATCGGTCACCTCGTAGGTGTCACCGGCACCGCGCACGGCCTGCCCGAGCTTGGTGACATTCTGCGCGAGTTGATCTGCCACGGTGGAGAAGTGCTCGCCGACGGCGCGCACCCCCCACTGTGTCGTGGAGCCGGGCAGTCCCTCGGCGGCCTTGGATGTGGTCCCACCGACATCGGCCGCGGTGATCACCCCGGCGGCGCTGTCGACCTGGCCGGCCAACGCTCGCAGTATCTCCGGATCTACCTGCACCTGTCCCCCTCAAGCACTCCCTCACCCCATTCTGCTGCATGCAGAGAGTACGGATGCGCACGTCTTTTAGGGCCAAGGTGAGGAAATCCCCGCGCCAAGTGTTCCGACCATCACCGGCCGCAACTGCCCCTCAGGCGATGCAGCGAAACCCGATGTGGGTGGTGGCACTGTCCTGGGACTGCGACGAGCGCGCGGCAGGGCGGTAGCGGTGGCAGTACTCGGGCGCGCACAGGTGTGACCCGCCCTTGAGCGCCTGGTTGATGGCCGGGTCCCCGGACGGCGACGGCGGCGGGGGCGGCGGACAGCAGGCGGGCTGGTCCGTCCGGTGTAGTGGCGTGTAGCGCGTGGTGGTCCACTCCCAGACGTTGCCGATCATGTCGACCAAGCCGAATCCGTTGGGCGGGAACGTCCCCACCGGGGAGGTGCCGACCCACCCGAGGGCGCCGTCGTTGCGGTACGGGAACCGGCCCTGCCAGGTGTTGGCCATCAACTGGCCATCGGGTGCCACCTCGTCGCCCCACGCATAGGCGGTCTCAGCCCCGGCCCGCGCGGCGTACTCCCACTGCGCCTCACTGGGCAGGCGTCGCCCCGCCCAGGCCGCGTACGCGGCGGCGTCCGGGTAGGCGACCTGCACCACCGGGTGATCGAGTCGATCCTCGATGGAGGACTCCGGCCCGAACGGGTGCCGCCACGACGCGCCGGGCGCCCAGGTCCACCACTGCCGCCAGTTGCGCAGATCGACCGGTCCGTCCGTGGGCTGGAAGACCAGCGCCCCCGGAAGCAGATCGGCGGGTGGAACACCCGGGAAGTCCGCTGGGTCCAACGGACGCTCGGCGACGGTGACATGGCCGGTGTCGGACACGAACTCGGCGAACTGCGCGTTGGTCACCGGATGACGCTCGATGGAGAAAGCCGCCACCGACACCGAGTGGACGGGGGCCTCCTCGGGATAGAAGTCGGTCGAGCCCATCCGGAATGAGCCGGCCGGCAGGTCCAACAGTTCGGTGAGCATCAAGCCAGGCTAGATCCACTTCCCGGCGAACGTCGGACTACCCGCGCGCCCCGTTCACGACAGGTGTGTCGATCATGCCCTTCTCAACACCCCACATCGTGGCGATGGTGCGGTACTCGCCGGTCTTCATCAGGTGCTCGAGCGCCAGTCGCAGCGACTCCGACAGCGCCGAACCCTTCGACACCGGCCAGCCGTAGGGCGCCATGTCGAAGATCTCGCCCGCCGTATCGAGTTCTCCCGCACTGAGTTTCACCGTGAACCCGGTGACCGGCGAATCCGCCGACATGGCCTCGATGTCACCGGCGATCAGCGCCGCGGTCAGGTCGTCCTGCCGGGTGTAGACCACCATGTCGATCGGTGCCAGACCCGCCGCGACACACGTGGCGCTCTTACCCGGAACCTCGGTGGTCTCCTGGATCGTCGCGAACGTGACCCCAACCCTCAAGCCGCAGGCCGCATCCGGGTCCACCGCACCGCCGGCACGCTTGGCCCACTGCGTGCCCGCCTGGAAGTAGGTCACGAAGTCGACGGCCTTCTCCCGCTCGGCGGTGTCGGTGACCGACGACATGCCGACGTTGAAGCTCCCGCCGGTCACCGAGGGAATGATGCTCTCGAACCCGGTCTCGCGATAGTCGGGCGACAGACCCAGGACACGGGCCATGGCGTTCATCAGGTCGACGTCGAAACCGACGATCTTGCCGGAGGAGTCCTTGAACTCGTTGGGCGCGTAGGGCGTATTCACGCCGACCACCAGCCGACCAGTCGAGCGAATATCAGGGGGAACCGTCGCCGCGATCTCGGGCACCTCGCCGTCGGGCGTGCCCGGCGGGACCGTGGACTCGGCCACGCTCACTGGCCGCGCGCCGTCGCGGCCCGGCGGTCCCCACACCTGCCACGCCCCGAACGCGCACAACCCGGCCAGCACCACCGCGGCACTGGAGGCGGCCAGCGCCCGCCAGGGCACCCGCCTCGTCGACGTGACCGGACGTGCGATGTGCCGTCCGCTGGTCCGGCCCGACCGCGGCACCGGCGCGGTCAACGCCCGCCGCGCCGCCCCGGCCAGCTCGGCCGCGGTCTGATAGCGCTTCTCCGGCTTCTTGGCCATGCCCTTGGCGATGACGTCGTCGAACGCCCCCAGCCTCGCGGCGGTGGCCGACGGTCGCGGCGGCGGCGACATCATGTGCCCGGCGATCTGCTGCTCGAGGCTGTCCGCCTGATACGGCCGCACCCCGGTCAGCAGTTCGTAGAGCACGCACGTCAGCGCGTAGATGTCCGCGCGGGAGTCGATGGGCCCGCCCTCGAACCGCTCCGGGGCCATGTATCCCAGCGTGCCCAGCGTGTTGCCCGCCGTCGTCATACCGGCCTCACCGGCCGTGCGGGCCAGCCCGAAGTCGATCAGATACGCGAAGTCGTTCGGCGTGAGCAGGATGTTGGACGGTTTGACGTCGCGGTGGATCAGACCCGCCTTGTGCGCGGCGTCCAGCGCACCGGCGACCTGTTCGATCACCGCCACCGCCGACGCCGGATCCAGCGGCTTCTTGTCCTCGGCCAGGATCTCGCCCAGCGTGCGACCCTCGATGAGCCGCATGTCCAGGTAGAGCCTGCCGTCGATCTCGCCGTACCCGTGAATCGGCACCACGTGCGGATCGTTCACACCGGCAGCGGCCTGCGATTCGCGGCGGAACCGCTGCTGAAAGACCTCGTCGGTGGCTAGGTGTGGCGGGAGGACCTTGAGCGCGACGATGCGATCGGTGTTGGTGTCGTAGGCCTGGTAGACCTCGCCCATTCCGCCCCGGCCCAGCAGCTTCTGCAGCTGGTAGTGCCCGAAAGGTGTCGCATCCACCGTGAACTCCTCGGCTGCGGCCAGTCGGTGTGTGTCGCATGCAAGTTACCGCACCATTTGCACGATTGACGAAAAATGTCGGCAGACGATGCCAGTTTTGTGCGGCTTCACGCAGTCCACCGCCCCACGACCGGGTGGTCATGGGGCGGTGGCCCGGGGTGCCGGTACGGCGGGGGACGGTGCTATCCGACCGTCTCCGACTCGGGGCTCGGTACGGCTTCCTTCACGCTCCGGGGCTCAGCCGCCGGACCGAAGATCTCGGGCCGATCCGGCCACAACCTGTCGATTATCGGACAACCAATGAGCGCGGTGAGACCCGAGGCGACGAGCCCACCGTCGATGCCGCCCATCAGCGGCACCAATGCGCCGGTGAAGGCGTCGTTGAGTGAGAACAACATGCCGATCGCCGCCGAAAGGGTCCACAGGGCCAGCGTGCGTGGGTTCAGCCCGCGCCGGTACCAGTAGATGCCGCCCTTCTGCCGGCGGTTGAACACCTGCAGATCGTCGACGTTGTAGTAGCCGCGGCGACGCAGGTGGCCGTAGACGATGATGACGACCCACGGAATCGAGAAGCACACCAGCAGTTGCAGATAGACAGCCATCCCGCTCTCAACTGCGTCATAGAAGTGCCCAACGTAGACCAGCACGGTGGCCAGGGCGCAGGCGAGCAGAGTCGCCTGAACACGGTTGAACCGAGGAATGATGGCGCTGGTGTCCAGCCCGGTCCCGTAGGTGTTGATGACGGCCTGCGTCGTGCCCGATGCCAGTCCCAGGTACAGCAGGAACGGGATGTACCACAGCGGCACGATCTCGACGATGCCGAAGACGAATGGGGTTTCGGCGTCGGCGGCCGCGGCGTTGAACGCGGCGGCTGATGTGAAGGCACCCCACAGGAAGCACACGCCCATACCGAAGATGCCACCCATGAACAGCGTGAACACGATCCGGCGGTCGGAGAACTTCTTCGGCGAGATGTGCCGCGTCCAGTCACCGGAGTAGGCGGCATACGACGACACGGTGGCCGCGCACAGCAGCGCGGAGATCAGCCACGTGACCAGGTGCGAGTCGAACGCGTAGCTCCCGGTACCTTGGTACGAGGCGTCGAAATCCTTGCTGTAGACGAACAACCCGATGATCATGCACAGCCCGGCTGTGGGCAGGATGAACTTCAGCGAGCTCATCATGATGTGGTGGCCATAGACGGAGATCACGGTGACGATGATGCTGAGAACCGCATACGCGCCCAGTCGTACCGCCTCGTTGTCCTGGATGGCGAAGTAGCGGATCAACGCCGACGCCAGGGCGTCGCCACCGGTCCAGATCGAGATGGCCGCGAACGCCAGGCTCGCCGTTGCCTCGAGGAACGAGCCGATCAATCGCCCCGCGACCCCGAAGTAGGCACCGCTGGACACCGGGTTGTTGGTTCCCGAATGTGGGCCCATCAGGCCGGACAGCCCAAGGAATACCGCTCCCACGGCTGAGCCGAAGACGATGGACGTCGCCGCCGACCACCATCCCAAACCGAAGGCGATCGGGTACCAGCCGATGATGAACAATCCGAACGTCATGCTGCCGCCAAGCAGCAGGACGTACAAATTGCTAGGGCGGGAACGTCGCTCGTCTTCGGGGATGTACTCGATCCCGTGCTTCTCTACTTGTAAGAATCGGTCCTTGATCGCAGTCTCGACGCCTTTGTCTTCCATGCCGTTGTTGTCACTTTCGGACGAGCCATTCGAATGGCTTGAGGTGTTCTGAATTTTCGGTGTAGATCAGTTCGGGATGCCACTGCACACCGAAACAGTTCTCGCCTTCGACTGCCTCGACAACTCCGTCGGGGCTCCACGCGGTCGCCAGCAGCGAACCGGTGTCAGAGATGCATTGATGGTGCTGCGAATTCACTTTGGTGAGATTGGGGAAGATCGAGCTGGCGAGAGTGCCCTCCTTGATTTCAATGGGGTGAATTATCGATGCGTACTCACCGTCGATGGTGTCGACCATGTGCTTGTTCATCCCGAGGGCCAACAGGTCCTGGGCAAGCCGGCCCCCGTGCGCGACCGCGAGTAGTTGCGCCCCACGACACACTCCAAAGGCCTTTATCCCCCGTCGCATTGCCGCCTGCGCGATGGCTAGCTCGACGCCGTCGCGTTGCTCGTCGACGCCGTGCAGAGTGGCACGTACTGTGTCGCCGTAGCGGCGGGGATGAATATCCCCGCCGCTAAGCAACAGCAGGGCGTCGATTCGCTCGGTCAGCTTCAACGCGTCGTCCGGATCCACCATGGCGGGGATCATGATCGGTGAACCACCGACAGCGACGATCGCATCGATGTAGTTCCGGTGGCTCATCAGGAAGCCATCGGGACCCAACCCAGAGACAACGCCGACGACTGTCATAGCTCCAGCAGGTACCTTCCGCGCTCGGCGTCCGACACCAGCAGGTGGTCGCCCTCCCACTCCTTGAGCTTCATCTCGGTGTACTCGCGGACGAACGCCGCCGGGAACGTGTCGTGCACCAATGGATCTTTCTGGAACGCCTCGATCGCCTCGAGAAGCGTCCGCGGCAGTGACGGCGCGTCGGTGTTATGCGATGCGTTCTCCATTGGCGCACCGGGATCGAGGCCCTCCCGGATTCCCTCGAGCCCCGCGGCGATCATCAACGCCGAGGCGAAGTGGTAGTTCGCGGCGCTGTCTGCGGCGCGGTACTCGATGCACGGCCGGTTCTGTGGCAGGCGGACCGTGCAGGAGCGGTTGTTGGAGCCGTAGCTGACCCGCGTTGGCGCCCAGGAGATCTGACCATCCGCCAGCCGCGGGGTCAGCCGGCGGTAGGAGTTGGTGGTCGGATTGCCCAACGCGGTGAAGGCCGGTGCGTGCTTGAGCACCCCCGCGACGAACTGGTAGGTCTCCTGAGTCCACTGCCCGGCGGTGTCGTCAGCGCGGAATGCGTTGCGACCGGTGTCCAGGTTGACCAGGCTCATGTTGAGGTGCGCGCCCGATCCCCACATGCTGGCATATGGCTTGGGCATGAAGGTCGCTAGCAGTCCGCATTCCTTGGCGACCTGTTTGACCGCGAACCGGAATAGGGTCATCCGGTCGGCCATCTCCATGACCGGCGCGTGTCCAATGCTGAGTTCGTACTGACCGTCACCGCCTTCATGGCCGAATGCGTAAACGCCGAAGTCGAGTTCGCTTAGGTAGCCGACGAGCTTGTCCAGGAATTCCGAGGCATCCAATGTCGCCTCGACGTCATAGGCTGGCGACGGCTTGAGCGAACCGCTGGGCGAGATCGGGATGAGACGGTCGTTGTCGCCCTCGAGTGACTCCGGGCGGAACACGTAGAACTCCGGTTCCACCCCGAGATGCACGGAGTAGCCCATCTTGGCGGCCGCCTCGACCTGTGACCGCAACGCCGCACGAGGGCACAGCGCGAATGGTTCACGCCCACCGAAGCTCATATCGGCGAGCATCCAGGCGTACTGCCGATCCCAGGGGAGGATCTTCAGCGTGCTGAGGTCCGGCACCGCGATGACCTCATCCTCGGTGGGGTTCATGCTGCCGATACCACCGAACCCACGTGGCGTATAGCGCTCGGCACCTGCGACCAGATCCGCGAAGTGGGTCAGCGGCACGATCTTGGACTTTGGCCGGCCGAGCACGTCAATCCAGTTCGCCATCGCGTACTTGACGCCCTTGGCACGGAGCTCCTCCGCGACCCGCGTGTGCTCCGGGTCAAGGCCATACAGCGTGTCGTTACGTTCGAACACGGTGTCAGTCATGCAGCTATCTCCTTGTGATATCGAGTCCCACAGCGATGTGGCTGAGGGCATTGCTGAATTGGCTATTGCTTGGCGAGCGCCTCGGCTGCCAGTAGGAACGGCTCAAGCGGCGCGCGAGCGACGCCACCGCCGATCTGTCCTCCGCCCACACCGGCGATCCCGATGTCGAGGACGGGGGTAATGCCCGTCTCGGCGATCACACGAACGTCGAAACCCACTGGTGTACCGCGATAGTCGAGCACTGGGATGCGAAAGTCGGGATGCTCGGCGACGCAGATGTCATACATCTGGGTCGTCCGCGCGATCATTGCTGCGGCACTGCCTCCGCTGGATCGCTGCAGCGGAAGTGCCGCCGCCTGCGCGACTCCGCCTAGCCCGACGACCTCGGTGATGACACTCTCGCCACCCATGAACTCCATGTCATCCGCGGTGAAACCCGGTTGGAGCTTGGTCGCCTCGAAGGTGGGAAGCGGACCGCAGAACCACTGATCCCCGGTGCCGGCGACTTGGACGCCAAACTCCGCACAGGAGAACGCCATCGCGGTGACCACACTGGAGCCGCGAACCCCGCGCATGGTGTTGGCCATGACCTTGGCCGCGGCCATCGCGAGACGCAGGAAGAAGTAGTCGCCAGTGAAGAGGTACCGGGCGAGTACGCGGGCATCGTCCGCAGACAGGTCGGCGAGCACACCAAGGAGTTCGCGGACGAAGAGCGTAGTGGCTGCGGTGTTGCGGCTGTGCAGTTCATCGCCCATGGTCAGTGCGCGGGCGATGATCGGATTGAGTTCGACGCCCCCGCGCATCCGGACCGCACGGTCGAGGGCCGGCCCGACGTGGTCGTGCAGGTAGTCCAGATTCTCGCGGGTGGCCGCGGTGTAGACGCCGTAATTCAGGCGGTCAACCGCATCGCCCTCATACAGCGTGCAATAGGCCCGGTCGCCGGTCATCGGATCCTCGACGACCACAACCGGCATGGACGCCGTGGTCACCCCGGCCAGTGAGCCGACCGCACCGAGTTGCTGACAACCGCTGACCACGACTTCACCAGCGGCGTAGGCACGTTCGGCTTCGGCACGGTTGGAGGCGTATCCCTCGTAGATCGCCGCGCCGAGCAGGGCTTCGCGTTGCCCCCCGGTGTAGCGCTCGAACGGCAACGTCGGACCTGACGTCAGGACCTGGTTGCGCTGCATCCCCGGGATGGCGTGCAACGCCGATTCCACGGCGACGAGCCGCGGCTGGCAGGCAAAGAGCCGGCGCACTGCCTCGGTGTTCGCATCCAGCGCCGGCACGGTGTGGCCGCTCACGCTGATCCCACTGCTCATCACGTCGCTCCTCAAGTTTGGCAAAACCTTTTGGCATCGGCCAGAAAAAGAGGTCCGCATTCGACTGACACCACTAGGGGCCGGTTGCGGACCGACTGACGAGACGGAGTTTGACAAAAGGTTTTGGCTCTGCTGGTATGAAACCATAATGCAGTGATCTGATGCGGGTCAAGACCCAAATGTGACGACGAGCACCAGAGCGGATTCAGGGAGGCACGTGGCGAACATCAAGGACGTGGCACGCGAGGCCGACGTCTCAATGACAACGGTGTCCCACGTGCTCAATGGCCGTGGCCGCGTGGCAGACAAGACGCGCAAGCGTGTCCTCGAGGTCGCCGAGCGGCTCGGGTACACCGCCAATCCCCATGCCCAACAATTAGTTACGCGCCGCAGCCGAATCCTCGTCATCCAGATGCCCGATCTCGACGGTGACGCTGGAAGTGGTGGCCTGGTGCCGACATCCGAGTCGGAGTACTTCCTGGAACTGATCAACGGTGCCGCCGCGGCCGCCGCCGCCGCCCGGTACGCGTTGATCGTGACGTCGGCGGGCGTTGACCCCTCGTCGCTGGGCGGATTCGGGCTCGACGGCATGATCATCGTTGACCCCAAGGGCTCCGAACAGGCGCTGCAGTCCTCCTTCGCCGCCAAATACCCGGTCGTCACCACCGGTGAGCCTGTGGTCGCAGCGGGCGCCCCCTCGTTCGTCATCGACAACGACCATGCGAACGCCACCCGGGAGGTTATGAATCACTTTGTGGCCCAGGGTTGCTCGCGTCCCGCGCTCATCATCGACACGTCCTCACGGTCCTTCATCCGCGATATCGTCGACGCTTACGGTCAGTGGTGCACCGAGCACGAGGTGCCCCCGGCCGTGTTCGCGGTGTCGGACATGTCGCCAATGGAGATGGACCGAGCACTGGATTCGCTGCGTGCCGGGCCGTTTCCGGCAGACGCCGTCTACACCAGCTCGGATGGCTGCGCGATCGCGCTACTCAACGCGGCGCGGGCGGCTCACGTGTCGGTGCCCGGCGATCTTGCCCTGGCAAGCGCAGTCGACAGCACGATCCTTCGCGTCACGAACCCACCGGTGACGAGCGTTCATCTGCATCCGAGGGATATGGGCGCTCAGGCAGTGCGCATCCTCACCGAACTGATCGCCCGCGAGGAGCCAGACTGCGATCTCCCTCCGTTGGAGGGCACCCGTCTGCTGATCCCCACCCGGCTCATGCTGCGTGCGTCGTCGGCAACCGAACCCGAACCCGCACAGACCTAGAACAGGCGGCAGTTGGGCTTCATACCGGAGAAGTGCACCGCGGGCATGCCGTCGATGGTCACGAAGTCGGTTCCGACATCCCACGTCGTGTCGGGTTTGATCCACGGGGGCACGCCATCCGGATAGGCGATGGTCATATCGGTGTAGAACAGGAACCCGCGTGGGCACTTGGAGGAACTGGCTGCCGGCTGCGGGTTCCACGCGTGCACGACGACGGGGTTGGTCAGTCGGGTGCCCTGCGCGCAGTTGGGCTGGCACTCCAACGAGTCGTCGGTACCCTTACCCTTGGCGCCCTTGGCATCCCACGACGTCCACACCATGTCTTGCAGCACACCGGTGCTGTCGCAGTTGTAGTCGAATCGCTCGGGCTCGGGCTGAGCGGGCTGTTCGGCGGTGATGCACTTGCCGATGGCGTAGGTGGTGGGCCTGGGTTGCGGATCTGCCGCTGCGATCACCGCGCTCGACATCGCGATTGCGGCGACAGTCACGGAAAGTGCCAGAGCGCGGAGCACACGGCTCTCCTTCGTCACGGGTGGGCGGCAATTGCGATGTTATCGGACGCAAATATCCCCGAAGTGGCCACATAGCGCACCCGGACAGCGAAACGCGCCCGGCAGCGTCGTCAAGTATGACGACGCCGCCGAGCGCGCATCAGCACTCAGGCGTGGAACTGCCTGTCAGAAGTTGTTGCAGGAACCCGCGACCGAGTTGATCAACCCGGTGTAGGAGTTGAGCTGCGGGTACGCCTGGATCTGCGCGATCATGCTGCGACGACCCTCCGGCGGCGAGGCAACGAGCTTCTGCAAGAAGCCCACAGCCATCGGGCTACCGGTGAGCTGGCCCGCCGCGGCGGGATCCTGCGACTGCAGCGCCGCCATCACCTGCGGGTAGGTGCATGTGGAATTCACGATTGCCTCGACATCGGGGGCCGCGGAGGCAATTCCTGCACTCGCGAACACCGACACCAGCGCGCCGCCACAGCCAACAATGACCTTCGTCGTCAACGACATTCTCTATCACCCTCCGACGGCACCGCCGACATTCAGCGAAGTCTCGTCACTCGTTTGGCAGCGACGTTATTCGCCGAGCCTCTGCGTTACAACAGTAAGACAAGCTAAAAGCTTACCCGTTCCCGTTGCGGGAAAAGTTTGTCTCTCCCCTGGCTTAGTCTTCGCTCGGCGCTCGCTGCGCGTTACTGCGCATGCGATGTGAGCGTCGTCTCAGCCCACCGCGTGACGGCCTCACCACGGAAAACCCACGCTACGCCGAGCGCGGGCCCGCGGTGTCGTGCAGCCCGTACGGCACCGCCCGCAGCAGTGTGACGTCCTGTGTCGCCAGGTTGGGCAGCTGATAGCTGCGGGTATCGCCCACCCGCGCACCATTGATCGCCGCCCCCAGCGGGGAGTTCAGCGAGTACACCTCGATATCGCCGTAATCCGCGCCGCGGGTGCCGAGCAGGAAGGTGTCGGTGTCGTCGGTGCCGGCGTAGCCCACCGTCACGACCATGCCCGGTTCGGCGATCCCGTCGTTCGGCGGCTCCTCACCGATCACGGCGCTGACCAACATCTCGTGAATCTGCTGGATCCGAGCCTGCTGCGCACGCCGTACCGCGACCGCATCGGTGTCGGCGGAGTCGGTGACGTCGACGGCCCACTTCTGCAGCGTCGTGAGTTCTTCGCGCAGGCGATCGTGTGCCGCGGGGGTGAGCCAGACGCCTTGAGCAGTGGTCATTGAAATCTCCTTGTTGTAGGGGTTTGCCGTCAGGGGCGGGTGTTGTGCACACCGCCCCTGACAGCTGTGGGTGAGGTCCTACCGGAGGGGCTCGAACGCGGCGAGCGCGTCGGACTGCTTTCCGGTGGTGATTTGTTCGGCCAGTAGACGGCCGGTGATCGGGCCGTGCGCCAGGCCCCACATGCCGTGGCCGCCTGCGACGTAGACGCCCGCGTCCACCTGCCCGATCACTGGCAGGCCGTCGGTGGTGACGGGTCGTGGGCCGACCCAGACGTCGTGCATATCGTCCCAGCGCACGCCCTCGAGCAGCCCGGCGGCCGAATCGGCGATGGCACGGACCCGCGCCGGCATCACCGGGTCGTCGGGGTCGCGGAACTCCATTGTTCCCGCCACCCGCAGGGCGCCCTGGTACGGCGTGCAGGCCACGCGCACGGTGGGCAGGTAGACCGGTCCAAGCATCGGGCGGTCGACGGGCACCGTGAAGGAGTAGCCGCGGCCGGCCCGCACCCCCACTCGCACCCATCGCCGCGCCAGTGCCGGCAGCCACGCTCCGGTCGCGATCACGGCGGCGTCGGCATGCAGCGTCGCTCCGCAGAGTCCGTGCACGGCGACTCGATTGCCGACCGGATACACATCGGTGACCTGCAGCTGGCGGATCTCGGCACCGCGTTCGGCGACCGCGTCTCCGAGCGCCGTCACGAACCTGCCCGGGTCGACGAAGCGTTGATGGTCGATGGACAGCCCGACGTTGACCGCACCCGAGGCCAGCGGAACCCGTTCGCGCAGTTCATCTTCCGTCAGCTCGGTGACCTCGACGGACTGACCGGCGTGCCGCAGGTCCTGCAGCTCACGGCGCAGCTCGTCGGCCTGGTGGTCGTTCTCGAACAACGCGGTGATCGACGCCTCGGTCCGGGGCGCGTCGACACCGTTGTTGGTGAGCACGTCGAAGGCCTCGAAGCACTCCTCGTTCAGCGGCAGGTTGGCGCGAATCACCTGTTCAGCGCGTGAGGTCCGGCAGTTCAGCGCGAAGCGGCCAAGGAAGCCGGCCAGCCCAAGGTCGGCCTTGAGCGGAATGTGCAGCGGCGCAGCGGGATCCAGCAGCGAGCGCAGTCCATGTCGCAGCACCGCCGGCTGGTTGAGCGGAATCGTCAGCGCCGGTGACAGCCAGCCCGCGTTACCCCAGGACGCACCCGCGGCCACACCCGCGCGATCGACGACCGTGACCTCGACGCCACGCTCCTGCAGGAACCACGCCGTCGAGAGGCCCACGATGCCCGCGCCCACCACGATTACCGACCGGGGTCCCCCGTCGATACGCTCGGCGCCCGCCACCACGAACCTCCCTGTTCAGCCAGTACTCCTTCCAAACCATGATGGTCCTAGTTGAGCAACGCCGACTGGGCTGGAGCGACAATCAGGCGGTGGGGTTTTGTGGCGATGCCACAGTTGCGAGCTGGATGATCATCGCGAGCCGCTTGTCCGGGTCATCGAGGTCCAGCGGAGCGATCTCCAACATCTTGCGCAGCCGATTCCGCACGGTGTTCTCGTGAACACCCAGCCGGATGGCGGCCTGCGCGGCGTCACCCTGAGCCTCCAGCCAGCCCCGCAGCGTCGCGACGAACAGCGTGCCGTGCTCCTCGTCGTAGCGGACCAGCGCGGCGACCGGCCCACGCGTCGGGCTGCGCCCAGATCCCGCCGCCGTCCGTAGCCGCTGCAGCAGGATGTCGTCCCACGACTCGTCATAGGCCGGCGGATCGATGCGCGAGGAGTTCGCCTCGTGCAGGCCCAGGCACTCGTCGGCCTCGCGACGCGCGGTGGCCAGTTCGACCGCCGTCGCCTCGCCGCTGATGCCCGCACACAACGTCGCAGCCGGGGGCAGCGCCGTCGCCAGTCGCGTGGTCCAGAGCCGGGCCTGGGTGGCGGACTCCGCAGGCAGCACCGTGTAGACGGCGTTGTCGACAACCGCGCTGCGACCGGGTCGCGACCACCCGAAACCCGCCGTTGCCTGCTCGAATGCCACCAGCAGCGCGGTGTGCGGCTCGGCGGCGATGCGGGGCCGCACGGCGATCACCCGCAGCCGCTCCTGCGGCAGCCCCAGCCTGCTGACCACGGTGGCGGCGTCCGCGGCGCCCTCCAGGAGCCGGATCACCGATTCGGACTCGACCTGGCGTTCCAGGTCCGCGCTGGCCCGCGAGCGCAGCAGATGCAGGGCGACCGTGCGCGCACCGTCGGCCAGCGCGGTGCGCGGCGTGCCGTCCAACTCCGCCGAGCACGTCACCCACACCGAGCCGAGCAGTT
Source organism: Mycobacterium sp. IDUB_39 (assembly GCF_055419205.1). NCBI lineage: Bacteria > Bacillati > Actinomycetota > Actinomycetes > Mycobacteriales > Mycobacteriaceae > Mycobacterium > Mycobacterium sp. IDUB_39. The sequence goes on from NZ_JBVAXF010000001.1 coordinate 450,748, forward strand.
CGCGCCCGACGCGCGCCGCGACCACCATGCGTCCGGTCAGCCCATGCTCGGTGACGGGTTCGACGAAGAAGGGTTCGTCCGACGTCGACAACCGGGTGTCGACGCCGCGCCGTTCCAGCGCCGCGCGCAACGGTTCGGGTGTCGCCCGCGCCAGGATCGTCTGGATGCGGGCGAGGTCGGCATCGGTCTGCATCCGCGAGTACGCCAGCACCCGGGCGCGGCGGTCCTCGATGACCACCGCGCCGCCGATCGCATCGGCGAGGCTGTCGGCCAGGGCGAACAAGTCGGTGGGCCCGCGGCCCGATTCGGTCTCACGACCCTCGAGGACCAGGCCGTAGACGACGGCCGCCAACTCACTCCACGGGACGGCCGGGTCGACGTACAACACCGCGACGCTGGTGGCTGGCGGTTGATCGGCGGCGCGGACCAGTACCGCCTTGGCACCCGCGGCCACCGCCCACTGCAGCGCCTCCTCCACCGTCCGCGCCCCGATGCCCAGCACGACGTCCCCGAAGACGCCGGCCTCGGGGATCACGACGCTGCGCAGCTCGGTCGATCGCGGCACCGAACCCAGCTGCGATACGACGCCGTACCCACCCAGCACGTTGACGAGCCGGTCCAGGGTGATCACGATCGGAGCCTATCGACCCGCCTGGGAAGACCTAGACAAGACGACGGCCCCCGCCACAGGGCGAAGGCCGTCGTCCACTCTTTGTCAGCTTCAGGTCGTCGCGGCGTCCCACTCGGGGCGACGGATCGGCTCGACCTTCTTGATCATCAGGCCGAAGCACAACGCACCGGCGACGACGACCGCGGCGGTCAGCAGCAGTGGCACCGTGAACGATCCGGTGGCGCCGTAGAGCGCACCGATCACGATGGGGCTCAGCGCACTTCCGATGTTGGAGAAGAAGTTCTGCGTCGAGCCGAGGCTGGCGACGGTGCTGGAGTCGACCACGTCAGCGGGCAGGCACCAGATGGAGACGATGGTGAATGCCGCCGCCGCATACGAGATCGACATCAGCACCAGCGCCTGCCACGCCTCGGGTGCGACCGCGGCCAGCGCGATCACCGAGCAGACGAGCATGCCGCCCACCAGGCAGGTCTTGCGAACCTTGTTCAACGACCATCCCCGTTCCAGCAGGTAGTCGCCGACCAGTCCGCCGGCCCAGCTGCCCAGGATGGCGGCCAGTGGCGGGATCATGCCGAAGGCGCCGAGCTTGAGGAGGTCGAATCCGCGCTCCTCCACCAGGTATGACGGGAACCAGGTGAGGAAGAAGGTGATCATGAAGTTCAGGCAGAAGAAGCCGAGCATCATGCCCCACACGGTGCGCTGCTTGAACAGCTCGGCGATGCTCATCGGTTTGGCGTCGGGGTTCAGGTTGTTGGCGCTCTGCTCGCGGTGGCTCTCGTGGATGATCTCCATCTCGAGTTCGTTGACCCCGGCCTTGTTCTCCGGCCGCCGGTACCAGGCCCACCAGCCGATCGCCCACAGAATGCCGATTCCACCGGCGAAGAGGAACGCCGCTTGCCAGTTGAACACGCCGATGATGAGCGCGATGAGCGGCGTCGCCGCGGCGCTGCCGATGCGGGCACCACTGTCGTAGACCGAGGTGGCACGGCCACGCAGTCGCAGCGGGAACCATTGCGACACAGTCTTGGCGGCGGCCGGGTAGGCACCGGCCTCGCCCACGCCCAGGCCGAGCCGCAGGCCAAGCAGTGCGGCGAAGCTCGAGACGCCCGCGGTGGCGGCGGTGAACAGCGACCACACCAGGACCGAGGCGCCGAACATCACGCGCTCGCCGAACCTGTCGATGAGCCGGCCCGCCGGAATCTGCATCAACGCGTAGCTCCACGAGAAGGCGCTCAGGATGAGGCCCTTCTCGGTGGGCGTCAGATGGAAGTCCTCGGTCATGAACGGCAGGCTGACCGAGATCGCCGACCGGTCGATGTAGTTGATCGCGAGGCCGACCGCGCAGAACACCGCGACAGCCCACCGCACCTTGGTGGCGCGGGTCATGCCTGCGGGGCCGGGGTCGGCGGGTTCCGATTTCGTAGCGGGAATGCTAGTCATCTGTGTCTCCAAGTTGGACTGTTTGATTGTTTCGCTCACCGCGGGGTGAGAAGCGGACGCTGGTTGAGCGTGGCTGTGGTGCGCGACACAATCAGGATCCTCGTCGTACATGATTGAACCAATCATTTCTATTGTCAAGACCCGATCTTTTGCGTGCTTGCATGCGCACTCGATCACAAGGTGGGGGCTTCGTGTTCACAAGATGATCGATTCACGCATCTAAGGTTGACTTGCGCACATCGCGCATGTAACTTCGGTCACTGTGAGCAACGAGGATCTGACGAACGACACGGGTGACGACGAACTGGTCGCGCGTCGCCGGGATGTCCGCGGCGCGAAGCGGCGGGAGCAGATCCTTCAGCTGCTGCAGACCGTCGAGTCCGGCGCACTCAGCGTGGAGGAGATCGCCGACCGGTTCGGCGTCTCGTTCGCCACGGTCAGGCGAGACCTGAGTCGGCTGCACCAGGACCGCCACATCACCCGCACCTACGGCGGTGTCGCCCTGACCGGCCCGGCCGAGCTCTCGATTCACCAGCGGCATCTGGAGTTCACCGCCGAGAAGGACGCCATCGGCCGGCACGCCGCCGAACTGGTCGACGACGGCGCCGTGGTGATCCTCGACGCCGGCACCACGACCGAGTTCGTCGCACGCCACCTCGACGCCGCGGACGTCACGGTGTTCACCAACGGCATCGGAGCCATCAACGTCCTGCTCGGCAACGAGGACGTCTCGGTCGTCGTCCTCGGCGGACGGCTGCGCGCCGTGAACCAGACAGTCAGCGGACCCGAGGCCGAGCACATGCTCGGTTCCGTCGTCGCGGACTACGCCTTCATCGGCGCCGACGCCGTGCATCCGGAGTACGGCGTCGCATCACGAACACTCGAGCAGAGCCGTCTCAAGACCTTGATGATGCAGCGGGCGCGCCAGATCGTGGTCGTCGCCGATCGCCGCAAGGTCAGCACCGACCAGTTCAACTACTGGTCACCGACACCGGCGCGGTGGCGCTTGATCACCGACGACGACGCCGACCCGACATCCCTCGACGAACTGCGCAAGACCGGGGCACAGGTCGAACTCGTCCAACCCCTGCGAGCTCTCGCCGAGCCCACCAATGTGAAAGGCAACCAACCGTGACCACCACGTCGGACACCGCCACCGCAACGCAGTCGGCGCCGCTCTCCGGGCAGACGACGATGCGCCAGGCCGTGCTGCACCAGCCGAACGATCTGCGGATCGAGGAGGTGCCGGTCCCCACCCTGGAACCCGGTGACGTTCTCCTTCGCGTCGACGCTGCACTGTTGTGCGGCACCGACGTTCGCATCTACGAGGGCCGCAAGCAGAAGAACGTCACCTTCCCGACCGTGTTGGGTCACGAGTTCGCCGGCACCGTGGTCGACGCGAACGGCCCGCTGCCCGACGGTGTGGCGATGGGCGATCAGGTCGCCGTCTACCCGTTGGTCACCTGCGGTGAGTGCGCGGCCTGCCGCAAGGGACACGAGAACATCTGCCGCAACCGAAAGGCGTTCGGCTACCAGCTCACCGGCGGCCTGTCCCAGTTCGTCCACGTGCCGGCCGTCGCACGACAGAACCTGGTCCCGGTCCGCGGCGTCTCGGCCGCTGAGGCCGCGATCATCGAACCCGTCGCGTGCGCCTACAACGGACAGAAGCTCGCGAACATGTCGCGCGCCGAGACCGCGCTGATCGTCGGCTGCGGCCCGCTCGGACTGATCCACACCGGGCTGGCCAAGAGCTTCGGCGTGGAGAGGGTCGCCGCCATCGACCCGATCGCCGGGCGACGCGCGATGGCAACCCGTTTCGGAGCCGATCTGGTCCTCGAGCCCGGCCCGGACGCGGCCGAGCAGCTCAACGCGTTCAGCGACGGCGGTATCGACGTGTTGGTCATGGCGATCGGCCGAATCGATGCGCTGACACCGTATCTGGGCTGCTTGGCACCCGGCGCCAGCGTGTCGGTCTTCGCCGGGTTCGGCGCCGACGCCGACCTGGCCGTCTCGGCCAATGATGTGCACTACAACGAATGGAACATCGTCGGCGCCTCGTCGTGCCGACTCGACGGCTTCCACGCCGTCGCGCCCATGGTCGCAACCGGACAGCTACCGGTCGCCGAACTGATCGGCACCCAGCTGCCGCTCGACCAAGCCGTCGAGGCCCTCACCCTCGCAGGCTCCGGCGCTGACATGCGTGTCGGCGTCAATCCCTGGGCCTGACCCGCAGACCCAACCCTCGGCCCGTCCCACCACACAAGGAGAGCAGTAGGCATGACCGCCACCTTCACCCCCGCCTTCGACATCAACCCGACGGGAACCACCGCCGGACTCGGACGAAACCTCCGGCTGCGCCGGCTCTTCGCCGCAGACGGCCGCACCGTCACCGTCGCCCTCGACCAGGCCGTGCCCCGCGGCGTCGCGCCCCGGCTGGCCACGATCGGTTCGACCTTCGCCAGCATCGCCGACGGTGAGCCCGACGCCGTCACCATCACCAAGGGCCTGGCCGGTCCGCTGCTCGGTGGCAACCGCGCTCCCCTGCCCTGGATCCTCAAGGCCTCGATGTTCTCCGTCGAGTTCCACCCCACCTACGACGCCACGATCGCCACCGTGCAGGACGCCGTGCGACTCGGTGCGGACGCCGTCGCGGTCGGCATCTCGGCCGGTTCCTCCAACCAGGTCGCCATGTTCGAGATGCTCACCCGCGTCGTGGAGGAGGCGCACACCTGGGGCCTTCCCGTCGTGTGCCACGCCTACCCCTCGGGCGAGATGTGGGGTGACCGCAAGGGTTCCACCGAATCGGTGCTCTACGCCTCCCGCGCCGCGGCCGAGCTCGGCACCGATATCGTCAAGACCTGGTACACCGGCTCCACGGCCGAGTTCGCCAAGGTCGTCGAGGGCACCCCGGCCATCGTGGTCGCGGCCGGCGGCGCGCCCGCCAACAGCCCCCTGGACGTGCTCAAGCAGGCAGCCTCCGTCGTCGAGGCTGGCGCCCACGGTATGACCGCAGGCCGAAACATCTGGCAGGCACCGGATCCCGGCAAGATGGTCGCCGCACTCAAGGCCGTCATCCACGGTGGCGACAGCCCCGAGGTCGCCGCCAAGCTGCTCGACTGACCGAAAGCCATTTCCGCACAGCCGATCAGAACCGTGCGCAACCCTCGAAGGAGTGGGTTTCGAATGCCTTGGGAACAGCATCATCAGGACGCCGATCCGGTGACATACCTCGGAATCGACGTCGGCACATCGGCCACCAAGGCTGTGGTTCTCGCCTCTGACGGCACGGTTGTCGCCCGGTCCCGGGTCCCGCATCCCGCAGCACGCGGGGCCGGGGCCGGGCGGGCCGACCCGTCGGCATGGCGAACCAGCGTCACTGCAGCGGTACGCGAACTGGCCCCACACACCGCAGACGTGCGCGGTGTCGGGATGGACACCCACTGCCCGACCGCGCTGCTGCTCGACGCGGCCGGCGAGCCACTGGTCGCCGGCGTCACCTGGGATCACCCCGGGCTCGCCGAGCCCACCGAGCAGCTCATCGCCGCGCTGTCCCCCGCGCATCGTCGGCTGCTGGGCAATCACCTGATGCCCGCCACCGCGATGGGGGCGGCGCACCGACTGCTCCAGAGCATCGAGCCCCAAGCTGCCGCAGCGGCAGCCACATTCGGCCTCGCCGGCACCTGGCTCGGGCAGTGGTTGACCGGGCAGCGCGCGATCGACCCCACCCAGGCCTCCTACACCGGGCTGATGGCCAGCACCGACGGATCCTGCCGCTGGCTGACCGATGTGGTTGCGCAGCTGGGAATTCCACCCGAGCAACTACCACCGGTGCTGCCGTCGCTGAGCGTTCTGGGCCCGCTGACCGCTGCTGCCGCCGCGAGGCTGGGCCTGCCCGAGAGCATTCCCGTGCTCGTCGGGTCCGGCGACACCCCGGCCGCGTCCTATGCGCTGGGAACGGAGCCCGGGGGCCGCCCGCTGCTCATCATGGGCACTACACACGTGGTGTCCAACGCGCTCGCGGTTCCCGACCCCCGCGCCAAGGCGCTGCAACGCGTCGACGTCCGGGCCGGCCGGTGGCTCATCAACGGTGTCATCAACGGCGGCGACGCGCTGGCCGACGGCGCCGCACGACTGGGCTACGGCCAGGGCGATATCGCGGTGGCGGCGTTGGTGGGGACCGCCTTCGGAGCCCGCCCCGATCAGATGGCCGACGCCCCCGTCTTCATCCCGCACACCCGCCCGGAACGCGGCCCACTGTGGTTCGCCGAGCCCCGAACCGCGATGCGCGGTGACATACCCGATCCCGCGACACCGGCCGCCGCCCGCGGTGTCGTCGAGGGGGTGTTGTTCGCCGACAGGATGATCGTCGAGTCGTGTATCGGGGACCAGCAGCGCACGCTGTACGCCAGTGGCGCCTTCGGCTTCGAACCCGAACTCCCGCAGCTACTCGCAGACGTGCTGGACCGCGACATCCTCGTTGTCGACGAGAGTCACCTGCCCGCCATCGGCGCGGCCGCGATGTGCGTCGAGATGCTCGAGGGCACCGTCGTCGCGCCACCGCAGGCCCGGCTGGTGCGCCCCCGCCCGGAATGGCGGCCCATCGTGGCCCAGCGCTGGCAGCACTACCGACAGGTCTGGTCCGACGTCACGGGGACGGTGCCGCTGAGCACCCTGGATGAGTCCATCGACACGTTCGCACCGTCGACCCAGAAACCACGAAGCACTACAAGGAGAGTCCTCACGTGACCGGAATGATCTATGTGTCACGGCTTCTCACCGACCGCGCGATGGATCACCTGCACTCACTCGGAGCGCCGCTGCGGATCGGGGCCGAGGCGCCGCCGAGCCGCGCAGAACTCGAGGCGGGTATCGCGGGCGCCAGTGCCGCCGTCATCACCCTGACCGAGCGCGTCGACGCGCAGCTGCTCGCCGCAGCCGGACCGCAACTGAAGGTCATCGCCAACGTCGCGGTTGGCTTCGACAACATCGACCTGGCGGCCACCGATGACGCGGGTGTCATCGTCACCAACACTCCCGGGGTCCTCGACCGCGCGTCGGCCGATCACGCCTTCGCGTTGATACTCGACTGCACCCGCCGAATCAGCGAGGGCGACAGGCTGATCCGCAGTAAGCAGCCCTGGGTGTGGGGTCCGCGAATGCTGGTGGGCCTCGACATCAGCGCAGGCGCCACGCTCGGCATCCTCGGTTACGGCCGGATCGGTCAGGCCGTCGCGCGCCGCGCGCAAGCGTTCGACATGAGGGTCATCGCGTCGGCGCGCAGTCGAACCCCCGGCAGCGTCGAGAACGGTGTCACGTTCGTCGACAACGCAACCCTGCTGGCCGACAGCGATATCGTCACCGTCCACACACCGCTCACACCCGAGACCCGCCACCTGATCGACGCCGCCGCGCTGGCCGCCATGAAGCCCACCGCGTACCTGATCAACACCGCCCGCGGTGGCGTCGTCGATGAGGCCGCGCTGATCGAGGCCCTGCACTCCGGCCAGATCCGCGGTGCCGCACTGGATGTCTTCGAGGGTGAGCCGCAGGTGAACCCCGCCCTGCTGGACGCGCCGGGGCTCGTTCTGACCCCGCACACGGCCAGTGCGGGTGAGGCGACCCGCGACACCATGGGCATCCTCGCGGTCGACAATGCCGCCGCGGTGCTCGCCGGTGAACCGCCACTGACCCCCGTCCGGTGAAGTTCGTCCTCGCTCCCGACTCGTTCAAGGAGTCCATGAGCGCGGCGCAGGCCGTCAGCGCGATGCGCAGCGGCGTCCTGTCCGCCATCCCGGACGCGGAATGTGTCGGCGTGCCGATGGCCGACGGCGGAGAGGGCACCGTGGACGCCGTGGTCGATGCGCTCAACGGCGAACGTGTGACGGTGGAGGTCCGCGATCCACTGGGGCGCCCCACACCCGCCACGTACGGCTACATTCCGCACCGCCGCCTTGCCGTGATCGAGATCGCGGCTGCCGCCGGGATTGCGCTGGTCGCGCGGCATGAGCGAAATGCTCTCGACGCCAGCAGCTTCGGTGTGGGTGAGCTGGTGATCTCGGCGCTGGATCACGGTGCAACCGACCTTCTCATTGGCCTTGGCGGATCGGCGACCAATGACGGTGGCGCGGGCATGCTGTCGGCGTTGGGCGCCGAGTTCACCGAAGCCGACGGCACTCGCCTCGCTCCGGGCGGCGTCGCCCTGGAGCACCTCCACCGGATCGATCTGGATGGGCTGGACCCGCGACTCGCGGACACCCACATTCGGCTTGCCTGCGACGTCACGGCCCCGCTCCTCGGCCCCGACGGGGCGAGCAGCGTCTTCGGGCCGCAGAAGGGTGCGAGCCCGGCCGACGTGGATCGTCTCGAGGCGGCATTGACGCGGCTGGCGGATGTCACCTCCGTGACCCTCGGCAGTGCGCGACCGCAGCGTGCCGGCGCCGGAGCCGCCGGTGGGCTGGGGTTCGCGTTCCTGGAATACCGGGGGGCTGACGCCCGACCCGGCGTCGAGGTCGTCGCCGAGACCGTCGACCTCGACGGGTTACTCGCCGACGCCGACTGGGTCTTCACCGGAGAGGGCAGCGTCGATGCCCAAACCGTGCTCGGAAAAACACCTTTCGGCGTCGCGCAGGTCGCGCGCCGCCACCACACGCCCGTCGTCATCTTCGCGGGCCGCGTCAGCGCCGACGCCTCAGTCCTGCTCGACCACGGCGTCGCCGAACTCATCGAGATCACGCCCCGCGGGACGCCGATCGAACAGGCCCTTCGCGGTGGGCCCGCCGCTCTCACTCGCGCAGCCCACGAGTTCTGCAGCCGGCTCTGAAAACGACACGGTCGCCGCAACCTCTCATATCGAGAGTGTTGCGACGACCGCGTCTACCCGCCAAGCGGGACTAATCGATTCCTGGTGTCAGCTGTCGCCTCCTCCGCCACCGGTATTGCTGCCGCCACCGGTGTTGTCGCCGCCTCCGGCGCCGGCACCCGCATCACCCTTGGGCGCTTCGTTGGCGTCGACATTGACGGCCGGGTCGCCTGCGGTGGTGGGGGTGGTGGTGACCTGCGACGGATCGTTGTCCTGGCGAGTGGACGTCGTACCGGTCTTGCCGGGCTCCGCTTTGTTGCCCTTGGTCAGGTCGGTGCCACCGCCTGGCTTGCCCTTGACCTCGCCCTCGTCACCGGCGTCGCCCTCAGGCGTGCCGGCACCTTCGCCAGCGCCTTCACCGGTTCCGTCACCCTCGCCAGCGCCGCCACCGAGGTCGGTGCCACCTCCGGGCGTGCCGGCGCCCTCGCCACCGGCACCAGCATTATCGCCAGCGCCACCGTCAGCGCCGCTCTCCTCAGCCGCAGGTCCCGCCGGCGCATCGACGGCCGGACCGGATTCGGATTCGAGGGACGCGTTCTTGGCGTCGAACGACGCTGCGCCACTCAGCTCGTCAACCCCGCTGCGCAGAGCCGCACCGGAGAAGGGCACTTGAGAAACCGGTGCCAACTGCTGCGCGATGAGCTTGCGAATCGCCAGGGCTGCGGCAATAGGACCGGAACTATCGACAGCGGACAGAATGCCCGGAGCTGGGATGTAGCCCAGCAGTAACGGCCCGTATCCCCCGTTGAGGAAGCCGTCGACGACCACTCCGGGAGCGTTGACGAACGCTTGGACGACCTTCACGATGTCGCCGGTCCCCGCGGCGTCGATGACGCCCTGTACCGCCGTACCAATTGCGCCGATGGTGCTGATCACCGGACCCATGATGGCGATGGCGCCCGCAAGAATGATCGTGCCGGGCGTGTTCTGAATGACGTTGTTGATCCGGTCTGCCGCCAGCATGATCGGCGTGACGATCGCGTCATAGATCGTGTCGAGAATCGGGAACGCAAGTGCGGCCGGGATATCCAGAAGAGCGTTCACCGCGCCCTCGACATCGCCATTGGCGAGAGCGGCGGACGCCGTGCGGAGCTGTTGGGGAATCAACACGGTCACGGCATACGCGAGGTTGCCAGCGCCTTCGGCCAACCTGAGGATGAGAGCATTGGCATTCGCGACCTGGTTCTTAATGACCTGGGTGAGGATCGGCGCTGGGTCCCCGATTAGGGTGCCGGCGAGCGTCCCAAGGTTGACGGTCGTCCGCGAGAACACCTCGGTGTAGAAGTCGACCGGACTCGCCACCAGGTTCACCGCGGCCGACGACACGGCGTGCGCAGGTGCGTAGATGTCCGGTAGCGCCGTCGACACCGGGCTGATCGGACTGATGGCGATGGCGCTGGCCCCCACCAGTGAGATCCCCGCCGTGACATATGGACGCAGCATTGCGTGCATGAACCACTCCCTCAAAGTTGTGCTGTTGTGACGCTTTTGTGATGTACGACGAAGAGGAACGTAGCCTGAGAGCAATCTGAGCGGAGTCATTTTCCGCAAACAATTGACGCTGCCGTCGAGGTAGCGAATCCCGCCCCTGCACATTTGTCAGGTAATTGCAGATCAAATAATCGATGAAGCGTCGCCAGCAAACGCAGTCGATGCGGTAGGCGCTTGCTAATGCAACTAATATTTTCCAGTTTTAGAACTTGTTTCATACTTTGCCAGCACACGGCGAATCGTTGATAACGGCGCGCTTACGTGCCCAGATCAAGAAATTTACCTTTGCTCACGGAGCAGTAGACAAATATTCTTCGGTGTCTACTACTGGTAGCCGAGTGAGCTTTGGGAATACCAGCGACGATGTTGCGGGCAAGTAAGTTCGACCTAAGCCCCTCGCCAACCCACTGGTTGATTTAGCCTGTTCGCCGAGCCACAGAGCCGGGCGCTAGCCTCTGGCAAATTTAACCCGACTTGCCTATTCGTCGCCCTGGAGCGAATGCTCCCGCTGCTGCGTCCGTCATGTGATGCCGAGGCCGATGGCCTGTCGGCGCCACGGCCCTCCCGAGAGCGCAACACGCCCACCGCGCCAGGGAGATGCTTGGCATAAGTGACCAAAGTGACTGGCCGACAACGACATCCTGCACAACGCGTTGACTGAGGCCGGCAGCCGACTGTGATCGGACACCTGTGAGGGATTCTCCGCGTGCGGCGGTCGGCCATAGCAGCCGACCGCCGCACGTGCGGGTGTGCGTGTGTCAGCCGACGCGCACTACCGTGCGTCCCACGGTCTTTCCTGCCAGGACCTGCGACAGGGCAGCCGGCACGTTGTCCAGCGTCGTCTCCTCGGTACCGATGGTGCTCAGGGTGTCGGAGTGCAGATCGGTCGCCAGCCGGTTCCAGATGTGCTGGCGCCGCGACATCGGGCATTGCACTGAGTCAATACCCAGCAGTGCCGCACCGCGGAGAATGAAGGGAAAGACGGTGGTGGAGAGGCTGGCGCCGCCGGTGTTTCCGCTGGCCGCGACCGCGCCGCCGTATCGCAGTGTGCTGAGCACGTAGGCCAGCGTGTCGCCACCGACGCAATCCACTGCGCCAGCCCACTGTTCCTTCTGAAGCGGCTTGGCTGCGGCCGCGGTCTGGGAACGCTCGATCACCTCGTGCGCACCGAGTTCAAGCAGCCAGTCGCGTGCGGACGCGGTGCCCGTCGAGGCCACGACCTGGTATCCGAGGTGTGCGAGCAAGGCGACAGCGGTACTGCCGACACCGCCGCTGGCGCCCGTCACCAACACCTGGCCCTGGTCGTTGCGCAGGCCGTGCGCTTCGAGCGCATCGACGCTGAGCGCTGCGGTGAACCCCGCCGTCCCAATGCTCATCGCCTCGCGCGCGCTCAATCCGTCCGGCAGACGTACCACCCAATCTCGTGGCACGCGCGCGTATTCGCTGTAGCCACCGTGGTGCGCCACACCCAGTTCATAGCCGTGCACCACCACCGGCGTCCCAGCGACCAGATCGGTGTCCCCCGCGTCGACAACCGTGCCGGCCAGATCAATCCCGAGCACCAGTGGCGAGATGCGGGCCACCTTGCCATCTGGCTTGGACGCCAACCCGTCCTTGAAGTTCACGCTCGACCAACTCACCTTGATCACGACGTCACCGTGACCAAGCTGATCGACGCTCAACTCTCGGACACCTGCGCCAGTCTCACCATCGACGACATACGCACGGAAGCTCTCCGGAATCGCGTTCATAACAACCCTTCTCGACTTGGACATTCCTTTGAAGCTTGCTGGGCGCACCCGGGTGTGACCATGGGCACTGTGTCCACTCTTGCCGTTTCGTGTTGACACGTTGACGCTGTACTCCCCTCGACAACCGCGGCAATCATTGTCGGCATGTCGCTTTCATCGATATTGCGTCCGCGGTCGATCGCGGTCGTCGGAGCGTCGCCGCGCACGTTCGTCGGTCAGATCGCCATCCGCAATTGCAGGCAGACCGCCTTCACAGGTGCGTTGTACGCCGTCAACCCAAAGCCCAGCGTCATTGACGGAATGAACACAGTCGCCAGTTTGTCTGCACTGCCAGAGGTTCCAGACGTAGTACTGGTACAGGTTGCGACCGAACGCGTTAGCGCGGTGGTGGAGGAGGGCCTGCGCATCGGCGTCGGCGGATTCATCATCCCCGGTGGGGGGCACACCGATTCAGGGGCGGACGCCACGGCATTGTCGTCTCACCTGTCGCAGCTACGCAAACGGCACGACTTCGAGGTCATCGGGCCCAACTGCATGGGCGTGCTGGATCTCGTGACCGGCGCTGCGCCCTATATCGGCACTGTGCCGGCTGAGGCCCGCCGCGGTTCGGTCGGCGTGGTCGCCCAAAGTGGCGCGATCATCGAGGCTGTCATCAATTCCGGTGGAAGGGTGCCACTTTCGACGGCAGTATCCTCGGGTAGCGAGGTGACCACGTCACTCGGCCAGATTCTGGACTTCTTTGCCGTGGACACCGAGACCACCGCCGTATTGGCCTTCGTCGAGACGGTGACCGACGCCGACGCAACGCTATCCGCGGCGCGCCGGCTCGCCGCCGCCGGCAAGCGACTGGCGGTGTGCATCGTCGGCCGTTCGCCGACGGCATGCGAGGGTATCGCGGCGCACTCAGGCAAGTTGGCATCCGGCGCGCGCGTGACCGCTGCGGCGTTTCAGCAGGCCGGGGCCATCATCGCCCAGGATCTCGACGAGTTGCTCGCCATTGGCGAACTGTTCGGCGCCGAGCGACCCCTGCCGCGCGGGCGCCGGGTGCACGTCATCACCAATTCCGGTGGCGAGGGCAACTTGATCGCGGACATCGCTCACGACGTCGGTCTGGAGTTGCCTGCGGTGAGCGAGGCGGGAACGGCAGCCCTGAATCGGCAATGGCCACGTTTCCAGGTCCGAAATCCGTTGGATCCGTGGGGAACCGACGATTACACCAAGATCTATCCGGCAGCGCTCGCCCAGGTGGCTCAGGAATCCGGTGACACATTGCTGGTCTCCATCGACAGCCAACGGACATCTGGCGACCATGAGAAGCAACTCGCACTCGACCTGGCCCGGTATCTGGTGGATGCGGTGTCCGGGTCCAGCAGGTTCCCGGTCATGGTGAGCCCGACCAGTCAGGATCCCGACCCGCTCCTGATGGACTTCTGTCGCTCACACCGCGTCCCGCTGCTCCGGGGCGTCCGCACCGCGTTGTCGGCATTGGCCGGTGTCTCCGCTGCGCCATCGGCACTGGCGGTCACAGCAGCTCACGGTGCCGTGCCACAACTCGCCGACCTTCACAGCGAGGACGCCATCCTCGCTGCGCTGGCGTCTCTCGGCGTGACGACGCCGCGTTGCATTCGAGCCCGCAGCGCTGCCGAGGCGGCTGCCGCGGCGCGCGAAATCGCTGCTCCGGTGGTACTGAAGGGCAGCGCGGCCGGCGTGCTGCACAAGACCGAACTCGGGCTCGTCCGCACGAACCTCGTCGATCCGGAAACCGTTCGCGGAGAGGCACAACGAATGCTCGACTGGGCCGCGAGCGCCAGCGTGGACTTGGAGCTGCTGGTCGCCGAGATGGTGCGCGGCGAACTCGAGGTCATTGTCGGCTACAAGCGCGACGCGGTGTTCGGGCCGACCACCCTGGTCGGTCTGGGTGGGGTGTGGGCCGAGTTCTTCGACGACGTGGTGCTCCACGTTGGGCATCTCGACAGGGCAGCCGCTGCCGAACTGATAGGTCGATCCCGGGTATCGGACATGATCAGTCGATCTCGTACTGGGGCGCTGTGCCTGGAAGGCGTCGTGACCGCGTTGTGCGCGGTCTCCGCGCTTGGCGCCGGCAACCCGGACGTACTGAGCATCGACATCAACCCCCTCATCGTTGGCGTCAGTCACGCCACGGCGGTCGACGCGGCGGTGGAGCGCACCTGCGCACTCCAATCCGCGTGACCAATCCATCAACACCAAACACAACACCAAACACCAAAGGAGAGAACATGTCAGAGAACATCACGGCCACCTTGCGGGTTCGTATCGGCCAGGAGGAGGCGCACTACGGCGGCAACTTGGTTGAGGGCGCCCGGATCCTCAAGTTGTTCGGTGACATCATCACCGAGATCGCCATCCAGACCGACGGCTCAGAGGGGTTGTTCGTCGGTTACTCGACGATCGAGTTCCTCGCGCCGGTCTACGCCGGTGACTTCATCGAGGCCACCGGAACAGTGGTCCGCATGGGTAAGACGAGCCGCACCGTGGAGTTCGAGGCCCGCAAGGTGATCGCCTCGCGCTACGGCATCGCGCCCGACGCCGCCGACGTGCTCGATGAACCGATCGTCGTGGTTCGGGCCACCGGCACTACCGTCATTCCCGTCGAGAACTCCCGCGGGTCGGCGGTCAGCGCCTGAGTGCTACGCGGCACCGTCGAGGCCCATCAGCGCCGCGTGCAGTGACGTGCACACCTCCGCCGATTCGAGGTCGACAGCCAGGATGCGCTCGATCGTGGCCAGTCGCTGATAGAAGGACTGTCGGGACACATGGGCAGCGCTGGCCGCCCCGGACTTGTTGCCGCGGTGCTCAAGATAGATGCGCAGAGCGCCGACGAGATCTGTGTCATTGCGGCTGTCGAAGTCCAGGAGTGGTCCGAGCATGCGTTCGACGAACGCCTGCAGCCGCGGATCGTCTGCCAGAGTGTAGAGAAGGCCGCGCAGTTGCACATCGGGCATCTCGAAGTAGCCGCGGCAGACATTGAGAGCACGTGCCGCGGCCAGGACGTGTCGAGCCTCGGCGAAGGAGCGCGGTAGGTCCTGCAGCGACAGGACCGGTGAGCCGACCCCGATAAGCACCGCCTCCGCCGAGGACTTCTGCAGCGCTTCGGCCAGCACGGTCAGCACGGCGTCCTTGTTGGCAGTGGCGTCAAGCGTGACCAGGACGTCAACGACGCCGTCTGAGGCCGTGGACGCCAGGTTCGGCACACCGGAGGCCCGGATCATCGCGGCGATCCGGTCGGCGTCTCTACTTGAGCGGTATGGCCTACCTCCTCGGCGACCGCGGTCGTCTTGGCGTTGCACTGCCACACCGAGCAATGTGCGCCGCGCCGTCGGGACGCCGAGCGCCGCTGTGCGGACATGCATTTCGCGTTCGTTGGGATATCGCCGTTCAACGATGTCCGACAGTAGAGACGCGTGTGCGCGGCCCTCGAGGACGGCGCCGTCACGGGCCAGCAGTCGGCTCAGAGTCAACGCGGTGGCTGCCCGCTCGGCGATCATCAGCTGCTCATTCGTCAGCGAGTCGCGGGCGACGACGATGAGCCGGCCGAACAGCTCGCCGCGCGCCTCGACCGAGGTGACTGCCCACCCCTCCGGCTCGGCGAATCCGCTGCGCTGCCCGACCCGCACGGCGCGTGACCGATTGGCCCAGTTCGCCAACAGATCGGCCAGCGGGACGTCGAGGGCGTCGTAAGCCAGCACGCGGTACATCAGATCCTCGAACACCACTGGTGCATCGACCATCTTGGCGGTCTCACGGACGATCTCCTCGGCCCCCGCACCATCGATGCTGAGTGCTGTGAAGACCTCGTGCGCACGCTGCAACGTAGTCAGCGCGCCGAACTGCTTCTGCACGATGTCCGCGTGGACTGCCTCGGTGAGTTCAACGAACGGCAGCTGACGGCGCAGCTGAACCAGGGGCAGGCCAGCCCGGTCACACGCCCGGATCATCGCCTCGGGCACTTCGGTGAAGCGCCGCCCGGTCTCGATCAGCAGGCCGCTGGCGTCAGCGTCGACCAGCGCGTCGACGTATGCCCGCAGACGAGACGCGTCGTCCGGCAGGCCAATACCGGTAGTCAGGATCAGCTCGCCGCCACGCAGCAGAGTGGTGATGTCCTCCAACTCCAGCACATGCAGCCACCGCACCAGACGGTCGAGTCGATCACGACCCGCGAGCACCAGCGGGCGCCCGGACTGCAGCGCAGGCATGGCGAGCACGTTGGCGACCGTGGGCAGCGGCCCACCCATGGCAGCCAACGGCGTCATGGGCTATGCGGTGCGGGCACGACGCGCTCGCTGGGACCTCCCAGTGCTAGCCGCGGAAGATGGTGGAGTGCCATGGCTTTCGGGCCTCGCCGGTGATCTCGGACATCACGTGTTTGACATTGGTGTACTCATCGAAGGAGTACTTGGACATGTCCTTGCCGTAACCGGACTGCTTGTACCCGCCGTGGGGCATCTCCGAGGCCATCGGGATGTGGTCGTTGATCCACACACAACCAGCCTGGATCTCACGAGACGCGCGCTGCGCCCGAAGGATGTTCGACGTCCACGCCGAGGCAGCCAAGCCAAACGGTGTGTCGTTGGCCAGGTTGATGGCCTCATCGTCACTGTCGAAGGGATGGACCACCAGCACCGGGCCGAAGATCTCGGTCTGCATGATCTCACTGTCCTGGCTGGCATCGGCGATCAGCGTCGGCTCGTAGTACGCGCCATGCTTGAGCGACCCACCGGGCACCGAACCGCCGGTGACAATCTTCGCGCCGGTGCTACGCGCCCGCTCGACAATCGCCGACACGCTCTCCTGCTGACGCCGCGAGATCAGCGGACCCAGATCGGTGTCCGGGTCGGTCGGCTCACCCAGACGCACCGTCTCCATCAGCCTGGCCACACCGTCGAGGAAGTCGGAGTAGTACGCGCGGTGCACGTAGGCGCGGGTGGCTGCCGTGCAGTCCTGCCCGGTGTTGATCAGCGAACCCGCGACCGCACCCCGAATCGCGGCCTCGAGGTCGGCGTCGTCGAACACGACAAACGGCGCCTTGCCACCCAGTTCGAGATGCACGCGTTTGACGGTCTCGGCTGCGGTCGTGGCGATGCCCTTGCCCACACTCGTCGAACCCGTGAACGACACCATCCGCGGCACGGCATGACGCATCATCGCCGCACCGACCGAGCGCCCGGGTCCGTTGAGAACGTTGATGACGCCGGCGGGAACCCCCGCCTCGACCGCGGCCTGTGCCAGCATCAGCGACGTCAGCGGCGTGACCTCGGCGGGCTTGAGGACGATCGTGTTACCCGCGGCGATCGCGGGCAGGATCTTCCACCCCGCCATCTGCAGCGGGTAGTTCCACGGCGCGATCGAGGCGATCACACCGAGGGGCTCACGCCTGATCGACGACGTGTGCTGACCGGAGTACTCCGCACTCGCCGCACCCTCCAGATGGCGTGCCGAACCGGCGAAGAAGTCGGCGTTGTCGATCGTGCCGGGCACATCGAACTCACGCGACAACCGGATCGGCTTACCCGCCTGCGCGGTCTCTGCCTGCGCCAGTTCCTCCGCGATGACCCGCATCCGGGCCGCCAGTGCATGAATGACGGTGGCCCGCTCACCCGGTGTCGCGCGCGACCAGTCGCCGAAGGCATCCTGAGCTGCCGTCATCGCGGCGTCGACATCGTCTGACGATGCCGCCGGGAACCTCACCAATACCTGATCGTTGGCGGGGTTGACCACCGTCGTGAAGGTGTCCCCGCGGCCCTCGCAGTACCGGCCCCCGATGAATTGGCCACCCTCAATAGTCCCGTACACCGTCATGTCTGCCTTCCGTTTCCGTCACCGTTCAGCCTCAGCCATCGAACCGTCGACGACAAAGGGACACTGTGTAGCTTTTTGGGCCCGCCTCTTGACACATTGCTTGCGGGACGTCCTACTAACCAGCACGTTCCCAATAGATGTGGCCGACCGCGGCAACCACCGCGGTCGTGGCAGCCGACAGGTACACCGGCACGCTGATGTGGAGCTTCATCAGCAGCGCACCTGCGACGGCGCCGCCCAGAATCGCCAGGATGGCCCACAGGCGTCGGTGGGTGAACGGTTTGCGACCCCGCTGATGAAGCGTCTCGCTCGCATAGGCGGTGATCGTCGACGTCACGACGACGGTGGTCATGTCGGTCACCGACAGGAAGCGTGCGTTGGCGGCCTGCGCTCCCATCACCGCAGCGATCGTCGCAGCGATCGCAATGCCGACGGCAGATCCGCCTCGGATGTCGACGACCGCGAGAGCCGTCGCAGCCGCGGCAAGAAGCGCGGCGCTGGCCGCAAAGGCCGCCGTCACGGTTGTGTTCCAGGCTCGCTGCCGACCGCGCAACAGCCGGCCGATGATCGCCGCGCCCACCACATACGCCCCAAGCGCGACCAGAGGGCCCGCCACCGGCAGACTGTCCTCCCCGGCTACACCCATCCCGAGGATGACGATGTTGCCCGTCATGTTGCCAGTGAAGATTCGGTCAAGACCGAGATACCCGACGGCGTCCAGGGCGCCCGTGACGAACGTGAGCACCATCATCAGCCAGAGCCGCAGGTGTCCGGCAACCAACGGTCTGACTGCTGCGGCACGGCGCCGGACAGCGTTTGGCGATTGCACTGTGCCCCTAGCCATTTCCACGGTGGCGGGCAAACTGGGCCACGACGGCCGCACCGTCTGCGCGTGGATCGGACGCTGCGGTCATCGCACCGTCCGTGCCGATGAACACCACGTTGGACTGCCCCAGGCCCTCAGTGTGTGGCGGTACGTCAAACACTGGCAGGCTGCTCGACTCGAGCGACCGCCGACCGAGGGCGGCGACGTCGGCCTCAACCGCGACCGAGTCAGGGGTGCACCCGTAGACCTGCTTGCCCACGATCGCACGCGGAGCACTGACAGCGGCCTCCGCGCTTGCACCCGTGACCGCGCGCAGAAGCAGCTGGGCGATGATCTGCGGCTGCCCTTGGCCTCCCATCGTCGACAGCACGTGCCGGACCCGGCCATCGTGTGTCGTCATCGAGGGCATGAGGGTGTGCAGCGGTCGCTTTCGCGGCGCGATGACGTTCGGTACGGCGTCATCAAGCGAGAAACTGGTACCGCGGTTGTGAAACAGAATGCCCGTCTGCGGGTCGATGAGTCCGGACCCGAAGGCGAAGAAGACACTCTGGATCAGAGACACCGCGTAACCGTCACTATCCGCGGCGGCAATGCCCACGGTGTCCCCGTGCGGCACCGCGCGAGGGCCGGCCGAGTCGGCGCCACCCACCTCGGCCAGCTCGCGGAGCCCGCCGTGCACCAGGGCGTCGACGTCCACCGCAGCCAACCGCGGATCGGCCAACGCGTTGGCGCGCAACTGATTACCTCGGTGGAAGATCCGCATCAGGGTCGCAAGGTCCGCGCCCACGGGATCATCAACCCCGAGTTCCTCGATCGCGTGCAGTGCGCGCAACAACAGGAAGCCATGCGTGTTGGGCGGACTCGTCAGCACCGTCAATCCCCGGAAGGACGCTGCCAGCGGGTCCGTGATCTCCACCTCGAACTCCGCGAAGTCGCTGGGCTGCAGAATCGATCCGTGCGAGCGCAGATACTCGACGATCCGGTCGCCGAGCGCGCCCGTGTAGAAGGCGTCAGGTCCCTGCTCACGAAGAACACCGAAGGTGTGCTCGAGTTCACGTTGGCGCAGTTCATCACCGATCTGCAGAGCACACCCGTTCGGACGGAAGACGCGGTCGAAGTCCTCGGTGCCGAACAGGTCTCGGTTCTCCGGGTCCGCGACGTGCGCCGCCAGCGACGCAGGCACCGGTACGCCATGACCAGCAGCATGCTGGGCGGGCTGCAGCGTGCGCTCCCAGGACAGCTGAGAGCCGAAGCGACGCAGCGCCTCCCAGCCTCTGACTCCACCGGGGACGGTGACGGTCTGCGCGCCTCGCAGTGGCAGGGAGTCACCGCATCGGGCTCTCAGCGCCGTCGCATCGACGGCCGGGCCCGCCCACCCCGACGCGTTGACACAGTGGACCGTGCCCTCGGGGGTGCGGACCAGCGCGATCAGATCACCGCCCAACGCGACGTTGTGCGGGTAGATGACGGTCAGCAGCGCCGCAGCGGCGATGGCGGCGTCGATCGCGTTGCCGCCGTCGCGATACACCTGTATACCGGCCTCAGTGGCCAGGGCATGCGGCGTTGCCAGTGCGGCGGTGAATGAGGTCGAACTTGATGACGCCGAAGGCGACATGTGCGTGCTCCTAAACAGATTCATGACGACAGCACAGTCGGACCGATAGGTGTGACGCTGTGCCGACCGCGGCGTCGGCCGCGCCTACGAACTGCGCTTGCCCAGGTACTTTGCTTGCAGATCGGTGCTGTCGAGAAACTCTGCGGCTGAGCCACCACCTGACGTCTCGCCGTGCTCCATAACGTATGCGCGGTCAGCTATCTGCAGTGCTCGAGTCGCGTTCTGCTCGACCAGAAGGACGCTGGTTCCTCGGCTGTGCACTTCGGCGATCAGGTCGAAGATCTGTCCGACGATGATGGGAGCCAGCCCCATCGACGGCTCATCGAGCAGCAGCATCGACGGGTGCCTGATGAGGGCACGTGCGAGCGCCAGCATCTGCTGCTCTCCCCCGGACAGGGTGCCGGCCATCTGGCGCGCGCGCGTCTTGAGGATCGGAAACAGGTCCAGCACATAGTCTGCCTCCTGTTTGAAGGACTTCCCCGACGCCCATGTCGCGGTCTGCAGGTTCTCGGTCACCGTCATTCGCGCGAAGACTCGGCGCCCCTCGGGGACATGGCACAGACCTGCCCGCACCCTCTTCTCCGCTGGCAACCCGCTCAGGTCGCGCCCGTCGAACTCCACGAGACCGGTGTAGTCGTGCAAGCCGGACACGGCGCGCAGGAGAGTCGTCTTGCCCGCGCCGTTGGCGCCAACCAACACCACCAGCTCGCCCTTGGCGACCTCGAGCGACGCCTGGCGAACCGCAGCGATGGGTCCATAACGAACTTCCACCCCGGAGATCTTGAGCATTACCGTTGCTCCTGTCCCAGATACGCCTCGATGACGCCGGGATCTGACCGGACATCGTCGGGTGTGCCGTCGGCGATCACCTTGCCGTAGTTCAATACAACGACCCGCTCGGAGACTGACATCAGGATGTCCATGTCGTGTTCGATGATGATGACGGCGATACCGGCCCGACGAATCTCCATGACAAGCTGCCCCAACTCTCGGGACTCCGATTCGTTCATACCCGCGGCGGGTTCGTCGAGAAGCAGCAACGACGGGTTCGTCATGAGCGCTCGCGCGATCTCGAGCCTGCGCTGATAGCCGTAGGACAGCGTCGCCGCCTCTCGGTCCCGAAACTCGTCCAACCTCACGAACTGCAGGATCTGGTTGACATCGTTCATCGCGGCCTGCTCACGGTGTCGAAAACCCGGACTGCGCAATATCGTTTGGCCAACACCCGCCGCAACACGCCGGTGTGCGCCGACGAGGAGGTTCTCGCTCACAGTCATGCGCCCGAACAGCCGGACATTCTGGAAGGTGCGCGCGATGCCGTGCGCGTTGACGGCTGCGGCATCCTTGCCGGTAACGCAGGCCCCACCCACCGTCACCGTCCCCGACGATGGGGGGATGACGCCGGAGATGATGTTCAGCAGAGTGGATTTCCCCGCACCGTTCGGACCGATCAGTCCGACGATCTCACCCTGGTCGACGTGAAACGAGGCGTCGTCGATGGCGCACACGCCGCCGAAGGACTTGGTCAGGTTGCGACACTCCAGCAGGTGCTGTCCTGCCACGGCTGGCGGTTTGAGAACCGAACCGACCGCTCCATTGGTATCCGTTGCCGTGTCAGTGTCCCTTGAAACGGCAGTGTCCCTTGAAACGGCAGCGGCCTTCGGGATGGTGCGGCTCAACTTCGCCTTACTACTCACCAGCCCCGCCGGCCGCAGAATCAGAACGAGGATGACCACCAGCGCGAGGATGGCCGGCTGAATCTCCGGATGACTCTGCACGATCGGTTGATCCCGCGACCAGTTCGACAGGAAGATCCAGACCACAGCACCGACAACGGGGCCCCAGAATGTACCCGCGCCGCCGACGATCACCAGGCTCAGGATGATGAAGTTGTCTTCCAGTGTGAAGTTGTCGGGGTTGATGAACTGCTGCATGTGGGCGAAGACGACACCGGCGGCGCTGGCGATGCTCGCCCCGCAGACGTACGCCAGGAGCTTGTAGCGTCGCGTCCGAATGCCAACCGATTGGGCCACCAACTCGTCTTCACGCACTGCCACCCAGGCCCGCCCGATCGAGGACGCCACGATCAGCGTAATCACCAGCAGCAGAACGGCTACCACCGCCAGCACCGTGTAGTACACCGATGTGGGTTTGACGAACTCCGCGCCGAGCAGCCCCAGCGGACTGATCTCCCGGATGCCGGCCGTCCCGCCCGTCACCCCGGTGGCGTTGATCACGACGATGCGGATGATCTCGCCAAACGCCAGGGTCATGATCGCCAGATAGTCGCCCCGCGCACGCAGCGTCGGATAGCCGAGGACAACCCCGAACGCCATCGCCACCGCAATGGCGACCGGCAGCGTGCCGATCGCGATCCATTGCGCGACCGAGACGCTGGCCATCTCATTGGTGCCGAGGATCTTCACGCTCAGTATCGACGTCGTGTACGCACCGACGATGAAGAACGCGATGTAACCCAGATCCAGCAGTCCGGTCATGCCGACCAGAAGGTTCAGACCGCTGGCCAGCGCCACGTAGATCAGCGCGACAGCGCCGACTCTGATCCACTGCCCTTCGGCGACGATGAACGGGAAGAGCAGCGCCACAAGAAGTACCGCGATGGCGACAATTGGACGGTGGGCGAGTCGCTGCCGGGCGGTGCTGGCCCACGAACCGAGTGAGAGTTGCACGGTTACACCTTCTCCACTTCACGTCGTCCGAGGAGCCCCTGCGGTCGAAGCCAGAGAATCAGCGCGAGCAGGGTGAACGCGACAACGTCGCGATAGGCCGATCCCTGCGGCACGTAACTTGCCGCGAGTTCCTCGGTGACGCCGATGAACAGCCCGCCGAGAAAAGCCCCGGGAATACTCCCGATACCGCCGAGGACCGCAGCGACCAGCGCCTTGAGTGCCGGGAGGAATCCCATGGTGGCGGCGGCGTACCCATACCGCTGTGAGAACAACGTGCCCGCCAAGGCGGCCATCAGTGATCCCATCAGGAACGTCGTCGCGATCATGCGGTCGACGCCGATGCCCATCAGACGTGCGGCGTCGCGATCCTCGGCCAGCGCCCGGATGGCTCGGCCGGTCGACGATCGCTGAACGACGAACGCGAAGGCGATCGTCGCGGTGATCGCGATCGCCAGGATCACGATGTCGAGCCGCTGGATGGTGACGCCGAATGCGACGATCGCCCCGCCCATCGCTGGGGGAACACCGGTCTGGGCCGCACCGAACAGAAACTGTCCCACCGCCCGCAGCAGCATCGACACCGCGATCGCGGTGACCATCATCGACAGAATCGGAGCCGATCTCAGTGGCTTGTAAGCGAAGCGCTCGATCAGTACGCCCAGCGCGCCGCCGATCACGCAGCCGATGACAGCGGCCACCCATGCGGGCAATTCCGGCATGGGTGTCGGGTAACCCGCGATCACTGCATTGGCTTGCGAGAACAGAAAGGATCCGAACGCGCCGAACATGAATACTTCACCGAACGCGAAGTTGACCATTCGCAGCACGCCGTACACGACGCTGAATGCCACCGCGAGCAGACCGTAGATGCCGCCCAGGGCCAAGCCGTTCATAAGTGTTTGCATCGTCATCTCCTGCAGAAGCGGAGGGCGGGGACCAGGTAGCGGTCCTTAGGGATTGAGCACCGCGAACTCGCCGTTGTCGACCCGCATGAAGACCAGTCGACCGAGTCGATCGCCGTGATCGTCGAAGGAGACCGGACCGCTGGCACCCTCGATACTGACCTTCTTGAGGCCACTGTCGATCTCCTCGCGGCTCGTTCCACCACCGGCGGTCGCTGCTTCCTTGATCGCGTACACGGCGTCGTACGCCAAGGCGGCCCACGACGTCGGCTCCTTGTTGAACTTCTTGCGGAACGCGGCAACGAAGCTCTGTGCCCGGCCCGCAGGCGAATTCGGTGCGAACGCGGCGTAGAAGGTCAGACCGTTGACAGCTTGTTCGCCGATGCCGACCAGGTTGGGGCTCAGCGCACCGTCGGATGCATAGATGGGCAGCTGGGAGCCAGCTGACCGGGCCTGTCGGGCGATCTTGGCGATCTCGGTGTAGAACCCACCGATGAAGATGGCCTGCGGCGCACCGGCGTTGGCGTTGTTGAGAAGGGTATCGAAGTTGTAGGTGCCGAGGTGGTACGCCTGCGAACTCGTCACCTTCGCCCCACCCGATTCCAGAGCCTGCTTCACCGCGTCGGCGACGCCCTGACCGTAGTCATCCTGTTGGTACATGACCGCCACCGACTTGATGCCCTGATCCAGCAGGTACTCACCCATCTGCGTGCCCTGGAACTTGTCGGTGAACGACGTGCGGTAGAAGTACGGGCTGATGCCGGTGAGCTGTGGCGAGGTGACCGACGCCGCGACCACCGGCAGCTGACACTGCTCCAGGACGGGCGCCGCCGACAGCGCGACGCTAGAGAAGCTGAATCCAAGAACAGCGTTAATCGAACTGCTGTCACAGAACTTCTGGGCGATGACTGGGCCATTCGCCGGTTTGCCCTGGTCGTCTTGAGACTCCAGCACGACCTTCTTGTTTAGGATGCCGCCGGATGCGTTCACCTCGTCGAGCGCGACATCGATGCCCTCGCGCATCTCCAGGCCGAAGCTGGCGAAATCGCCGGTGAGGGTGGCCACGTAGCCGAGCTGGAGTTCACTGTCGTCTGCCGTCGTTCCACACGCGGTGGTCGCCAGCACGGTAACCGCCAGAACCGCACCAAGAAGTGGTGCGAGTGGCGGCCTTCGCCGCCACTCAACCCCTTTCATCACAATGAGTCGACCGTTTCGACGACCATCCAGTTCTCGAAGCAGTGATTGTGGGCAAGCGACGTCACGCCGATGGTGGCCCGTCCACCCAAACCTGCCGCGTCCCCGAACACCTCCTTGAACAGATCCGTCGCGCCGCTGGACACCTTGTTGACATCAACGAAGTCCGGCGCGGACACCACGAAGTTGAGCGAGTTGACCAAGCACTTGACGTTGTCCAGGCTGCCGACCGCCAGTCGCATGGTCGCGAGGCAGTTGATCGCGGTGATCCGCGCCGCCTCGTAGCCCTCCTCGATGGTGACCTCGGCGCCCAGCTTGCCTGCGTGGATCGGCGGATCCTCACGACCGGGGATGTCCGGGACGTGGCCCGACAGGTACAGAGCGGTTCCCAGCCGGTGGTACGCCTTCATCGAGCCGTAGTTGAGGCCGTGATACGAACCATCGGTGTAATCGGGGACCTCCAGCCCGAGTTCGCGGACTTTGTCTTCGGGCGATTTTGACATAGGGGTGTCCCTTCCTTTTTGCTACTGCTCGGATGCGTGTGATGCCCTTGACCTGCCGCGATGCGCGGCCGGCCGGCTAGGCACAACAGAAGTATTGCGTGGCGCCAGCGCCTGCGTTGGGGTCACAATGTGCGTCTTAAACCCGTAATGTGACCAACATGTGCAAATCACTCCGGTGTGAGGGCTGACACAGAAAACGATGCGACACTCAGTCCCTTGCCGCCCCCTAGGAGGTTGAAATGGCACCAGAAGAAGGCCTCCCTCCGGTGCCGCTGGGGCTGAACTCCACGCTCGCCCAGATCCTCGAACTGCCCGAAGCGCGGGTCGGTAAGCCGGAGGTGGTAGCTGCCGGCGACCTATTGGACCGCTGCGTGCGCTGGGTACATGCCTCCGACTCACCAGAACTGGCCACCCAGCTGGAGGGTGGCGAACTCATCGTGACGACGGGCGCCGCAATCGGAGACTCAGCCACAGACCAGCACAACTACGCGAGGAGTCTCGCCGCGGCCGGAGCGGTCGGAATTCTGTTGGAGCTGGGCAACAAGTTCGACAGCCCGCCGGAAGGACTCACCACGGCGTGCACGCGAGAGCATTTGCCCCTCATCGTCTTTCGCCGCCCGGCCTCGTTCGTAAAGTTTGTCGAAGCCGCGCAGTCAAACCTGATGACACAGCAACTTTCCGACCTGCGCTTCGCCGAGTTCGTGCACCACACCTTCATGCATCTGTCGCTTGAAGAGGCGACGATGTACAAGATCGTCAAGACCGTCTCGGGGTTGGCGGGGTGTCCGGCGGTCTTGGAGAATCTGATGCACCGCGTCTTGGCCTACGAGCCGACGGCCGACGTCTCGACCGAGGTTCTCCTCTCCAGCTGGGAGGCGCGTTCCCGTGCGGCTCCCATGTCTCAGACCACCGAGGTCGTGGGCCGTGAGGCCTGGTTGACCACGCCGGTGGTCGTGCGCACCGCTCCCGTCGGCCGACTCGTCCTGCTGACCAAGAACGCCCCGACACCGACCCAGATCAAGGTGCTGGAGCGTGGCGCGTCTGCACTGATGATCCGGCTGTCCTATCAGCGCACCCCGGATCAATCCGAGGGTGACGCCGACAAGGCCGTTATCTACGACCTGATCCACCGCCGACACTGCGGGGAGCGGCAGATGTCCACCCGACTGGGGGCGCTCGGGCTACCTGTGCGACATCGCAGCCTCGCCGGGGTGATAGTCGAAATACGCAGCGGCGGTGAGAATTTGAGCTGGAAAGGCCTGGAGGAGAACGCTTTGTCGATCGTGCGCACCTGCAGCTCCGTGCACGACGCGAAGGTCGTGGCGGCAACCCTGCCCGACAGCCGGCTCAACATCGTGGCGAGCGTGCCACCCAGGTCGACTCCCGACAAATTCCTGGATGCCGTACACCACAAGCTCAGTGAGCTTCTGCCTCAGGCCAGAGTGATCATCAGCCTCGGTCCGCCTGCCGAGGACATCACCGGAATCTGCCGTTCCCTCGAAGAGGCCGCGCAAGTGGCAAAATCAATAACCGATCATACTGTCGAACGAATTTACTACAGCACCAATGATATTCAACTCCGCGGATTGTTCGCACTGCTTCGAGACGATCCCGAGGTCCACACCTTCATCGAACGCACCATCGGGGCCCTGCTTGACTACGACATCCGAAACGGCAGTGAGCATCTCGCCATCCTGCATCTGTACCTGAACAACGGCCGCAACAAGGTACTGGCCGCACAAGCCGCTGGTATCTCCCGACGAACCGTGTACGAACGGCTGTCTGTCGTCGGCCGGATCCTTCAGGCGGACCTCAGCGACGACGAGACATGCACGTCAATCCACGCCGCGATCATCGCGCGTGAGTCAGTGATGGCCAACCACCACGGTCCGACAAGAGTTCCCCAAGCACTGCGTGTGACGCACCCGACACGCGGCACGACATTCGCACCACCGCAAGCCATCTGACTCTCCTCAGCCGGCGGCGTCCCCTGACTCTGGCTCAGGGGCGCCTTTCAGGCTGGCGATTCTTTTTCGGAGCATCTGCGCAAGAAGCTGGGTTTGTCGATCATCGAAGCCGATCTGATCGCACCGCTCCGGCCAGACGCCTGCGGCGTCGACAAGAGCGTCGATCATCGCGACTGTCGCGCGTGGCCGTAAACCGAGGCGTTCGCCTGCATCGATCCAAATCGCGCGAGTTAGCTTGTTCGCACGTCCGAAGAGGTTGAGCGCCATCGGGTCCTTCCAACCTGCATAGGGCTGGGTGCAGAGCAAGTCGTAGGCCGGAGTCGGTTGCCATATCCCGTTCGGGTTGTAGACCGACAGATTCTTACCGTGCAGATCACCGTTTCCGATAAGCCAGGAGAAGACAACGGTTTTGAACAGCTCTGCGACGGCGGCCACTCTGGAACCACCACCGCGGGCGCACGCCTCGGCAAGGTCGGTGATGGCCGTCTCAGTTGTGATGCGGTACTTCGAGGCGGGATAGACATCTGCGACTTGGCATGCGTCTTCTTGTGCGATGCGTGTCTGTCCCTGACGGTCGAAGCGGGTTACGAGTAATGCGCTTCGACCGTCAGCATCGTGAAGCAACGACGTTTTGGCAACCCTCAAACCGCATGCGGCAGCCATCGTCATGAAGAAGTGCTCATTTTCGGCAAGCAGCGGGAGACGCACTGGAGCGAGTTTCAGGATGGCTGGTCCCGATCGTGTCTGCGTGGGCGTCGACAGCACGCCGGCACTGACTTTGGGTTGCACGCCCGCCAGACCGACGGGGTCGGCGTCTACGGAGCCAGTCAACTTCGCAAAGACTGCGCGGAAGTCAGTGTCGCGCTCGGGTTCAAAAAGCGGTAGCGGTTGAACCGGAGCGACTCCGGTCGGGAACACCCGGACGTTGCCAATCGTGTCGGCACCGATCGCAAGCAGCAGAGTGAGGTGATCGTCGGCAGAGGTTTTCGTCGATGATGTCACCACTCCAAGCCGGACCCCCTCCGGAAGAAGCCCCGCGAAGCAGGAAGGAACGGCGCCACCTGTCGTGGTCACTGGATATTCGCCGGAGCGCAACAGTGACCATGAGACCGATCGGTCACGCACGCGACGATCTGTCGGATGTGCGTCGCCGACATAGTCGAAGCTAACGTTGTCGCCGCGTTGTCGTACGAGGTGAGCAGCGAGCTCGTCGCCGATATAGACGTCGGCTTCACCGATGCCCCGTAAGTCGAGCCTGCCCGGATCCGTCATTCAGTCGCCGCGCTCACGTCGATGTGCAGGCCCAAAACGTCAGCTATCTCGATGACGGAGCCGAACTTGATCGAACCGCTCCCTCGCTCGAGTGACTGGACGCTGGAGCGGGACACGCCCGCCAAGTCGGCCACGGTTTGTTGCGTGAGTCGCAGTGCGATCCGCCGCTCAGCGAAGACATCCCCTATGCGTGCAATTTCAGGCATAGGCTCTTCGCGTTGCACCCTCCTTCGCCTTGGACCCACCACTCGCTCCTTATGCTTGCAATCACATGCATTAAGTAGCATGCTGCACACATGGGCGAGCCGTCAAGCCCCTATGCTTGATAATTCGTGCTTAAGCAATCGTCTAAGTATCTGACTTTGACACCCTCTCGGTGGCGGACATGGATCACGCCCCAGCAGCCTGTACAGCGCGGTGAAGATCATTGGCGTCCCCACAAACGCAGTCAGGCCCCCTCGAAAGGGGGCCTGACGTGTGTGGCAGATGCAGGATTCGAACCTGCGTAGGCGTAAGCCGACGGATTTACAGTCCGCTCCCATTGGCCGCTCGGGCAATCTGCCGGGGTGCATCCATTCCCTACCCGGGTTTGGACCGTAAGCAGGGTACAACGAGGATGGTCCCAAGACGAAAACGCACCACCAACGTGCACCGACAGAAGGAGGGTCCAATGGCGGATTCAAGTTTCGACGTCGTCAGCAAGGCCGATCGTCAAGAGGTCGACAACGCGCTCAACCAGGCCGCCAAGGAGCTGTCCACCCGCTTCGACTTCCGCGGCACCGACACCACCATCGAGTGGCAGGGCGAGGAGGGCATCATCCTGGTCTCCTCCACCGAGGAGCGCGTCAAGGCCGCGGTCGACGTGTTCAAGGAGAAGTTGATCCGTCGCGACATCTCGATGAAGGCGTTCGACGCCGGCGATCCGCAGCCTTCGGGCAAGACCTACAAGGTCATCGGCAGCATCAAACAGGGCATCGACAGCGAGAACGCCAAGAAGATCACCAAGCTCATCCGCGACGAGGGGCCCAAGGGCGTCAAGGCGCAGATCCAGGGCGAGGAGATTCGCGTCAGCTCCAAGAAGCGTGACGACCTGCAGGCCGTCCAGGCGCTGCTGCGGGGTGCCGATCTCGAGGTCGCGCTGCAGTTCGTCAACTACCGCTAGGTCGACACCGCGGCAGCGCGGCTCCCAAAGCAGCCTTTCGACACGTCCCTCGGCCATACCCTGAACGGCATGGCAGCAGCGCAACGCGAACCCAACGTCGTCGTCCTCGGTGGAGGGTCCTGGGGCACCACCGTCGCCTCCATCTGCGCCCGGCGCGGGCCGACGCTGCAGTGGGTGCGCTCGGAGGAGACCGCCGCCGATATCAACGACCATCACCGCAACCGCCGCTACCTCGGTGACGACGTCGAGCTGAGCCCCACGCTGCGCGCCACCAACGACTTCTCCGAGGCCGCCGAGTGCGCCGACGTCATCGTCATGGGTGTGCCGTCGCACGGCTTCCGCGGTGTGCTGCAGCAGCTGGCCAAGGAGCTGCGGCCGTGGGTCCCGGTGGTGTCGCTGGTCAAGGGGCTCGAGCAGGGCACCAACTACCGGATGAGCCAGATCGTCGACGAGGTGCTGCCCGGCCATCCGGCGGGCATCCTGGCCGGTCCCAACATCGCCCGCGAGGTCGCCGAGGGGTACGCCGCCGCGGCCGTGCTCGCGATGCCCGACACGAAGCTCGCCGCTGATCTGGGAAAGCTGTTCCGCACCAAGCGCTTCCGCACGTACACTACCGACGACGTGGTGGGTGTCGAGATGGCGGGCGCCCTCAAGAACGTGTACGCCATCGCCGTCGGCATGGGCTACTCGCTGGGCATCGGCGAGAACACCCGCGCCATGGTCATGGCCCGCGCCGTGGCCGAGATGTCCAAGCTCGGCGTGGCGATGGGCGGGCACCGCGACACCTTCGCGGGCCTGGCCGGCATGGGCGACCTCGTCGTCACCTGCACGAGCCAGCGCAGCCGCAACCGCCACGTCGGTGAACAGCTCGGCCAGGGCAAGACCATCGAGGAGATCATCGCCTCGATGAACCAGGTCGCCGAGGGCGTGAAGGCCGCCAGCGTCGTCATGGAGTTCGCCGAGAAGTACGGCATCACGATGCCGATAGCGCGCGAGGTCGACGGCGTCATCAACCACGGCTCCACCGTCGAGGACGCCTACCGCGGACTGGTCGCCGAGAAGCCCGGTCACGAAGTACACGGCTCGGGATTCTGATGGCACCGCTCCCGACCGACGCGACGGTCTCCACGCTGCGATGATCTAGCGCATGGACGCGGGGACGTTGAAGGGCCGGGCTGCCGAACGCAGCGCCTGCACCGACCTGCTCACCGCTGCCGAGACCGCGCCCGCCGCCCTGATCCTCGAGGGCGACGCGGGCATCGGCAAGACGACGCTGTGGCGCTCGGCCGTCG
Source organism: Mycobacterium sp. IDUB_39 (assembly GCF_055419205.1). Classification (NCBI taxonomy): domain Bacteria; kingdom Bacillati; phylum Actinomycetota; class Actinomycetes; order Mycobacteriales; family Mycobacteriaceae; genus Mycobacterium; species Mycobacterium sp. IDUB_39. Next base: position 482,181 of record NZ_JBVAXF010000001.1, read on the forward strand.
AACAGGCCTCGCGGCGCGGCTTCCGCGTGCTGAGCGCCGCGGTGGGTGAGGCCGAGACGGTCCTGGCCTACACGGCCGTCGGCGATCTGCTCGGCAATATCGAGTCCGACGTGCTCGACGCGCTGCCCGGCCTGCAGCGTCTCGCCGTCGATCGCGTCCTGCTGCGCGCAGGTAGCGACGGCCAGGTCACCGACCAGCGGGTGGTCGCCGCGGCATTCGTGTCGGTCGTCGAGACGCTCGCCGCGCACGGACCGGTGCTGCTCGCCATCGACGACGTGCAGTGGCTGGACCCCTCCAGTCACACCGTCATCGCCTTCGTCGGGCGGCGCCTGCGCGGACGCGTCGGTGTCCTGCTCAGCGAGCGGTCCGACCCCGACAGAGGCGCCGCGGCGTCGCTGCTGCAGCTCGGCCGACCCGAGGACGTCCGCCGGATTCGTGTTGGCCCGTTGACCCCCGGCCGCCTGCACGAGGTCGTCTCGGCGAGGCTCGGCCGCGGTCTGTCGCGGCCCATCATGGGGCGTATCAGCGAGATCTCAGGCGGCAACCCGTTCTACGCCCTCGAGTTGGCCCGCGCGATGGCCGGCCGCCCGCTGAGTCCCGAACCCGCATTGCCAGGTTCCCTGGCCGAGCTGGTGCGGTTGCGCATCGGAGGCATCGACGGCGACGTTCGCGACGTGCTGCTGGCCGTCGCCTCCGTCGCGGCCCCGACGGTGGAGCTACTAGCCCAGGTCCGGCAGACCACCACCGAGCAGATCGTCGACGCGCTCGAGGCAGTCGAGACGGCAGGCATCGTCGGCATCGACGGTAACCGCGTCCGGTTCACCCACCCGCTACTGGCCCGCGGCGTCTACAACGATGCGACCCCGGCCAGCCGCCGCGCCATGCACCGCGCGCTGGCCGAAGTCGAGACCGAGCCCGAACTCAAGGCCCGCCACCTCGCGCTGGCCACCGCGAGCACCGATGACGCCACGCTGGCCGCGCTGGACGCCGCCGCCGACTCCGCCCGCAGCCGCGGCGCACCGGCCGCCGCCGCCGAGCTTCTGGACCTCGCCATCGGCCTCGGCGGCGACAAGTCGTGGCGCCGCGTCCGAGCCGCGGGAGATCACTTCCAGGCAGGCAACACCGAGCACGCCCGCAGCCTGCTCGAACCCCTGATCGATGAACTGCGCCCCGGCATGCTTCGTGCCATCGCCCTGAACCTTCTCGCCGCGATCTTCATGTACGAGAACAACTTCAAGCAGGCCAACGACCTGCTGACCCGTGCCGTCGAGGACGCCGCGGACGTCCCGCCGGTGCTCGTCACCACGCTGATGAACCTGTCGTTCACCCAGGGCCTGGGATCCTTCGCCGAGGGCACCCCTGAGTCGGGCATGCTCGAGGAGTCGCTGAACAGCGCGCACCAGGCGATGCTCGTCGCCGACGAGGTGGGCATTCCCGCGCTGCGCAGCCAGGCCACCGCCATCTGGGTGCACGCCAAGTTCAACTTCGGTCATGGCGCCGACTACGAGGCGCTGGCCCGTGCGGTGGAGCTGGAGAACACCGCCGACGATGTGCCGATCCCCTTCAACGCCAGCGCCGTCGAGGCCCTCATCTACGCCTACACCGGGGACCTGGACCGAGCCCGCGCCAAGATGCACGCACTGCGCGAGCGCTGCCTCGAGCGCGGCGCCGACCGAAACATGATGGGAGTCTCGGGATATAGCGCGCTGATCGACATGTGGAGCGGAAACTACCCCGCCGCCATACGGTTCGCCGACGAGGCGGTCGAGCGCGCCCGGCAACTCGGCAGTGGCCACGTCGACATCATCGCGCTGTCGATTCGGTCCGCCGTCCACGCGCACGCAGGCCGCGACGCCGAGGCCCGGGCCGACGCCAACGAGGCACTGGCGGCCACCCAGGTGTGCGACGCGCCCCGGATGGCGGAGTGGCCGATCATGTCGCTGGCCTTCCTGGAGGTGTCCCAGGGCCGGTTCGCGCAAGCCCTGGACACGTTGGCGCCCATGCTCGCCCGCTTCTCCTACGTGCCGGGCACCGAGGTCATGAGCCACTGGTACATGCCCAATGCCGTCGAGGCCATGATCGCGCTGGACCGCCTGGACGAGGCCGAACCGTTGATCGCGGCCCTGGAGACCAACGGGGCGCGGCTGGACCGGACGTGGAACATCGCCACGGGTGCGCGATGCCGGGCCATGATGCAGGCCGCGCGTGGCGATGTGGAATCCGCCATCGAGTCGGCCCATCACGCGATGGCCGCCCACGAGCGGCTGCCGATGCCGTTCGAACGGGCCCGCAGCAGGCTGCTGCTGGGCAAGCTGCAACGTCGCCGTCGGCTCAAGGACGCTCCGACCAGGACGCTCACCACAGCGCTGGCCGAGTTCGAGACCATCGGAGCACCGTTGTGGGCCAAACAGGCTCGCGACGAGCTGGCGCGCACCAACGTCCGCCCCACCCACACGTCCGAACTCACACCGTCCGAGCAGCGGGTGGCCGAACTCGCCGCGTCCGGGATGTCCAACAAGGACATCGCCGCGACGCTGTTCGTCGGCACCAAGACCGTCGAACACAACCTGACCCGCGTCTACGCGAAGCTCGGCATCCGCTCCCGCGTCGAACTCGCACGGCGCATCGACCACGCGGACGAAGGCCCCTGACTCAGCCGGGCAACACCCTCGACGCCAGTCGCAGGCTCAGCGCTAGCACCGACGAGATCGGATCCGTGCCCGCCAACTCGCCCGCGTCGTTGAGCGTGAACGGCGAGCGCCTCCGCCCGCGCCTGCCCATCCGCCACGCGATCGCATCGGCGACCCGCAACGGCTTCAACAACGGCGGCTCGTCGAGATCGAATACGTCGCAACGATCCTCGGGGTCGAACTCCTCCTGCACGAGGATCCCGTTGACCGCCCTTCTGGCTGCCTCGTTGGCACCCTCCATGGTGGCCAGGTCGGTGTTACTGCGGACGAAGTCCGACGCGATGAAGAAGTTCGGGATGCGGGTCACGGCGTCCGGTCGATGACGCCACGAGCGCTTGGTGTTGATCAGCAGCGGCTCGTCGTTGCCGAGGTTCGCCGGATCGCGAAAGTCGATAGCCGGATCGAGGAACCGGTGCAGCAGGTTCTCCTCGGCGATCTCACCTTGCTCGAGATGGTCGGCCAGCTGCTCCCAGACCTCGTCGAGGATCTCCCTCTCGCTGCACTCGCGGGCCGGCCTGCCGAGCCGCGGACTGGGAGTGTCCCAATCCGAGATATCTACGGAGAGGACATCTCTCACGCGTCCGTCGCCCCGGTCGGTGAGCTTGACGTCCTTCCAGAACTGCCCCTGGGCGATCGACGTCAGCGCCCACTCGGAGTCGACGTAGATGGCATGGCCGCGCGGGAAGTCGGTCAGCTCCTTGTCGAAGTAGAACATCGCGCCGGTCATCCACCGCGTCGTCAACCTCTCGAGGTATCCCAGCCGGGGTTCTGCGGCCCGAAGTTGGTCGGTGAGTAGGCGGTTGAGCTTCTCGACCGGTATCGCGGCGATGTAGTAGTCAGCCGTGACGGGTTTGAGCCGGTCCCCGATCGAGACGCCCGTGATGGTCTGGCCGTCGCAGTGAATCGCTGTCACCGGAGAGCCGCCCTCGAACGTGACGGCCGTCTTGGACGGCGTTGCCCCGCGCAGGTACTCGATCCAGGGGTCTATCCACACCTCGCTCGTCGGGCCGTTCAACACGCGGTCGACCTTGCCGTCGACCTGTGCCATGTCCTGCATGAGCTGCGTCAGGATGGCGCATCCGGTCTTGGCCGACATCTCCTCGGCGCGGGCGGCCACCAGTGAGCGCGTCATCCCCTTGGCGAGGAACTTCTGGAACTGGCTGGAGCGGTGCTCGGCGTCGACGAAGTCCCACCAACTCTGTCCCTCGAACTCGGCCAGGCGGCGTTCGTCGCAGGCTGTGAGGTAGGCGAGGATCCGCTCGACGAAGGCCGCGTACTCGGGCAGTGGGACGGCGAGGTCGACGGCGATCATGCGCATGAACCGGACCATCTTCACGATGTCACCGACGCTCGACGGGAACTTCATGGGCGCGATGATCTCGTTCTTCGACCCGGCCGCCTGCGCCATCAGCATGTCGGTGGCCAGCACCAGGTTGTCCTTCACCCAGCCGCCGCCGAACGGGATCTCGGCCATCGTGGCGTCGATGTGCCGGTAGAACCCGGGGAAGAACCGGAAGCCGTGCTCGCCGGGCAGGTCTGGTCTGCCACCCTTGCCGGTCCCGGGCACGGGTATCGAGCGGGCCTTGCCGCCGAACACCGCGCGCGCCTCGTAGACGGTTACGTCGAATCCCCGCTTGGAAAGCTCGTGGGCGGCACTCAGGCCGCCGATCCCACCCCCAAGCACCACAACGGATGCCCCCATGGGCCGATCATATGACTGGGGGTCGGGTTTCGGCAGGCAGAAGGTGCGCCGCGGTTAGTTGAAGGTCGCGGTTAGTTGAAGTACGGGTTCGTGCCCTCGGGGCGATCCAGCAGCGGGTTGGTCGCGTTCAGGATGTGGCTGCCGGCCGGGCTCAGCACGAAACCGGCCTGATCGAAGTTGTTCTGACACGTCGTGATGACGCCGTCGAACCCGCAGGTGACGTTGCGGAAGCTGATCCGTGAACCCGGGGGTAGCGGCTTGGCATCCGCGGTGACGCCGGCATAGATCGGTGCGGCAGCGTTGGCGAAGCCCGGTGCACCCACCTGGCCACCGCTGACGGTGTTCGCACCGTTGGGGGCCGCGGGGATCGCACCGCTGCATCCATAACCGCCGGTTGAGCGGCTCATCACGCAGGTGACGCCGTCAGCGACGGTGAATGCGTAGAAGGTGCCGTCCTTGGAGGAGAACTCCGAGGGCTTGACCGACACGAAGGTGTTGACGTTGGGCGGGGGTGGTGGCGGCACCGGTTCCGGATCGGCGACCGCCATGGCGGACGTACCGATCGCAGCTGCCCCCGCAGCAACCAGGCCGATCAGGATTCTGCTCAGCACGGGCTCAGCGTAGAGCAGGTGTTTGCTGAGTGCATCACTGCGGTGGAAACCGCAGGTCACACGGGCCGCTCAATACTGGCCCGGGCCGCGACCGGCCATCTGCTCCAACCGCGCGATGCGCTCAGCCATCGGCGGGTGGGTGGAGAACAGCTTGCCGATCTTCTCGCCGGCCCGGAACGGGTTGGCGATCATCAGGTGCGCCTGGTCGGCCAGCTGCGGCTCGGGCGGCAGCGGGGCCGCCTCGACACCACTGCTGATCTTGCGCAGCGCGCTGGCCAACGCCAGCGGGTCGCCGGTCAGCTCGGCACCGGACTGGTCGGCCTGGTACTCCCGCGACCGCGACACCGCCATCCGGATCACCGTGGCCGCAATCGGGCCCAGCATCGAAACCAGAAGGATGGCAAAGGGATTGGCTCCACCGTCGCGATTTCCGCCGAACGCGCTCATGATGAACGCGATATTGGCCAGTGCGGTGATCACCGAGGCCATGGCGCCGGCCACGCAGGAGATGAGGATGTCGCGGTTGTAGACGTGGCTCAGCTCGTGCCCGAGCACCGCGCGCAGCTCGCGCTCATCGAGGATGCGCAGGATCCCGGTGGTGCAGCACACCGCGGCGTTGCGCGGGTTGCGGCCGGTGGCGAAGGCGTTGGGCGCATCGGTGTCGCTGATGTAGAGCCGCGGCATCGGCTGGTGCGCGGCGTTGGCCAGTTCTCGCACGATCCGGTACATCGCCGGGGCCTGCAGCTCGGTGACGGGCTGGGCGTGCATCGCCTTCAGCGCCATCTTGTCGCTGTTGAAGTACACGTACGCGTTCATGCCGAGCGCGAACAGGACGGCCAGCCCGAGGATGGCGGTGCTTTGGAACAGTGCGCCGATGAAGACGATCAGCGCAGAGAAACCCGCCAGCAACAGGAACGTCTTGAATCGGTTCGCGTGCGGATGCCAGGTCATTGGTTTGCTTCTTCCTACGAAACTCTCGGAGTCATCGCTGATACCAACGCCCGGGGAGGCCCCCCGGGTTCCAACGCGTCAACCGTGACGGTGGACGGTGTAGTCGATCAGGCCGAGCAGGGCGTGCCGACCCGGACCGTCGGGCAGCTTCTCCAGCTCAGCGCGGGCGTCGGCGGCATACTTGCTGACGGTCTGCTTGGCCTCCACGATGCCGCGTGAGGAACGCAACAGCGCCAACGCCTCGGCCAGCTCGTCGTCGTCCTCGACGGGACCCGCCAGCAGCACCCGCAGCCGGTCAGCCTCGGGGCCGCTCTCGCGCAGGGCGTACAGCACCGGCAGGGTGTGCACGCCCTCGCGCAGGTCGGTCCCGGGAACCTTGCCCGACTCGTCGGGGTCGCTGTCGATGTCGATGATGTCGTCGGAGATCTGGAACGCCGTGCCGACAATGCCGCCGATCCGCGCCAGCCGCTCGATCTGCTCGTCGTCGGCGCCGGAGAACGTCGCTCCGAAACGGCCAGATGCCGCGATCAGGCAGGCCGTCTTCTCGTAGACCACCTTGAGGTAGTGATCCACGGAGTCGACATGCTCGACCGAACCGCGCGTCTCGCGCATCTGGCCCGTGACCAGTTGCGCGAACGTGTCGGCGATGATGGCCACCGCGTCCGGGCCAAGGCGCGACACCAACCGCGACGCCGTCGCGAACAGGTAGTCACCCGCCAGGATCGCGATGTTGTTGCCCCACCGGGCATTGGCACTCTGTGCGCCACGGCGAATCTGCGCCTCGTCCATGACGTCGTCGTGGTAGAGCGTCGCGAGGTGCACCAGCTCGATCACGGCGCCTGCGACGGTGACCTGCCAGGCGTCCGGCTCGGGCCCGAGCTGCGCGGAGAGCACCGTGAACAGCGGTCGGAACCGCTTGCCGCCCGCCTTGAACAGGTGCGAGACGGCCTCGGCCATCAACTCGTCGGCCTTGCCCAGCTCGGTCGACATCAGGTCCTCGACCCGTGCCACTCCATCGCGCACTTGCGCGGCGAAGTCGGGGTCGCCGAAGTCCACGCCCGCGACCACAGTCGCTGGTGTCTGCATTGCTCCAACATACTGGGTAGGTGGAACCGGATACGGAGGGCAGGAGCGTAGCGACCCGATCAGCTGATGTGCTGGTGATCGGGGCGGGACCGGCCGGTTCCGCGGCCGCTGCCTGGGCGGCTCGTCGTGGCCGCGACGTGCTGGTCATCGACTCCGCCGAGTTCCCCCGGGACAAGGCATGCGGAGACGGCCTGACACCGCGTGCGATCGCCGAACTGCGCCGGCTGGGCCTCGGCCAGTGGCTCGACGGCCGGATCGCCCACCACGGGCTGCGGATGTCGGGCTTCGGCGCCGACGTCGAGGTGCCCTGGCCCGGCCCGTCGTTCCCGTCGACCAGCAGCGCGGTACCGCGCACCGAACTCGACGACCGCATCCGGTCGGTCGCCGCCGACGACGGCGCCAAGATGTTGTTGGGTACCAAGGCCGTTGGCGTGCGCCACCATTCGGATGGCCGTGTGGCTGCGGTCAAACTCGATGACGGCACCGAGGTCACGTGTACGGAGCTGATCGTCGCCGACGGCGCCCGCTCCACGCTCGGGCGGGCCCTCGGGCGGGCCTGGCATCAGGAGACCGTGTACGGCGTCGCGATCCGCGGCTACATCGCCTCGCCCCGCGCCGCGGAGCCGTGGATCACCTCGCACCTGGAACTGCGCGCGCCGACGGGTGACGTGCTGCCCGGCTACGGCTGGATCTTCCCGCTGGGCAACGGCGAGGTGAACATCGGCGTCGGCGCGCTGGCCACCACCAAGCGTCCCGCCGACACCGCGCTGCGCCCCCTGATGTCGTATTACACGAGCCTGCGCCGCGACGAGTGGGGCTTCGACGGCGAGCCACGCGCCGGGCTGTCCGCGCTGCTCCCGATGGGCGGCGCGGTGTCGGGGGTCGCCGGACCCAACTGGATGCTGATCGGTGACGCCGCGGCGTGTGTCAACCCGCTCAACGGCGAGGGCATCGACTACGGGCTGGAATCGGGCCGGCTCGCCGCCGAGATGCTCGGATCGGGCGACCTGACGCAGGCGTGGCCAGCCGAGCTGCGCGCGCACTACGCCCATGGCTTCTCCGTCGCCCGCCGGCTCGGACTTCTGTTGACGATCCCCCGGTTCCTGCCCGCCGTCGGCCCGGCCGCGATGCACTCGCGGTTCCTCATGGGCATCGCTGTGCGGGTGATGGGCAACCTGGTCACCGCCGAGGACGCCGACTGGATCGCCCGCGTCTGGCGCCGCGCCGGCGCCGGTTCCGCGCGCCTGGATCAGCGCCCGCCATTCAGCTAGCGCCACCGCAGTAATCCCGTCGCACGCGTTACCGAGCGCGTCGTTGACGCTTACGATAATTTCTCGTCCTATAGGCATGGCGACTTCATCGGCGGACACTTGACATAGCTGCCCATTTGTTTGCCGAGAGAATGGAGGGGGAACATTGCTGGGGTGGTGCACCGTGTCGCGGAATTACGCGCCGTTGCCGAATTCCTGAAATCCGCCCAAGTACATCCGGCGGTGCTGGTCATCGAGGGTGAGGCCGGCATCGGTAAGACGACGATGTGGCGGGAGGCTGTGGAGCAGGCACGCGAGCGCGGATTTCGCGTGCTCACAGCACGGGCTGATCAGGCCCAGTGCGGCCTCGCGTACAGCGCGCTCGCCGATCTGCTGGACGGCATCGAACCCGAGATCCTCGACACCCTGCCCCGTGTGCAACGGGTGGCCTTCGATCGCGTGCGGTTGCAAAAGGACGACGGGCACACAATCAGGCCCGCCACCGACGAACGTGTGGTTGCTGCGGCGTTCCTGACGCTGGCCGAACGGCTGTGCGCTCATTCGCCGGTGCTCGTCGCACTCGATGACGTGCAATGGCTGGACCCGGCGAGCCGGTCGGTCGTCGCGTTCGGGGTGCGCAGGCTGAGGGGCCGCATCGGGGTCATGGTGGCCGACCGCATGGACCCCAAGGCCGGCTACAGCGCCGCCTGGCTGCAACTCAACGGCCTCGACGGTGTGGAACGTGTCCGGATCCAGCCGTTGAGCGAGACAGGCCTGCGCTCGGTGCTGCGTGAACACCTGGGTCGAGCGCTACCGCGGACCGCGCTGACGCGCATCACAGAGCTGTCCGGCGGCAATCCGTTCTACGCGCTCGAACTGGCCCACGCCATGGACGAGCAGCCCGTCACCGCCGACTTCGGCCTACCGGGATCGCTGGCTGACCTGGTTCGGTCACGTCTCGATCGGATCAGCGGCGCCGGCCAGGACGTGTTGCTCGCCGCCGCCTCGGTCGGCGCACCCACGGTGGACTTCCTGGCCGAGGCCACTTCGCGCAGCACCGACGTGGTCGTCGAACTGCTCGAGGAAGCAGAGAACGACGGCATTGTGGTGATCGAGGGCAACCGGGTCCAGTTCACCCACCCGCTCCTGGCCCGTGGCGTGCACGGCATGGCCAGCATCGACCGGCGGCGTGAGATGCACCGGAGGCTGGCCGACCTCGTCGAGTTACCCGAGCTTCGGGCCCGCCACCTCGCGCTGGCCTCCGCGCATGCCGACGCCGCGACGCTCGAGGCGCTCGACGACGCCGCCGAGAACGCCCGGTCCCGAGGCGCACCGTCAGCGGCGGCCGAACTCCTCGACCTGGCGATCAGCCTCGGCGGCGACACCCCAACGCGACGAATCCGTGGCGCAGAGCATCACTTTCGAGCGGGCGACTCCGAACAGGCCTACCAGCTGCTCGGCCCCGTGATCGAGGCCCTGCCGACGGGTCCATTGCGCGCCGAGGCCGCCAATCTGCTTGCCGCCATCCACACCGTCGACGATCGTTTCGTCGAGGCCACGGCCCTGCTCGACGGAGCCCTGATCGACGGCGCGGAGGACCCCGCGCTGGTGGTGCAGAGCCTGCTCCTGCTGTCGTACGCACATTTTCAGGAGGGCGACTTCACCGGCTCACAGCGCCGTGTCCGCGAGGCCGTCGACATCGTCAACACACTGAAGGCTCCCGGGTTGACCAGCCAGGTCCTTGCGATGTCGGTGATGTCGGAATTCATGGCGGGCAATGGATTCAGCGAGGACACGATGCGACGTGCGCTGGAGCTCGAAGACCGCGACACCGACGTCCCAGTTCAGTTCCAGGCCAGTGCCGTCAACGCCATCGTGCTGGGCTGGATGGGTCGGCTAGACGAGGCACACGCCGGCGCCGCCGAGGTCAGACAGCTCAGCTCCGAACGCGGCGCCGAGAGCGATATGACGGCCGCGGCGGGCCATGCGGCGTTCATTGCCGTGTGGCGCGGAGAGTTCGAGTCGGCGGATCAACTCGCCGACGAGGCTGTGGAGCGCGCCATCCTGGCGGGCGGTCAACACATCAGGATGACCGCGCTCGTCATACGGGCCGTCGTATCGTCTCACCAGGGCAGAATGGATCGGGCGCGAGCCGAGGCGAACGAGGCCATTGCCATCGCATTGCACTGCGGCTCACCGCAGTTCGCAGTGTGGCCGACCGCGGTTCTCGGCTTCATCGAGGTGTCATTGGGCCGTTACGCGGAGGCACTGTCCTTCCTCGAGCCCTTCATCGGGGTGTTCGATCAGCTACCGGGCAGCGAGATCACCACCATGTGGTACGTGCCGGACGCCGTAGAGGCGATGATCGGCTCAGGCCGCAGTCACGAGGTCGAACCACTCATCGCGAGGCTGGAGGACGAGGGGAACCGGCTCGACCGGGCCTGGCTCATCGCCACCGGCGCCCGCTGCCGCGCGATGTGGCTGGCGGCGCAGAACGACCTGCCGGGCGCGGTCCGCGCGATCAATCGCGCGATGACCGAACACGACCGTCTGCCAATGCCGTTCGAGCGTGCCCGCACCCTACTCGTGCGCGGACAGCTGCTGCGGCGTCGACGGCTGATCTCGGCCGCGGCGCAGACGTTCAGCGAGGCGTTGCAGGCGTTCGAGCAGATGGGCGCGTCGGTGTGGGCAGACCGGGCGCGTGCCGAGCTGACCCGCACACCGTTGGGCGGCGGCGCCACCGGGCTCACCGCCGCCGAGCGCCGAGTCGCCGAGTTGGCAACGTCGGGTATGACGAATCGTGATGTCGCACAGACATTGTCTGTCAGTCACAAGACCGTCGAGGCGAATCTGACACAGATCTACCGCAAGCTCGGCATCCGGTCGCGGGCCCAGCTCGCACAGCGGCTGCGCTCGTCGGGGTGGTAGCGCCGGCGATCAGGCCTTGACGGCCGCGTGCAACGCGACAATGCCGCCGGTGAGATTACGCCACCGCACCGATGACCATCCCGACGCCGAGATTCGCTGCGCCAGTTCGGCTTGGTCAGGCCAGGCACGGATCGACTCGGCGAGATAGACATAGGCATCGGGGTTGGACGACACCGCTGTCGCCATCCTCGGCAGCGCCTGCATCAGGTATTCCTTGTAGATATTCGCGAACATCGGGTTCGTCGGCGTCGAGAACTCACACACCACCAGTCGGCCGCCGGGCTTGGTCACCCGTGCCATCTCGCGTAGTCCGGCCTCGTGGTCAACGACGTTGCGCAACCCGAAGCTGATGGTCACGGCGTCGAACGTGTCGTCTGGGAACGGCAGTTTGGTGGCATCCCCCGCGACCTTCGGCACCGGGCGTGATGCACCGGCGGCCAACATCCCGACCGAGAAGTCACACGCCACGCACCACGCACCGGAGCGTCCCAGCTCCACAGTCGAGACCGCGGTGCCGGCGGCCAGGTCGAGCACCATGTCCCCCGGTCCGATGCCGAGGGCCGATTTGGTGGCCCGCCGCCATGACCGGTCCTGCCCGAGCGACAGCACTGTGTTGGTGACGTCGTAGCGTCGCGCGACGCCGTCGAACATCGACGCGACCTCGTGCGGGTCCTTCTCCAACGACGCCCTGCTCACGACATTAAAGCTACCTGTGAGGTTTTGCCTTGTGGGAATGGGTCGACGTGATCGACGTTGAACAGCGCAGGCACCACGATGAGGAGAAGACGACATGGCAGGAAAGACCTGGTTCATCACCGGAGCGTCACGGGGGTTCGGCCGCGAGTGGACCATCGCGGCCCTGGAGCGCGGGGACAGGGTGGCGGCGACGGCACGCGACACAGCGACGCTCGACGACGTGGCGGCCAAGTACGGCGACGCGCTGCTGCCGATCAAGCTGGACGTCACCGACCGCGAGGCCGACTTCGCCGCCGTCAAACAGGCACATGAGCACTTCGGGCGGCTCGACATCGTCGTGAACAACGCCGGGTACGGGCAGTTCGGCTTCATCGAGGAACTGTCGGAGGCCGACGCCCGGGATCAGATCGAGACGAATGTGTTCGGCGCGCTGTGGGTGACCCAGGCGGCGCTGCCGTTCCTTCGCGAACAGCGCAGCGGCCACATAATCCAGGTGTCGTCGATCGGCGGCATCACGGCATTCCAGAACGTCGGCATCTATCACGCGTCGAAGTGGGCGTTGGAGGGCTTCTCGCAGTCGCTGGCGCAGGAGGTCGCATCGTTCGGCATCCACGTCACGCTTATCGAGCCCGGTGGCTTCTCCACGGACTGGGCCGGGTCGTCGGCCAGGCGCGCGACCCCGCTGCCCGCCTACGCCGAGGCGCACGCCGAGGCCGACCGCATCCGCGGTCAGCGCTCCGCAGATCCCGGCGACCCGAACGCCTCGGCCGCGGCGATCCTGAAGGTCGTCGACGCCGAGAAGCCGCCGCTGCGGGTGTTCTTCGGCTCGTTGCCCTTCTCCCTGGCCAAGGCCGACTATGAGAGCCGGCTGGCGAACTGGGAGGAATGGCAACCCGTCGCCGAGTTGGCCCAGGGCTGAGCGATTTCGGCGCGTTTTCGTTCGGTGAGCGACGGTTAGCGCGCCGAAATCGCGGGGAGTTAGGCGGCCTTGGCGCTGCGCGTGCCCAGCACTGCGTCGTAGTGATCGACCAACTGCGCGCAGACCGCGGGCCAGGTGCGGCTCAGTACGCTGCGGCGTGCGGCGACCGAGTAGCGGGGGCGCTCGGCGAGCAGGTGTGCGACGGCGGCGGGAAGCCTCGCCTCGAAGTCGTCGACCTCCAGCAGCAGGCCGGTGTGCATCGGGGACACCAGATCCCGGGGCCCGCCCGCGTTGGGCGCCACCACCGGAAGCCCCGAGGCCATCGCCTCCTGCACGGCCTGGCAGAACGTCTCGTGCTCACCGGGATGGACGAACACATCCATGCTGGCGTAGCCGGCGGCCAGCTCGGCGCCGTACAGTGCACCGGTGAAAACCGCTGAGGGCATGAGGGTTTGGAGTCTGCCTCGGTCGACACCGTCGCCGATGACCACGACCTGCAGGTCATCGCGGCGGGCCAGCGCCGCGAGCCGCTCCACGTGCTTCTCCGGTGCGAGCCTTCCGACAAACCCGACGATGGGCTTACCCGCAGGCGACCACGCCGCTCGCAGCACCTCATCGCGCGCCGACGGGACGAAGCCCGTGATGTCGACGCCGCGTCCCCAGTGATGCACGCGCGGCACGCGGTGCGCGACCAGATTCTGCATGGCCGACGTCGACGGGGCCAGCGTGCGGTCGGCCATCGCGTGCAGGTGACGTGTCCACGCCCACGCGGCGCGCGATGTCACGCCGACGCCGTAGCTCTCGGCGAATCCGGCGATGTCGGTCTGGAACACCGCCACGGTCGGCACATCCAGGTGGCGGGCCGCGTGCAGGCCGCCGTAGCCGAGCAGTGCGGGCGAGGCCAGGTGCACGACATCGGGTGCGAACCCGCGCAGCACGCCGACCATCCGCGGGCGCGGCACCCCCAACGGCAGCGATGTCACCTTCGGGAACATCCGCGAGGGCACCCGGTGGATGCGGACACCGTCGTGCACGCGGTCGGCGGGGGCCTGCTTCCTCGGAGTGTCCGGGGCGATGACGAGAACCTCGTGGCCGGTTCTGCGGAGATGCTCGATCACCCGAAGCACCGAGTTGGTGACGCCGTTGACATTCGGGAGGAAGCTCTCTGTGACGATCGCAACGCGCACATCAGGAGCGTGGCAGTGGCGCCTGTCCACGAGGTTGCGGGCAGGCATACGCAACGCGAAAACGTGACGATCACCGGTAGGCTGACGTCCTCGGAAGGGGGCCTCATGCGGCGATGGCGCAGCGCACTGGTCGCGGTGGCCCTGGTGTCACTGACATCGTCGGTGGCCGGGTGCACCAAGGCCGTCACCGGCAACGCACAACCCGATCCGGCCACGGCGGCCGTCGAGATCACCGAGGACGGCTACGGCATCCGCGCGGGCTTCGACGATGCGCCCGTCGAGATCGAGATCTTCACCGAGCCGCAGTGCAGCCACTGTGCCGACCTGCAGACCGATTTCGGCGACCAGATCGCGTATTACATCGCCGCTGGGCAACTGGCCGTCACCTACCGACCGGTGACGTTCCTGGACAGCGTGGCCGACGGACACTCGGCCCGGGTGTCCAATGCGATGTTCGTCGCCGCCTCACCGAGTCCCGACGGCGATACACCGACCGGGCCGGCGTTCCAGCGGTTCGTCGAGGAGCTCTGGGCCGCACAGGATCCCGGCGGATCCGGCCCCTCCGATGACGAGATGGCCGATATGGCAAGGACGGCTGGCATTCCCGACTATCAGGCCGGCGAGATCGCCTCGGGGGATCTGACCTTCGACACCGCCGCCATGTCGGACACCAACCTGATCTATCTACTCGACATCGATCCACTCGAAAGCGGCACACCTACGGTCTACGATCTGACCAACGATGAGAAACTCGATGTCTACGACAACGACTGGCTCTCAACGCTGATGGCCTCCTGAGCTGCCACCCTTCGCCCCAGGAACGCCAGCACCGCCAGCAGGAGGCCGGCAATCAACCAGCCCAGCACCGCTATCGACCCGGCGGGAATCAACGCCAGCGCCGCGTTTCGGTCCCGAACCCGAACCACATCGGGATCGTTCTTGTCGTACTCAACGTAAATCCGCATGCCCGTGTCCAATTCGGACGGATAGAGCACGCCGAGTTCCGGCCGATAGGTGACCCTGTCCGGCGTGACGAACTCGATTGTCGAACGTCGCGGACCCGCGTCGAGAACCTCGGCCGCGGCCACTCCCATATTGCGCTCGATCTGCTGATCGTTGCGCCACGCTCCGGCGACGAGTAGCACCGACATCAGTGTCACCAGGCAGGCGAACAGGACCACGCCGAGGCGCGTCCAGCGCAGGATGCGTTGCCTGCGTGACTCGTTCGGCTCGCCGTACAGGTGCGGGAAGAGAACCCCCCAGAAGGCGTTGGCGCGCCGGATGATCGACGCGATCACGGGGCGTCCCTCAGTGCCGTGCGGATCGACGCGTGCAACGCCCGCAGCGATGAACGGTCGGCCTTCACCTCCAACACGCGCATGCCCTCGAACGGCTGGGCCAGAACCTCGGTGAGGTTCTCGGCCTCCACCTGCGCGCAGTCGATGTGATACGCCCGGCACAGTGCCGCGATGTCGACATCGTGCGGCGTACCGAAGATCCGCGCCGACACGTCGGAGAATCGCGGGTCGCCCTGCTCGAGCAGTTCGAAGATGCCGCCGCCGTTGTCGTTGGACACCACGATGGTCAGGCTCTTGGGCCGCGGTTCGGTGGGCCCGATCAACAGCCCGGAGCTGTCGTGCACGAACGTCAGGTCGCCGATCAGCGCGACGGTGCGGCCACCTGTGCGGTCGTGCGCCAGCGCGGCACCGATCGCCGTCGACACCGTTCCGTCGATACCCGCGACGCCGCGGTTGGAGCGCACCCTGATACCGGGCCGATTCAGGCCGACCAGTGCCGCGTCGCGCACCGGGTTGGACGCGCCGAGCACCAGCTGGTCACCGTCGAGCAGACCGCCCACGACACCCGCGGCCACGTGCAGCCCAGTCGTCAGCGGATGCGCGGCGAGCTGGGCGCGAACCGTCTCGACGGCGGCCTTGTTGGCCGCGCGGCAGCGGCTCAGCCAGTCCGGATCCGATGTGCCGTGCAGTACCGCCCGCGTGCCGGTGGCCTGCGAGTTCCCCGAGACGTCAGGCCAGCGCGGGCCCGTCGTCAGCGCGTACACCGGCACCGCAGGGTCAGCCAGCAGCGCCGAGACACCCCTGTGCAGCGTCGGCCGGCCCAGCATGATCACCTGACGCGGGGTCACCGATGCCAGGGCCAGCGGATGCAGCGGGTTGGCCGGCGGTGGCGCGGTGGGCTCGGCGACCGTCGGCAGGTGCGCGAGGTTGGGGTGCGCACCGGCGCCGTGCCCCGCGATCACCACCGTGTCGGCCGTGACGTCGATGTCCAGCGGCTGGTCGAACGTGACGGGCGGGGTGTAGGTCCACGGCATGCCATCGGGTCGGCCCGGCGGGGTGTCGTCGTCCCCCGGCGCGTCGACGTCGGGCACCAGCGGCTCGCGCAGTGGGATGTCGAAATGCACCGGGCCGGCATTTGCGCTACGAGATCCCTTGGCGGCCACCAGAACCCGGCACGTCGCCGAACGCCACTGGCCGTTGATCGCGTCGATCCGGTCGGGTGCGTGCTCGGCAAGGCCGAGGCTGATGGTGGCGCGCACCTGGCTGCCGAAGTAGCCGAGCTGTTCCATCGTCTGGTTGGCCCCGGTGCCCAGCAGTTCGTACGGCCGGTTGGCGCTCAGCACGATCAACGGCACCCGGGCGTAATTGGCCTCGATCACCGCGGGTCCGAGGTTGGCCACCGCGGTGCCCGACGTCATGGCCACGCACACCGGCGCCCCGGCCGCGACGGCCAGGCCCACGGCCAGGAAGCCCGCCGTGCGCTCGTCGATGCGCACGTGCAGCCGCAGCCGTCCCTGCCGGTCGGCGGCCTCCAGCGCGAAGGCCAGGGGCGCGTTGCGGGAACCGGGGCAGAGCACCACATCGTGGACGCCGCCGCGGATGAGTTCGTCGACGACGACGCGTGCCTGAGTCGTCGACGGGTTCATCGGTCCTTCACTACTACAGCCTGTCACACGCGAACTAGACGCCAGCGGCGAAGAACTCCAGCGCCGCAGCGTTGACGGCCTCGGGGCGCTCGATGAAGCCGAGGTGACCCGTATCGGGAATGCGCAGGTAGCGGCCGTTCGGCATGGCGTCGGCGACCTCGCGGCCCAGATGTGGCGGGAGCATCATGTCGTCGGCGAAGCCGATCACCAGCGCCGGCGCCGCAATGCCGCGGTAGGCGGGTAGCCGGTTGCCCTCGGGCGCGACGTCGATCTGGGCCAGCACGCCCGGCGTCAGCTTGTTGGGCCACATGGTGAACATGTCGATCCAGTCGCGCACGGCCGCGTCGTCATTCAGCGTCTTGGGCGAGAAGTTCTCCAGCAGCCGGTTCTTCGCGTCGTAGGCGGGCGGCAGCTCGATACCCGCCGCGATGAGATCGCGTTCCGCGCTGCGGCAGAACTCGCGGGTGCGGTCCTCACGTCCCCGGGTGGCCATGAGCACCGCCGATGACACCAGCTCCGGGCGGGCCAGCATCAGTTCCTGGGCGATGAATGACCCCATCGACACCGACATGATCCGCACCGGGCCCAGATCGAGCTTCTCGATGAGCGCGGCGGTGTCGGCGACCATCTGTTCCGTGGTGAAGCCCGTCGCGTTCTCCGTCGCGCCGATACCGCGATTGTCGAACGTGACGACGCGGTAGCCGGCCTTCTGGAACGCCGGGACCTGGTGCAGGTGCCAGGTGCGGCCCGCGCCCCCACGGCCGGCGATGAACAGGACGGGCTCACCGGAGCCGCGGTCTTCGTAGGCCAGGTTCACGCGGCCGACCCTACCGAGTGCGAGTTCGGCGCGCTAAGGCGCGGTGGGCGATCCTCAGCGCGCCGAAGTCGCGCTCTTGCGGGTGCCGCGCCCGCGGGCAACGTCGATCGCCCGGTCCCACAGCAGCCGCACCGGAGCGGTGAGCTGACCCGCCTTGACCATGTCAGCAGTGAGGAAGGCCGCGGCCGTCGCCTTGGTCGCCGCGGACGCCTTGGACATGTGGCCCGAGTCGAACGGCGGTTGCGGGTCGTACTCGATGGCGAGCTGGATGGCCTTGGCCCTGGCCTCCCCGCCGATCTGGCCTGCCAACCACATCGCCATGTCCAGCCCCGCCGACACACCTGCGGCCGTCACGAGCTTGCCCTCGTCCACGATGCGCTCGTCGCCGACCGGGGTGACGCCGAAGGCCTTGAGCATCGGCAGCGTCCCCCAGTGCGATGTGGCGCGCTTCCCCTTCAGCAGACCGGCGGCCGCGAGAATCAGCGAACCCGAGCACACCGAGGTGGTCCACGTTGACGTCGCGTCGGCCCGGCGCACCCAGTCGAGCACCCTCTCGTCGCGCGCGTGCTCCATGGTCGACGGCCCCCCGGGCACGAGAATGACGTCGGGCGAGGGGGTTTCGTCGAACGAGTGCGTGGCGCCGACGATCAGCGCGCCGGAGTCGGCGGTGACGGGGCCGGGCTCGTGCCACACGAATCGGACCTCGGTGTCGGGCAGGTTGCGCAGCACCTCATACGGTCCGATGAAGTCCAGTGCGGTGAAACCGGGATAGAGCACTATGGCGAGCTGCATTGCTACTCCTCTGTCAGGTGAATGATCTGCGGTACTGGTCGGGCGAGATGCCCATCCGGCGAACGAAATTGCGTCGCATGGTCTCGGCGGTGCCGAACCCGCAGCGCGCGGCGATCACGGTGACGGTGTCGTCGGTCTCCTCGAGCTGACGCCGCGCCGCCTCGGTGCGGACCCGTTCGACGTAGGCACCGGGCGCCTCGCCGACCTCGCCGGTGAAGACGCGGGTGAAGTGGCGCGGGCTCATCGCCGCGCGGCGCGCCAGATCTGTGACACCGTGCGCGCCACCGGGTTCGGACTCGATTTCCTCCTGCACGGCGCGGATGGGTTCGCGTTTGGCGCGCGGCATCCACACCGGTGCGGCGAACTGTGTCTGCCCGCCGGGCCTGCGCAGGTAGAGCACCATCCAGCGGGCCACCGTCTGCGCCACCTCGGTGCCGTGATCGGCCTCGACCAGGGCCAGCGACAGGTCGATACCCGCCGTGACCCCTGCCGCGGTCCAGACGGTCTCCGAGCTCCGCACGAAGATGGGCTCGGGATCGACGTTGACGGCGGGGAACTCGTTGGCCAGTTGCGCCGCGAACGCCCAGTGCGTGGTGGCCGTGCAGCCGTCGAGCAGACCGGCCTGCGCGGCGAGCAACGCCCCGTTGCAGACGCTGACGACGCGGCGGGCGGTCTTGGCGACCGCCTGGATCCAGGCGATGACCTCGGGGTCGCGGCGTGCGGCGTCGGTGCCGAACCCGCCCGGGAGCACGACGGTGTCGATACCGCGCCGCGGATCCGGCAACAGGTGGGTGACGAGCTCCAGGCCCGTGCCGGTGCTGACGGGACCACCGCGCAGCGATACGACGCGCACGTCGTAGCCCTCGTCGACTTCGCCGTGGGACAGCAGGATGCCCGTCGCCGCGTTGAGCACGTCGAACGGACCCACGAGGTCCAGGGCCTGAACGCCGTGGAAGCCGAGGATCACCACCGAGCGCTTCACGTGTTCAGTGTCGGCTCCCGTGGCGATGGCGTCTATGCCATGCATCCCACAGATCAGGACATCACGGGTTGTGTGCGGCGCCGAGCAGGGTGATGCGCAGCAGCTGGCGTACCACCGCCTGGGACTGCTCGGTGTACTCGTAGCCCATGAGTCGGCCCAGGTCGACCACGAGGGCGAACGCGGCGTGCACGGCGAACCGGGCCTCGGCCGGGGTGATCTCGGGCACCGCCTCGCACACCTGCCCGCCCCAGGCCTCCGTCGTCGCGCGTTGGATGTTGTGCAACGCCGCCTGCTCCTCGGCGGGCACGTTCATCCGCTCCGCGTAGTAGACGTAGGCGATCTCCGGATTGGCGAACGACCGACGGACATACGCGTCGACCAGGCGGCTGACGGCGTCGGCGGGGCCGTCGGACTCGGCCAGGACCGTCGAGACGTCACCGGACACCCGGTCGGCGGCTCGCCGATACGCCGCGGCCAGGATCGCGCCCTTGCCCGTGAAGAACCGGTACAGGCTGGTGGTGGGCAAACCGGCGGCGGCCGCGATGTCATCCATTCCGGTGTCCCGGTAGCCCCGCTCGTCGAACAACAGCATCGCCGCGCCCAGGATGCGCTCGTAATCCCCCGCTGCCGGCCCCACCACGGTCCGACTGAACACGCGATCCCGCGGTCCCGCCTCAGCCGGCAGGTCGGTGTCCCGGATGTCACGGGCGATCCGGGTCAGCGTGGCGTGAATCTCGTTGGCGGGCAGTTGAGCCCGGTGATCGGTGATGCTGCCG
Source organism: Mycobacterium sp. IDUB_39 (assembly GCF_055419205.1). Taxonomy (NCBI): domain Bacteria; kingdom Bacillati; phylum Actinomycetota; class Actinomycetes; order Mycobacteriales; family Mycobacteriaceae; genus Mycobacterium; species Mycobacterium sp. IDUB_39. Next base: position 502,512 of record NZ_JBVAXF010000001.1, read on the forward strand.
ATGACGCTGAGCACGGCCGAGGACAGCGTCCAGCGCTGCCGAGAACTGAGCTTCGGCCGCAGCAGCGACAGCGGGCGTTGCAGTCTGCGGTTGACCAGCTTGATCTGCGAGTTGAGGACCACCTGGTCATCGTCGGTGAGATAGCGGCCCTCCCACCGGTACAGGCCGCCACTGGTCCGATTGCGCAGCGTCGTGTCGATGAGTTCGGTGACGATGCGGTCCCACAGCTGCTCCGGGTCGGCACCGGGCTCACCCTCGGACACGTCGTCGACGAATGCCGTGCACTCCACCAGTTGCTGGCCCAGACCCAGCACCGCGACCCGAAACAGGTCGTACTTGCGGGAGTAGTGCCGATACAGCGACGCGGCCGTGACGCCGACGCGGCCGGCGATGTCCTCCATGCTCACACCGTGATAGCCGAGTTCGCTGAACGCCTCGGCGGACGCCCTGGCGATCTGCTCCTTGCGATCCTTGGGCCGCCTGCGCCGCTCCGCGCCCACCTCTGGCGTTGCTGGCATGCCGTCAGACTAGGTCAGCGAGGTCGTGCTCTGCTCAGCGTGCCAGCGGTAGACACTCGGCGATGCGGTCGATCCACCACTGCCGCCGATCGGGCGTTGCGGCCAGCGCGTGCAGGCGGGCGGGGTCGGGCACCGTCGGGCCGACGGGCAGATGACCGTCCACCCCGGCGAGCGGTTCGGCGACGTCCTCGGTGAACAGTCCGCCGGTGCCCAGGCCGCACGCATAAGGCAGGTCGGGGAGGCAGGCCGCGGCCAGCAGTCCACGCGACATACCCACCGCGGAGTCCAGCGCACTGGAGACCACGATCGGAATGTCGATCTGGGCTGCGATGTCCAGCAGCGGCCGCACCCCACCCAGCGGTGCCACCTTGACCACCGCGACGTCGGCGGCCCTGGCCCGCACCACCCGCAGCGGGTCCTGCGCCTTGCGGATGCTCTCGTCGGCGGCGACCGGCACGTCGATGAGCTCTCGCAGTTCGGCCAGCTCCGCCACCGAGGCGCAGGGCTGCTCCAAGTACTCCAGCGGGCCGTCAGCGGTCAGCGCGGCCGCTGCGGCGACGGCCTGCCGCACCGTCCACCCGCCGTTGGCGTCGACCCGCACGGTCGGAATCAACGCGCGCACCGCGCTGACCCGCGCGACGTCATCGGCCAGGGTCTGCCCCGGCTCGGCCACCTTGACCTTCGCGGCGCGGGCGCCGGGAAACCGCGCCAGCACCTCGGGGACTCGAGCCGCGTCGACGGCGGGCACGGTCGCGTTGATGGGGATGCGGTCGCGCAGCGGGGTCGGGGGTTGGGTGTAGGCCGCCTCGATCGCCGAGGCCAGCCAGTGCGCCGCCTCGTGCGGACCGTATTCGAGGAACGCACCGAACTCGCCCCAGCCGCAGGGCCCCTCGATCAGCGCGACCTCGCGAACCTCGATACCGCGGAACCGCACCCGCATGGGGAGCGCGACGACGTGCAGACCGTCGAGAACGTCATCGATGCTTGGCTGCACGCCTCCATACTGCCCCGTGGCGCTCGTCACGATTCAGACGGTGGGCGACTCCTGTCAGGCACCGGACATCGAGGTGGCGCGGACGAGTTCGTCGCGCACGGCGTCGCCGAGGTCCGAGGTGCTCGACGACCCACCCATGTCGGGGGTGAGAACCGAACCGCCGCGAGCCAGCACAGTTTCGACTGCCTGCAGCACCGCTACGCCCGCCTCGACCTCGCCGAGATGCTCGAGCATCATCGATGCGCTCCAGATCTGTCCGACCGGGTTGGCCACGCCGCGCCCCGCGATATCCGGCGCTGATCCGTGCACCGGTTCGAACAGACTCGGAAACTGCCGTCCCGGGTTAATGTTCCCGCTCGGGGCGATGCCGATGGTGCCGGTGCACGCTGGCCCTAGGTCCGACAGGATGTCACCGAACAGGTTGCTCGCCACCACCACGTCAAACCGGTCGGGATGCATCACGAAGTTAGCCGCCAGGATGTCGATGTGGTACTTGTCGACGCGCACGTCGCCGTACCCCGCAGCCATCGCCTCCACACGTTCGTCCCAATAGGGCATCGTGATCGAGATTCCGTTGCTCTTCGTTGCCGACGTGAGATGCCTCTTTGGCCGGTTCTGGGCAAGATCGAAGGCGTACTTGAGGATTCGATCCACGCCGGTGCGCGTCATCACCGTCTCCTGCATGACGATCTCGCGGTCGGTGCCTTCGAAGATCTTGCCACCGATGCTGGAGTACTCGCCCTCCGTGTTCTCCCGGACCACGTAGAAGTCGACGTCACCCGGTTCACGGCCGGCCAGCGGGCTGCGCACTCCCGGAAGCAGTTTCACCGGACGCAGGTTGACGTACTGATCAAAGTGACGCCGGAACTGCAGAAGGCTGCCCCACAGGGAAACATGATCAGGGACCACGGCGGGCCACCCGACCGCTCCGAAGAAGATGGCATCGAATGCCCTCAGTTCGTCGAACCAGCCGTCGGGCAGCATCTGCCCCGTCTTGCTCCAATAGTCCGCACTTGCGTAGTCGAACTGCTCGATGTCGACGGCGAAATCGAATGCTGAGGCCGCGGCTTCGAGCACCTTGACGCCCTCGGGCACGACTTCCTTGCCGATGCCATCACCCGCGATGGTGGCGATTCGATGGGTTGCACCCATGGTGTTGCGCTCCGATCTCGGCCGTACCGTGTTGTCGATTACCACCGTATTCGGCAACAAGCCAGAGCGATAGGACGCCGAGTGCAAGATAAAGTTGCCTGATACGACATAAGCCGAGGAGCCGCAGTGAGCATGTCCGATGACGTCGGGTTCTTCGAGGTCGTCGCCCGATCACCCAGTCTCACCGAGGTGGGCCGGGAGATGGGGATCTCGGTCTCGTCGGTCAGCAAACGACTGGCGCACCTCGAGAAGCGGCTCGGCGTGCGCCTCGTGCAGCGCAGCACCCGACGGCTGACCCTCACGATGGAAGGGGAACGGTACGCCGCCGGCGCGGCGGTGATCGCAGCGCAGCTGGCCGAGCTCGAGGAGTCCGTCACGGGTAACTTCTCGCAACTGCGTGGGCGCATCCGGATTCATTCGTCGGTCGGCCTTGGCAGAGCGCATATCGCTCCACTGCTGGCGGAATTCGTCGAGCAGAACCCGCTCGTCCAGGTCGACGTCGAACTATCCGCCAAACCCCTCGCCATAGCGGGTACGCCATTCGACATTGCGATTCGCGTTGGTGCTCTGCAGGACTCGCGGTTGACGGGAAGGAAGCTGTACCCGAACCGACGGGTCGTATGCGCGTCCCCGGAGTATCTGCTGCGAAACGGAACTCCTGAGTCGATCAGCGACCTCGAACACCACAACTGCATCGTCCTGCGTCAGGATGACGGCGACTTCGCGTTATGGCGGTTCGGCAGCGAGGGGAACGAGATGTCAATTCGCGTGGCGGGAAACATGATCAGCAACGACGGTGACGTCACGACGCAGTGGTGCCTGGAAGGTCGCGGTCTGTTGATGCGCTCCTTGTGGCACGTTCAGCCGATGCTCGACGCCGAAACGCTCGTCCAGGTGCTTCCAGACCTCGAGACACCGCCCGCCGACATCCACGCCGTCTACTCGGCCACCCCGGAACCACCCCGCAGAGTGCGAGCGGCGGTGGACTACCTGCAGGACCGGCTCTGTGACCGCCTCCGCTGACAACGTGGATTCCGCTGCCGCACACACACTCACCAGCCGCGTTCGGCGAGCCGGTGCGGCTGCGCGATGTCCTCGACGTTGATGCCGACCATGGCCTCACCCAGCCCGCGCGACACCTTGGCCAAGGCGTCGGCGTCGTCGTAGAAGGTGGTGGCCTTCACGATTGCCGCGGCCCGGGCGGCGGGGTCACCGGACTTGAAGATGCCCGAACCGACGAAGACACCCTCGGCGCCGAGCTGCATCATCATCGCGGCATCGGCCGGGGTGGCGATGCCGCCAGCGGTGAACATCGTGACGGGCAGCTTGCCCGCGCGAGCCACCTCGACCACCAGGTCATAGGGCGCCTGCAGTTCCTTTGCGGCGACGAACAACTCGTCGGTCGACAGGGAGCTGAGCCTGCGGATCTCACCGAGGATGGTGCGCATGTGGGTGGTCGCGTTGGAGACATCGCCCGTGCCGGCCTCACCCTTGGAGCGGATCATCGCCGCCCCCTCGGTGATGCGTCGCAGCGCCTCGCCCAGGTTGGTCGCGCCACACACGAAGGGAACCGTGAACTTCCACTTGTCGATGTGGTTGGCGTAGTCGGCCGGGGTCAGCACCTCGGACTCGTCGACGTAGTCCACCCCGAGGCTGCCCAGGATCTGCGCCTCCACGAAGTGACCGATGCGGGCCTTGGCCATCACGGGGATGGTGACCGCGGCGATGATGCCCTCGATCATGTCCGGATCACTCATCCGCGATACGCCACCCTGGGCGCGAATATCGGCGGGCACACGCTCAAGCGCCATGACAGCGACCGCGCCAGCGCCCTCGGCGATGCGCGCCTGCTCAGGGGTGACGACGTCCATGATGACCCCACCCTTGAGCATCTCGGCCATACCACGCTTCACACGTGCCGAGCCGACTGTCTTATCCTCTGTAGCAGTCATTTTCACCCTCATCAGCATTCGACGAAACTCACCGGAACATTGATCGCAAGTCCTCCGGTGGAGGTCTCCTTGTACTTAGTGAGCATGTCCGCTCCCGTGCTGCGCATGGTCTCCAGAACCTGGTCGAGACTCACCCGATGGGTACCGTCCCCGCGCAGCGCCATCCGGGCGGCGTTGATGGCCTTGCCCGCCGAAATGGCGTTGCGCTCGATGCAGGGCACCTGGACCAGTCCGGCGATGGGGTCACACGTCAGTCCGAGGCTGTGTTCCATGGCGATCTCAGCCGCGTTCTCGGTTTGTTGAGGCGTGCCGCCAAGTATTTCGGCCAACCCGGCGGCTGCCATCGACGCCGCCGAGCCGACCTCGCCCTGACAGCCGACCTCTGCTCCGGAGATCGACGCCCGTTCCTTACACAGGGAACCGATCGCGCCGGCGGTCAGGAGGAAGCGCACCGCGGTGTCGTCCGGGTTGCGGCGGCCAGACTCGGTGTAGTGCAACGCATAGTGCAGTACTGCGGGGATGATGCCCGCCGCGCCGTTGGTCGGCGCGGTGACGATGCGACCGCCGGAAGCGTTCTCCTCGTTGACCGCCAACGCGACCAAGTTGACCCAGTCCTCGGCGAACTCGGGCTTGCGGTCGGGATCCTCGGCCTGCAGTTGTTCGAACCACCGGTGGGCCCGGCGGCGCACCCGCAGTACGCCCGGCAGCAGTCCGTCGCGTTGCATACCGCGGTTCTGGCACTCGACCATCACGTCACGGATGTGTAGCAGCCTGTCGCGAATCTCGGTGTCGGTGCGCAGCGCACGCTCGTGTTCGAGCATGACGCTGCTCACCGAGGATTCGTGTGTCTCGGTGAGCGCGAGCAGTTCTGCGGCGGACCCGAACGACACGGCGTCAGCGCTCGGTGCGGCGGGCTGCTGATCACTCTCCGTCTCGGTGACGACGAATCCGCCACCGACCGAGTAGTACGTCTGCCGATGCATCTCGGCGTACTCCCCCGAGTAGGCGGCGAGACGCATCCCGTTTGGGTGAAACGGCAGACAGGTCAGCGGGTGCAGTGTGATCTCGTCTTGGGCCAGGGCGATCGAGCGCGCGCCGCCCAGCATGACCCTGCCGCTGTTTCGCATGGCCTGCAGACGCAGTTCCATGTCGTCGGTGTCGATCTCCTCTGGACGGCAGCCCTCGAGGCCGAGCAGGACCGCAGGCATGGTGCCGTGTCCGGCGCCCGTGGCTGCAAGCGATCCGTACAGATCGACGCTCACGCAGGTGACGTCGTCGATTGCCGCCATGACCCGTAGATCGTCGACGAACCGCGCCGCTGCGCGCATCGGGCCCACGGTGTGGGAGCTTGATGGCCCGATGCCCACCGAGAACAGATCGAACACACTGATGGTCATGGCCTTACAGCTCCGGATAGAGCGGATAGTCGTCTGCCAGCGATCGCACTCGAGCGGCGAGATCGGAAGTGTCGGTGCCCTCCTCGGCGACGAGTGCCTGCGCGATCAGGTCTGCGACGATCGTGAAGCCGTCGGCGCCGAAGCCCCGGGCAGCCAGCGCGGGGGTGCCGATACGCAAACCCGACGTCACCATTGGCGGGCGGGGATCGAAGGGCACCGCGTTGCGGTTGACCGTGATCCCGATGGCGTCGAGGCGATCCTCGGCCTGCTGTCCATCGATGGCGGCGTCTCTCAGGTCGACCACGACCAGATGGACGTCGGTGCCGCCGGTGACCACGCTGACCCCGGCCTCCTTGGCGTCGGCGCCGCTGAGGCGTTCGGCGATGATCTTCGCCCCGTCAAGGCAGCGTTGCTGCCGTTCGACGAACTCGGGCTCGGCGGCCATCTTGAATGCCGTTGCCTTGCCGGCGATCACGTGTTCCAGAGGCCCTCCCTGTTGGCCGGGGAACACCGCCGAGTTGATCTTCTTGGCGATGTCGGCGTCATTGGTCAGGATAATGCCGCCGCGCGGACCGCCGAGGGTCTTGTGCGTCGTGGAAGTGACCACGTGCGCATGGGGCACCGGCGAGGGATGCAGACCAGTGGCGACCAGGCCCGCGAAGTGGGCCATGTCGACCATCAAGTAGGCGCCGACCTCATCGGCGATCTCACGGAACCGGGCGAAGTCCAGATGTCGGGGGTAGGCCGACCAGCCAGCGATGATGAGCTGCGGGCGCCGTTCGCGCGCCACGGCAGCGACCTCGTCCATGTCGATGAGATAGTCCTTCTCCGAGACACCGTAGGCCGCGACGTCGTAGAGCCTGCCGGAGAAGTTGATCTTCATGCCGTGGGTGAGGTGGCCACCGTGTGCCAGGGACAGGCCCAGAATTGTGTCGCCGGGCTTGATCAACGCGTGCATCACCGCAGCGTTGGCGGTGGCGCCCGAGTGCGGTTGCACGTTGGCGTACTCGGCGCCAAAGAGTGCTTTGACGCGGTCGATCGCGAGTTGCTCGATACCGTCGATGTGTTCGCAGCCGCCGTAGTAGCGCCGGCCCGGGTAGCCCTCGGCGTACTTGTTGGTCAGCACTGAACCTTGTGCCTGCATGACCGCCAGCGGCGCGTGATTCTCCGACGCGATCATCTCCAGGCCGGTGCGCTGGCGCTCCAGTTCCTTGTCGATTAGCGAAGCGACGTCGGGATCGTATTCTGCCAGTGGTTGATCCAGGACGCTCATGCCGTCGCCTCGTTCTTGGCCGCGTACTCGGCGGCGGTCAGCAGCGTTCCGGTGGCGGTTGCGTCGACGGTGAACAGCCAGCCCTCGCCGTACGGGTCTGCGGTGATGATGCTGGGGTCGTTCTGCACGGCTTCGTTCACCTCGGTCACCCGGCCGCTGACCGGCGGATACAGTTCAGACACCGTCTTGGTGGACTCGACCTCCCCGCACGACTCGCCCGCGACGATCTCACTACCCACCTCGGGCAGCTCGACGTAAACGAGTTCGCCGAGAGATTCCGCCGCGACCGAGGTGATTCCGACCCTGACCGGCACATCCGGCAGATCGGCGCCAGGCAGCAGCGAAACCCATTCGTGCTCTTCGGTGTAGCTACGGTCGTCGGGAATGGTGTTGGACATGCGGTCTCCTTGAAGGGGTTGTGGACGTCGGTCGTCAGGACCGGCGGTAGAACGGGGTGCGCACGACGGTGAAGGGCTGCCTGGCGCCGCGGATGTCGACGCTGATTTCGGTGCCGGGTTCAGCGAGCGCGGTGTCCACGTAGGCCAGTGCGATGGGGTAGCCCAGTGTCGGGGACAGTGCGCCCGACGTCACGGTGCCGGCCGGCGCGTCGCCGCTGCCGAACACCGAGTAGCCGGCGCGCGCGGCGCGCCGGCCAGTGCCAGTGAGCCCGACGAGTCTCTGAACGATCGGCGCCTCGGAGGCTTGCTGCAATGCGTCCCTGCCGACGAATGGCTTGTCCAGCTTCACCACTCGCCCCAGTCCGGCTTCGAAGGGGTTGGTGTCGCGGGTCAGTTCGTGACCGTAGAGCGCCATGCCTGCCTCCAGGCGGAGACTGTCGCGGCACGCGAGCCCTGCCGCGGTGCCACCGTGCTTGGTGGTGGTCGCCAGCAGTGCCTGCCACAGCGGGACCGCCTGGTGGTTAGGCACGTACAACTCGAAGCCGTCTTCGCCGGTGTAGCCGGTGCGGGCCAGCAGGACGTCGATCCCGGCCACCGTCGCCGGTGTCGAGGCGTAGTACTTCAGGTCTCCGACGAGCTCCGCCTGCTCCGACGGCATGAGTTGGGTGACGATGTCCTGGGACTTCGGCCCCTGCACCGCCAGCAGCGCGGTCTGGGACGACTGATCGTCGATCTCGGCCGCGAACCCCTTCACCCGGTCGGCTAGTTCAGCGGACACCACGGCGACGTTCGATGCGTTTGCGACGACGAGGAATTCGTCGTCGGCCAACCGGTAGACGACGAGATCGTCGACGACTCCGCCCGCGGCGTCGCACAGCAGGGAGTACTTCGCCCTACCGACGGCGACCTTGGACAACTCACCGGCCAAGGCGTGGTCGAGCATGGCGTCGGCTTGGGCGCCCCGGATGTAGATCTCGCCCATGTGCGACAGATCGAACAACCCTGCGGTGGATCGGACGGCTCTGTGCTCGGCGAGCTCGCTGACGTACTTCAACGGCATCTGCCAGCCGGCGAAGTCGGTGAAGTGGGCGTTCAGCGCCTGGTGTTCGGCGAGCAACGGGGACGCTGGTGAGGTACTAGTGGTCATACGAGGACTTCCTCGAGGTCAGAGGTCGGAGTCGAAACGGTATTGCTCTCAAACGCTTCCGGCGCCGGGCAGGAGCAGACCAGGTTGCGGTCGCCGTGCACGCCGTCGATGCGCCGCACCGGCGACCAGTACTTCGCTGCCCGCAAGGACGTCACGGGAAAGGCGGCGAGTCGGCGCGAGTACGGCAGATCCCAGTCATCGGCCACGATCTGCTCCGCGGTGTGAGGTGCCTGCCGCAGGGGGCTGCGTTCCAGTGGCCACACGCCATCCCCGACGCTGTCGATCTCGCCGCGGATCGAGATCATGGCGTCGATGAACCGATCGAGCTCGCCGAGATCCTCGGACTCGGTGGGTTCGACCATGAGCGTCCCGTTCACCGGGAAGGAGAGCGTCGGGGCGTGGAACCCGTAGTCGATCAGCCGCTTCGCTACGTCCTCGGCGGTGACGCCGGTCTGCTTGGTCAGTGCGCGCAGATCCAGGATGCACTCGTGCGCCACCAGACCGGTGGGCCCCGTGTAGAGCACCGGGAAGTGTGGATTGAGCCGCGCGGCAACGTAGTTGGCGGTCAGCACCGCCATCTTCGTCGCGTCGGTCAAACCGCCCGCGCCCATGAGCGCGATGTAGGCCCATGTGATGGGCAGAATGCCCGCCGAGCCGTGGTTCGCCGCCGAGATCGGACTCCCCGCAGTGCCGTCGCCCAGCGGGTCTCCAGGCAGGAATGGGGCCAGGTGCGCGCGCACGGCAACCGGGCCCACGCCTGGTCCACCGCCGCCGTGGGGTATGCAGAACGTCTTGTGCAGGTTCAGATGTGACACATCGCCGCCGAACTGACCCGGCTTGGCCAGACCCACCAGGGCGTTGAGGTTGGCCCCGTCGACATAGACCTGCCCGCCGGCCCGGTGGACGAGATCACAGACGGTGCGGACGTCCTCTTCGTAGACTCCGTGCGTCGACGGGTAGGTCAGCATGATCGCCGCGACGCGGCCCTCGCTAGCGGCAAGTTTGGCCTGCAGGTCGTCCGAGTCGATGTTGCCGTTGGCGGCGGTGGCCACCACGGCGACCCGCATTCCGGCCAGGACCGCCGAGGCGGCGTTGGTGCCATGCGCCGACTGCGGGATGAGGCACACGTCCCTGTCGAATTCACCACGGCTGTCGTGGTAGGCCTTGATCGCCAGCAGCCCGGCGAGTTCGCCTTGCGAACCGGCATTCGGCTGCAACGACACGTTGTCGTATCCGGTGATCTCGGAAAGCCAGGTCTGCAGGTCGGCGATCAGCTTCTGGTAGCCCAGCGTCTGATCCCGAGGTGCATGCGGGTGAACACCGGCGAAGCCCGGCCAGCTGATCGGCTCCATCTCGACGGCGGAGTTGAGTTTCATCGTGCACGAGCCCAGCGGGATCATCGTCCGATCCAGCGCGAGGTCCTTGTCCGACAGCTTCCTCAGGAAGCGCATCATGGCGGTTTCGGAGCGGTGTGCGTGAAACACGTTGTGCTGCAGGTAGGCCGTGGTGCGAAGCGCGGCGCTCGGCAGCTGCCACTCCGGGGCGAGCGGCTCGCGGCCACCGAACACGGCGTTGACCTTGGCCACGACCTGATCGGTGGTGCACTCGTCGCAGGCGATCGCGACGTGGTTCGCATCGACCAAACGCAGGTTGATACCGGCGAGTTCGGCACGTTCGACGATGTCACGTGCCTGGCCGGCCACGCGAACCAGGACGGTATCGAAGAACGCGTCGTGCACGATGTCATGTCCCGCAGCATGCAGGCTCGTCGCGATCGACCTAGCATGGTGGTGCACCCGTTCAGCAATGGCGCGCAACCCTTCTGGGCCGTGGTAGACCGCGTACATCGCCGCCACGTTGGCCAGCAGGGCCTGCGCGGTGCAGATGTTGCTGGTCGCCTTGTCACGTCGGATGTGCTGTTCGCGAGTCTGCAGAGTGAGCCGGTAGGCCGGGGCTCCGTCGGCGTCGATCGAGACACCCACCAGCCGTCCTGGCAGCATCCGCTCAAGACCGTCGCGCACCGCCATGTAACCCGCGTGCGGTCCACCGAAGAACAGCGGCACACCGAAGCGCTGCGCTGAGCCCACCGCGATATCGGCGCCCTGTTCGCCGGGCGGGACCAGCAGGGTCAGCGACAGCAGATCGGCGGCGACGGCCGTCAGCGCGCCACGCTGGTGAGCAGCGGTGATCAGCGGCTCGAGGTCTCGGACCACCCCGCTGGCACCAGGAGCCTGCAGCACGAGGCCGAACAGGTCCCCATCGGGTAGGCCGTCGCCGAGGTCGGCGACGTGGACATCGATGCCGACGGCGGCGGCTCGGCCACGGACCACGGCCAACGTCTGGGGCAGGCATTCGGCGTCGACGACGACCCGGGCCACGTTGGATTTGGCCTTGTTGGCGCGACGCATGAGCAGGATCGCCTCCACCACGGCGGTCGCCTCGTCGAGCAGCGATGCTCCCGCCAGCGGCAGTGCCGTCAAATCCTCGATGACCTGCTGAAACGTCAACAGTGCCTCGAGGCGGCCCTGCGAGATCTCCGGCTGGTACGGGGTGTAGGCGGTGTACCAGGCCGGCGATTCCAGCATGTTGCGTCGAAGAACTGCCGGGGTGATGGTGTCGTGATAGCCCAGCCCGATCATCTGCACGCGGGAGCGGTTCTGCTCGGCCAGTGCGCGCAGATCCTCCAGGACCTGCTGTTCTGATCGCGCCGCGGGGAGGTGCATGACCTCGCGGTTTCGGATCTGCTGAGGTACGGCGGCGTCGATCAGCTCATCGAGGGACGGGTAGCCCAGCGTGTCGAGCATGTAGTGCGTCGCCGACGCGGACGGACCGATGTGCCGGGAGGGGAAATCGCCTGATGAGGCGGTTATTTGCGCCGTGTGGCGAGAACTGGCTGACACGAGGTGGCTCCGGTTTCGACAGTGCCCGGACCGCACCGGACATCGCTAAAAGGACACCTCCCCGCTCTGTCCTGAAACCTGAGAGTCTGCGCGCGCCGTCTCGGCGGGCTCTACACCTTCGGTAAGTACCGGCCGTGAGACCGGTGCTGTTCTCCAGAGTTGCCTCTGCGCGGCGGTGCTGGGGCCTGAGAGATTCCTGGGGAGGAAATTGCTCCTACGGCGCCTCCCGAAGGAGGTTCTCCCGCTGCGCATCAACGGCGTATTCAGTTGTGGTGCGTGACGCTACACACCCCGCCATAGTTTGTCACTACCGAACTTCAGACACCGTCGACGCTGCGCCCAACCTTGCCAAGAACGTTGATCGTTTGGCATCCTGCATGGTGTCGTCGCCGTGACCGCACACGCGCGATCTTCCTAGGGCCCCTCTGGCAACCGTGTGATGCCCCGCCCAATTCAACTGTCTCGCTGAGACTTCCAATCCCGATGACGTGCGCCCATTCGACGTCCGCCACCACATCTTCCGCGCAAGGAGCACCATGTCGGTCAACAATGAAGGGCGTCGACTTCTGCGCCTGGAGGTCCGCAACGCCCAGACACCCGTCGAACGCAAGCCCCCGTGGATGAAGGTAACGGCACGCACCGGCCCGCAGTACCAAGAGCTGATGAGCCAGGTGAAGGAGCGCAAACTCAACACCGTGTGCCAAGAAGCGGGTTGCCCCAACATTTTCGAGTGCTGGGAGGACCGCGAAGCGACGTTCCTGATCGGCGGTGACCAGTGCACCCGGCGGTGTGACTTCTGCCAGATCGATACCGGCAAGCCGACGACGTTGGACCTCGACGAGCCCAGACGCGTTGCCGAGTCGGTGGCCACCATGGGCTTGCGCTACGCCACCGTCACCGGAGTTGCGCGCGACGACTTGCCCGACGGCGGCTCTTGGCTGTACGCCGAGACGGTCCGACAGATCAAGAGGCTCAACCCCGGAACCGGTGTCGAGTTGCTGATCCCCGACTTCAACGCCATCCCCGAACAGCTCGGAGAGGTCTTCGATTCACGTCCGGAGGTATTGGCACACAATGTCGAAACCGTGCCACGCATCTTCAGGCGGGTACGGCCTGCCTTCCGCTACCAGCGCAGCCTCGACGTCATCACCGCTGCCCGCGACTTCGGCCTGGTCACCAAGAGCAACCTGATCCTTGGCATGGGTGAGACCACCGAGGAGGTGATCCAAGCCTTGACTGACCTGCACGGGGCGGGATGCCAACTCATGACCATCACCCAGTATCTGCGCCCCTCGGTGCGCCACCATCCGGTGGAGCGGTGGGTCACACCCGACGAATTCGTGATGCTCGAGTCGGCCGCGCGCGAGATCGGCTTCCTCGGCGTGATGTCGGGCCCGCTGGTCAGATCGTCCTATCGCGCAGGTCGCCTCCACGCGCAAGCGGTAGCCGCGATGCAGTGACGTCGTCCGTGTTCAACGCGCCAAGTATCCGCCGTCCACAGCAAGGACTGCTCCGGTGGTGAAGGAGGCATCGTCCGAGGCCAGATAGACAACGGCACCGGAGATCTCGGATACATCGGCACGGCGCCCCATCGGGGTGCGCTCGAGGACGCTGCCCCGTGGGTCTGGAAGCACGGCTACTCATCCGCGGCCAGTGGCGCGAGGCAGAGTTCAATAAGACTCTGACCGGCACGCCGCAACAATCAAGAATTTTCAGCGTCACCCGGATGACGCTGATGAATAGCTGCCAGGCACTGACGGAGGTGCAGGGTCAGCGTCGGTCCGAATCCCCGTTATCTCAACGTGATTCAGATGGTGGCGCGGTCGCGGCCCTCCCAGTGCCGCTTGCGGAGGTCCTTCTTGAGGATCTTTCCGGTGGGGTTGCGCGGCAGCGCATCGACGATGTCGACGGTCTTCGGGCACTTGTAGGCGGCCAGTCGCTCGCGCGCCCAACCGATGATCTCCTGATCGGTCGCCTCACCCTCAAGTGCGACAATGGCTTTCACCGCCTCGCCCCACTTGTCGTCGGGCACACCGATCACCGCGACCTCGACGATGGCGGGATGCTCAGCCAGCACGCGCTCCACCTCGATGGAGTACACGTTCTCGCCACCGGTGATGATCATGTCCTTGAGCCGGTCCTCGACGAAGATGAAGCCGTCGGCATCGACCCGGCCGATGTCACCGGTGCGAAACCAGCCCTCGGATGTGATCGCCTCAGCGGTCGCCTCCGGCTTACCGTGGTAACCCTTCATCAACTGCGGTGTCCGGAACCATAATTCGCCTTGGGCACCATCGGCGACATCCTCGAGAGTGTCGGGGTCGACAACCCGAACCTCCGCGCCGGAGATGACCTTGCCCGCGCTGACCATCCGGTCCTCGTCCCCGGAGCGGTGGTCGTCGCCACCGAGAAGGCTGATCACGCCGGACACCTCGGTGAGCCCGTACACCTGGATGAACTCGGTGTCCGGCCACGCCTGCAGCGCGGAACGCAACAGCGGCAACGGCATCGGCGACGCGCCGTAGGCGTAGGTCTTCAACGCGCCGAAGAGCTTCACCGCGTCCTCACCCGACTCCAGCACCTTCGCCAGCACGGCGGGAACCAGGAACGTCCGGTTGGCGCCAGCCAGGATGCCGCCAGCCAGTGCGGCGCCGTCGACGTCACGCGTCATGTACGTCGGCGCGCCGTTGTGCAGGCCGAACTGCATGTAGGAGGTGCCGCCGACGTGGAACAGCGGCATCGCGACGAGGCTCTTGTCCTCGGGCCCCAGCGTCCAGCCCTCGAACGCGTTGATGGTGTGCGCGATGACGTTGGCCTGGGTCAGCGCAACACCCTTCGGCCGGCCTGTGGTGCCCGAGGAGTACATGATGATGGCGACGTCATCGGACTGCACGTCGGGTGAGCGATCGACCGGTGTTGCCGCCGCCAGCATCGCCTCGTACCCGTCGCCGTCCTCACCCTCCGGGCTCACCACCACGATCTCGGTCACCGCCGTGAGCTTGTCGCGAATCCTGTCGATGCCCTCCGCGAACTCCGACCCGACGATAAGCAGCTTGGCGCCGGAATCGTTGAGCACGTAGTCCATCTCGTCGGCCGCCAGCCGGAAGTTGATGATGGCAGTGGCCGCGCCGAGCGAGGCCGCGGCGATCGTCAGCTCGACGCAGGCGGGGTGGTTCTTGTCGAGGAATGCCACGACGTCGCCACGCGAGATGCCACGCTGCGCCAGCGCACCCGCGAGCCGCCGGATGCGGTCGTGGAACTGCGACCACGTCCACGTGCGACCCAGGTAGGTGATCGCGTCGTCATCGGGTTTGGTCTTGGCCCAGTGGGCCACGCGCTCATCGAGGAATCGGGGTTCTGGGAGCGCACGCGAGGAGCAGTTTGGGTCCACGTCCGACATGGCCGAGAGCGTGCCAGAACTACGTCGCGATCAGGCGGTTTTAGCAAAAACCTGTTTGCCCGCGAGGTAGGTCGCGACGACGTCGAGATCGGCGATGTCCTGCGCAGGCACCGCGCGCGGGTCGGCCGACAGCACCACCAGATCGGCGTACTTGCCGACCTCCAGGGAGCCGAGGACGTCATCGGCGAACAACTGCCACGCCGCGTCGATCGTCTGCGCACGGATGGCCTGCTCGACGGTGATGCGCTCTTGCGGGGCCAGCACCCGCCCGCTCGGCGCCAGCCGGGTGACGGCGACGCTGATATTGCGCAGCGGCTCCTCAGGTGTCACCGGCGGATCGTTGTGCAGTGAGATCCGCATGCCGGTGGCCACGGCCGAACCCGCCGGCATCCACGTCTCTCCGTGCTCGGGACCGAACAGCCCGTCGACGAGAACGTCGCCCCAGTAGTGAATGTGGTCGACGAAGATGCTGCACGTGACACCGAGGTCGTGCGCGCGCTGCAGCTGTGCGGGCGTGATGGCGCCGACGTGTTCGAGGCGCAGCCGATGGTCGTCACGCGGGTGCTTGGCGATGGCCTGCTCGTACACGTCGAGGATGGTGTCCACGCCACGGTCACCGTGCACGTGGCACGCCATCTGCCACCCGAGCGGGTAGTAGGCGGCGACGATCTCCTCCAACTGCTCGCGGGTGTAGTTGGCGTGCCCGCACGATCCGGGCGTCACCCCGATGGTGCGCACGGCGTCGGTGTCGAGGTAGGGGAACGTCAGGTCGATGTTGCCGATCCACGGCGACCCGTCGACCCAGATCTTGATGCCGATCTGCTTGACCATGTCGTCACCGTTGGCCAGTGCCTCGGTGGTCGTCATCTGCTCCGTCGACATCTCGTAGGTGCGCAGCCGCACCGTGACATCGCCCCGCAGCTTCGCCAGCATCGGCCGGAACATCGGATCGAAGGCCATCTCCGAACACGTCGTCAGCCCGGCGCGGTTGAGCCGCGCGCACTCGGCGAGCAGCATCGCCGGGTAGCCGTTCGGGTCGACCGCGTCACCGATGAGTGAGAACACCGCGCCGGTCTCGATCGCCGTGCCGTCGAGTTCACCGTCGGCATCGCGTCCGAACGACGCGCCCTTCGGGTCCGGGGTGTCGCGGTTCAGTCCGTTGCGCTGCGCGGCCGCGGAGTTGAAGTACGCCTTGTGCCCGGAGTTGTGCACGATCACGAGCGGGGTGTCGGGTGCCTGCCCGTTGAGCCACGCCAGCGTCGGCTCTGGCAGACCCTCCTGCAACAGCGGATCCCAGCCGTTGAGGTAGGCGCCGTCCGCCCCGCGGGCGGCGACCTCTCGCGCGATGGCGGCCACGACGTCATCAGCGCGCGCCATCGTGACGGGCCGGATGTCGACGATGCGGTCGGCGAGCACGATCGCCTCCATCAGCGGGTGCCCGTGCGCCTCGACGAACCCCGGCATCACGCACCGCTGGCCCAGGTCGACCACCTCGGTGTCGGGGCCAACCAGGTTCTCGACGTCCGCCCGCTCCCCCACCGCCACGATGCGGCCGTCGGTGACAGCGAGCGCCTGCGCGGTCGGTCGGGCGTCGTCGACGGTGAGCACGGTACCGAATAACACCAGGTCAGCGGGCATTGGGTGATCCTATCGGCGGCATTGGGAAAATCCTTGCGAAACAAAGTTCACCGCCGTGTCGATTTCGAGTGTTGCCGTTCGACGTAGTCACGAGGGCACGATGGAGATGCCCCTTCAACCGAGCAGAAGGAGACAGAAGAATGTCGCGCTACATGCTGATCATGCGGTCCACCCCCGAGGCCGAGGCCGCCTACGAGAACGTCGACTTCAACGAGATCATCGAGTCGATGGGCCGCTTCAACGAGGAACTCGTGAAGGCCGGTGTGCTGCTGGCCGGTGAGGGTCTGACCGGACCCGAGGAGGGTTTCGTCGTCGACTTCAACGCCGACCCGCCTGTCATCACCGACGGCCCCTACACCGAGGCGAAGGAGCTGTTCAACGGCTTCTGGATCCTTGACGTCTCCTCGAAGGAGGAGGCCAAGCAGTGGGCGCGCAAGGTGCCGCTGGGCCCCGGCGTGAAGCTCGAGGTGCGTCGGGTGTCGGAGACCGACGAGTTCCCGATGGACAACCCGTGGATCGAGAAGGAGATCCAGTGGAAGGCCGACCTGGCCGAGAAGATCGCCGTCCAGGCTCGCAAGGCTGCCGGTCGCTGAGTGATTTCGGCGCGCAAACCCGCGGTGAGCGCGGGTTTGCGCGCCCAAGTCGACGTCTGACGCGGGGCGGCCCTTGTAACTATTTCTGTAACACGTTCTAATCTGAAGCCATGACCGACGCGTTGCTGAGACATCCCCTGCACTCCGGACACCTCACGGTCGGCGCGCTCAAGCGCAACCGGGACAGGCCGGTCCTCTTCCTCGGCGACACCACGCTCACCGGCGGACAGCTCTCCGAGCGCATCAGCCAGTACATTCAGGCATTCGAGGCGCTCGGCGCGGGCACCGGAACCGCGACGGGTCTGCTATCGCTGAACCGCCCCGAGGTCATCATGATCATCGGTGCCGGCCAGACGCAGGGCTACCGCCGCACCGCACTACACCCTCTCGGTTCGCTCGACGACCACGCGTTCGTGCTCTCCGATGCGGGCGTCACGTCGCTCATCATCGACCCGACCCCGATGTTCACCGAGCGCGCGCTTGGCCTGCTGGAGAAGGTGCCCTCGCTCAAGCAGATCCTGACCATCGGCCCCGTGCCGCAGGCGCTGGCCGGTGTGGCCGTCGATCTGGCGGCCGAGGCGGCCACCTACGAGCCCCAGCCACTGCAGGCCGCGGACCTGCCGCTCGACCACATCGGCGGTATGACCTACACCGGCGGCACCACGGGCAGGCCCAAGGGCGTCATGGGTACGACGCAGTCGATCACCACGATGACCACCGCTCAGCTCGCCGAGTGGGAGTGGCCGGAGAACCCGCGGTTCCTGATGTGCACGCCGCTGTCGCACGCGGGCGCGGCGTTCTTCACGCCGGTCATCGTCAAGGGCGGCGAGATGATCGTGCTCTCCAAGTTCGACCCGGCAGAGGTGCTGCGGACGATCGAGGAGCAGAAGATCAGCGCCACGATGCTGGTGCCGTCGATGATCTACGCGCTGATGGACCACCCCGACAGCCACACCCGCGACCTGTCGTCACTGGAGACCGTCTACTACGGCGCATCCGCGATGAACCCGGTGCGCCTGGCGGAGGCGATCCGGCGGTTCGGGCCGATCTTCGCCCAGTACTACGGCCAGTCCGAGGCACCCATGGTCATCACCTACCTGGCCAAGGGCGATCACGACGAGAAGCGGCTCACCTCGTGCGGGCGCCCGACGCTCTTCGCGCGGACCGCACTGCTCGGCGAGGACGGCAACCCGGTACCCCAGGGCGAGGTCGGCGAGATCTGCGTCTCCGGGCCGCTGCTGTGCGGCGGGTACTGGAAGCTGCCCGAGGCCACCGCCGAGACGTTCCGCGACGGCTGGATGCACACCGGCGACCTCGCCCGCGAGGACGAGGACGGGTTCTGGTACATCGTCGACCGGACCAAGGACATGATCGTCACCGGCGGGTTCAACGTGTTCCCGCGGGAGGTGGAAGACGTTGTCGCCGAACACCCCTCGATCGCACAGGTCTGCGTGATCGGCACACCGGATGAGAAGTGGGGCGAGGCCGTCACTGCCGTTGTGGTGCTCCGCCCCGACGCGGCGACCGACGACGCGGCCGTCGCGATCATGACCTCCGAGATCCAGGCCGCCGTCAAGGACCGCAAGGGTTCGGTGCAGGCGCCCAAGCAGGTGATCGTCGTCGACTCCGTGCCGGTGACCGCGCTGGGCAAGCCCGACAAGAAGGCCGTCCGCGCGCAGTTCTGGGAGGGTTCCGGCCGCGCGGTGGGCTAGTGCGCTTCGGGCGCCTTGACCATCACGGCGCGGGTGTAGAGCAGCTGGAAACCCTTGTTCTGCACGTTCTTCTGCGACCGTGAGCCCGGGGCGGTGGTGACCACGGCGATATCGCACTCCGCCGCAGCGGCGTCGCGCAACCTCGCGGTCAACAGCGCTGACTGCGCACCACGGCGCCGAAACGCCGGAGCGGTGGCAGCACCGGTGAGCTGAGCGATGCCGTCGGTCAGACGCACGCTGCCGACTCCGGCGATCACCCCATCGCACAGCGCGACATAGTTTGTCGCGCCTGCCTTCTCGATGTCGCGCATGGCATTCGCGACGACATCTCGGGGGAAATCGTCGAGGTCGGGCACGCCCTCGCCGTCAGGATTGGCGAAGCCCTCGGTGAAAATGGCGACCCACGCGTCGAATTCATCGTCGGTGCGCTTCCGCACGTCGATGTCGAGTGGCGCCTCCGGCTCGATCAGCAGGGAACGCCCGAGTACGTTCTCGAACCCGATCAACCGGTAGCCGCGATCGGACAGCACCGCTGCGACCTCGGGGTCGGCGAGATTGGACAGCTCGACCTGGACGGGAACGCCACAATCGGACAGCGTCCGTTCGATCTGATCCAGCTCCGCGGAGTCGGGAACTCCGTTGAAGCCCACGCCGACGACCTTGTTCATCGGCGAGCCGTCATCGGCGAAACACGCGAAGCCGCCGGCCACGGGCAGCACCATCCCCTGGGCGCCCCGCCGGCCCGCGGCCTCGGTCGCGGCGACGATGAGCTTGGCCTCGGCTACTTCGATGCGCTGCGCGAGTGCCGTGCCGCAAAACAGGGATGTGTTGTTCACGCGCCGATTGTCCACGCTGGACACGCGGCGGGAAACTGATTATTCAGGCGCCGCAGAGCCCCGCGAGGATGCAGTCGAGCAGCTCCCCCGCCGTGTGGGCGGCCAGATCCACGTCGCCGCCCACGATGTGGTCGAGCAGCACGCCGTGGTCGACGATATGCACCGGCGTCTCCTGTGTGCTCGCAATGCTGGCCGTGATGACCTCTATCAGCCCGCGGTACAGCTCGGTCAGAATCGGGTTGTGCGAGCTGGCGACGACAGCCAGATGGAACTCCACGTCGGCGCGCGCGAACTCGTCGGTGCGCCCGTCGCGTACGCACTCGTCGCGGTAATCGAGCAGGGTCCGCAGTTGCGCGATGTCGGCGTCGGTGCGGTTGGCCGCGGCGAGTCTGGCGCCCTCGACCTCAAGGCCACGACGCACCTGGAGGACGTCGCGCAGTTCGGCGCCGCAGAGCCGGCGCAGCGCGCCCGACACCTCGCTCGTGGCCCTGACGTAGGTGCCGTCACCCTGTCGGACCTCGAGGATGCCCGCGTGCGCCAGGGCCCGGACCGCCTCACGCACGGTGTTGCGGCCCACCCCGAGGGACTCGACCAGCACGGCCTCGTTCGGGATGCGCCCGCCGACCGGCCACTCCCCGGCGGCGACCGTCTGCCGAATCTGCTCGATGACCTGGTCGACCAGGCCCGAACGGCGCGCAGTGCTCAATGCCACAGGGACATCCTTTCAACCAATCATGGGATGTATGCGATCCTAGCAGCGTGCACGGTGACAAGCAGGGCAAAGGGACAGACGGCGGTCACGACGACTACGCGACCGAGCTGACCCTCCAACTCGACGGTGCCTCGGAGATCGAGACCAGCCGGGTCCCCGCCATCGCCGGCGGCGTGCTGCTGGCCGTCGCCGTCGTCCTCACCGCACTGAACTTGCGACCCGCCGTCACGAGCGTCGCACCGCTGCTCGACGATATGCGCGCGGACTTGGGCGTCTCGGCGACGTGGGCGGGCCTGCTCACCACGCTGCCCGCGCTGTGCTTCGCCGCCGCAGGCCTCGCCGCCCCCTGGCTGTCGTCACGGATCGGCCTTGGCCGCACCATCTCGGCGGCGCTGGTGGCACTCTCCACGGGCCTGGCATTGCGCGTCGCCGACGGGCCGCACCTCATGATCGGCGCGACGCTCATCGCATGCGCGGGCATCGCCCTGGTCAACGTGCTGATCCCCGTCGTCATCAAGGGATCTTTTCCCGCCCGGGTCGGGCTGATGACGGGCATCTACACCGCCGCCCTACAGGGTGGTGGCGCGCTCGGGTCCGCGGTGACACCCGGTCTGGAGGAACCGGTCGGCGGTTGGCGCCCAGCCCTGGCGCTCTGGGCCGTCGTCGCAATCATCGCCCTGGTGGCGTGGATACCGGCCTCGCGACGCCACCGCGGCGCGTGGGTCCTCAGCACCCAGCCGTCAGGTGAGCGCCGGTCGCTACTGCGCAGCCGGCTGGCCTGGACCGTGACCCTGTTCTTCGGCTGCCAGTCCTTCATGGCCTACATCGTGATGGGTTGGCTGCCACAGGTTTTCATCGACAACGGGATCGACAAGTTGCAGGCGGGAATCCTGGTAGGCCTGTCATCGCTGATCGGGGTGCCGGTCGCGTTGGTGCTCACGCCGCTGGCCGCGCGCAGCTCCAGCCAGAGCGGATGGATCCTCGGACTCGGCGCACTCGGCATCTCCGGGGCCGTCGGCCTGATGATCGCACCGGCGGCACAACCGATCCTGTGGAGCATCCTGATCGGCATCGGTATGAGCGTCTTCTCGATGGCACTGGCGGTGATCGCGCTGCGCTCGCGAAACGCCGGGGACACCGTGCAACTGTCCGGAATGGCACAGGGATTCGGCTACCTGATCGCGGCCATCGGCCCCTTCCTGTTCGGCCTGCTTCATGACGTCTCACACGGGTGGACGCTGCCCTGGGCGATGTTCCTCTCGGTCTACGTCGTCCAGATGTGCGCAGGCGCCCTGGCGGGACGCAACCGGTACGTCTAACCGCCTGCGCGGCACAATGGTGGGCGTGAGCGCCGCCGACGTCCAGCAGACCGTGGACGCGGTGTGGCGCATGGAGGCGGCCAAGATCGTCGCAACGCTGACCCGCGCTGTCGGCGACGTCGGCCTCGCGGAGGACCTGGCTCAGGAAGCGCTCGTCGACGCGCTCGCGCAATGGCCCACATCCGGCGTGCCGCGCAATGCGGGTGCCTGGCTGACCACCGTCGCCAAGCGCAAGGCCGTCGACCAGTGGCGCAGGCAGGATCGCCTGGATACCAGGTACACCGCGCTGGCCCGCGACCTGCAAACGCAAAGCCACACGGAACTGGCATGGGATCCCGACCGCATCGACGATGACGTGCTGCGGCTGATCTTCATCTCGGCGCACCCGGCGCTGTCGCGAGAGAATCAGATCGCGCTGACGCTGCGCGTCGTCGGCGGTCTGACCACTGAGGAGATCGCGCAGGCATTCCTGGTGCCGAAGGCGACCATCGCCCAGCGCATCGTGCGGGCCAAGAAGACCCTGCGCGACGCGGGCGCCCCGTTCGAGGTGCCCGACCCATCGGAGTACCCGACACGATTGTCGGCTGTCCTGAGCGTCATCTACCTCATCTACAACGAGGGCTACTCGGCGTCCTTCGGCCAGCGCTGGATTCGCGACGAATTGTGCACCGAGGCACTGCGTCTGGGACGTGCACTCGCCGCCCTGGTACCCGAGCGCGCCGAGGCGCAGGGACTGGTCGCGCTGATGGAGTTCCAGTCCTCACGGTTCGCCGCCCGCACCGATGCCGGTGGCAGGCCGATCCTGCTCGAGGATCAGGACCGCACCAGGTGGGACCGCGCGCAGATCAACCGGGGCGTGGCGGCACTCGAGCGGGCCGCTACGGCGTTGCAGCGCAACGGCACCGGCTGGGGCCCCTACGCACTGCAGGCCGCACTGGCCGAGTGTCATGCCGTCGCACCGACCACGGCCGACACCGACTGGGCGCGCATCGTCACACTGTACGACGGCCTGCTGCAGATGTCGCCGTCCCCGGTGGTCGAACTGAACCGGGCGGTCGCCGTCGCGATGGACTCCGGCCCCCAGACCGCGCTGGCGATCGTCGACGGCATCACCGGACTCGACGGCAGCTACCTGCTGCCCAGCGTCCGGGGCGAACTACTGGCGCGCATCGGACGACGCGATGAGGCCGCCGCCCAGTTCGACGCGGCAGCGGCGCTCACCGACAACGAAGCGGAACGAGACATCTTGGCGGACAAGGCGAATAGGGCAAGGGCATGATCAGCGCGGTACTCTTCGACTTCTCTGGAACGCTCTTCCGACTTGAGGAGGACGACAGCTGGTTCGCCGGCATCAAGGTCGATGAGCAGGTCGTCGACGGTCATGTGCAGGCCGAGTTGATGCGGCGGCTGACCGCACCCACCGGACGCTCCGTCGACATGAACGATGAGCAGTACCGCAACTGGATGAACCGGGATCTGGAACCGCATCTGCACCGCGAGGCCTACCTGCATGTGCTTCGCGAGTCCGGGGTCGCCGATCACCAGGCCGAGGCGCTCTACGAACTTCTCATCGACCCGGCCAGCTGGACGGCCTACCCCGACACCGCCACGGTGCTCACCGGCTTGCACCGCAAGGGCATCCGGATCGCGGTGGTGTCCAATATCGCCTTCGATGTGCGGCCGGCGTTCGCGCGGCTCGGCGTGCTCGAGGTCGTCGACGAGTTCGTGCTGTCATTCGAAGGGGGTGCAGTCAAGCCGAATTCGGAGATCTTCCAGACGGCACTCACGGCGCTGGGGGCGCCAGCGCAGGACACGCTGATGGTCGGTGACAGTGAGGAGGCCGACGGTGGCGCCCGCGCGCTCGGCTGCCGGTTCGCACTCGTCGACCCCCTGCCCACCGATCAGCGACCCGACGGCCTCGTCAGGGCGCTGACCTCGGCGGGCATCGCACTCTAGCCCCGGCCTGCACTCAGAGGTGCGGGGCCTCCTTGATGGTGCTGTCCTGCTTGCCGGTCGTCTGACAGAACGCCTGAACCGACAACCGTGTGCCGGTGATCTCCAGCGATGCCGGGTCCGCACCCTTCTCGTCCTTCAGCATCTTGTTGATCGCCTCGTTCTGGGTCTTCTCGTCGGCACCCACGAAGTCCTTGCACTTGGTGTCTCCACCCTGGACCGACGGCGAGCATCCCACCAGCATCAGGCCGGCAATCACGCCCGAAACCAATACCCCTGCTGACCGCTTCATCCTGGTCCTCCTAGTTCGTGGCGCGACGTACGCGCCGTTGCGGCCAGTTAGTACCCCTAGGAGCTTCCTGTGAAACCCGGACGGCCCTTAAGGTCGTCTTCGTGAGCGACACCGCAGGCACCGACAATCCGTTCGACCCGTCACAGTGGCGACCCGTCGCAGGTTTCGACCTGACCGACCTGACTTACCACCGGCACGTCGCCGACGGCGTCCCGCAACCGACGGTCCGCATCGCGTTCGACCGCCCCGAGGTGCGCAACGCGTTTCGGCCGCACACCGTCGACGAGCTCTACCGGGTGCTCGACCACGCCCGCATGTCACCGGATGTCGGCGTGGTCCTGCTCACCGGCAACGGCCCGTCGCAGAAGGACGGCGGCTGGGCGTTCTGCTCGGGCGGCGACCAACGCATCCGCGGCCGCACCGGCTACCAGTACGCGTCGGGCGAGACCGCGGAGACCGTGGATCCCGCCCAGGCCGGCCGGTTGCACATCCTCGAGGTGCAGCGCCTCATCCGGTTCATGCCCAAGCCGGTCATCTGCCTGGTCAACGGGTGGGCCGCCGGCGGCGGGCACAGCCTGCACGCGGTGTGCGATCTGACGCTGGCCAGCCGCGAGCATGCCCGGTTCAAGCAGACCGACGCCGACGTCGGCAGTTTCGACGGCGGCTACGGCAGCGCCTACCTGGCCCGGCAGACCGGTCAGAAGTTCGCCCGCGAGATCTTCTTCCTGGGCCGCCCCTACACCGCCGAGCAGATGTTCGCGATGGGCGCGGTCAACGAGGTGGTCGATCACGCCGAGCTGGAGAACGTGGCGCTGCAATGGGCCCGCGAGATCAACGGCAAGTCGCCGCAGGCGATCCGGATGCTGAAGTTCGCGTTCAACCTTCTCGACGACGGCCTGGTGGGCCAGCAGATCTTCGCCGGGGAGGCGACCCGGTTGGCCTATATGACCGACGAGGCCGTCGAGGGCCGGGACGCGTTCCTAGAGAAGCGTGACCCCGACTGGTCGCAATCACCCCGCTACTTCTAGCGATTTCGGCGCGGTTTCGTTCGCGGAGCGACGGAAAACGCGCCGAAATCGCTCCAAGCTTGGAAGGGTCCGAGCATCGAAATCGAAACCACCGTCACCAAGTGGGTGATCGCCGTCCTCGGCGTGGCCATCATCGTCGCGGGCATCGCGCTGCCGTGGTTCCACGCCGCCGGGGTCAACGGCTCCGCCGACATGGCGGGGTGGGGCGCGTGGACGCGCTCGGGTGAGGTCGACGCGAGCCTGCGACCGCTGCCGCTGGCGCTGCTGGTCCTCATACCCGCGGCCGTCATGATCTGGGGAGCACTGCGGGAGTCGTTCGGCATCGCGGTCATCGGTTCGATGGCCACGTTCGCCGGCGGACTCATGCCGTTCATGCTGATGCCCGTCGCGGACCGGCGTGCACCCGGCCGTGATGCCGTGGGCATCGCGGTCGCGTCGGGGCCGCAGGTCGTCGTCGCGATCGCCCTGGTTGTCACGACGATCTGCTGGATTGGCTACGCGCGCTGCGTGTTACGTCCCGCACCGCGCGCCGAGTCATGACGGTGCGCCGCTGGCGGGCACCGCGAGCAGGTGGTCACGGCCCAACGGCCTAAGCTCGGTGGCCGTGAGCAAGAACCCGCTGCGCCGCCTCTCCGAGAGCCTGCTGCTGACCAGCATGCGCCCTTCGATCACCGAACAACTGCTCGGGCCAAGACGCGATATCGAACTGGCGGGCAAACGCATTCTTGTCACCGGCGCCTCATCGGGTATCGGCGAGGCGGGTGCGCGCAAGCTGGCGCAGACGGGTGCCACCGTGATCCTGGTGGCCCGCCGTCAGGAACTTCTCGACGGCGTCGTCGATGACATCACCGCCGCGGGCGGTCAGGCGTCGGCGTATGCGTGTGACCTGTCCGACCTCGACGCCGTCGATGACCTGGTGGCAGGAGTCGAGAAGCGCTATGGCGGTATCGACGTGCTGGTGAACAACGCCGGCCGCTCCATCCGCCGGCCGCTGGCCGAGTCGCTGGAACGCTGGCACGACGTCGAACGCACGATGACGCTGAACTACTACAGCCCGCTGCGCCTGATCCGGGGGTTCTGCCCCGGTATGCGGGAACGCGGCGACGGCCACGTCATCAACGTCTCGACATGGGGCGTGCTGAGCGAGTCCTCTCCCCTGTTCGCGGTGTACAACGCCTCGAAGGCCGCGCTGACCGCCGTGAGCCGGGTGATCGAGACCGAGTGGGCCGCCGACGGCGTGCACGCCACCACGCTGTTCTATCCGCTCGTGAAGACGCCGATGATCGCGCCGACGCGTGCCTATGACGGGCTTCCCGGGCTGAGCGCGGAGGAGGCCGCCGACTGGATGGTGACCGCGGCGCGACACCAGCCGTTGCGGATCGCACCGCGGATGGCGCTCACCGCGGGCATCGTCAACAGCTTCGCGCCCGCCGCCGTCGACGCGGTGATGAAGCGCCAGCGCGTCCAGCCCGGGGGATGATTAGTTAGGTTAGGCTGCCATACTCTTCGCGTGCCTGACCTAGCGATCCAACTCGACGCCGTCACCAAGCGGTTCGGCGACCATCAGGCTCTTCGCGGCGTCACGTTCTCCGCGCCGATGGGTTCGGTCCTCGGCGTGCTTGGTCCCAATGGCGCGGGCAAGACCACCACGATCAACATCCTCTCGACATTGACCCAGCCGTCCGGCGGTACGGCCACGGTCGCCGGGTTCGACGTCGTGAAGCAGGCCAAGAGGGTCCGTGCCGCTATCGGCCTCACCGGTCAGTACGCCGCCGTGGACGAATTGCTCACCGGCCGCGAGAACCTCGTCCTGTTCGCACGGCTGCGCGGTATGGACCGCCGACAGGCCCGCGAACGCGCCGACGAGATGCTGGCGACGTTCAGCCTGTCCGACGCCGGCGATAAGCGCGTGACGACGTACTCCGGCGGTATGCGACGGCGCGTCGACATCGCCTGCGGGCTGGTCGTGCCGCCGAAGGTGGTGTTCCTCGATGAGCCGACCACAGGCCTGGATCCCCGGAGCCGCCGCGAGGTCTGGGACCTGGTCGGCTCGCTGTCCGACCAGGGCATCACCACGCTGCTGACGACGCAGTACCTCGAGGAGGCCGATGCGCTGTCCGACAGCATCGTCGTCATCGACCGCGGCCAGGTCATCGCCGACGGCACCCCCGAGGAGCTCAAGAACAAGGTCGGCGGCACCTTCTGCCAGGTCACCCCGGCCAACCTCGCCGACGTGCCGCGCATCGCCACCGCGCTGGCCGGCTTGGGGGTCGCAGGGGCCGGGCTGGAGACCGACGAGGACGGCGGAACCGTGTCGGTGCCCGCTCCCGACGGCGTCGCGACGCTGACCGATGTGCTGCGGCGGGTCAACGACATTGGCGTCGAACTCAACGACGTGTCGCTGCGTAAGCCATCGCTGGATCAGGTGTTCTTCACGTTGACCGGGGCGCCAGTGCAGGACACAGGAGCGTGAGCGCTCTTCGCGCCCTGACCGAGCGGTCGGTGCTCGACACCGTGCGCGACGGCGACCTGATCTTCGCCATAGGCGGTCCGATCGCGTTCTTCCTGTGCTTCAACGTCACGCTGCGCAACGTCATCGATACGGGCGACATCGGCTACCCGCAGTACATCCTGCCGGTGATCGTCGTGCAGGCGATGATCTTCACCGCGATGACGACGGCCGACCGGGCCGCGCGAGATCATCTGAGCGGCATGGGCATTCGACTGCGCAGCCTGCCCATCTCGGCACTGGTCCCTGTCACCGCGCGGATGCTGTCGGCGCTGATCCGCGCGAGCGCCGCACTTATCGCGTCGATTGCCATCGGCTACGTGTTCGGCTTCCGGTTCGAGGGCCACCTCGGGCACGCCCTGGCGTTCTGCGCCATCGCCCTTGTGCTGTCGTTGGCGCTGTCACTGGGCGCCGACGCGCTGGGATCGGTGGCCACCAATGCCGAGGCTGCCGGGCAGACTCTGCTGATCCCGCAACTGCTGCTGGTGATGCTCTCGACGGGTATCGCACCCACCGCGGCCTTCCCGGGCTGGCTGGGATGGTTCGTTTCCTACCAACCGGTCTCGAAGATCGCGGGCACTTTGCGCGATCTGGCTGGGGGCGATGTGCAGGGCGGCGCACTGCTCGTCACCCTGGCGTGGTGCGCAGGCCTGCTGGTGGCATTCGGCGGGATCGCGCTACGGATGCAGCGGAGGAACGTGTGAGCACCCAGACCGAGTACGCGAGCACGTTCGCCCAGCAGAATCGCCTGCAGGCCGGCCGGCTGCTGCGTCGCTGGACACGCGAACCCGTCGTCCTGGTGCAGGCGCTCATCTTCCCGACGTTCCTGTTGGTCGTCTACAAGTTGGTGATCGGCGAGTCCGTCATCAACCTCACCGGCAGCAACAGCCTCTACGGGCTGGTGCCCATGTGCGCGATCGTCGGCGCGATGTTCGGTGCGATCGGCGCGGGTGCATCGCTGCCCGACGAACGCAGCTCGGGGCTGATGAGCCGGCTGTGGGCGCTGCCGGTGCACCGGGCCAGCGCACTGTCGGGTCGCCTGCTGGCCGAGGCGGGACGCGCGCTCGTCGGCGCGATCGCCATCACCGCCGTCGGTATCGCAATGGGGCTGCGCCTGAACCAGGGTTGGCTTGCCGCAATCGGATTCGTGCTCATCCCGGTGCTGATGGTGATCGGCTTCGCGACGGTCATCATCGCCGTCGGTGTGCAGGCGGGCGGCAAGAACATCATCACTGGCCTGTCGGCGGTGTGCTTCCTGCTGCTGTTCTTCAACTCCGGCATGGTGCCGATCGATGTGTTCCCCGGCTGGTTGCAGCCGGTGGTGGCCGCTCAGCCGATGTCGCCGGCCATCGAGGCGATGCGCGGCCTTTCCGAGGGCGGGCCGACGCTGTGGCCCGTGCTGCAGTCGGTGGCCTGGGTTATCGGGCTGATGGCGGTGTTCGGGCCAATCGCGGTGCGGGGCTATCGCATCGCCGCCGAATCCGGAGCCTGACACGCGAGCCGCGACCGTGTGTTAGAACCGACGGTGTGGAGATTCTCGCCAGTCGCGTCCTGTTCCGGCCGGCGGACTACCAGAGGTCGGTGACGTTCTACCGCGACGACATCGGTCTGGCCATCGCCCGCGAATACGGTGGCGGCACGGTGTTCTACGCCGGGCAGTCGTTGATCGAACTGGCCGGCCACGGTGAGCACAACCACGACGCAGGACCGTTCCCCGGCGCGCTGTGGCTACAGGTGCGCGACGTCTACGCGACGCAGACCGAACTACAGAGCCGCGACGTGCCGATCGCCCGGGAGGCCCGCCAAGAACCGTGGGGTCTGCACGAGATGCACGTGACCGACCCCGACGGCGTCACCCTGATCTTCGTCCAGGTCCCCGAGACCCATCCGCTGCGACGCGACGCCAGGAGCTGACCGGGAAAGTGCTCAGCGAGCGGGCGTGGCCAGCGGCCATCCCACCGAGGCGAGCCGCGACGCGACCTGATGGATCTCCTCGGGGTTGGGTTCCTTCTCGATAACGGCGTGCACGGCCCTGCGGATCTCGGCCTCGGTGACGGTGTCGGCGTCGGTGGACCTCAGAATCGACTGCGCCGCACTGATGACCTCATCCTCCGTCAGCGACCGCTTCAGCAGCGCGAGCAACGGGAAGTAGTCCTTCTGCGGCACACCCTCCGGATAGCCCTCGTGCAGCCACGCGAGCACGTTGTCCATGAGGCCCTGGTTGTCTGCCATCGATTACGCCTTTACTTCGCCGGGATGAAGGGGACGGGATTGAATCCGAAGTGGTGCTCGATGGTGGTGCGTGTGATCCACAGCAGCGCGATCACGATGACCGCCGCGACCAACGCGAACAGCAGCAGCCCCAAGTACTTCAGCACCGGGTTGGGAGCGTGTGTGGTGCCGTCGGCGTCGGTATTGCCCGCACCCGCCGAATAGGCCACCAGGCCGTAGGCGAACATCGCCGGCAGCCCCGCCCCGAGGATCAGGCCCACCACGAGCACCGTGAAGACGCTTTCCAGATAGATCACTTCAACGCTTCCTTCATTAGTGGGTGGTCAGCCGGATCAGACGGCGGCCGAGTCCTTCGGCGTGACGGCGGGGTCCTTGGGCGGGACGGCGGCCTCGCGGACATCGGCGGGGATCACCGAGTTGGTGGAGTCATCCCAGTCGGCGTTGACGTTGGAGCTGTCCACCTTCTGCTGCTGGGCGCGCCACCACATGTAGAACGACAGGCCCACCAGGATGAGGAAGATCAGCCCGTCGCCCACCAGCTGCGTGGTGAAGCCGGCCACCGAGTGCGACAGCCAGAAGGCCAGCGCGCCGACGATGCCCGCGGCGGGCAGCGTGACGAGCCAGGCCAGCGCCATGCGGCCGGCGACGGCCCAGCGCACCTGGGCGCCGGGCTTTCCGACTCCGCTGCCCAGGATCGAGCCGGTCGCCACGTGCGTGGTGGACAGCGCCATACCCGCGGCGCTGGAACTCAGGATGATGGCCGCGGAGGACGCCTCGGCGGCGAAGCCCTGCGGGGACTCGATCTCGACGAGCCCCTTGCCCAGCGTGCGGATGACGCGCCAGCCACCGAGGTAGGTGCCGAGTCCGATGGCCAGCGCGCAGGACGCGATGATCCAGAACGGCAGGCCGTCCTCCTTGACATCACCCGTCAGATGGCCGGTGGTGATGAGCGCGAGCGCGATGACGCCCATGGTCTTCTGCGCGTCGTTGGTGCCGTGCGACAGCGCGACCAGCGATGCCGTGGCGATCTGCCCCCAGCGGAAGCCATCCTCACGGCGCTTCTTCACGACCTTGCGAGTGATCCGGTAGACCAGCCACGTGCCGCAGGCCGCGACGAGGCCGGCGATCAGAGGGGCCGCGACGGCGGGGATCAGCACCTTCTGAGTGACGCCCGCCCAGTTGACGCCGGCCAGCCCGACGGCGGCCATACCCGCGCCGATGAGGCCGCCGAACAGGGCGTGCGACGAGCTCGAGGGGATGCCGAACAACCAGGTCAGGAGGTTCCACAGGATGCCGCCGATCAGGCCGGCGAAGATGATCGTCAAACCCGTCGAGGCATCGATGTTCGGCAGCAGCGTGCCGGTCTTGGTGTCCTGGATCCTCAGCACCGAGGTCGTCACGGTCAGCGCCACCTC
Source organism: Mycobacterium sp. IDUB_39 (assembly GCF_055419205.1). Classification (NCBI taxonomy): domain Bacteria; kingdom Bacillati; phylum Actinomycetota; class Actinomycetes; order Mycobacteriales; family Mycobacteriaceae; genus Mycobacterium; species Mycobacterium sp. IDUB_39. The sequence goes on from NZ_JBVAXF010000001.1 coordinate 533,882, forward strand.
GACGGAGAGGAAGGCGCCGACGAGGTTCAGCACGCCGGCGAGCAGGACCGCCGTCTTCGGCTTGAGCGCACGCGTGGCGATCGACGTCGCCATGGCATTCCCCGTGTCGTGGAAGCCGTTCGTGAAGTCGAAGGCCAGTGCCGTGGCGATCAACAACACGAGGATGATCAGCTCTGCGCTCATGGCGCTCATTCTGTGCGATTCTCAGCAAGTTTGACCAGCCGACAGGCGGGCAAGTTCGACGGGTTACCTGGGCAAACGCCGGCTGACAGAATCCGTTCATCCACTGTTCATCTAGGCGGCCCGATGCGTTCGCCGATTGCGCTGCCTTTCGTCGGCCCGCAGCGCTCGAGGAGGCCCATCCTCGGGGTCACCATTACGATCGATCTGTCATGAAGCCGGGCGGAACCGCCGCCCGGCGGGGAGTTCTGAGAAGTGAACGGATTTCTCGCCAAGATCGTGGCGTGGCTCAATGCCGGGTACCCCGAGGGAGTGCCCGGCGCCGATCGGGTGCCGCTACTGGCCCTGCTGACCCGCAGGCTCACCAGTGACGAAGTCAGGACGGTGGCCCAGGATCTGATGGATCGTGGTGAGTTCGACCACGTCGACATCGGCGTCCTCATCACCGGAATCACTGACGAGTTGCCGCTGCCGCAGGACGTCGAGCGGGTCCGGGAGCGCCTGGCCGTCGCCGGCTGGCCACTGGACGATCCGCGTGACGATGAACCGGAGACCTCGCCATAGCTGTCCTACGCGCCGTCGTCGTACCGCCCGCGCCGTCGGCCGCCGCGCTGATCGCCGCCCTCGAGGGCGTCCTGGACGGCCGGGAGTCCGGGATCGCGCTGGTGCCCGCCGCCCAACAGGAGGCCGAGCTGCTCACCACGGCCCTGCGGGTGGGCGAGGATGTCGACGACGACGTCGCGGTCATCGTGTCGACATCGGGCACGACGGGAATTCCCAAGGGGGCCATGCTGACCGCGGCCGCACTGATCGCGAGCGCGGATGCCACTCACGAACGGCTCGGCGGTCCAGGCACGTGGCTGCTGGCATTGCCGGCCCACCACGTCGCCGGGCTTCAGGTGGTGGTTCGCAGCATCATCTCCGGGACCGTTCCCGTCGTGCTGGACCCGAGCTTCACCGCTGCCGAGCTGCCAGCGGCTATCGACGCCATGGGATCCGGACGCCGGTATGCCTCGCTGGTGGCCGTGCAACTGGACAAGGCACTGAGCGATCCGGAGGCGACGTCGGCGCTGGCGAAGTTGGACGCCGTGCTGATCGGCGGCGGGCCGCTGCCCGGGACGATTCGCGAAAGAGCAACGGCGGCAGGTATTTCAATAGTTCGCACCTACGGCATGAGCGAGACCGCGGGCGGATGTGTGTACGACGGCGTGGCGCTGCAGGGGGTCCGGGTACGGGTCGGCGACGACGGCCGCGTGGCGCTCGGCGGCGACACCATCGCCAAGGGCTACCGGAATCCGACCGATCCCGACCCGTTCGCCGAGACCGGCTGGTTTCAGACCGATGATGTTGGTGTGCAGGATGATTCGGGCGTACTGCAGATAGTCGGCAGGATCGACGACGCCATCAGTACCGGCGGGCTCACGGTCATGCCCACGCTGGTCGAGGCCGCACTCGCCACTCATCCCGCCATCGCCGACTGTGCTGTGTTCGGCGTCACCGACGCGCGCCTCGGGCAGCGGGTGGCGGTCGCGGTGGTGCTGGCCACAGGCGCGGGTGCGCCGACGCCCGCCGAACTGCGCGCGCATGTCACCGCGACGCTGGATGCCACCGCGGCGCCGCGCGAGGTGCACGTCGTCGACCAGGTGCCACGCCGGGGCATCGGCAAGGTGGACCGACGGGAGCTCACAAAACGATTCGACACCGGTGGATGATGGAATCATGCGCCGTGACGTCACCACCGCCGAGGAACTCCGCGCGATCGTCGGGCAGCCCGTGCCCGCCGTCGCGAACAAGGTGAAGAGCAGGCTCTCAGCCGCACAGCAGAACTGGCTGTCGCACTCACCGCTTGGCTTCATCGCCACCACCGACGCCGACGGCCGCGTGGACGTCTCCCCCAAGGGCGATCCGCCGGGTTTCGTGCACATCATCGACGACGTCACCATCGCGATTCCCGAGCGGCCCGGCAACAAGCGCGTCGACGGCTACCTCAACGTGCTGCAGCGCCCGCACGTCGGCACGGTGTTCGTAATACCCGGCCGCGGGGACACCCTGCGGATCAACGGCACCGCACGGGTCCTGGCCGACGCCGACTACTTCGACCAGATGGTCGTTGACGGCAAGCGGCCGATCCTGGCATTGGAGATCGCCGTCGAGGAGGTGTTCTTCCACTGCGCCAAGGCCTTTCTGCGCTCAGACGCGTGGAGGCCCGACACCTGGAACCCGACCGCGGTGCCCAGCGTGGCGCAGCTCGCCAAGGCCATCAAGCCCGATATGAGCGACGAACAACTCGAGGAGTACTACGCCGAGGACAATTTGCGCAGGATCCTCTACTAGGGGCCGGTGCCCCAGGACGCGAAGGAGAGCGCTGAGCTTTCTGTGAAACCAGATAACCAGCGCGGGTTTGAATTTGACGGATTGGGTAATTCCGTCATGGCAAAACGCAACTCATCACGTCTAACGATAGGAACGGCCATGATCGTCCTTGGCGTCATTCTCCTCCTGATCGGCTACTTCACCAGCCTGTCAATCCTGTACACGATCGGCGCGATCCTCGTCGTCGTGGGCGTAGTCCTCTGGATCCTGGGCGCGGTCGGCCGTCCCGTCGGCGGCCGAAAGGTCTGGTTCTAGCGCAGCCCCCTGATATGACCACCGCCGCGGGGCGCGACGATCGGGCGGTCAGCCCGATCGTTCGCGCCGCCGCGGCTTGGTCGTGGCGACTGCTGGTCATCGCCGCGGTCGCACTGGTCGCCCTGGAGGTCATCAGCCGCCTTGGCGTCGTCTTCGTCCCCATCGCGCTCGCCCTCGTCTTCACCTCACTGTTGTTACCCGCCGTCGACTTTCTCGACCGGTACGGCGCGGCGCGCGGGGGCGCCGTTGCGTTCGTCCTCGTCCTCGGCCTCGCCGTACTGCTCGGGGTCCTCACCTTTGTGGTGAACCAATTCATTGACGGTGCACCACAACTCGTCGACGAGGTCACCCGAAGCATCGACAGCACGCGGGACTGGCTGATCAACGGTCCCGCCGACTTGAGTGCTGACCAGATCAATCGCGCCGGTGACACCGTCATCGACGCGCTGCAGAACAATCAGACGCAGCTGACGTCAGGGGCGCTGTCGACCGCGGGCACCATCGCCGAGATCCTCACCGGCGCACTGCTCTGTCTTTTCACCGTCATCTTCTTCCTCCTCGGCGGCCGCGGCATATGGGAGTTCGTGACCCGGCTGATCCCACGCGATCAGCGATCCCGTGTTCGGGAGGCTGGAGCGGCCGGATTTCGCTCGCTGACCGGTTTCGCACGAGCGACATCACTGGTGGCCCTCGTCGATGCTGTCGCCATTGGCAGCGGCCTCGCGATCATGGGGATTCCCCTCGCGCTGCCGCTGGCCTCGCTGATCTTTCTCGGCGCGTTCGTCCCCGTGGTCGGCGCGTTGGTGACTGGATTCCTGGCGGTTATCGTCGCGCTACTGGCCAAGGGACTGGTGTACGCGCTGATCACGCTTGCCCTGATCATCGCCGTGATGCAACTCGAGGCTCACGTCCTGCAACCACTGGTGATGGGGCACGCGGTGTCACTGCACCCACTGGCCGTGGTCATCGGCATCACCGCCGGTGGCGTTCTCTACGGTGTGATCGGCGCACTGCTCGCGGTGCCCGCCATCGCCTTCTTCAACAGCTTCGTGCGCGTCCTGGTCGCCGAGGACCCCGATGCACGGGCCGAGGCTCTCGAAGCCGATGACGGTCCGCTCGTCGATGCCGACGCGGGTTGACGCTCGAAGCGCCAAACGCCCCGCCACCCGCGTCTCTCGGCCAGCCGTACAGCGCCCCCAAACCCGGTTTGTCCGGGCAGCGAGCGGGCACCCATCAGGGGTTAAACGAGATGAGGCAGAGACATGAAATCCGATCGCTTCCGGATGCTCGCGAAGGCGCAGGGACCGTTCGCGTCCGTCTATTTCGACGACTCACACGACACCCCGGACGCCCGCGCCCGCCTGGAGCTGCAGTGGAATCACCTAGAAACCCAGCTCACCCGTCACGGCGCCCAAACGGCACTGGTGCGCCGCATCCGCCGGGCCTATGACGGTGTCCCGTCAGCTGTGGGCAGAAGTGGCATGGCCATTGTCGCCGGCGATGACGTCATGGTCACCCAACGACTGGACCACGTTCCGGAGTACATGACCGTCCGCGTCGCCGAGTGGCCGTACCTGATCCCGATCGTCGAGCATTCCGCGGCGCCGGCGACCTACCTCGTGGCGATCGTCGATCACGTCGGCGCCGATATCGCCGTCCACCACGCGGGGCAGGTTCACACGGAGAGCATCGAGGGCGGTGAGTACCCCGTCCACAAGGCATCGGGAGCGGAGACCCCCGGCTTTGGCGATCCACAACCACGCGCCGAGGAGGCCGCACGGAGAAACATCCGCACAGTCGTCGAGCGTGTCACCACCCTGGTCGACGAGTTCGATCCCGAGGCGGTGTTCGTGGTTGGGGAGGTGCGCTCGCGCAACGACTTCGTCACCGCGTCGCCCAAACGCGTCGCCGAGCGCGCCGTCCAGGCGAACATCGGCGCACGGCACGGTGTCGACAACGCCGTGTTGAACGAGTTCGTCACACAGTACTTCGAAATGGACCACGCCGAGTCCGATGACGCTGTACTGCAACGCTTTCAGGCGGAACTCCACCGTGCCTCCGGCTTGGCGACCGAGGGCATCCCCGGGGTATGCGCCGCGCTGCGGGACGGTGCGGTTCAGACCCTGCTCATCGGCAATCTTGGCGATGCGACCGTGCTGGTCGGAGACTGCAGGTCCATAGTGGCGCCGGACGCGGACGTGCTGTCGGAGCTGGGTTCGAAGTCCGCGACGACTGTTCGCGCCGACGAGGCGCTGCCGCTCGCCGCCATCGCCATCGACGCAGATCTCGTCGCGGTGGGCGACAGCGCGACACCGCGAGACGGCATCGGCGCGGTGCTGCGATACGCGCCCCGGACCTCGGCGGCGACGTGATGTCCATCATCGGGGAGACCCGGGGTTGACCGATGGACTGGCTCGCGGCGCCGGAGTCATGGTGGGCCAGACTCGTCATGGAGCGAGGTATCGCAGCCGTGTACGTCGTCGCGTTCCTGTGCGCCGCGCTCCAGTTCCGGGGCCTGATGGGCAGCCACGGCATGACACCGGTGCCGAGATTCCTGTTGCACCGACGCTTCCGCGCCACGCCGAGCATCTTTCACCTGTTCTACTCGGACCGCTTCTTCGCGACCGTGTGCTGGACGGGTGTTGCCGTCTCCACCGCCATGGTCCTGGGCCTGGCTGACGCGGTGCCGCTGTGGGCGGCGATGGCACTGTGGCTGGCCCTCTGGATGGCGTATCTGTCGATCGTCAACGTCGGGCAGGTGTGGTACTCGTTCGGCTGGGAGTCGCTGCTGTTGGAAGCCGGGTTCCTCGTGATCTTCCTCGGCAACGACGAGACGGCGCCTCCTGTCCTCGTGCTGTGGCTCGCTGCGTGGCTGTTGTTCCGCGTCGAGTTCGGCGCGGGCATGATCAAGGTCCGCGGCGACAGATGCTGGCGTGATCTGACGTGTCTGTACTACCACCACGAGACCCAGCCGATGCCGGGGCCGCTCAGCTGGTTCTTTCACCGGATGCCGAAACCGTTGCACCGCATCGAGGTTGCGGGAAACCATGTGGCGCAGTTGGTAGTGCCGTTCGGTCTCTTCTTCCCGCAACCCGTGGCTACCGCGGCGGCGATCGTCATCGTGGTCACCCAGTTGTGGCTGGTGGCGTCGGGGAACTTCGCCTGGCTCAACTGGGTGACGATCATCCTGGCATTCAGTGCGATCGATGATGGGTTCTTCGCCACCGTGCTCGGGGCGACACCGCCGCCCGAGCACCCGGAAGCTCTGCCGACCTGGTTCGCCGTGGCGGTCATCGCCTACACCGCGCTAGTGGCGGTGCTGAGCTGGCGTCCCGCCCGAAACCTGGTGTCACGTCGGCAGCGGATGAACAGCACGTTTGACCCATTTCACCTGGTGAACGCCTACGGCGCGTTCGGGAGCGTGAGCAAGGTCCGCCGGGAGGTCGTCTTCGAGGGCACCGTGAGCACCCACATCGACGGGCACACCGAATGGCGAGAGTACGGGTTCAGAGGCAAGCCCGGCGACGTCGCACGGACACCGCGGCAGTGGAGCCCCTACCACTTGCGACTGGACTGGTTGATGTGGTTCGCGGCGCTCTCTCCGTCCTACGCCGACCCCTGGATCGGACGCTTCTGCCAGGGCCTCCTGACCAATGCCACCGACATCGTGAAACTGCTGCGCGACAACCCCTTTCCCGACGACCCGCCGACATACGTCCGCGCCGTTCTCTACAGGTATCGCTTCACCACAGCGCGCGAGTTGATCGAGGAGCGCGCCTGGTGGCACCGCGAACCAATAGGCGAATACCTCGCACCCGTCGGCATCGACGAGTTACGGAGGTTGGTGCCGTGACGGCTCCCGGCCAGCCGCTCATGCCACCTATCCGAGAATGGCCGCCGCGGGAACCCCGAACGTCAGCATGGACGCCGTGAGAAGAAACCAGCCGGCGCCCTGCCAGATGGGCCACGTGCGCTGCGCCCGCCAGTCCCGATACGTCTTGACGAATGCCCCCAGCGCCCCGAGGAACAGGACCGCGGGCGTAGCCACCGCGACAGCGATCCGGTCGCGATCACCGAGCGCGTAGATGGCGAAGACGACGCAGGCGCAGGCCACAACCGTCGCCACATAAGTGATCGCCGACCCCACCGCGTGGGGATCGTGCCATCGCTTCTCGACATCATTGGTCACCTAACACCACCACCTCGATGGTGTGCAGCGTCGACGAGGGCGTCGACTAGAGAAGTCACTGACTGATCCATGTTCATCGGATACCCGACTGGCATCGTTATGAAGCCCCACCTCGGGGTACCCGCCAGCCATGCCGGTTCCTGGATTGATCGTCATCGGCAGCGGGCCTGCGGGGGTCGCTGCCGCGGAAGCCTTTCGCGACGGCGACCCCGACACCCACCGCGTGATGATCGACGGCGTGCCCCGCGAGTACACGGCGCTGGTGCTGGCCACCGGGTCGGCTCCCACACCGCTGCCGGTGCCCGGCGGCGAGCACGCGCTGTCACTGCGGTCCTTGGCCGACGCTCGTCGACTGCGCCAGTCGGCGATGTTCGCGAAGTCGGCAGTTGTGATCGGATCCGGTTTCATCGGCTGCGAGGCCGCCGCATCGCTTGCCATGCAGGACATTCCGGTCACGGTGATCGCACCCGAGCGGCTACCCCAGCAGAAACGTCTCGGTGCCGCGGCCGGAGATCGGCTGCGCCAACTCGTCGAGCAGGCGGGCGCGCGTCACGCGGGCGGCGCCTCCGTGCAGGGAATCGAGCGGAGAGATGACCGGCTGGTGGTCAGTGTGAGCGATGGCGTCACGATCGACTGCGAGTTGGTGCTCGCCGCCACCGGAGTGCACCCGCAGTCCGGCCTCGCGACGTCAGCGGGGCTGAAGGTCGACGACGACGGCCGGATCGTCGTCGACGCCGACGCCCGCTCGTCGGCGCCTGACGTGTATGCCGCCGGGGACGTCGCGCTGATGGGAAACGATGCGGCGGGCCGTCACATCGCGGTCGAGCACTGGCAGGACGCCGAGGATCAGGGTGCGATCGCGGGGACTAACGCGGCCGGCGGGCAGCGGCGCTGGGCGGACGTGCCCGGCTTCTGGTCCACCATCGGCGACGCGACCATCAAGTACCACGCCTGGGGCGACGGGTATGACGCAGAACGCCTCGTCGACCGCCACGACGGGTTCGCCGTCTGGTACGTGCGGGGCGGGGTCGCCGTGGGCGTCCTCACCTGCAATTCCGACGACGATTACGACGAGGGCGAAGCACTCATCCGGGTGGGCAAGCCACCGCCGCTGGCGGTCTCGTGATTGTCGCTGTGATCGACGTTTGAAATGGGGCGCGGCGGGTACCTTCCGCTATCACGGCACAGACGGGAGGCTCATGCGTACCGAATTCCATGCCGAGCTGGACCGTCTGACGGCCGAACTCGGTGAGATGTGCGGCGCAGCGGGCACCATCATGCAGAGTGCGACCGTGGCGCTGGTGGACGCCGACCTGCCATCCGCGGAACGGGTCGACCGCGAACTCGCGCACCTTGACGTTTTGGACGCCCGGGTCCAAGACCGCGCGTTCGCGTTGCTGGCGCTTCAGGCGCCCGTCGCGCGGGATTTACGGACCATCGTGTCGGGGATCCAGATCGCCGCGGACGCGGACCGCATGGGCGGCCTCGCTGCCCACGTGGCCAAGATCGCGCGGCGGCACCACCCCGCGTCGGCCGTGCCGCACCCTGCCGGCGAGTACTTCGTCCAGATGGGCGGTATCGCAGTCGGATTGGCCGAGCGCGTGCAGACCGCGGTGTTGACCGGGAACGTCGAGCAGGCCCGTCTCATCCAGGAGGGCGACGAGGTCATGAACGACCTGCATCGCCGCCTGTTCGGCGTGCTGACCGACCATCGGTGGCCGCATGGCATCGCGGCGGCGGGCGACGTCGTGCTGCTCGGCAGGTTCTACGAACGCTTCGCAGACCATGCCGTGGCGATAGCGCGGCGCATCGAGTTTCAGACCACGGGTCGCACGCCCAATCGTTTTGACGACACCTCACCCGTTGTCCAGATCCACCGCTGACAGGGAGAACCACGCCGACTCGGAATACGTTGCGGCCGCGATATTTTGCACTTTGGGCCTCACTTCGGTTTCCGCCGCGACGCTCGCGGGTAACTCGGCAGATGTCGGTACACAACTCGGTGCCGCTCACCAAACATCACCGCCCGCGGGAGGAAGATCTGCCATGGCCATCACCACGCCCGGTGACGTTGTCACCTATCTCACGGATCAGCACGAGGCGATCAAGGCGCTGTTCATACAGACACTCGACGCGAAGAACGCAGCAGATCAGCAGGCGTCGTTCACACGGTTGCGCACACTGCTGGCCGTGCACGAGACGGCCGAGGAGATGATGATCCACCCCCGCGTCCGGCGCAAGATCGAGGGTGGCGAAGCGGTGGTCGCAGCCCGACTCACCGAGGAGCACGACGCCAAGATCGCTCTCGGCAACCTGGAGCGAATTCCGTGCGGCACCGCCGAGTTCAGCAAGGAACTCATTCACCTGCAGAGAGCTGTGATCGAGCACGCCGAACGCGAGGAAGCCGAGGAGTTCACCCTGCTGGGCGAGCAGCTCGACGCCGACGAACTCGCCAAGCTCACGACCGCCGTCCAGGTCGCAGAACGTATCGCGCCGACACATCCGCATGCCGGCGTGGAGTCCGGCTTCGCCAACTTCGCGGTAGGCCCCTTCGCATCACTAGTCGACCGGGCCCGCGACGCGCTACGCGGTAGTGCCGTCTGAGTTCCGGCCTGCGCTGGATGGGTCAGTCTGGTGTCCGCTCGTGCACCGTGAGCAGCACGTGATCGACGGCCGATCTCGTTCTGCGATCCATGGGCTGCTCGCAGAGTTCCTGAACGAACCCCTCCGCGATCTTTCGGAGCTTGACGTTGGTCACCTGCGAGCGCCAGGTCAGCACCTTGAATGCCTGATCGGCTGACACCCGATAAGCCATCCGGATGATGCCGATCGCCTGGTTGATGATCGCGCGGCGCTCCTCGACCTCAGCGACAGCCTCCGTGACCGAGCGTTGCACATCGGCGTCCAAACTCTCGGTGATGTCGATGTAGAAGCCCGTCGTCCCGAGAACCTCGCCGGACGCGCCGCGCAGTTGATCGCCCACCACCACGACGACGTGCTCGTTTCCCGCCGTGTCGATGATGCGGTGCCTGCTGCTGAAGGCCGCTCCGTGCTGCAGGACCCGGTCGATCACCTCTGCCACGGCAGGCTTGTCGTCAGGATGCTTGTGGGACAGGATCAGCTCGGTCGTCGGAGTGATCTCACCTGGCGCATAACCGTGCATGCGGGCCACCGCGTCCGACCACTCCCAGCGCCCGGCAGCCGTCAGGTATTGGAAGCTTCCGACGCGTGCGAATCCATCCGTGTCGGAATTCGACGATCCGTTGCCCACGGCAGAAGCAATACCACATCGACCTGGGCACCATCCGCGATCGTGTTTACCGGCGGTAGCTCGGGCCCCATCGCAGCACCCCGCTGCTCAACCCGAGGTGCTCGACCGAGAGGGAGACAAAACGTCGACGATGAGTGGCCGGTGATCGGAGATCGGCATCAGCGGTGCGGTGCAGCCCGCAGCGACGAACCTCGGGTCGTCGGTCAGCACGTGATCGAGTTGGCGGTTGGGTTCGTTGGCGGGAAATGTCGGCGCCGTGGCCAGGGCCCGCATACCCGACCAGCGCGTCACCGACCCCTCAGTCATATTGAGATCGCCCACCAGCAGGCGCGGCCCCGGCATGCCGCGTAGGTCACGGACGAGGCTGCGCAGCTGACGGCGGTTCCACCCCGGGACGAACGACAGATGCGTGTTGGCCACTGTCACCGGGCCGATCGGGGTCTCGAACTGGCCGATAACCGCAGCGCGCGGCTCCTCGTCGACGATCATCACCCGACGCGGCCCGGGCAGATACATCGGGAACCTCATCGGTATCCGCGGCAACCGCACCACCTGCCACGACGCTGCAGGGTGGCGCGACAGCAGCGCTATGCCATAGGCGGCCGTGCCGGGCTGCTCGTCCCCGGTGGCTGCCATCCAGGTGGCGCCGGGTGTGCCGGAGATGGCGGCGACGAAGCGATGGCTGGTCGCACCCATCGCCTCGGCGGCGACGGCCGTGAGGTCCGCCATGCCGGACCGCTCCTGCACATGGTCAACCTCTTGCAGGGCAAGGATGTCGGCGTCAATTCGGCGCACACAGTCGGCCAGCCTGTCGACGTCGACACCGTCACCGACGGTTCTGCCGTGAAGGATGTTGAATGTCGCGATCCGCACGGGGTATTACGTACCCACGATGACGCCGACACACCCTCGGGAGACACGATGCTCGCCCATGAAGACGCCCTTCGCGACGCCCTGCGCCTAGCGGCGTCCGCACTGCGCGCCCACGGTCCCGAGTTCGCATTGGCGGGCAGCTACGCCCTGTGGGTGCACGGCGCACCGGAGCCCGTCCACGACGCCGACGTCGTGGTGGCCGAGGCCGACGTGGAACACGCCGTCGCCACACTCGCCGACGCCGGCTTCGAGATCATCCGCACACCCGAGGACTGGTTGTTCAAGGCCACGATGAACTCGGCACTCGTCGACGTGCTGCACCGCGTGAACGGGGTCGTCGTGGACTCCGCCCTTATCGCCGCGGCCGACGTCCTCGACGTGCTCGCCATCCCCATGCACGTCCTGCCACCGACCGTCGTCCTCACGCAGAAGCTGAAGTCATTGCACGAACACCACTGCGATTTCGAAGCGCTACTGCCCGCTGCGCGTGCGGTCCGCGAACGGGTGGACTGGTCGACTCTGCGGGCCGAAACCAAGGACAACGACTTCGCGTCCGCGTTTCTGTTTCTGCTCGACCGTCTCGGCATCACCGAAATGCCGCCCGGCTGAGGCTCCTTCAGCCCACTGGGGCGCCGAACCAGTCCGACAACGCCTGCCGCAGTGACGGCACTGCGGTGACTGTGGCTTCGCCTGTGCCTGCGGCCCAGGCGATCTGGGCATCCGGCCGGATCAGCAGCGCATCAGCCGGTCGACCATCGGACGGCGCCGGGTGCAGATCAACCCGATGCGCCCAGTCCCCTGCGGCCTCGCGCAGGTCCGCGCGGTCGGCGAAGTCGACGAGAACGGGCCGCGTCGTGCGCACCAGTTCGGCGACGCCGGTGGTGTCGGGCCCGAACGTGCCAGCCAGCGCGTGGTGACCGGATCCGGGCACCGGATAGCGGACGTCGCATCCCGCAAGGAGGGCGCTCATCCGGTGCAGTGGCGCTTCGTCAACGAGCAACTCGGAGAAGAGATCCCGCAGCGCCACGGCGGCTGGATCGTGTCCACGCCGCAGCGCCACCTGGGCCTGGGTGTGCAGCAGCGTGCGGGTGCCTGCGAGATGACGCTCGTCGTGATAGGTGTCCAGCAGTCCTGCGGGTGCCCAGCCATCGATGTCGGCGGCCAGCTTCCAGGCCAGGTTGACCGCGTCCATCATGCCCGCGTTGACCGCCACGCCCGGTGCCGGGAACAGATGGGCCGCATCGCCTGCCAGAAATATCCTGCCGTCGCGGTAACGCTGCGCGTGCCGGGCATGGAAGGTGAAGCGCGTCAGCCGAGTCGGCTCGCCAAGGGGCACGTCTGCCCCGAGCACCCGGCGGATGCTGTCCCGGAATTCGGTGACTGTCATCGGCGTGTCTGTCTCATCCTCCGCGGCATAGTCGCGGTTGTCCTCCTCGTTGGTGTAGACGCCCAGATCACCTGGTGTGTAGGAGGCGATCGCGAACTCACCGCGCTCCGTTCGGGTGAAGCCCGAACGGAGCCGGCCGAGACCTGGGATGTCATAGTCGCCGTCGTCGCGCAGCGTCACCGAATCGGGCATGGTGAACTGGCCCAATCGGTTCACCTCCGGATAGGTGAGGCCAGGAAACCCGATGCCGACCATCTCGCGTACCGGGCTGTGCGCGCCGTCGCAGCCCACGAGATAGCGCGCGGTCACCCGGTATGGGCCATCAGGCCCACGTACGTCCGCGATCACCGCGTTCGCGTCCTGGTTCACCGCGACCACCTCATGCCCACGACGGATGTCGGCGCCGAGTTCGGTGCCGATGTCCGCGAGCAGCCGTTCGAGATCGGGTTGCGGGAGACGCAGCGCCTGCATCGGGGACTCGGTGAGCGAGGTGAAGTCCATGTGCAGACCGCCGAAGGGGAATCGGGGAGTCGGGCGGGGATGTCCACTGGCGGCCTCGAAGCGCTCGATCAGGCCTCGATAGCGCAGCAGTTGCAGAATCTGCCCGCCCAGACCGCCGGCCTTCGGGACCTCTCGGACCCGGGGCAGCCGGTCCAAGACCAGCGGCCGCACACCCGCCGCGCCCAGTTCCGCTGCCAACGTCAGGCCGGTCGGGGCCGCGCCCACGATGATCACGTCGGTATCGAAATCTGGCATTCACACACTCCATTTCCGCAGGTTCTGGCTTCGGCGTGCGATTCTGCGGCACAACCGGGGTCTTGCCGCAAGCCCCCCGGTGAGCTATAAGTTGAAGGTGAGGGCAAGACAGCTCCGCCCCCGTACCCCGTTTCTGCACCGATTGACAGGCCGCGAAACGGGGTAATCGGAGCCCACATCAGGCCGTGAGGCCAGGGAGGGCGGAAGCTATGACCACGAGAGGCACAACGGTCACCGTCGAGTACGGCATTCAGACACCGAACAGCAAGACAGTCCTGGTGGTCACCGAGGATCTCAGCGAGGCTGTGAGCACCCTCAATATGCTCGGATCCGGCACACTCATCCGGCGCACGGTCCGATGCAGCCCGTGGCGCGCCGTCGACGACGGGTTGCACGAAGCGGTCTGAGATCTGCTGCGTTCAGCCCGAACCCACTGTCGTGGTTAGGGTCTGAGCATCACCTTGACCGCGCCATCGGCCTTCTTCTGGAAGATGTCGTAGCCGTGGGCGGCATCGTCGAGCGGTAGAACATGACTGGCGAACGTGTCAACGCCGAGCGGGTCCTCATCGGTCAGCAGCGGCATGATGTCATCCACCCACCTCTTGACGTTCGCCTGACCCATCCGCAGTTGTATCTGCTTGTCGAACAACGTGAGCATGGGCAGCGGGTCGGCCATCCCGCCGTACACGCCGATGAGTGAGATGGTTCCGCCGCGACGGACGATGTCGATCGCGGAGTAGAGGGCGTCGAGGCGGTCTACGCCCGCCTTCTGCAGCATGGGCTTGGCGAGGGCGTTGGGGAGCACGGACGTGAGCTGCTGGGCCGCCTTGGCGATCGGCGAGCCATGCGCCTCCATCCCGACCGCGTCAATGACCGAATCGGTTCCCCGCCCGTCTGTCATGTCCCTGATCACATCCCCGACCGGGGCATCGAGTGATCTCAGGTCGAGCGTGCAGATACCGAATGCCTCTGCCCGGGTCAGCCTTTCGGTCACCCGATCCACCGCGATGACGCGGTACCCGAGGTGGTGAGCGATACGGGCCGCCATATCCCCGATCGGGCCGAGCCCCAAAACCGTGACGGACCCGCCATCGGGAACGTCGGCATACGCGACCGCCTGCCACGCGGTCGGAAGCACGTCGGAGAGATACACGTACCGCGCGTCGGCCGGCCCGACCGGAACCTTGATGTGGGTGAACTGCGCCTGCGGGACGCGGAGCAACTCCGCCTGCCCGCCGGGCACTGAGCCGTACAGCTCCGAGTAGCCGAACAGCGCGGCGCCCATGCCCTGATCTCGCACCTGAGTCGTCTCGCACTGGGTGTACAACTGCATATCGCACATGAAGCAGTGGCCACAGGACATCTGGAACGGGATTACCACGCGGTCACCAACCTTTAGGTTCTCCACGTCAGACCCCACGTCGGCAACGATGCCCATCGGTTCGTGTCCGAGGATGTCACCGGGACGCATGAACGCCCCCAGTATCTCGTACAGGTGCAGGTCGGACCCGCAGATGTTGGTCGATGTCACCTCGATGATGGCATCGGTGCCCACTTCGATCTTGGGGTCCGGCACCGTCTCGACACGTACATCGCGTTTCCCGTGCCAGGTGACTGCCCTCATCATGCGCTCCTGTCCTTCGGTCGGCACCTCACAGGTCGCCATACCCGGTGCGGGGCAACGCAAACAGCCTTGACTCGCCCGCCCAACGTGAAGACGATCGCGAGATCGGTCGAGTTCTTCGCAAACGAGCTCACGCTCGGCTTGGTCCTACTCAACCTAGGGTGAGGGTGTGAAGCACTCCGGCCGCGCATTCGCCCGCCGCGACGTCGTGGCCGTCACGATGGCCCTCCTGCTGGTGGTGGCGGCGTTCGTCGTACCCCATCTCAACCTGGGCATCGTCACGCCTTTGATCAATGCCACACCCCAGCGATTGCGGGCCTTCGCAGACACCGCCCCGATTTTCGGCTGGTGGAACGCCCACGTCGGATGGGGCACCGCGCCTGCGATCGTGATCGGTGCGGCCGCCGTGCTGGCCGGCCAGTCGGTCGCGCAGCGACTGCCCTGGCGCACCGTGCCCTGGGTGACGTGGGCGACGTCGTGCGCGTGGGCGTTCTCGCTGGCGATGATCGACGGCTGGCAGCGCGGATTCGCCGGCCGCCTCGCCGCCCGCCACGAGTACCTGCGCCAGGTCCCGACTGTCGACGATATCCCCGAGGCGGTCCGCACCTTCGCCGGCCGCATCCTCGACTTCCAGCCGGACTCGTGGATCACCCACGTATCCGGTCATCCCCCCGGCGCACTGCTGACATTCGTCTGGCTGGACCGCATCGGCCTCGGTGGTGGAGCGTGGGCGGGTGCGCTGTGCCTGCTGGTCGGCTCCAGCGCGGCCGCCGCAATCGTGGTGGCGGTGCGAGCGCTGGCAGATGAGTCCACCGCCCGGCTGGCAGCGCCTTTCGTCGCCGTTGCGCCGACCGCCATCTGGATCGCGGTCTCGGCCGACGGCTACTTCGCGGGCGTTGCCGCCTGGGGTCTCGCACTGCTGGCACTGGCCGTCCGCGGCACGACGCGCCTGCCGGTGCTCACCGCCGCGGGCGCCGGCCTCCTTCTGGGCTGGGCCATCTTCCTCAACTACGGCATCGGCCTCATGGCACTGCCCGCCGTCGCGGTTCTGCTGTCCGCCAAGGACCTCCGCGCCGCGCTGCGGGCCCTCATCCCCGCGGTGCTGATGGCGCTCGCCGTCGTCGGGGTGTTCGCCCTGGCCGGTTTCTGGTGGTTCGAGGGCTATCACCTGGTGCAGGAACGCTATTGGCAGGGTATCGCGTTGGACCGCGCATTCCAGTACTGGTCGTGGGGGAACCTGGCGGCGGTGGTCTGTGCGATCGGACTGGGCACGGTGGCCGGTATCGGCCGGGCGTTCGACATCGCGGCGATCAGACGCCGCTCGGGCCTGCACCTGGTGGTCCTCGGCGCGCTGCTGGCAATCGTGTGCGCAGATCTGAGCATGCTGAGCAAGGCCGAGGTAGAACGCATCTGGCTGCCGTTCACGGTCTGGTTGACGGCGGCGCCCGCCCTGTTACCGCCGCGATCACACCGGTGGTGGCTGGCTCTCAACGTCATCGGCGCGCTGGCGCTCAACCATCTCATCCTGACGAACTGGTAGTACCCGCGTGAGCAGGTAGTACAGCGGCACGCACGCCCATACGACGGCGATCGCGATCCAGAATCCCCGCGGATAGTCGCGGTCGAGCACTGTCATGTTGTCGGCGTGCGCGCCGGGCCTGGTGTAGACCGGGATCGCCAGCAGCACAAGCACGCAACTGCACAGTCCGGCCACTGACACCGGCGTCCACCACCGGCCGCGAAAGAGCCGGCGACCCGCAAGGCCGAGAGCCGCGGCCACCGGCGCGAACACGAAGTCGTGCAGCACCGCACCGACCACCGCCCAGACCGCGATGCGCACCATCACCTCGATGGGGTTCTCGAAGAGCAGCACCACACCGTAGGCGCCGATCGCGATGCCGATGACGACCAGCGCCGCTCGCGCCGTTCGCATCAGAGCACCTCGATCCGGGACAGCCACTTCGTCTGCAACACACCGGGTCTCGTCGGCGCGATAAGCCTGCAGGGGTAGCCGTGATCGATGTCGAGTACCTCGCCGTTCAGTTTGAGCGCGATCAGGGTCTGCTCATCACGTGAGTGGCGGGCGGGCAACGTGGTCCGCGAGTATGGACCCGGCGGTTCCAAGGAGATCATCCGGACGTCGGAGTCCGGATCGGCATCCACCGCCCGAATCAGCTCGCCCAGTGTCACTCCCGTCCACTCCGCGTCGGCACTCCAGCCCTCGACGCACGAGATCGGCAGCCGGTGCGTCGTCTGCGGCATGGCCTGCAGGTCACCGAGGGAGAACGCCCTGGTGGTTGATCCGTTGGCGACCGTCAGCCGGTACTCCGGCGCCCGCGCACTGGCCAGCACACCGGCCGCGAATGCCGACCGGTTGATCGGAACCCCCTGCGGTCCCTCGCCGGAACGCGGGGCCAGGACCGACACCCTGCGCAGCCACGGGACGGTCTGACCGACGGTGACCAGCGTTGCCAAACCCGCAGCCAGGCCCGCGCCCACGAGCACGGTGCGCCTGCTCGGCCCGATGGCGCCACCACTTGGCACGTCGCTCTCCAACGGTTCACCGAGCGCCTGGCGGATCACCGGGAGCTTCACCCCGATGTGTACGACGAGCGCACCGAACGCCACCCACGCCATCGCGTAATGACTCGTGGTGAAGAAGAACCCGAAGGGATACCAGTGCGCCGTGTTCACCAGGCCGGTGCTGAGCTGAAAGACCATCGCCGCGACAAGCACCAGAATGGAGCCACGCTCGAGCACGCGGGCCGGCCCGCCGATGATCGGCCGCTCGAACAACTTCGGCCACACCGACCACAGCTTGACGATGAGCAGCGGGATCGCCGCGATCCCGGTGGCGACGTGCAGACCCTGAGTGAGGCGGTACAGCCACACCGGCCGCGTCGGCCAGTAGAACCACGGTTGGGGGTGCTGGATGAAATGGCTTATCAGACCGGTGAGAAAGCACGTCGCGATCGCGACGCCGAGCGCGACCCCCACCCGCGCCGTCACCGCGGTGCGGCGTGACGCCGACGGAGTCACGCCGCGGCCAGCGTGGCGAGCACCCGTCCTCCGATGCGGTCCACGGCCGACAGGGTCAGCCCGACCTCGTCTGCGACCCGCCGTGCACCGTCGAGGCCCACCGTCGCCCAGCGAAACCACGGCCCGATGGTGCGCGATGACTCCAGCCGAACCCACCGCACGATGACGTCCTCGGTCTTCTCATCGATCTCGGTGACGCAGCGGCCGCCGGCTCTGAGGAGTTCACCTGCCCGATGCAGCACGCGGCGGGGATCACCGGTCAGCCCGACGTTTCCGTCGGCGAGGAGCACCGTCGACCAGCGACCTGTGCCGGGCAGCGGGTCGAAGACGTCTCGCCGCAGCGCGGGTGCACCACGGCGGCGGGCCAACTCGACGGCGGTCGCCGACTGATCCACACCGAGCGCGGGCACGCCGCGCCTCACCAGATGTGCGACGAACCGCCCCGGCCCGCAACCGAGGTCGATCGTCGGGCCGTCGCACAGTCCCAGGACCGCGTTGTCGAACGCGTTGTCAGCGCGTCGGCCCAGCCAGCGGTGCACGGGCAGCCCGTGCACGCTGCCGTCGTCATGCCGGAGCCAACATCTCTCACCTGTCAGTGCCTCGTCGTAGAGATTGCCGAACATGTCATACCCCCGCTGCTTGCGATGCGCGATGGAAACGTCCATCCGGCCTGCACACTCGTCGCACGGCGGCGAGATCCTCGATGGTGTCGACATCGGCCAGTTCGGGCACCAGTTCCACCTCAGCCCCGGCGTCGCGCAGGGCGGCAAGCGTGAGCGCACCGGTGTCCGACGTCGACATCGGTACGTTGCGAAGGCACTGGGCCAGGCTCGGCGTGGAAACGCCAAGCACCCACCACCCACCGTCGGTCGCCATGCCCAACACCGCGTCGGTGCCCAGCAGCGTCACCGCCGTCTCGGCGAGGAGATCATCGCTGACCTGCGGGGTGTCCATCCCGATCTGCAGGACGGGCAGGCCGGGGCAGATCCGCGCGGCGTCGGCGTGGGCGTTGGCCAGGCGTTCGGCGAAATCGGCTCCACGCTGTTCCACCACCGTGAAGCCGGTGAGCCGCTGCGTGATCTCGACCCCACGGCATGCGGCCGACAAGTCCCCCGTCAGCGCCACGACCCGGCTCACCACGGGCGTGTCCGCCACGGCGTCCAGGGTGTCCAACAGGGCCGCCGCGGCGACGTCAGCCGCGAGCTGCGCACCGAGGTTCCTGGCCAGGCGGGTCTTGGCCAGGCCAGGCACCGGGGCCTTGGCAACCACCAGCACGGTCACCTGAAGCGTCATGAGATCACCCGCCAGAAGTCAAGGGCCGCAACCACACTGCCTCGCAGCGAGCCACTGACCTTCGACTTGCCGCCGGTGCGCGAGCCGTAGGGCACGTCGCGCTCCACCACACTCCAGCCCGCGGCGGCCGCCCGGACCAGTAATTCCAGCGGGTACCCAGACCTCCGGTCGGCTACACCCAGCGCCAGCAAAGCGTCCCTGCGGGCCACCCGCATGGGTGCGATGTCGTGCACATCGATGCCGTGCCGCTGGCGCAGCCGCCAGCACACCGCGGCCGTGCCCAGCCGCGCGTGCCACGGCCATCTAGTGGTCGGCAGGGGCCTGCGCCGCCCCACCGCCATATCGGCCCCGGCCACGACCGCGGCCACCAATGCGGGGAGATCGCCGGGGTCCATCGAACCGTCCCCGTCGATGACCGCCACCAATGGCGTGTTCGCGGCGACGACCCCGGCGTGGACGGCGGCGCCGTAGCCGGGCTGCCTCTCGCGGACCACCTCGGCACCGCACCGTCTGGCCACCTCAGCGGTGCTGTCGGTGCTGTTGTTGTCGACGACCAGCGGCACATAACCCTCCGGGATGGCGGCGAGCACGCCGGGCAACGACTGCGCCTCGTTGAGGCAGGGCAGCACCACCGTGACCTGACACCGGTTCACAAGCCCGAGGCTAGCCGCGCTGCCCGGTGTGCAAACCCCTGACCGCTGACGAATCCGTGACGTCCATGCAGGTGGTGGCCATGCGGGGCTAGGTTGGACGTTGTGACCCGTGTGCTGATCGCCGACGACGACATCGTCGTGCGCGATGTGGTGCGCCGCTATCTCGAGCGGGACGGCCTCGCCGTGACGGTCGCGAAGGACGGTCACGAGGCGCTACGCGCACTCGGTTCGGAGCAGATCGACGTAGCGGTGCTCGACGTGATGATGCCGGGTCCCAGCGGCCTCGCGCTCTGCCAGGCACTGCGCGAACGCGGCGGCTACACCGTCCCCGTCATCCTGCTGACCGCACTCGGCGAGGAGGACGACCGCATTGCCGGTCTCGAGGCCGGCGCGGACGACTATCTCACCAAACCGTTCAGCCCACGCGAGTTAGCGTTGCGGGTCCGCTCGGTGCTGCGCCGCTCCCCCGGCTCCGCCGATGCCCCGCAGGTGGTGGTGAGCGTGGGCGATATGACGGTCTCGGCGGCGGCGCGGTCGGTGCTCATCCGGCAGCAGCCGATCAGCCTGACCAACCGTGAGTTCGACCTGCTCCTGTTCTTCCTCACCCACACCGGCACCGTCTTCAGCCGCGAGGAACTTCTGAAGCGGGTGTGGCAGTGGGACTTCGGTGATCTGTCGACCGTCACGGTGCACGTCAAGCGGCTGCGCTCGAAACTCGGTGACGAACACCGCGTGCAGACGGTCTGGGGACGTGGCTACATGTGGAGCCGGGCACCGGATGCAATCGACTGACCTGTGGGGGATCGTCGTCATCGCGCTGGCGTGCTCGGTGCCGGTCGTCGCGGTGGGCGCCATAGTGATTCGTCTCGCGCGGTCGTGGTCGCTGGCGGTCAGCATGGTGGTCCTCGCCCTGATCCCCACGGTGGCCACGTTCACCGGATTCCTCGGCGCCAGCGGCTTCATGTTGTCGGACGGTTTCGAGCGCATCGTCGTGGTGCTCGTCATCGTCTCGGTCGTCACCATTCCGGCCGCCATCATGCTGGCGCGTTATCAGGCCCGGCGGATGGTGTGGGAGCGGGAGATCCGCGACTCCGAGCAGGCCGCCGAGCAGTCCCGGCGCCGCCTGGTCGCCTTCGTCAGCCATGACCTGCGCACGCCGCTGGCCGGTATCCGCGCGGTGTCTGAGGCCATCGCCGACGGCGTGGTCGCCGACGATGAGGTGCGCGCGCACGCCAAGCACATCGAACACGAGACCATCCGGCTCTCGGAGATGGTCGATGACCTGTTCGAGATGTCGAAGATCAACGCTGGCGCAGTCCAACCCGCCTATGACCGAGTCGCACTCGACGAGGTCGTCGATGACGTTCTCGCCGCGCATCGCATCGCCGCCGAGCGGGCAGGCGTCATGCTGCGCTCCGACGTACCCGCCGATCCCGTCCGGGTTATTGGCAGCGACAGGGCCCTGGTGCGGGTGCTGTCGAACTTCGTGGCCAACGCCATCGCGCACACCCCGGAGGGCGGCACCGTGGAACTCGCGATCGGCGCCGACGAGCGCGGGGCCTGGGCGCGGGTCGACGACACCGGCGTCGGCATCGACGAAGCCGACCTGACCCGCGTCTTCGACATCGCCTACCGGGGCTCCAACGATCGGGTGCCCCGTTCGGACGCCTCACTGCCCAGCGGCTCAGGGCTCGGCCTGGCGATCGCCGCGGGCCTGGTTCAGGCGCACCACGGCACGGTGTCGGCCTACAACCTGGACACGGGTGCCCGGTTCGAGGTTCGGCTGCCGCTGGCCGGCGGCGAGTGAGACATATCTAGTCCGGCAGTGTGCCGCTCAGCCGCTCGGCGGCCGCCAGGTAGTCGTCGATGAACTCCAGCACCACCTCGCGCGCGGGTTTGACCTTGTTCATCATCCCGACGCCCTGCCCGACGAAGTAGGTGGCCAGCTCCTGCGCACCGGGGTGGCCCTGTTCGGCGAGGGTGTCGATACGGCGCAGCACCGGCTCGGCCAACATCGACTGCAGCGGAAGCGGTAGCGGCTGGCGGCCATCGGCGTGGGGTTGCCACGCATCGGTCCAGTCCGAAACCAGCTGGCGCGAGGGCTTTCCCGTGCGTCCCGCGGAACGCACGGTGTCGCGGGACGTGGCGGCGAGCATCTTCTGCACGGTGTGCGGTGCGGTCTCGGCCTCCTCGGTGGTCAGCCAGACCGAACCGGTCCAGGCGCCCGCGGCACCCATCGCGACCACGGCGGCCATCTGTCGGCCGGTGACTATCCCGCCCGCGGCGAGGACGGGCACATTCGCACCAGCCTGCTCGATGGCGTCGAGTACTTCGGGGATCAGCACCAGGGTGCTCACCTCACCGCAGTGTCCGCCGGCCTCGGTGCCCTGGGCCACGATGAGGTCGACGCCCGCGGCCACCTGTTTGAGGGCGTGTTCCTTGGCGCCGACCAGGGCGGCGACCGGGACGCCGCGCTCGCGACCCGCCTCGATCATGTAGTCCGGCGGCACCCCGAGCGCGTTCGCAATCAGCTTGATGGGGTGGCTCATCGCCACGTCGAGAAGTTCGGGGCCGGTATCGCCGGACAGCATGGTGCCACCCAGCCGCGGCGACGCCTCGGGCTCGATACCGTGCGCCGACAGCAGCGTCGCCACGAACTGGCGGTCGTCATCGGAGATGCGGCGGGCGAGGTCGTCACGGGTCAGGCCTTCGCCCTTGCCCTCGAACTTGGCGGGCACGATGATGTCGGCACCATAGGGCTTACCGTGCACGTGGTCATCGATCCAGGACAGCTCGCGGTCCAGCTGCTCGGGGGTGTACGCCGTCGCACCCAGCACACCGAAGCCGCCGGCGTTGGTGACCGCGGCGACGACGTCGCGGCAGTGGCTGAACGCGAACAGCGGAAAGTCGATGCCGAATTGTTGACAGATGTCGAGTTTCACATCGTCAGTATGCGCACCCCGTCGCTTCGCTCGCCCAGAATGCGCACCCCCTCGCTTCGCTCGCCCAGAAAATGCCTCAGCCCCGCAACGGCGCGAACGCGAACTCCGCCAGTCCGTCGCGCGGATCGATCGCCGCGCGGAATCCCAGCACGTCAGCGGCCCGCTCCGGGTCGGCGACGATATGCCTGACGTCACCGCTGCGGTAGTCACCGGTCACGACCGGCGGTGCCGCGTCGCGGGCCTCACAGAGCCTGCTCGCCACATCGAGGATCGACACGGGCCTGCCCGAGCACACGTTGAATGCGGCGAACCCATCCCGCTGCGCCGAGACGGCCGCGACGTTGGCCGCCGCGACGTCGTCGACGTGCACGAAGTCGCGCATCTGGCCGCCGTCCTCGAAAACTCTTGGCGGCTCACCTCGTTCGATGGACGACCGGAAGATAGCCGCGACGCCCGAGTACGGGGTGTCGCGCGGCATGTGAGGTCCGTAGACATTGTGATAGCGCAGTGCGACAACGGAACCGCCGGTCGCCTCGGCCCACGCCAGCGCGTAGTGCTCCTGGGCCACCTTGCTGGCCGCGTAGAGGCTGCGCGGCCGCAGCGGGGCGTCCTCCCCCACCAGCCGCCACTGCAGTGGCTCACCACCGATGGGGCACCGATGATCGAAGGCCCCGGCGTCGAGGTCGGCGCGCGTGCGCGGTAGCGGGTCGACGGCGCCGTGCTCGGGACAGTCGTAGCCGCCCTGGCCGTAGACCACCATTGACGAGGCCAGCACCAGCCTGCGGCAGCCCGCCGCGAACATCTCGGCCAGCAGCACCGTGGTGCCGAAGTCGTTGTGGCTGCCGTAGTTCGGTGCGTCGGCGGCGTCAACGCCCGCGCCGACCACGGCCGCCTGGTGACAGACCACGTCGACCCCAGGAAGCAGCGAGGCCAGACCCGACGGGTCCCGGACGTCCACCTCCAGCACGCCGTCGGGCGGTGCCGAGGTATCGCCGTGCGCAGCGCTGAGCATGGCGTCCATCGCGATGACCTCGTGCCCGGCGGCGGTGAGCGCGGCGCGTATCCGCGACCCGATGAACCCGGCGGCGCCGGTCAGCAGGACCCTCACGGCAGTTCGAACGGAAGGTCCACACCGTCGTGAGCAAGACAGTGCGTGCAGGTGCGCTCCGCATCCACCTGAGCGATGGCCTCGTGCAGCAGCTGTTTGAACGGCACCAGGTTCCGTTGGAACTCCGCGAACACATCGACGGTCGTGACGCCCGACCCCGCCTCGATGCCCGCATCCAGATCAGTGACCAATGCGATGGCGGCGTAACACATCTCGAGTTCGCGGGCGAGCACTGCCTCGGGGTATCCGGTCATGTTGACCAAGCTGAAGCCCTGATCGGCGAACCACTTGCTCTCCGCACGGGTGGAGAACCGGGGACCCTGGATGACGACCATGGTGCCGCCGTCGATCACCCCGGGCAGGCCGGTCGCGGCCCCTCGCAGCGTCGGGCAGTAGGGGTCGGCGAACCCGACGTGAATGCCGCCGGAGTCGAAGTACGTGTCCAGCCGTGCCCTGGTGCGGTCGACGAGCTGGTCGGGCACCACCATCGCGCCGGGCCCCAGCTCGGGGGTCAGGCTGCCGACCGCGCACGGGCCGAACACGCGTCGCACGCCGAGCGCTCGCAGCGCCCACATGTTCGCGCGGTACGGCACGGTGTGCGGGGAGTACTCGTGACCGACGCCGTGCCGCGGCAGAAACGCCACCTCGTGCCCGCCGACCTCGCCCACCGTGATGGGCGCACTCGGCGCCCCGTACGGGGTGTCCAGGTCGACACTGCGCGCCTCTGGTCCGAAGAACGAGTAGAAACCACTGCCACCGATGATTCCAAGCACCCGATTAGCCCCTCGCATCCGCGGTCATTGGTCCATTGTCCTGCATCCCCGGCGTCGACGGCCCGCCCGCAATGCGAGGATGACGCCGTGGCCAGTATCGCGCAGTGGATCGAGGGCGCCCGTCCCCGAACCTTGCCCAACGCCGTTGCCCCTGTCCTCGCCGGAACGGGCGCGGCCGCATGGTTGGGCTCGGCCGTCTGGTGGAAGGCACTGCTTGCTCTGGTCGTGTCGCTGGCCCTGATAGTCGGCGTCAACTACGCCAATGACTACTCCGACGGCATCAGGGGCACCGATGACGTGCGGACCGGACCGCTGCGGCTCGTCGGATCGAAGCTGGCGTCACCGCGCGCCGTCCTGACCGCGGCCATGACCAGCCTGGCCATCGGCGCCGCGGCGGGCCTCGCTCTGGCCCTCGTGAGCGACCCGTGGCTGATCGCGATCGGTGTGGCATGCATCGCGGGCGCGTGGCTGTACACCGGAGGGTCGACGCCGTACGGATACCACGGACTCGGCGAGGTCGCGGTGTTCGTGTTCTTCGGTCTGGTCGCCGTGCTCGGCACGCAGTACACCCAGGCGTTGCGCGTCGACTGGGTCGGCGCCGCGCTGGCCGTCGCGACCGGCGCGCTGTCCTCTGCGGTGTTGGTGGCCAACAACCTTCGCGATATCCCCACCGACAAGACGTCGGGCAAGATCACGCTGGCCGTCCGCCTCGGTGACGCCCGCACGCGGGTGCTGTTTCAGGCGCTGGTGGTGCTGGCGTTCGCGCTGACGCTGGTGCTGATGCTGGCGACACCTTGGTGCGCGGTGGGACTTGTCGCGCTGCCGTTGGCGGTGCGCGCCGCAGCACCGGTGCGCAAGGGTCTCGGTGGCCGCGACCTGATTCCCGTGCTGCGCGACACCGGCTTGACGATGCTCGTGTGGTCGATCGCCGTCGCCGCCGCGCTCACCCTCGCCGGCTAGCCCCCACCACCCGCGAGTGCGCGTGTCTGCGGGCGACACGCCGGTGTCGGATACGAGTTTGCGCGGGCTCGCTGAATTGGTGAAAACTCTTCTGCCCCTGTGGTTTCACTAGCCTTCGCACCCACTCACGCCGCGTCGTCGAGCAGGTGGAGGATCGAGCCGCGCAACTGCGATATCTGCACGTGTTCACCGATGAGCCCGATAGCCCTCTCATCCGCGCCGCGCAATATGCCCAGTAACAGATGCTCGCTGCGGATCTCCTTGTCTCCGTGGTGGATCGCTTCCCGCAACGCTAGTTCGAGCGACTTCTTGGCGGACCGGGTGAACGGGATGTGTCCGCGGCGCCCCTTGCGCCGACCGGAGCGATGGAGCGCATTGTCGAATGCGTCCGCGCCGAATCTCCGGGCAACGCTGTCTCGAACGGCGCCCAGGTCGATACCGATCGATCGGAGGGCTTCCGCGTCCTCGTCGAACGACTGCTCGTCGCCGCCCAGCCCTGACATCAACCGTGCGCGGACGGCATCGGCTGTGAGGCCGAAACCGCCGAGCAATGTCGACAGGGCGTGATCCGAGCTCTGCAGGACTCCTACGAGAAGGTGCTCGGGCTTGATCTCTCGCGCCTCGAGTTCACGCGCATCCTCCTGCGCCAGGACGACGGCAACCCGAGCGCTGCGAGTGAATCGCTCGAACATGATCATCTCCTCCGGTTGTACTTCTGATGGACCGCCTGCCTGCTCACACCGAGTTCGTCGGCGATCGCCTGCCAGCTCCATCCCTGCTCACGGGCATTCAGGACGTGGACGGCCTCGAGTCGCTCCTGCAGTCGCTGTAGGGCGCGCACCGCCCGCAGGCCCTCGGCAGGGTCAACTGCGCTCATCGCGTCGGCGTCGAGACCCTCGATTCCCGTCATGCTGTCAATCTAGGTTGACATCGTGGAGGCGTCAAGAAACATTGACAACATGAGGTAGGAGTACCGCGGGGTCGCTGAATTCAGCGCCGAATGCCCCGGCGCAACGTCATGGTTTGGTCAGGCGTCGACTCAGGCGTCGGAGGGGCCGTCTCCACGCAACCGGGCGCGCAGCTGTTCCTTGTCCGATCGCCTGCGCTCATCGAACTCCGCGACGCTGGCAGTCGCGCGCCGCCGCAGCGGGGCGAAGAGCCAGATACCCAGCGGCAGGGCGACGACGATGGCAAACAGCAGCGCCACGACCACCGGAAAGTCACCGACGCCGATCAGGTGGCCGACACCGACGATCACACCGGTCAGAGCGGCGACCAGGGCCAACCGCGCACCGGCGTACGCGGCCATGTCGAGCAACATTCGGGTTCCCGGTCGACCTTGACTCATGGGAACGAGCGTACCGACGACGCGTATATTCGGGTGAAGGAGGTTCTCTGTGGTTTACCTACTCGTCGTCTCGATGTTGGCGGGGCTGGCCTATGCGGCCTGGCGGCTTTACCGAGCCTCTGCCAATGCTCCGCGGACCCGGGTGGTTGGCCCGGACGACGACCCCGAATTCCTGCGCAGGCTCAATCACCCCGACCCCGACGCCCGCTGAGGTTCAACGCGTGGCCGGAAACCCGGCTGCCACCGTGGCCGCCAGTTCGACCAGCGCGTCACGGGTTTCTGGCCGCAGCCGATCAAGGCTGATCTCGGCGCCCTCCTCCAGATGCGCATCGAACGGCACCTCGTGCACCGCGCGAGTCCGCCGGGCGAAGTGATCGACGACCTTGCCCTGATCGACGCGAGGACCGCGCCTTCCCGACCGCGGCCGGACCGCATTGACCACGACGATCGCGTCCTGCACCAACTGCTGGTAGCCGTGCGCGTCGAGCCAGTCCAGCGTCGCCGACGCGCTACGGGCGCCGTCGACCGCACCGGAGCTGATGACGATGAGCACGTCGGCCTTGTCGAGCACAGCCGACATCGCCGAGTGCAGCATGCCGGTACCGCAGTCGGTGAGCACGAGGCTGTAGAAGCGTTCCAGGACCTCGAGCGTCCGGGCGTAGTCGTCGCTGCTGAACGCCTCCGACACCGCGGGGTCGCTCTCCGAGGCCAGCACCTCGAGCCTGCTTGGCCCCTGCGACGTGTAATTGCGGACGTCGCTGTAACTCTCGATGCCCTCGGCGTCGCGCAACAGGTGGCGCACCGTCGACGGCGTCTCCAGCGGCACCTTCTGGCTCAGCGTGCCGCGGTCGGGGTTGGCGTCGACGGCGATCACCCGGTCACCGCGGACCGACGCGAATGTCGCACCCATCGTCGCGGTGATCGTCGTCTTGCCCACGCCGCCCTTCAGCGATAGCAGCGCAATCCGATAGCAGCCACGCAACGGACGGCTGGCTTGCGTCGCCATGGCTCTGCGGTGAATCTCGCGGGGTCCCTCGCCGAGGTTGATCAGCGTTCCCGACGTGAGGTAGAGCCACCGTCTCCAGCCCTGCGACGGCTTGCGCTTGGGCTGGCCGAGCAGCGCGATGGATGACAGGTCGGCACCAGGATCGAAGAAGCTGGCAGGGACCGCAGGTTCGACGGGCACGACCGTCGGGACCGGCCCCGCCTGAGCAGCCGCGGCCAGCAGTGGGGCCAGCGGAATGCCCCGCGGCGGGGTCGGCGCGGTCCACTCCGGGGGCACCGTCTCCGATGGGTCGCTGAAGCGCTGTTGCGCCCGGAACCCGGTCGGCGGATCGGACGCTGTTGGCGACCCCGAGTAAGCCAAGTCAGCCCACCCCGGCGTAGGAGTGCAGTCCGACCGTGACGAGGTTGATGAAGAACAGGTTGAACACCATCGCGATGAACCCGGCGACGTTGATCCAGGCCGCCTTCTTGTCGCGCCAGCCCGCCGTCGAACGGGCGTGCAGGTAGGCGGCGTAGATCACCCAGGCGATGAAGGACACCGTCTCCTTGGGGTCCCAACCCCAGTAGCGGCCCCAGGCCTCCTCGGCCCAGATGGCGCCGAAGATCACGCCGAATCCGAATACCGGGAACGCGAAGATCGTCGTGCGGTACGCGATGCGATCGAGCGTCTGCGCGTCGGGCAGCCGGGACACGATGCTCGCGACCACACCCTCGCGTCCGGGCGCGCCCAACGAGGACATCTTGAGCAGGAACAGGATGCTCGCGACACCGCCGACGAGGAAGACCCCCGAACCCAGGCTGACCACGGACACGTGGATCGGCAGCCAGTAGGACTGCAGCGCTGGCATCACCGGCGCGGCGTGGCTGTACAGCCACTGGCCCGACACCGTCAGAAGGATCAGTACCGGCAGCAGGACGAAGACCCACAGCGCGCGGTACTGCGGCCGCCGCAACACCACCGCGGCGGCGACGAGGCCGCAGAAGCAGGTCAGGTTGATGAACTCGTACATGTTGCCCCACGGCACGCGTGAGGTGGCCAGGCCGCGCAGCACGATGCAGACCAGCAGCATCGCGATGCCGACGTAGACGAGGGCGAGCCCCGCCCGACCGATCCGCTCGTCGACTGGGCGGCGCGGCACATCGGCGACGACGCCGGGCCGGGCGCTGTCGGCGGCAACCGAGCCGGCTGCGGCGCCGACGAGTTCACGCTCCTCAACCTTGCGGCTGCGGCTGTAGGCCAGTTCGACGGCCAGCAACAGCATCGCCGCAACCAGGATCAGGGTCGACGATGTGAATGCCCAGTCCGAGTACCGGGCCAGATCAATGTCGATGTCATAGGTGTTCATGTGCGATCCAGCGCCCTCTCTCCCGCGTGCGGCACCAGCCGCGCGGTCAACTTCTCGAACTCGTCACCCCAACCGGAGTTGTCAGTGCGCGCGAGACCGCCCAATTCCAGGCTCACGGTACCCGGCTGCGCGGGTCCGATACGAACCCAGATGCGGCGCCGGCGCACCACCAGTGAGACCAGCAGTCCGGCCATCATCGACATCGACCAGATCAGCACCCACACCTGCGCCGGATCGTGGGAAACCTGCACGTTGATGAACGGCACCGCGCCGTCGAATCGGACGATCGTGCCGTCGGCGAGCCGGGTCGACTCGCCCTCCCCGAGGTTGACCCGCGCCTCCTTCTTCAACCGGTCCTGGCCGATGAGCCGCGAATCAAGGGAGAACACCGACTGCGGCCGGCCCGTGTCCAAGCCCGCGTCACCGCGGTAGACGTCGATGGCGACGGCGGGATCGTTGAGCGCGGGGAAGCTCGATGACAGCAGCGTGCCGTCCAACTGCTCCGTCGGTGCGAACAACCCCTGGATGGCGATCTGATTCTTGCGCCGGTCCCCCGCGTCGGGATACGTACCCGCGGGCGGGTCGAACCGCATCGCGCCCGAGGACAGCAACGTCTGTGGGTCGTCCGGGCGAAACTGCAGCGTCTGGGTTCGGGTCTGCCCGTCGGGGAAGATGACGGTGAACGTCGGCGCGTAGCCATGGCCCTGCAGGTAGAGCCGGTCACCGCCGAGCCGCAACGGGTGGTTCACCTCGAGCCGGTAGGGCCGCCAGGTGTTGGACTCGAGGTCCTCGCCCGCCTGGTACTCGACGTTGGCGGCGAAGCTCAGCGCCTGACCCGTCGGCAGGTAGGTGGCGTCGAAGTCGTTGACCTTCACACAGATCGGGTTCAGCGACGTGCCGTCGACGGTGTTACCCGCCCGGAACGAGTCGAACGCGGCGGGCGAGGCCGAGCAGAAGCCGGGTCCCCCGTTGGCGATGACGATGACATTGCCCTCGTACCCGAACAGCTTGCCGACGGCGATCGCGACCAGCAGACCCAGCAGTGAGAAGTGGAAGACGATATTGCCGAACTCGCGCAGATAACCCTTCTCAGCGGAGATCTCGATCTGTTCACCCTGGCGCCTGGTGGTCTGCCGCCAGCCCTTGAGCCGCTGCGAGGTCTGCTGCGCCACAGCCTCGACATCGCCCGGGGTCTCACCCTCGAAGTGCTTGGGCAGCCTCGCCAGATTGCGCGGCGCCGCGACCGGTGTCGTGCGCAGGCTCCGGACGTGCTCGGCCAGCCGCGGTGTCAGACAGCCCACCAACGAGATGAACAGCAGCACATAGATCGCGGTGAACCAGAAGCTGGAGAAGACGTCGAAGGCCTGCACGCGGTCCAACCACGGCCCCAGCACCGGGTGATCGGCGAGGTACTCGTCGACCTTGGCCTCATTCAGACTGCGCTGCGGCACCAGCGCGCCCGGGATCGCCGCCAGCGCCAGCAGGAACAGCAGGGCCAGCGCGGTACCCATCGAGGTCAGGGTTCGCCACGTGTTGCGGACGTACGCGGCGAGGCGTTTGACGGGTTTCACAGAGGCAGCCTCGTATCGGTGATGAAGGCATCGCGGACCCAGGACACGAAGTCAGCCCACAGCCCGGTCAGCAGCGCCGTACCAACCAGGATCAGCAGCACGCCGCCGAAAACCTGGATGGTCCGGGTGTTCCGGCGCAGCCAGCCCAAGCCCCGCATCGCACGCGCCGATCCGAACGCCAAGAGCACGAACGGGATTCCAAGACCAAGGCAGTAGGCCACCACCAGCGCCGCGCCGCGCGCCACATTCGCCCCCTCGGTCGCCGAGGACACCGCGATCACCGCCGTCAGCGTCGGGCCGAGGCACGGCGTCCAGCCCAGACCGAACACCGCACCCAGCAGTGGCGCCCCGCCAATCGTCGACACCTGCCGCGGCGTGAATCTCGCCTCACGCTGCAGTGCCGGGATGAAGCCAACGAACACCAGGCCCATCACGATCGTCACCACGCCGCCGATGCGTTGCAGCAGAAGCTGATTGACGATCAGCGTGGTCGTCATCCCGAGGACGGCCACAGTGCCGAGCAAGAACACGACCGTGAATCCCGCGACGAAGAGCGCGGCCGCACCCGCGACGCGCCACCGCGCCGTGCGAAGGGCCACACCGCCGTTCTGCCGGCCCGGTTCGTCGTCCACACCGACTACGGCCGCAAGGTAGGACAGGTAGCCGGGCACGAGGGGCACCACGCACGGCGACGCGAAGGAGATCAGGCCCGCCAGCGCGCTGACACCCAGGGCCAGCAGGAGGGGTCCGGTCGACACCAGGTCACCGACCTGTTCGAGGCTCGCTGCCAGAACACTCATGTCGCCGGCTCGCCTGCCAGCCGTTCGACGACGGGCAACAGATCCTCGGCGAGCAGTTCTCGCAGGAACACCGCCGCCACCCGGTGCTGGCGGTCCAGCACTATCGTCGACGGGATCACCGTGGTGGGATATCTGCCGCCGAACGCGATCATCGTCCGCATCGACGGGTCGTAGATCGACGGGAAGGTGACGTTGCGGTCGAGCACGAAGTCCACCGCGGCCTGGCGGTTGTTATCGCGCACGTCGATGCCGAGGAACGCGACGCCTCGCTCGCGCGTCTCGTCGTAGACCCTCTGCAGTTCCGGGATCTCCGAGCGGCATGGCGCGCACCACTGGCCCCAGACGTTAATCACCACGACCTTGCCCTCGAAGTCGGTGAGTGACACCGTTTTCGCCGGGTCGGTCAGCTCGGGCCCGGAGATCGGACCGGGTTTACCGCGGTTTTCCGGCGGGTCGTAGAAGATGTCGGTCTTGCCACCGGGAGCGACGAACTCGAATGAGCCGCCCTGGGCGACGGCGTCGTTACCAGTGGAGCATCCGGTCAGCAGCAGTGTTACCGCCGCCACGCCGATCGCCAGCCACTTCCCGCCAATCATCGCGCTACAGGCCCCACGGTTCGGTGTAACCCCACCTGACCAGGCGATCACCGGAAAAGGTGAACGACGTGATCGAGGCCAGGTTGCACAGCCGGCTGTGTGGCAGCGGCAGGTGCGGCAGCTTGCGTCCCGTCATCGCGCGACGCAGCGTCTCGACGGGCAGCTGATGACTGACGCAGACCGCCTCGTGGCCTTCGGCATGCACTCGGGCCCGGTGCAGAGCCGCGGTCATGCGAGGCGCGATCTCCTCATAGGGCTCACCCCACGACGGCTTCATGGGATTGCGCAGCCTGGGCCAGTTCCGTGGGTCGCGCAGCGCCCCGTCCCCGGGTGCGACCCGCTCCCCCTCGAACTGGTTCCACGACTCGATGAGATCGGCGTCGGTGTCGATGGGCAGCCCGTGGCTCTCAGCGATGGGCGCCGCGGTCTCCTGCGCCCGCTCCAACGGCGAGGCCACCACGTAGACGACGTCGTTGCGCGCCAACCAGTCCGCCGCGGACTGTGCCTGCGCCCGGCCGCGCTCGGAGAGGTGGTAGTCGGGCAGCCGTCCGTACAGCACCTTCTCGGGGTTGTGCACCTCGCCGTGCCGCATCACGTGCACGGTGGTCGTCTCTGCCATCAGGTGGCCGGCCGGTCGGCGGCCGCGGCGGCACGGGCGGCATCGGGCAGCGCGGTGGCGATCCGGTCGAACGCCTGCTCGTTGAGCGCCGTCGAGACGAACCACGTCTCGAAGGCACTGCACGGCGGGTACACCCCGGCGTTGAGCAGTGCGTGGAAGAACGGCGGGAAGCGCCAGGTGTCCGTCGCCTTGGCCGTCGCGAAGTTCGTCACAGGAGCATCGGAGAAGAAGACGCTGAACATATTCGCGGCTCGCGAGATCTGGTGCGCCACACCGGCTTCTGTCAGCGCATCGGATACCAGCCCGGACAGCCGGGCGGAGTTGGCGTCCAGTGTCGCGTAGGCGGCGTCATCGGCGGCCCGCAGCGTGGCCAGACCCGCGGCCGTCGCCACCGGGTTACCCGACAGTGTGCCCGCCTGATACACCGGCCCGAGCGGGGCCAGCCGGTCCATGACCTCGGCGCGGCCGCCGAACGCCGCGGCGGGCAGGCCACCGCTCATCACCTTGCCGAACGTGAACAGGTCGGCATCCACCGGGTCGACGCCGTACCAGCCGGCGCGGCTCACCCGGAATCCCGTCATCACCTCGTCGAGGATCAGCAGTGCGCCATGCTCGGCGGTGATGCGACGCAGCGCAGCGTTGTAGCCGGGCTGCGGTGCGACCGTGCCCATGTTGCCCGCGGCGGCTTCACTGATGACGCAGGCGATCTCGTCGCCGAAGGATGCGAACGTCTCCTCCACCGCGGCGACGTCGTTGTAGGGCAGCACGATGGTGTCGGCGGCGGCAGCGCCTGTGACACCCGGCGAGGACGGCAGGCCCAGCGTCGCGACACCCGAGCCGGCGTCGGCCAGCAGCGCGTCGCTGTGGCCGTGGTAGCAACCGGAGAACTTGATGATCTTGGCGCGGCCGGTGAAGCCGCGAGCCAACCGGATGGCACTCATGGTGGCCTCGGTTCCCGAGTTCACCAACCGCAGCTTCTGCACCGCTGCGACCCTGCCGATGATCTCGGTGGCCAATTCCGTCTCGGCCGGCGTGGGCGCTCCGAAGGACAGACCGTCGACGGCGACGCGTTGCACGGCCTCGACCACCGCCGGATGGGCGTGGCCAAGCAGTGCGGGTCCCCACGAGCACACCAGGTCGACATACTCGTTGCCGTCGGCGTCGGTCAGCAGGCAGCCATTGGCCTTGGTGATGAACCTCGGCGTGCCGCCCACGGAGCTGAACGCCCGGACCGGCGAGTTCACGCCACCGGGGATCACTGCGGCGGCCTCGGCGAACAAGCGCTGCGATGTCTCGGTGCTCGGGGGGACGGACATGGGCACCAGTGTTCCAGCCGAATCGCCAGCGACCAACTACAGGGTGTAGTGGGAGCGACTACGGCGCGGGTGTCAGCGCGAAGACCGGGTGGTCGGCGTCGCCGGGCAGCTTGCGCCAGTAACCGTCGACGACCCTTCCGGCCAACGGTCGGTACTCGGCGATGATCGGGGCCCGCTGCTCGACGGGGACTTCAGCCGCCACGTAGCTGACGTCGCCGACCCGCACCGCGGCGTCGGCCCGCACATTGCGCACCCAGTCCGTCTCACCGCGGGTCGAGACCAGGTACTTGACGCCGGCAACCTCGGGCACGACGACCGGGATCTGCTGCGGCTGCCCACTCACACGCCTGGTGACAGTCAATGTCTCGCTGTTGCCGACACCCGTCGCCATCGCCACCCTGTTGAAGATCACGCGGGTGAACCACGGGGGCTTGAGATAGGCCATGAGCTAAGAGTTTGATGGTGTGATGCAGCTACCGCAATGGTTGGCTCGGTTCAACCGTCACGTGACAAACCCGATCCAACGGCTGTGGGCCGGCTGGGTGCCGACGATGGGAATTCTCGAACACGTCGGCCGCAAGTCGGGCAAGCCCTACCGCACCCCGCTCACGGTTTTCAGCACCGACGACGGCATTGCCATCCTGCTCACCTATGGCCCGGACCGGGACTGGCTCAAGAACGTCATCGCCGCAGACGGCGGGCAGATCCGCCGCTACGGCAGGACCTTCGCGGTCACTGCGCCCCGGGTCATGTCGAAGGCCGAGGCGGCGCCGTCGGTGACGGGGCTCTGGCGGCCGATCTTCACGCGATTGCCGTTCGCCGAGGCAGTCCTGCTCACAAGAGTGGGATGAGGTTCACCGACGCGCAGGCCCGGTTCGCGATGCGTCACCAGGACAGGACGATCCCCGACCTGTTCCTGTTGCGCTGATTGTTGTTGATGTCCGCCACGGTGGGTGCCCGGGGCGTCGGTACCGCCTTGATCGACACGCTGCCGCTGGTCTCACATCTGGTCACGCTGCCGCCGTCCTGACAGGTCGGCACAGCGCTGGCGACGGGAGCCGAGATGAGCGCCCCCACAACCGCACTCGCCAACAGCAGCGAATTCACGTACTTGTTGCGAACCGTCATAGCCCCCTCATTCCCGCCGAGAATCCTGTCCACCGAATCGCCACTCACGGGCAGGACGACGCAAGAACCCGGGCTCCTGGATCGAGCACCAGGTCGGCCTGACCAACGTGCTGGAATGCATCAGCACGGGCCGCTTCGACGGTTTCTCCGGCGCCACCCGACACGATGCCGCTACCGTCGTCGGCGCCCACGGACACCACGCAGAAGACGTCGTTGGTCACCTCGTCACTGCTGCACTGCTCGGCGC
This sequence comes from Mycobacterium sp. IDUB_39, assembly GCF_055419205.1. Classification (NCBI taxonomy): domain Bacteria; kingdom Bacillati; phylum Actinomycetota; class Actinomycetes; order Mycobacteriales; family Mycobacteriaceae; genus Mycobacterium; species Mycobacterium sp. IDUB_39. The sequence goes on from NZ_JBVAXF010000001.1 coordinate 569,534, forward strand.
CTGCGTTCTGACAGGCCGCCACCACGGCTTCCGCTGCCGACGCGTTGGTGGGACCGGACGCGGCGAAACCCGTCAGCGCTCCGTCGAGTACGCCGGAACCGACGGCCCTGGACATGTCGCTGTCCTCGACCACTCCGGCGGGGCCACCCGCCCACGCCGCACCCGCCGAGACCATCGCGACCGCCAGCACAGAAATCAAAATCACAGAAACCCCACGGATGGCCGCCATACCGTCCCTTCGAGTCGACAAGTTGAATGCATGCTATCGACCTAGGCGCGGTTCTCGCCGAGTTCAGGAGGCCGCCTTGCCGTCGTCGACCCTCGGATCGTGCCGACGAGGGGCTGGGTCGCACACATTTCCGGCGGTCAGATGGCAGCGGTGCCCCGATAGATTCTGGCGGCCCTCGACATGAGAGCTCCGTTCTCCACAAAGTTTGCTGGAACCGAGTTGGTCGATTGCTGTTCGCGCTGCGACCAGCCGGTTTCCGCAGTGCTAGCGTCCGATTTCTTGCAGCACTTTCGGACCCACGCGGCTTGCCCCGCGGTTCCTCCGAGCCAGGCAGATCGCACCGATTTCAGCCGCACAGACACAGGCCGTTCTTGATTTGCTGTTATCTACGGAATCTTAATGAAACACCAATGATGATCGTTCATAAAGCGATGCCAAATCTCCAGTTCAGGAGCGGATAAACATCCAGCAAAAATCGGTTTGGGACACGAGGCTCACCGCTACCCATCACGGGCAGGAACTGGTTCCAGTTCCGCCGAAACTACTTTCCACTTGAAGCAATAGCCCACAAAGATCAGTTTGCTTCAGGACGAGATGCACCCTTGGCGACCAGCGCCGGAGCACATCGTCTCGGATTGCCGACAAACGGCGCTTCTGCACTGGTTCACGACCAGCTTCATTCGGGCGGCTTACCTGAGAATTTCCTCAGGTAGCTTCTACAGCGTCCAAGATCACGCGCAGAAACGAGCCCCACATGCAGTTAGCTATACGATCAACCTTCACTGCCGGTGTGGCTCTAGCCAGTGCCGCTGTCATAGCAGTGAGTCCGATCAGCCCGGTCGCACCACGACTGGCCGACGCGACGGTCTCGGCGATTCATACCTCGTCGGCCGCGGTGGAACTCACCGCCCTCACTGACCCCATCACTGCATGGATGGAGGTCTTCGGGACGACGTTCAACAACATCTCGCATATTGGCGGCGACATCGCCGCCAATCCCTTTCCGATCCTGCAGCAGGTCATCGCCAACCAGGTCGCCAACGGGCAGTTGCTCTTCAGCTCAATCGACGCCGCAGCCATGAGCTACATTCGCTTCTTCACATCGGCAGAGGACTATCAAGGGGCGTACTGGTTCCGGCAGGCCGTCAACAACCTCGCGACTGGCAACATCACCGGCGCAGCGGCCAATCTCAGCAATGTCGTGTTCCGCCTGTTTGCTTTCGCGAATCCGCTGATCAACATCATGCAGATCCCCATCGGCATGAGTCAGAACCTGGTGAACGCTTTCGCCGTGGTGCCGGAGATATTGATGCCGCTCGGGCTGAGTGTGTTGAATCCGATTGAGGGTGTCATCAATGCGTCCGGCGATATCGCCCAGGGTGTTCTCGACGCGATCAACGCTGGCGATCCGGTAGGGGCATTGGGCGCTGTCATCAACGGTCCGGCCCTACTCGCTGGCGCGATCCTGAATGGCTACTACAACGGAGTGGCGGCAGGGACATCAGGCCTGTTCACCACTGGGACTTCGATACTCAACAGGGGCCTGATCCAAACGCTGTTGGTAACCATTCCTCAGATGATTGCGACCGCAATTGGCTGGCATGCGCCGGCCGCCGCCCGCGAGTTGTCAGCAAACGTCGTCGAGGAAGCACCAGCGGTCGAGGCCGATGCGGAGACCAGTGTTGCCGAGGTGCTACCCGCGGTCGAGCACGATGCCGTCAGCAGCATTTCGGACACCAGCGCCGCGGTGACCCATGCGATCAAGGCCCTCACGGCATCGTTCTCTCCGCAGCCCGAGGCAACTGGGACGCCAACGGCCAGTGAGCCGTCCGAGGTAGACGGCGCCGGCGCCGATGGCGGCGAAGCCGGCACGGTCATCGAGGAAGAAGCACCTGCGACGGAGACGCCCGCTTCCAACAGCACCGATGTCGTCGACGGCACCGACGAGACCACGGGGTCCACGGACACCGAGGGCTCCACCGGCTCCGCGGGATCCACGGACACCGAGGGCTCCACCGGCTCCGAGGGCTCCACGGACCCCACGGGCTCCGAGGAATCGACCGGCTCGAAGCCATCGCGCAACGGATCCACCGATCTCAGCGGCGGCAACAAGGCAGTACCCGGCAAGACCGGCTCGGGCACCAACGCAGGCACGGGCTCGGGATCTGCGTCCACGGATGAGTCGTCCAGCCCGGCCACCGGTAGCGCGAGCGGCACCGGCAGCACCAGCAACAACGCCGGCACCGGTTCGGACACCAACGGCTCCGGCAATGACGCCGGGGGCTCAAACGATGGCTCCGATGGCGGCAGCGACAGCTGACCCGCTCCTGAGTCAACGGATGTAAGCGAATCGGCCCCTCACTCCCTGGGAGGGGCCGATTTCGCTTGTCAGCCAACGAAAGAAATGCGTCAACCGCCGTTTCGGCCGTGCCGCCCCTCAACCTGGCGCGGTACCGGCTCAACAGATCGGCTAGGTGGGAATCACCCCGAGTTGGCGCAGCTGGGAGTAGACGTCGACGACGCCCCAGACTTCAGCGATCTTTCCCTCGGCGAATCGGGCGATGAAGATCTCGTTGTAGGTGATGGTTCTTCCGGTGGGTGCCAGACCGCGGTAATCGCCTCGATGGGTCCCGGTGACCGTGTTCCGGAGGACCACTTTGTCGTGCTGCGCGATTGCGTCGTTGACGGTGACGTGGATATCGGGGAAAGCCTGCAGCAGGACGGTCCATACCTGCTTCATCGCTTGCGGTCCCGATTCGTTGGTGGGTGCCTCTGTGTGAAAGATCGCGCCTGGTTGGAAGGTCTCGTCGATCAACTCAGAGATCCGCTGTAAGTCACCGCTGTTGGCGGCGTCAGTGAACCGCTCGAAGGTCGTGATGTTGGCGCCTTCTTCGGATGTGACCATGGTGCTCTCCTTAGGGGTCTAGGGGCGCGAGTGCACCTGAGCTGAACACTGCCAGTGCGGCCGCGAGAAGCGCGAGGATGGAGGGCCTACGATGCGCAGGTGGTAGCGGTGGGCTGGCAGGCGCACATTCCGGTGACCACCTTCGGGCGACCGAGGGTGCCCGACACCGTGATTGCACGACCGGCGGTGACCCGGACGCTGGCCGAGGCCCACGACGGGCTGGTCGTGGTGACCGCGCCGGCAGGGTACGGGAAGACCACCTCGGTGGCACAGTGGGACGACATCGACGATCGTCCCTTCGCCTGGGTGCGTCTCGATCACCTCGACAACGATCCCGCGCACCTGCTGTTGCACCTGGCCACCGCGGTGGACCAGGTCCGCCGGGTCGACCCTGTGGTCCTCGATTACCTGCGCGGTGCAGGCCGATCCGCAGAGACACAGCTGGTACCCGCATTCGTGGCCGCGCTCGAGGAGTGCGGGCCGATGGTGCTGGTGCTCGACGACGTCCACGAGCTGGTGGCGGCCAGCGTCGACGCGCTGCGGGCGCTGGTGGAGGTGGCCCCCACCTCGGCGACCCTGGTGCTCGTCGGCCGTCACGTGCCGTCACTCGACTTGGCGCGGCGTCGACTGCAGGGCGGCGTCGTCGAAATCGGAGTCCCGGAGCTGAAGCTGTCCGGTCCGGAAGGCGCGGCGGCATTCGCCGCGATCGGCGGCACCATCGACAAGACCACCGTGGCCAAGGTGCTCGACAAGTGCGAGGGCTGGGCCGCCGGTGTTGTCATGGCCGCTCTGGCGCTACGAGACGGCGCAACCGCCGATGCGCTCACCGGTCGCCACCGATTGGTGGCCGGATACCTGATCGAGGAGGTGCTCAATCACCTCGACCCCGGGACCGCGACGTTCCTCGTAGAGTCGGCGGTGCTCGACCGATTCTGCGCGGCCGAGCTGAATGCCGTGCTGGGGCGCAACGATTCCGCCGCGATGCTCGACGCGATCACCCATTCGGGCAATCTGTTTCTGGTTTCCCTTGACGCGCAGGGTATCTGGTACCGCTATCACCAGCTGTTCGGCGACCTGCTGCGCGCGCGACTCCGCGATCGGGATCCAGCCAGGTATCGGAGTCTGGCGATCAGGGCCGCCGACCGGCTGGCGCGCGGAGGTGACATCGACGCGGCGCTAGTGCAGGCACTGGCGGCTGCGGACGGGGCGCGCATGGCGGCTCTGGTGGGCGGTGACGCGGTTCGACTGGGTTTCGACGGTCGCGCGGGCATCCTGGCCCGGCGACTCAGCCTGATCGATGAGCAGACGTTCACCGAGTACCCCGACGCCGCCATCGCGAGGGCCTGGCTGGGGGTGACCACCGGTGACGCCGACCTGATCCAGCGGTCGCTGTTGATGGCGAGCGCGGCCGACCACGGCGAACCGCTCGCCGATGGGACGCCGTCGGTGGAGGTGGCAGCGGCGCTGATCGGCTCGCTGGTCGGGGTCGGTGGCGTGCTGGAGGTCATTCGTCATGCCGACACCGTGCGCGATGCGGGCGACCACCTGGTCAACCCATGGTGGGGCGCGGCCACCACCATGAAGGGTGCTGCGTTGTCGATGCTGGGCGAACCGGCACAGGCGCGGACGCTGCTGGAGTCGGTCCTGCCGGTGATCGACGACCTGCCAGGGTTTCACGCCGCCGCACTGGCACATCTGGCACTGCTCGACCTCGACGACGGCGACCTCACCGCGGCTGCCGAGCACAGCAGCACCGCACGCGCGATTGCCGACGCGCGGGACCTGTCCGACGACGTCCCGATGGTCGTGGTCTATGCCGTCGACAGCCTGATTCGTGCGCGACGCGGTGACATACCGGGGGCGAGGGCAGCCGTACGCGCGACCGAGCGGCTCCTCGACCGACTGGGCGATCTGTCGGCCCGCACCGCACTGCTGGGGCATGTGCTGGTGGCCGGTGCCGCCGTGGATGTCGACGACACCGAACTCTGCGAGCGTCACCTCGACGCCGCGGAGCGCGCGCACCGGCGCGAACCCGACGCCATTGGTGTGGGACACCGGCTGGACCATATCCGCGCGCTGTCTGCCGCGCGGGCCGCACGTGGACGACGGCCGTCCCTGACTGCCGCAGAGCTGCGATTGTTGCCCCACCTGGCGACTCACCTGTCGCTACAGCGGATCGCCGGGGAGTTGACTCTCGGCCGTGAGACCGTCAAGAGCCAGACCAAGTCGATCTACCGCAAGCTCGCCGTCTCCTCGCGCGCGGCTGCGGTGGCCGAGGCCAGGCGTCTCGGCCTGCTCAGCGACTCCTAGCGATCATCCGAGCGAATGGCAACAGCATCAGGAACTCGGCGATCAACACCACGGTGATCATCACGACGACCTTTGGATCATCGAAGTTCTGCCCGGCCACCACGAACGCCGCTGCGGCGTTGCGCTGAGCGGTCCCCAGCGCCAGCACCTCCCGTGTCCCGGGACCGCCCATGAGCCAACCGATTCCGGCGCAGATCACTGTGTACACGATGGCCGCCAGGATGCCGAATGTGCCGAAAACCGATAGCACGCTGTTGAAATGGGCGGAGATCGTGAACACGATCACGAGAATCATGCTGACGGTGGACACCTTCGCGATCACGGGCTGGAGTCGGATGGCCACACCGGGACCGCGGGCCCGCAGCAGCAGACCCGCGGCGAGCGGGATGAGCATCAACACCACGAGAGACGTAGCGATCTGGGCCGGGTTGACCTCCGCGCCCGAGACGAAGATCGGCAGGATCAGCGGCACATAGCCCACGGTGACCACCATCAATAGCACCATCAAGCCCACTGCGAAGGCCACATCGGCCTTCGCGAACTCGGCGAGCTTGATCAAGAACGGCGCGCCGGCCGCGAGCCCGCACAACAACAGCCCGATCCCGAGCGGATCGTCCAGATCGAACACCTGCCACAGCCCGAACGCGGCCAGCGGCGCCAGCACGAAGTTTGCCGCGAGGGCCAGCGCGACCAGTCGAATGTTCTTGAGCGGGGCCAGGATCTGACTGACGGTCAAACCCAGACCGACCGCCAGGGTGCTCGATACGACGAAGAAGACGACGGCGACACTCGAACCTCGCAGCAGGAGATCGTTCAATCCTCCCCCCATTACGCCATCGTTACAAGGTTGCGCCAGAAGGACTTCAGGCTGTCACTGGCACCGAATAGTGTCGTGAAATGGGTTGAGTCGACCAACACGATGTCGCCGGCGCGGTCACCGGACGGCGGCATGTGGATCATTGCGTTGAACTCGGTGTTGCCTGCCAACGTGAACGGATGCGGCCGGGTCTGGTCGATCAACTGGCGACCCAGCACCCGCAGGTCCGGGCCCTCGGGCGCGGTCAGCTCATAGTGCGGCAGGTGTGGATGCAGGGCCAGCGTCGTGACGTCCCGCAGCAGGCCGGCGGAATCCAGATCGTGGAATCGCGTGAGCGGCACAATCTGTTTGGTGCCCTCGACCGTGGCCGGACGCAGGCCCCAGGTGTTGTGCACCGGGATGTTCAGTCCGGTCAACAGCGACCGGGCATAGCCGCTGAAGCGCTGGATCCGCGGCGTCAGTGGATCGCGGTGGTGCAGGTACTCCATCTGCTGCTGCTCTTTGTCGTCGGTGAACCCGACGTCATGGTGCGGTGCCAGCATCAGGCAGGTGCCCTCGCGCTTCAACCACTGTTGGATCGCGGCGATCTCCTCTTCAGTGGCGGCCTCGTCGCCGAGCAGGTGGTCGAGGCCGAAGATCATCAGGGTGTCGGTGTCGTCCAGGATGCGCTCATCGATCGGTAGCCGGTACCCGGCCTGATCGACCCGCTGAAACACCGCCACCGGATGCCCGGTCGCTTCACCGGCGACATCCTGAAAAGCCAAGGACGAGCGGTGGAACAGTTCCAACGTTCCGTCGACGCCCTGCAGGAACTCCTTGGGGCTGTACTCGGGCGTCTCGTAGGCCGGCCACGTCGCGAGTCGCACCTCGGTGACCGTGGAGAACCGGTTGTACAGCTCCGCCGGGTCGCGCTGGGCCTCCCAGGGGTAGCTCCACGACCAGTAGATGCTGACGCGTCGTTTGCCGTTGTGCGGCCGCGCGATGTGCGCCTGGTTGTAGGTGCGGGCGAATGGCTTGGTGGTCATGGTGTCTCCTTCGTTCCGATTGTGGTCAGGTAGCGCAGCGCGTTCAGGCCGGGCAGGAAGAAGTACGCCCCACCGCGCAGCGTGGTGAATGCGGGCAACCCCTTGTGCACCTTTCGGATCGGCCGCTTGGGGATCGTGAAGTCCAGCGTGCCGTCCTGGGTGCCGCAGATGGGGTCGTGTTCGTTGCCGAGCTCTTTGAACGATGTGTCGTTGATCCAGACGTTCTGGACGAACTCGAACTGCCGCACCAGGCTGGCGCAGATCAGGAACATCCCGACACCGCGCTCGACCCCGTCGTCGGCGACGCCCTCGGGCAGTGCCGGTCCGTAGGTGCCGCTGCGCCGAATCAGCCTGCGCCGATTCGGATTCGGATCGGTATCGCGCGGGTTGAGCCGGCGGGCATGGGCGCCGAGCGGGCAGGCGTAGCCGTGCGGATCCATCTCGCCGTAGTCGAAATCGTTGTTACGCATCGGATCCGCGCCCAGCTCCGGATCGTCGTGTTCGGGTGCCAGTACCAGCGGTGCACCGCTGCGCCAACGGCCCATGAATTTGGCGGCCAGTAGCTCCTCACTCTCGTCGCCCTCGGCGTTCTGCCTCAGGTGGTCGCGGAAGACCCCGACATGTTCCTCCAGCCGGCGGTACGCCAGGTAGCTGCCGTTGCGCGAAAGCACCTCTGGTGTGGGCTGATCCGCGACGATTCCCTCCTCGTCCGGATAGCCGAGGATGAACTCGCCCGGTTCGAGCGCCCCGCCCGAGCCGGGTATCAGCACCTCCCCGGAACCCTTCATCTGCGGTTGAGACACCGGATCGCGGTACCCGAAGTGATCGTGGTCGTACTCGAACGGCGCGGTGGCGGCCAGATCCAGATGTGACAGTGACCGCACGCCGGGGCAGCGGGCCAGCAGGGCATCGTGTTCGCCGACGCACCGCACGCGTTCCTCCTCGTCCCGGGCGAACAGAATGACGATGGCGTGCAGATCGTCATCCGCGAGCCCGCCGACCCAGTGTTCGGGTGCGGCAGCACCGGTGTCCCCGAGGATGTCGGCCCGGGACGCCATCCCCTCCCGGAACTCGTCGGGGAACGTCGCCAGCGACTCGTCATCCAGCCCCAGGGCGCGCAGTCCGGTCCAGGTGAAGGCCAGGTTGACCCACCGCTTGAAGACGTTGACCGTCTCGCGGACATCGGTGGCCGACTGCACGAGCGGAACCATCTCGGCCAACCAGGCTCGCCCCGCTTCGGGGGTCTCGAACGACAGGAACTCATACCGACCGGTCAGGTGGGGCGTCCCGGTCAGCATGATGTGCTGGATATCGTCGAATTCGAGATCGGTCATTGCATCTGGTCCAACATGTCGGAGAACGCGGACTTGAGCCGCAACGCCTTCTTGACCTCCTCAGACGTGACGTACGGGTACTCGCCATACTCCAGGAAGCTGGGCACCTGGTGGTCGCGAACGAACATGATGAAGGCCTCGGGATTGGTCTTCCAGTCCTCCGGGAAGCCCTCCAGGTGGGTGAACGCCGTCGTGATCCCGGTCGAGCTGAACAGCTTGACGGCATCCTCGGTGTACTTGTCGAAGTCGGTGTCGAAGATCCCCTGGTACTGGAAGTGCAGACCGGATCCGACGTCGAACAGCTGCCAGCGCAGGTAGTGCAGCTTCAGTGGGGCGAGCACGTCAGGTTGCGCGGCGACTGCCGCCTCGAGCTGCTTGCCGTAGTCGCGGATTGCCTGCCCATGGCCTTCGAGCACTTTGGCGATGATGTTGAAGCCATAACATGCGGGCGTGCGGGGATAGACGGGGCCGTACCGCCCCCGCTTGAGTTCGAAATAGCCTTCCTCCGGGATCGCCATCGCGGCCGGCCGCGACCAGACAGCGTCATTTTCCGTCATTGCCGCACCATTCAGATCTCTGCTGTGACTCATGGCAACGACGCTAGGCCCGGAAAACTCCCACGTCGTCCCCCAGATGAGGGGAAATCTGACGACGCGCGGACTGCGGTTCTGGCATGCGAAAGCGGGCTAGCGTCGGCGTGTGATCATTCTGATCGCTGTTCAGAGGGCCTCGAGCGGGACTATCGCGTACTGCGGGACGGCAGTTGTTCAGATTTCGCAGAGACCCGCCAGCTCCTCATGGAGCCCTTGTAGCGCGGTGTGGTCATCTGCGTTCCCGGTGTGCGGACTGGAGAACCATTGGGTGTACTCAGCGATCTCCGCCAAACACCATTCGAGCACGAACAATTCGACCAGCCTGCTGTCGACGTCAAGCCGATCGGCACCGGCCGGCTCGACGGGGTCAACCAGGTCACGTTCACGCGGCGCGACCATCAATGACTCACGCTGAGCACTCCCGAGCCGCAGCCACTCTCGCCAGCCAATCCCGACTGGTCGGATCACTTCAGCACCCAATGATGGTTGGTGACAACGCGAGAGTCGCCGCAACCCTGAGGGCGCTGGCACCCACCTACGACCAACTGCGCACCGAACTTGAGGCGGATGGTCCCCTGCAGCACTGATATCGCACTGCAACAACGGCATTCATCGGCGGGCTGGCGTGGTTGCCAAAGTCACACCTGGCCGAGGCTCAGACGTTGCTATGCTCGGATGGTCATCACATGACACCGGACGAGCCACACCGTACCCGGCCAGCGACAAGACGGTTGTGTTGGAGGTGTGTGATGTCCTGGCTCATTCTCTTGGCGTCGGGTGTTCTGGAAGCAGTCTGGGCGACGGCACTGGGCAGGTCCGAGGGCTTCACCAGGCTCGGACCATCCGTGGTTTTCGGTGTGGCCCTGTTCTTTTCGATGGGCGGGCTGGCGATCGCGATGCGTGATCTGCCGGTGGGTACCAGCTACGCGATATGGGTTGGCATCGGCGCGGTGCTGACCGTCGCATACGCGATGCTGACCGGCAGCGAGACGGCATCACTGGTCAAGGTGCTGTTGATGCTTGGCGTGGTCGCGTGTGTCACGGGCCTGAAGATGGTGGGCCACTGAGGCTCCGGACACCGATCGCAGGCCTCACAGGACGAAGCAGTAGAGCGCTGTGGCGACGCAGACGAGCAGCATTCCCGTCGCGTTGACGAATAGTTTGGAACTGAAGTCCCGGGCGATGATGTGCGCGGCGATGGCGCACACGAAGTACACGACAAGCGCCGCGCACGTCACTGCTCCGAGATAGGGAATCCACAGGCCCGCAATGAGCCCCGCTGTCGCGGCGAACTTGACCGGCGACAGCAGCCACCAGTGGCGCCGCGGCAACTTGACACCCTCCAAGCACCCGACGATGTACGGAACCGGCTTGATGCACATGATCCCGTCCACCAACTGGACGAGGGCCAGCGCGATGATCGGCCATTGCGGATCGGGTAGCGCAGTCATGGAACCGCCCTTTCACTCATCAACCAAAACAAACCATACCGTACAGTCTGTTTTGACTGAAGCCAAGGGGCTTGGAGACGGCACTACCCCGTCACTGGGGGATTTCAGGGACCAGTGGCAGCAGGATGTCGTAAACCCGCTGGAGTTCGTCGGGCGCAATCGGCGGCACGATGGCCGCGGCCCCGATGGCCATCAGGTAGGGCAGCAGCGCCGCCACCCGCGCCTCGTCATTGTCGGCGACGGCGGGCCGCCAGACGCGCTGCAACACAGCGAGGCGAGCCTTGTCGATACGCCCCTGCACAGCCCGGACCTCGGGATCCCAGGTCGACCACGCGCGCACGGCAACCTCGAGTTCAGGCTGGTAGATGCCACCCTCGGCCGGTGCGACGAGGTGTGTCAGCCGGGCCAGGACCGCACGGGCATCCGCTGGCGGGTCGACCTCGTCGACGGCTCGCTCCAGTGCGTCGATGGAGATCGCCTCGAAGTGTGCGAGCAACTCCCGCTTGTAGGCGTCCGCGCCGTCGAAGTGGTGATGGAAGGAACCCTTCGAGAGCTTGAGCCGCGCCGCAATTCGGTCGATGCGCACCCCGGCCGCGCCCTCAGCCGCCAGGACACTCAGTCCGGCGTCGAGCCACTTGTTCCTACTGTCGTTCCGGTTGACCATACCGCTCCTCCGCCTGCCTTCATGGCGTACTGTACGGTACGGTTTGCTGCCGCCGGCCCTGCGTCAGGCCTCGTGCCACAACAGCGGCGCGCCCTGACCCTTCGTCATCACCGTGCCCGCCATCACCCGCAGCCGGTATGGATGCAGCCTCAGCACCGCGAACTCCTCCGACGTCGGGCCATCGCTCCACATCGGGATGATGCGCGGGTCGTAGCCGACGGGTTCGGGAGCGTTGGCGAACTTGTCCCACACCGCTTTACACGTCTCATCGTCGACGTAGAACTGGGCCGTGCACTCCGCACTGCAGGTGTCGTGGCTAGTCGTCCAGTAGCTCAGCGACACCTCGGGGTGGGCGTGTAGGTGCGCGTGCTTGAGCGGTGTCGGCACGGTGGCGATCCAGCCCACCAGATCGGTGCCGTCCCACTCCCAGATCGGGTGCAGAATTCGGCTGCGGGGCCTGCCGTCGCGGTCGACCGTCGCCACCGAGGCCCACACGATGGAGTGGGCCATATCGACGAAGGCGGGTGCGATCTGTTGCAGTGGCGTCACACCGACCCACCTTAGTTGCGCCAGCAGGCCTAGGAGTCGTCCTGTGCGCCGCCTTTTTCCACGTCGCCGTACTTGGGGTTACCGTCGTCGTCGACCCATTCGTTGACCGCGGTACCCGCGACCGTGCCACCGCTTCCGGGCAGCGTGATGGTGGGGCGCTGATCGTCGTAGGCGTCCATCATCTTCTTGGCCCGGTCATGGTGCTCTTCGGTGACTTCAGGCTTCTCTGTGATGCGCTGGTCTTCGTTGGCCGCACGCTCGTCATTGGACATATCCCTGGCTGCCCGAATGTGCGGGACACGAAACAGGGCGAGCTAGACCGGTACCGCTCGGAGCGCCGCGGGCAGGCTCGGCAGGAAGTGCCGGGTGGCGTACGCGCGGATGTCCTCGGCCGCCTCGAGCGGCTGCGCACTGGGCAGCAGCAGCAACGACGCCGCATACCGCAGGATGGTGTCGGCCAAGTCGTCGACGACGTCGGGACCGATACGATCGGCGAAGCCCGGCGGGAAGATCACCCGCAGCGCCTCGCCCATCCGCTCGATCGCGGCGGGCCAGTGCCGGTGGGCCAGCTCGAGCACCAGCGCGGGTTCATCGGTGATCATCTGGTTGAGCACCCGATGGCGGCGGAACGCCAGGATCGACCATGTGAACGCCTCGACGTAGTAGCTGGTCCGCGGCTTTGCGCGGTTCAACTCGTCGGCGATATCAGCGAACAGTGCCACATTCTCGCGTTCGACCACCGCGCCGACCAGTTCGTCACGGTTGGCGAAGCGCCGGTAGATCGTGGTGCGACTGACTCCTGCCCGTCGCGCGACGTCATCGAGTGCGACGCGGCGGTAGCCGTGCCGTTCGAACTCGGCGAGCGCAGCATCGAGGATTGCCTCGGTGGACGCGTCAGACCCGGCCATAGCCCTCTTGCGCGAACTTGTTGTAGCGCACCGTCATAGGTAGACGATCCCACAACCAGTTCACCGGTTGTGACCGCCATAGCGCCGCGAACCCCTGATACGCCTTCTCCTTGCGGTCACTCCAGGGCAGCCCGAGCATGTCCCGGGCGCGCGGCGGCATACCGCCGGTGGTGATGAAGGCGGCCGCCGGGTTGAACAGCGGCGACACCAGCCGCCACGTCAGCTCGGAGACACCCTTCGGCCGCGGGAATCCCTTGGTGACATAGCCGACGCCGTACTTCGCCGTCTGGTGGGGCACCAGGATCTCGTCCATCATCCGGTCCCAGTACCTCTCGAAGTCGGCATAGGTTGCCGGCATCGGCCGGTCGCTGACGCCGTAGCGGCGGTACCAGGTCTTGGACTCGAGGTAGATCTGTTCCCTCTCGGCCTCGGTGAGACGTTTGACGAAGGTGTCCGCGAAGTACAGGACCTGCTCGACGAACGTCGCGTGCGCCCAGAAGTAGGTCTCCGGATCCAGGGCGTGATACCGCTCGACGGACCCATCCGGGCCGGCGGGCATATCGCCCTTGATATCGCGGTGGAAGTCGCGCACCCGCATGCCCTCGTTGGCGTCGTCGCTGCCGTAGACGGTCCGGTAGATCGGCGGGAGCGAGCGCTTGATCCGCGCGGCGGTGTCGGAGAAGAACACCGAGTGATCCAGGACGCCCTGGCCGAGTTCGGCGAGCATGTTCTGCAGGACGGCGGGACGAGGGCCGATCAGGTACATCCGGTTGTCCCCGAAGTACCGCCAGACCAGGGATTCGGGGCCAAGTGGAAGGGCGTCCGCCTGTTGCGCGTTCTCGGCGAGTTCTGTCATGGGAACAGTGTTACAGAAATCGCACTTTGTACCAAAGGTGGTGTGAGCAGGCTCACTCACTGCCACGAAGCCGGGCGACGCCGATCACGACGAACACCCCGGCGACCGTGACGAGCAGCAGGGACAGCACTATCAATGGCGGGTAGTAAACAGCCGTGACCTGCGACGGCTCATTGGGCAACACCGGCGGGGCCATCTCGGTGGTCCGCGCCGCCACCCAGAAGTACACACCCGCTGCGCCCGCGGCGGCGGCCAGAATCAGCTCCAGCACCGCGCGGATACCAGCCCTCATGGCGTGTTCTCGATGACCAGCGCGCTCAGCGCCGCCCGCAGCGCGCGATGCTTGCGCGCCCAGGCCTGCGCGGTGCGGCCATTCGTCATCTTCAAGCCGATACCGGTACGCCCCCGCGGCACCCCGGTCAGCTCGCCGAGCGCCCGCGCAGACTGCCACTTCTCGGTCTCCTGGCCCGAGGGCTCCGGATAGATCCTGACGATCTCACTGATGCGGATCGTCTCGGCGCCTTGCCGCAGATACTCGGCTGTCAGCTCGACTGAGGTGTGAATGCGCGCAGCCTTCACCTGGATGGACAGGAATCCGGTCACCAGCAGGAGGAACACGATGGGCACCAGAAAGTCGATGCCGTAGCCGGTCCAGACCTGGATCAGCAGCATCGCCACACCCGACACGGGCCCGGCCGCCACCCACCACCAGGTCGCGCCGGGTTCACGAAAGAGAACATCGGGGGCCGCCACGGACGGCTGGGACTCGGTGTTCAAGATGCTCCTTCGAACCATTCCTGCGCCACCCCACGCTGCACGAGCACCGAACCGGTGATCAGCAGAGCCATAGTGACGGCGACGATGCAGATGACCACGGCGCCCGCGCCGAACAGCAGCAGCAGCGCCAGAAACGCAACCGATGCCATCGCCAGGCCAACGGCTGCACCCGCGAACTTGCCCTCACGCCTGCGCGCCCGACCGGCGAGATAGCCCTGCCCGAGGCCTGCGGCGATCAACAACCCGCCGGCGGCGTAGATGAACGGATGCCCGCCCTGGCTCAGCGTCAGCATCCCGAGCGCGGCAGTCAGGACCGCGCCGGAGACCCAGCACCAGAACGCGATGTCGACGATTCGGGGCCGGGTCGACGGATTCGGCGGCGTAGCGGACATATCGGGCCAGCCTAACGGGTGAAGAAGGCCTGAGCGTCCTTGCGGTGCAGCAGGTAGATACCGCCGATGATCAGCACCGAGCCGACTATCGCGCAGGCCGCGTACAGCAGTGCGGCCGCCGGCGGACGGTCCACCGTGAACAGGTTTCCGATCACGTACACCACCGACGCGGCGCCACCGCCGCTGAGCAACGTCCGCGCCCACGCGTAACCCTGGCGCATCAGCAGCATGAAGGTCAGCGCCACCGCGGCGATCACCACCACGAAGAAGCCGGCGAAAGCGGTGACGAACCACGCGTCGACGGACACGGCGACGAGGTCCACGACGTATGCGGTCACCAGCAGCGGCAACGCAACGAGCCAGAGCCAGAAGCCCGTCGCCACGTCATCTGGCCGCTCCCCGAGTGGGGCTTCGGCCGAGTCGTTCGGTTCGGTCACGCCAGCCAGCCGGCGGCGTCGACCGCCCAGTAGGACAGCACGATGTCGGCTCCCGCGCGCCGGATGCCGACCAACGTCTCCAATGCGACGGTGGGCAGGTCGATCCACCCGTTGGCGGCAGCGGCGCTGATCATCGAGTACTCACCCGATACCTGGTAGGCGGCGACTGGCACCGGCGACACCTCGGCCGCCGCGCGCACCAGATCCAGGTAGGCCATGGCCGGCTTCACCATCACGATGTCGGCGCCCTCGGCGATGTCCAGTTCGATCTCGTGCAGCGCCTCGCGGGCATTACCCGCGTCCTGCTGGTAGGTGCGCCGGTCGCCGTGCAGGCTCGAGCCCACCGCCTCGCGGAACGGGCCGTAGAAACCTGATGAGAACTTCGCGGCGTACGCCAGGATCACGACGTCGGTGTGCCCCGCGGCGTCCAGGCCGTCCCTGATGGCCGCGACCTGGCCGTCCATCATGCCGCTGGGCCCCACCACGTGGGCACCTGAATTCGCTTGCGCGACAGCAAGTTCGACGTACCGATCATTGGTGGCGTCGTTGTCGACCCGCCCCGAGTCGTCCAACACACCACAGTGCCCGTGGTCGGTGAACTCATCGAGGCAGGTGTCCGCCATGAGCACCGTCGCGTCACCAAGATCGGCGGCGAGGTCAGCGAGTGCGACGTTCAGAATGCCGTCGGGCGCAGAGCCCACCGATCCCGCCGCATCCTTGTCCTCTTCGCGGGGCACCCCGAACAGCATCAGCCCACCGACTCCTGCGGCCACCGCTTCTGCGGCGGCACGACGCAGGGAGTCGCGGGTGTGTTGCACGACACCGGGCATCGACGCAATCGGGCGTGGTTCATCGATGCCGTCAGCGACGAACATCGGGAGAACCAAATGCCTTGGCTCCAGCGATGTTTGCGCCACCAGGCGACGCATCGCCGGAGTGGTGCGCAGCCGTCGGGGCCGATGCCTGGGGTACGCCACTGGAGAAGTCCGGCAGACCTAGCGGCGACGGCTCTTCTTGCGCGGCGGCGGCAGTGCACCCTCGGCGCGCAACCGGGCCGCGTGCTCGGCCAGTGCCTCGACCAACGGTCCCACCGCTGCGCTCTCGGGCTGCACATCAACGCGCAGGCCGAACTCCGCTGCGGTCTCAGCGGTCTTGGGCCCGATGCACGCCACGATGGTCCGTGCGTGCGGCTTGCCCGCGATGCCGACGAGATTGCGGACCGTCGAACTCGACGTGAAGCACACCGCGTCGAAGCCACCGGTCTTGATCATCTCGCGCGTCTGCGCTGGCGGCGGGGCCGCGCGCACGGTGCGGTAGGCCGTGACGTCCTCGATCTCCCAGCCGCGTTCGCGCAGACCCTCGGCCAGCGTCTCGGTGGCGATATCGGCACGCGGCAACAGCACCCGGTTGACCGGGTCGAAGATGTCGTCGTACGGCGGGAACTCGTCGAGCAGGCCCAGCGAGGACTGCTCGCCCGCGGGCACCAGTTCGGGGTTGATGCCGAACTCGCGGACGCGGTCCGCGGTGGCCTGACCCACGCATGCGATCTTGACACCGGAGAACGCGCGGGCGTCGAGACCGAACTCGTTGAACTTCTCCCACACCGCGCGAACCGCGTTGGTGGAGGTGAAGACGACCCATTGGAACCGGCCGTCAACCAGGCCCTTGACCGCACGCTCCATCTGCGCGGGGCTGCGCGGCGGCTCAACGGCGATGGTCGGCACCTCGACGGGCAGTGCGCCATGGCCGACCAGTCGGTCGCTCATCTCGCCCGCCTGGTCCTTGGTACGCGGGACGAGCACGGTCCAGCCGTACAGTGCCCGGCTCTCCCACCAGTTCAGCTTCGCGCGGTTGGCCACCGTCTTGCCGATGGTCGCGACGAGCGGCCCGGCCAGCGGCCCGGCGGGCTCGCTACCGGCCAGCGTGGCCTTGTCGAGCAGACCGGACAGCGTGGTCTCCACCGAACGCTGTTGGCAGGTGGTGCCATTGGCGGTCACGACACACGGCGTGTTGTCGGTGAGGCCGAACTCGATGAGCGTGCGTGCGGCATCCGGCAGATGCGATGCCGTGGCGTGCAGGATCAGGGGTCCGGGTGCGGCCGCGAGGGCGGCCCAGTCCACGTCGCCGCGGACGTCGGCCACGGTGTGCGACGAGCCCAGCGGCAGACCGGCGTAGGTCGGCACCGCGGTCGTGGCGGGCAGGCCCGGCACGATCTCGAAATGGGTCTGCGTGCGCGCCACCGCGCTCACCTCGGCCAGCACCGCGTCCACCGACAACGGGTCGCCGGCCACCAGCCGCACGACGTCCATGCCTGCGCGAGCCTCGTTGACCAGGGTCTTGGCCACCTCGGCCGGATCGCCCAGCGCGGGACGCACATCCACCCCGTTGGGCAGGCCAGGCGCGGCGCCGACAACCTCGGCCGCCGTATCGCCGTCATCGCCCGGCTTGGCCGGCTGCGGCCCGGACTGCGGAGGCAGTTCCGTACCGACCAACGTCAGTACCGCCTCCGGTACGTCAGGGTCGACGAACACCATCGCGGCGTTGGTCAACACAGCACGCGCACGCGTCGTCAACAGGCCGGGGTCACCCGGGCCCGCGCCAACGAACGTGATGCGGCCGGGCTTGTGCTTACGCCCTCGGGTCGTCATCTCTCACTCCCGCTCTTCAGTCCGCTGCACCAACAGATCTCGCGCTCCCAGCTCGAACAACTCCGCGGCCACCGAGAGCCCTAGCTCTCGTGCCCGATCGGGAGTCCCGATGCCGGACGCGCGGATCACATCGGATCCGTCCAGCGCCGCCACGCATGCGCGCAGCGACAGCTCTTCGAAGACATTGCCCTCCTCGTCAATGGACTCGACCACTTCCGCGATCGCACCCACTGGCGCGGAGCACCCCGCCTCCAGTTCGGCGAGCAGGACACGTTCTGCGGTGACCGCGGCGCGTGTGTCAGCGTCATCCAATGCCGACAGCAGCGCGGCAAGCTTGGAATCACCCGCGCGACATTCCACCGCGAGCGCTCCCTGAGCTGGTGCTGGCAACATCTGCACCGGCTCGATCGTCTCGGTGATATCGCCTACACGTCCGATGCGAGCCAAACCCGCTCGGGCGACGACGACACCGTCGAGATCACCGCTTGTAACCCTGTTCAACCTGCTGTCTAGGTTGCCTCGTAGGGGGCGAATTTCCAAACCGAGACCCAGTGCTCTAAGCTGCGCGGCCCGCCGCGGGGCCGATGTGCCGATGATCGAGCCTGCCGGCAACTCCCCCAGCACCAGTCCGTCACGCGCCACCAGGGCGTCGCGGGCGTCCTCACGCGTGGGTATAGCCGCGATGACGAAGCGGGGGTCCTGAGCGGTGGGCAAATCCTTGTAGGAGTGCACAGCCGCATCCACGGTTCCGTCCGCTACGGCCTCACGCAGCGCCGCGACGAAGACGCCGACGCCGAGCTCGGCTATCGGAGCGCTCGACTGGTCGCCCTTGGTCGCGACGATGACGAGTTGCGCGCGGTGCCCCAGCGCGATCAAGGCGTCTCTGACGAGACCGGCCTGAGTGGTGGCCAAAAGGCTGCCCCGGGTTCCGATCCGGATGACCGCTTCACTGCTGGTATTTGGCAAGCGTTACTCAGTCTTATCTACATCGGGCAGGAGTCCCAGAGTGGAATCGCCTGCAATCAAAGGCATTTCGCCGCCTGCGACGGCATCGACAGCCTGCGGGTCGAGTTCGAACAGTTCGCGTAGCGCCTCGGCATAGCTGTCGCCGCCCGGCGCACCGGCGAGCTGTTTGACCCGCACCGTCGGGGCGTGCAGAAGCTTGTCGACGACGCGACGCACGGTGCGCGCCACCTCGTCCCGGTGGGTGGAGTCCAGCCCTGGCAACCGATTGTCCAGCCGCAGCAATTCGGCCTCGACGACATCGGCCGCTCGCTGCCGCAGTGCGGTGACGGTCGGGGTGACCTCGGCCATGCGCTGGCCCGCGAGATAGTTGGCTACCTCGGTGGCGACGATGACGCGCGCCGCCTCGGCGTCGGCTGCCGCGGCGCGCGCCGACGGCTCACGCTGGATCCGGTCCATGTCGACCATGTAGATGCCCGGCAGTCCGGCGACGGCGGGGTCGACGTCACGCGGCATGCCCAGATCGCAGATGACCAACTGGGCGTTCTCCGGTCGGCCGACCAGGCCTCGGTGCGCATCGGCCAGCGACACGACGGGCCGGACGGCCCCGGTACAGCTCACGACGACGTCGGTGTCCGTCAGCGCATCCGACAAGTCGTCCAGCGAGGCCGCGAAGGCCTCCACGCCCTGTTCGGTGAGGTTCTGTGCCAGCCGCTGCGCACGGGGCAGCGAGCGGTTCACGATGTGGACGCGGCCGATGCCGGCGCGCATCAGGTGGGCCGCGGCCAGGGCGCCCATCGAACCGGCGCCGACGATGGTCGCCGTCCGGCCCGCGAGCCCGCTCAGCTTGCCGTCGGCCATGTCCAGGGCAACCGACACCACCGAGGCTCCTGCGGCGTCGATGCCGGTCTCGGAGTGCACGCGCTTGCCGACCGACAGGGCCCGCTGGGACAGCTCGTGCAGCGTCCGGCCGACGGCCTGGTTGGCCTCGGCGGCGGCATAGGAGCGGCGGACCTGGCCGAGCACCTGCTGCTCGCCGATCACCGCGGAGTCCAGGCCACTGGCGACGGCGAAGAGATGCTCCACCGCGGCTTCGGCGTACCGCACGTATGCGTACTTGGTGAGATCGCTCAGCGACATCGCAGCGTGCTCGGAGAGAACCTGGCCGACGACCGACAGGCCGCCGTGGAAGGCCTCGACGACCGCGTACACCTCGACCCGGTTGCACGTCGAGAGAATCATGGCCTCGCTCACCAGCTCGGACTGCAGGAGCTGGTCGACGATCTTCGCCTGATCGGACTCGCCGGTGCTCAATTGCTCAAGCACGGACACGGGCGCACTCCGGTGCGAAACCCCGAATAGCAGAACGCTCATGGCCTCGTCACCACGCCCTCGAAGGTAGTCGTTGCCATGCCTTTGCACCAAATTTGCTGAGCGGTAACTCAGCCGCCTCAGCCAGCGAGGTCAGCGCGCAGTCGCTGCTCGTCGACCTCCCAATAGCTGTGTTCGCGGCCGTCGAGCAACACCACCGGCAGGCGGTCCCCATACTCCGCGCGCAGCGCGCCATCACCGGCATCCGCCGCTGCGTCGACATCGGTGGTCGCCAGGTCGAAACCCAACTCGTCGGCGAGGCCCGCGAGTTGCAGCCCCGCCTGCGCGCACAGGGTGCACCCGGCGCGGGTCAGCAACGTCACAGCATGGTCCACGCCCTCCATTATCCCGTGACCTAGTGTTGAGGGGTGCCCGAGCCCGGTGACATCGCCGACGAGGCTGGTTCGGAGGTCCTCGTCGACGAGCACGGCGTAGTCGCCGAAGCGTCCAGTCCCCAACCGCCGCCCCCCGACCTGACCGCGGCGGCGTTCTTCGACGTCGACAACACCCTGGTGCAGGGTTCCTCGCTGGTGCACTTCGCCAGGGGCCTTGCCGCGCGCAAGTACTTCACCTACGGCGACCTGGCCCGGTTCGGATACGCGCAGGCGAAGTTCCAGCTCACCGGCAAGGAGAACAGCGACGACGTCGCCGAGGGCAGACGGAAGGCGCTGGCGTTCATCGAGGGGCGGCCGACGGCCGAACTTGTCTCCCTCGGCGAGGACATCTACGACGAGATCATCGCCGACAAGATCTGGTCGGGTACCCGGGCACTGGCCCAGATGCATCTCGACGCCGGCCAGCAGGTGTGGCTGGTCACCGCGACGCCCTACGAGCTGGCCGCGACCATCGCCACCAAGCTCGGGCTGACCGGAGCACTGGGCACTGTGGCCGAATCCGTCGACGGCGTCTTCACCGGGCGACTGGTCGGCGAGATCCTGCACGGCGCGGGCAAGGCGCACGCGGTGCGGTCGCTGGCCATCCGGGAGGGCCTGAACCTGCGGCGCTGCACGGCATACTCGGACAGCTTCAACGACGTCCCGATGTTGTCGCTGGTGGGCACCGCCGTCGCCATCAACCCCGACGCGGCGCTGCGCGATCTGGCGCGCAAGCGTGGCTGGGAGATCCGCGACTTCCGAACGGCGCGCAAAGCCGCCCGGATCGGCGTGCCGTCGGCGCTTGCCCTCGGTGCCGTGGGCGGCGCTCTGGCAGCCGTGGTGTCCCGTCGAGATGGCCACTGACCCCAGCGCTGATAGTCTCAGCCGCCGGACCACCGGAGACACGAGCGGGAGCGAATCCGACCATGAGCATCGCCGAAGACATCATCGGAACCCATTTTCGGTACCCCGATTACTTTGAGGTCGGCCGCGAGAAGGTCCGCGAGTTCGCCCTCGCCGTCAAGGACGACCATCCGGCTCACTTCACCGAGGAGGGCGCCAAGGAGTGCGGGTACGACGCACTCATCGCGTCCCTGACGTTCGTCGCAGTCGCGGGCCGCCGGGTGCAGGAGGAGATCTTCAATCAGTTCGACCTCCCGTTCAACATGGAGCGCGTGCTGCACCGCGACCAGAAGCTGATCTTCCACCGCCCCATCGTGGTCGGCGACAAGCTCTGGTTCGACTCCTACCTCGACTCGGTCATCGAGTCGCACGGCGCCGTGCTCACAGAGGTTCGCGGCGAGGTCTCCGACGACGACGGCCAGCCGGTCATGACGAGCATCATCACGATCCTCGGCGAGGCCTCCCCGTCTGAGGAGACCGACGAGATCACGGCGCAGATCGCGGCGGCGCGTGATGCGGCGATCACGAAGATGGTTGCTGGGCAAAGCGCTAGCACGGCGGCGAGCCGCCCATTGGACACGGCGGCGAGCCGCCCATTGGACACGGCGGAGTAGCCACCCACCCGGCGCAGTAGCCGCCGGTCCGCAGCTCAGCCGAGGAAGGTGTTGCCTCGGTTGGCGAGCAGTTGGTAGAGCGTCTGCTGGATGGTCTCGCGCACCCGGTCGGTCAGTTCGAATGTGACCATCGGATCCTCCCCCATCGCCTCGTCGTACTCGTCGGTGAGGATCGGTTCGCCGAACTGGATGTGCCACTTCGAGGGCAGCGGCACCAGTCCCAGCGGCCCGGCCAACGGGAACAACGGCGTCACCGGGAAGTACGGCAGCCCGAACAACCTGGCCAGCAGCTTCACGTCGGCGAGCATCGGGTAGATCTCCTCGGAGCCGACGATCGAGCACGGCACGATCGGCGCGCGGGCGCGCAACGCCGCCGAGACGAAGCCGCCGCGACCGAATCGCTGCAGCTTGTAGCGGTCGCGGAAGGGCTTGCCCAGGCCCTTGTATCCCTCGGGGAACACCGCTGTGAGTTCACCGGCGGCAAGCAGGCGATGGGCGTCCGAGGTGCACGCCATCGTGTGCCCGGCCTTGCGCGCGGCCTGCCCCATCAGCGGCATGTCGAAGACCATGTCGGCGGCCAGTAGGCGCAGGTCACGGTTGGCGGGATGGTGGTCGTGGACGGCGACCGAGGCCATCAGACCGTCCAGCGGAAGCACGCCGGCATGGTTGGCCACGATGAGCGCCGGACCCGTGTCGGGGAGGTTCTCGATACCGCTCACCTCGACCCGGAACCACGATTTGAAGAGCCCTCGCAGCAAAGGCAGGAAGATTGCGTTGTTGATGTGTGGGTCGAACCCGAACTCATCGACCGAGTAGTCGCCGGACATCCGCTTGTGGACGAACTCGGCGATCGCGGCGATGCGCTTGGCGAGTTCGTTGGGCGACTCATCGACACTGCCCGCACCGGCGACCGAACTGCGTTTGTCGTCGATCTCGCGGACCACCGCGGCGATCTGCTCGGCAGATGCACGACTACCCGGATCGCCCATCACCGATGGATGTCGACGCGCGCTCTCCGTGCGCGCCGCAGCTCGTCGCGCCGCCGAAGAGCGACTCGAATTCGAGTGCAGTGGAATCACTTTCGCCTTTGATTCACCTGCCACGTCGTCAACCCTCCACCCCTAGACCAACCGAACTCCCGACCGGTCACCTCGCCCTACCGGCCACCCCACCGCTGCGCCGCCACCACTGCACGACTCTCAACCGAGCGTACCCAGCGCGGGTCGATGATCGGCGTCAAACCTCGACCGCGCACGTAATCGTCAAAAGCCTCCGCCGTGGTCCACTTCGGGTTATAGCCTAGGTCGCTACGCATCCGCGCGGTGTCCATGACCCGCCCGAAGCTCAGGTAGTTCAGCTGCTCACGATCGAGTTCACTGTACCGAGTTGCGCGGCTCAGCGAATCAACGACAGAGAGTGCCGACCTCAGGACGGGAAGCCGGATCCGGCCGGATCGACGGATCGCCTGACTCATCATGATGACGCCCGAGGCGCCGACGTTAAACGTGCCAGCGCGGCCGGCGACGGTGGCGCGTTCCAGCGCACCGAGGGCGTCCTGCTCGTGCAGCAGTTGCAGTCGAGCATCGCGGCCGAACACCGACGGCACGACGGGCGCGGCGAGGTACCGCGATAACGCGGTGTCCATCGCCGGACCGATCATGTTGGCGAGACGCAGAATCGTGACGGCGATATCGGGCCTACGCCGCGCGAGTCCGCGCGCGTAGCCCTCGATATCGATGCTGTCGCGGGCGAACCCCTCACGGGGTGGTCGCCGCGAACTGCCGTCCTCGGTGAACATGACCGGGTCGTGTGCGCTGGACCCGTACACC
The DNA here is from genome assembly GCF_055419205.1 of Mycobacterium sp. IDUB_39. Classification (NCBI taxonomy): domain Bacteria; kingdom Bacillati; phylum Actinomycetota; class Actinomycetes; order Mycobacteriales; family Mycobacteriaceae; genus Mycobacterium; species Mycobacterium sp. IDUB_39. The sequence continues at coordinate 593,483 of NZ_JBVAXF010000001.1, forward strand.
TCAGAGGTGGACTTGAGCACCACGCGAGCGACCGACGGAGCCTTCTGGCACGCCGCGAGGAGCTGCATCGCCCCCATCACGTTCTGTTCCTTCAGCGCCGCCCTGCCGCCGGAGCGCGGGGCATAGGAGGCCGCAGCGGCGTGGACGACGGTGTCGACGTTGCCGTTGCGGATCACCTTGGCGATGAACGGATTTCGAATGTCAGCTCGGACGAACTCGGCCCGCCCCATTCGGCGTTGGAGGTCCTTGCTGGGAGTGATGGCATCAACCGCGATGACGTGGTCGATCAGCGGATTCTGCGCCAGCCGGGCCGTCAGGTAACCCCCGAGGAACCGGCATGCGCCAGTTACCAGCACCACCTTGGGGTGGTGCACGGTGTCCTGTGAGTCAGAGCCGACGGAACCCGTTGCGGGGCGACCGCTCGAGGGCCCGTCGGATTCCATCGGGCCAGCCTAACGGCTGAAGCTGAAAGCTACTTGCCGAGTTTTCTGCGCTGCACTCGTGTGCGGCGAAGCAACTTGCGGTGCTTCTTCTTCGACATGCGCTTGCGACGCTTCTTGATGACTGAACCCATGGACTCCGCTACCTAAAGACAATCAAGGCCGAACGAGAACTGGAGATCTCGAATACGCCTCGTTAACTGACCCGGTTACCTTACCCGGCCAGCAGGGGCGGAACGAAAACGCCTGTTGATCGGGCGAACTAGCCCGCGTCGAAGTACGACGTCTCCAGGAGATCGTGCACGGCCTTGGCGTGCACACGGAAGGACCGGCCGACCCGCACGGCAGGCAGTTCGCCGTTGTGGACCAGTCGGTAGACCGTCATCTTGCTTACTCGCATCAAGCTCGCGACCTCGGCGACGGTGAGGAACTGCTGAGCACGCGCCGGTTGGCCACTATCCCCGGCACTGCCGGCGGCTGCGTCGCGCGCAGCCTTGCCGCTCGCCGAATCACGCGCCGATGGACCGTTCATAGACGTCATCGCAACCCAATCAATCAGGCACGGCCTTGCCAGCGGCTTCCCCACCGTTGGCGCAGGTGCGTGCATACAACGAGGAGAATAGCGTGGCTACTGGGGTTATTGCGACGGGTGTGGGCTAATCCGTTGGAAATTCATGAACTACTCAGATGTAATTCCGAGCTGCTCAGAGCGTGTTTTCGCGGCGAAAACGGCCTCGGTGACAGCCGCCCGCAGGCCACCGCGCTCGAGTTCTCGCAGACCAGCGGCGGTAGTGCCACCCGGGGACGTCACCGTGGCACGCAGCTGGGCCGGGCTGGTGTCCATTCCGAGGCCCTTCGCCGCATCCCCGCCCGACGGTTGATCGTCGAGCCGATCGAGCAGCATGGCCGCCGAACCCGCCATCGTCTGGGAGACGAGATCGGTCGCCACCTGACGGGATAACCCGGCCGCCACACCCGCGTCGACGAGTGCCTCGGCCATCAGGAAGAAGTACGCCGGACCCGAGCCGGACACCGCGGTCACGGCATCCAACTGCGATTCGGGCACGGCCAGGACCCCACCGACGGCGGCGAAGATCGCCGACACGTCCTTCAGCTGCTCGACGGTGGCGAAGCTGCCACGCGACAGCGCGCTGACACCCCCTCCGACCACCATCGGCGCGTTCGGCATGACCCTGATCACGGGGGCCCCGGCAGGCAACTTGGACTCGTAGAAGGCGGTGCTGACGCCCGCGGCCACGGAGACGATGACCTGTTCGTCGCTGCCGTTGTCGGCCTGAGCCACGGCCTCGGCGATCTCGGCGACGACGGACTCCACATCCGCCGGCTTGACGGCGACGATGACGTAGGCGGCGTTCTCGGCCGCATCGGACGGTGATGTCAGCAGCACCGAGTACGTCTCGGACAGGTACTTCGCGCGCCCCGGATCCTTCTCCGAGACAGCTAGGTCCTTGGCCTGCCGGCCGGCCCTGATCAGGCCCGCCAGCAGCGCCTCTCCAATGCTTCCACCACCGATAATCGCGATTCTTGCCACGGGGTGAAGCATTGCACGTCGGCTCAGCTGTGCAGTGGAGGCACCATGGCCAGCTGGCGGGATTGCACGATGATGCGACCGTCGCTGTCGACGACCACATGGTCCTCGTCGAACCACTCCTGGCCGATCTGCATCGTCGTGCACAGCACCCGGAGCCACCCGTCGACCGGGACAGCACGCAGATAGGCCGTCAGTTGGACCGTGGGCGCCCAACCGAACCGGTTCACCCCGAATGTCACCGGCGCGGACACATCGCCGCACACGAGGGCGAACAGGACGTCGGGCGGGCAGTCCCGCGGCCGCACCCAGTACTCGATGACCGGCGGCCCACCGTCGGACCTCGGCTCCATCGTGGTCAGCGATGGCCGGATATCGATACCGCGGGCGAGATGGACGATATCGGCCATCGGGTGACCGGGGCCGATCGATTGGAGGCCCGGCGGCGGATCCGGCGTCATCAACGGCACCACCGGATTGGCCACAAGCAGCGGCGCCGCCTCGTGCTCGGGGTCGCCCAGCGTGATCGTCGCGCGGACAGCCGTCTTGCGCCCCGACCCCTGCCCCTGATTCAACTCAACCGTTTGATTCAACTCAACGTCGACCAGGCTCACCCGCCTGCCGCGCTTGCGGATGGTCGTGACCACCTCGACCGCGCCGGGATCGGGTGCCCACAGGAAGTTGCCGGACACCGCAACGGGCTGCACACCCTCACCACCGTGCGCGGTGCGGGCCGCGTTCGCGCACAGCGCCAGCATCATGCCGCCGTGCACCTTGGGGCCGATCGTCCAGTTCTCGTTGAGGACGCCTGTGAAGACATGCTGGACCACGCCGTCGGCGTCATCGACTGACACCGGCTCCAGAGCCATGGCTTCGGTGAACGACGTGGATTCGGTGAACGAGACGGATTCGGCCACGGGACTCTCCCAGATCCTCAGCGCAACAGGTGTTGTCGCGCGAACTCGAGTGATTCGGTCAGCAGCTGCTCGCGCTCGGCGGCGTTGCGGGCCCGCGACGTGGTGACCTCCAGGATCACGTGACCGGTGAAGTTGCTCGCGGCGAGCATCTGGCAGAGCTCGGCCGCCGGCTGGCCGCCGCGTCCGGGCACCAGATGCTCGTCGGTGGCTGCCCCGCTGCCGTCACACAGGTGCAGGTGCACCAGTCCCTCGCCCATGCGACGCGCCATCTCAAGGGCATCGGTGCCCGCGGTCGCGGCATGCGAGAGGTCCAGCGTGTAGTGCGCGTGCTCGCCGTCCAGCGGGTCATACGACGGGGCGAACGCGGAGATGGCCGCGCCCGGCGATCCGCCGCGCTTGCGCATCCGCTCGATTGACGGCTGCCCCGAACCGAAGAAGCGGTCGGTGCGGAACGGGAACATGTTCTCGACAGCGACCATCACGTGGCTGGACGCCTCGAGTTCGACCACCTGATCGGAGAACCCCTCGGCGTAGCGACGCTGCCAGCGGAACGGCGGGTGCACCACCACGGTCTGGGCGCCCAGGTCCTCGGCGGCCCGCACGCTGCGCGCGAGCTTCGAGATGGGGTTGGCCCCCCAGACCCGCTGGGAGATCAACAGACACGGCGCGTGGACGCTGAGCACCGGCATGTCGTAACGCTGCGAGAGCTTCGCGATGGCGTCGACGTCCTGGCTCGCGGTCTCCGCCCAGACCATGAGTTCGACACCGTCGTAGCCAAGCTTGGCCGCGTATTCGAAGGCTGCCTCGGTCCGCAGGGGATAAACCGAGGCAGTCGACAGACCAACCTTGATGGCGGGGCGCACTGATATCTATTCTGCGGCGTCAGTGCGACTGCAGCAGGGCGAGGGGACCCAACGTGACCAGGGCACCCACCGCCACGGCGATCAGCGTGCTACCGATGTCCTCGGTCTTGCGCACCACCCGCACGCCGACGACCAGCCCGAGGATCACCAGGACCGACAGGACCAGGGCGACGATGTTGTTCCACTTCCACAGCTGATCGAAGGCGATGAACAGCGCCGCCCCGAACGCGACCGCGAGGATGCACTGGGCAACCACCCACACACCGCGCAGGAACCCCGAGCCAGTCGTCTCGGTGACGGTCTCGGCCGGGAGCTTCGTCGTCTCGTCATCGCGCTGGTCCTCGCCCAGGTCGATGTCCTCGGGACCCGGCTGCCGTCCGCGACGGGCCAGGTCGTCGGCAACAGACTGACCGCCGAACAGCGTGTCGCTGTTCGACCGCAATAACGAGGGTGCCGGCTCGAATCCCTGGGACTCCCTGACTTCAGCTGCGCCGCTGGCGATCTCGGCGAGGTCACGATCGATATCGTCGTCGCTGGGCGACAGGTCGTCGTCGAAGAGCGGGTCCGGGCTCATCTGCTCGGCACCACCCGCTGACGTGAACCCCGTGGGTGCGGGCGCTGCCGGGCGCCTCGTCGGCGGCGTGAACTCGATCGGTTCCGGTTCGACGTCACGCGCTTGCAGGTGTGCGGCGTAGTCGGCCTCCGCCTCGTCGACCTCGGCGTCAGTCTCGTCGACCTCGACTACTGCGTCGTCAACTTCGACGTCGTCAACTTCGACGTCGTCAACGGCTAGGTCGGTGTCATCGGCTAGGTCGGTGTCATCGGCTAGGTCGGTGTCATCGGCAAGGTCCGCGAAGTCCTCATCGACGGATACGGGCTGCGGCTCCGCCTCGACCGATTGCCTCGGCTCTGCGACGGTCTCGACGGTGTCGGTTGCGCGGATGATGGGGATCTCGCCGGTGAGTTCGGCGACGGTGACAGAGTCGCTGTTGCCACGCCTGCGCCGGCGCCGTCCGCCGACGGGCGGAGCACCGATGGTGCCGTTCTTCGCGAGCAGCTCGGCCACCGAGATGGGGCGGGTGCCGCTGTCCTGTGGTTCTGTCATCGTCTGCTGCCTCTGGCCTTGGCTAAGTCCGCTGACGTCTCCACCAGCGCGGTCCCGTCAGCTTCACTGTCGAGTTTCCGCAAAATCAAACCCTCTCGCAACGCCCAGGGGCAAATGTCGACTTTGTCGATCGCAAGCGCCCGCATACTCGCCTCCGCCACCAGTGCACCCGCCACGATCTGTGGCGCGCGATCGGCGCTCACCCCTTCCAGCTCCGCACGGTCCGCGGCGGTCATCCTAGAGATGAAGGCTATGAGCTGTCGCAGGCCCGCTGCTGTCAGTGTCCTCTTCACCCGCGGCCCCGCACCGGAAGGCGCGGCACCGGTGAGTCGTGCCAGGGATCTAAAGGTCTTCGACGACGCGACGGTCAGGTCCGGAGCGCCGGCGTCGAGGACTTTCGCACCGGCATCGGCCACCTCATTGGCCAGCCAGTCCCGCAGCATGGCGACCCGGCGCCGGCCGGGCGGGTCCTCGGGCAGCCACTCGCGGGTGAGCCGACCGGCACCCAGCGGGAGCGACAGCGCCACGTCGGGTTCCTCGTCGACACCGCTGGACAACTCGAGCGAGCCGCCGCCGATATCGATATTGATGATGCGGCCCGCGCTCCAGCCGTACCAGCGGCGCACCGCCAGAAAGGTGAGTCGGGACTCGTCGACACCGCTGAGCACCTTGAGTGCCACGCCGGCCTCGGCCTGCACGCGAGCCAGCACTTCCTCGGAGTTGGTGGCGTCCCGGACCGCGGATGTGGCGAAGGCCATCAGTTCCGCGCAGCCCGAACTCGTGGCGATCTTGGCGAACTCGTCGATGGTCTCGACGAGCTTGTCGGCACCCTTGCGGGTGATATTGCCTGAGCCGTCGATGGCCTCGGCGAGACGTAGCGACGCCTTCGTCGAACTCATCGGCGTCGGATGCCCACCACGGCGCGCATCCACCACCAGTAGATGAACTGTGTTGCTGCCCACGTCTAGCACGCCCAATCGCACGCAGCCCACGGTAACGGGTCTACCGTTGGATTCCATGAGTGGATGCACGATGAGCGCTTGCGCGCGCAACCCCGCACGATGAGCGCTGGCGCCGAGAACAATCGGGGCACGCCCGGTGAGGTGGAACTGGACTTCGCCCGCGAGTGGGTTGAGTTCCTGGACCCGGAGAACCCCGAACACCTGATCGCCGCTGACATGACGTGGCTGCTGTCGCGCTGGACGTGCGTGTTCGGCACTCCCGCCTGCCAGGGCACGGTCGCCGGCCGGCCCGACGACGGCTGCTGCTCGCACGGCGCGTTCCTGTCTGACGACGATGACCGCGCCGGACTCGACGACGCGGTCAAGCACCTGACCGCCGACGACTGGCAGTTCCGGGACAAGGGACTGGGCCGCAAGGGCTACCTCGAAATGGACGAGTACGAGGGCAAGAAGAACCTGCGAACCCGTAAGTACAAGGGCGCCTGCATCTTTCTGAACCGGCCCGGATTCGCCGGCGGTATCGGCTGCGCTCTGCACAGCAAGGCCCTCAAGCTCGGTGTCGAACCGCTGACCATGAAGCCGGAAGTGTGCTGGCAGTTGCCGATCCGGCGCACTCAGGACTGGATCACCCGGCCCGACGGCACGGAGATCCTGCGCACCGTGATCACCGAGTACGACCGCCGCGGCTGGGGTGAGGGCGGCGCAGACCTGCACTGGTACTGCACGGGTGATCCGGCCGCGCACACGGGCTCGCGGCCGGTCTGGCAGTCCTACGCCCCCGAGCTCACCGAGTTGCTGGGCGACAAGGCCTACAACGAGCTCGCCGCGATGTGCAAGCGACGCGGTGTGCTCGGGTTGATAGCCATCCACCCGGCAACCCGCGCCGCGCAATAGGCGCGCTCAGCCCTCGAGCTTGTAGCCCAGCCCCCGCACCGTGACCAGGTGCACCGGGTTCGCCGGGTCGGACTCGATCTTGGAGCGCAACCGCTTGACGTGAACGTCGAGCGTCTTGGTGTCGCCGACGTAGTCGGCCCCCCACACCCGGTCGATGAGCTGACCGCGGGTCAGCACCCGTCCGCTGTTGCGCATCAGGTACTCGAGCAGGTCAAACTCCTTGAGCGGCAGGGTAATCAGATCACCGCCCACCGACACGACGTGACGCTCGACGTCCATCCGGACCGGTCCGGCCTCCAGCACGCCATCACCGATCCCCGGATCATCGACCTCGACACCGCGGCGCAGCACCGCGCGGATGCGCGCGATCAGCTCACGCGCCGAGTACGGCTTGGTGACGTAGTCGTCGGCACCGAGTTCCAGGCCCACCACCTTGTCGATCTCACTGTCTCGTGCGGTGACCATGATGACCGGCACCGTGGACTTCGACCGCAGTTGCTTGCACACGTCGGTGCCGCTCATGCCGGGCAGCATCAGGTCCAGCAGCACGATATCGGCACCCGCACGCTCGAACTCGGCCAGCGCCGACGGCCCGTCGGTGACCACCGTCGCCTCAAAGCCCTCCTTGCGCAGCAGAAACGCCAGGGGGTCAGCCAGGGACGGCTCGTCCTCCACGATCAACACATTCGTCATTTCGGTGGGTGGTCCTCTCGTTTGTGTGACCCGTCGCGCTCGTCTGGGTCGTCCAGGTCGTGATGGGGGTAGGTCGGTATGGACAAGGTGAAGGTCGATCCGGTGCCCGGCTGACTCCACAGCCGAATGGATCCGTTGTGATTGGCCGCGACGTGCTTGACGATGGCCAGTCCCAGTCCCGTGCCGCCGGTGGCCCGGGATCGCGCCTTGTCGACGCGGAAGAAGCGTTCGAAGACCCGTTCCTGGTCGGCGCTGGCAATGCCGAAACCGCGATCGGTGACCGCGATCTCAACGAAGTTGCCCCGTCGCCTACGGCTGACTGACACCTGCGATCCCTCGGGCGAGTAGGCGATCGCGTTGGACACCAGGTTGGCGATCGCGGTGACCAGCAGCGGTTGATCGCCGTACACTCGGTAACCGGTCGGTGCGTCGGTGTTGATCGCGATGTCGGCGTTGTCGGCGGCCACCTTGTGGCGCGACAGTGCCTCGGTCACCACGGTGTCGACGTCGACCGCCTCAAGGTCGGGCAGCGGTTCGGCACCCTGCAGCCGTGACAGTTCGATCAGTTCGCCGACCATATTGGCCAGACGCTTGGACTCGGTGCCCATCATCTCGGCGAAGCGGGCGACCGTCTCAGCGTCGTCAGTCGAGGCGAGCAACGCCTCTGCGAGCACACCCATGGCCCCCACCGGGGTCTTCAATTCGTGACTGACGTTGGCGACGAAGTCTCGGCGGGTCGCCTCCATGCGGGCGTGTTCGGACTGGTCGTCGACATAGACGACGGCGAAGCGGCGGTCGTCCTCGGTCAGCAGTCGCACGTGGCCACGCACGTTCAAACCCGACCGGCCGGGGTTCTGCTTGCGGGTCGGCGACAGATCGACCTCGATGTCCTCACCGGTGGCCAGCGTGCGCTGTGCCGCCGACCAGGCGCGCTCGTCGAGCAAACGGTCCCGGACCAACCCCAACTCCTCGGCCTGTGCGTTGGTGTAGACGACGTCGCGGTGGGTGTCGACCACGACTATGCCGACCGGGGACATCGCCACGACGTGCTGCAGCATCTGCGAGATGGTGATGCCGTCCTGCTCGAGCGAGCGGCGTTCCTGGCGTTCACGGAGTCGCGGCATCAGCACCGCTCCGACCGCTGCGCCGAGCGCCAGCGCGAACAATGCCACGACCGCTGTCAGCAGCAGTGCGGACCCCACACTCACGGGCAAATCGTACGCACCCGGTGAACGTCATCCCAGCAGCGTGCGGCCAATTCGGGACAAGTCACACATTCAAAGACAGGAGTTTGTCCGGTGTTCACTCGCGTTCACCCGAGTTCACCGGAATTTTGCTCCGACAGCCCTTATCGGCCTTGGGCTACTTGGCGCCCTGGGCGGCGACAGCCGCGGCACCGGCGGCAGCGGCGTCTGGATCGAGGTAGCGCCCGCCCGGGACCGTGGGCCTCAGATCACCGTCCAGGTCGTAGACCAGCGGGATACCGGTGGGGATGTTCAGCCCCACCACGTCGGCGTCGGTCATGTCATCGAGGTACTTCACCAGGGCACGCAGTGAGTTCCCGTGCGCGGCGATCATCACGGTCTTGCCTGCCCTCAGATCGGGCACGATCGCCTGCTCGAAGTACGGCACGAAGCGGGCGACGACGTCGGCGAGGCACTCGGTCAGCGGGCCACCTCCGATATCGGCGTAGCGCGGGTCGGCGTCCTGGCTGTACTCGCTGCCCTTCTCGATCGGGGGCGGCGGCGTGTCATAGCTGCGACGCCACGCCATGAACTGCTCTTCGCCGTACTTCTCCTTGGTGGCGGCCTTGTCCAGCCCCTGCAGCGCACCGTAGTGCCGCTCGTTGAGCCGCCAGCTGCGGTGCACGGGGATCCAGTGCCGGTCGGCCCTGTCCAGGGCCAGGTTGGCGGTGGTTATCGCGCGCCGCATCAGCGATGTGTACAGCACGTCCGGCAGCACGCCCTCAGCGGCGAGCAGCTCGCCACTGCGGGCCGCCTCGGCTCTGCCCTTGTCCGTGAGGTCGACGTCGACCCACCCGGTGAAGAGATTCAGCGCATTCCATTCGCTCTCGCCGTGACGGAGCAGCACCAACGTCGCCATGGCGCTCATCCTTTCACGTACGAGTCTCAGGCCGGGTCGGAGTCCTGTGTGTCATCGGTGTCGTCGGCGATGAGGTGCTCGAAGGCCTCGAGATTCTTGAGCGACTCGCCCCGGGCGACCCGCCACTCCCATTCCCTCTGGATCGATGAGCGAAAGCCCAACTCCAGCAGGGTGTTGAAGTCCGAGTCGACGGCTTCGAGCACCTGACCGAGGACACGGTCGACCTCGTCGGGTGTGACGGCGTGCAGCGCCATCCGGCCCACCAGGTAGATGTCGCCGACGTTGTCGAGCGTGTAGGCGACCCCGTAGAGCTTGCGGTTGCGGCGCAGCATGAACCGGTAGACACCCTCGGCGTTCTCATCGGGTCTGCGGCACACGAACGCCTCGACCCGCACCGCGTGATCTCCGACGCGCAGGATCGTGTTGGTCTTGAGCTTGCGCTCCCCCGGCAGCGAGACGACCACGCCGGGGCGGCCGTCATGCTCACCCTGGTAGACGGTGTACTCGAGATCGTGTTCGGCCAGCGTGTCCTCAATGACCTGTTGGACGTTCAAGCGCGCACACCGCGCCGCACCGAGAACCGCCTGCCGTTGCGTCGCGCCTTGGCGTCGTGCCCGTGGTGGCGCGCGTGGTAGTCGGTGATGGCGCGGCCGTAACTGTCCAACAGCGCGTCGACGGTGTGCGCCCAGGAGAACGTCGCGGCATGCCGGTGCGCGGCCTCGCGCATGGCCTTCGGATCCCGTGCGAGCAGGTCGCCGATGGCCGCTGCCCAGTCGTCGGTGTCGTGAGTGGGCACCAGGGTGCCGCTGACCCCGTCGCGTACCGCGACCGGCAGTCCACCAACCGCCGCCGCGACCACCGGGGTGCCGCAGGCCTGGGCTTCGACCGCCACCAACCCGAACGACTCGGCGTAGCTCGGCACCGCGACCAGATCGGCGGCCCGGTACACGTCGACGAGTCCGTCGCGGGCCTGCGGCGGTAGGAATGTCACGCGGTCGGTGATACCCAACTCGGCGGCCAACCGAACCAGTCCATCGGGATTGGCGAGGCCGGTGCCCGAGGGGCCGCCCGCGATGAGCACGCGCACGTTTACCTCTTTTGCTCCTCGCGTGCGCGGTGGCAGCTTGGCGGCGGCGCGGAGCAGGACGTCGGGCGCCTTGAGCGGCTGAATCCGGCCGACGAACGCGACCACCTGCTCGTCGGGCGACAGGTTCAGCGCGCGCCGCGCGGCGGCCCGGTCACCGGGGGTGAACGTGGCGAGATCAACCCCGGGATGGACGACGTCGATGCGGTCGGGGTCCGCGTGGTGCAGTGAGACCAGTTGACCCGCTTCGTATTCGGTGTTGACGATCAGCCGGTCGGCCTCGTCGGTCACCTGCTGCTCGCCAACCGCGCGCAGCGGCGGTTCGGGGGCGTCACCGACGGCCAGCGATGCGTTCTTGACGGCGGCCAGGGTGTGCGCGGTGTGCACCAGCGGCACCGCCCAGCGGTCCCGGGCCAACCATCCGACCTGGCCGGACAGCCAGTAGTGCGAGTGCACGATGTCGTAGTAGCCGGGCTCGTGGGTCGCCTCGGCACGCAGGACACCCGCGGTGAACGCACACAGCTGGGTGGGCAGGTCGTACTTGTCGAGGCCCTCGAACGGACCGGCGACCACGTTGCGCACCAGAACGCCCGGGGCCACCCGGACCACCGGCTCATCCGATGACGACGTCGCCCTGGTGAATATCTCGACCTCGACACCGCGGCGGGCGAGTTCCAACGCGCTCTGCAGCACGTAGACGTTCATCCCGCCCGCGTCGCCGGTACCCGGCTGGGCGAGCGGCGAGGTATGGACCGACAGAACGGCTACGCGCACCACCCCATACTTACACCGCGCCCGAAGCTCGCCACGTCGACCCTCATCAGGCGGTGCGATCGCGGGCCGCTCGTCGCATCGCGCCGATCGGATCGGCGTAGAGGCCACCGAGGGACACCACCCCCGCACCGGCCTCCTGGATTCGGTTGCCGAATGAGGTCACCCGGATATCGCGCGGAGCGAGCACGGAGCGCGCGGCGAACGCGGCCTCCACGAGCGGCACACCCTCGGGATACTCCGTGAACGCCTGCCCACCGACCACGAGATCGTCGGGGTTGAGCATGTCGCGCAACAGTGCGACGGCCTCGCCGAGCACCCGCGCACGCTCCGCCAGTAGGCCGGCGGCCTGCGCATTGCCCTGACGGGCGGCGCGGAGCACCGCGCCGATGGTCGACGATGATCCGTCGGCGGGCACGATGCGCAGCCTGCGGGCCGCCGACAACACCGCCTCGTCGCTGACCGTCGACTCGAGTTGGCCTGTGCCACCCAATAACTCGGAATGAGCGGGCAGTGCGGCAATGGTGCCGGGTCCGCTGGTGGGCGAGTGCACCCGACCGCCGATCGACAATGCGTAGCCGACGGTCTCGCGGGCGTACAGGTACAGGCTGGTGGACGTCTGGGCCGCCGACCGGCGTGACCCCAGCAGAAGCTCGGCGCCCGCCATCGCGTCGACGTGGCTTGCGAGCGAGACCGGAAGACCGAGCGTCTCGGCGAGCACGGGGCCGACCGGTGCTCCCGACCAGCCCAGCCGGGCGTGGTCGATTTGCCCCGTGACGCTGTCGACCACGCCGCCGGCGGTCACGCCAACCCACAGCGGACGGCGCCGGTGCCAGCGGCTCAGGTAGCGCCGGGCACTGCCGGCCAGCGAGGCGAGAGCCGCGTTCTGCGTGCCCAGCGGGGTGGGGGTCTCGACGACGTCGAGTGTCCGTCCCAGCAGGTCGGTCGCGGCGATGCTGGTGGTGCGGGCGCCGATGTGTACGGCCAGGGTGAGGAACGGTTCGTGGTTCACCTCGACGGGGACCCGCGGACGTCCGATGGCACCGGACACCGCGAGATCGGCGCGCTCACGCAGCACGCCGGCGTCCAACAGCGCTGTCACCTGCCGGTTCACGGTGGCGATGCTCAGGCCGGTGACCTTGGCGACGACGTCACGGGCGATCGGGCCCCGCACGCGGGCGGCCCCGAAGACGGCGGCAGCGGCGGCGTCGGCGACGCGCAGCGACGGGGCCACGATGTGGTGGCGGGCGAGCAGTGCGCGCTTGGCATGTGCCGCCGCGGTCTGGCGGGCGGCGGTGCCCGAGGCTGAGACGCTGCTCGAGGCGGTGGTGCTGGGGGCGGAGATGGTGGAAGTGCTCACGGGAACGGTCCTTTGGAAGAAGTCGGCTGGTGGGTGCGGGCCACACCTGCGACTCAGCCGGACGTTCTAAGGAGTCCGCGATTCAGTCAGGCGCGACGAGTTGCGCAACAACAACACGCACGCCGAGTGGCGATACGGGAAGCCTGACCTGAGGACACGTCGTGAACCTAGCACGCTGACTAGGGTTGGTGCGATGACGGCAGCAGAATCGAATCAGCGCGTCGCGGTGGTCACCGGCGCCAGCTCTGGGATAGGCGCAGCGACGGCTAAAACGCTTGCAGCCCTTGGCTTTCACGTCATCGTGGCGGCCCGTCGGGCGGACCGGATCTCCGCCCTGGCCGACGAGATCGGCGGTACCGCCATTGTGACGGACGTCACTGATGACGCCTCGGTGAATGCGCTGGCAGCAGGCCTGGAGCGGGTGGATGTGCTGGTCAACAACGCCGGTGGCGCCAGAGGCCTGGCGCCAGTCCTCGACGCCGACCTCGAGCACTGGCGGTGGATGTGGGAGACCAACGTGCTCGGCACGCTGCGCGTGACCCGGGCCTTGCTGCCCAAGCTGGTCGAATCCGGCGACGGCCTGGTGGTCACGGTGACCTCGATCGCCGCCTTCGAGACCTATGACGGTGGCGCCGGCTACACCGCCGCCAAGCATGGACAAGGCGCGTTGCACCGCACGCTGCGCGGCGAGCTGCTTGGAAAACCCGTGCGGCTCACCGAGATTGCCCCCGGGGCGGTGGAGACGGAGTTCTCACTGGTCCGCTTCGATGGCGACCAGGACCGCGCGGACGGGGTGTACCAGGGGATCACACCACTGGTGGCCGACGACGTCGCCGAGGTCATTGGGTTCGTCGCGTCGCGGCCGTCGCACGTCAATCTCGATCAGATCGTGATCAGGCCGCGAGACCAGGCACCCAACGGCAGGTTCAACCGCCGGGTCTAGCGCCACCCGGGGCAGCACTCGGCGTGGTGGACCCCGACGGGGTCGGCGCGCCACTGGGCGTCGCAGGTGCGGTGTCGGGGATATTGGTCGGCGACTGCGCGTCCGACAGCGCCGACATCGCGGTCCACTCGTTCCAGTCGATGACCCAGTCCCAGATGTCGCCGTCGGCGTAGGACAGCTCGATGCGAGTACCGGTGACCTCGACGGGGTCGCCGTACATCGCGGTGTTGAAGTACTGCTCGGCGTCCGCGGTCGACAGGTTGATGCAGCCGTTGGTGACATTGGTGTTGCCCTGCGCGTCCGCGCTGTTCGGGTTGGCGTGGATGAACTCGCCGTTGTTGGAGATCCGCACCGCGAACCGCTCGTGCACGTTGGCGTAGCCGGCGGCCGGGTTGGTCATCCAGAAGTCCTCGTACTTCTCGGTCACCACGTGGATACCGCTGCGCGTGACATTGCGGTCCAGGTCGCCCTCGCCGTAACTGCACGGCAGAGTCATGATCACGCCCGCATCGGTGAGCACCTCGATCTGGTGCGACGACGCCTCGGCCTTGACCAGCTGGTAACGCCCGACGGTGAAGTCCAGCGTCGAGTCCGCCGCACCGAACGCCCCGGCGCCGAACGGCACACCGTAGAGGTTGGCGGCGACGTGGACCTTGGTGCCTGCCGGGTAGTACTCCCTGGTGCGCCAGTGCACCCGCGAACCGCCGACCTCATCGGGCAGCCAGGCCCAGCCGCCCTCGACGGGCGGCGTGGTGGTGACGGTGAGGGCCTTCTCCACCCGCGCCCTGTCCTCGTCGGCGATCGCCGCGTCGAACTGCAGGATGATGGGCGCCGCCACGCCGACGGTCTGCCCGTCGGCCAACTGGAACTGGCCGTTGACCTGCACCTGCGGATCGACCGTGGTGAAACTGCCCGCCAGCGGTACGGCCTTGCCGTCGTGGCCGACGACCGAGCCGCCCCAGGTGTACTCCGCGCCGTAACCCAGCGGCTCGCTCACCGTGAACGCCGTGCGGTCCCGGTTCACCGCGCCGGCGACCACCCTGCCCTCGGAGTTGGTCAGCGTGACGCGCTGGAACCAGCCGTTATCGACCTCGACGCCGACCTTGGCCGTCGGCGCCACATCATCGGCCGCATTGGCGGGATTGAAGGTGATCTCGGGAGCCTTGGGTGACTCGGCGGTCGGCGACCCGTCCGGCCCGGTGACCGTACGCCCGGCGCATGCGGCGAGGACGCCGGAGGCCCCCACCGCAATCGCGGTCATCGCTGCACGCCGGTTCATGGTCACGTCGACCAAGGGTACCTAGAGGGTCGCCCCAATCAGGCATGGCTCGGGTGTGAGATCGATCCCGAACGCCGCACGCACACCGTCGCGGACCGTCCTGGCCAGCGCGATCACATCGGCGGTGGTCGCGGATCCGCGGTTGGTCAGGGCCAGGGCGTGCTTGGTCGACAACGTGGCAGCCGCACCCGCACCCGGGTAGCCCTTGCCGAATCCCGCTCGCTCGACCAGCCAGCCCGCGGCCAGTTTGACCCCGTTCGGTGCCGGATAGTTGGGTACCGGCGCCCCCACGGTGGCCAGGATCCTCTCGAAGTCGGCCTTCGTGACCACCGGGTTGGTGAAGAAGGAGCCGACGCTCCACGTGTCGTGGTCCGCAGCGTCGAGCACCATGCCCTTGGCGGCACGCAGCCCCAGCACCGCCTCACGCACCCGTGCCGGGTCGGTCCGAGCGCCGGCCTCGGCGGCCAGGGTGGTGGCCAGTTCGCCGTAGCGCAGCGGTGCACTGAGACCGGCGGCGTCCAGGGTGAACTCGACCTCCAGCACAACGGCGTGATCGGAGTTCTTCAGCACGCTGTGCCGGTAACCGAAGCCGAGCGCATCGGGCTCGACCCATTCGTCGGCACCGGTCCTGCGGTCGAGCAGTCGCACACGGCTGATGGTGTCGGCCACCTCGGCGCCGTATGCGCCGACATTCTGCACCGGCGTGGCACCCGCGGACCCCGGTATCCCCGACAGGCACTCGAGCCCACCAAGGCCATGTTCCAGCGATGTCACGACGACGTCGTCCCACACCGCGCCCGCCTCGGCCCGCAGCACGCGCCCCTCGACACTCACCCCGGAATTGCGCAGGTGCACGACGGTCAGGTCGGTCAGATCATCGGCGATGACCACGTTCGAGCCACCGGCCAGCACCAGGGATCGTTCGTCGTCGGGGAGTTCGCGCAGCACCGCGATGACTTGTTCGGTGCGCTCGCACGTGATCAGGCGGCGGGCCACGGGGCCGACACGCAACGTCGTCAGCGGCGCGAGCGGCACGAACTCGCTGACCGCTGCGCCTGCGATATGCGAACCGACCACGGGGCGTAACGGTAGCCTGAGCGGCTATGTCACGTTCTTTCGACGTGTCCGCGCGCTACGACGGCAGCGTCGAGCTGGTTCACCGGGCATTCGGGGACCGGCAATACTGGCTTGCGCGGCTGGCGGATTCGGGCGCTGATGACGCCACCCTCGACTCGATGACCGTCGGATCCGACGGCAGCATCGACGTGATCACCACACAGACCCTGTGGGCGAGCCGGTTACCGGGTCTGGTGTCCCAGTTCCACCGCGGCGACCTGAGTTTCGTGCGTGAGGAGACGTGGTCGCCGGTGCGCGACGGGCAGGCAGGCGCGACGGTGCGCGGCTCGATTCCCGGCGCCCCCGCATCGCTGTCGGGAACGGCGACGCTGAGCCAGAGGGGTGCCGGTTCCCTTCTGGACTTCGCGGCCACCGTCGAGGTCCGCATCCCCCTGGTCGGCGGCAAGGTGGAGAACTTCATCGGCAGCCAATTGGTCGAACTCCTCACCGCCGAGCAGCGCTTCACCACCAATTGGATCTCCGCCGGCGCCTCCTAACGCACTTCGGGCCGACCGGGGTGGACAATCAGGCCATGAGCGGCCCCATCGGACAGCTCACCCGGGGCACCACCGGCTACAACCGGCTGCGGCGCAGCGACCGGTGGCTGGTGCACTCGCCGCGGGTGCGCGCGGCACTGCAGTCGGCCGCCGATCCCCTGGTCGTCGACCTTGGCTACGGGGCGCTTCCGGTGACCACCCTCGAACTGGCGTCGCGTCTGCGGAGTGTGCGCGACGATGTCCGCGTCGTCGGCTTGGAGATTCACCCCGAGCGGGTCGACGCCGCCCGATCGGCGGCCCTGCCGGGTGTCGAGTTCGGCCTCGGCGGTTTCGAATTGGCCGGTCTCACACCGGTTCTGGTGCGCGCCTTCAACGTACTGCGACAGTACGACGTCGACGCGGTGCCCGAGGCGTGGTCGATGATGAGCAGGCACCTGGCCGCAGGCGGCCTCATAGTCGACGGGACGTGCGACGAACTGGGCAGGCGGTGCTGCTGGGTGCTGCTCGACGCGCAGGGTCCTGTCAGCCTGACGCTGGCGTGCGACCCATTCGCCATCGACAAGCCCTCAGACCTCGCCGAGCGACTCCCCAAGGTGCTGATCCACCACAACGTCGACGGGCAACCGATAGGAGCGCTACTCGCCGCGGCGGACCGGGCCTGGGCCAGTGTGGCCGGCCACGGGGTGTTCGGCCCGCGGGTGCGCTGGCGCGCGATGCTCGACATGCTCGCCGAGCAGGGAATCCCCGTCGATCCCCCGCGCCGCCGACTGCGCGACGGCGTGCTGTCGGTGCCCTGGGACACCGTCGCACCCAGGTAGCCCCGCAGTAGGCTCGAGTCATGCGAATCGCCCTCGCGCAGATCACGTCCAGCACCGACCCCTCGGCCAATCTCAGCCTGGTCGAGGACTACTCACGCCGCGCCGCCGACGCGGGCGCGCGCATGGTGCTGTTTCCGGAGTCGACGATGTGCCGGTTCGGCGCCCCCCTGGCTCCAATCGCGGAACCGCTCGACGGACCGTGGGCGTCGGGGGTGCGTGCGATCGCGCAGCGCTACGGCATCGTCGTGGTGGCGGGTATGTACTGCCCAAGCGGCGACGGCCGGGTCACCAACACCCTGATCGCCGCGGGCCCCTCCACGGAGGGCGTCATCGACGCGCACTACGACAAGATCCACCTCTACGACGCGTTCGGGGTCACCGAGTCCCGCACCGTCGCACCGGGTTTCGAGCCGACCATGATCACCGTCGACGGTGTCCGGGTTGGCCTGACCACCTGCTATGACATCCGGTTCCCCGAGCTCTACGTCGAGCTGGCCCGGCGCGGCGCCCAGATCATCACGGTGCACGCGTCCTGGGGTTCGGGTCCGGGCAAGCTCGACCAATGGACGCTGCTGGCGCGCGCCCGGGCGCTGGACACCACCGCCATCGTGGCGGCGGTCGACCAGGCCTACCCGGGCGATGAGATCGCGGCGACCGGCCCGACCGGTGTGGGCGGCAGCGTGGTGGCCTCGGCCACCGGCGATGTGATCGCCGCGGCGGGCGCTGACGTGCAGTTATTGGTCACCGACGTCGACCTCGCCAGCGCCGAGAAGGCACGGGCGAGCATCGCGGTGCTTGACAACCGCACAGCGTTCGCCTGGTCGAGTAAGGCACAATCGCTGGGGTGACCGATCCGTGGGCCCGTCCGGCCAACCAGCCACCGCAGGAGCCGACCCCCCCGACCGGTGAGCCGCCGACCCAGCAGCTTCCTCCGCAGACAGCCCCACCCCCACCGCCGCAGCAGGCTCCGCCGACGGAGCAGGCTCCCGCAGCTCAGCCACCCGAACCGCCAAAGCCGCCCAAGTCCGGGTCAGCCTTCACCAGGTTCATTCGCGACCCGCTGTCGATCACGCTGGTCATCGTGATCGTGGCCGCCCTCGGGCTGGCAGGCCTGGTCGGCGGCGAGCTGTGGGCGCGCAGCAAGGGCAGCGAGGTCGTCGCCCAGTCCACGCAGTGCATCGTGCAGGACGGTGTGACGGTGTCGTTCGGCGCTCGCCCGTTCCTGCTGCAGCACTTCACCGGCCACTACAGCGGCATTCACATCACCACGGCGGGCAACAACATCCGCGAGGCCAAGGGCATGAAGGCCGATATCGTCATCGACAACGTCACGGTGGCCAACGACGGAAGTAACCGCGGCACCATCGGAAACCTCAACACGACCGTCACCTGGTCAGCCGATGGCATCAAAGAGACCATCAAGAAGGCGATCCCGCTGATCGGTAGCTTCGTCAACGGTGTGACCACCAACCCGAGCAACGGCACGGTCGAACTCGACGGCATGCTGGGTTCCATCATCGCCAAACCCCAGGTCGTCGACGGCAGTATCTCGCTGCAGGTCGTTGAACTGACGGGGCTGGGCTTCACGTTGCCGCGTGAGACCGTGCAGCCGGCACTGGACGCATTCACCAGCCAGCTGACCAAGGACTACCCGATGGATCTGCGGGCCGACAGCATCGAGGTGACCGACACGGGCGTGACCACCAAGCTCTCGGCGCACAACGCGACCATGGATACCGGTGCGCCCCAGAGCGGCGACTGCTTCGCCGGCATCTAGGGCCCACCGCGGATCAGTCGGGCAGGCCGTCCAGCACGGCGCGCGTGCCAGATAGGCCCAGCCGGGTGGCACCGGCGTTGAGCATCGCGATGGCATCGGCCGCGGTCCGGATCCCGCCGCTGGCCTTGACCTCGACGGTCGGGCCGACGGTGGCTGCCATGATCTCGACGGCCCGCACGGAGGCACCGCCCGCCGGGTGAAAGCCCGTCGAGGTCTTGACGAAGTCAGCGCCGGCGTCGGCCGCCGTACGGCACACGTCGATGAGGGTCTGTTCGCCCGCCAGTTCCAGCAGTGCGGCGGACTCGACGATCACCTTGAGGACCACGGCTTCGGGGAGCGACTCGCGCACCGTCGCGACGTCGGCGCGGATGGCGTCGAGATCACCGGCGACTGCGGCGCCGACGTCGATGACCATGTCGACCTCCTGCGCGCCGGCATTGACCGCGATGACCGCCTCATGCGCCTTGACCGCCGAATCGTGTTTACCCGAGGGGAATCCGACGACGGTGGCGATCGCCAGGCCCAGTGCGTCCGCACGTTTGGCTGTGGCCACCATCGACGGAGAGACACACACGGCGTACACCTCCAGGTCGACGGCCTCCTCGGCCAGGGCGGTCACATCCGCCATCGTGGCCTCGGGCTTGAGCAGCGTGTGATCGACGAGTTCGGCGACTGCGCCTCGTGTCCAGCGTGTACCCATCAGAACGGCTCCTCAGTACCACCGGGATTGCAGCCGGTGGAGAACATCGTGGCGTCATCGACCTCGGGCCGCCAGGGTTCGAGATTCCAGCTGGACTTACCCGGATCGGCGATCTCGGCGAACTGCCAGTGGCACATGAACTGCTGCCGCATGCCCGGGATGTCGGCATCCGGGGAGATCGCGAGCACCTCGGCCCACGCCTCCTCACCCTGCGCGATGGTGCCGGGCTGACCTGCCACCACGCGGCCTGCGTACGTCGGATAGACGCGAAGGCTGGACAGGTCTCCCCACTTGACCCACTCCGTGTGCACGATGAACGGCGGGCCGGTGACGGGATCCGCGGAAGCGGCCGGTGTGGTGACGGGCATCAACGCGGCTGCGACGGCGACCGCCATCAGCGAGGCGGCGATCAGACGGGGCACGCCGCTACCGCGACTTTCCCTGAACGTCGAGGATCTTGGGGCGAACGTCGACCATGTAGACGCCGGCCGCGCAGATGACGATGGCGGAGCCGACAGGGGCGCCCAGCAGGTAGGGCAGCGCCAAAAGCGTTGTACCGCCGAGGATCGCGAGCCATATCGGCTTGCTCAACTTCTCGGCGGCGGTGAATGCGTCCGGGCGTTGCATCGCGGCGTGTATGAAGCAGTAGGCCCCGAAGACCAACGCACCAACCATGATGACGAGGAGGACGTAACCCACCAGGCTCTGAGACTGCACGCCTCAAGCCTAGGCGGGGTACGTCCTCCTGTGCCAAATTGGGCCGCCCGCGGCCGTGCCAAATCGGGCCAGGTGACCCGATCGGGATTACTTCTGGGTGACCTTCTTGGCGGGAGCCTTCTTGGCCGGGGCCTTCTTGGCGGGAGCCTTCTTGGCCGGGGCCTTCGCCGGAGCCTTGGCAGCAGCCTTCTTCACCGGCGCGGCGGCGTTCTCGGCCTTCTTGGGCAGTTCGACACCGACCAGCTTGGCGGCGCGCTCACCCACGGCGCGGGTCTGCGAGGCCACAGTGCCAAGCGCATCCTGTGTCAGCTCGACGGCCTGGTCGGTGACGGTCTCGACGCGGTGAGCCGCCTCCTCGAGGGCCGGCTGGCTACGCAGACGCTCCAGGGCAGCCTCGCCCCGCTCGACGAGCCGGTTGTAGGTCGCGGTCGCGGACTCGGCGTAGCCCTCGGCGGCCTTGCGCAGCTCATCGCCATTGAGGCGCTCGCGGAGATCGCCCACCTGGCTCGGCAGCTCCTCCTGCAACTTGTTCAGGTTCGCGCGGGCCTCCTCGACGCGGGCCTCGGCGTCGGTGCGGGCACCCTCGGCGCGCTCGCGCAGCGCGATGACGATCTCGTTCACGGTGGCGAGCGCCAGGTCGGCGGCACCCACGGCGGCGAGCAACGGAGCCTTCAGGTCTTCAATGGTGGGCTGATTCTTCTCGGCCATGTCAATTCATTCCTCTCAGGATGTTCATGCGTTGTTTTGGTGTGTGTTCGTGATTTCAGTTCGCGGTGAGGCGGATGTCAGTCAGTAGTTGGCTCCTCATCACTGTCCGCGGCAGCTTCATCAGCTGCCGCTTCGTTCTGCTGGCGAAACGAGGCATAGATGTCGAGCAACACCTGCTTCTGCCGCTCGGTGATCGCGGTGTCGGCCACGACGGCGTCGCGCACCTCGCTGGGTTCACTCGGCTCGAGGATTCCGGCTTGGACGTAGAGCACCTCGGCCGACAACCGCAGCGCCTTCGCGATCTGGTTGAGCACGTCCGCGGACGGCTTGCGCAGTCCCCGCTCGATCTGGCTGAGGTAGGGATTGCTGACACCAGCCTTCTCAGCGAGCTGCCGAACCGATACCTGCGCGGCCTCGCGCTGGGCGCGGATGAAGCTGCCGATGTCGGACGCGGCGTTGCTTACGACTGCGGTCAGCTTCTCGTCTTGCGACATGTTTCACCCCCTCCGTCAGTAACCGATTGGCTTCGAAATCAACCGTAAGACGGGGTGCTAACTTTTGCAAGCACTAGTTAGCGCAGGTCAGAACAGCAGCTGGGCTATCGAATAGATCACGAGGCCCGCGAGCGCACCCACCACGGTGCCATTGATTCGGATGAACTGCAGGTCACGGCCAACATGTAGCTCGATCCGGCGACTCGCCTCGTCGGCATCCCAGCGCTCGATGGTCTCGGTGATGATCGCTGTGATCTCCGTCCCATACTGCGTCACCAGGTGCTGAGCCGCTCGAATGATCCAGTTGTCGACCTTGTCTCGCAGGTCGGCGTCATCACGCAGCGACTCCCCGATACGCACGACGGAGTCGGCGATACGCGCGCGCAGCGTCGAGGACGGATCCTCGACCGACTCCAGGATGATGCGCTTGGCCGCACCCCACGCCGTCTCGGCGGCGCGGGCCACCTCGTCGCGGGCCATGATCTCTTCCTTGACCTTCTCCGCACGCGCGATCGTCGTGTCGTCGTGTTGTAGGTCGTCAGCGAACTCGAAGAGGAACTTGGTGGCCGAGCGCCGCAGCTCGTGGTCGGGGTTGCGGCGCACCTTGTCGGTGAAGTCCATCAGCTCGCGATGGATCCGGTCCCCCACCAGATGGTCGACCCACCGCGGCGACCACGTCGGCGAGTCACGCTCGATGACACGCTCGATAACCTCACCCGAATTCAGAGACCACTGGAACGCGCGATCGGCGAGCAGTTGGATCAGGGCCTCCTGGCGCCCGGCCTCCAGTAGCGAGGCCAGCACCCGACCGATCGGCGGTCCCCACTGCGGGTCGGCGATGCGTTTGACGATCATCCGGTCCAGGAGCTGTTGGATGTCCTCGTCGCGCAGCATCTCGACCAGAACACGCAGTACCGTCGACGCCTCCGCGGCAACCCGCTCGGCGTGCGCGGGCTCCGACAGCCACTTGCCTGCGCGGCCCGACACCTGGGCGTCGCGGAGCTTCGTCTCGACCACTGCAGGAGACATGAAGTTCTCCCGGACAAACGCCCCGAGACCCTCACCCAGCTGGTCTTTCTTGCGCTTGATGATCGCGGTGTGCGGTATCGGGATGCCCAACGGGTGCTTGAACAGGGCCGTCACGGCAAACCAGTCGGCGAGTGCACCCACCATGCCCGCCTCCGCGGCGGCGCGGACGTAACCCACCCAGGGGTCCGCACCGCGCGACTGGGCCCACGTGCACAGCAGAAACACGATGGTCGCGCCCACCAGAAACCCCAGGGCAACGACCTTCATTCGACGCAGGCCACGGCGCCGTTCGGCGTCAGCAACGGAGTCGATTCCGGCCAGAGTTTCGGCGAAGCTCGCCCGCGGCTGCGCGGTGGGTCGGTGTGACACTCCACCATCATGCCGTCATCACGACAGGGACCCGTGCGTCCCATCGTCCGGCCGCGAGCCATCGGCCGTATCATCGGGGGCAACAAAGGAAACGGAATACGGGGATACGTGGCACAGCAGACCCCAGCCGGGGCGGTGAAGACCGATGGCCGCAAGCGACGCTGGCACCAGCACAAAGTCGACCGCCGCAATGAGCTGGTCGACGGCACGCTGGTAGCCATCCGCAGTCGCGGCAGCAACGTGAGCATGGATGAGATCGCCGCCGAGATCGGCGTGTCCAAGACCGTGCTCTACAGGTACTTCGTCGATAAGAACGACCTCACCACCGCGGTGATGATGCGATTCGCCCAGACGACCCTGATCCCCAACATGGCCGCCGCCCTGACATCGAACCTCGACGGCTACGCGCTTACCCGGGAGATCATCAGGGTGTATGTCGACACCGTCGCCGCCGAACCGGAGATCTATCCGTTCGTGATGGCCAACAGCTCGGCGAGCAAGAGCAAGGCCGTCGCCGATTCCGAGCAGATCATCGCTCGCATGCTCGGTGTCATGCTCCGGCGACGGATGGCCGAGGAGGGCATGGACACGCACGGCGCGCAGCCGTGGGCGTTCATGATCACTGGCGGCGTGCAGCTGGCCACGCACTCCTGGATGTCGCACCCCCGGATGACCGCCGACGAACTGATCGACTACCTCACGATGCTGTCCTGGAACGCGTTGCGTGGAATCGTCGAGGTGGGCGGATCCCTGGAGAAGTTCAACGCGCTGGCGCATCCATCCCCAACCCTGCCGCCAGAGCTGCTTGACTGATGCGGTGACGGACACCGACCTGCCCGAGTTGTGGACCCACGAGCCCCACATCCAACTGGAGTTCAAGGCCGGTGACCGCGTCGCCGACGTCGACACCAACGCGACCCCGGGATTCAAGGGCAGTAAGAGCGACTCCCCCGCACTGCAGGAGGAGCGCAACGCGCGCTTCGCCGAACTGCAGGAGATGCTTTACGCCAGTAGCCGCGGCGGCGACCACCGGTCGGTGCTGCTGGTACTTCAGGGCATGGACACCGCGGGCAAGGGCGGCATCGTCAAACACGTTGTGGGCGCGGGCAATCCGCAGGGAATCCGGTACACCAGCTTCGGCCAGCCCACCCCGGAGGAACTCGCCCACCACTACCTGTGGCGGATACACAAGGCACTGCCCGCGGCCGGTCACATCGGAGTGTTCGACAGGTCGCACTACGAGGACGTGTTGATCGTGCGGGTGCACGACCTGGTGCCGCCCGACGTGTGGGGCGCCCGCTACGACGAGATCAATGCCTTCGAGAAGGAACTTGTCGACACCGGCACCACCATCGTCAAGGTGGCGATGTTCGTCTCACTCGATGAGCAGAAGAAGCGCCTGACGGAGCGACTCGAGCGACCCGAGAAGTACTGGAAGTACAACCCGGCCGATATCGACGAACGCCTGCTGTGGCCGAAGTACCAGGACGCCTACCAGGCGGTTCTGGATCGCACGTCCACCGAGTACGCGCCGTGGCATGTGATCCCCTGCGACCGCAAGTGGTACAGCCGACTGGCCATCACCGAATTGTTGATCGAGGCACTCAAGGGACTCGAATTGTCTTGGCCGCCAGCCGACTTCGACGTGGAAGCCGAGAGGCGCAGGCTAGCGCAGGCCTGACTCAACCTCGAGCGATGACCGACGCTACTTGACCAGGGTGAACTGGCCGATGTTGGTGATACCGCGGTGGAAGAAGTCCGCGCAGCCGGTCAGGTACTTCATGTAGCGCTCGTAGATCTCCTCGGAGGTGATCGCGATCGCCTTGTCCTTGTTGGCCTCGAGGTTCGCCGCCCACATGTCCAGCGTCCGGGCGTAGTGCGGGCGCAACAGGTGCGTGCGCTCCAGCGTGAACCCCGAACCGTCGGCGAGTTTCTCGATGTCCTCCACCGCGGGCAGCTGCCCACCCGGGAAGATCACATCGCCGATGAACTTCATGAACTTCAGATCACTGATCGTCAGCTTGATGCCGTTCTCACGGAAGAACTCCTGGGTATGAGCCAGGATCGTGTGCAGCAGCATGCGGCCACCGTCGGGCAGGACGCTGTAGGCACGCTCGAAGAACGCCGGGTAACGCTCCTGCTTGAAGGCCTCGAATGCACCGATCGAGACGATGCGGTCGACGGGCTCGTCGAACTCCTCCCAGCCCTGCAGTCGCACCTCCACCTTGCGCGACGTCGGGATCTTGGCGAGCCGGGCCCTGGTGTACTCACTCTGGTTCTTGCTCAGGGTGATGCCGATGACGTTGACGTCGTACTTCTCCACGGCGAGGGCCAGCGCGCCACCCCATCCGCAGCCGACGTCGAGCAGCGTCATCCCCGGCTCGAGGTCGAGTTTGCCCAGCGCAAGGTCGAACTTGGCGAGCTGGGATTCATCCAGCGTCATGTCGTCGCGTTCGTAGTATCCGCAGGTGTAACCCATGGTCGTACCCAGGAACAACGCGAAGAATTCATCCGAAATGTCGTATATCGACTGAGACTCTTCGTAATACGGCGACAGATCGGAGTTGCCTTGTGACATTCGCTGACTAATCCTTGCTTTCCCTACACGCGGCGCATGCGCCGGCGTCTGCCCCAAACGTCAGGTTAACTAATGACCTAATCAATTGCCAATGATGCGATGGGCCTAGTACTTGTAGAAACCCTGGCCCGACTTCTTGCCGAGCTGACCTGCCTCGACCATCCGCTGCAACAGTGGAGGCGGCCCGTACAGCGGCTCCTTGAACTCCTCGAACATCTTGTCCGCGATCAGCTTAAGCGTATCGAGTCCGATCAGATCGGACAGCTTCAACGGCCCCATCGGATGCGACAGCCCGGCGACGATGGCGGTGTCGATGTCCTCGACCGTCGCGACACCGGCCTCGGCCATGCGCACCGCCGACAGAAGATAGGGCACCAGCAACGCGTTCACCACGAAGCCGGACCGATCCGAGCACCTGACGACCTGCTTGCCCAGCACCGCGCTCGCAAACTGCTCGGTACGGCTCAGAGCCGCATCGGTGGTGACCAACGTGGCCACCAACTCGACCAGTGGCAGCACGGGAACCGGGTTGAAGAAGTGCAGACCCAGTACGCGACCAGGATTCTTGGTCGCGGCAGCAATCTTCATGATCGGGATGCTCGACGTGTTCGACGCCAGGACGGCGTCGGGGTCGGTGATGACCTCATCGAGTTCGGCGAACAGTTTGGCCTTGACAGCCTCGTCCTCGATGATCGCCTCAATCACCAGCTGACGATCCGACAGGTCGGAGAGCTTGGTGGTGAAACTCAGCTTGGCTAGTGCGGCGTCGAACTCGTCCTGGGTCAACTTGCCCTTGTCGACACCCCGCTGCAGGGACTTGGTCAAGCGGTCGCGACCAGCGGTGGTCAGCGCCTCGGTCGGCTCGTAGACCAGCACGTCCACGCCGGCGCGCACGGACACCTCGGCGATCCCCGCGCCCATCTGTCCGGCGCCAATGACGCCCACCCGCTCAATCTCAGTCACGTTCACCGTTTCTACTATGTCGGAAAATTGCGACAGGCCCCGCCCCGTGGAAAACGCGGGCGGAGCCTGTGCTGCCTTCGCCAGCAGACGCAGACTCGCACGCACGGAGTGCGGTTCACGCGAGTTTGCGTCTGCCGGGCGTCTAGCTCAGTGGAACTGACCCTCTTCGGTCGAACCCGCAAGCGCGGTGGTCGAGCTCGTCGGGTCGACCGTGGTGGCGATGCGGTCGAAGTACCCTGCGCCGACCTCACGCTGGTGCTTCGTCGCGGTGTAGCCGCGCTCCTCTGCAGCGAACTCGCGCTCCTGCAGCTCAACGTAGGCGCTCATCTGGTTGCGGGCGTAGCCGTGGGCCAGATCGAACATCGAGTAGTTGAGGGCGTGGAAGCCGGCCAGGGTGATGAACTGGAACTTGAAGCCCATCGCGCCGAGCTCGTTCTGGAACTTCGCGATGGTCGCGTCGTCCAGGTGCTGCTTCCAGTTGAACGACGGCGAGCAGTTGTAGGCCAGCATCTGGTCGGGGAAGTCAGCCTTGACCGCCTCGGCGAACTTCTTGGCCAGCGCCAGGTCCGGGGTGCCGGTCTCCATCCAGATCAGGTCGGAGTACGGGGCGTAGGCCTTGGCGCGGGCGATGCACGGCTCGACACCGTTGGTGACGTGGTAGAAGCCCTCCTTGGTCCGCTCGCCGGTGATGAACGGCTGATCGCGCTCGTCGACGTCGGAGGTGAGCAGGGTCGCGGCCTCGGCGTCGGTGCGGGCGATGACGAGGGTCGGCACGTCGGCGACGTCGGCCGCGAGGCGGGCCGAGGTCAGGGTGCGGATGTGCTGCTGCGTGGGGATCAGCACCTTGCCACCGAGGTGGCCGCACTTCTTCTCCGACGCGAGCTGGTCCTCCCAGTGCGAACCGGCAACACCGGCGGCGATCATGGCCTTCTGCAGCTCGTAGACATTCAGCGCACCACCGAAGCCTGCTTCACCGTCGGCGACGATCGGGGCCAGCCAGTTCTCGATCGAGGTGTCGCCCTCGACCTTGGCGATCTGGTCGGCGCGCAGCAGGGCGTTGTTGATCCGGCGGATGACCTGCGGCACCGAGTTGGCCGGGTAGAGGCTCTGGTCGGGGTAGGTGTGGCCGGACAGGTTCGCGTCACCGGCGACCTGCCAACCCGACAGGTAGATGGCCTTGAGGCCTGCGCGGACCTGCTGGACGGCCTGGTTGCCGGTCAGTGCGCCAAGCGAGTTGACGTAGTCCATGCTGTGGAGCTGCTCCCACAGCACCTCGGCGCCGCGGCGGGCGAGCGTGCTCTCCTCGACCACGTGGCCCTGCAGGGCGACGACGTCCTGGGGCGTGTAGGTGCGCTCGATGCCGTTCCAGCGGGGGTTGTGATCCCAGTCGTGCTGGATCTGCTCGGGGCTCTTGGGTGTGCCAACGGTGGACATTGCGGCTCCTTCGGTTGCTGATCGCCGCGCGCATCGTTGCTAACGTCGCCGCAGCTTCACTCTTTTGCTAACACGACCATGGCACATGGCATATCCGCAGGTCCACCCGTTTGACTTGCCAATTTCCGCCAACAATGTGGTTATTCTGCAAAGGTTGCGAAGGAGGTCCGGAGCTGAACCGGTTCAGAGGTTACCGTGGGGTAAACGATCTCCGCAGGTCAGTACGCTCGTACTGTTAAACCCGGCAAATCAGAGCGAGAAGATGCTCGCGACGGCTTTCGTCTCGTCGCCGACGACGTATGTGAGCGTTGTAACAGTGCGATCCGTGAGCTCCGGACCGAACGCATCGGTGGAGCCCGCCGGATGCACGTGCCGAACAATCTCCAACTCGTCGCTCAGCGCCACCGGCAGGTCGTGCTCGATGGTGACGCGCAACGGTGCCGCCATCAGCGCGGGCTGGGTGGCGAGGTAGTCCTCGACCACACTCCAGTACACCGAGTTGTTCACGTGATCGAAGATGTCGATATCGCTCACCCGAAGGGGAAAGGGGCGGACATCCTGGGCGTCCTCGCGGCTGCCGGCCTTCAGGTAGGCCTTCCACCTCAACCTGTCGACGTCAGTCGTGCGCTGCAGACCCGAGAGGAAGTCGTCGGAGATGCGCGCCGGGCCCTGCGTCTCCCGGTTGATGTTGATCCAGAACGCCTCGGACTCGATGAGCCCGCCCTTGCGACCGTCGATGCGCACCCGCATCTCGCACCACCGGTTCGAGGTTCCAGAACACCACCGCCGCAGCCGCAGCATGTCCTTGAACTCGATGGGCCTGATCACGTCGACCATCGTGCGCCGCACGATCCACAGCGGATGGGTCTCCTCGTAGCCCATCTCACGCAGCTGGTCCGAGCCGATGTCCTGAATGTGGCGAGTGGCCGCGTCCAACTTCAGCCTGCCCTCGCGGTCGACGTCGGCAACCCGCAGCGGCCACTGCACGTCGAACACGTCGGGGTGGGGGTCGGGGACGGGCAGCATCTGCTTGGCAAGACCCGTCACGGCCTGCGTTTTGGCCGTCGCACCGCTGGTACTCACGAAGTTCGATACTGCCACAGGGTGGCCGGTGCAAAGGCTGCGAAGTTGGCATTCACAGCGTTGTTAGGCTGGTTCACGTGGCCAAGACCTTCGTCGGATCGCGGGTACGTCAGCTACGCGGTGAGCGCGGCTTGAGCCAGGCCGCGCTGGCGCAGATGCTCGACATCTCGCCGAGTTACCTTAATCAGATCGAGCACGACGTGCGTCCGCTCACCGTCGCGGTGCTGCTGCGCATCACCGAGGTGTTCGGCGTCGACGCCACATTCTTCGCCCCCCATGACGACACCCGGCTGGTCGCCGAACTTCGGGAGGTGACACTCGACCGCGATCTCGGTATCGACGTCGACCCGTCCGAGCTCGCGGATCTGGTCAACTCGCATCCGACCCTGGCACGGGCGATGGTGAACCTCCACCAGCGCTACCGACTCACCGCCACACAGTTGGCGACCGCCACCGAGAGCCGCTACGCCGACGGCAGCGGCAGCGGGGCCATCACGATGCCGCACGAGGAGGTCCGCGACTTCTTCTACCAGCGGCAGAACTACTTGCACGAACTCGACACCGCCGCTGAGGATCTCACCGTCCGGGTGCGGATGCACCGCACCGAACTGGCCCGCGAGCTCTCCGACCGCCTGCGAGCGGTGCACGACGTGCGCATCGTCACGCGCAGCGACCTCGGCGACACCGTGTTGCACCGCTTCGACCCGGAGACCAAGACGCTGGAGATGAGCGCGCATCTGTCCTCGGGGCAGCAGGTGTTCAAACTCGCCGCCGAACTGGCCTACCTGGAGTTCGGCGATCTGATCGCCAAGCTCGTCGACGAGGGAAACTTCACCAGTGCCGAGTCCCGGACGCTGGCCCGCCTGGGGATAGCCAACTACGTCTCCGCGGCCATTGTGTTGCCCTACAGCCAGTTCCACCGGGTCGCCGAGAACTTCCGCTACGACGTCGAGCGGCTGTCTGCGTTCTACTCGGTGAGCTACGAGACGATCGCGCACCGGCTCTCGACGCTGCAACGCCCGTCGATGCGAGGCGTCCCGCTGTCGTTCGTGCGGGTCGACCGCGCGGGGAACATGTCGAAGCGTCAGTCCGCCACCGGTTTTCACTTCTCCTCCAGCGGCGGCACGTGCCCGCTGTGGAACGTCTACGAGACATTCGGCAACCCCGGCAAGATCGGTGTGCAGATCGCGCAGATGCCCGACGGCAGGCATTACATGTGGGTGGCGCGCACGGTCGAGCGGCGCGCGGCGCGGTACGGCCAGCCCGGCAAGACGTTCGCGATCGGGCTGGGCTGCGAACTGCGCCACGCCCACCGTCTCGTCTACTCAGAGGGCCTCGACCTGTCCAGCGAGATCGCCACCCCCATCGGTGCGGGTTGCCGGGTGTGCGAACGCGATAACTGTCCGCAGCGCGCATTCCCGGTCCTCGGCGGCGCGCTCGACCTCAACGAGCACCGCAGCACAGTGTCCCCATACCTGGTCAAGCATCCCTAGACTCGCTGTTGTGAGCGCTCCCGACGATGACAAACTGGCCGCTCGCGGCCCCGCCCCGGCACGCATCCAACCCGGAGGGTTCCGCGAACTCGGGCCGCTGAACTGGGTGATCGCCAAGCTCGGCGCGAGGGCCATCCGCGCGCCGCGGTTCGCCCTGTTCAACGTCATCGGCCAGCACCAACTGCTGTTCCTGGCCTGGCTGCCCTACTCCGGTGTACTGCTCGGCCTTGGCAAGTTGTCGCGCCAGGAGGCCGAACTGGTGATCCTGCGGGTCGGTCACCTGCGCAACTGCGAGTACGAACTGCAGCAACACCGCCGCCTGGCCCGCAGTCGCGGCGTCGACGCGCAGACCCAGGCCCTGATCTTCGAGGGTCCCGACGCCGATGGGCTCACCGACCGCCAACGGGTGCTGATCACCGCGACCGACGAGTTCGTCATCACACGTTCCATGTCGGCCGAGACGTGGACGGCGCTCGCTACCTACCTGAACAAGAAGCAGCTCATCGAGTTCTGCATGCTGGCAAGCCAGTACGACGGCCTGGCGGCGACGATGGCGACGCTTCGCATCCCGCTCGACTTCCCGGACTAGACCTCAGCGCCGGCCTCTACAGGTAGGTGACGCCCAGGACGATCACCGACAGCAGCACCGGAGCCATCGGCAGGCACCACGCGAACCACGCCTTGGCGTAGGCCTTGGCTTGATGGAACCGTCGGCCCAGCAGTCCGCCGATCACGGCGGCGACCAGGGACACCGCGGCGACCACGAGGACCCAGGTGCTCACCTCGGTGGTCGCCATGGCCAGCGAGATACCGACCAGCCACAGCACGTGGCCGACGATCAGTCCGCCGATCCCGGCGACTACCACTGCTCTCACGGGCAACGGAGGCAGATCAGAAGTTGATCATGTGGCCGGCCAGGCCGTGGAAGCATTCCTGCAACGCCTCCGACATGGTCGGGTGGGTGTGCACATTGCGGGCCAGCTCGTTGATCGTCAGATCCCACTTCTGCGCCAGGGTCAGCTCGGGCAGCAGCTCGGAGACGTCATGCCCGATGAGGTGGCCACCGATCAGCTCGCCGTACTTGGCGTCGGCGATCAGCTTGACGAAACCGCTCGGGTCGCCGAGACCATGTGCCTTGCCGTTGGCGGTGAACGGGAACTTGGCCACCTTCACGTCGTAGCCCTCGGCGCGGGCCTGTTCCTCGGTGAGCCCAAAGCTGGCGACCTGCGGCTGGCAGAACGTGGCGCGGGGCAGCATCCGGTAGTCGCCCAGCGGCAGAGTCTCGGCGCCGGCGATGGTCTCGGCGGCCACCACACCCATCGCCTCGGCGACATGTGCCAGTTGCAGCTTGGCGGTGACGTCGCCGATGGCGTAAATGTGGGGCACGTTGGTGCGCATGAAGTCATCGATGTCGATCGCCTTGCGATCGGTCAGCTCGACGCCGGCCTTCTCCAGCCCGAAGCCCTCGACGTTGGGAGCGAAGCCGATGGCCTGCAGCACCTTGTCGGCCTTGAGTTCCTCGGTCTTGCCGTCCTTGCTGACCTTGACCGTGACCTGCGTGCCATCGTCGTCGATCGACTCGACCTTGGTGCCGGTGAGGATCTTCACGCCGAGCTTCTTGTACTGCTTCTCGATCTCCTTGGAGACCTCGGCGTCCTCGTTGGGCAGTGCACGCGGCAGGAACTCCACGATGGTGACGTCGACGCCGTAGTTCTTCAGGACGTAGGCGAACTCCATGCCGATCGCGCCCGCGCCTGCAATCACGATTGAGCCGGGCAGCTCACGGGTGAGGATCTGCTTCTCGTAGGTGACGACGTTCTCGCTCAGCGACGTGCCCGGCACCAGCCGGGTACTGCTTCCGGTGGCGATGATCGCGTTGTCGAATGTCACCGTCTCCGTGCCGCCGTCATTGAGGTCGACGGTCACGGTGTTGGCGTCGGTGAACTTGCCGTAGCCGTGGATCTCGGTGATCTTGTTCTTCTTCATCAGGAAGTGCACGCCCGCCACGCGGCCGTCGGCAACCTTGCGGCTGCGGTCGAAGGCGGCGCCGAAGTCGAAGCTCGCCTCACCGCTGATGCCGAACTGCTTGGCCTCCTTGGTGAAGATGTGCGCCAGCTCTGCGTTGCGCAGTAGCGCCTTGCTCGGGATGCACCCGACGTTGAGACAGACGCCGCCCCAGTACTTGGGTTCGACGATGGCGGTGGTCAAGCCCAGCTGCGCTGCGCGAATGGCCGCGACATATCCGCCGGGACCTGCTCCGATTACGACGACGTCATAGTGAGTCACGCCCCCAGCCTAGTGGGCGACGAGGCGGCGCTAACGGCCGAACCAGTCAAAGACGTAGGCACCGTAGAGGACCCCTGCGGCGGCCGTTGATGCCAGCGGTGCCGACATCAACGCGACCGCCAGCGCCGCGAGCAGCGGCTTGTTGACGATCATGGCGATCAGCAGGCTCGCAACCGTGCACGCGACGACATAGACGAACACCACGAAGACCGGTGCCGTCTTGTCGACCGAGGAGAACCACCACTCGTAGAGCGCCACCCCGATCCCGGCGCCGACGATCCACACCCCGGCGACCACGAGCACGAAGGTCCAGCGTTTGACGTAGGCGTAGGTGCCCGGCACCACCTCGGGCGGTGCGAACGCGGGAATCGGCTCGGACGGACTGTCGCCGGGCGGTTCGGTGGCGGTGATCGGTTGTGCCTCGACGCGTTGCGCCTCGATCGCGTCGGTGTCGAAGAGCGGCGTCCAGTTCCCAGTCGGCTCGCCCACCGCGTGCTCAGGCACCGGAGACCGCCTCGATCGCGGCCAGCACGCCGAACCAGCCGGGGGCCATCGAGAGGACGACGACACCGAACGTCGTCACCCACCGGCGAGCCGACAACAGCACCAGCAGCATGCCGGCCGCACTGGGCACACCGACGACGAGTCCGATGACGACGTCAGGTCGGATGGTCGCCGTCACCAGCGCACTCGATGCGACACCCGCGACCATGCCCGTGGCGACGCCGATGAGCATCGCACTGGTCAGGAGCCACGCCCGTGGGAGCGGAATCACCTCTTCACGGTAACTCCGCGCGTCGCCGCTAGTCGTGCACCTGCGCGGCGCGTCCCGCCGGTATCGGGCAGGCGTCCACGGCCTCGGCGACGATGTGAGAGCCCGTTGCGACCGGTCGCTCCCCCGCCTCGAATCGTCTCCCGGTGACCGGTGGGTGCTCGTCGAGCAGCGCGTTCTCGGCCGCGGTGAACGCGCGTCCGCGCGACAGGAACCGCATACCCTCGGGCGATTCGAGGCTGAACCCACCACCTCGGCCGGGGACCACGTCGATCACCAGTTGGGTGTGCTTCCACGCCTCGAACTGCGACCCGGATATCCACACCGGTACGCCGTCGCCGTCGCCCACATCGAGAATCGACAGCAGGATGTCGCGGTCACCGACGATGAAGTCCCCATCGGGGTAGCACATCGGCGATGATCCGTCGCAACAGCCGCCTGACTGGTGAAACATCAGCGGGCCATGTCTGTCCTGGAGTCGACGCAGGAGTTCAGCGGCGGGCGCGGTGATGAGTGCTCTGCTCGGCACGGCCATCACTCACCCTATCGCCGCACGATTACCGCCGATAGCCACAATGGAACCGTGGATCCAAGCGCTGATACCGACCCCAACCTCCAGGACCCCTACCTCTGGCTGGAAGACGTCACCGGCGATGACGCTCTGGCATGGGTGGCCCAGCACAACGAGCCGACCCTGGCCGAGCTCGGCGGCGAACGATTCGAACAGATGCGCTCCGAGGCCCTGGCGGTGCTCGACACCGACGCCCGCATCCCGTACGTGCGGCGGCGCGGCGAGCACCTCTACAACTTCTGGCGTGACGGCGCCAACCCTCGCGGCCTGTGGCGGCGCACGACGTTGGAGAGCTACCGCTCTCAGGAGCCCGACTGGGACGTCGTCATCGATGTCGACGCGCTCGCGGAGGCCGATGGCGAGAACTGGGTGTGGGCCGGCGCCGAGGTCATCGAGCCGGACCTGACGCGTGCGCTCATCAGTCTCTCCAGGGGCGGTTCAGATGCCACCGTGGTCCGCGAATTCGACATGCGGACACGCGAATTCATTGCGAGCGGATTCGAGCTACCGGAGGCGAAGACCGATATCGGCTGGGAGGGAGCCGATGCCGTGATCGTGGGCACCGACTTCGGACCGGGCTCGCTGACCGACTCCGGCTACCCGCGCGTCGTCAAGCGGTGGCGACGGGGTCAGCCCCTCACTGACGCCGAGACGGTGTTCGAGGGCGAGGTCTCCGACGTGAGTGTCGGCGCTGGCTACGACCCGACGCCGGGGTTCGAGCGGCTGCTGATCTCGAGGTCACTCGACTTCTTCAATCGTGACCGCTACGAACTGCGCAACGGCGAGCTGCTCAAGTTCGACGTCCCCACCGATGCCGGCACGTCGATACACCGCGAGTGGCTGTTGATCCGGCCGCGCAGCGACTGGACGGTGGGCGGCACGACACACCCGACCGGCACGCTTCTGGCCACCAAGTACGAGGAATTCCTCTCCGGCACGGCCGATCTCACTGTTGTCTTCGAACCGGACGAGCACACCAGCCTGCAGAGCTACACCTGGACGCGTGACCGGCTGATTCTGGTGACGCTGGTGGACGTGGCGAGCCGCATCGAGGTGGTCACCCCAGGGACCTGGACACGCGAGCCCGTCGAGGGCATCCCGCCGAACACCAACACCGTGGTGGTGGCGGCCGATGAGTACGGTGACGAGATATTCCTGGACTCAAGCGGATTCGATACGCCGTCGCGACTCCTGTGGGGCCGGGTCGGCGACGAACTCTCCGAGATCAAGAGCGCGCCTGCGTTCTTCGACGCCTCCGACATCGAGGTGAACCAGCACTTCGTGGCGTCGGCCGATGGGACGATGATCCCGTACTTCGTGGTCGGGCATCGCAGCGCGAGCGGCCCCGGCAAGACGTTGCTCGGCGGCTACGGCGGATTCGAGAACTCCAGCACCGCGGCCTATGGCGGTGTGCTCGGCCGGTTGTGGCTGTCGCGCGGCGGCACCTACGTGCTGGCCAACATCCGTGGCGGCGGTGAGTACGGGCCGCGGTGGCACACGCAGGCGATGCGCGAGGGCAGACACCTGGTGCACGAGGACTTCGCCGCGGTTGCCGCCGATCTGGTCGCGCGCGGCATCACGACCGTCGATCAGCTCGGCGCCCAGGGCGGCAGCAACGGCGGACTGCTCATGGGCATCATGCTGACGAAGTACCCCGACCTGTTCGGCGCCCTGGTGTGCAGCGTTCCGCTGCTCGACATGAAGCGCTACCACCTGCTGCTGGCCGGCGCGTCGTGGGTGGCCGAGTACGGCGACCCCGACAACCCGGACGACTGGGAGTTCATCTCGGAATACTCGCCGTACCAGAACATCTCGGCTGACCGACGGTATCCCCCGCTGCTGATGACGACGTCGACGCGCGATGACCGGGTGCATCCCGGGCACGCCCGCAAGATGACCGCCGCACTGGAGGCCGCCGGGCACCCGGTGCAGTACTACGAGAACGTGGAAGGCGGTCACGCCGGCGCCGCCGACAACGCCCAGACCGCGTTCCGGTCAGCGCTGATCTACGAGTTCCTGCACCGCACGTTGGGCGAGTAGAGGCTCAGCTCAGAACGCCTCGGCCGATGATGGTCGGCAGATCGAGGAACGTCCGGATGCCCGGTGCCGCTTCGCATACCGGTGCGATGGCGTGCACGGCATGCATCGCGGTGCCGAGGCAGCCCTGATCCGTCTCATCCTCACCATGGGCCGCGATGCGCGACTCGAGCACCATCGAGGGACTGCCCTCGACGGTCACCTTCCAGCCGCGTCCGGTCGGCCAGTCCGGAGCCTGGTCCTCGCGCAGGCGGGTGATGTGCTCGATGGTCAGCGCGGGTCGGCCGCCGATGATCGCGGAGCAGCTGAACCGCTGCGCCGAGACGGTGCCCACCTCGATCCGCCCGGCCGTGACGTCGAAGGCCTCGGCGGTGACGGCCACACGGCGGTCGTAGGCGAAGTCGTCGATCGAGGCGCCGAGGCCGTCGGCGACCAGCATGAGTGACGCCTTGAACGTCGAGCCGGCGAGCACCGGATCGGCCAGCGGGACCGGCGCATCGGGTGCCCTGCCGAAGCCCATGATGTCGAACAGCATGTCGGCACTGCCATAGGTGCTGTAGTCCAGTAGTTCCTGCACCAGCAGCGAATCGATGCGACTGAACAGGCTCGACATCGTGAGCGGCAGAACCTCTGCGGCCCAACCGGGTTCGATACCCGTGGCGTGGAAGGACGAGCTCCCCTCGGCGCACGCCGCCTCGAGCTTGTCGACCACGCCCTGCCCCATGCTGACGGGATAGATCAGCGCCGTCACCGCCGTGGATACGACGTTCTTGCCCGACGCGAGCAGGGCACAGATGTCCCGCAGTGCACCCATCGGGTTCATCTCGCCTTGCGGCATGTACAGCACGCAGTCGGCGTCCAGCGCGATGATCTCGTCGCGGTCACGCGTTGCGGTGACACCGATTTCGCCGATGCCGCAGACCTCCCCGACGTCCCGACCGACCTTGGACTCGCCGTAGACCAATGCCCCGACCAGTTCGAGGTCGGGATGACGGTGCACCGCGGCGACCGCGTGGCGGCCTACGGTTCCGGTGGCCCACTGAATGACACGCAGCATGCCGACGAACTTACGGTAATACCAACGGCATGTTGGGCGGGTTGGTCGAACCGCCATAGAGTGGAGCCATGAGCACCACGTCCCTGATCCTCTTCTACGTCGGTCTGGCGCTTCTGGTCGTCGGACTCGTGGTGCCGGGCTGGGATACGAGCCGGCTGCCGAAGCGGGCGGTGAAGCGCCGCATCTACTGGACTGCGACGGCCGTTGCGATCCCGGTGCTGTTCGCCGCGGGCCTGCCGGATCTTCAGAGTTCCATCGCGTTCGTTGCGATGGCGGTAGTCCTCATGGTCGGGTGGGCGTACTTCCGCACACCGAACATCAAGATTGGCGGGGAGGTCCGGGCCGCAGACCCGTCCCACCGTGGGCCGGACCCGTCTCCGCGGGGTGACCGGTTCTAGCGGAGGTTCTTGACTTCCGGTCCGGCAGTGACTCGACTTCAGTCATGGCCCAGAGTTTCGAGACCCTGCTCTACAAGGCGCAGTCGCCGGTGGCCACCATCACGCTGAACCGGCCCGACCACCTCAACACGATCGTGCCGCCCATGCCCGACGAGATCGAGGCGGCGGTCAGCCTGGCCGAGCGCGACCCAGAGATCAAGGTGATCGTGCTGCGCGGCGCGGGGCGCTCGTTCTCCGGCGGCTACGACTTCGGCGGCGGCTTCGCGCAATGGGGCGACGCGATGAACACCGACGGCCGCTGGGATCCGGGCAAGGACTTCGCCATGGTGTCGTCAGGTTCGACGGGACCCACGCCGAAGTTCATGGCGATCTGGCGGGCATCAAAACCGGTGATCGCCCAGGTGCACGGCTGGTGCGTCGGCGGGGCCAGCGACTACGCGCTGTGCGCCGATATCGTCATCGCCAGCGACGACGCCGTCATCGGCACGCCGTACAGCCGGATGTGGGGCGCCTACCTCACCGGCATGTGGATCTACCGCCTCGGCCTGGCGAAGGCCAAGTGGCACGCGCTAACCGGGGAACCGCTGACCGGTGTCGAGGCCGCGGCGGCCGAGTTGATCAACGAGTCGGTGCCGTTCGAGCGCCTGGAGGCCCGCGTCGCCGAGGTCGCGGGCATGCTGGCCCGAATCCCGTTGTCGCAGTTGCAGGCTCAGAAGCTCATCGTGAACCAGGCCTACGAGAACATGGGGTTGGCGTCCACCCAGACCCTCGGCGGCATTCTCGACGGGCTGATGCGCAACACTCCCGACGCGCTCGAGTTCATCGACGTCGCAGCAACCGAGGGTGTGCGCGCCGCGGTGCAGCGCCGCGACGGGCCGTGGGGCGACTACAGCCAGGCGCCGCCGGAGCGCAGGCCCGACCCGTCACACGTCATCGAGCCCTAGCCTCGCCTCCAGCAGGGCGTCGAGGTCGCCCAGGCAGCGCAACGTATCGTTGAGGTGGGTGCAGGTGCTGGTGCCGACCAACTCACCCTTGATGCGGTGACGCAGATCCGACAGCGCCATACCTCGTATGCGCAGCGCGCTGGTGATCGCGCTGGGGCACTCCTGCCATGGCAGCACGTGCACTCTCGCATCGACCGACACGACGGTGCGGGCAGACACGTCCACAACGCCCGCCACGGTGTACTCGTGCAGGATGGTCTCGATCCCGGCACCGTCGACGTGCGAGTCGCGGAAGTGGGCGTCGAACTCGGCCGAGTCGGCATCGCCGGGCTGCAGGTCGATGCGTCGGTGTCGGCGCATGCCGTGCGGGCGCAGCGGTTCGACGTCGCGCAGCGCGTCCAGTGCCGGCGCGACCGGGCCGCGCACCGTGGGGATGACCCCGTTGCTCTGGGCGTAGGTGACCATGAAGGCGTCTTGGGCGAAGCCCGCGCAGATCGGGGCCAGGTTGTCGGTGACGCTGACGGGCAGCCGCTCCTCGTCGCCTCGCGTTGCCGCCTGGGCCATCAGTGCGTAGCCGGATACCAGCGCGGCACCGGCCCAGTCGTCGAGCAGCAGGTGCAGCAGGCTGGCGCGCGCCGCGTCGGCTGGTACGACTCGCGCTACCGCGGAGCGAAACCCCGGCCCGACGCGGTTGCCCGTCAGCTCAGTGAGGCGGCCGTCGTCGATGACGTCGACAATGTCGATGGCGTCGATGACGCGGTCGGTGAGATGCGCACGCAGTTCGACATGGTCGAGCACCTCGACGCCTGATGCGCGCGCCACCACGTCGCGGCCCCGCAGGGTGACGTCCGATCCCCCGGGTTCAGTCTGATGAGTGTCGATGACACTGATCCGCCGAAGTGCGCCCGGCACGAGTGACGGTGTCGTGGTCACCGGCTGTTGCGGCCCGACGTCCGTGAGGAATGGCATGGTCCAACGAGACTGACAGTCGCGGTCACGAATGGCAAGCTTGGCTAAGCGTTCTTCGCACGCGGCCGCGCAACAAGCCAAGTCAGTCGCGCCGGCGCAACCCGCCGAGCATCGCCACGACGACCCCGAACGCCACCAGCGCGACGCCCGCGGCCAACGTCAGGTTCAGCCACAGGTGCAGACTGTCCACGGCGTGACCGACCATCGCGTCAGCGACCTGCCGGATCCCGCCCGAGGTGGCATCGAGCGCCTTGTCGATGTAGCGGCGTCCCACCTCGATGGCCGCCCAACCGGCTGCACCGACCACCAGCGCCGAAACCCCCAGGGCCGCAAGGGCCTTACCCCGTCGCCGCGCAACAGCCAGCGTCAGCAGCGCGAAAACGCCCGCCAGGACGGCCGCCCCGACGCTCGCCCACGGACCC
Organism: Mycobacterium sp. IDUB_39; assembly: GCF_055419205.1. NCBI lineage: Bacteria > Bacillati > Actinomycetota > Actinomycetes > Mycobacteriales > Mycobacteriaceae > Mycobacterium > Mycobacterium sp. IDUB_39. The sequence continues at coordinate 633,678 of NZ_JBVAXF010000001.1, forward strand.
CATGTGGACAGCTGGCGCAGTTGTCCCGGCCGCAGCGAATCGGACACGTTCTCCGTCAACGGCACCGTCAGCGTCGACGGCGCGCTGATGCCGAAGTCACTCAGGGTCTGCTGAAACGAGCGATCGGCGAGCATCGGCGACAGGTCGATCTCCCAGCGCCCCGACTCATCGGACTGCGACACCACATCGGTGAACATCCACCGGTGGGCGATCCGGTTGGCCGTCGCGAACTGGCCGGGGAACGCGGCGCTGCGCGTGTAATTCGTCGCCGCACCGCGCAACAGATCGGGGGTCACGTCATAGCCGCTGTTCCCCGCGAGGTTCACCAGCTGGTCGGTCAGCTCCAGGGCCATCGCGTTCTGCAGCGGCGGTTCGGTGGCCGCGGCCTGTGCCAGCGCGACGTAGCCGCCCTCGTCGACGACGTTGTGCTGGGCCCACATCGCGGGCACCGCCACCGCGAGCGCCACCGTCGTCAGCAGCCAGAAGAGGAGCGCAGCCACGAACCGCACGGCGCGTCCTCCTCTCCTGGACGCGAGCCGGCGAGCCGATGGCCAGTGCCGGGTCTCAATCCGCCAGTGCGCGTCCCACGATGAGCGGATCGGCGCGGCCGACCACCTCGTGATCCTTGTTGTCGTAGTCGAACTTACCGAGGACGTAGCGCATCGCGTTGATCCTGGCGCGTTTCTTGTCGTTGCTCTTCACCACGGTCCACGGTGCCGCCTCGGTATCGGTCCAGGCGAACATGTCCTCCTTGGCCGCCGTGTAGTCCTCCCACTTGTCCAGCGACGCGAGGTCGGTCGGTGAGAGCTTCCACTGCCGGACCGGGTCGACCTGGCGGATGGTGAAGCGGGTGCGCTGCTCGGCAGCGGTCACCGAGAACCACAGCTTGGTCAGGCTGATGCCGTCGTTGACCAGCATTTGCTCGAACAGCGGCGCCTGCCGGATGAACTCCGCGTGCTGCTTGGGCGAGCAGTACCCCATCACGCGTTCGACGCCCGCGCGGTTGTACCAGGACCGGTCGAACAGCACGACCTCCCCCGCCGCGGGCAGGTGCGGAACGTAGCGCTGGAAGTACCACTGCGTGCGTTCCCGCTCAGTTGGCTTCTCCAGCGCGACGACGCGCGCACCGCGCGGATTCAGGTGCTCCATGAACCGCTTGATGGTGCCGCCCTTGCCTGCGGCGTCGCGACCCTCGAACACGATGACGTGCCGGTGCCCGTTGGCCTGACTCCACTTCTGCAGCTTGAGCAGTTCGATCTGCAGCAGACGCTTCTGCTGCTCGTACTCGTCGCGGCTCATCCGCTCGTCGTACGGGTAACCCTCGCGCCAGGTGTCGACGACCTCGCCGGTGCGCCGGACCAGCAGCACGGGATCATCGTCATCGTCGTCGCGCACGGTGTAGTCATCGAGGGCAGAACCGTCCAACATCACCGGCGCAACGTATCGACCCCCGCATACACGGGGGTGACGGCCAGATGAACGTACGGTGCCGTGCGCTACCCGGCGACTACTTGGCGACCCGCCTCGGTCGACGCAGTGCCAGCTTGGTCATCAGCGTGTTCATCCGCTTGAGCGCCTTGAGCGAGTTGTTGTAGTAGTTCCCGCCCGCGCCGACCGTGGTCCGCGGCACGACGACGGCCTCCTGACGACAGAACTTGCGCACACCGTCCGCGCCGCCGAACCTCGCGCCGATGCCTGAGGTCTTCCACCCGCCCATCGGGGCCGTGGTGCACATCAGGTTCGAGATCACGTCATTGACATTCACTGCGCCGCAATCCAATTCAAGCGCAACATCCTTTGCCCGGTCGATGTCACGCGAGAACACCGACGCGCTCAACCCGTACGGGCTGTCATTGGCCAGGCGCACCGCCTCGGCGACGCTCGACACCTTCATAATCGGCAGGGTCGGGCCGAACGTCTCCTCTGTCATACAGAGCATCGAGTGGTCGACGTCGACGAGCACCGTCGGCGGGTAGAAGCTCCCGACGCCCTCGTGGCGCTGCCCACCGGTGAGCGCCCTGGCACCCTTGGCAACGGCATCGGCGACGTGCCGATCGGTCACGGCCACCTGACTGTCGTCGATCAGCGCGCCGAAGTCGTGGCCCTCGCCCGCGCCCATCTTCAGGTTCTTCACGTCGCGCACCACGGCGTCGACGAACTGGTCATACACCTGGTCGAGCACGTAGACCCGCTCCACCGACACACACGTCTGGCCAGCGTTGAACATCGCACCCCACACCGCGGCGTGCGCTGCCAGATCGACGTCGGCATCCTCGAGCACGATCATCGGATCCTTGCCGCCGAGTTCGAGGCTGACGGGCGTGAGCCGGCGCGCGGCCCGCTCCATCACCTTCGCGCCCGTTGCGCTGGAGCCGGTGAACTGGATGTAGTCGGCGTTGTCGACGACGGCCTCGACGGCCTCGCGGGCGCCCTGAACGATCGCCATCACCTCAGGCGCACCCGAGTCGAGCCAACCCTTCAGCAGCAGCTCGGCGGTCAGCGGTGTGCGCTCCGACGGCTTGAGCAGTACGGCGCAGCCCGCGGCCAGCGCGGCGATGCCATCCATCAGGAGGTTGGCGACGGGGTAGTTCCACGGCGCGATGATCCCGACGACCGGACGCGGCCGGTAGTGCACGGCGATCTTCTTGATCGACAGGAACGGCAGCGGTGCCGGCCGAGTCTCCGGCGCCAGCGCCTTCTCCATCGTCTTGATGTAGTACGACGCGATCATGATCAGCAGCGGGACCTCTTGGGCGGCGTCCGTCGCGGACTTGCCGGTCTCGGCGATCAGCAGTGACTCGATCTCGTCGCGGTGCTCACCGAGCCAGACGGCGTAGCGCGCCATCACCTTCGCTCGGCCCGCGGCGCCCCGCGCCTCCCATTCCCGTTGGGCGACGCGCAGGCCTGCGGCGATGCGGCTGACGTCGGCCGGGTCGGTCCAGCGCACGGTGCCTGCGACGGCACCTGTGGCGGGGTTGAGGATGGCGCCCTCCGGGAGGCCGGAACCTGGCGCGGAAACTTCGGGCGTTGCTGTCATGGCCCCATGTTAACCACAGCTGTGATCCACGTCGCACTCGGGTTGACACCTGTCAAGTCCGGCCGCCCAGACCGCCAGACACACCACGGCCGTTCCGAGCAGAACAGCGCCGAGGGTGTCGGTGAAGTAGTGGTAGGTGAACGACTGGCCCAGCATGCCGAGCAACACAGCGATGACGGCACCGGCCACCACCCACGCGGTGACACCGGCCAGCACCACCAGCAGACAGATCACCACCACGGCCAGCGTGGTGTGACCACTGGGATAGGCCAGCGCGCCGCCCTTGGTGCGGCCGAACAACGGCTTGACCAGGCGCACCGCCACCATGGCGACCAGCGGCGCCCCCAGCATGACCACGACCAGCCGCCCGCGTCGCCGGTAGGCCGCCACAGCGATGCCGATCGCCAGCACGACGGCCTGCGTCAGGCCCGCGGTGAAGAACAGCAGCCAGCCCAGCGCCGGATGGGCGTCGCCGGTCCGGATGAACCAGTCATCGACCCGGGTGGATTCCGTGCCGACCGCAAGCCCCAGCAACACCATCAGCGGCAGCGCGATGAACGGCCACCATCGGACCTGCCTCATTCAGGCGCGATGCCCTTGACGTAGGCCGCCTGACCGAGGTGCTGCGCGCAGTCGTCGATGATGCTGACGAGGCGGGCACTTGCCGTGACGGGCGGGGTCCAGTTCTGATCGACGATGCGCTCGAGTTCCTCGGCCGTCACACCCGCGACGAACTCGAGCGTGATCCGGTGCACCGCGTGGTAGTAGCCGGCCAGCAGTTGCGCCGACGCACGAACCTTGCCGACCTCCTCGGGCGTGTGCCCGTAGCCATGCGCGTCGCGCGGGAGATCGAGGGCGAACTTGTCGACCCAGCCGTCGCGCAGCCACACCTGCTCGGTCCCGGCGATATCGCACAGCTGGGCGTCCTGCACACGCGCGCTATGCCAGAGCAGCCACGCGATGCTGTTGGCCTCCGGTGTCGGACGGTACGACGACACCGCGTCGGTCAGTCCGTCGGTGATGTCGTCGGCGTGCTCGATGAGCCGGGTGAAGGAGTCGCGGAGCAGTTCGCGCGCCGCGTCGATGTTTACTTGCGCCATGTCCGCCAAAGTTACGCCTACGGTGCGGTGATGGATCGCCTTCGCAACTCGGTGCTGTGGTGCAGCATTCCACTGAACGTGCTGCTCATCGCGTGGGTGTGGCTGGGGCGCGGCCTATTCGGCGTGGAGTGGGGCTGGATGTTCATCATCATGATGGTCACGGTCGTACCGGCGTTGGTGGTGCTGCTCGGGCTGACGACGGTTCTGGCGTATCGCCAACCCGGCCGTCCAATCCGGCTGACGTCCGGCCAGGCCGCCGCACAGATCGTCATATGGCTGGCGATGGCCGCCTTCGGTTTCGCGATCGCGGACTTCGACGACGCAGGCCGGACGGAGTCGGTGCTGAGCCGATGGTTCGGCGAGGGCGCGCTCGGGGTCAGCGAGCTCATTGCGAAGGTGTCGACGGGCGTGGGTGTCATCGCGTGGTTGGCTCTGCTGGTACTGCTGCTCGTGGGCTGGCGCCGTACCCCGCGCAACATTGCGTGAGAGTCATGCGACTTGCAAGTCCTGAGACAGGATCTGATCTGCTGGGAAGGGAAACAGACTTTGGCTGTGCCGTCTTCAAAGGAAGAGCTAGTGCATGCCATCACCGGCGAGTACGAAAAGTTGATGCGCGACCTCGGGCGAGTGCCGGCCGAACAGGTCCGCGAGAAATCTCTGCCAGGACACAAGGCGAACACGCTTATGAGTCCAGCGGATCTTCTGGCTTATCTACTCGGATGGAACGAACTCATACTGACGTGGCATGAGCAACGCAACGCAGGCGTTGAGCCCTCATTCCCAGCGTCCGGATACAACTGGAATCAACTTGGGGATTTAGCGCAGCAGTTCTACCGCGACTACGCCAGCCTCAGCTGGACCGAACTGCTCGACCGTTTCACTGCAGCTGAGTCCCGTGTGCTCTCTCTGGTCTTGAAGATGAGCGATGAAGACCTGTATGGGAAGCCCTGGTACGACAAGTACACCGCAGGGCGAATGATCCAGCTCAACACGTCGTCGCCGTATGCCAACGCTCGTCGACGCATCCGCTCCTGGCTGCGAGAGAACAACCTCTGACCCGGGAAGGGTCTAACCCTTCGGGCCGCCGCCGTGGAACACGGCCTCGACATTGTTGCCGTCGGGGTCGCGGACGAAGGCGCCGTAGTAGCTCGCGTGGTACTCCGGCCACAGCCTGGGCTCGTGCAGTGGTTCCACTCCCAGCGCCACCGCGGTGTGGAAGAAGGTCTGCACCGCCTCGGGGTCCTTCGCCACGAACGCGATATGCACCTCGCGATTGGGACCCGCGGCGTCACCCGCCGACGCATCGCCGATCCAGAAGTGCGGATGGCCGTCCACGCCGTAGCCAATGGCCACGCCGTAATCCATCTGACGGGTGAAACCGAGCACGCCGAGAACCTTGTCGTAGAAGTCCTTCGACTTCTCCCAATCGCTGCAGTTGATGCCGAAGTGATCGATCATCGATCCATCGTGGCATGTGGGTGCGACACCGTCGTAGATTCAGGTGTATGGCCTACGACTTGCTCATCCGCAACGGAACCATCGTCGACGGCCTCGGTGGTGAGCCATACGTCGGCGATGTCGCGATCGCCGACGGGGTCATCGAGGCGGTGGGCGCTGTCGAGGGTTCGGCAGCGCGCGAGATCGACGCGACGGGGCTGCTCGTCACCCCGGGCTTCATCGATCTGCACACGCACTACGACGGGCAGGCCATCTGGTCTGATCGCATGTCGCCGTCGTCGTCTCACGGCGTGACGACCGCGGTGATGGGCAACTGCGGTGTCGGTTTCGCCCCGTGCCGGGCCGACGACCACGAGACGCTCGTCGACCTCATGGCCGGCGTGGAGGACATCCCCGGCGTCGTGATGGTCGACGGGCTGCCGTGGACGTGGGAGACGTTCCCGGAGTTCCTCGACGCGCTGGAGGACCGGCGCCGGGATATCGATGTCGCGGCGTTCCTGCCCCACTCCCCGCTGCGGGTGTACGTGATGGGCCAGCGCGGCGTCGATCGCGAACCCGCGACCGACGAGGACCTGGCGCTGATGCGCAAGCTCGCCGAGGAGGCCGTTCGAGTCGGAGCGCTGGGCTTCGCATCGTCGCGGCTGACTCTGCACAAGTCCGAGAGCGGCAATCCCATACCGAGTTTCGAAGCCGGTCACGCCGAGATCGAGGCCATCGCCCGGGGCGTCAAGGACGCCGGCGGTGGACTGATCCAGTTCGTTCCCGACCTGGTTGCCGGTGACTTCGCGCCCGCGTTGCAGACGGTGTTCGACGTCGCAGAGGACGTCGGTCTGCCGGTGACGTTCACCCTCGCGATCGGCAATGCCGGCGACCCGTTCTTCGAGGACGGGCTCACGATGGTCGAGAAGGCGAACGCCGCGGGTGGTGAGGTCACCGCGCAGGTCTTCCCGCGCCCGATCGGTCTGGTGATAGGCCTGGAGCTGAGCGGCAACCCGTTCGTGCTCTATCCGAGTTACCGCGAGATCGCCCACCTCCCGTTGGCCGAGCGCGTCGCCGTGATGCGCAAACCCGAAGTCCGGGCGCGCATCCTGGCCGACACACCGGCAAGCGACGGCCACCCACTGATGTTCGCGGTGCAGGCGTGGAATTGGATGTTCCCGCTGGGTGATCCGCCCAACTACGAGCCCGACCCGTCGCAGAGCATCGGCGCCCGGGCGCAGGCCCGCGGGGTCAGCCCGCTTGAGGAGGCCTACGACCGGCTGCTCGACGATGACGGCCACGCCATGCTGCTGATCACGCTGGCCAACTTCCGCGACGCCTCCCTGGACACCGTGGCTCGCCTGCTCCGCCGCGAGGACGTGGTCCTTGGCCTCGGCGATGGCGGCGCACACTACGGAATGATCTGTGACGCAAGCTTTCCCACCTACATGCTGGCGCACTGGGCACGCGACCGCGCAGCTGGTCGACTGTCGGTGGCCGAGGCGGTCCGCGAACTGACGTCGGTTCCCGCCCGCGTCGCAGGGCTGGCCGACCGGGGCCGAATCGCGGTGGGCCACAAGGCCGACCTCAACGTCATCGACCACGCGGCCGTGCATCTGCACAAGCCCGTCATCGCCCATGACCTGCCAGGCGGCGGGCGTCGACTCGACCAGAGCGCCGACGGGTACGTCGCGACGATCGTGTCGGGTGAGGTCATCGCCGAGCACGGTGTGCCAACCGATTCGCTGCCCGGCAAGCTGGTGCGCGGCCGTCAACCGGCGCCGAGCGTGCGCACATGAGAGAGGCCCGGTCTTCGCGAGAAGACCGGGCCCCCTTCTATGCCAACCTATGCGACGTCAACCTATGCGGCCGCAGGCGAGTCAGCGGCTCCTGAATCCGAGTCGGCGGGACCCTCAGGCCCGCCGGCCTTGACATCGCCGGCCTTGACATTGCCGTCGACCGGGGTCGACGTAGCCTTCGGTTCCTCGACCGTCTTACCCTTGGCCAGCGCCCCCTTGATCTGGTTGACGAACTTATCGCCGGGGCTGACCTTGTTACCCGACTTCACCGTGTCCGTCACCGGCTTGTCGTCCTTGACCTCGGGGACGTCCGTGTCCGTGGCGGGTGTCTCATCCGCAGCGACACCACCGGCCGCCGGAGGCGTGTCCTGCGGTGTGTCCAGAGGCGTGTTCAGGTCGGAATCCGTTGCCTCGACCTTCTTCTCGACCGGATCGACACTCGCCAACGCGATAGCGCCGGGGACCTCGAGCGATGCCTCCGGCAACGCGTTCGGCTCGTCCGCCGTGACGGTGAACTGCGCCGAACTCTGGCCCAATAGGGACTGGTTCGGCGAGATCGGGTCGGGCAGCCGCGACAGCAGGTGGTCGACGCTGTCGGAGATGGCCGTGAAGACGCTGCTCGCCAGCTCGCCAATCGGCCCCGGCAGAGTGTTGAACGGCCTGGCGGCGGCGTCCAGCAGACCCCCGAGTAGCCCGTAACTCGGCGACAGCAGCCCGTACACCAGATTGCTCACCAAGCCGGGGATCTCACTCGGATTCCGAATCGCCGACTCGAAGGTCGCCTCCAGGTCTGCTGGCAGATAGCCCAGGTAGTACACGGTGTTGTACAGCATCCACACGGGCGCGGTGACGGCGTAGTTAACGGCAGCGAGCGTGCGGCCGATGTCGGTGCCCCAGAACGCATCCGTCGCATCCACTCCGGGAGCCGAGCTGGGTAGGTGGGAGAGTGCGGTGCCGATCGCATTGGAGATCTGCTCGACGGCGTTGATGATGGCCGGCCCGAACGGATTCGGCAGCAGTTCGGCCAGCGGCTCAATCGAGTACGCCCTGATGTCCCACGCGTATGTGTAGGGCATGTAGCTGGCGGACGGGTTGACGTACCGCTGAACCAGCCAGGACAGCACGTTCGGGCTCAGAGCCGGGTTCTGCGCGGCGGCGGCGATGGCCGTGAGGGCATCGAACGGCAACGAGAACGCACCATCCAACGCGATGGTCACGCCTGCCGCGACGCCATTGACGGCGTCGCCCAGCTTGTACAGCGCGTCCGTGACCACCGACGCGTTCGCCACATCCGTGGTGATAGCTGGCAGGCCACGGTACTCCGGCACCCCGACGATCGATGCCGCCGAGACCACACCGGCGGCCACCAACGCGGCGGCGAACTTCGTCTGCGGTCGAACAGAAACAGCGTTCACAAAATCCCCCTCAATGGCGGCCCCCTGCCGCACGGCGAGTATATGGGTGTCATTGACGTCTGCGTCAATGGTTTGCTGATGCTTAATTCAGAATTCACGAGTGTGGCCCGTACCCTCGCCACATGAGCATCAAGGTGGATCTCGACCGTCTGTCCGATGCGCTGAGCGACTTCGGGCTCGGCTACCTCATCACGGTCGGCGACGATTTCCGCGCGCACACCGTCTCCATCGACACGGCCGTCTCGGACGGCGTGTTCAACATCGGCTCCATCGGAAACACCACTCGCCGCAACGTGATTGAGCATGCAGGTGTCACACTGCTATGGCCGCCCAACGAACAGGGCGGCTACTCGCTCATCGTCGACGGGCGCGCCGAGGTGCACGGCGACGGGCTGCGCGCGACGCCGACGCGAGCGGTGCTGCACCGGTCCGCCACGCCCCGCACCCCCTCCGCATCGGGCTGCGGAGAGGACTGCGTGCCACTCTCCGAGGGCTGAGCCAGCGCGATCAGTTGCGATCATCACGGTTGCAACCCTGTGAACACCGGCTCGCATGTGGCCTAGCTGTTCGATGTGACTGTCACCAATGCGCCCGTCGTCACCGACGATCAGAGCGCCACCATCTCACCGCAGGCCCGCACGGCGCTGTGGGCGAGCCTGGTCGGCACGACAATCGAGTGGTACGACTTCTTCCTCTACGCGACCGCTGCCAGCCTGGTCTTCAACCATGCGTTCTTCCCGGACCAGTCGACGTTCGTCGGGACCCTGCTGTCGTTCGCGACGTTCGCGGTCGGCTTCCTGGTGCGGCCGATCGGCGGCTTCGTCTTCGGCCACGTCGGAGACCGGATCGGGCGCAAGAAGACGCTGGCCTTCACGATGCTGTTGATGGGCGGCGCGACGGCGCTGATGGGTGTGCTGCCCACCGCAGCGCAGATCGGCGTGCTGGCGCCCATCCTGCTGTTGCTGCTGCGCATCGTGCAGGGCTTCGCACTGGGTGGCGAGTGGGCGGGCGCAGTCCTGTTGGCGGTCGAGCACAGCCCGCCGAAGCGCCGCGGCCTGTTCGGCAGCATCCCGCAGGTCGGCCTGGCGCTTGGCCTCGCGCTGGGCACCGGTGTCTTCGCCCTGCTTCAGATCACCCTTCCCGATGACGCCTTCCTGACGTACGGGTGGCGAATCGCGTTCCTGCTCAGCATCGTGCTGGTGATCTTCGGCGTCGTGGTGCGTCTGCGGGCCAGCGAGACACCGTCCTTCGAGCGGGTGCGTGACAGCGACGACCGCGCCGCGGTTCCCCTGCGTGAGATCTTCAAACCGCCCGTGCTCCGCTCGACGGTGCTCGGCATGCTGTCGCGATGGGGCGAGGGAGCCGCCTTCAACACGTGGGGCGTCTTCGCGATCGCCTATGCGACGAGCACCCTCAAACTCGACAAGGTCCCGGTTCTGATCTCCGTCACGGCCGCCGCACTGCTGATGGCGGCGCTCCTGCCGGTCTCGGGGTTACTCACCGACCGGTTCGGCGCAAAGCGGGTGTACACCACCGGAATCGCGGCATATGCCATCGCGGTCTTCCCGGTCTTCGCCCTGTTCGGCACCGGGAACATCTGGCTCTACGCGCTGGCGTTGCTCGTGGTGTTCGGCGTCATTCACGCGCTGTTCTACGGCGCGCAGGGCACGCTCTACGCCTCGCTGTTCCCGGCCCGGATTCGCTACACCGGGCTGTCGACCGTGTACCAGCTGTCCGGTGTGTACGCGTCGGGCCTGACGCCGCTCATCCTCACGGCGTTGATCGGTGGGGCCGGTGGCTCGCCCTGGATCGCATGCGCCTACCTGGTGACGACGGCCACCATCAGCGTGATCGCGACGCTGCTACTCAAGCCGACGCCGCTGCGCGAGCTCGAGTAGGTCCCCCGGCACACGAAAAGGCCCGGCTCGCAAGCGAGCCGGGCCTTCCGTGTAGAACTAGGAACTTCCAAAAATCAGAAGTCCATGCCGCCCATGCCACCGGTCGGGTCGCCCGCAGGTGCGGCGGCCTTCTCCGGCTTGTCGGCGACGACGGCCTCAGTGGTGAGGAACAGCGCCGCGATGGACGCTGCGTTCTGCAGCGCCGAGCGGGTGACCTTGACCGGGTCGGCAACGCCGGCGGCCAGCAGGTCCTCGTACACGCCGGTCGCGGCGTTCAGGCCGTGACCCGAGGGAAGGTTCGAGACCTTCTCCGCGACGACACCCGGCTCCAGGCCACCGTTGAAGGCGATCTGCTTGAGCGGAGCCGACAGCGAGACCCGGACGATGTTGGCGCCAGTGGCCTCATCGCCTTCGAGCTTCAGATCGTCCAGCGAGGGAGCGGCCTGCAGCAGCGCCACGCCACCACCGGCGACGATGCCCTCTTCGACGGCGGCCTTCGCGTTGCGAACGGCGTCCTCGATGCGGTGCTTGCGCTCCTTGAGCTCCACCTCGGTGGCAGCTCCGGCCTTGATCACCGCAACGCCACCGGCCAGCTTGGCCAGGCGCTCCTGCAGCTTCTCGCGGTCGTAATCGGAGTCGCTGTTCTCGATCTCGGCGCGGATCTGGGCCACCCGGCCGGCGATGGCGTCGGAATCCCCGGCGCCCTCGACGATGGTGGTCTCGTCCTTGGTGATGACGACCTTGCGGGCCTGGCCCAGCAGTGCGACGTCAGCGGTCTCCAGCGAGAGGCCAACCTCTTCGCTGATGACCTGGCCACCGGTCAGGATCGCGATGTCCTGCAGCATGGCCTTGCGACGGTCACCGAAGCCCGGAGCCTTGACGGCGACGGACTTGAAGGTGCCACGGATCTTGTTGACGACGAGCGTGGAGAGCGCCTCGCCCTCGACGTCCTCGGCGATGATCAGCAGCGGCTTACCGGACTGGATGACCTTCTCCAGCAGGGGCAGCAGATCCTTGACGGTCGACACCTTGGAGCTGACCAGCAGGATGTAGAGATCCTCCAGGACGGCTTCCTGACGCTCTGCGTCGGTGACGAAGTAGCCCGAGATGTAGCCCTTGTCGAAGCGCATGCCCTCGGTGAGCTCGAGCTGCAGGCCGAAGGTGTTGGACTCCTCGACGGTGATGACACCCTCGTTGCCAACCTTGTCCAGAGCCTCGGCGATCAGGTCGCCGATCGACTGGTCACCGGCGGAGATGCCCGCGGTCGCAGCGATCTGCTCCTTGGTCTCGACCTCCTTGGCCGAGGCAAGCAGCGTCTCGGTGATCTTCTCGACGGCCTTCTCGATGCCGCGCTTCAGGCCGAGCGGGTTGGCGCCGGCAGCGACGTTGCGCAGACCTTCGCGAACCAGGGCCTGGGCGAGCACGGTGGCGGTGGTGGTTCCGTCGCCAGCGACGTCGTCAGTCTTCTTGGCAACTTCCTTGACCAGCTCAGCGCCGATCTTCTCGTAGGGATCCTCCAGCTCGATCTCCTTGGCGATGGACACACCATCGTTGGTGATCGTGGGGGCGCCCCACTTCTTCTCCAGAACGACGTTGCGACCCTTGGGCCCCAACGTCACCTTTACGGCGTCAGCGAGGGCATTGAGGCCCCGCTCGAGGCCGCGACGGGCCTCTTCGTCGTACGCAATCATCTTGGACATTGCGAGTGATTCCTCCGAAATTAGGGGATCGCACGTTTGTTGGTCGGGTTCAGTGCCCGCGACGGACGACCATGGCTGTGCGGCCCAGTCTCACCGTCCCGACCTAGCACTCACCGATCGCGAGTGCCAACGTCATTTTTAGCACTCGGCCATGGCGAGTGCAAGGTTGGTGGAACTGTCCGCTTACAGCGCAAAGGTCAGAGAACATGTCCAGGTGCCCGCGACTCCGTCCGCTCCACCGCGAATCCGACACGCCGAGACCTTCACTGAAGCCACGACGTCACTCGACAGGTTGATCGACTGGTCCCACGACGCGTGCAGCCGGGTGGGCTACTTCGCCGCGCTCTACAAGCGCATCAACCTCGCGATCGAGGCCGCCGCCGACGGCGACAGCTTCTCCGACGCCGAGCGGATGCAACGCCTCGACGTGGCCTTCGCCAACCGGTACTTCGACGCCATGAACGGCTACTTCCACCGCGACCACTACCCCAAGCCGACGCACTCGTGGCGGATCACGTTCGACCGCGCCGAGCAGGACGAGCCGATCCTCACCCAGCACCTGCTGGCCGGGATCAACGCCCACATCGCCCTCGACCTCGGCGTCGCCCTCGACACACTCTGCGGCGGACGCAACCTGAACGCCGTGCGGGAGGACTTCCTCAAGGTCAACGCCGTGCTGGCCGGGCAGGCCGACGATGTCCTCGATCAGGTCGAGGATCTCTCCCCCACCCTCAAGCGGGTCCTGGACTTCATCCCCGGCGAGGAGTCCTCCCTCATCGGCGTGAGCGTGAAGGTGTGGCGCGACAGCGCGTGGCGGTTCGCCAAGGCACTGGCCTTCTCACCGGCCGCCCTGGACCCCTATGCCATCGGGGTTCGGGACCGGGTGGTCGCACGACAGGGATCGTTCACGTTCATCCGCGGCCCGTTCGCCCTGGCGTATGACCTCATCGCCGACGAGGAGTGCCGCGACGTGAAGCGCAACATCGCCAGGCTCAGCGAGATCGCGGCGACACCCGCGCCACCGAAGTTCAACCTCGACTGAGGCGTGAGATCGCCGACGTAATGTGGCGTCATGTCGCTGTGGACCCGAGAGGTACCGCCGTATCCGCCCGTACGCCACACCGGCGAACCCGAGGTCAGCGCGACCCTGCGCCGCGGTGACGAGCCAGCCGACTACGACTCGTTCGGGCTGGTGCAGTACCACTATCTGGCCAACCAGCAGAAGACCGACGGCGACTACGGACTGTTCCGCGTCGACCTCGCACCGCGGGCGGGCGGACCGGGTCCGCACTTCCACCGCGCCATGTCGGAGGCGTTCTTCGTGCTATCGGGATCGGTGACGATCTACGACGGCACCGAGTGGACACGCGCCGGGCAGAACGACTTCGTGTTCGTACCGCCGGGCGGTATCCACGGCTTCCGCAATGAGGTCGACGACCCGGCCTCGATGCTGATGCTGTTCGCCCCGGGCGCACCGCGCGAGCACTACTTCGAGGGCCTGGCCCACCTCGGCGACCTGACCGACGCGGAACGCGCCGAGTGGTTCGCCGCCAACGACAACCACTTCGTCGACTAGGCCCCTCGCCTAGTTGCGTAGCCGCGCAGCCAGATACGGCGCGGTGCGGCTCTGTCCGGCAGCCGCCACGTGCTCGGGGGTGCCTGCGGCGACGACGCGCCCACCCGCCTCGCCCGCACCCGGGCCGAGGTCGACAACCCAGTCCGTGCCAGCCACCAGCCGCATGTCATGTTCAGCGACGACGACAGTGTTGCCCGCGTCGACGAGGCTGTGCAGCTGGCCGTCGAGCAGGTCCACGTCAGCTGGATGCAGACCGGTTGTCGGCTCGTCGAGCACATAGAGCGTGTGGCGACGATGTCTGCTCGCTCGGCGAGCCTCGCTCGGCGCCGCGGACGTTTGCAGTTCCGTGGCCAGCTTGATCCGCTGCGCCTCACCGCCGGACAGTTCCGTCGCGGGTTGCCCGAGGCGAAGGTAGCCGAGCCCGACCTCCGTCAGCGTCGTCAGGGAACGCACCGCACCGGCGACGTCGGCGAAGAACACCGATGCCTCGTCCACGGTCATCGCGAGAACGTCGGCGATCGTGCGGTCGCGGTAGCGCACCTCGAGCGTCGCCTCGTTGTAGCGGGCACCGTGGCACGTCGGGCACTGGCCGTAGGTGCCCGGCAGGAACAGGAGTTCAACGGATACGAAGCCCTCGCCCTGGCAGGTGGCGCAACGCCCCTCGGCGACATTGAAGGAGAACCGGCCCGCGGTCCAACCGCGGCGGCGAGCCTTGGGCGTGGCGGCGTAGACCTTCCGCACCGCATCGAACAGTCCGGTGTAGGTCGCCAGCGTCGAACGGGGCGTCCGCCCGATCGGCTTCTGATCGACGGCCACCAGCCGGTCGATCAGCTCGACTCCGTCAGCGGTGACACCGACGCTCGCGTCACGGTCCAGGTCGATCATCTCGGCGTTGTCGTCAGCGTCTCGGTCCGGCTCCGCGGCGTCGCCGCCCAGATGGCGCGCGACGACGTCGCCGAGCACCTTGTAGACCAGGGTCGACTTGCCCGAACCGGACACCCCGGTGACAGCGGTGTAGGTCCCCAACGGAATGTCGACGTCCAGGCCGCGAAGGTTGTGGAAGGTGATACCGCGCAACCGCAGCATCCCCGATGGCGTGCGCGGAACCCGCGGCGCGGGTGGTGCCTCGTCGAACAGGTACCCACGGGTGATCGAGGCGGGCACGTCGGCCAGGCCGGGCACTGGACCGCTGTAGAGCACCTCGCCGCCGAGTTCACCCGCGCCGGGTCCGACGTCGACGATCCAGTCCGCCCGCCGGACCACGTCCATGTCGTGCTCGACGACGAACAACGAGTTTCCAGCCCGTCGAAGGCGGTCGAGCACGTCGAGCAGCGGTTCGGCGTCGGCGGGGTGCAGCCCGGCCGAGGGTTCGTCGAGGACGTAGAGGACACCGAAAAGGCCCGCCCGCAACTGCGTGGCCAGGCGAAGGCGCTGCAACTCACCGGGTGACACCGTCGGCGTGCGGCGATTCAGGGCCAGGTAGCCAAGGCCAAGGTCGACTAGCACCTGGATCCTGGCGACGAGATCCGCGGCGATCATCGTGGCGACCTCGGTCAGCTCGCCTGACTCGGTGGACTCGTAGGCGGCCTCGAAGTCGGTGCGCTCCGCGGCCGGCCGGAGCACGTCGGCGAGATCGGCGAGCGTCAGTGCCACCAGTTCGGCGATGTTGCGGCCCGCGAAGGTGACGGCCAGCGCCTCGGGTCGGAGTCCGGAGCCGTCGCAGACCGGGCAGTCGACGCTGTCCACGAACTTCAGCACCCGTCTGCGCATCATGGCGCTCTGCGAGTTGGCCAGGGTGTGGCGGACGTGGCGCTCGGCGCTGGAGAAGGTGCCGTTGTAGTAGTAGTCGGCGGTGACGGGATGCTGGCTCGGGTCGATCTCGACGGTCGGCTGCTCGTCGGTGAACAGGATCCAGTTGCGGTCGCGCTTCGGGAGCTTGTGCCACGGCTTGTCGATGTCGTAGCCCAGCGTGATGAGGATGTCGCGCAGGTTCTGGCCCTGCCATGCCCCGGGCCACGCGGCGACGGCGCCCTCGCGGATGGTCAGCGACGGATCCGGGACGAGCGTCTGCTCGGTCACCTGGTGAATGCGCCCCAGCCCGTGGCACTCCGGGCAGGCGCCGACGGCGGTGTTCGGCGAGAACGCGTCGGAGTCGAGGCGCTCGGTGAAGCCCTTCGGGAACGTGCCCGCGCGGGAGTAGAGCATCCGCAGCAAGTTGGACAGTGTCGTGACCGTGCCGACCGATGACCGCGACGACACCGACCCACGCCGCTGCTGCAGGGCGACGGCCGGTGGCAGTCCGGTGATGTCGTCCACCTTGGGCGCGCCGGTGGGCAGCAGCAGTCTGCGGGCGTAGGGCGCCACCGACTCGAAGTAGCGCCGTTGCGCCTCCGCGTAGATCGTGCCAAACGCCAGCGACGACTTGCCCGAACCCGATATGCCCGTGAATGCGACCAGCGCGTCCCGCGGCGCGCTGACGTCTATCCCCCGTAGGTTGTGCACGCTGGCGCCCAGGACCCGAACGAACGGATCATGATCGGCATTCTGTGTCGCAGGCATGCTATGAGTTTGCTCTCATTCATCCTTTCGAAACCCGATGACGCAACTGGACGCGTCGTCCGTCGGCGGCGGTGATACCCACCCATGACACTCCGACACGCTAGTTCCCCAGACACGCCCGGCGGATGTGCGCTGCCGGAACCGCTTGCCCTAGAGTGTGCTTCGACCAGATAGGAGTCTTCGGGTGCGGGCATACGAAGCGCCCAGCACCCAGACTTTACGGGGCTGGCAACGTCGGGCATTGGTGAAGTATCTGACGGCCGCTCCTCGCGATTTTCTCGCGGTGGCGACCCCGGGTTCGGGTAAGACCACGTTTGCACTGCGCATCGCGGCCGAGCTGTTGTCCGAGGGCGTCGTCGAGCGGATCACCGTGGTGGTTCCCACCGAACACCTCAAGATCCAGTGGGCGAAGTCCGCGATGAATCAGGGCATCGCGCTCGACCCCAAGTTCAGCAACTCCTCGGCGCAGAACTCCGATGAGTACCACGGCGTCGTCGTCACCTATGCCCAGGTCGCCAGCCATCCGGGACGTCACCGCGTGCGCACCGAGAATCGGCGCACGCTGGTCATCTTCGACGAGATCCACCACGGCGGCGACGCAAAGAGTTGGGGCGATGCGGTCCGCGAGGCGTTCGACGACGCGACGCGGCGGCTCGCGCTGACCGGTACGCCGTTCCGCAGCGACGACAGCGCCATCCCCTTCGTCACCTACGAGCGCGGGCCCGACGGTTTGGAGCGCTCGCAGGCCGACCACACCTACGGCTACGCCGACGCGCTGGCCGATGGCGTCGTTCGCCCCGTGGTGTTCCTGGCCTACTCCGGCGAGTCGCGCTGGCGGGACAGCGCAGGCGAGGAGCACGCAGCACGCCTCGGCGAACCGCTCAACGCCGAACAGACCGCCCGCGCCTGGCGAACCGCCCTGAACCCCGCGGGTGACTGGATGCCCGCGGTGATCGCGGCGGCCGACACGCGCCTGCAACAGAAACGCCAGCACGTGCCCGACGCCGGCGGCATGATCATCGCCTCGGACCAGACGGCGGCGCGCGCCTATGCCGAACTCCTGACGAAGATCACCGGTGAGGCACCCACCGTCGTGCTCTCGGACGACAAGGGCGCGTCGGACCGAATCACGGAGTTCTCCCAGGGCACCAGCCGCTGGTTGGTTGCGGTGCGCATGGTGTCCGAGGGCGTTGACGTGCCGCGCCTGTCGGTCGGGGTGTACGCCACCAGCGCGTCCACGCCACTGTTCTTCGCGCAGGCGATCGGCCGCTATGTGCGCCTGCGCCGCCGGGGTGAGACCGCCAGCATCTTCCTGCCGTCCGTGCCCAATCTGCTGCAGCTGGCCAGCGAGATGGAAGCCCAGCGCAATCACATTCTGGGTAAGCCGCACCGCGAGTCCGACGGCGAGTTCGACGAGTACGAGGAGAAGGCGAAGTCCGAGCCCAGCGAGCTGGACAACGGCTTCGAGATGCTCGGCGCCGAGGCCGAACTCGACCAGGTCATCTTCGACGGCTCGTCATTCGGGACGGCCACGCCCGCGGGTAGCGACGAGGAGGCCGACTACCTCGGCATTCCCGGGCTGCTCGACGCCACCCAGATGCGAGATCTGTTGCGGCGCAGGCAGGAAGAACAACTCGACAAGCGCACCGCAGCTGGCGGGACACTGCCGGTGACGTCAACCACCCACGGACAGTTGCGCGATCTGCGCCGTGAGCTCAACGCGCTGGTGACCCTCGCCCATCACCGAACGGGCAAGCCGCACGGCTGGATTCACAATGAGCTGCGGCGAATCTGCGGTGGCCCCGTGCTCGCGGCGGCGAACTCCGAACAGATCAGCGCGCGCATCGAGGCCGTCCGCACGTTGAAGACCTAGTCGCGAATTGGGCCTAGCGCTGCGCGGCCAGCTGCGCCAGGTGCCCCAACGAGTTCTCCAGGTGCGCCAGCGGGAAAGGCGGGAACTGGATCTCGTCGCGCAACTCCTGCGGCACCGCCGACCAGTCGTAGGTCAGCGTGACGTCAGTGCGGTCGGCTCCGGCGGGAGCCAGGTCGTAACGCCAGATCCACCCGCCGTACTCGATCTCGCCGTCGGGCCCGGCCTGGCCCGGCTCCCAGGCGATGACGCTGGGTGATTCCAAGGCCACCACCTTGTTGGCCATCTCGTAGGCGCCATCGGGGTGGTTGCCGTGGTGCATTGCCATGCGGAAGATCTGCCCGTTCTCGGTCAGGGGCTTCCCATCGAGGGACTCCCGCACCCATCCGGTGCCGTCGATGGCCTGGTGCGACGACGGGTCGGCAAGCACGGCGAACACGTTCTCGACGGGCGCACCGACGGTGGTTTTCACGATTACCAGTTCATTGCTCATACCCGTACCGACTCGGCCGGACCGGACAACTCATCGCGGCGAGGCGACTCCGAGCGTGACGCGGATCTCTCGAGGGAGCCCGCACGGCCAAGCCCAATCTACTTAGGCTTGCCTCACCTAACAGGAAAGGTGAGCGATGCGAGACATCAAGGTCGCGGTGATCGGGGCGGGTCCGGCGGGAATCTACGCCGCTGACATCCTGACCAGCGAGTACGGACACGCCCGAGTCGACGTATTCGACCGGTTGCCCGCGCCTTACGGGCTGGTCCGCTACGGCGTGGCACCCGACCACCCCCGCATCAAGGAGATCGTCAAGGCGCTGCGCCGGGTGCTGTCCCGCGACGCGATCCGGTTCATCGGCAACGTCCACTACGGCACCGACATCAAGCTGTCGGACCTGCGCCGCATCTACGACGCCGTCATCTTCGCCACCGGCGCGCGAGCCGACCGCAACCTGGACATCCCCGGCGTCGACCTGCCTGGCAGCCACGGCGCCGCCGACTTCGTGTCGTGGTACGACGGCCACCCCGACGTGCCCGCGGACTGGCCACTGACCGCGAAGAACGTCGCCGTACTCGGTGCGGGCAACGTGGCCCTCGACATCGCGAGGATGCTCGCCAAGCCCGCCGACGAACAACTCTCCACCGAGATCCCCGGCAACGTCTACCGCGGCCTCTCCCTCAATCAAGCCACCGACGTGCACGTCTTCGCCCGGCGCGGCCCGGCCCAAATCAAGTTCACGCCAATGGAATTCCGCGAACTGTCACACTCCCCGAGCGTCGACGTCATAGTTCACCCTGCGGGTTTCGAGATCGACGAGGGCAGCCAGCAGGCCATCAACGCGAGCAAGTCGACGCGTCTCGTCGTGGACACGATGTTGCGCTACCTCGAGAAGGAGCCGACCGGTGCGCCGCACCGGATTCATCTACACCTGTGCCAGGCTCCCGTGGCCATCCTGGGCACCGACCGCGTCGAGGGGCTGCGCACCGAGCGCACCGAGTTGATCGGTGACGGCACCGTGCGGGGCACCGGTGAGTACGTCGACTGGCCCGTCGAGGCGGTCTACCGGGCGGTGGGCTATCTGCCGTCGCACCTGGCCGACCTGCCGTTCGACCATCACGCCGGGGTCGTCCCGCACGACGCCGGCCGAATCCTGGACATGGATGGCGTGCCAATCGAGGGAACGTACGTGACCGGCTGGATCAAGCGGGGACCGATCGGGCTGATCGGCCACACGAAATCCGATGCCTCCGAGACCATCGTGAGCCTGCTGGCGGATCTGCCCGGCCTCCCGAGACCCGAGCTCAGCGACGGCAGCGACGGTGACGCCATCCTGGAACATCTGCGGGACCGGGGCGTGGACTACACCACGTGGGACGAGTGGGAGCGGCTCGACGCGCACGAGATCGCGCTCGGCACCCAGCAGGGTCGTGATCGGGTCAAGGTTGTCGCGCGCGACGACATGATCCGCGCGGGCCGCGGTTGACCACGCGCGCTACAACCCGAGCAGCGCAGGCAGGTCCGCCACCGAGTCGATGACGTGATTGGGCTGCATCGCGAATTCGTCGGCGGCCCAGCGGTCGAGCGTGTCCTGCCGGAACTTTCCGGTGCGCACCAGCACGCCTGCCATACCGACCACCTGCGCCGCCAGGACGTCGTTGTTGAGGTCATCGCCCACCATGTACATCTCCTCGGGGTCAACCCCGAGCCGGTTGGCCGAGGCGAGGAATCCCTCCGGGGCGGGTTTGCCCACACCCACTGCCTTGCGGCCTGAGGTCTCCTCCATCCCCAGCAGGTACATGCCCGTGTCGATGCGCAGGCCGTCGGCGGACTTCCACGCCGTGCTGCGGTGCATCGCCACCACCGGAACGCCCTGTGCCATCCAGTCGTAGACCCGGCTGAGCGTGACGTGGTCGTACTCCGGGCCCGCGCCACCCATCAGGACGACGTCGGGAGTCTCGGGTGAGTCACCGGCCTCATGGGAGTAGACGACGTCGACGCCGGCCATGTCCTCGCCGATCTGCCCGCTGTTCACCAGGAAGCACCGCGCGCCGGGGTAGCGGTCCCGCACGTATTCGGCCGTGAGCACCGCGGCCGTGACCACCTCGTCGGCGGCGACGGCCATACCGGCCCCAGTGAGCAGTTCGGCGATCTGGACGCGGGTGCGCGTGGTCGTGTTGGTCAGGTAACTGCGCGCGATCTGGTGATCCGCCAACACCCGCAACGTCTCCGCCGCACCCGGAATCGGCTGCCACGAGGTCACCAGGACACCATCGATGTCGAAGAGCACACCACCGATAGCCATGGTGCCGACAGTAAACGGCGACCGTGTGGGCGCAACTCGGGCCTCCCCCGTCTCGCTCAGGACCCCGGTCTCACTCAGGTCGACGACGTGACCCACTCGGTCCGTTCCACCCACGGCGTCGCCTCCGCGGCGATCGACCAGGCCGACTCGGCGGGCACATCGAGTAACCGGTAGCCCTTGACTCCCGCGGCGGTGGCCGCGACCAACGTGGCAACCCCGGCCCGGCGCTGAAACCAGCTCTGGCGCACAGTCCAACCGATGATGCCCGCGGCGGCGATGCAGTCGCGGCGCCGGTCCAGGCTTCCCGACCGCGCGACCAGCCACCCGTCACCGACGCGGTGCCCAAGGGATCGGGCCCGGTCGAAGCCGAGGAACGCACATGCCGCCGTCCCCACCGCGAGAAGAGCCCACGCCCACGGCGGTGCCGACCAGACCACGGCGGCCACCGCGGCGACGGCGGGCAGTGCTAGCGCCCGCGTCCACCGTCGGCGCGCCGCGGCCCGCCCGTGACGCCGCAACACCCCGCCGACCTCGGCCGCCGTCAGGTCGAACAGAACCCTCTCGGCGGTGCTCCGCGGGCACGGCGGCAGCAGCAGCGACGCCTCGCCCGACCCGTCCACACCCGTCATCACCGCGTCCAGGCGCGCACCCCCGAACGCTCGGACCAGCAGTGGTTCGCGCAGCGTCCCACCGCGTAGACGACGCATATCGTAGGTGTGCTCGCGCACTCGCAGCAGGCCGTGAGTCAGGTGCAGCACACGGTCCCCGCCCTCGCCGTCATCGCGCCGCGACAGCACCAGATTGCCGAACGTGACGAGTGATCGCAGCACAGACAGCGTCACTGATGCCATCAGCACCGCCAGCGCTGCCGCCGCGACGGTGACGACGACACCGAGCCGCTGCGCCGTGTCCAGTCCCGCCTGCGCCAGCTCCGAGTCCTCGAGCGCGGCAACGGCTCCCGTCTGATAGATCACGCCCACCACCGCGGCGATCATCGCCAGCCCGGTGAAGCTCAGCGGGCTGTAGCGCAACCACGACGGCTCCCAGCGGGCCAGCACCAGCGCCGGTGCCGGCGCGGAACCGGGCCCGGGTCCGGGCGCATCGGCGAGCAGCATCGCGCGCAGATCGGTCACCTCCTCGACCCGGACGGCGTCGAGCGCGAACTCCGTGTCCCCCTTCGCCTCCTGACCGGTACTCACCTTGACGACGGTGAGCCCCAGGAGTCGGTGCAGCAATCGCGCGTCGGTCGAGACCGATCGGATCCTGTTGCGCGGCACCGACAGCACCGTCCGTTGCAGCACCCCCTCGCGGCGCTGGATCTGCTCGGCGTCGATGCGGTAGGTGGTGGTGAACCATCGGGCGATGCCGTAGGCCACCAAGAGCACCAGCGCCGCCACCGACCACAGCGGGTTGCCGGTCGCGGTGCCCAACACCACCGAACCGATGAGCAGCGGCAGTTGGCGCAGCACCTCGTGGATCGGGTGCACCAGCAGCATGCGGGGGCTGAGCCTGCGCCACTGCGTCGGGGTCACGTCGCGTCCTGCTCACCGATCGAGGCGATGTCGGTGAGTTCCGCGGCGATCCGGTCTGCGACATCGGAGTCCAGCGCCACGATCCGCACCGCGCCCGCCGACGACGCCGTCGTCACCGTGACGGTGGCCAGGCCGAACAACCGATCCAACGGGCCGCGCTGGGTGTCAACGGTCTGCACGCGCGAGATCGGGGCGATGCGGCGCTCCTGCACCAGCCAGCCGGTCCGCGTGTAGACGGCCTGCGCCCCGATCTCCCACCGGTGCACCCGGTATCGCCACATCGGGACGACGAACACGAACAATGCGATGCCGAGCACCGTCGCGCCGGCTGCGGCGGCGTGCAGCGCGACATGTCTGCCGTCGACGGAGAACCACACCACCTGTGCCACCGCAAGCACACCCCACGGGATGGCCGCGCCGATCGCCCACACCAGCGGTGCCCTGCGGCTGGGCGGGTTCGTGGGGTCGATCAATGTCAGCACCCCTCTGAGTATGGTCGTGCCTATGAGCACGAAGTGGACAGAGCACGACGTTCCGAGTCAGGAGGGCCGCGTCGCCATCGTGACCGGCTCCAATACCGGCCTGGGGTTTCACACCGCCAGGGTGCTCGCCGAACGTGGCGCCCGGGTGGTTCTCGCGGTGCGCAACACCGACAAGGGCCGGGATGCGGCCGTCGAGATCGCCAAGACCGCGCCCGGGGCTGACGTCACGGTGCGCGAACTGGACCTCGGCTCGCTGGCCTCGGTCCGCGACGCGGCCGAGAAGCTGAAGGCGACTTACCCACTCATCGACCTTCTGATCAACAACGCCGGCGTGATGTACCCGCCCAAGCAGACCACCAAGGACGGCTTCGAGCTTCAGTTCGGCACCAACCATCTTGGCCACTTCGCGTTCACCGGGCTGTTGCTCGATCACATTCTGCCCGTCGAGGGTTCGCGGGTCGTAGTGGTCGCCAGCATGGCGCACAACATCCGAGCCGGCATCCACTTCGACGACCTGCAGTCGGAGCGCAGCTACAACAGGGTGTCCGCCTACGGGCAGTCCAAGCTGGCCAACCTGATGTTCGCCTACGACCTGCAGCGCCGCCTGGCGGCAAAGAACGCGCAAACCATCGCGGTCGCCGCACATCCGGGCCTGTCCAACACCGAACTCATGCGCCACATCCCCGGCGCGAACCTGCCGGGTGTCATGAAGGCCGCGGGTCTGGTCACCAACAGCCCGGCCATGGGTGCGCTGGCCACGCTGCGCGCCGCGACCGACCCTGCGGTCAAGGGCGGGCAGTATTACGGCCCCGACGGATTCCAGGAGCTGCGCGGATATCCCGTACTCGTCAAGTCCAGTGCGCAGTCCCACGACAAGACGGTTCAGGACAAGCTGTGGGCCGTGTCCGAGGAACTCACCGACGTCACCTACCCGGTGTGACGATGCGTTCAGTAGAAGAACACCAGCGTGTGGTCGCCGGGCTCATCACCGCACGCACCGCGATCACGGTCCCGCTGGCCGAGGCGCTCGGCCTCGTCCTGGCCACCGATATCGTGGCCCCGCTCTCCCTGCCCGGTTTCGACAACTCCGCCATGGACGGGTACGCCGTCATGGTCGATGACATCGCGGGCGCCACGTCAAGCAATCCGGTGAGACTCCCTGTCGCCGAGGATATCCCGGCTGGCCGTACGGATCTGCTGACTCTCGCACCCGGTACCGCGCATCGCATCATGACGGGAGCACCGCTGCCGTCGGGTGCCACCACGGTGGTTCCGGTCGAGGCCACCAACGGCGCCATCGACGTCGTCGAGATTCGCTCGGCCACCGCACCCGGCCAACACATTCGGCGGGCGGGCGAGGATGTCAGCGCAGGCACCACGGTGCTCACCGCGGGTCAGGTCCTGACCCCGCCGGCACTCGGACTGGCCGCAGCTCTGGGGCTGGCGGAGTGCAACGTCATTCCGCGACAACGGGTTCTGGTGATGTCGACGGGTTCGGAACTCGTCTCCCCCGGCACCCCGTTGCAACCCGGACAGATCTACGAGTCCAACGCCACGATGCTGGCCGCCGCGGTCCGAGACGCGGGAGCCGAGGTGTCAACCGTCGCAATGTGCTCCGATGACGTCGACACCTTCCGCGATGTCCTGGTTCGCAACTGTGTCGACGCCGATCTCGTCATCACCACCGGCGGTGTCAGCGCGGGCGCCTACGAGGTGGTCAAGGACTCGCTCGGCGAGGAGGTCGAGTTCGCCAAAGTCGCGATGCAGCCCGGGATGCCGCAGGGCGCGGGCCGGGTTGCGGGCACGCCGATCATCACGCTGCCGGGCAACCCGGTGAGCGCACTGGTGTCGTTCGAGGT
Source organism: Mycobacterium sp. IDUB_39 (assembly GCF_055419205.1). Lineage (NCBI taxonomy): Bacteria > Bacillati > Actinomycetota > Actinomycetes > Mycobacteriales > Mycobacteriaceae > Mycobacterium > Mycobacterium sp. IDUB_39. Next base: position 658,740 of record NZ_JBVAXF010000001.1, read on the forward strand.
TTTCATTCGCGCCCCACTGCGCGCGGCCATGGGCCTACCCGATCCCGGACGCAAGCGGCGCACCGCGACGCTCACCGAGTCGCTCACCTCACCGCAGGGCAGGCGCCAGTTCAGACGTGGTGTCATCGACGATGACGCCGTCACCAGTTATGGTCCGCCGGCATCGCATCACCTGCGCTGGCTGGCGTCGGCCAACTGCCTCCTCGAGATCGGCGAGGAAGTCACCGAGCTGAGCGCCGGCTCGGCGGTGCGGGTGTGGGACTTGAGCTAGCCGTCCCGGCAACAGCTGTCCGTACGTAGAATCGAGCCCAATGGCCAGACCAGCGCGACCATCCGACGCACCCGCCCAATCCGAGATCGCTCGGCTGGTTGAGCTGGTGCAGATGACCATCCCTCCAATCCACCCTGCCGGCCTGCCGTTCATCGCAGGCGGGCTCGGGATCGCGGCCGCGGGCCGCCGCCGCCGTTGGGTGCGCAATGCGGGGCTGAGTGCCGCGGGCGCGTGTGCGCTGTTCTTCCGGCACCCGCCCCGCGTGCCACCGACCCGAGAAGGGGTCGTCGTGGCACCGGCCGACGGTCGGGTCACCCTGATAGAGAGGGTCGTGCCACCCGCCGAGCTCAACCTCTCCGATCAGCCGATGACACGCATCAGCATCTTCCTGTCGGTGTTCGACGCCCACGTCCAGCGCGCGCCGGTGGCCGGGGAGGTCGTCAGCATCAAGTACCAGCCGGGCCGGTTCGGTTCGGCCGAACGCGATGAGGCCAGCGCGGAGAACGAGCGCAACAGCGTGTGGATCCGTACCGCCGACGGTGTCGACGTCGTGGCCGTGCAGATCGCGGGTCTCATCGCCCGCCGCATCGTGTGCTCGGCGAAGGTCGGCGACAAAGTCGCACTCGGCGACACCTACGGCCTGATCCGGTTCGGCTCGCGGCTCGACACCTATCTGCCCGCCGACGCGACGGTGCTCGTCGAGATCGGTCAGCGCGCGATCGGCGGCGAGACGGTCCTGGCGGAGCTGCCCCGATGAGACCCCGCATCAAGAAACCACCCCAGCTGTCGGTGCGCATTCTGCCGAGCGCACTGACGGTGGCGGCCATCTGCCTTGGACTCTCAGCAGTGAAGTTCGCGTTGGAGGGGCGGCCCACCGAGGCTATGGCGCTGCTCGCGGGTGCCGCGATCCTCGATGCGCTCGACGGGCGGGCGGCCCGCATGCTCAAGGCGACGTCGCGGATGGGCGAGGAGATCGACTCGCTGGCCGACGCCGTGAACTTCGGTGTGGCACCGGCGTTCATCGTGTACGCGACGCTGTTGGAGCATTCGCAGCTGGGGTGGATCGTGGTGCTGGTCTACGCGGTGTGCATCGTGCTCCGCCTGGCGCGCTACAACGCGATGCTGGACGCCGACGGTCCCGCGTATGAGAAGGAGTACTTCGTCGGCATGCCCGCCCCGGCGGGTGCGATCGGCGCGATCGGCCCGATCGCCGCCAAGCTCCAGTTCCCCGGACCCTGGTGGGACACGCCCCAGGCCGAGTGGGCGGTCATCGCCTGGATGATCGGCGTCTCGCTTCTGGTGGTCAGCGCGATCCCGATGCGCAAGGTGCACACGTTCGCGGTGTCACCGAACATGGTCGCTCCGCTATTGGCACTGCTGGCCATTCTCGTCGCCGCGTCGATCCAGTACGGCTACATCGTGATCATGGTGATCATCGTGGCCTACGTCATCCACATCCCGTTCGCCATCCGGACCAGGGCCTGGCTCGCCAATCACCCCGAGGTGTGGGACGACAAACCGAAGGTGCAACGTCAGACTCGGCGCGCGATCCGACGGGCACAGCCCCACCGGCGCTCCTCGGCCCGTCTCGGCCTGCGCAGGCCGGGCTCGGGGACTGGACCCGGTCCGCGCCGGTGACGCAGAGCAACGGATTCGACGGCCCTGGATTCGACGCCGAGTCCGGCGACCGCCCGATGACCCACCTGCAGTTGACCGCGCGGTTGAACACCTCGGCCCTGGATGCGCGCCGCGGCGTGGTCCGTCTTCATCCTGAAGTGCTTGCCGCGCTGGGAATCCGGGAGTGGGACGCGGTGTCCCTGACCGGTGCCCGCACCACCGCCGCAGTCGTCGGCGTCGCGCCGGCCGGCACAGCGACGGGTATCGCACTTCTGGACGACGTCACGATGTCGAACGCCGGGCTGCGGGAGAGCACGATGGTGATCGTCGCCCCGGTCACGGTGTATGGCGCCAAGTCGGTCTCGCTGACCGGGTCCAAGCTGGCGAGCCAGTCGGTGTCCCCGGCGACACTGCGAATGGCGCTGCTGGGCAAGGTGATGACCGTCGGTGACACCGTGTCGCTGTTACCGCGCGACCTCGGCCCCGGCACCTCCACGTCGGCTGCCTCCTCCGCGCTGGCGTCCTCGGTCGGCATCACGTGGACATCCGAACTGCTCACCGTCACCGGCGTCGACCCGGCCGGGCCCGTGAGCGTGCAGCCGAACTCGCTGGTCATCTGGGGTGACGGCGTCGCCACCGCGAGCGACTCCCCCACGGCGGGGCAGTACACCGTGACCGGCCCCAGCCAGCACGATCTCCAGCCCGAGCGGCCACCGATCCCTATCGACGACATCAGAGGTGCGCACGCCCAGGTCGGCAGGCTCACCGAGTGGCTCAAGCTCGCGCTCGACGAACCCGAACTGCTTGCAACGCTGGGCGCCACACCGAATCTCGGTGTCCTGGTGTCCGGGCCCGCGGGCGTCGGCAAGGCCACCATGGTGCGGGCCGTGTGCGCCAAGCGTCGCCTCGTCGAACTCGACGGCCCCGAAGTGGGGGCGCTGCGCGCTGAGGATCGACACACCAGCGTGGCGGCGGCGGTCGCCACGGTGCGCGACGGTGGCGGCGTGCTGCTGATCACCGACGTCGACACGCTGCTGCCCGCGACGGCCGAGCCCGTGGCCACGCTCATCCTGTCCGAGCTGCGGACGGCGGTCGCGACACCGGGCGTCGCGTTCATCGCGACCTCGGCCGTGCCCGACGGCGTCGACGTCCGGCTGCGAGCCCCCGACCTGTGCGATCGCGAACTGGGCATGAGCCTGCCCGACGGCGCCACCCGCAAGGCGCTTCTGGAGGTACTGCTGCGCGGCGTGCCGACGGTGGATCTGAACCTCGACGAGATCGGCTCGAAGACACCGGGTTTCGTGGTAGCCGATCTCGCAGCGCTGGTGCGCGAGGCCGCGCTCCGGGCCGCCGCGCGCGCAAGCGAGGACGGCAAACCACCCGCGATCACCCAGGCCGACTTCTCCGGAGCACTGTCGGTGATTCGCCCGCTGTCGCGCTCGGCCACCGAGGAGGTGGCGGTCGGCGCGGTGACCCTCGACGACGTCGGCGACATGGTCGAGACCAAGCAAGCCCTCACCGAGGCGGTGCTGTGGCCGCTGCAACACCCCGACACCTTCGAACGTCTCGGTGTCCAGCCACCCCGGGGCGTGCTGCTCTACGGTCCGCCCGGATGCGGTAAGACGTTCGTTGTCCGCGCCCTGGCCAGCACCGGCCGGCTGTCCGTGCACGCCGTCAAGGGTGCGGAGCTGATGGACAAGTGGGTCGGCTCATCGGAGAAGGCCGTGCGCGAACTGTTCACCCGCGCACGCGATTCCGCGCCATCGCTGATCTTTCTCGACGAGATCGACGCACTGGCCCCGCGACGCGGGCAGAGCTTCGACTCCGGTGTGACCGACCGCGTGGTCGCCGCGCTGCTCACCGAGCTCGACGGTATCGATCCCCTGCGTGATGTCGTGGTGCTCGGCGCCACCAACCGGCCCGACCTCATCGATCCGGCGCTGCTGCGCCCGGGACGGCTGGAGAAGCTGGTCTTCGTCGAACCCCCCGACGCCGACGCGCGCCGCGACATCCTGCGCGCATCGGGAAAGTCCATCCCGTTGAGTGCTGACGTCGACCTCGATGCGCTCGCCGACGATCTCGACGGCTACAGCGCGGCCGACTGCGTGGCGCTGCTGCGGGAGGCGGCGCTGACCGCGATGCGGCGTTCGATCGACACCGCCGACGTCACGGCCGAGGACGTCGCCAAGGCCCGCGAGGCGGTGCGACCATCGCTTGATCCCGTGCAGGTGGCCGCGCTGCGCGCGTTCTCCGAGGGCCGATAGCGGCTGGTTCAACGCGGTGCGACTACGGGCGGGCCTCGAGCACCAGATTGAACGGGGTCTCGGTGGCGCGCCGGAAACGGGTGAAGCCACCGCCGTCGACGACGACCTCGCGCAGCCGGGCCTCACCCGCCTGAGCACCCAGTGCCGGGCCGTTGCGCGCAAGCGATACGGGCACGCATATCTGTGTCGAGGCGCCGTACATCACCCGGCCAACCGGGTTCAGGTTGTCGGCCACCGCATCACCCGCGAACGGTTCCACGATCATCGCGGTGCCATCGGAGCTCACCGCCGCCCTGGCGTGCCTGGCCACACTGACCGGATCGGCCATGTCGTGGAGGCAGTCGAAGAACGCGATGAGGTCGAATCCCCTGCCCTCGTATCCGACCGCGTCTGCGACCTCGAACCGCGCATTGTCCGCACCGGCTGCCGCCGCCTTCTCGGTTGCGACGTCGATCGACTCGGCGTGATAGTCGTACCCGACGAACTCCGAGTCGGGGTAGGTCAGCGCCATCAGGATGGTGCTGGCGCCGTGCCCACAGCCGATGTCGCCGACCTTCGCGCCGCGCTGCAGCTTGTCGACGACGCCGTCCAGGGCGGGCAGCCACGACCCGATCAGGTTGGTGTTGTAGCCCGCCCGGAAGAAGCGCTCGGTGCCCTCGAACAGGCACGGATGGTGTTCGCCCCACTCCATGCCGGCACCCGACCTGAAGTTCTCGACGGTGTGGCCAAGGGCGTGGAAGGTCGCCTCGACGATGTTGTATGCGCCGGGCAGGTCCACCGGGCCGTTCGGATCTGTCAGGCACAACGCCTGTTCCTCGCTCATGGACCACAGATCAGTCGCCGGGTCGTATTGCACGTAGCCGCCCGCACCCTGATTGCGCAGCCATTCGCGGACGTAGCGTTCGTTGGTCCCGGTACGGTCGGCCAGTTCGGCGGAGGTGACCGCACCCTTTGCCAGCTCTCGGTACAACCCGAGCCGATCCCCGACGAGCATCAGGGCCGAACTCATCGCAGCGCCCAGATCCCCTACGGCCTTGCCGAGGAACTCGTTCAGCTTTGCTTCGTCGACAGCCATGGCTGCCTCTTTTCATTGCCGGGGTTTGTCCTGATCCCAGCGTGGACCTCTCGCCGGTCCCGCATCGGCGATTAGCCGGAATCGGCGCTCTCGGCGAGTTCGGCCAGTCGCTCGATCGACGCCGCCAACTTCTCGGGGGTGGTGGCCCGGGCCCGCACCAGCCGTTTCTCATCGGTGAGCCGTGACCAGTCATAGGTGTGCGTGACCAGCGTCCGGTCGTCATCGAGCGGTTGCAGTTCCCACCGCCACAGGTGCCCCGGTGGCTCGGCGCCCTGCTCGGAGGGCAGCCACGCGATACGTCGGCCCTCCTCGAATTCCACGACATGATTCTCGCGGACGGTGCCCAGCGTCAGCATCATCGTGAACACATCGCCGACGGCGTGCACCCGCTGGCCGGTGGGGGCCTGGGCCAGGTTGTCGTTACCGTCCCAGCTGGGCTGCTGCGCCGGATCGGCGATGAACTCGAAGATGGCCGCGGCAGGGGCGGCGATCTCCCGGCCGACGCTCACAATGTGGTTCACACCAACAGTTTACGGACAGCGTCGGCCAGATCATCCTCCAGCCACGGAGGCAGTTCGCCGTCGTGGGCGTGCCTGCGCACCACCGCATACGGCAGGTCGACCACGGCCCGGGCGACGGCGTCCAGCGACCGCGGGCCGTCATCACCACGCAACGCCCGCGTCAGCTCCCGTAGCCGTGCGATCAGCGGTGCGTTCATCTGCGCCCGTCGCGCCCCGAAATCCTCATCGGGTTCACCGTCGAGCAGGTCACGGGGCCGGATCGTCAGCAGCAGCCGGGCATCCTCGGGCAGTGCCCGCGCGAACCGGACCGCGGCCACACCCATCGCCACAGCGACATCCACCGGCGTCTCCCCCGACGCCTCCAACGCCTCGGCCTGGAACCGTTGCAGCGCCCGCAGCCAGGCCGCGGTGAGGATGCCATTGCGATTACCGAACCGGTGATACAGCGTGCCGGCCGGGGCGCCGCTGGCCTTGGCGATGGCCGCGACGCCTGCCGCACGCGGTCCGTCGGCGAGTACCAATGCGCGCGTCGCGTCGAGGATCGCGTCGGTTTCATGCTTCCGCGGAGGTGCCACGATCTAGTACAGTCCTTCTATATGGAACAGTTGCCCTATATCGATGAGCATGCCATAGACATCGATGCCAACCGCGCCGACACGTGGGCGGCGATCACCGCACGCCTGGGCGGACCGCCACCGGGCTTCCGCATCGGCGAGGCACGCGAGCCCGAACGGTTCACGCTGGCGGGCCGGCACCCGTTCGCGATCTACGAGTGGGTCTTCGAACTGGACCGTCTCGACGCCGAACACACCCGGGTGCGGTCCCAGACCTGGGCGGCCTTCCCGGGTCTGCACGGCAGGATCTACCGCGCCCTCGTCATCGGCACCGGATTTCACAAGCTGGCGGTGCGCCGGACACTGCACCGCATCGCCGGGGCAGTGCCGCGCACGCGAGGAGCAGACAACCGATGATCCTCAACTGGGGAGCGACCGCCGAGGAACGATTTACAGCCCTGCCGTGTGACGCCATCGCACCGCACGCCGCGACACGGGCGGACCGGGCCATCAGCATCGCCGCGTCACCGTCGGTCACATTTGGCTGGCTGTGCCAGTTGCGGGTGGCCCCCTACAGCTATGACCTGCTGGACAACGCCGGCCACCGCAGTCCGCGAACACGCAACCCAGAACTGACGAAACTTGCTGCCGGACAGCGTTTCATGCACATTTTCTCGCTTGCCTCCTTCGCCCCCGACGAGCACATCACCCTGCAGACCGGACGGGTCGCGGTCACGTACGCGACGCGTGCGGCGGGCGCAGCGACCCGACTGCACGTGCGGGTGCTGTTCGGTGGACCTCGCGCGCTCGGATGGGCGCTGGCCCTGGGCGACGTGGTGATGATGCGCAAACAACTGCTCACACTGCGCGGACTGGCCGAGCGGGAGGCTGCGCCACTTCTGAGCGAACCTCCGGACCCAACCCGTCGGGGCGGCTGATCTGCCATCCGTAGAATGGCAGAAGACCAAAGCCCGGACGGCCTGCGATGTGCTTCGTGATCCACGCGTCGGAAGTGGCTGACACCCCGAGAACCGGATCGGAGTGCCATGCTGGCCATCCTGTTCGCCCACGCGGTTGCCGCCGCGGTGGCGCCGGTGCTCGTGCGCCGGTGGGGACAGCAGGCGTTCTACCCGCTGGCGCTCGTCCCGCTCTGCTCACTGTTCTGGGTCGGCGCGCACTGGCCGGGTCACGGCGCCCAGACCGTCGACATCTCATGGGTTCCCGAGCTGTCGATGAACATCACACTGCGCTTCGACGCGCTCGCCGCCGTGATGAGCGTGCTCGTCCTCGCTGTCGGCGCACTCGTCCTGTTCTACTGCGCCGAGTACTTCCACCACCGCGACGGTCACACTGAGAAGCGCCTGCCGAGCTTCGCCGCCGAACTCGTCGCATTCTCCGGCGCCATGTTCGGCCTGGTGGTCAGCGACAATCTGCTGCTGCTGTACCTGTTCTGGGAACTGACCACGGTGTTGTCGTTCCTGCTGGTCGGCCACTACGCCGAGCGCGCCACCAGCAGGCGCGCGGCAATGCAGGCGCTGCTCGTCACCACCGCAGGCGGCCTCGCGATGCTGGCCGGCATCATCATCCTGGGCGAGATCTCAGGCACCTACCTGCTGTCCGAACTGGTGCAATCCCCTCCGACCGGCACAGCCGTGACGGTCGGCGTCCTGCTGGTACTGGTCGGCGGGCTGTCGAAGTCGGCGATAGTCCCGCTGCACTTCTGGCTCCCCGGTGCGATGGCCGCACCGACACCGGTCAGCGCCTACCTGCACGCCGCCGCCATGGTCAAGGCCGGCGTCTACCTCATCGCGCGGATGACTCCCGGCTTCGCCGACTCCCCGGGATGGCGGCCGACGGTCGTCGTGCTCGGCCTCGTCACCCTGGTGATGGCCGGATGGCGTGCCATTCGCGAGTACGACCTCAAGCTCATCCTGGCCTTCGGCACCGTCAGCCAGCTCGGTCTCATCACGATCATGGTCGGCACCGGCGGCGGCGACCTGATGCTCGCCGGCCTGGCGATGCTGTGTGCGCACGCCATGTTCAAGGCCGCGTTGTTCATGGTGGTCGGCATCATCGACCATGCCACCGGCACCCGCGACATCCGGCGGCTCGCGTGGCTCGGCGACCGCCACCGCCCACTGCTGGTGATCTCGGTCGGTGCCGCAGCCAGCATGGCGGCGCTGCCGCCGTTCCTCGGCTTCGTCGCCAAGGAGGCCGACTTCGAGACGCTGGCGCACAGTGCGTCCCTCGGCGCCGCCGCACCATGGGTGCTGGCCGGTGTGGTGTTCGGCTCGGTGTTCACCACGATCTACAGCCTGCGCTTCGTCTACGGGGCGTTCGCACGCAAGGGGCGGGCCGAACCAAGCCAGCGCGTCGCGGAGATGCACCGCCCGACCGCGACGTTCCTGTTCGCGCCCGCGTTTCTGGCCGCAGCTGGCCTGGTGTTCGGGGTGTGGCCCACAGTCCTCGACGATGTGCTCGGCGACTACGCCGACACCGTTCCCGGTGAGTCCGACTACCACCTCGCGCTGTGGCACGGTGTGAACCTGCCGCTGCTCCTGTCGGTTGCGGTGCTGGCCACGGGCACGGCGGTCTTCTACCTCCGCACGCGGTTACGCCGGGTGCGGTTGGGCTTCCTGCCACTGGCCAACGCCGACCACATCTACGACAGCGTGGTCCGCGGCACCGATGCGCTGGCCGTCCGACTCACCTCCGTCACGCAGCGCGGTTCCATTCCCGCGACACAGGCCGTCATCCTCTCCACGCTGGTCCTGCTGCCCAGCGCGATGCTGATCCTCGGTGCGCGGGACCGGCCGGAGATTGCACTGTGGGAGTCGCCAGTGCAGGCCGTCGTCGGCCTGATAGTCCTCGCCGCGGCGATCAGCGCCACGGTGATGCGCAACCGGTTGGCCGCGGTGCTGCTCGTCGGCGTGACGGGTTACGGCTGCGGTCTCATCTTCGTCTTCCACGGCGCACCCGACCTCGCGCTCACGCAGTTCCTCGTCGAGACCCTGACCCTGGTGATCTTCGTTCTCGTCCTGCGGACGCTGCCCGCCGAGGCGGAGCGGTCAAGCATGAATCGAAACCGGTTGCCGCGCTTGGCCCTGTCGTTGGCAGTGGGCGCATCCGTCACCGCGCTGGCGGCGTTCGCCGTGTCCGCGCGCAGCACTAGGCCCATCGCCGATCTGCTGCCCGACGCCGCCTACTACCGCGGGCACGGTTCCAACACCGTCAACGTGCTGCTGGTCGACATCCGAGCGTGGGACACCCTCGGCGAGATATCAGTGCTGCTGGTGGCGGCCACAGGTGTCGCGTCAATGGTGTTCCGCAACAGGCGCTTCGGTGTCGCACCGCGCGTCGCCGACGCCGGCCAACCCGATATCGGCCGTATCCCGGTGCTCGCGACGAGCCCCGCCGTCGGCGACGTCACCTGGTTGCGCGGCAGCGAACTGCGTGACCCGCGCTACCGGTCCCTGGTCCTCGAGGTGGCAACGCGCATCATCTTCCCGCTGATCATGGTGCTGTCGGCGTACTTCTTCTTCGCCGGCCACAACACACCCGGCGGTGGCTTCGCCGGCGGACTGACTGCGGGCCTGGCACTGGTGCTGCGATACCTCGCCGGCGGCAGATACGAACTCGGCGAGGCACTGCCACTGGATGCCGGCAAGATCCTCGGCGCGGGTCTCACCCTCTCCGCGGGTACCGCCATCGCCTCCCTGTTCCTCGGCGCACCAGTGCTGTCATCGGCGGTGTTCCAGTTCGACGTGCCCGTGCTCGGTTCGATCAAGCTCGTGACGGCGTTGTTCTTCGACCTCGGCGTCTACCTCATCGTGGTGGGCCTGGTGCTCGACGTGCTGCGCAGCCTCGGCGCCCGGCTGGACACCGAGATGATGCAGAGCGCGCAGGCGGCCCGATGAACATCACCTACATCGTCCCGCTGATCCTCATCGGCGCGCTCACCAGCACCGGGGTCTACCTGCTGCTCGAGCGCAACCTGACGCGAATGCTGTTGGGGCTTCTGCTCGTCGGCAATGCAGTCAATCTGCTCATCCTCACGATCGCCGGACCGTCGGGCAATCCGCCGATCCGCGGGCGTTCCACGGAGGGCGAGACAGGCACAGCGGATCCCCTGGCCCAGGGCATGATCCTGACCGCCATCGTCATCACGATGGGTATCGCCGCCTTCGTCCTTGCGATGACGTACCGGTCCTACCGACTATCACGGGCCGAGGAGGTCTCCATCGACTCCGAGGACGCCCGCGTGTCCGAGCGCGGAACGGCACCGCTCGACGAGGATCGTCCCGAGCACGTGCCCTCACGCGATACCGATGCCCCCGACGAGCTGGACGCGTTGCCCGGACACGAGGGTTCCCGGTGAATTTGGCCGCGGTGCTGACGCCGCTGCCCGTCCTGATCCCCACTCTTGCCGCCGCGGGAACATTGTTCGCCAGCCGTATGCCGCGACTGCAGCGCGCGATCGCCGTGGTGGCGTTGATGGCGGTCGTCGTGGTCTGCGCGGTCCTGGTCTACCTCGCCGATCGTGACGGCACCATCGTCGTGCACGTCGGCGGGTGGGAACAGTCCATACCCGGTATGGGCCCACTGGGTATCTCGCTCGTGGTGGACCGGCTCTCGGCACTCATGCTCGTCGTGTCGGCGATCGTGCTGCTCGCCGTCGTCTTCTACGCCATCGGCCAGGGCATCCGCGACGGCGACGAACGCCAGCCGGTGTCGATCTTCCTGCCCACCTATCTGGTGCTGTCGGCGGGTGTGTGCATGGCGTTCCTCGCGGGCGACCTGTTCAACCTGTTCGTCGGCTTCGAGGTGCTGCTGTCCGCGAGCTTCGTGCTGCTGACCATCGGCGCGAGCGCGGAGCGGGTGCGCGCGGGCATCGCCTACGTCATGGTGTCGATGGTCAGCTCGCTGATCTTCCTGATCGGCATCGCGCTGATCTACGCGGCGACCGGCACGTTGAACATGGCCGAGCTGGCGATCCGCCTCGACGATGTGCCGTCTGGCACGCGCGCCGCGCTGTTCGCGGTGCTGATGGTGGCGTTCGGCATCAAGGCCGCGGTGTTCCCGCTGTCGGCGTGGCTGCCCGACTCGTATCCGACCGCACCGGCGCCGGTCACCGCGGTGTTCGCCGGCTTGCTGACCAAGGTCGGCGTGTACGCGATCATCCGTGCTCACACGCTGTTGTTCCCCGGCGGCGTACTCGACGAGGTCCTGCTGGTCGCCGCACTGCTGACCATGGTGGTCGGCATATTCGGCGCCATCGCGCAGACGGACATCAAGCGGTTGCTGTCGTTCACACTCGTCAGCCACATCGGCTACATGGTCTTCGGCATCGCGCTGTCCACCGAACTCGGCATGTCCGGTGCCATCTACTACGTGGCACACCACATCGTCGTCCAGACGACACTGTTTCTCGTGGTCGGTCTCATCGAGCGCCAGGCCGGCGCGTCGACGTTGCAACGCCTCGGCGGCCTCGCCGCGGCCAGTCCGCTACTGGCCTTCGTCTTCCTGGTCCCCGCGCTGAACCTCGGCGGCATACCGCCGTTCTCGGGTTTCATCGGCAAGGTGGCACTACTGGAGGCGGGCACGCAGACCGCGTCGGTGCTGGCGTGGCTGCTGGTCGGCGGCGGCATCGTGACGAGCCTGCTGACGCTCTACGTCATGGCGCGGGTGTGGACCAAGGCGTTCTGGCGCTCACGTGCGGACGCCCCTGAGGGCGACATGTCGGCGGCCATCCCGTCGGCCCTGCTCGACGAGAGCGAGGACGCCGATGACGTCTCCTTTGTCGATCGCGACGACGTGGGCAAGATGCCGTTCGGCATGCTGGTGCCGACCGCCGCGCTGATCCTGGTCGGTCTGGCGCTGACGGTTTTCGCCGGACCCATCTTCGCCTTCAGTGAGCGTGCCGCAGCCGAGGTCATCGACCGCGGCCAGTACATCACCGCGGTCCTAGGTGGTGGATCGTGAGGTGGCTGGCGCTACGCGCCTGGATTCTGTGCTGGCTGATCCTGGTGTGGATGTTGTTGTGGGGCGAGGTTTCCGCGGCGAATGCACTCAGTGGTCTGGCTGTCGCACTGCTGATCACGGTGCTGCTGCCGTTGCCGCCGGTACCCGTCGAGGGGCGATTGCATCCGCTGTCGCTGCTGCGCCTGGTGTTCACGATCTGCTACTACCTCTTGTTGTCCTCAGTTCAGGTCGCCTGGCTCGCGATCAAACCCGGCCCACCCCCGCTCACCGCGGTACTGCGCGTTCAGCTTTCAGTGAAGTCGGATCTCGTCCTCGCGCTCATCGTCAACGCCATGAACCTCATCCCGGGTGCGATCGTCCTGGAGATCGACCAGACCCGCCGGATGATCTACGTGCACGTGCTCGACGTCGGCTCGGACACCTCGGTGAAGCGGTTCTATCAGCAGGCCGCGGAACTTGAGCGACTGATGATCGCGTCGTTCGAGCGCGATGAGGACTGGAAGCCATCCAGGGCGAGCGACCAGGAGAGCGGGGACCGCGCATGAAGGCCCAGCGAGAAGCGAAGCGGGATCGCGCATGAACGTCGTGTGGACGATATCGGCGGTGATGCTGACCGCGGCCGCCGCCATCACCATGTTCCGGCTGCTGGCCGGGCCCGGCACACTGGATCGCCTTGTCGCACTGGACACCTTCATCGCGGTGATGATGTGCGCCATCGGCACATGGGCCGCATATAGCCTGGACACCACCGTCACCTACAGCCTGACCGCGCTGGCGCTCATATCCTTCGTCGGCTCGGTCGCCGTGGCGCGCTTCCGCGTTCGCGATACCGCCGAGGTCAAGCGGGGTGTCAAGTGAACACACTCGATATCGTCGCCGGGGTGCTGGTGCTGGCAGGCTCGCTGTTGGCGCTGACGGCCGCGATCGGTGTGGTGCGCTTCCCCGACACTCTGTCGCGGATGCACGCCGCGACCAAACCGCAGGTGCTGGGACTACTGCTGGTACTGCTCGGCGCGGCGATCCGCCTGCGCGGGCACGCCGACGTCGGCATGCTGATTCTGGCCGGCCTGTTCGCCGTCATCACCGCACCGGTGATCGCCAACCGGGTGGGCCAGCTCGCCTACCGGGAGCAGAGCTTTCGCGATGACCTGCTGCTGAAGGACGAGATGGCCGAGCGGGATCCCTCCGAATACTGACCCGGCGTACTGATCCTGGCGGGGCTACTCGCCGGCCAGCTGGAACTCGACCATCGCCGCGACCGTCTCCACAGCGTCGCTCAGTGCGTCCAACCGCGCGCTCGCCGAGGGTGCGGCGAGCACTGCGTATCGGTCGGCCTGCCCCATGGGCACCCGAGAGGCCAATGCGTACAACCGCTTCCCCGCATCGTCACCCGGCTCGAGCTCGCCGAGCAATTCCCCACGCGCCGGTAATCGCGCCTTCTTGGCCGCCGCGATGCGCTCGAACAGTGCCATCACGCGGTCCTCCACGTCGACGATCTCGTCACCCGTGACAAGCCTGCCGGCCTCATCGGGCCATGGCTCGACGGTGGCGCGCGGGTACGGATCGTCGTCGTGCCACTGCTCCACGCGGATTCGTTCGCGCATCTCACACATGATCCGGTATCGGCCTTCGCCGTGTTCCTGGGCAGAGACGATCTCGGCCAGCGAGCCGACGTCACAACGAGCCTCGCCGCCGCCGACCTCACGGCCCGCCGCGATCAGCACCACGCCGAACACCTTCGCACCGGCCAGGCAGTCCCGGACCAGTGCGCTGTAGCGCGGCTCGAAGATGCGCAACGGCAGATCCTCGCCGGGCAGCCTGACGGACTCCAACGGGAACATCGGCGTGATGGTCATGCTGCTACAGAACCAGTTCACCGATCAATGCATCGACAACGGCGCGCAGATCCCCGTCGTGTTCCTCGGCGACGCGGCGCTGCCGCTGATAGGACGCCCCATGCCGACCGATATCGGCGACCCTGGCGAGTTCATCGGCGCATCCGAGTGAGACGGCGACGGGCTGCAACCGATTGAGCAGCTCGTCGAGATCCTCGGTAACCAGCCGCTCATTGCTGTCATCGTCGAGGATGATCACAGCGTCCAGGCCGTAACGCGCTGCGCGCCACTTGTTCTCCTGGACGTGCCAGGGTGGCATGTGCGGAAGCTGCTCGCCTGCGTCGAGCCGTCGATCCAAATCGACTATCAGGCAGTGTGTGAGCGCGACCAGCGCGCCGAGTTCGGCGATGTTGGACACGCCGTCGAAGATCCGGACCTCGATGGTCCCCAGGTGCGGCGAAGGCCGGATGTCCCAACGGATCTCGTTGATGTGGTCGATGATGCCGGTCTTCTTCTGGTCATGAACGAAACCCTCGAAGTGCGACCACTCCTGGAAGTGAAACGGCAGACCAGCGGTCGGTAGCTGCTGGAACATCATGGCCCGGTTGCTCGCGTAACCCGTGTCCTCGCCGTCCCAGTACGGCGAGGAGGCCGACAGCGCCAGCAGGTGCGGGTACTGGTTGAGCAGTGAGGTGATGATCGGCATCACCTTGTGCGCCGACGAGACGCCGACGTGAACGTGCACACCCCAGATCAGCATCTGGCGGCCCCACCACTGCGTGCGCTTGATCAGTTCGGCGTACCGGGGGGCATCGGTCAGCTGCTCGACCGACCACTTCGCGAACGGGTGCGTGCCCGCACAGAACAGCTCCATACCGCGCTCGCGCACGACCTTGCGCACAGGCTGCAGCGTGGACCGCAGGTCCTCCATCGCCTCGCCGGAGTTCTCGCAGATACCGGTGACGATCTCGACGGTGTTGCGGAGCAGTTCCTTGTGGACGTGTGGGTTCTCGCCGATCTCGGCGATGACCTCGGCGGCCTCGTTGGACAGCTCACGGGTCTCGTGGTCGACGAGCGCGAACTCCCATTCGACGCCGACGGTCTGCCGGGGTGACCCGGCGAAGTCGATGCGTTGCGGCCGGTTAGCCGTTTCCGATGACACCGCACGCCACGCGCTTGCCGGCGTCCCCGGTGGCCATGGTGGTCTCATCCGGCCCGGGGGTGCCGTTGACCTGCTGGTACCGCTCCGCCGGGATGTTGGCGAAGTTGTCGGACTTCTCGTGAATGATGATGGCGGTCTTGGCGCCAGACAGGAGTTCCTCGGCGGTGAAGCCGTCGGTGGTGGTCACCAGCTTGGCCGAACCGTCGCCACGAACCTGCAGCGAGCTGAGGTCACCGCTGGCCGGGTGTCCGGTATGGCCCGCGACCTGGAGGTGACCGCCCGCGGAGTTGAAGTCGCCGGGGGCGCCGCCGGTCGGCGCGACCGAATTCGCCTCACACTTGCCCACCGAGTGGAGGTGCAGGCCGTGGAAGCCGGGGCTCAGCTGGCCGGGCGCGGTGGTCTCCACCGTCACCGTGGCGTAGCCATCGGAGAAGACGAACTCGGCGCTGGCAACCGACGTGCCGTCCGGGGTCTTGATGTCTGCGGTGAGCGTCTCACCCTCGGCGGACGCCCCGGGCTCGGTCTGTCCCGCCGACGGCGCCGGTGAACCCGTCCAGACGGGCGGGGTGGTGCCAGGCTCCGTGGCGATGGGCTCATTGGGAGCGCACGCGACGGCGATCGGGATGACAAGCGCCGCAGCGGCGAGGAGGCGAAGCGAAGCGGAGGTCGGCATGCCAGAGAGCCTAACCGGTGACTACCACGATGACGCCGGGCGGTTGCTCTGCGACCGCGGGGGCTCTCGGCTCGACCGGTGCCGCCAGCAGCTTGCCCACTTCGTCTGCGGCTTCCCGCTCGCCCGGGGTCTCACCGAAGTACACGGTGGTGACCGGCACGCCCTCGATGGTCAGGTTGCCCGTCTCGGTGACGTTCCAGTCCGCGTCACGCAGCCGGTTCGCGGTGGCCTCGGCGGCGCCGGCGATCTCGGAGATGTTGAAGACGCGAACATCAGGTCTGGCCGGCTCGGCCTCCTCGGACGCCCGGGCCGTGGTCGTCGAGGTAGAGGTGATGGTGCTGACCACGGTCGATGAACTGCTCGACGAGTCCGAGTCGGATTTCATCGCCTGGAATCCCACCAGCAGGAAGACCACACCGAGAAACAGAAGCACCATGACCATGGCGCGCAGTGGCAACCCGGAGGACTCTCGCTGATTCATCGAACCCACTGTATTTCACCCAGCCGATCGGGAGAAAAGCTCAGGTGACGTCGAACCCCAGCCGACGCGCGGCACGGGCCTTCTGCCTGCTGGCCCGCAGCCGACGCAACCGCTTGACCAGCATCGGGTCAGCAGCCAGCGCCTCGGGGCGGTCGACAAGTGCGTTGAGCACCTGGTAGTACCGGGTGGCCGACATCGAGAACAGCTCCTTGATGGCGTCTTCCTTGGAGCCTGCGTATTTCCACCATTGCCGCTCGAACGCGAGGATGTCGTGCTCGCGACGGGTTAGCCCGTCAGCAAGCGCAGAGTCGTCCCCGGATTGGCCAGTCCGCGCGATGGCGCCGTCCATTTCTATCCTGGGACCCTTCTGAAGCGTGAAATACATTGCGGTGGTTTCGGCGATATTCAACCACGGCAGCCGGAGTTGAGACGTGATCGTCGCCCGCGAGTCGGCTGACTTAAGCTTGCTCACCGTGGCCGTCGTACCTATTCGCATCGTGGGAGATCCCGTCCTGCACACCGCGACCAGTCCCATACCCGTCGGCGACGACGGCTCCCTGCCCGCAGAGCTCGCCGATCTCATCGCCGATCTCTACGACACGATGGACGCCGCGCACGGGGTTGGCTTGGCAGCCAACCAGATCGGCGTGGGCCAACGCGTGTTCGTCTACGACTGCGCCGACGAACGCGGCCGGACGGCTCGGCGACGCGGCGTCGTGGTGAACCCGGTGCTCGAGACCTCCGAGGTTCCCGAGACCATGCCCGATCCCGAGGACGATGACGAAGGTTGCCTGTCGGTGCCGGGCGAGTCGTTCCCGACGGGGCGGGCGAGTTGGGCCCGCGTCACCGGACTGGACGCGGACGGCACCCCCATCACACTGGAGGGCACCGACCTCTTTGCTCGCATGCTGCAGCACGAGACCGGCCACCTCGACGGGTTCACCTATCTCGATTGCCTGATCGGCAGGCATGCCCGCGCGGCCAAGCGCAGCGTCAAGTCGCACGGCTGGGGCGTGCCCGGGCTCAGCTGGATGCCGGGCGAGGACCCCGACCCGTTCGGACACTAGGCATGCGACCACCGCCGGTGGGCGCCCGGGTGAGCCTGCGCTATCGGCTGCCCGCCGGTTCCGTGCCACCCCTGACCGATGTCGTCGGACACGTGATCGAGACCGGCAGCCAGATCCTCATCCGCACCCGCAGGAACGAGGACGTGGCCGTGGCCGCCCCCGACGTCGTGGCGGTGCGGATCATTCCCGAGATACCCGTCAGGACGTCACAGATCCGCAACCTGGAGCACGCCGCGGCTCTCGCGTGGCCAGGCGCCGAACACGAGGTGCACGCCGGTTGGCTGATGCGATCCGGGCACGGCAGCACCCGTCGCGCGAATTCGGCGGTGCCGATCGAGTTCTCGGCGACACCACCGCTGGCCGCGATCATCGACTGGTACGGCACGCGGGGTCTGCCGCCGCTTCTGGCGGCACCCGACCGATTGGTGCGCGTTCCCGAAGGGGTGCCCGTCGACGGTGAGAACATCGTCTTGGTTGGCGACGTCTCGGTTGGCGACGTCGATCCGTCGCCGGACGTGGCGATCACATCGCGGCCGGATGCCGCGTGGCGCGACGTCGATCAGCGCGGCGTCCCCGACGACGTGTTGACCGCCGTGATCGACGGCGAGGTGGCGTTCGCGAGGCAGGCCGACGTCGCGGTGGCGCGCGGGGCGGTCACCACCGCACCCGACGGGACTCGGTGGCTCGGCCTGTCGGCGGTGCACGTCACCCCTGGTGCGCGGCGCAACGGCGCGGGGCGTGCGATCTGCGAGGCTCTGCTGGCGTGGGGCGCCGACCACAGCGCCACCGGCGTCTACGTGCAAGTCCTGCCTGATAACACTGCAGCCCTGGCGCTGTATGAGGCGATGGGATTGCGACCCCATCACCGATCCCGCTACGTCGACGCCCGTAACCTCTAGCGCGTGCGACTCGCCACCTGGAACGTCAACTCGATCAGAACCCGCGTCGACCGCGTCACCGACTGGCTGGAGCGTGCCGACGTCGACGTCCTTGCCATGCAGGAGACCAAGTGCAAGGACGACCAGTTCCCCACCATGCCGTTTGCGGCACTGGGCTACGAGATCGCCCACGTCGGACACAGCCAGTGGAACGGTGTGGCGATCGCGTCGCGGGTGGGCCTGGAGAACATCGAGGTCGGGTTCGGGGGCCAGCCCGAGTGGAGCGAGGCCGTCGAGGCACGCGCGATCGGCGCGACATGCGGCGGGGTCCGGGTGTGGAGCCTGTACATCCCCAACGGCCGAACCCTCGCGGATCCGCACTACGCGTACAAGCTGGAATGGCTTGCCGCGCTGCGTAACACCGCATCCGGATGGCTTGCCGACGATCCGACGACACCCGTGGCACTCGTCGGCGACTGGAACATCGCGCCCACCGACGACGACGTCTGGGATATCGAGGTGTTCCGCGACAGCACCCACGTCACCGAGCCGGAGCGCGCGGCATTTCGGGCGATCGAGGCCGAGTTCGCCGACGTCGTACGGCCATTCACACCCGAGCCCAAGACGTTCACGTACTGGGATTACACCCAGCTGCGCTTCCCCAAGAAGCAGGGCATGCGCATCGACTTCATTCTCGGCTCACCCGAGTTCGCCTCGCGTGTCACGCACGCCGAGATCGTGCGGGACGAACGCAAACCGGGCAAGAAGGGCACCAAGGCACCGAGCGATCACGCACCGGTGCTGGTCGAGTTGTCGGACGGGTAAGACCTTGGGCCGGCGGATAACCCCTCCGCCAGCCTGTGGATAACCTCCGCGCGTGTCGGCCTGTTGCCTCACGTCAAGATGCGCGCGTAGGTGGATTCGTTGCCTCACGTAAACGTGCGCGCTTGTTGACCGGCGCTGTGGTCGGCATACCCAACACCGTCCAGCAGACGCTCAGCGCCGCGATGACATCGTCGCCGTACTTCACCGGCCGCGGACTACGCGCAGCGACAATCTTGGGCTGCAGCACGGCTTTGAGCGCGTTACGGGCATGGCTGCGATGCCAGCCCGTGTTAGCGCACAACTCGTCGTGGATCAGACCCTTACTGCACTTACTCGCCGCCCGGTAACGGGTCGCGGTCGTCTCGGTGATTGCTCTGCGCTCTGCCAACGTCAACCCCATCTACTGGGCGTACGCGCGCATTTTCAATGAGTCAACGCGGTCGGTGCGCGATGGTATAATCGAACACATGTTCGAACGCCGATCGCCGGATGCTCTGCTCTCCGAGGTCGAACAGTGCCAGCGCGAGGAGTCGATGGACATCGCGCGCCGGATGTCAGCGGTCGCGGGATTGCTGTGGCATCGGACCGCGGAGGCCGAGGGGTTCGACGCCGACGACCCGTCGTACGCGCTGATCACCGGGTTCGCCCGCACCTGTGCCGAGGTGGGCGCGGCGATGAACCTGTCCGCTAAGGGCGCCGGTCAGCTGGTGGGCTATGCCGAGGCGCTGGACACCCGGCTGCCCAAGGTTCTTCGACTGCTCGCCGAGGGCAAAGCCGACTGGTCCACGGTGGAGCTGATCATCACGCGCACCGATCTGGTGAGGGACGACCTGATCGCGCAGCTGGATCAGTCGATGGCCGAGCGAATCATCAACTGGCAGTGCTGGTCACGACGCCGGGTCATCAACGCGGTGGACGCCGCGGTCCGTGCCATCGATCCGGAGGCAGCCAAGGAACGTCGTGTCACCGCCGACAACGCGCGGCACGTCACCTTCACCGCGCAACCCAACGGCGTGGCGAAGCTTCGTGGTGCGCTGCCGGCCCACGCCGCGGCGATCGTCGACAAGCGACTGGCCGATATGGCCACCTCGGTGTGCGCGAGCGACCCTCGCACCATTGTCCAGCGTCGCGCCGACGCACTGCTCGCGCTCGGCGAGGGCCGCGCGCTCACCTGCGCATGCACCTTGGCCGACTGCCCCGCCCGAAACGCCGTGGGGCCGCCCGCATCCGGTGCGGCACGCTTCGTCATCAATGTGATCGCCAGCCAGGAGACCGTGGAGGGACGCAGCGAGCAACCGGGTTACCTCGAGGGCTACGGCGTCATCGATGCCGAACAGGTACGCCAACTCGCCAAGACCGCCGCCCAGCGACTGCTGAGTGAACCCACCGTGACCGACGCCGAGGCGCACCGCTACCAGCTGTCGGCGGCCCTCGAGCGCTGGATTCGCTGTCGCAATCTGACGTGCTGCTTCCCCGGGTGCGATCGTTCGGCGTGGATCGCCGACATCGACCACACGGTGCCCTTCAACCACGCGAAGCCGAGCACCGGCGGGCTCACCGTCCCCGGGAACACCAAGTGCTACTGCCGAGAACATCACCGGGTCAAGACCTTTCACGGCGGTCCGGGTGGCTGGCAGGACCAACAGCTTCCTGACGGCACCATCGTGTTGACGTCCCCGACGGGACGCGTCTACCGCAACACACCTGCCGGGGACGACCTGTTTCCCCAGCTGCGCCCGGCATGCGTCGAGCCGATACCGCGAAAACGCAACCGGCGCCGCGAGAAGGCGGCACGAACCGCACTCGCGCGAAACAAGTGCACGGTATTGCGGACGGTCAACGCCGAACAGCTGCGAGTCAATCGCGCGCGCAGCCATGAGATCGATATCCGGCAGTGGCGCAACAACATGCGGAAGACGCTCTTCCTCCTCAACGGTCGGCCGAGCACTAGTCCGTGGTGCGGCTGGGTGAACGATCCACTCGAGGACGAGAACATCACCGCCGATTGGTTACCGCCACCCCCGCCACCACGGGAACCGGGCGATGACGTGCCACCGTTCTGATCAGCGGCCAGGTGGAAATCCCCTGACAACACTTGTCGCGGCGCAATTCACCTCCCGGCCCACTCGACGCCAGTAGAGTGCCTCAGGCATCGCGCGAAGGGTCCGTGCGAGGAGGGTTATTAATGAACTCGTGGCGCAAATTGATACTGCTCGGCGCTGCTGCAGCCGCCCTGGCGATGGTTGACGCTGCGGTGGCCAACGCCGATTACATCGACTATGGGACGAATCAATCGGCGTGCAAGAGTGCAGCAAAGCAGGCAAACGCAGCTGGCTACAGCGGTTCTCACTGCTACGAGACTGGGCCCGGGCACTACACGCTGTACATCGACAACTGACTGCCCGCCTGACTCACCACCATCGCAGCGCTAGGACTCGTTGTCAGCGCCCGGCGCGGTCGCGTACTTACCTGCGTTGAACAGGGAAGCAACCGCGCCGATCAGCATCATCACAGCGGCGGCGATGAAAACCACCGTGAGTCCGGAGTGGAACGGTTCGGTGATCAGCTGCGGGAAGAACGTCTTGCCGGTCAGTACGTCGGCGTTGACCCCGGGGGCGTGTAGTGCGCCCGTGGAACCCAAGAGTTCCTCGATCGGGTTGTAGCCAAGGAAGGCGGCGAACAGGCTGCCGACTGGGGGCAGGTTGGCCACATCGTGTGCGACCGATGCCGAAACGCCCTGCGCCTGCAGGCCACTGCTCATCGCGGACGGCAACGTGTTGGCCAGGCCAACGATCATGAGCGAGAAGAAGACGCCGATCGACAGCGAGGAGCCCGCGTTGAAGAACGTCGCCCGCACACCTGAGGCCGCGCCGCGCTGGGCGGCGGGCACGCTCGACATGATGGCGGCGGTGTTCGGCGCGGTGAAGATACCGCCGCCGAGCCCGTTCAGGAAGACCAGGATCGCGAACACCCAGTAGTCGAAGTTGACCGGGATCATCACCAGGGCAATGAATGTCGCTGCCATCAGCAACATGCCGCCGACCGTGAACGGCCGCGCGCCGAAGCGGTCGGACAGCAAACCGGCAACGGGCCCGGCCACCAGGAAGCCGACCGTGATCGGAAGCAGGTAGATGCCCGCCCACAACGGGGTGGACTCGAAGCTGTACCCGTGCAAGGGAAGCCAGATGCCCTGCAGCCAGATGATCAACATGAACTGAAGGCCGCCGCGGCCCATCGACGACATCAGCCCGGCCAGGTTGCCCATCCCGAACGAGGCGGACCGGAACAGCCGGATGTCGACCATCGGCGACTCGACGCGCAGTTCAATGAAGCAGAACGCCACCAGTGCCAGCAGACCGAAGCCGATCGACCCCATCACCCACGGGTTGGTCCACCCGGTGGTGGCGTCACCGTAGGGCTGGATCCCGTAGGTGATGCCGATGAGCAGTACGGTCAGACCGATACCGAAGGTGAGAGTGCCCGCCCAGTCCAATCTTCCGGGTGTGCGGGCGCCGAGTTCCTTGAGCGATCGATAACTCCAGATGGTGCCGACGATGCCGATGGGCACGCCGACCCAGAAGATGGCCTGCCAGTGCCACTCGGACAGGAAGCCGCCGATCAGAAGGCCGAGGAACGATCCCGCGACGGCCGAGACCATGTTGACGCCGAGCGCCATGCCGCGCTGGTTGGCCGGGAACGCATCAGTAAGGATCGCCGACGAGGACGCCATGAGCATCGCGCCGCCGACACCCTGGATGACCCGCCAGGCGATCAGCCACACCGCTCCCCCGCCGAGGTGGAACGGGTCGAAGGACAGCGCGACGGCCGCCACGGTGAAGACGACAAAGCCCAGGTTGTAGATGCGTACCCGGCCGAACATGTCGCCGAGTCGGCCGAATGGCACCACCAGCACCGCGGTGACGACGAGATAGCCCATCAACATCCACAGCAGGTAGCTCACGTTGCCCGACGACAGCGGGTTGAGCCCGATACCGCGGAAGATGGCGGGCAGCGAGATCAGCACAATCGATGCGTTGACGGTGGCCAGCAGTGTGCCAAGCGTGGTGTTGGACAGGACGATCCACTTGTACGAGGGGTGGTCGTGATCCATCCGGGTGCGCCGACGGGCGGTCTGGGCCATGTCCGCCTCGGCGCGCGCCTTCGCCATTTCGGTCTCAGTCGTCATCAGCCATCGCTTTTCGCATATAGATACTCAAAACACATATGTTAGCTATACAAAAGATCTCCCGGCAATTCGTATTCCGCCGGGCCGGGGTCAAACCGTTGGGGTACGTTGGGCAGCGTCCACACACGGGAGCGCACCCAAGTGCGCTGAGAGGACGGCTAGCGGGCCGTCGACCGTACGAACCTGACCGGGTAATGCCGGCGTAGGGAGATGAGTAGATGAGTCTGTCCATTTCTAGTGCAACTGTGACCACGGGCCCCATCACCGGCAGTTCGAAGGTCTACCGCGAGCTGCCCGACGGTGCCCGGGTGCCGTTCCGCCGGGTGCACCTGACCGACGGCGACCACCTGGACCTGTACGACACGTCCGGTCCGTACACCGACGAATCCGCGGTGATCGATCTCGCCGCCGGGCTGGCGCCGCGGCGCGGCGTCGTCGCCGACCGCGGCACCCAGTTGCAGCGCGCCCGCGCCGGGGAGATCACCGCGGAGATGGCCTTCATCGCGGAGCGCGAGGGCGTGCCCGCCACCCTGGTGCGCGACGAGGTGGCCCGCGGCCGCGCGGTGATCCCGGCCAACCACAACCATCCCGAGAGCGAGCCGATGATCATCGGCAAGGCGTTCTCGGTGAAGGTCAACGCCAACATCGGCAACTCGGCGGTGACGTCGTCGGTCGCCGAGGAGGTCGACAAGATGGTGTGGGCCACCCGGTGGGGCGCCGACACCATCATGGACCTGTCCACCGGCCGCGATATCCACCTGACCCGCGAGTGGATCCTGCGCAACTCCCCCGTCCCGGTCGGCACCGTGCCGATCTATCAGGCACTGGAGAAGGTCGACGGCGACCCGACCAAGCTCACCTGGGAGGTGTACCGCGACACCGTGATCGAGCAGTGCGAGCAGGGTGTCGACTACATGACGGTGCACGCGGGGGTGCTGCTGCGCTACATCCCGCTGACGGTCAACCGCGTCACCGGCATCGTGTCCCGCGGCGGAGCGATCATGGCCGCCTGGTGCCTGGCTCACCACACCGAGTCGTTCCTGTACACGAACTTCGCGGAGCTGTGCGAGATCCTGGCCCGCTACGACGTGACCTTCTCCCTGGGCGACGGCCTGCGGCCCGGCTCGATCGCCGATGCCAACGACGAGGCGCAGTTCGCCGAACTGCGCACGCTCGGCGAGCTGACCGCGGTCGCGAAGAGCCATGGCGTGCAGGTGATGATCGAGGGCCCCGGCCACGTGCCGATGCACAAGATCGTCGAGAACGTGCGTCTTGAGGAGGAACTCTGCGACGAGGCGCCGTTCTACACACTGGGGCCGCTGACCACCGACATCGCGCCGGGCTACGACCACATCACCTCCGCCATCGGCGCCGCCATCATCGCGCAGGCCGGCACCGCCATGCTGTGCTACGTCACGCCCAAGGAGCACCTCGGGCTACCCGACCGCAAGGACGTCAAGGACGGCGTGATCGCCTACAAGATCGCCGCCCACGCCGCCGACCTCGCCAAGGGTCACCCGCATGCCCAGAATCGAGACAACGCACTGTCCAAGGCGCGCTTCGAGTTTCGTTGGTATGACCAGTTCGCGCTGTCCCTCGACCCCGACACCGCGCGCGAGTTCCACGACGAGACACTGCCCGCCGCGCCGGCCAAGACCGCGCACTTCTGCTCCATGTGCGGCCCGAAATTCTGCTCGATGCGCATCACCGCCGATATCCGCGAGGCCTATGAAAAGGGGATGGCGGACAAATCCGAGGAGTTCGCGCAGCACGGCAACCGCGTCTATCTACCCTTGAGCTCATGAACTACCTGCCACTGACGCCGCCCGGTCAGACCCCGGCTCGGGTGATGACCATCGCCGGGTCCGATTCCGGCGGCGGCGCCGGCATCCAGGCAGACATGCGCACGTTCGCGATGCTCGGTGTGCACGGATGCGTGACCGTGGTGGCGGTGACAGTGCAGAACTCGGTGGGCGTCAAGGGCTTTCACGAGATCCCGCTCGATGTCATCAGCGGCCAGATGGAGGCGGTCGTCAGCGATATCGGCATCGACGCCGCCAAGACCGGAATGCTGGCCTCCTCGGAGATCATCACCACGGTCGCGCAGACGTGGCGCAGCCTGGACATCACCGCGCCGCTGGTGGTCGACCCGGTGTGCGCGTCGATGCACGGCGACCCCCTGCTGCACCCGTCGGCACTCGACGCGCTGCGCAACGAGCTGTTCCCGATCGCCACCCTCGTCACACCCAACCTCGATGAGGTCCTGCTCATCACTGGCATCGAGGTCGTCGACACCGCATCCCAGCGCGACGCGGCGCGCGCGCTGCACGATCTCGGGCCCCGCTGGGCACTGGTCAAGGGCGGGCACCTGCGGTCGTCCGCGCACAGCCCCGATCTCCTGTTCGACGGCACCGACTTCTACGAGTTCGACGCCGAACGCATCCCCACCGGCCATGACCACGGCGCAGGCGACACCCTTGCGGCGGCAACCGCCAGCGCGCTCGCCCACGGCTACCCGGTGCCCGACGCGGTGGCGTTCGGCAAGCAGTGGGTCACCGAATGTCTGCGCGCGGCATACCCGTTGGGGCACGGTCATGGTCCGGTATCGGCGCTGTTCCGGTTGACGAGCCATGAGTCTTGACGCCATCGCGGGCATTGCCCACGAGCCCGTCGGCGACGTGCACGGCGCCGTCGTGCTCACCCATGGTGCGGGCGGCAACCGCGACGGCGCGCTGCTGGTGAAGCTGTGCGACGAGTGGGCCCGCCGTGGCTGGCTGGCCATCCGCTACGACCTGCCCTACCGGCGGCGCAGGCCGAAGGGACCACCCTCGGGTTCGGCCAAGGCCGATCAGGAGGGCATCGTCGAGGCCGTCGAGCTGGCTCGCGGGCTGGCCGGTGGCCGCGTCATCGCGGGTGGCCATTCCTATGGTGGGCGCATGACCTCGATGGCGGTGGCCGACGGGCTCGCGGTGGATGTGCTGGCGTTGTCGTCCTATCCCCTGCACCCGCCAGGCAAGCCCGAGCGCGCCCGCACCGAACACCTGCCGCGGATCGCCGCGCCCACGGTTTTCACGCATGGCACATCGGACCCGTTCGGCACCATCGACGAGCTGCGCGATGCGGCCGGACTCATCACGGCGCCCACCGAGATCGTCGAGATCACGGGCGCTCGCCACGACCTGGGTTCCAAGACACTCGACGTGCCCACGCTCGCGGTGGACGCCGCCCTGCGATTGCTTGCGTGAGCTGCGCGGCAAGCCTGCTATCTTCCGGGGATGACGTGGCCCACGGGAGACCCGAATCAGCCCTACGGGGCCCAACCCCCAGCCCAGTCTCCCCCGCCACCTCCGCCTCCTCCGGGCAGCTATCCACCGCCGCCCCCGGGCAGCTACCCGCCCCCGCCTGCGGGCAGCTACCCACCCCCGCCTCCCATGCCCTATCAGCAGCCGCAGTACGGCCAGCCCTACGGTCAGCCCGGCTACCCGCAGCAACCGCCCAAGAAGTCGAAGAAGGGCCTCATCATCGCCCTGGTGATAGTCGGCGTGCTCGCCCTGGTCGGGTTGGCCGTCCTGGCCGTCGTCGGCATCGTGGTCGGCAATGACCGGGTCATCGCGACCGACGTCAAGGTCGGGAGTTGCATTGCCGACGTGCCCACGGCCGCGCGGGTCGTCTCACTGCCCACAGTGGACTGCACCGAGCCGCACGGAGGTGAGGTCTACGCGGTGCTCACCATGCCCGACGGTGACTACCCGGGCGCCGAGACCATCGACGAGTGGCAGTCCAAGTGCCCCGACGAGCTGGCCTCCTACTCACCCGAGGCCATGCTGGACGACTCCGTTGGCGTCTACGTGTTGTACCCGACACAGGAGACATGGGACGCCGGCGATCGCGCCGTGACGTGCATCGCAACGCTGGAACCCAAGCGCACCGGCACCCTCAAGGAGTAAGAAGTGCTATCCGATACCCCTGGTACCGTCTAGCCATGTCTACCGAGCATCACGACGCAGTAATCGTCGGCGCCGGGTTCGCAGGCATCGGCGCAGCCATCCAGCTCAAGCGGTTGGGCATGAATGACTTCGTCATCCTCGAACGCGAGGACGACCTCGGCGGTACGTGGTACGTCAACCACTACCCCGGCCTTGCCGTCGACGTGCCAACCACCACGTACTCGTACTTCTTCGAGCCCAACCCGAACTGGTCACGGCTTTTCACCCCTGGACCCGAGATCAAGCAGTACGCGGACGACGTCGCCGACAAGTACGACGTCCGAACCCACATGCGCTTCGGCACCGTTGTCGAGGGCGCCCGCTGGGACGAGGACGCGTCGCTGTGGCGCATCGCGCTGGCCGGCGGGGACACCCTGACCGCCCGCTACCTGCTCACCGCAACCGGCTTCCTCTCCCAGCCAAGGGTTCCCGATATTTCGGGCATCGAGAGCTTCGAGGGCAAGGTCATCCACACCACCGAGTGGGAGGATGACTTCGATGCCACCGGGCGGCGCATCGCCGTGATCGGTACCGGCGCCACCGCGGTTCAGCTCATCCCCGAACTCGCCAAGCGCGCAGCGGATCTCACGGTGTACCAGCGCACCCCGATCTGGGTTGTGCCCAAGATCGACCTCCGTTTCGGCGAGCGGGCCAAGCGGTTGTTCGCACGTGTTCCGTTCACGCAACGGGCGCTGCGCTGGCTCACCGACTCGATCTACGAGGTGATGATCAACACCGCGGTGCTGCGTCACCGCAAGTTCTCACGGCTCAACGTCGCCGCCGCCGATCTGTCGAAGGTGCACCGGTTCTTTTCCATCCGGGACAAGGAGCTGCGGCACCGACTGACGCCGGACTACGACTTCGGTTGCAAGCGACCGACGTTCAGCAACGGCTACTACCGCGCCTTCACCAAGCCCCACGTGCACCTTCAGGACGCGGGCATCGATCACATCGTCGCCGACGGCATCGTCGGCAAGGACGGCGCCAAGGTCACCATCGACACCCTGGTCCTGGCCACGGGCTTCGACCTGTGGGAGGCCAACTTCCCCGCCATCGAGGTCATCGGCCGCGACGGCCGGGATCTGGGAAAGTGGTGGCGGGACACCCGGTTCCAGGCCTACCAGGGCGTGTCGATGCCGTACTTCCCGAACTACCTGAGCCTGGCCAGCCCCTATGCGTTCCTCGGGTTGAACTTCTTCAACACCATGGAGTACCAGATGCGGCTCATGGACCGGCTGTTCACCGAGGTGAAGCGGCGCGGTGCGACGACATTCGAGGTCACCGAGGAGGCGAACACCGCGTTCCTCGACCGGATGACCGAGCTGCTCGGCGACTCGCTGTTCACCATCGGCAACTGCGCGAGCGCGAATTCGTACTACTTCAACCCCGCGGGAGAGCCCACCCTGCTGCGTCCGTCGTCGACAGAGACGGCGGTCAGGGAAGCCTCGGCGTTCCCGCTCAGTGATTACCGGATTGCCTGACCAGAAAGAGAACTCAGTGCCTCAAGATTCGAAGAACTCCATGGCGGCCACGCTCGTCGGTCTGTCGTTCGCGGGCGCGGGTATCGCGCACTTCGTCCGCCCGCAGCTGTTCGAGGGCATCACGAAGTCGGCGTTCCCGCGTGACACCGCGCGG
Source organism: Mycobacterium sp. IDUB_39 (assembly GCF_055419205.1). Lineage (NCBI taxonomy): Bacteria > Bacillati > Actinomycetota > Actinomycetes > Mycobacteriales > Mycobacteriaceae > Mycobacterium > Mycobacterium sp. IDUB_39. Next base: position 687,752 of record NZ_JBVAXF010000001.1, read on the forward strand.
CACATCAAGACCAACGGCGGTATCGAGACCGCGATCGGCGTCGGACTCCTGGTGCCGAAGACCCGCAAGCTGGCGGTCCTCGGCACGGTCGGCTATGCCGCCTACCTGGCCGTGAACTCCGTCCGCAATCGCTGACATCCCCTGAAGCGCACCCTCGGGACCGCTGACGCGGTAGTCGTCGGGCTCGGCGCGATGCTCGGCGCTGGCATCTTCGTGGTGCTCGCGCCCGCGGCCGCCGCGGCGGGTTCGGGCCTGCTCCTGGGTCTCGCGATCGCCGCGTTCGTCGCCTATTGCAACGCAACGTCGTCGGCGCGACTCGCGGCGCTCTACCCGCAGTCCGGTGGCACCTATGTCTACGGCCGGGAGCGACTCGGCCCGTTCTGGGGATACACCGCGGGTGCGAGTTTCATCGTCGGCAAGACCGCGTCATGTGCGGCGATGGCGCTGACGGTCGGCTACTACGTGTGGCCCGGGCACGCGCATGAGATCGCGGTGGCCGTTGTGCTGGCGCTGACGGCGGTCAACGTTGCAGGCGTACAGAAGTCAGCGCTTCTCACCCGGGTGATCGTGGTCGTCGTGCTCGCCGTGCTGTGCACCGTGATCGTGGCGATTCTCGCGTCCGGCGACGTGGACACCGGCAGGCTCGCCCTCGGCGACGACGCCAGTGCGTTCGGCATCCTGCAGGCGGCGGGTCTGCTGTTCTTCGCATTCGCCGGGTATGCGCGGATCGCGACCCTCGGCGAGGAGGTGCGCGATCCGGCCCGCACGATCCCGCGGGCCATCGCGGTGTCGCTGGCCATCGCGCTGCTGGTGTACGCGGTGGTTGCCGTCGTGGTGCTCGCGCAACTGGGTGGCCCGACACTGTCATCGGCCACCGCTCCACTGGCCGACGCCGTTGCGGCCGCCGGGCACCCCGGGCTGGTACCGGTGGTGCGGGTTGGTGCGGCAATCGCCGCGCTGGGGGCGCTTCTCGCGCTCATCCTCGGTGTCTCGCGCACGGTTCTGGCGATGTCGCGGGACAGGTACCTGCCGAGCTCGCTGGCAGCGGTGCACGACCGGTTCGACAGTCCGTACCGTGCCGAGATCGCCGTGGGAGTCGTGGTGGCCGGGCTCGCCGCTGTGGCCGACGTGCGCACGGCCATCGGATTCTCGTCGTTCGCCGTGCTGGTGTACTACGCGATAGCCAATGCGGCGGCGTTCACGTTGGGACGCAAGCTGATTCCCGTGCTCGGGATCATCGGATGCGTGGTTCTCGCGGTGACGTTGCCTGCAACCTCGGTGCTGGCGGGCGTCGCGGTGCTCGTGCTCAGCGCCGCGGTATACGCACTGCGCCGGTGATTGGGCTGCGCCACAGCGCCCAATGGTGTGTAGTTCGTGCTTGTGATTCCCGCCAAATCAGCACTCACCTGGAAGGCCGTCCCGCATGACGCGGCGGTCGTCGCGCCCGACGAACGGCTCAGCTGGCCCCGCACGATAGGTATCGGCGCCCAGCACGTGGTCGCGATGTTCGGCGCCACGTTCCTAGTGCCGGTGCTCACCGGGTTCCCCCCGGCAACCACGCTGCTGTTCTCGGGCATCGGCACGGTGCTGTTCCTGATCATCACCGGCAACCGGCTGCCGAGCTATCTGGGGTCCAGCTTCGCCGTGATCTCACCGGTGATCGCCGCGGTCGGCTCGAACGGCGCGGGCAGCGCGCTCGGCGGCCTGGTGGCGCTGGGCCTGACGCTGATCGTCATCGGCGTCATCGTCCACCTGGTCGGCACGCATTGGCTCAACGTCGCGCTGCCACCGGTGGTGACGGGCGCCGTCGTCGCGTTGATCGGCTTCAACCTCGCGCCCGTCGCGAAGCAGAACTTCGAGAAGGGCCCCGTGGTCGGCATCATCACGCTGGTGCTGCTGGTCGCCACGTTGGCGTTCTTCCGCGGCATCATCGGCAGGTTGGCGATATTCCTGGCCGTCGTCATCGGATACGTGGTGGCCTGGCTGCTGGGTGGCGTCGACGAGGCCGCGCGGGCCGCGATAAGTGCCGCGCCGTGGGTGGGGCTGCCCGAGTTCCAGACGCCGACCTTCACCTGGGCGGTACTACCGCTGTTCCTGCCCGCGGTGATCGCGCTGATCGCCGAGAACATCGGGCACGTCAAGTCGGTCGGCCAGATGACGAACACCGACACCGATCCGCTTATCGGTCGCGCGCTGGCCGCCGACGGGGTGGCCACCACACTCGCGGGGTTCGGCGGCGGAACGGCCACCACCACCTACGCCGAGAACATCGGCGTGATGGCCGCCACGCGCGTGTACTCGACCGCCGCGTACTGGGTGGCAGCCCTCGTCGCGATCGTGCTGGCGATGTGTCCGAAGATCGGCGCGCTGATCTCGGCGATCCCACCGGGCGTGCTGGGCGGAGCCACCATCGTGTTGTACGGCCTGGTCGGCGTGCTGGGCATCCGGATCTGGCTGACCAATCACGTCGACTTCAGCCTGCCGGTCAACCAGATGACCGCCGCCATCCCCCTGATCATCGGCATCGCCGACTTCACCTGGACCGCTGGGGATCTGACGTTCACCGGTATCGCGCTCGGATCCATCGCGGCGCTGCTGGTGTATCACGGTATGCGGCTGTTGGGCTTCCGCAGCTCTGATCGCACGGCGGCAACGACCGACGATCCTGCCGATGAACCGAGCCCGCTGCCCTAGCCGGCACGCGCAGGTGTTCAGGCGGCCAGGACGACGAGCCCGTACGCCACGGCGAAACGATGGCCCAGCTGCCCGCACACGTTGCCACGCCCGACGGTGACCTCGTGGCCCAGCTGTTCGCTGACGGCCCGGACCAACTCGTCGTCACTCGCTCCGCCACCGACCAGCAGAACCCCGGCCGCGCCGGGGGCCACCTGCTCGACACCCCGCATCACGTTGCCGCCGATGACCAACCGCTTGGCCGCGAGCCGCCAACTGCGCCACTCCGCGCCGGAGAGCCGCGACGTGAACGGCAGCAGACCACTCGGAGCTGAGGTCAGCAGCCATCCTGTGCACCGGCCGTCGATCGGCTTGTCGAGGAACTGTCGCCGACTGTGCTCGTCCTCGACGAGCTGCGGTGTGATGGCGGTGACCGCCTCCGCACGCTTCGCATACTCGGCGGCACTCCTGGAGATCTCCAGTGCGGTGGCGGTGGCCGTGGTCAGGAGCTGCCCCGCACCTGGCAGGACCACGCGAGAACCCTCGGTGACGACGTCGACGGTCCCCCCGCCGACGTCCACGACGACGACGTCGGACGTGACACCCGGTGTGGTGAGCGCGCCGACACGCGCCGCGGCGGCCTCCGAGTCGATCTGCGTCACCGGAACCCCGAGGGCGCTGCCGAGCGCATCGGCGTCGGCAGGTGGTTCCTCTCCACCACCCATCGCGGCCATCACGAGACTGTCCACCACAACCGACCCGCGGCGCGAGTTAGCCTGCGCCGCAATGTCGGCCAGGTGAACGACGTAGCGCTGGTCGTCCTGGACACCTGACGGCACGACGGGCTGCTGGATCTCCCGCGGCGACGTGTCGTGCGCCGGTGAGGTGCCATCGAGGTACACCACCGCGCACGCGCTGTCGAAGAGCTGGTCGGCGATAACGCGTGCGTCGACGCGTTCGCCGTCGTGCAGGCCGAACACGTCGGCGAGCCAGAACGGGTCGGTGAGCTTCTGCAGTGGTGCCAGCCCGTCGCGCACCTCCACCGCGACCAGTGCTGCCGACATCAGCGGCCCCACGTCGATATCGTCGATCACCGGCAGGGCAGTCCGCAGCCGGTTGGACACCAGCACTGCCTCGTCGTTTGCCGTCAACACCGCGACCACGTTTCGGCCGTCCTCGACTGCCGCATTCACCAGGTGTGCCACCTCGAGGTAGCCCCACTCCCGGGTCGCGCAGGCGACTATCGGACGGTCGCGGTCGGTGTGGTCGAGGTGTTCGACCGGCACCGGAGCACCGACGCCCGCGGCGTCACCCGCGGTGGTCGCCGCCGACCGGGTGGCGATGGTGAGCCGCCCGGTTCTGCGGGTCTCCAGTTGGACGCGTCCGACGGTCGAGTGCACAGGCGGGGTCGGAGCGAACGCGGCGCGGTCGATCACCAGTCCACGACTATCGGCCAGCCGCCGTGCGAGCTGCGCGGCACCCTGCACGGCCCGCACGGATCCCTTGCCACCGCGCGTCGGAGTGCGGGCGCTGGCAAGCACCTCGAGCCCGTCGGCCCCGCCGCAGAGGACCACCTCGGTGGTGGCGTTACCGATGTCGACTCCGGCCCAGATGGTCATCGCAGCAGGCCGCGCCGCCGATACACCGAGGCGGCCTCACGCACGAATTCCGCGCAGGTGTGCGCCTTTTGGTCGGCTAACCGCTGCGCCAGCTCCTCCAGCTCGGCGAACGTGGAGCGTCCCGGTCGCAGCGCCTCATACGCCGCGAGCATGTCCTCGGAACTCAGTGCGGTCATCTCGGCCGCACGGCGGAGGTTCATCGCCAACTGAATGGAGCCGCTGCGCTGCGCGGTGTCCGCCTGAGCCAACAGCGTCTCCCGGCTGATCCGGATGTCGTCCAGAGTCAGATCGCCGGAGCGGGCTGCCTCGACGGTCACCTCGCTGATGCTGCGACCCGAGTGTGAGGTGATGGTCATCGCGTGTACTCCATTTCGACGTGCGTGCTGCCCTCATCGCCTGTGCGGGGTGCGAACTGCCCCCGTTCGATGGCGACCATGGAAACGACCTGGGTGTGGTATCGAGCGGTGATCGCCTCCTCGGTGTAGGCGTTGCGCATCGGGGCGGGCGTCGTGCCCTTGGCATGCCGCCCGGCATTGATGCCGACCAACCGATACATCTCCGGGGTGATCAGCGGCGCGATGCTGAGCAGTTCGAGGTTTGCCAACGGAGAAAGGTCGCGACGGTGAATGATCGTGGTGCCCTTGGCCTGTAGTCCGACCGAGATCCCGGACCCTGACAGCTGCGCCGCGGACTTCCCGATCGCGCCGAGGTCGATGCTGTCGGTGATGCGCACCAGCCGCGCCACGCAGTGTTCCTCCTCCAGGCCTGCGAGAATCTGGTCGAGCACGTCGTAGATGGTCAGACCCGAGAGGGCACGAAACAGCTTGGTACCGAACGCGGGTGAGACACCGATGACGACCTCCCGCGGATCCTCTCCGACCCCGGCCGGACCAACGTCCACCAGGCGGTCTGGCCTGGCGAAGGTCGCCTGTTCCCTGACCAGGTCGGCGACCGACCGCGCCTGCCGCACGGCATCGATCTGGGCCTGACGCTCCGGCGTCGGCCGGTACCCGGTGCCCGGCCCGCGGTAGTCGTTGGGATCCGTCAACGCCGACAGCACGTTCATCTCCTCGTCGAAGATCGCGGCGGTCTGCAGGTAGTCACCGGCGACCCGGGCCGTGGCCATGCCCAGAACCCGATCGGCGATATCCCCGAAGCCGGTCTCGGCGAGCGCACCGACCACGTCGAGCACCGTGAGACCCGACTGCTCGATCATCCTGGCCGCACTCAGCACCTTCACACCGTCGGTCTGCGGCAGGTCCTTCGAACCCGCCGCTCCGACAACGGCTTCCACATGTTCGTCATCGAAGTCCGCGAGACCCAGGTACTCGAAGACCGCACGCGTGGCTTCGGCGGCCTGCCGACGCATCGACTCCAGAGTGGTCGGATCGACCGACCGCAAGCCACCATCGACACCCCAGTCGCGCTGCAGGACGAGGTAGTCGTCAAGATCGCTGGCGTTGAAGTTCGATGGTCCGAACATGTTGTCGTAGGCCTCAACCGAGCCGAATCCGGAGAAGATGAAGTCCGACCCGGACAGCAGCACCGGCAACGTCCGGCTGGTCCGGCGCATCGTGGACTCGGACATCAGACTGTCGTTACCGCTGCAGGACTCGAGCCCACGGAGCATGACCATGAGGTTCTCGGCGATCAGCTCTCGGACGCCGCCTGGCACCGACGCCGTGATGCCGGCACCGTCGATACCGCCGTTCTGCACGCCCTGTGCTCCGATGCCCTTGGCCAGGGCCACACACCGAGACTCCAGATAGTTCATCGACTTGCGCTCGGCCTGCCCCATGAGCACCTCGGAGCCCGCCCCGCTGGACAGCCGCATCTTGATCCCGCGGGAGGCGTAGGACGACGTCAGGAACGCCTTCGACCACGGGGTGTCATCACCGTCGGTGAAGACCTGCTCGGTGCCGTAGACCGAAACCGTCTCGGCGTAGGAGACCAGTCCGCGCACGCCCAGCTCCAGTTCACGGGCCTCCTCGACCGAGCACTGCGTCAGCGCACCGGGGGCGGGCACCTGCGAGCCGATCAGCAGTCCCACGGCGACGGCTGGGGCATCGTCGAGAACCGGGACCGTCGCCTCCAGTTCCCGGAAGCCGTAGACCACGGCGGTGGCCGCGTCGGCCGCAATCAGCAGTGGATCGTCGAGGCGATTGGTGACATGGGCCTGGTTGGCGGGAGTCCGACGGGAGCGCATCTTCATCATCGCCATCTGGATCTCGACGGGCTGCAACATCGCGACAACGCGGGCCATCTTGGCCGGGGTGAGGCCCGCACAGACAGCAAGCACATCCTCGCGGGGCACGCTCGAGTCGACGATCAGCCGCGCCAGATCGACCTCACTCATCGCCATCGACCGGGGAGCCTCGGTGTGGTCGATGGCGTATCGCACGATGAACTCGTCGATCGTGTCGAAGTCTGCGGCCGCGGTGGAGTCCATCTCGAGCACAGTGCCGTCCTCGGCGACGACCCAGGACGGTTCCGGGTCGTGCGGTGAGAGGTGCGAGATCATTCCCAGTTCCGGGTCCGCCTCGGCGAACCCGTCGAAGTTGACGCGCTGCTCGTCCAACACCCGAATGCGTCCCAGCCGGTGGTCCTGTTCGATCTCAGTGCTGCTCAGATGCATGGCGCCCAGCATCGACTGAACTCCAAGGTGAGACAACGACGCGTGCCCAGGTTCCAACAATGTGTGTGACGCGGACGCCGGTTGTCGGCACCTGTGTGACCTGGCCTACAACAAGGTGTTGGAAAGTGCCGGACCGCTCTGGCAGATTGCCCGTCCTTCTCGTAAGACTTGCCCGGAATTCGACGGAGCCGGCGATATGCGGTTCCGCTGGCAGAGGAGGATCACCCCATGTCTGACGTCGTCAACGCGGACGCCGCACGCGCCCGCGAAATGCCACCGGACGGGCGTTCCGGAAAGCTACGCGGGAACCTCGGCGTCCCGGCCATCGTCCTCATGGTGGTGGCCGCTGCGGCACCGCTGTCGACCATCGGTGGAAACGTGCCGATCGGCATGGTCCTCGGCAACACCACGGGCATCCCTGTCGCGTTCCTGATCGCGGGTGTCATCTTCCTGCTCTTCGCGGCCAGTTTCGTGGCGATGTCGAAGTACGTCACCAATACCGGCGCGTTTTACGCGTACATCCAGAAGGGGCTCGGCCGTGCCGCCGGGACCGGCGCTGCTGTGCTCGCGCTTCCGGCGTACATGTGCACGCTGCTCGGTGTAGCGGCGTACGACGGTGTGATCCTCGCCGGCTTCATCGAGCGCTTCGGCGGACCGGCCATCCCCTGGTGGCTGCTAACCGGGGTGGTGCTCGCGATCGTCGGGTGGCTGGGCTACCGCGACATCGATCTCAGCGCCAAGGTCCTTGGCATCTTCCTGGTCTCCGAGGTGGCCATCCTGGTCGTCCTCGACCTGGTCATCGTTCTTCGGGGCGGCGAGCAGGGCATCACCGGTGACTCCTTCACACCGCAGGGCCTCGCCGGCGGATTCTCGATCGCCCTGCTGTACGCACTGTGGGGCTTCGTTGGTGTCGAGGCGACCGCCGTCTTCCGGGACGAGGCCAAGGACCCGGACCGAACCGTCCCCCGCGCCACCTACTGGGCGGTGGGAATCGTGGCCAGCTTCTACGCCTTCTCGAGCTGGGCTCTCATCGAGGGCAACGGCGGCCCTGACGCCATCCAGGCGGCCAAGGACGATCCCGACAACTTCATGGTGAACACCGCCCAGCAGTACCTCGGCATGCTGGGGCGCGATCTCACCACGGGCTTCTGGTTCATCAGCGTGTTCGCCTGCGCGTTGGCATTCCACAACATCAGTTCCCGCTACGCGTTCGTACTGGGTAAGAGCGGCGTTCTGCCCAAGCGCTTCGGTGATGTCCACGGACGCCACGGCTCACCTGCGAACGCGTCGGTTCTGATCAGCGTCTTGTCGTTCGTGATCATGGCTGTGCTCGCCGCACTGCAGCTGGACCCGGTACTGCAGATCTTCGGCCCGCTGGGTGGCCTCGGAATCCTGGCTCTGGCGATCCTGTGGCTGATGACGACGGTCTCGGTCGTGATCTTCTTCACACGCCGCGGCGGCTCGACGCGCATCGTGATCCTGGCATCGATCGCCACGCTTGCCCTGGCCGCGGCCCTGATGCTGGTGCTGACGAACCTGACGCTGGTCGTGGGTGGCTCCGTCACCCTCGCGTGGGTGTTCGGCGTTCTGCCGTTCGTACTCCTGGGGCTGGGCATGCTGCTGAGCCGACGATCGACGGAGGACCTGTCCGCGCCCTGATCTCCCGTGCGCACACCACTGCGGAGCGCTGATACCGTCGAATCTGGCGGTGTCGGCGCTCCGCCGCGGTCTCTCTACACAGGAGTGACCAACGGGGCAGAGGGGTCGATCAGGAGAAGGTGCGATATGGCTCGGGAATCGCCGCTGAGCGTTGCGGCGGCCTTGACCGTTCCGCCACTGGATCAGGGCTCAGTCATCGCGGGGCACCGTGCGTTGACCCGTGAGGTGCTGTGGGTCGACATCATCCACGCGCCAGCCGAGTCCTTCGTCCGCGCGGGCGACCTGGTGCTGACCACCGACGCCGACATTCGGCAAGCCGATGTACGGGAGTTCCTCGCCTATCTCGTGGCCTCCCCGGCCGCCGGGTTGATAATCAGCCCTCCACCCGAACTCGCTGCCGGCACTGTCCGCGATCTCCTCAGCTCGCTGGTCGCGCTCGCTGATCGCCATGAGTTCCCGGTGGTACTCCTGCCATGGGAGATAGCCTTCGCCGATGTTCAGAAGAGCCTGCTACCACTGTTGACCCCATCGGTTCCCGGCGCACAGGTGGAGATGGCCATCGGACGCCGCGAAGGTGACGCGGGCGGCCGGAACGCCGACGGTTGGGAAGAATTCGCCGACGCCTTCGTCAAGGCGCTCCACGAGTTGGCCCGCGCGGCCGGTGTGACGGTCCGATCGTCTGTCACCGACGACCTCGTGATGTGTCATTTCTCCGCCGCCCTGTCGGCGTCCACGGTGTCCGGATTGATCGCGTCTGCCCAGCGACTCAGCGGCATTCCGGAGAACCTCGTGAGTTGGGTGCTGCTCCCACCTGCGCACGGCCAGACCGTCACAGTGCCAGCGTCGGTGCCATCGTCCACACCTGATGGCCCGGTGGATCCGCGGCAGTTCGCCGAGGTGCTCAGGCAGGATCCACGGAGTATGGCGACGATCCTCCAGACCCTGCAGCCGCTCGTCGACTACGACCGGACCCGCCGTGGGCAGCTGGTCCACACCTTGGAGATCCTCCTCAACGAGGCCATCAACACCAGCGCAGCTGCGAGAGCGCTGTACCTGAACCGACACTCGTTGCTGTACCGGATCAAGCTCATCGAGGACCTCACGGGTCTCTCGCTGAAGAATCCCGCGGACCGCTTCCATCTGGAGGTGAGCGTTCGCGTCCACCAGATCGATGCGGCGCACATCGGCTCTTGAGGTGACCAGCGAAGCGGTGTTCATCGGCGTCAGCCCCTAGCCGGCACGCCGTTCACACCGTCGGTCGACTTCGCGTAGGTGCCGACGACATACGCCACCGCCGGGCCGGTGACGCCCAGCGCCTCGCGGTTGATGTTGGCGATGGTGTCGTGCGGTGTGCGGTACGCGGGATCGAACGGCTTGCCCGCCTGTCCTCCCCACAGTCGCGCCTGCACTTCGGTCTTGCGCCCGGGGACCCAGGTGGTGAGCCCGCCAATCGGCACCCCGGCGGTCAGGAACGGGCTGTAGTCACCGGTCAGGCCCAGTGGCGAGTCGGCGGGGCGGATGCCCGCGAGGTTCAGGTAGCCCGCCAGCGTGCGCTCGATACCCGCGGAACCCTTCGGGACGGACGCCGCGGGCACGTCGGGATTCGCCAGCCCCGACTGGTCACCGTCGTAGGTGAAGTAGCCCGCGTTGCGCGAGCCAAGCATGTCGAAGTCCAGGTACAGCGCGACATCAGACAGGCCCTCGCCCCCGAGGCTCTCGACGTAGTTGCGCGATCCCTCTCCGCCCACCTCCCCCGCGCCGAAGAATGCGAATCGCACGGCGTTGGTGACCTGAGGTGAACCCCCAAGCGCGACGGCGGTCGCCAGCACGGCGGCCACACCCGATGCGTTGTCGTTGAGGCCGGGGCTGCGCACCGGCGAGTCCAGGTGCGCACCCGCCACGACGACATTGTGCTGATCACCGGTCTTGGTCTGCGCCACGATGTTTCGCGACGTGACGGTGCCCGCGCGGGCATCGAGAACGAGGCGTACCGGCGCGTTGGTGCGGCGCAGTTGCGCATCGACATCGCGGCCGATCACCGCGACCGGCGCCTTGAGCTGCTGGTAGTAGCCGGGGGTGAACAGCCCCTGGGCCCCGGAGTCGCTGACGACGAGCAGCCCCACCGCGCCCTCCGCCGTTGCGGCGGACTGCTTCTCGACGACCGAGCAACCCTGGTCGTCGACGACGGCGATCGCGCCGCGCACGTTCGCATCGCCGTAGTCGGCGGCGGTGCAGCCTGCGGGCTTGCGTGGGCGCAGGGTGGGCGCACTCAGACCACCCTTGGGCGTGTTGACGAGCAGTGACGCCTGGTCCACGGGTTGGCTGCGGCCCGCGACGGTCAACATGGGCTTGCCCGGTTCGGCGACGACGAGACGGTCGAACTCCGGTGTCGTCACATCGAATCCGTTGTCGCGCAAGATGCTCGCGACGTACTCGACGCTGGCGTCATAGCCCGCGGTGCCGTCGGCCCGGGTGCCGTTATTGGCCTCCGCGACGTCAGCCAGACGCTGCAGGTGACCGAACATGTCGTCGACGGTGACCTGCTCGGCCAGGTCGGTGGGGTCGGTGGCCGCCTCGGGTGCTGAGGATCCGCACGCCGCGAGCACCGCCACCACGGTCAGCGCCACGACGGCGCGCGCACCCGCGGCGGCACGCGTCACGGCTCGGTCACCACGTGACGGACTCGGTCCTCGCGGATCGGCACGCCGTTGCGACCGGTCTCATTCTGGGCATAGAGGCCGACGGTGTATGCCACTCCGCCACCCTGGATTTCGAGTGCGGTGCGATCGATGTTCTCGATGGTGTCACCTGGCTTGTGGTAGTTCGGGTCGAACGGCTGCTCGGCCTGCCCGCCCCACAGGTCGGCCTCCTCCTTGCTCTTCTTCGTCTCGGCACCCGCGAACAGGCCGCCTGCGGGGACGCCGGCCTGGGTGAACCCGTCGTAGTCGGAGCGGCCGTCGAAGTCGGTGTCCTCCGCGGTCTTGTCCTCACCGTCGAGGTAGTCCACGAGCGTGCGCTCGATACCCGCGGAACCCTCTGGTACGCGTGGCACGCCGTTGGCGGGCGGTGGTGTGGACTGATTGCCGTCGTAGGTGAAGTAGCCGGGGTTCGGCGAGCCGAGCATGTCGAAGTTGAGATAGAGCGCGATGTCCTTGAGCTCCTCGACATCGAGCCCGGCGATGTACTCGTTGGACCCGACCAGGCCCATCTCCTCGGCACCCCAGAACCCGAATCTGACCGCGTTGCGCACGGGCGGCGAGCTGCCCAACTGCACGGCGGTCTCCAACAGCGCAGCCACGCCCGAGCCGTTGTCGTTGATACCGGGCCCCTCCGGCACGGAGTCCAGGTGTGCGCCCGCCATCACGACATTGTCGGTGGCGCCGGTCTTGGTCTGGGCGATCACGTTTCGGGTGCGCTCCACGTTGACACCCGCCTTCAGCTTGATGGTGGTGGCGCCCGGATTCTCACGCAGGCGCGCGCCGTCGGACTTCGTCACACCGACCACCGGAATCTTGACGTCGGTGTCCTCGCCCAGCGTGCCGCCGAACTGCTCATTGTCGCTGTTGTTCACGACGATCATCGCCACGGCGCCGCGGTCGGCAGCGACCTGTTGCTTGATCCCGAAGGCGCAGGCCCCACGATCGACCAGCACGATCGCGCCGTCGACCGGCAGACCGTCGTAGTCCGCGGGCTCACAGCCCGGCGTGTCCTCGACGCGGACGGGCACTAGCGGAGCGGTCAGCCCCTGCGGCGGTGTGCCGATGGTGTAGTTCAGTGGCGCCGCCTTAACGCCTGCCCCGCCGACCGTCACCGACGGCTCCTCGGCGAAGGGCAGGCGCACATCGAACTCGTCGGTGGTGACGTCGAAACCCTTGTCCCGCAACATGCCCGCGACGTAGTCGACGCTGGCGGCGTAGCCCTTGGTGCCGAGTGCCCGGTTCCCGTCGTTGGCGTCGGCGATCTCCTGCAGCTTGCCCAGGTGCGCCATCATGGCATCGATGGTTACCTTGTCCCGCTGCTGCGTCGCGAACTCCAGGGCGGCCTCATTGGACGGCGCCTCGGTCGGCTCCGGTTCCGAGGACCGGCCGCACCCGGCAAGCACCGTCGCCGAAACCGCCAGGACCACCAGTGCCGTTCGTGACATTCGCCGCATCGTGCCCACGTTAGTCAAGCATCACGCTTGACGATCACGACGGTGGCCGCGATGAAGATCACCACGACGATGGCGGTGAAGTAGACGAGCGACCCGAACGGGCCCCACAGCATCACGTAGGTGGGGAACAGCCACTGCACGTCGGCGAACAGGAACGCGTTGGCGAACGGTAGATAGGGGCCGATCTCCGGACCGATGCTCGGCAAATTGCCCACTATGGGCTCGACCACCAACGGCCACATCAGCAGAACGGCGACAGCACCCGCGGCGTGGCGCAGCAGTGCCCCGACACCGACACCGAGCACCGCGGCGACTGCGGCGAACAGCGCCAGCGCCGCCACCACTCGCCACACCGCCGTACCGGCCAGCGACAGCCCCGCACCGACGAGGGGGTCGGCGGCCAACCGCGCCACCGCGACCGCGGCAACCACCAGGACCGCGGTGAACACCGCCGAGAACACCGCCATGACGACGGCTTTCGCCGCGAGCACCAGCGGGCGGTTCGGGACGGCCGCGAACGTGGCGCGAATCATGCCGGTGCGATACTCGCCCGTCACCGTCATCGCCGCGAGCACCATCATGATCGGAACGCCGAACACCGCGACACCCATCGCGGCCCGCTGCGGCGACAACCCTGCCGCTCCGTATGCGGTGGCACCCTGAAGCGCCGCGACGCCAATACTGAGCACGGCGGCGGCCAGCGCCGACCACAGCGGGGAGCGGATGGTCGACAGCTTGATGCGCTCGGCGTGCAGCGCGGCGAGCGCGGATGCGGCGCTCATCGGCCCGCCGTCCGGTACTCGACCTGGTCGTCGGTCAGCTTGAGGTAGGCCTCCTCGAGCGAGGCCCGTTGTGCGCTGAGCTCGTGCAGCGCGATGCCGTTGCGCGCCGCCAGCTCACCGACCACCTCGATCGCCACGCCCCGTACCGCCAGCGCCAATCCATCGGCCTCGGCGCTCGTGTCGATACCCGCATCGTTGAGCAGCCCGGCCAGGGAGTCGAGCTGGGGGCTGCGGACCCTGACGGCGTCGGCACCCGAACTCGCGACGAACTCGGCGACCGTGGTCGAGGAGATCAATCGGCCCCGGCCGATCACCACCAGGCGGTCGGCGGTGTTGGACATCTCGGCCAGTAGGTGACTCGACACGAACACCGTGCGCCCCTCGGCGGCCAGCGCCCGCATGAGCGTGCGCACCCAGCGGATGCCCTCGGGGTCGAGCCCGTTGACCGGTTCGTCGAACAACAGCACCGGCGGGTCGCCGAGGAGGGCGGCCGCGATGCCCAGGCGCTGGCCCATGCCGAGCGACAGCGTGCCCGCGTTCTTGTCCGCCACCGAGTCGAGGCCGACGACGTCGAGCACCTCGTCGACGCGGGTGAACGGAATGCGGTTGGTAGCCGCGATCCAGCGCAGGTGGTCACGGGCGGACCGGTTGGGGTGCACCTGTTTGGCGTCCAGCAGCGCGCCGACCGTCCGCAGCGGGTCGGACAGTTCGCGGTACCGCTTGCCGCCGATTGTCGCGGTGCCCGCACTCGGATGGTCCAGGCCCAGGATCATGCGCATGGTGGTGGTCTTGCCAGCACCGTTGGGGCCGAGGAACCCCGTGACGACACCCGGCTCGATCGAGCAGGTGAGATCGTCAACGGCGCGCTTCGCACCGAAGTCCTTCGTCAGACCCGCCAGCTCGATCACGTGACACATGATTTCAGCTCAACGCACCGACGATCAGATCGGCGACGGCGCGCATACCCGCCGCGTTGGGGTGCAGTGGAGCGGGGCGGCCGGGCACCGGCAAACCGAATCCGGTCGTCCACGCCTCGGCTGACCACGGGTGATGGTCGAGGCTGGCGTCGCCCGCGCGGACCAACCCACAACCCGTGTCCGCCGCCGCGGTTTCGGTGTGGAGCTTGAGCGTGTCGGCGATGTGCCTACCCACCTCCGCGCGGGCGTCCGACAGCGGCGGGGCTGCGGTGCCCCGTGGCGGCAGCAGCGTGAGGTAGTCCACGAACATCACCGCGGCGTGCGGTGCGCGGCTGCGTAGCTCCGCACCGACGGCCCGCAGGGACGCGCCCACGCTGGCGAGTGCCTCATCGCGCGCGACCGGATCCAGTGCCTCGCGCAGCACGCGGCCCAGCAGCGGGAGCGACGTCGCGAAGCGCGGCAGTCCCGCGGCGAACAGGTAGGGGACGTAGCCGACGTCGTTGCCACCGATCGTCACGGTGACCAGGCGCTCAGTGCCATCCAGCGCGTCGACCTGTGCGGGTTGGCCGCGCTGCGACTCGGTGAGCACGTGCGCGGTCGTCGCTCCAGAGAACGTGACGTCGACGAGGTCGTATCCGAGTCGCTCGGCGACCAGGTGCGGGTAGTTCACGGCGGAGCGTCCGGAACCGAACGGCGCTCCGGAGGCCTTCGGCCTGATGCCCGGTCCGGCCGCCATCGACGAACCGAGTGCGACGTAGCGGCCCCCCTGGGTCACGGGGCTGTCGGACTGGAGGCCTGGGCCCAGAACCGCTTGGGGATTCGGCCCGCCTGCCTGGCCAGGTACCCGGCCTCGACGGCGGCGGCCATCGCGGCCGCCATCACGGGCGGATTCGACGCCCGGGTCACCGCGGTGGCCAGCAGCACGGCCTCGCAGCCCAGTTCCATCGCCAGGGCCGCGTCGCTGGCCGTGCCTATGCCCGCGTCGAGGATGACGGGCACTCCTGCGCGGTCCACGATCATCTCGATGTGGTGCGGGTTGGCGATGCCCAGGCCCGTGCCGATGGGTGACCCCAACGGCATGACGGCCGCGCAGCCGACGTCCTCGAGGCGCCGCGCCAGCACCGGATCGTCATTGGTGTACGGCAGCACGACGAAACCGTCGTCGACCAATTGCTCTGCGGCCCTGACCAACTCGATGGCATCGGGTAGAAGGGTGCGATCGTCGGCGATGACCTCCAGCTTCACCCAGTCGGTGTGCAGGGCCTCGCGTGCCAACTGCGCGGTCAACACCGCCTCCGCGGCGCCACGACACCCCGCAGTGTTCGGCAGCGGGGTTATGCCGAGTTCGGTGAGCAGGTCCAGCACGCCGGTGCCACCCTCGGCGTCAACGCGCCGCATCGCCACCGTGGTCAGCTCGGTACCCGAGGCGACCAGAGCCTCACGCAGCACTGCGAGGTTCGCCGCACCGCCGGTGCCCATGATCAGGCGAGAGCGGAAACTACGGCCCGCAATGGTCAGCTTGCTATCCCCGGTCGCTTCGCTCCTGCCCTCCGGATCCCCGGCTTGCTCAACCACCCTGCACCGCCGTCACCACTTCCACCTTCGCGCCGTCGGACAGCACGGTGTCCCACTCCGAACGCGGCAGCACCGACCAGTTCAGCGCCACCGCGATGCCCTTGTCGGGAAACCCCAGCGTGTCGAGCATCGTTGTCACCGTGGCGTTCTCGTCGATCTGGACGTCCTCACCATTGACGATCACCAACATGTCGGCACCTCACCTTTCAACGCGGCTACCTTCAGCTCGGATTCGTTCAACTCGGCCGCGATCCGATCGGCCGTCCACGGCGCCAGCAGAAAACCCGAGCGACCGTGGCCCGCAGCCACCAACGTGTTCTCGTCGAGCCTGCCCACTAGCGGCACGCCGTCCGGCGTCATGGGGCGCAGGCCCGCGGCACACTCGGCGAGTTCGTACTCACCGAGCGCGGGCATGACCTCGCACGCGTCGTCGAGCAGGTCGCGCACACCCGATACGGCGGGGGCGGTGTCACGGCCGTGCTCGTACTGCGTCGCACCGATCACCAGCCCATCCGGACGCGGCACCAGATACACCTGCCTGCCGTGCACCCGGGCGCGGATAACCCTCTGCGGCAGCGGCATACAGCCCTTGCGCCACCGCAGACGCAGCACCTCACCCTTGACCGGCCGGATCGCCAGACCGGGCCACAGGGCCGGGGCGTCGATACCGTTGGCGATCACCGTGGTGTCCGCGTCACGCGTCTCGTCGAGGGACTCCACCGGCGGCGCCCACTGGACGCCGAGGCCCTCGCACGCGGCCGCGAGCGCGGCGACGAGCGCTCGGTTGTCAACGGCGAGTTCGGTATCCGCGATGAACCCGTGGCGGATACCTTGGGCAAGCAGGGGTTCGACATCCCGGGCAGATCTGGTCGGCGTCACGGACTGCCCCTGCGCGCTAAGCCACTCACACACCGTCCGCAGGTCCTCGGCATCGGCGCGGTCGACTGCCACCACCAACGACTCGCGGGCGGTGACCACCTCGGCGGGCAGGCCGTCAAGGAAGCCCTCGTGCCACAGCCGCAGCGACTCCAGGCCGATCTGCAGCAGCGTCTCCTCACCCGGCCAGCCCTCGCTGTGCGGTGCGAGCATCCCGCCTGCCACCCACGACGCACCGTGATCGGCGGTGCGGTGCAACCGCACCGACCACCCGTCGAGCGCGGCGCGGCGGGCCACGGACAAGCCGATGACACCGCCGCCGACGACGGCAAGACTTCGCGCCGACGAGCCGGCCATTGGATCCGGAGACATCCTCTTCCTGCTCCCTTCGCCGGCATGACCCGGATCAGGTGTGACGGTAAGGGCAGGATGCGTGCCCACTCTCAGTCCCCGATCCCGGGACTCCCGTGTTGTCCGGTCCACTTTACTCTCGCGGTGTGCGTGAAATCCGTGAGCGTCTCAACACCGCCCTGCTATACCTGTGCACCGACGCGCGCCGGGAGCGGGGTGATCTGGCGTCATTCGCCGATGCGGCACTGCGCGGTGGCGTCGATCTCATCCAGCTGCGGGACAAGGGCTCGGCGGGCGAGCAGCGGTTCGGCCCGCTGGAGGCGGCGGCCGAGATAGCTGCCCTGGAGATTCTCGGCGACGCGGCCCGACGCCACGGCGCACTGCTGGCGGTGAACGATCGCGCCGACATCGCCCGCGCCGCCGGGGCCGACGTGCTGCACCTCGGACAGGACGATCTGCCGCTTCTGCTGGCCCGCGACGTCATCGGTCCCGGCCCACTGATCGGGCGGTCCACCCACGATGAGACGCAGGTGGCGGCTGCGATCTCCGAGGAGGTCGACTACTTCTGCGTCGGCCCCTGCTGGCCGACACCCACCAAGCCGGGCCGGTCCGCACCGGGCCTGGACCTGGTCCGCTACGCCGCCGAATCGGGTTGTGAGAAACCGTGGTTCGCGATCGGCGGAATCGACGCGCAGCGGCTGCCCGATGTGCTCGAAGCCGGTGCACGACGTGTCGTCGTGGTGCGTGCGATCACCGCCGCCGATGACCCGGAGGCCGCGGCGCGCGATTTGAGTTCGGCGCTCAGGGCTGCCCGTTGACCAGCATCGGGATGGACGCAGCAACGCTGCGCACCTGATCCCAACTGGCCGCGAAGCCGGGGTGCAACGGCAGATCGGCGACGTCGGCCTCGGCGACCCAGCGCAGTTCTGCGCTCTCGCCGTTGGGTCGGGTGGCCAGCGGTTCGGCCGCGTCCGCGATGACGGTGGTGTAGGTCCAGGCCGGTCCGTCAGGTCCGCGCACCTCCGAGGTCACCACCGATGTCCGCACCGTCATCAACTCAGCCGTCACGCCCGCCTCCTCATGGGCCTCCCTGACAGCGGCCTCCTCGACCGACTCGTGGCTGTCCCTGGCTCCGCCGGGCAAACCCCATGTGCCGCCCTGATGGCTCCACGCCGCGCGATGTTGCAGCAGCACGGCCGCGCCGCCATCCCCCCACGGGGCACGAAGGAGAAGACCCGCGGCACCGTGCCTGCCCCAGTAGTGGGCACCGCTGTCTGACAACACCCAACCGTCTCCGTCGCCTCGCACCCCACAAGGATAGGAAACCCACGTCGATACTGGTCGACCTGGAATCCCCCGAGTCGGTCCAACAACTCTTAGAATTTTTTTATAGAATCGATTTCCCGAGACAGCTCGCCGGAAAGTTGAGGTCCGCGCACAGGTGACCGTGGAGTTGGCGCACCCATCGACCGAGCCGCTCGCGTCACGGTCGCCGACCACTCCAGCGCATCCGCGCTGGTGGTTCCTCTGGACCACACCTGGCCGAATCCTGACCATCGGCGTCGTGCTGTCCACTCTGGTGGTCCTCTCCGCGTTCGCGACATCGACCACGATCAATGATCGACAAGAGGCGCTGACCCGGGTCCTCAACCACACCGAGCCGCTCGCCTTCGCAGCGGGCGAGTTGTACACAACCCTGTCGGTGGCCGACGCCGCAGCGGCAACCGCCTTCATCGCGGGCGCCGAACCGCGCCCCGTCCGGCAGCGCTACGAGCAGGCCATCACCGATGCTGCCGTCGCAGTGACCCGCGCGTCGAGCGGGCTGACCGATGAGCCGATGATCGAACTGCTGGGTCGCATCAACGCGCAACTGGCGGTGTACACCGGCCTCGTCGAGACTGCCCGGACCAACAACCGGGCCGGCTATCCCGTCGGATCGTCGTACCTGTCCGAGGCGTCATCGCTGATGCAGACCCAGATCCTGCCCGACGCACAGCGGCTCTACGAGGAGACCTCCCGGCGGGTGGACGTCGAGACCACCGCATCCACCCGAATTCCCGCGCCGGTGATCCTGGTGGTGCTGGCGACCCTGCTGTTCGGCGCCTTCGCGAACCGGTGGCTGGCGCGGCACACCCGACGCCGCGTCAATGTCGGCTTCGTCGCGGGCGGGATGGCGGTCCTGGTGATGATCATCTGGGTGGGCACGGCGCTGATCATCTCCACCGCGGACAGCCGCAGCGCCAAGAGCACCGCCGCCGAGTCGCTCAAGACCGTCACCACGATGGCGATCACCGGGCAGCAGGCCCGTGCCGACGAGACGCTGTCGCTGATCCGCCGCGGCGATGAGGGGGTGCGCAAGCAGTCCTACTATCAGCGCATCGACACGATGCAGCAGCAACTGGCGGACTACCTCGGACGCGAGGACGCGATCGACAAGAGCGATCTGGCCGATGCCGAACAGCTGCTCAGAAAGTGGCGTGCCGCCGACGACCGGATCAACGCCTACATCGCGGTCGGCAACTACTCGGCCGCCACCCAGGTCGCGCTCGGCACCGGCCAGGACGACTCGACGCCGGCGTTCGACAAGTTGGACGCCGCACTGAACAAGGGCATCGCCGAGAGCCGCAAGCAGTTGCGCAGCGATATCGTCAACGCGCGTCGGGTGCTCTCGGGTGCGACGGTGGGAGCGGCGCTGCTGAGTGTGACGGCGGCGGTCGCGGTGGCGCTGGGCCTGTGGCCCCGACTCAGCGAGTACAGATGATGAACATGAAGACCTTGTTCGCGGCGCTGAGCGCGGTGGTGATGCTCGCGGGTTGCAGCGAGTCGGCGCCCGAACTCGCGGTGCCCAGCGTGACGCTGGCCCCGCCCACGCCTGCGGGCATGCGGGAGGCACCGCCCGAACCCGTGCAGTTGCCGATCACCGAGGACGACTGCAGCGCGAGCCTGCGCCCCTTCCCCACCAAGGCCGACGGGGCCGAGGCCGTCGAGAACATCCGCAACCGGGGCAGGCTCATCGTCGGCCTCGACATTGGCAGCAATCTGTTCAGCTTCCGTGACCCGATCACCGGTGAGATCACCGGTTTCGACGTCGACGTCGCCGGTGAGGTGGCGCGAGACATCTTCGGCACCCCGTCACAGGTCGAGTACCGCATCCTGTCCTCGGCCGACCGGATCACCGCGCTGCAGAACAATCAGGTCGACATCGTCGTCAAGACCATGAGCATCACCTGCGAGCGCAAGGAACTGGTCAACTTCTCCACGGAGTACCTGTCGGCCCATCAGCGCATCCTGGCTCCACGGGACTCCGCCATCACACAGGCCTCCGACCTGTCCGGTAAGCGGGTGTGCGCGGTTACCGGCACGACGTCGCTGGACCGGGTCCGGCAGATCAATCCCTCGCCCGTGGTCGTGGAGGTCGTGACCTGGGCCGACTGCCTCGTCGCGCTGCAGCAGCGTCAGGTCGACGCCGTCAGCACCGACGACACGATCCTGGCGGGCCTGGTGGCCCAGGACCCCTATCTGCACATCATCGGGCCGAGCCTCAACGAGGAGCCCTACGGCATCGGCATCAACAAGGAGAACGACGATCTGGTGCGGTTCGTCAACGGAACCCTCGACCGGATCCGACGCGACGGCACGTGGAACACGTTGTACCGCAAGTGGTTGACGGTTCTCGGGCCGGCACCCGCCCCACCCGTTCCGAGATACGAGAACTGATGGCCGGCGACCCGAAACCCGATGAGGGCACCGCGCTCCCCAACGACGCCGTGCCCGACGATGACGATTACCCGAGCACCCAGCCGGCCGACGCCATGACGTACGACTCGCTGGCCACCATGCGGCCGATGGCCACGCAGGCCGTGTTCCGCCCAGACTTCGACGACTCCGGTGGCGGCTCGGTCAGCACCGCCGACACCGAACCGCAGACGACGATGATGACGCGCCGGTGGTCACCGATCCGCCGACTCGGCGGCGGTCTGGTCGAGGTGCCGCGGGTTATCGAGCGCGATCCCCTGGCAGCCCTGATGAAGAACCCGGTGGTGGCCGAGTCCAAGCGGTTCTGCTGGAACTGCGGTAAGCCGGTGGGCCGCTCGTCGGCCGACGGCAAGGCGCTGTCCGAGGGCTGGTGCCCACACTGCGGTAGTCCGTATTCCTTTCTGCCGCAGCTGAGCCCAGGCAGCATGGTGGCTGACCAGTATCTGATCAAGGGCTGCGTGGCCCACGGCGGCCTTGGCTGGATCTACCTGGCGCTGGACACCAACGTCAACGACCGGCCGGTGGTGCTCAAGGGCCTGGTCCACGCGGGTGACGCCGAGGCGCAGGCCATCGCGATGGCCGAGCGTCAGTTCCTCGCGGAGGTCACCCACCCCGGGATCGTGAAGATCTTCAACTTCGTCGAGACCGATGACAAGCACGGCGATCCCGTCGGCTACATCGTGATGGAGTACGTCGGCGGCACCTCACTCAAACCGGCCAAGGGCACCAAGCTTCCGGTCGCGCAGGCAATCGCCTACATGCTCGAGATCCTGCCCGCACTGGGCTATCTGCACTCGATAGGCCTGGTCTACAACGATCTCAAGCCCGAGAACATCATGATCACCGAGGAGCAGCTCAAGCTCATCGACCTCGGTGCGGTGTCGCGGATCGGATCCTACGGATTCCTCTACGGCACACCGGGTTACCAGGCTCCCGAGATCGTGCGGACAGGCCCGACCGTGGCCACCGACATCTACACCGTCGGCCGCACGCTGGCCGCGCTGACCCTGGACATGCGTACCCGCGACGGACGCTACGTCGACGGGTTGCCCGAGGACGATCCCACTCTGACGCAGTACGACTCCTTCGGCCGGCTGCTGCGTCGCGCCATCGACCCCGACCCGCGCCGCAGGTTCGCCAGTGCCGAGGAGATGTCCTCTCAGCTGCTCGGTGTGCTGCGCGAGGTGGTGGCCAGGGACACCGGAGTTCCGCGCGCCGGCCTGTCGACGGTGTTCAGCCCGTCCAGGTCGACGTTCGGCATCGACCTGCTCGTGGCGCACACCGACGTCTACCTCGACGGTCAGGTGCACTCCGAGAAGCTGACGGCGCAGGAGATCGTACGCGCGCTGCCGGTGCCGATGGTCGACCCGGCCGACGTCGGCGCGACGATCCTGTCCGCGACGATGCTGAGTCAGCCTGTGCAGACCCTTGACTCGCTGCGCGCGGCCCGGCACGGCACGTTGGAGGCCGAGGGTATCGACCTGTCGGAGTCCATCGAGCTGCCGCTCATGGAGGCCCGTGCGCTGCTGGATCTCGGCGACGTGGCGAAGGCCAACCGAAAGCTCGATGATCTGTCCGACCGAGTCGGCTGGCGATGGCGGCTGGTGTGGTACCGCGCGGTGGCACAGCTGCTGTCCGCCGACTACGACGCGGCGATCAAACACTTCACCGAGGTGCTCGACACGCTGCCAGGCGAGCTGGCGCCCAAGCTGGCGCTGGCCGCAACCAGCGAGCTGGCGGGGGCCGCGAGCGCCGAGGTGTTCTACAAGACGGTCTGGAACACCGACAACGGGGTGATCTCGGCGGGTTTCGGGCTGGCCCGATCACAGTCGTCGGATGGTGAGCGCGACGCCGCCGTCAAGACTCTCGACCAGGTTCCGCCCACCTCAAGGCATTTCACCACCGCACGGCTCACCAGCGCGGTGACCCTGTTGTCGGGGCGCTCGGGCAGCGAGATCACCGAGGACCAGATCCGCGATGCTGCCCGCCGCGTGGAGGCGCTGCCGGACACCGAGCCGCGCGTCCTGCAGATCCGGGCGCTGGTGCTGGGCACGGCGATGGACTGGCTGGCTGACAACACGGCCAGCACCAATCACATCCTCGGTTTCCCCTTCACCGAACACGGGCTGCAGTTGGGGGTGGAGGCGTCACTGCGCGGACTGGCCCGGTTGGCGCCGTCGCAGGCGCATCGCTACGCCCTGGTGGATCTGGCCAACAGCGTCCGCCCGATGAGCACGTTCTAGATCGCAGCCACGCAGGCCCGCGCGATCGCGAGTTCCTCGTCGGTGGGGATGACGAGAACCGCGGTGGGTGAGTGCTCCGCCGAGATCCGACGCGGACCTCGAGCCGGGCTGTCGTTGAGGTGCTCGTCGAGTTCGATGCCGAGTGGCGCAAGGCCACTCAGCGCGTCGCGGCGCACCATGGCGTCATTCTCCCCCACCCCTGCGGTGAAGGTGATGACGTCGGTGCGGCCCAGCAACGCCAGGTAGGAGCCGATGTACTTGCGCAGCCGGTGGATGTAGACGTCATAGGCCAGCTTGGCATCGGCGTCGCCGGCCTCGATATCGCGGTGCAGGACCCGGAAGTCGATCGCCCCGCCGAGGCCCAGCACTCCGGATCGGCGGTTCAGCATCGACTCGATGTCCTCGACGCTCATCCCCGCCTCACGCCAGAGATACACCAGCACACCGGGATCCACGTCACCCGAACGCGTGCCCATCACCAGACCCTCCATCGGAGTCAGCCCCATCGAGGTGTCCTGAGGTCGGCCGCCGACGATCGCCGAGGCCGACGCTCCGTTACCAAGGTGCAGCACGATCTGACTGAGGGACTCCAGCGGCGCCTTGAGGAAGTCGGCGGCCTGTTCGCTGATGTACTGGTGCGACGTGCCGTGGAACCCGTAACGCCGAATCCGCCACTGCTCGGCGACATCCCGGTCGATGGCGTACGTGGCGGCCGCGGCAGGCAGATCATGGAAGAAAGCCGTGTCGAACACCGCGATATGCGGCAGATCGGGCAGCACCCTGCGTGCCACCTCGATGCCGAGGATCGCAGGCGGGTTGTGCAGCGGCGCAATCGGTGACAGCGACTCGAGCGTCGCGATCAGCGCGTCATCGACGACGGTGGGCTGATAGAAGTCGGGGCCACCGTGCACCACCCGGTGGCCAACGGCCACGAGGCCGAGCTCGTCGAGCCGGTGACCCTGTTCACCCAGGACGTCGAACGCCGTACGCAGCGCCGCCTCGTGGTCGGGGATCTCCCCCTCGCCGATCCGCTCGACGATTCCATCGGTCACCTGACGGCCCGATTCGGGTTCCACGACGGCGTACTTGAGCGATGACGATCCGCAGTTGAGGACGAGGACAGTGGGCACCGGCGATCCGGTTGGTCCGTTCACTTGCCCTGCGCCTGAATTGCGGTGATGGCCACGGTGTTCACGATGTCCTGGACGAGCGCACCCCGGGACAGATCGTTGACGGGTTTGTTGAGCCCCTGCAGGACCGGTCCGATGGCGATCGCCCCCGCGCTGCGCTGTACGGCCTTGTAGGTGTTGTTGCCGGTGTTGAGGTCGGGGAAGATCAGCACGGTCGCCCTTCCGGCCACGGCAGACTCGGGCATCTTGGTGGCCGCCACCGAGGGTTCCACGGCGGCGTCGTACTGGATGGGCCCCTCGACCAGCAGCGACGGTTCCCGTTGTCGCACCAGTTCGGTTGCCGCCCTGACCTTGTCGACATCCGCCCCGGTACCGGACGTGCCTGTCGAGTACGACAGCATCGCCACCCGCGGATCGATGCCGAACTGAGCCGCGGTGCGCGCTGAGCTGATCGCGATATCGGCCAGCTGCTCCGAGGTGGGATCGGGCACGATAGCGCAGTCACCGTAGGCCAGCACCTCGTCGGCCAGACACATCAGGAAGATGCTGGACACCGTCGAGACGTCGGGCATCGTCTTGATGATCTCGAACGCGGGCCGCACGGTGTGCGCGGTGGTGTGCCGAGCACCCGACACCATGCCGTCGACCATGTCGTTGTGCACCAGCATCGTGCCGAAGTAGGAGACGTCGTGGATGACCTCGCGGGCCTGTTCCACGGTCACACCCCTGTGCTTGCGCAGTTCGGCGTACTGGGTTGCGAACTGATCGCACAGATCGCTCGTCTGCGGGTTGAGCACGGTGGCCGCCGACAGGTCCACGCCGAGTTCGGCGGCCCGGGCTCGCACGGCGGGCTCGTCGCCGAGGATGGTCAGGTCGGCAACCGCCCGCTGCAGCAGCCTTCCGGCGGCCCGCAGGATTCGGTCGTCCTCTCCCTCGGGGAGCACGATCCGCTTGCGATCCGAGCGTGCCTGGTCAAGCAGCTGGTAGGTGAACATCTGCGGCGTGACCACTGACGGAATCGGAATCGACAGCTGCGCAATGAGTTCCGCAGTGTCGACATGTTGGTCCATGAGTTCGAGCGCGGTGTCGATCTTGCGCTGCGAGCTGGTTGTCACGCGGCCGCGCGTCTGGGCGACCGAACGCGCGGTGTCGTAGGTGCCGAGGTCGGTGGCCACGATCGGCAGGCGCAGGCCCAGACCCGCCACCAGCGCCGCGATCGACGGGTGCAGCGGCAGCCCGCCGTTGAGGATTATGGCCGACAGGGACGGAAAGCCCTCGGCGGCGTGCGCACTCGCCATGGCGAGCACGACGTCGGAGCGATCACCAGGGGTGATGACGGCCATCCCCTCGACCAGCCGTTCCAGCACGTGTTCGGCGGTCATACCGGCGACCAGCACGCCCATCGCCTCGCGGGTCAGCAGATCCTCGTCACCGCTTAGGAGAGTCCCGTTCACTGAGGTCAGGAGCTCACCGACCGAGGGCGCAACGAGCAGCGGCTCCTCCGGAATCACATAGCACTTCACGCCGTCGGAGGCGGCGCGCTTGAGCGCGGCGGCGACAGCGTCGAGTTCAGCCGGTGCGCAACGGTTCGCCACCACCGCGGCGGTGTGGGCGTGTTGTCCGGCGATCTCAGCCAGGCACAGTTCCACGACATGGGTGACCTCGTCGGGCGTGCGGTTCGCGGCGCGCACTGTCAGCACTACCGGTGCGCCCAGATTCACCGCGATACGGGCGTTGACGCTCAGCTCGCTGGGCGAGGCGACGTCGGTGTAGTCGCTACCCACGATGAGCACGACATCGCACCGCTGCGCGACCTGGTGGTAGCGGTCGACGATATCGGCCAGCGCGCCGTCGGGATCCTCGTGCAACTGCTGGTAACCGACGCCGACGCACTCCTCGTAGGTCAGCCCGGCCGTGGTGTGAGCCAGGAGTAGCTCAAGGATGTAGTCCCGGTCCTCACCCAATCGTGTGATGGGCCGGAACACCCCGACCTTTGCGACGGTGGCCGTCAGCCGGTGCAGGATTCCGAGCGCAACAGTCGACTTACCTGTGTCGCCCTCGGGTGAAGCGATGTAGATGCTGGATGCGAAACCGGGGCCGTCGGGCACGCCCATAGCCTTTCACCATCGGCTCTCGCGCCGCCAGCCCGCACCCGACTTGAAGGGGTGATCCGGGTCATGCCCAGCCTGTGAGGTGCGGATTTGCAGATACGGGCCGCGCTGCCGCCTCGTGCGCGACCATGGAGTGAATTGACGGTCGGGAAGATTGCGGGGATGGCCAGTCCAGTCGGTGATACAGCAGATCGGTGCGGCTCATGCGGCAACGATCTGCGGGCAACGTCGCGCTTCTGCGATGCGTGCGGCTCACCGGTGTCGCCACAGACCACCCCGGGCGAGCACAAGCAGGTGACGGTGCTGTTCGCTGACGTCGTCGGGTCGATGAAGCTCGCGGCGACGCTGGACGGGGAGCGCCTCCAAGAGATCATGCACGAGCTGTTCAATCGGGCTGCGGCGGTCGTTCAGTGCTACCAGGGCACGGTCGACAAGTTCACCGGTGATGGGTTGATGGCACTGTTCGGCGCGCCGGTGGCGCTCGAGGACCACGCGCTCCGGGCCTGCATCACCGCACTTGAGATTCAGTCGATGGCCCAGCGCTACGCTGCCGAGGTACTGCGCCGTGACGGCGTGTCGCTACAGCTTCGGGTCGGCCTCAACTCGGGTGAGGTGATCGCAGGCGAGATCGGCTCCGGCCCGGGCCGCTACACGGCAGTGGGCCACCCCGTGGGAATGGCCCAGCGCATGGAGGCTGGCGCGCCTCCGAATGGAATCCTCTGCTCGCACTCGACGACACGGCTCGTCGAGGATGCCACGCGTCTCGGGCCTGCCGAGACCATTGCTGTCAAGGGCATGGACGCATCCGTGCCGGCACGGCGGCTGCTCGGGGTCGAGGCTGATCGGATGCTATTGGGTCGCAATGAGGGCACCATGCTGGGGCGCGATGCCGAGATGGCCCGGTTGCGTGCCATTTTCGCGGCGAAGCGGGGTTGTCTTGTCGGAATCGTCGGTGCGCCCGGCCTTGGGAAGAGTCGACTGATCAGTGAACTCACCGCGATCGTCAGCCCGGAGTGGGATCTGGTGCTGGCCCGCTGTGAATCCCACACCACAACGCATGCGTTTCGTGCGTTGTCGCGATTGCTCCGGGCCATGTTCAAGGTGGAGGGCCTCAGCGCGGCCGAGGCCCGTGATCACACGTCAGCACAGTGTGGGGGGTTGTTCTCACCGACGTCTGCCGATACCCACATCCTGTTCGAGGCCATGCGTATCGCCGACAGTGACGGCCAACCGGTGCAGGTCAACGTTGACGGCCGACGCCAGCATCTGGTCGAGATCATGGCGCAGTTTGTGCTCGCACGAACTGTACCAACCGTGTTCGTGCTCGAGGACGCGCATTGGATCGATGCGCCCAGCGATGACGTCCTTGCCGGTTTCGCCGCCAGACTTGACGCGACGACATCGGTGTTCGTCACGACG
The DNA here is from genome assembly GCF_055419205.1 of Mycobacterium sp. IDUB_39. Taxonomy (NCBI): domain Bacteria; kingdom Bacillati; phylum Actinomycetota; class Actinomycetes; order Mycobacteriales; family Mycobacteriaceae; genus Mycobacterium; species Mycobacterium sp. IDUB_39. The sequence goes on from NZ_JBVAXF010000001.1 coordinate 715,651, forward strand.
TATCGACCCGAGTTCCGCGGGGCGCTGGACCAGAACACCGCCGACACCATCGCACTGCAACCACTTAACGATTCGACCACCAAACGCCTGGTCTGCCAGCTCCTCGGCGACCATCCCTCGCTAACGCAACTGGTCGATCGGATTGCGGTTGCGGCGGTCGGCAACCCGTTCTTCGCCGAGGAGATCGTTCGAGATCTTGCCGGGCGCGGCCTGCTCTCGGGTGGTCGAGGTGCCTATCGCCTCATGGCCGATATCAATGACATCGCGGTTCCACCAACGGTAATGGCGGTGCTGGCCGCCCGTATCGACAGGCTGCTCGCGCAGACCAAGGCGGTCCTCAACACCGCCGCGGTGATCGGAAGCCACTTCGACATCGACACTCTGAGCGCCCTACTCCCAGAACCACTGGCACCTCGGCTGGCCGAGCTGGTTTCGGCGGAACTCATCGATCAGACGGAATTCCTGCCACAGCAACGCTATTGCTTTCGGCATCCACTCGTGCGGGCCGTCGCCTACGAGTCGCAGTTGAGCACGACCCGTGCCCACGTCCATCGCAGGCTCGCGGCCGCACTCGAGGCGCGCGATCCGCGAACGGTCGACGAGTACGCAGGTCAGATCGCCACTCACCTCGAAGCGGCCCACGAGTTCACCGAGTCCCATCGCTGGTATCTGCGCGCGGCCGACTGGCTGCGGTCTCGAGATCTTCCCGCCGCCCGCGCGAAATGGGAGAGCGCACAGGTCATCGCCGATCACCTACCGGACGATCATGACGGTGTCATAGCCATGCGGATCGTGCCCCGTTCCATGCTGTTGTCGACACAGTTCTACGTCGGCGATGATCCCGCGGCCGACGAACGCTACCGCGAGCTAGCAGACCTCGCGCGCGGAAACGGGGATCTACGGTCGCTCGCGATCGCCATGGCGGGGCGGATCTGGTCGTTCACCGTCAACGAGAATCGCATTCGCGAAGGCTCTGCGCTGGCAGCAGAACTCACGGAGTTGATCGCCGCCGTCCCCCTCGACGCGGGCACCATGGGCATCGTTCTCAACTCGGTGGCCTTCGCGCGATTCGCCGATTGCGAGTTCGATGCCGCACTCGATGTGATCAAGTCACTCGAGGCGCTGGCCGGAGATGTCCCCACAATGGAACTGGCCCCCGCCGTCGCACTACGAGGTTTGGTCGAGTGCTTCCGCGGCGACGCCGACGAGGGTTGGCGGCACATGCGCGAGGGCATGGCACAGGCGCGGTTGCTGCCGCCCGTGAACTACGCTGCCATATCGGTCTATTGGGGCATCCTGGCCGGGTCCGGCATGTGCGTGGCCGACGATCTTGTCGATGATGTCGGCGAGGTGTTGCGGCGCGCCGAATCGTTGGGCGACATCCTCGGACTCGTCGCCGCGCAGTTCTCGTACGGAACGGTGCTGCTGCGCGCCGACACAGCGTTCCACGATGACGCGATCGCGGAGTTACAACGCGCGCGCACCAGCATTCTCAAGCGCCGGCTGAGCGAGATGATGTTGCCGTCGATCAGTGCCGACTTGGCGATACACGCCACCACCGACGAGGAACGCGACGACACAATCGATGATCTTCGTCAACTGGTTTCACAGGGGATCGCCAGCTGCTCAATGCTTCTCGTGGGTTGTCCGAGTGAGGCGCTGATCGAACTGCTCATTGCGCGGGGATCGATTGGCGACATGCAAGAGGCCCACCTGATTCTCGACCGATGGGAGGTCTGCCGGCCGGGGATCGCGATGCTGGACCTGTGGTGGCTGCGATCACGCGCCTTGATGGCTCGGGCGGAAGGCGACTCGACTCGCTTCCGCGAGCTTTCCGGGCAGTATCTGACGCTGTGCGAGAAGGTCCACGCCCGCGGCAGGCTTGCCGGGGCCCGTCAGCTGGTCGACATGACGAGTTGAGCAGCGATGGCAACGATTCTGGCCTACACATCGCCCGCACTCGGTCACCTGCTGCCTATGAGCGCGCTGCTGTCAGAGCTGAGCGGCCGCGGCCATTCGATTCACGTGCGAACGCTGGCGGTCGGTGTCGGCCTCGCGGAGACACTGGGTTTCGCCGCGACGGCGATCGATCCGCGAATCGAGGAGATCGAACTCGACGACTGGAAGGCCCCCAATCCCCGCGCCGCGCTGCAGGTGGGGGTGGCGGCGTTCGGCCGACGGGCCAGCCACGAGATCGGCGATCTGACCCGCGCGATAGCAGCCGTGGAACCGGACGCAGTCCTGATCGATGCGAATTGCTGGGGAGCCCAATCACAGGCCGAGTCCAGCGGAATCCGATGGGCGTCGTTCCTGCCGTATACCCCGCCGCTGAATTCGGCTGGTGTCCCACCATTCGGGCTCGGGCTGAAACCGCTGCCCGGTGTGGTCGGTCGGGTCCGTGACGCCGCCGTTCGCCGCACAGTCACCCGCCTGCTGGAGAACGTCATGCTCGGCCCGATCAACGATGTTCGTGCGGATGTCGGCGTGGCGCCGGTGGCATCGATGGACGAGTTTCTGCGCCGGGCGGAACTGATCCTGGTCGCCACCGGCAAGCCCTTCCAGTACCCGCAGACCGACTGGGGCGATTCGGTGCAGATGATCGGGCCGTGCGTGCTCGATGAGGGCTCGGGCGAAACCCCCGATTGGATCACCGCGATCGAGGAACCAATCGTTCTCGTCACGACATCGTCGGAGAGACAAGCCGACACGAAGCTGGTTCTGACCGCGCTGGCCGCGCTCGCCGATGAACCGGTGCACGTGGTTGCCACCATGCCGGCCGGGCAACCCGGCGACATTGTGGCGCCACCCAACGCGACGGTGCGCCGGTTCGTCCCACACAGCGTGGTGCTGGACCGCGCAGTGTGCGCGGTGACGCACGGCGGCATGGGCGCGACGCAGAAGGCGCTCGCCCGTGGCCTCCCCGTCTGCGTGGTGCCGTTCGGCCGCGACCAGCTCGAGGTGGCACGCCGCGTCGAGGTGGCGCAGTGCGGCACGCGGCTGCCCGCCAGGAGGCTGTCGGCTCCGCGGCTGCGGGCAAAGGTGCAGCAGGCGATGACGATGACCGCGGGCGCGAAGCGGGTGGCCGCGGGGTTTGCGAGCACCGGTGGGGTCGCGCGTGGCGCCGATCTCTTCGAGCGGCGCGTGCTCGGCCTCACCCACGACTGATCGTCCAGTTAGCCCAGCTTGCGCAGCCGCGGCTCCAGATCCCTCTTGAACAGTTCGAGGAACCGGCGCTGATCGTGGCCGGGCGCGTGGAACACCAGGTGATTGAGGCCCCAGTCGACGTAGTCCTTGACCTTGGCGACCGCCTCGTCGGGATCTGAGGCAACGATCCAGCGCTTGGCGACCTGCTCGATGGGCAGCGCGTCGGCGGCCTTCTCCATCTCGATCGGGTCGTCGATGGAGTGCTTCTGCTCAGCGGTCAGCGACAGCGGCGCCCAGAACCGGGTGTTCTCCAATGCAAGTTCGGGATCGGTGTCATAGGAGATCTTGATCTCGATCATCCGGTCGATGTCATCGGGGTTCTTACCGGCGGCCTCCGCACCCTCCCGCATCGCCGGGATGAGCTTGTCCTTGTACAGCTCCTCGCCCTTGCCGGAGGTGCAGATGAAACCGTCGCCCGCGCGTCCCGCGTACTTGGCCACCTGGGGCCCGCCCGCGGCGATGTAGATCGGGATACCGCCCTCGGGCACGTCGTAGATCGAGGCGCCCTTGGTCTTGTAGTAGTCGCCCTCGAAGTCGACACGGTCACCGAGCCAGAGCTCACGCATCAGCCGCACCGACTCGCGCAGCCGCGCGTAGCGCTCCTTGAACTCGGGCCATTCCCCCTCGTAGCCGGTGGCGATCTCATTGAGCGCCTCACCGGTACCCACACCGAGGAATATGCGATCGGGGTAGAGGCAACCCATCGTGGCGAACGCCTGCGCGATCACGGCGGGGTTGTAGCGGAATGTCGGCGTGAGCACCGACGTGCCCAGGACGAGCCTCTTCGTGCGCTCGCCGACGGCCGTCATCCACGCCAGCGAGAACGGGGCGTGGCCACCCTCGTGCCGCCACGGCTGGAAGTGATCGCTCACAGTGGCGCTGTCCATGCCATGTGCCTCGGCCTCAACGGCCAGTTCGACGAGTTCGCGCGGGGCGAACTGTTCTGCCGACGCCTTGTATCCCAACTTCAGTTCAGCCATTTTCCGTCCCTGCTCCTCGCGTGCGCACCCCTTAGTTTCTACTCCTGCCCTTACACTCGTCGCATGGCGGCTCTGACGGCCATCACCGATACCGTGCACTTCGCGCAGACCGACTTGGTCAATTGGACGCTGGTCACCGACGGCAGCGGTGTGGTGATCATCGATGCCGGGTTCCCCGGTCAACGTGACGAAGTCCTGGACTCGGTGCGTGAACTCGGGTTCGGCGTGGACGATATCCACGCGATCCTGCTCACGCACGCTCACGTCGATCACTTCGGCTCGGCGATCTGGTTTGCGAAAACTCATGGCACTCCGGTTTTCTGCCACGCCGATGAGGTGGGCCACGCCCATCGGGAGTATCTGGAACAGGTCTCGCTGATCGACCTGGCCACTCGTATGTGGCAGCCGCGGTACGTGATGTGGTCGGCGACCATCGGGTTGAAGGGTGCGCTGGTCCGCGACGGCATACCGACCGCCCATGCCCTGACCGAGGAGGTCGCGGCGGCGCTGCCCGGCACGCCGATGGCCATCCCCACCCCCGGCCACACCGGCGGGCACTGCTCCTACGTTGTCGACGGAGTGCTCATCAGCGGCGACGCACTGGTGACGGGGCACCCGGTGTCAACGCGCCGGGGACCGCAACTTCTGCCCGGTCTGTTCAATCACGACCAGGACGGCTGTGTGCGCAGCCTCGCGGCGCTCGGGCTTCTCGACACCGAGGTGATGCTGCCGGGGCACGGCCCGGTGTGGCGTGGGCCGATCCGGGAGGCAGCCGAGCGGGCCGCTCAATGAGTACAAGAGCGGGCCGCTCGATGAGTGCTGCTGGGCGACAACGCATGTCCTAGCGGATGAGGACTCCGCTGGACTGAAGCAGGGGTACCACCTCGTTGACGAAGTCATCGAGACCGTGTTCGGGCTCCGGGCTCAGGATGAATCCGTCGCAGGCGCCGGATCGCACGCGCAGTTCGATATCGTCGGCCAGCCGCTTCGGGTCCTCGCATCTCCCGACGCTCATGGCGAGTAGCGCCGTCGTGTTCTGCAGTCGGGCTCCTCGCCCCTGCGGTCCCGCGGGCAGCGTTGCGACACCGGAGCTGGCGAATCGGGCGCCGCGATGGGTGACCGTGCGAATGCGCTCGGGGGCGACGTAGGTGCCCGAGGCCTGGTCTGCGATCACCGCGTCGGGTGCCCAACTGTCCCAGAAGGCCGCGGCCACCACGAGAAACTCGTCGGTGTGCGTGCCGGATCCGACCGCACGCCACCCGGCCCGACCGTCGGAGAGGTGATCGAGGGTGGCGAGCTGTCGGGCCACCGTGAACGGTTCGGCGGAGTCGGTGTCGACCGAGCCCACCAGGCCGATGGTCTCGGTGACCGCGGCCAGCGCAGCCAGCACGGTGAAGTCATCGAACAGAACGAAGTCGAACATGCCACGCTCGGCGGTCTGCGCCAGCTGCACGACGGATGCGAAGCTCACCTCGCCCGGGTCGGGTAACTGCGCCGCGAGGTGAACACGCCCGGCCCTGATCAAGGTGCTCCGTTCGGCTGCTCCGGCGCCCAGCGTTGCGCGAGCAACTCATGCGAGCGCAGCCGGTCTGCGTGCCGGTGTGTGACCGAGGTGATCACCAGTTCGTCGGCGCCGGTATGCCGTTGCAGCGCGTCCAGGCGGTGCGCGACGTCGTCGGGATCGCCGACGAACTGCGTTGCGGTGCGGTCGCGAACCACCTCTTCCTGCTCGGGTGTCAGCGGTGCGCACCCGTCCGGGTCTGGATAGGGCACCGCACCGTCACCGGCCCGGATCGAGTACACCCAGTGGCCGTAGCTCGACGCTAGATGCTCTGCGGTGCAGCGGTCTTGGGCAACCACTACATCGGCCGACACCACGACGTAGGGCTCCGGCAGCGATGCCGACGGCACGAACGACTGGCGGTAGACCTCGACGGCCTCCAGCGCTGTCGCGGGCGTGAGATGGTAGCTCGCTACGAACGGCAGCCCGTGCGCGCCGGCGACCCGCGCACTCTGGCCCCTGCTGCTGCCGAACACCCAGGGCCGCAATGGAGCCCGCTCCCCGGGGACGACGTGGCTTGGCACCCCGCCGGGGGCATAGGTGCCGTCGAGCATCGCCAGGATGTCGGCCACCTGGTCGGCGAAGTCGGGTGTCACGGCCTCGGGCTGTTGCAGCGCTGACATGCGCGCCACCAGACGCGGGTTGCGCATCAGGGCACTCACGTCGAACGGTGTCGGCACCACCACGCCGTCCACCTCGTGCCAGACCCGTGGCGGACGCGGCGGCCGGGCCTCACCCTGCCGGTTGGCCTCACGGCGCTTCTGGCCGGACCGCCCGACGCCGAGGTCGATGCGACCGGGATGGAACGCGTCGAGGATGCCGAAGCTCTCGACGACGGCCAGGGCGGTGGTGTGGCCGAGTTGGACGGCGGCCGCTCCCACACGGATATGCTCTGTCTCGGCGGCGATCTGACCGATCAGCACAGCGGGCGACGAGCTGGCGACCGCGACGAAGTGGTGCTCGGCTATCCAGTACCTGCGATAGCCCCACCGTTCGGCGTGCTGAGCCAGGTCCACGGTGTTGCGCAGCGCCGTGGCGGCATCGCCGCCCTCGGGGATCGGCGACAGATCGAGTATCGACAGTGGGACGTTCATCGGTCGACCCCGAGTCGGCTGCGCAGCGTCTCGGCCTCGGCGTAGGCGTCGCGGAATCGACCCGCGGACTGCAGCAGCGGGACCACCTCGTCGACGATCCAGGCCAGGTCGACGGCGTTGACCGACGGCCGTAGCCGAAACCCGTTGACGCCAAGGCCGTCCCAGCGCAGCAACAGGTCGACGAGTTCCTCTGGGCTGCCGCTGAAGACGTATGCGTCTGACCGGGGGTCAGCCGGCGATGTCGTGCACACGAAAACGTCAGCGTAGACCGCCAACCCGCGGCCACCCACCTCTGTGATCTCGTTCAGGATCGCCTGCACGTCGTCATCGTCGGCCGGGGTGATGAAGACGAGATCAGCGCTCGTGGCCGCGAACTCGTAGACCCGCCGGTTGTGCGCGAGGGCAGCGACGACCGCCCGACCGCGTATCGCGTCCACGAATCCGGATGCCGCCGTGAAGAGTTCGTCGGGGCTCGCGACTGCGCGTCTGCCGAACAGCGCGGCCTCATGGGCGGTCGAGCTGATCCGCGGCTGCCAACCCGCCCGACCGTGCGATATGACGTCGAGCAGGGCAATGGCCCTCGACACCTGGTCCGGCTCGCTGTGCGTCACTCCCGCGACGGGCACCAGACCGATGTGCGTGGTGGTCGGCGCCACCCGCGACGCGACGAGCACCGCGTCGGGCCTGCCCGCCAGCCAGCGCGAGTCGATCTCGGGCCTGCGGCGGCGCTGGGGTGTCAGGCCGTCGTCGAAGGTGACGAAGTCCAGCAGGCCGCGCTCGGCGGTGGCCGCCAGTCCCGACCAGTACGGCCCGCCCAGGACCGACTCGCGGTTGGGCGTGTGCCGCCATGCCTCGGGGTGCCAGCCGTAGCCCTCGAGAGCGACCGCCACCGGCAGGTGGCCGGTCACGCCAGCTCCTTGAGGAAGGCGACGGGGTAGGCCTCCCCCTCGGCGGGCAGCGGACCGTCAAGCCTGCGGTAGCCGGCCGCCAGGTACAGGGCCGCCGCCTCGGGCTGGCGGTCACCGGTAGTCAGGTAGATGCGTCGGTAGCCGCGGGCGGCGATATCGGCCTCGAGCACCTCCAGCAGCGCCCTGGCGAGGCCGCGACGGCGATACCTGCCATCGGTCCAGATGCGCTTGAGCTCGGCCGTTTCGGCGTCGAACCGTCGGAAGGCACCACCGGTCACCGCGACGTCGTTGAGCAGACCCACCACCATGGCGCCCCATGGTGCCGCGAATTCGCCGCGCGGGTACTGGCGCAGCCATCGTCCGACGCCCTCGGCGGTGCCGCCGTAGCGGGTGGAGTACTCGACCGCCAGCTCGGCGAGCAGGGGTTCGGCGAGCGCATCGGCCTGCCCGACCGGCACGAACACGACGTCAGAGCGGGCCACCACCACAGTCTGTCGCGCCGCCGCCCGCATGCCCATGACTGGGTCCAACGCGGGCGAGCCAATCACATTCCCCGTCGCCGACTTCGCATCACGATGATCGGAACCCGGCCCCGATACCGACCGCTTCACATCAAAAATTGACAGGTGTAAAGTTTCGCCGCATGGACAACATCAGGGGCAAGACCATCGCGATCACCGGAGCGGCCCGCGGCATCGGTCATGCCACCGCCAAGGCCCTGCTGGCCCGGGGTGCGCGAGTGGTCATCGGCGACCGCGACGTGGCGGTCCTGGAGACGGCGGTGACGGAACTGGGCCGGTTCGGTCAGGTCACCGGCTACCCGCTCGACGTCACCGACAGGGAGTCCTTCGAGGTGTTCCTCGACAAGGCCCGCACCGACGGTGCGGGCCACATCGACGTGCTCATCAACAATGCCGGCGTCATGCCGATCGGGCCCTTCCTGGCGCAGTCCGAACAGTCGATCCGCTCATCGATCGAGGTCAACCTCTACGGCGTGCTCGCAGGCTGTCAGCTGGTGCTGCCCGAGATGGTCAAGCGACGTCGCGGTCACGTCATCAACATCGCGTCCATGTCGGGCATGATCCCGGTGCCCGGCCAGGTGGTCTACGTGGGCTCCAAGTTCGCCGTGGTGGGGCTGTCAGTGGCGCTGGCCGATGAGATGGCGCCGCACGGTGTCGAGGTGTCGGTGATCATGCCGCCGTTCACCAACACGCAGCTGATCTCCGGCACCAAGGAGACCGCGGGCACCAAGCCCGTGGAACCCGAGGACATCGCCGCGGCCATCGTCAAGACGCTCGACAAGCCCAAGACACAGGTGTCGGTGCCCACCCCGCTGCGCTTCACCGCCGCGGCGTCGTCGATGCTGGGCCCCCGCGGCCGGCGCTGGCTCAACAAGAAGCTGGGGCTGGACCACGTGTTCCTGGATTATGACCAGACCGCACGCAAGAGCTACGAGGACCGCGCACAGGACGCCCAGGGCGTCATCGAGAAGAGCTAGTAGGCCTCGGGCAGCGGATCGCCGGCGCGGAATGCCTCGATATCGTCGAGGCTTCCGGCCAGGTCCGCGATGGCGAACTGGTAGTCCACCCCGTCGGCCTCGCTCGAGCCGACCAGGATGACGTGCGGCTGCGCGGGATCGGTCAGCCACACTCGCGTCACGGGCTCGATCGCCTCGTCGTCTTTGATTTCTGGGGGGACCTCGATACCCGACGGCGGGTAGAACCAGCTGAGGAACTCATCAGAGCTGAAGTCCTCATCGAACTCCCACCCGCGCGCGGTCAACGTCTCGTCGAGACCGGTGACACCGGACAGGTCGGCGTGCACGTCGGGCGGCAGCCAGCGGTCATTTCGGGTGGCGACCCGCCTCTTGCGCCGAGCCTTCTTGGCAGCACTCGACTTTGACATCTAGCTCAGCGCCTCGCCCAGGTCCGCGATCAGGTCATCGGTGCCTTCGAGTCCGACCGACAGCCGGACCACCGCGTCACCCAGTCCGATCGCCGCACGACCCTCCGGGCCCATCGCCCGGTGCGTCGTGGTGGCGGGATGGGTGATGAGCGACTTGGAGTCACCGAGATTGTTGGAGATGTCGATGACGCGCAGCTTGTCGAGCACCTCGAACGCACGCTGCTTGCCCTGCCCGTCGGCCGCCGCGAGTTCGAAGGTGACCACGGTGCCGCCGCCTCGCATCTGCCGCTTGGCCAGGTCGTACTGCGGATGCGACTCCAGGAAGGGGTACTTGACCCACGACACCGACGGATGGGCTTCGAGGAACTCCGCCACGCGCTGAGCCGAGGCGTTGGAGTAGTCGACCCGAACCGAAAGCGTCTCAAGGCCTTTGAGCATGGTCCAGGCGTTGAACGCACTCATCGCCGGACCGGTGTGGCGCATGAGCTTCTGCACCGGGCCATCGATGTACTCCTTGTCGCCCAGGATCGCACCGCCGAGCACGCGGCCCTGACCGTCGATGTGCTTGGTGCCGGAGTAGACCACGACATCGGCACCGAGCGGCATCCCCTGCTGCAGCAACGGGGTGGCGAAGACATTGTCCAGCACCACCTTTGCGCCGGCGGCGTGGGCCAGATCGCATACCGCCGCGATGTCCACCAGCGACTGCATGGGGTTGGACGGCGTCTCGAAGAACACCGCCTGCGTGGGAACCGACAGCGCCTCCTCCCACTGCGCCAGGTCCTCACCGTCGACGAACACCGTCTCCACACCCCAGCGCGGCAGGATCTCGTTGCACACCACGAAACACGAGCCGAACAGGCTGCGCGCCGCGACCAGGCGGTCCCCCGCGCCAAGCAGCGCGCCCAGCGATGTGAACACTGCCGCCATGCCGGTGGCCGTCGCGAACGCCGCTGGCGCGCCCTCGATCAGGCGTAGTCGCTCCTCGAACATCGAGATGGTCGGATTGCCGTACCGCGAGTACACGTAGCGGTCGATCTCACCGGTGAACGCCTTCTCCGCGTCGGCCGCTGACGAGTAGACGTAGCCCGACGTCAAATACATCGCCTCGGAGGTCTCCTCGAACTCCGACCGCAGCAGCCCGCCGCGCACACCGATGGTGGCCTGGCTGACTCCGTCTGGCAGTTGAGCGGGGATCCGCACGCTGGGCACCTGGCTGTCGGCGCCGTGTTCGGGGGAACTCATGACTGCCTCCAGGGCAGGCCGACTGCCTTCCAGCCCGTCGCACCGCGGTGCCCCTGCTCGTCGAGGTTGCCCTCGAATCCGTCCAGCACGTTGTAGGAGGGCGCGATGCCCGCCTCGGTGGCCGCCTCGGCGGCGCCGATGGATCGGTTACCCGAGCGGCACAGGAAGACGACCGGGCGCTCACCCGGTGTCACGCCCGCCGCCCGCAGCTCGTCGACGAAACCTCCGTTGCGCGTGCCGTCGGTGCGGCTCCACTCGATGTACACGACATCGCGCCGCAGCGACGAGATGTCGGGCACGCCGACGAAGCGCCACTCCGCCTCGGTCCGGCAGTCGACGAGCACGGCCTCGGGATTGTCGACCAGCACCTGCCATGCCTCTTCAGGCGTGATGTCTCCCGCGTAGCTCACGATCGCGAGTGTCCCATACCTAGCTGGGGCCGGGCGAACACACCTTCCATGCCTGCCCGTCGCGCGCGAACTTCATCTCGGCGGGCACCTTGGTGTCGGGTGCCTTGTCGAAGTGATAGGTCACCGTGGCCGTCGCGACATCGTCGTCGATCTGCACGTTGGACACGCCGTCGACGTAGCGCTCGCCGCGCGAGGCGGCCGAATCACGTTGGCGGGCAAGCACTTCAGCTTCACTCCCGTGCTGCTCGGCACAGGTGTACGTGACGAAGTCCGGATAGGCGGCACGCTGCAGCGCGTCGTTCTGGGCGACCGCGGCGCGGCCCACCTCCTGCTCCGGGGTGGGCCCGTCATCGTCGAAGGCGCCCAGAGCAACGATTCCACTCACGACGAGCACGATTATCGCCAGCGCCCCGAGGAACGGCGCCATGGTGGGCCGGTCGGACTCGGACTCGTCGTCCGGCTCATTGCCAGTCATGGCGCCCGCAGAACGCTGGACACCCGGTGCGCACGGTCACGCGCCCGCACCACATCGGGTGCGGTGGCGATGGCGATCGCCCCTCTGTCGCTCACTCGGACGTCGCTCTCGGGGACCTCCAGGGCCTCGCCGAGCGCACCAACTGTCGTCGTCCCACCCTCGAGCACCTCGGCGGCGGCCGGCGAGATCATGATGGTGTCGAGCGAGAGCCCGAGGATCGCCCTGGCGTGCAGCTCGAACTGCGAGAGCCGCTGTGAGCGCAGCGTCAGCAGGCCCACGTCCTCCGGGCGCGGCCGGACACCGGAGAAGTAGACCTCGTCACCGCGCACCAGCAGCTCGACGCTGAACACACCGCGCCCGCCCAGCGAGTTGACGATGCGCGCCGCGATCGAACGCGCGGCATCCAGCGCGGCGGGCGACATCTGGTGTGGCTGCCAGCTCTCCAGCGGACCACCGTCCGACCGGCGGTGGCCGATCGGTTCGCAGAAGGCCACGGTCGGCCCGGACGGCGCGATGCTGCGTGCCGTGAGCAGCGTGACCTCGTCATCGACCTCGACGACGGTCTCGGCCACCACGCGCTGCGGCGAACCGGCTCCGGCCGTCGCGAGCTTCCAGGCCGCCTCGACGTCCTCGGGCCGGGTCAGGACCGAGGTACCCGCTGTCGACTGACCGGCGACGGGCGACACCACCAGGGGGAAACCCGCATGGCGCGCCACGGCGTCGAGTTCCTCGGCCGAACCGGCGAACCAGAACGGCACCGTCGGCAGCCCGAGTTCATCGGCGGCCAACTTGCGCAAACCCTCGCGGTCCAGGCTCAGCCGTGCGCCGCGCGGCGTCGGAAACACGTCGACGTTCTCGGTCTCCGCGGCGGCGATCAGGATCTCGGGTGGCACGTCGGGCGACGCCGCGACCACGTAGCGCGGCTTCACCTCGGTCATCTTGGCGATGACGGCCGCGGCGTCCAGGGTCTCCACCAGGGCCACCCCGACTCCCAGCCGCTCGAACGCGAGGGCCAGCTCGCCTCCGGCCGGCGTCGTGCCGAGAACCATCACTACAGGTGGGTCCGCGCGTGTCTCACTCATCGGTTGTCCACCCTGCCAGACCCCGCGTCCAGCCGGATGTCGACGTAGCACCAACGCCACGTCTCACCGGGTTCGACCGAGCGCATCACCGGGTGATCGCTGGCGTGGAAGTGGGCGGCGGCATGCCGGTACGGGCTGGAGTCGCAGCAGCCCACGTGTCCGCAGGTGAGGCACATCCGCAGGTGTGCCCAGGTACTCTCGCCGAGTTCGTGACACTCCTGGCACACGCCCGGGGTGAGTGGCTCCGGTTCGGCGAGATCGGCGGCGGCCGACAGATGCTCGCAGGTCTGTGGCGGGGAATTCGTGTCGCGCCCCCGCGTTCTCCTCCGCATGCTGATCAGGATAGGTCGGACCGACCGCGCAGACGGCATAGGTGTGATGGGCAGGGAGGTGGGACCACGTGGCTGTATCACTGCTCGCAGTGCTTGTCGTGTCGGTGTTGTTGGCGGCGGTGGCGCGACGGTATGACGTGTCGGCGCCGCTGGCGCTGGTGGTGGCAGGCCTCGGGGCGGGCATGCTGCCCGGCCTGCGCGGTATCGAACTCGAGCCGGAGCTGGTGCTGTTCGTGATCCTGCCGCCGCTGCTGTGGTCGGCGGGGCTGGAGAGCAGCTACGTCGCGCTGCGCAAGAACCTGCGGCCGATCGGGCTGCTGGCCATCGGACTGCCGTTGGCGACGACGTTCGCGGTTGGCGTGGTCGCCTTCCACACCGTGCCGGAGCTGACCATCGCGGCGGCGCTGACCCTTGGCGCGATAGTCGCCCCTCCCGACGCTGTATCGGCGACGGCGGTGGGACGCAGGCTCGGCCTGCCGCGCCGGATCATGACGCTGCTGGGTGGCGAGAGCCTGCTCAACGACGCGACCGCGCTGACGGCCTACAAAGTCGCCCTGGCCGCGGCGATCGGCACCGCGGCGACGTGGGGCAGCGGGCTCGGCACGTTCGCGCTCGCGGCGGTCGGCGGTGTTGCCGTCGGCGGCGTGCTCGGTTTGATCATCGACCACATCCGGACATGGTTGAACGATCCGCTGGTCGAGAGCGCGATCGGTCTGGTGGCGCCGTTCTTCATCTACTTCCTCGCCGAGCAGGTGCACGGTTCTGGCGTGATCGCGGTGGTGATCGCCGCACTGCTCCTCGGCCAGCGCTCCACGCGGGCGAGTTATGCCACCCGGCTGCAGGACACCGCGGTATGGAAGGCCGTGCAGTTGGTGCTGGAGTCCTTCGCGTTCCTGCTGATCGGCCTTCAGCTGCCCACCGTGATCGGCGAGCTGGCCGGTATCAGGGCCTCGGTGCTGGCCACCGCATCGGTGGCGGTGCTGGCGACGGTCATCGTGGTGCGCATCGTGTGGGTGTACGCGTTCGCTTATGTGCCCCGCATGCTGTCGGCCCGCATCCGCGAGAGGGAACCGAGGCCGACGTCGGCGCAGGTGTTCATCGTCGCGTGGGCGGGCATGCGCGGCGTGGTGTCGCTGGCCGCTGCGTTCGCGGTGCCGATGACGACGCTGTCCGGTGACGCGTTCCCCGGTAGGCCCCAGCTCGTCTTCCTGACGTTCGTCGTCGTGGTCGGCACGCTGCTGCTGCACGGGCTGACGCTGCCGTGGTTCATCAGGGTTCTCGACGTGCCGAGCGATGACAGCGCACGCGATGCGCTCGAGGCCGCGGCGGCGCAGACCAGGGCCACACAGGCGGCGTCACGACGGCTCGACGAGCTGCTCGCGGAGGATAGGCCAGGGGTGATCATCCACGAGCACACGCCCAAGATCCTTCGGGCGTGGAACGAGCGGCGCAGCGACGCCGCGTGGGAGGAGCTGGGCCGCGGCGACGACGAGATCGGCGAGAGCCCGGCGGCCACGTTCCGCAGGCTTCGCCTGGCGATGCTGGCGGCCGAACGTGAGTCGTTCATCTCCCAGCGCGACGAGGGCTCGATCGATGACGAGGTGTTGCGCGCGCTGCTCCGGGGCCTGGATCTGGAGGAGGCCGCGCTCAATCGCGACCGTGAGTAGGCCGAGACTTCAGTCCTGGCCGACCACGTCCTGACCGATTGGGGCCGGCATCTCGGCACGGTAGCTCCGCATACCTGCCACCAGCGCCCCGAAGGTGCGGTGGGCGGCGCGCAAGTCCTCATCGGGCAAATCCGCGAGTGCGGCGTGGGTGTGCTCACCGAGCTGGGTGAAGAACTCGCGGGCAACGTTCCAACCGTGGTCGCCGTACCGCAGGATCACCTTGCGCCGGTCGGTGGGATCCATCTCTCGTCGGAGGTGCCCGTTCTCGGCCATCCGCTCCACCAGGTAAGTGATCGCGGCCCCCGACAGTCCCATGTTCTTGCGAAGGTCGCCCGCTGTCATCCGAACCCCCGTGGACTCCGCGATCATCACGAACAGCAATGCCCGAAATTCATTGGCGGACACATTATTACGCACCGCGAAGGCACGCGATATCCAATCGGACTCCGACGTCAGTTCTCGGAGGTCGGCCGAGATGACGCGTTCCATTCGGAGCCGCTCATCTCCTGGCGGGCCTGATTCCGGCATTGCGATTGCGGTTCCTTTGGCAGAGTTGGCTTTCCAACATATTCCGCTGATTCAACCACCGAACCTTGATCCATTGTTTGAATACTGAAAGATTGAACTGATGTCCTCACGTCTGCACGGCCTGATCGCCCTCGTGGTTCTGCTCGTATCGGTGGCGGCCCTGGTCCTGCTCGGCGGATCCGACACCGATTCAACATCTCCCGTATCCGTTCCAGCGAACTCCGAATCGGCCCGGGCAGATAGCACACGCCCACAGTTCCCTCAGGGCGATGCAGTTCCAGCAATTCTGGTGGTCACGCGGCCCGACGGTGCCGCACTGTCGCCGGCCGACCTCGCCGCAACCGATGCGGCGCGCGCCCGGGTGCTGGCCGCGGGTGACGTCGATGGCGCGCCGCCGGTCGTGGTCTCTCAGGACGGACAGTCCGCGGTCGCGACGATCCCGCTTCGGGGAGACCTGTCGGGCTTCGCCCTGAACGACGCCGTCACATCGCTGCGGGCAGCGGCCGCAGACGGTCTGCCATCAGATCTGCGCACCGAACTCACCGGCGGACCGGCGTTCGGCGCCGATATCGCGAACTCGTTCAGCGGTGCCAACATCACCCTGCTCGCCGTGACCGCAGCAGTCGTCGCGCTGCTGCTCATCATCACCTACCGATCCCCCGTGCTGTGGCTGGTGCCGCTGTTGGTGATCGCACTGGCCGACCGCGTCGGATCGGTGATCGGTTCGGCGATCGCCACCGGGGTGGGGACGACGCCCGACGGCTCCACGTCGGGTATCACCAGCGTCCTGGTGTTCGGCGCGGGCACCAACTACGCGCTACTGCTCATCTCCCGGTACCGCGAGGAACTCGGGCGCGAGAGCGATCACCGTGCGGCCCTCGCGACGGCGCGGCGACATGCCGGACCCGCCATCATCGCCAGTAACGCGACGGTGGTGCTTGCACTTCTCACCCTGCTGCTGGCGTCATCTCCGAGCACCCGCAGCCTCGGCGTGCAGGCCGCCGCGGGCCTGGTGGTCGCGGCAGTGTTCGTACTCCTGGTGCTGCCGCCGGCGCTCGCACTCTTCGGCAAGCGCTTGTTCTGGCCGTTCGTGCCGGAGGTCGGCGCCGAACCCCTGACCACGACGGGCTTCTGGCACCGCATCGCCGACGGCGTGGCACGGCGACCAGCCCAAGTCGCCGGTGTGTCGATCGCCGCGCTTGTACTGCTGTGCACCGGCCTGATCGGCACCCCGATCGGGTTGTCGCAGACCGAACAGTTTCGCGTGCAGGCCGAATCGGTGACGGGGTACCAGACGCTAGCCGCGCACTTCCCCAGTGGCCTGACCGATCCCACCCGTGTCGTCGCGGCGACCGCATCCGACGACGCGATCCGCCAGGCCATCGTCTCGACTCCCGGCGTGGTGTCGGCCCAGCCCACGGGGCAGTCGCCATCAGGGGCGAGCGCAGCGACGGGGAATGACACAGGCCTCACGCAGTGGTCGGTGGTGCTCGATGCCGCACCGGGATCGGATGAGGCCTTCGACACCATCGACTCGCTGCGGGCCTCGGTGCACGACGTCGACGGCGATGCACTCGTCGGTGGGTCCGACGCGTCGGCCCGGGACGCACGGGCGTCGGCCGAGCGCGACCTGCGCGTCGTGGTGCCCGCGATCCTGGTGGTTGTGCTGGTGGTGCTGTACGTGCTGCTGCGCGCGGCACTGGCCCCGCTGGTGCTCGTTGCGGTCACCGTCCTCAGCGCGCTCGCCGCGCTCGGCCTCGGCGGCTGGGTCAGCGTGCACGCCTTCGGATTTCCCGCGCTGGACAACACGACGCCGTTGTACGCGTTCCTGTTCCTGGTGGCCCTCGGTGTGGACTACACGATCTTCCTGGTCACCCGGGCCCGCGAGGAGACCCCCGAGCACGGCACCCGCGACGGCATCGTGCGCGCCGTGTCGGCCACTGGTGCGGTGATCACGAGCGCGGGAATCGTTCTGGCAGCAGTGTTCTGTGTACTGGGCGTGCTGCCATTGATCGTGCTGACCCAGATCGGCATCATCGTTGGCCTCGGCATCCTGCTGGACACCTTCGTGGTCCGGACCGTGATCATTCCCGCACTGTTCACGTTGATCGGTCCACGCATCTGGTGGCCGGCGCTGCGTCCAGGCCCCTAGTCCGAAAACTCTTCTGCCCCTCTGGTTTCACTAATCACAATCCAGGCCAAACCTGTCGGTGCATCGAACTAGTGTTCGAAGTATGGAATCGGGTCGCGTCGCCACCGCAGTAGCGGCGCTCGAGGCTGCGCGTGACGCGATGGCCGCCCTGAACATCGACGCCCTGTCTCATCGGGAACTGCTCGAACTACTCGATCGCCTCGAACACGACACCCGCCGCGCCCCGGTCACCGAGCAGCGCATCCTCAACCGGTTGGCCACTGAGGCCAGCCCGCTGGAGTTGGGTGACACCACACTGCGAAAGCTGGTGGCGTTCTGGTTGCGGATCAGCGACAACGCGGCCAGTGACCGTATCGACAGCGCCGCCGACCTGGGCCCCCGCCACACCCTCGGTGGCCAACCCCTGCCACCAGTGCTCGAGCACACCGCCGCCGCCCAGGCCCGCGGACAGATCAACACCGAGCACCTCGACACCGGCCAAGCCCGCACCAACGACCTGCACCACCCCGAACGCATGCTGCGCCCACCCGAGGACGACGACCCCGTCTAGCCGACGCAACATGGACCGAAATACACCCTGTTGGACCGCCTCGGGCAGCGCTGACCGCGGTTTTCACCGGGCGATCAACGGCGTCGGTACCGTCGAGAGCATGACCCAGACGACCCCGCCGCCCCCGGTGCACATGCGGCGCAACAGCTTCGACCCGATACCGGAACTCGGCGAAATCCGCGTCCGCGAGGGTGTCAAGAAGGTCGTCAACTCCTTTGGCATGCAGGTCTACCTCGTCACCCGCCACGACGACGTCAAGGCCGTGCTGGCCGACCACGTGCACTTCTCCAACACGCGCCCGCCGGGATTCGTCCTGCCCGGCGCACCCGACATCCCGGCGCAGGACCAGGAGAGCCAGCGCGCAGGCAACCTGCTGGGACTCGACCCGCCCGAGCACCAGCGGCTGCGCCGGATGCTCACCTCCGAATTCACCATCCGTCGCATCAAACGGCTGGAACCACGGATCACCGAGATCGTCGAAGATCACCTCGACGCGATGCAGGCCGCGGGATCGCCCGGGGATCTGGTCGAGTCATTCGCCCTGCCCATCCCATCGCTGGTGATCTGCGAACTGCTCGGTGTGCCCTACGCCGACCGCGACGACTTCCAGAGGCGCGCCAACCGCCAGCTCGACCTGTCGCTGCCCATGCAGGAGCGGATCGATACGCAGCGTGAGGCCCGCGACTACATGCACACGCTGGTCGCCAGCGCACGCCGCAGTCCGGGCGAGGACATCCTGGGCATGCTGGTCCGTGACCACGGCGACGAGCTGACGGATGACGAACTCGTCGGCATCGCAGGCCTGTTGCTGCTCGCCGGTCACGAGACCACGTCGAACATGCTCGGGCTGGGCACCCTGGCACTCCTGCGCCACCCCGATCAGCTCGCCGCGGTGCGCGACGACCCGGATGCGGTCGGGCCGGCTATCGAGGAGCTACTGCGCTGGCTGTCCATCGTGCAGACGTCGATTCCGCGAATCACCACGGCCGACGTCGAGGTGGCCGGCGTGCCGATCCCGGCAGGGCAGCTGGTCTTCGCATCGCTGCCGGCAGGCAACCGCGATCCCGAATTCATCGACGCGCCAGACGTTCTCGACGTCGGCCGCGGGGCTCCCGGACATCTCGCCTTCGGCCACGGCGTGCACCACTGCCTGGGCGCACCCCTGGCCCGCATGGAGATGCGGATCGCCTGGCCCGCACTGTTTCGCCGATTTCCCAACCTGGCGCTGGCAGACGACTTCGACAACGTCGCGTTCCGCGAGTTCCACTTCATCTACGGGCTACGTTCATTGTTGGTCAGCTGGTGATTGAGGTGGTGATGTGGTGATGAAGCTGAGCGCCGATCGAGACGACTGCATCGCGTCAGGCAACTGCGTGATGATCTCGGATGTGTTGTTCGATCAGGACGATGACGGTGTGGTGGTCGTCCTGGCCGAGGATGTGCCCGAGGCGGAGCAGGACCGGGCCCGCGAGGCCGTCAGGACCTGTCCGGCCTCGGTTTTGCACCTGGAGTGACGTCGTTGTTCTCCTGATCGTCGTCATGACGCAGGTCGATGACCCCCGCCCGCACCAGTGCGAGCAGGCTGACCAGGAGCACCCAGATCGGGAACGCGATGGTGACCCAGATGCTGATGTCGCTGGCGATCAGAATCGCAACCGCGGCAACGTAAGTCACAGTTATCAACCAGGTCGGCATGAGTCGCGTCTTCAGCCAGATCGTGGCGAGCGAGAACATGAAGACCCCGGCCATGCGCAGCGCGTAGGTGTTGCTCAGAGCGACCAGTACGTGCTCGCCGAACACCGCGACGTCGCCCGTGGCCGCCGCGTCGGGCTTGGTGGCCCTGATCGCAACCAGGCCGGCACCGACCGCTGACGAGGCGAACATCATCGCAAGGAACAGCAGACCGCTGCCGAAGAACACCGTTGCGAAGAACTTGTCCTCGTACTTGCCGAGTCCGTCGCGCACCACACCGATGAACCACAGGAACGCGATCCCCGCGAATGGCATCAACACTGCCGCGACCCTGAGCTTGCCGCTGGCACCCTCGATCCACTGCGACCCCGGCTGGCCGCCCTCGGGCAGTGCGGTCTTGATGAGCACCAGCGCGGCGCCGAACAGGAGCGCGAACAACACGCCCGCCAACGCCGCCGCTCGGGGAGTCGACAGCTTGCGGATATGACGCTGCGCGGCGTGTTCGGTCCTGTTTTCGGTCACCGTCTCATGGTGACAGAGCGATGACTCGTTCATGCGCGAAGCAGTCCTCAAGACGACAACTCGTTAGCCTGAGTTTCCGGGGGTGCCGCCGTGTCCGGTCACTGCGACAAGCTAAGTCGCGCCGACGATAGGTCATTCCCAGAACGGTGGCTCGCCTTGGGCGAGCCAGCCTGTGCGGGTGTCATGCCACCAAGTCGGATCTAGGGCGCGAAGATCGTAGACCGGCGCAAGCCCTATTCACCGCCGAAATCCTCGAGCGAGAGGGGAATACAAAGAGCGCGTGGCCCACCGCCAACGCGACGGGCTGGCCCCGACCCGGGTTGAGCACCAACCAGGCGACGGGGATAACCACCATCGATCAGCCGCGGGCCATACGATCAGCAACGTGAATGCTGGGTGGCCGCTAACCGGCCGACACGAGGAACTGCGCAGCGTAGTCGACACCGTCCTCGGCGATGCGCACCGCGGCGTCCTGATCGCGGGCAACGCCGGCGTGGGCAAGACACGCCTGGCCCGCGAGGCAGCCACCGACCTGGCCGCACGGGGCTGGGCCGTACGGCGCGTCGCCGGAACCTCGGCCGGTCGTGCGATCGTCATGGGAGCGTTCGCGAGGTGGACCACTTCCGCAGGCACGTCCAGATCGGCTCAACTGGCCGAGGTCGTCAACGGGCTGAAGAGCGAAGCGGGCGGCGCACCCTTGCTGGTGATCGCCGACGACGTGCAGTGGCTCGACGAGCTGTCGGCCCTCGTCCTGCACCAACTCGTCGTGCACGAACTCGCCAACGTCATACTGACCTTGCGCAACGGCGAGTCCGCGTCGGACACGGTGTTCGCGATGTGGAAGGACGACCACCTGTTCCGGTTGGATCTGCGACCGCTCACCCGACCGGAATCGGATCGCCTGGTGCAACTCGCGTTGACCGGACAGGTACCCGCCGACTTCCTCGACCGCGTTTGGCGGCTGACAGCGGGCAACGCCCTGTTCCTGCGCCACCTCGTCGAGCAGGAACAGACCTCGCAGCGGTTGACGGCGGACGGTGACGCCTGGCGGTGGGTCAGCGGCCCGGTGGCGACGCCGTCCCTGGTGGACCTCATAAAACTCCAAATCGGTGACTTACCAACCGAACTGCGAGACGTCGTCGACCTGGTCGCCGTCGCCGAGCCCATCGAGTGGTCCTATTTGAGCACGCTCGTCGAGTCGGAGCTCGTCGAGGCTGCCGCCGACCGCGGCCTGATCGAGGTCACCCCCGACGGCGCGATCATCCGGGCCGGCCATCCGCTCTACACCGAGGTCCGCTGGGAGGAGTGCGGCCCGGTTCGTCTGCGCAAGCTTCGCGGCGTTGTCGTGAAGGCCATGTTGGCGCAACGAACCGGGCGGCCGGCCGATCCGCTGCGGCTCGGGACGCTCTGGCTGGATTCCGATCTCGATCCCGATCCCGATGTCTTCGCGGCGGCAGCCCAATGCGCCTGCGCACGACTGGATCTCGCAGCCGCCGAACGACTGGCACGCGCAGCGTTGGCCGCCGACCCCAACGACGACGCGCGGATGCTGCTCGCCTACGTGCTTCACCTCAGCGGCGACGGACCCGAGGTGGAAGCGCTCCTCACCAACGTAGAGCCGAGCTATCCGACAACGGGATTCGTCAACGCGGTCACCCTGCGCGCCGCCAACCAGCTGTGGGTCCTGCGTGAGCCGGTAGAAGCTCGCGACATCGTCGAACGGGCCCTTGGGAACAGCCAGGGCGACACCTCCCACGTGCTGCGTGTCTTCCATGCATTCCAGGAGGCCATGGCCGGCCAACCCGCAGCGGCCCGTCGGGACGTCGAGGCCTCCGACCTCAGCCGGCTCGACCCGTTCGGGCAGGTGATGGGTCGCTGCGCCGAGACTTTGGCCGCCGGCGACATGGGACATGTGCGAGACGCCAGCGCGTCCGCCGCGGCCGGCTACGCCGTCATCGAGCAGGCACCCCAGGATTCGATCCACGAGTTGGGGCTCGCCGAACTGCACGCCCACGCCCAACTCCTGGCGGGATACCTCGACGCGGCTGCCGCGACCGCGGATTTGCACTACGTGAGGTGCGCCGACGTACCGGGTTTGACCAGAGCGATGGCCCTGGCCATGGTCGGCGCTACCGCGCTCGGACGCGGAGACCTCCCTAGGGCGCTCCACCACCTGGACGCGGGCGGAGCCGAAGCAGACGACAGCGACATCAACGGTACGTTCTACCGGTTTCGGGTCACCCACGTCGAGACGCTGGCGCGGGCGGGACGGGTGCGCGCCGCCGTCGCCCTCCTCGACTCGACGACCGCTGGCCGCCACGCCGCGTACGAGTACGTAGACCCCGCCCACCAATTGGCGAGGGCCTGGGTGGCAGCGGCCCGAGGGCGGATCGACGAAGCACGCAACATCTGCTGTCGCGCAGCTGAACTCGCGCGCGAGCGGGGCCAGTGGGCGAGAGAAGTGCTCTGCCTGCAGACCGCCGTGCAGTTCGGGTTCACCGCCGCCGAGGAGCGGCTGACCGCGCTCACCGGACTCGTAGAGGGCCCGCGGGCACAGCTGGCCACCCGCTACGCCGCGGCGTTGGCGGCTGCAGACGGAGTGGCGCTGGACGCGTCGTCGGTGGAGTACGAACTGATGGGCGACCGGCTCGTCGCTGCCGACGCGGCCGCGCAGGCCGCCGCCACGCATCGTCTCGCCGGCCGCCGAGGCAGCGCGTTGACGGCGAACTCGCGCGCGCAGCAATTGGCCAGGCAGTGCGGCGGCGCCGATAGCCCCGCACTCCATTCGTCCCGCATTGCGCTACCGCTCACCCAACGCGAGCATGAGATCGCTCTCTTGGTGGCCGCGGGCATGTCGAACCGCGAGATCGCCATCGCGACGTCGCTCTCTATCCGCACCGTGGAAGGTCACGTGTTCCGCGCGACCGTCAAGGCAGGGGTCAGCGGGCGGTCGGAGTTGTCGGCGCTGATCAGCGCCGACAACCCGTGACAGCCTGACGAGCTGCGGTCAGTCTGGCGGCGGCGTGACGGTCACTGTGACGGTGGCTTCGGCGTCGTTGCCTCTGAAGCCCTTGCTGTCCCACACGTCATACGAGAAGGTGAACACGCCGGTCTGCCCCGCAGGTGGCGTGTACACGATCACGGAGTCTTCCAGGCTGATGTTGCCCTGCGTCAGATTGATAGTGGCCGCGACCACGCCCACTGAATCCCCGTCCGGGTCGGAGTCGTTGGCGGTCACGTGGATGGTGATCGGCGTGTCTCGGGTGGTCGTGACGTTGTCGGGGTTGGCGACCGGCGCATGGTTGATGTTGACGTGGACGGTGCCCGTGGTGCTAATGGCGCCCTCGGAATCCCTGACGGTGTAGGTGAAGCTGTCGGTGGACGCCGGCCCTCCGGTCGACCGGTACGTCACGCTGCCGTTGGGATTGAGCGTGGCAACGCCGTGCGCGGGCTGCGTGATCTCGACGCTGGTCCCAACGATGGTCGAATTGCCTTCTGCATCAGTGTCGTTGAGGAACGTCCGGATGCTTCTCGTACTGCCCTCGTTGACCTCGATCGTGTCATCGACCGCGACGGGAGCGTCGTTTACGGGGGCGATGCTCACCGTGACGGTGGCGGTATCGCTGAGCGCACCCAAGTCGTCCCTCACGGTGTAGGTGAAGCTGTCGGACGTCACCTCGTCGCCGTTGGACTGATAGGTGACGGTGCCGTCTGCGTTGACCGTGACGGTGCCGTGTGCCGGTTGGGTGACCTCCACCGACGCGGGGTTCAGAGTCGAATTGCCGTCCGGATCCGTGTCATTGGCCAGCACTGCGATGACCACCGAGTCACCCTCGTCGACCGTCGCAGTATCCGGATTGGCCACGGGCGCACCGTCGTTGACGGGATCAACGGTGACGGTGACCGTTCCGGTGGCAGTGTGCCCCTTCCCGGTCAACAGGCCCAGCAGACCGTGCACGTGAAATGGGCTCGAGGTGTCGGTGATGGTGTAGCTGAACGTGTCGGTGCCGTAGAAGTTCGCATTCGGGGTGTACGTCACCGTGCCGTCGGAATTCAGCACGGCGGTTCCGTTCCCCGGCTGGGTGACGCTGGTGACGGTCACGTGCCCGTCATCGTCCCTGTCGTTGACCGCCACGTCGATGGTCGTCGAGGTGTCCTCCGAGGTGCTGACCTCGTCGACCACCGCGGTCGGGGTGTGGTTGAAGAACGTGCGGTGGATCTCGCGGCGCACCCAACTCAGCATCGCCCACAACAACGGCGGTTGGGCTGGAGCCGTCGGCCCGGGTGCGATGAACGGCGAGAGAAAAAGGGACACCAGGCTGGACGCGAAGTGAACGATCGTTCCCGTCGGGGCCAGAGGCGCAGCGGGGGCCAGTGCGAAGGAGGTGGCGATCTGGTGGTCGGTGTCCGACGCAGCAATCTCGGGTACGGCCACCTCCTCTTGCGCCGCGGTGAGTCGCGCGACGAAGGGCGCCGGTGCTGCCGACTCGGGTTCGGTCTCCACAGGCTCTGATTTCGCGGCCGCGGCCTCCGTCGCCGCGTGGCGTGCCACCACGACGGGATCGGAGGCTGAATCCCGCTTCGCCGCTTCAGTTTCCAGTGCGGGCACGGGTTCCGTCGGCGCGGCTTCCGGCGCGGTGTTCGGCTCGGGTGTGCTCGGATCCAGCTCGTCGGCACTGCCGTCGTCGGCTTCGTCCTCGTCGAGGTCGTCGCCAGCCCCGTCGTCACCGGGCGGCGGGGCGCCGGCGTCGGTGGACTGCCCGTGGTCGTTGACCGACGTGTCCGCACCTCCCGAGCTACTTACCTTCATTTCGCCGGTCGACGGCGGCTGCGTGGGCTCCCCGGCAGCTCCCGGGGACCCGCCCGCGGCCGATGGCGGATTCGGTTGCACATCTGGCTGGTCGGCCGCGCTGGGCGCCGACTCGCCTGACGAGGTGTTGACGGCAGCCACGTCGTCGTTGGCCCCAGAGTCGTCGGCGCGGGCCACACCCACACCGTGACCTGTGGCGATCGCGACACCCACACCCAGGGCGACCGCCAACGCACCGACCCGGCCGATGTAGCGGCCACAGCGTCCCAGCGTTTCCGTGTCGGTCGACGTTCCTATCGCAGGCAAGGCACCGCCCATTTCTTGCTACCTCAACTCACCATCCGACTACCTGGGATCTCCCGGCGCGTGTGAGTGATTCTCGAACCGCTGGCAGCAAACAGGACCCGGTGCCGACTACCTAAATATCGCCGCGTGGACTACCTAGCCCCCGTCCACCTACCTAGCGCCAAACCGGGCTGGGCCGGATACAACGGCCGCGCAAGCTGGTGGCCGCCGCCGGGCCGGCCAGCAGATCCGCCCGAAATCGGCGCATTCTGGACCCGATGAACTACAGGAACGTGATGCCCACGAACGGGATCAGGACCGAAGCCATCTTGATGCGACCGTCGCCGCACGCGGCGTCGAAAGCCTACGCAGCTGAGGGGCAACCACGCGGTCACGTGTCATTGATCCACCCGAAACTGCGGTGAGATCGCGAATTTTCGCGACAACGCGATCTGTCCGCAGTTTCGACGCGTCAGACTCAGGGCTGGCCGGGCAGAAGTCGAATCATCAGTCCGTTCGCCTCGGCGAGCAGCGTGCCGTCGGGATCGCGGAGTTCGGCGTTCACGAACGCCTTGCGGCCCTCGGTCTCGCGGATCCACCCGCGTGCGGTGAGCGTCGTGTCGATCGGTGTGACGTTGCGGTAGTCGACGTGCAGGAAGCCGGTGCGGCTGATCGGCCGCCCCGCGGCGTGGATAACCATGCCGAACACCGAGTCGAACAGCAGCGGAAGCACACCGCCGTGCACGGCGTAGTTGCCGCCGACGGAGAAGCGGCTGAACTGCACGCTCAGTTCCACGCCGGCCGGCTCGAACTTGATGACCCGGTACGGCGGCATGAGCAGGCTGCCGGAGCCGGGCAATGACGGAACGCGGTTGGCCGGGCCGACACCCTCGGCGGCGTCGAACGGGTCAAGCAGTTTGACGAGTTCCTCCGCGCGGTCGGCGGCCTGCTCCCAGGTGTCGACGTCCGGATTGGCAGACACCGCGAGGTCCTGCGCCCGGCGCATCGCGGTCAGGAACCGCCCGAATCCCGGCCCCGGCTCAGCAGCCTCGAAGTTGGGGAATCCGCCGTGTTTGTCGTATTCCGGGTCGACTAGCCGTGGGTCCTCGCTGGTCTGCTCTTCGCTCATTACCGGAGTCTTCTGTTCTTCGCGCAAGCGCTCATCACCGGGGAGCCAACACGTCGCGTCGCACGATCGTCTGGTCCCGACCCGGGCCGACGCCGATGCACGAGACCGGCGCACCGGCGAGTTCCTCGAGGCGCAGCACGTAGTCGCGGGCCTTGGCCGGAAGATCGTCGAACTCACGCGCGTCGGAGATGTCCTCCCACCAGCCGGGCAGTTCCTCGTAGATCGGTTCGGCGCGGGCGATGTCGCTCTGGGTCATCGGCATCTCGTTGGTGCGCTTGCCGTCCACGGTGTAGCCCACGCACACCGGCACCGTCTCCAGGCTGGACAGCACATCGAGCTTGGTCAGGAAGTAGTCGGTGATGCCGTTGACCCTGGTGGCGTAGCGGGCGATGACGGCGTCGAACCAGCCGCAGCGACGCGCGCGGCCGGTGGTCACGCCGACCTCGCCACCGGTCTTGGCCAGGTAGGCGCCGTGCTCGTCGAAGAGCTCGGTCGGGAAGGGGCCGGATCCGACACGGGTCGTGTAGGCCTTGAGGATGCCCAGCACCGTGGTGATGCGGGTGGGTCCGATGCCCGAGCCCACCGACGCGCCGCCCGCGGTCGGATTCGACGACGTGACAAAGGGATACGTGCCGTGGTCGACGTCGAGTAGCGTGCCCTGAGAACCCTCCAGCAGCACGGTCTGGCCGTCCTCGAGAGCCTCGTTGAGCAGCAGCCGGGCGTCGGCGATGCGGTGCTTGAAACCCTCGGCCTGCTCGAGCAGTGCGGTGACGACCTCGTCGGGGTCGAGCGCCTTGCGGTTGTAGATCTTGACCAGGACCTGGTTCTTGAACTCCAGGGCGGCCTCGATCTTGTGGGCCAGCTGATCGGGATCCAGCACGTCGGCCACCCGAATGCCGATACGCGCGATCTTGTCCTGATAGCAGGGCCCGATACCGCGCCCCGTCGTTCCGATCTTCTTGTTGCCCAGGTAGCGCTCGGTGACCTTGTCGATGGCCACGTGATAGGGCATCAGCAGATGTGCGTCGGCTGAGATCAGCAACTGCGATGTGTCGACGTCGCGGTCCTCGAGCCCCTTCAGCTCGGTCAGCAGAACACCCGGATCGACCACCACGCCGTTACCGATGACGTTGGTGACGCCGGGCGTCAGGATTCCCGAGGGGATGAGGTGGAGTGCGAAGTTCTCACCCGTGGGAAGTACGACGGTGTGGCCGGCATTGTTGCCGCCCTGGTACCGCACGACCCACTGCACTCGGCCGCCGAGTAGATCGGTGGCTTTTCCCTTGCCCTCGTCGCCCCACTGGGCGCCGATGAGGACGATTGCCGGCATGACATTTTCTCCCGCTGTCTCCCGCACGTACTGGTTTCAGTACTGTGTGCAGCCGGTGAGCTACCTTATCCGACCTGATGCCCGAGTGTTTGCACGGAGCCTTCAGACGCGAGGAGCGAGTTGATTCCCGATCCGAGTGACCCCGAGTTCGCGGTGTTGCGATTCGGCGACCGGCGGGTCCCGCGGGCTCTGCGCGACATCCCTGCCTCGACGGTGACCGCACCGGCCGATATCGACGCCGCGACCGGGTGTCGACGTGTCATCGTCGTGGGCTCCGACGCCGATCTGGCCGCAGTGCTGACCCGTCTGCTCCGCACCGACCGCCTCGACGTCGAACTCGCCTACCTGCCACGATGGCGCACCGCCGCGACCCGCGCCTACGGGTTGCCCACGGGGCGGCGGGCCGTCCGGCTGGCCCGAGGGGGCACCGCACAGCGGGTGCCGCTGATCCGCGACGACGGCGGCCACGCCCTGGTGGGCGCGGCACTGTGGGTGGGTGCGACCGAGTTCGACAACGGTGCGCCGACGGCGAGGCTGCACGGTGAGGCCGTCGTCGACGACACCGTGCTCTTCGATGGCGAGGTGACCGCCATCCGCGTCGAACCGATGCGGGTGCAGCCGGGGCTGCGAGCCGCCGCACTCAGCGGACGCATGCGACCCACGCGGTGGGTGAGCGGGCGCGCCGCGCAGCTCGGGACGCCAGGAGCGTTCGTGGTGCGCGACGGCGAGACCGTCACCCGATCGATGCGCCGGTCGACGTTCTACCGGCACACGACCGGCTGGCTGGCCGTCCGGTGACGATGCGCTGACGTAGCTTCGTGTGGTGAACATCCGCCCGCTGCGCCAGTCGGTGCGCCCAAGCCCGATCTTTCTCGCGATCGTGGGGATCACGGCGATCGGCGGTGTCATCGCCTGGTTCGCGGGCATGTACCGGACTCCCCTGGCCTATGTCGGCGTGTTCGTCTTCGTCATCTTCGGATGGCTGGTGTCGTTGTGTCTGCACGAGTTCGGCCACGCGTTCACGGCGTGGCGCTTCGGCGACCACGATGTCGAGATGCGCGGGTACCTCACCCTCAACCCGCTGAAGTACTCGAACCCGCTGCTGTCACTGGGCCTGCCGGTGCTGTTCATCGCGCTTGGCGGGATCGGCCTTCCCGGCGGGGCGGTGTACGTGCGCACATCGTGGATGACCAAGCGCCAGCGGACACAGGTGAGCCTCGCGGGCCCTGCGGCCAACGTGGCGCTCGCCGTGCTGCTGCTCGCCGTGACCCGGCTGATGTATGACCCCAACCACTCGGTGTTCTGGGCCGGTGTGGCGTTCCTCGGCTTCCTGCAGGTGACCGCGGTGATTCTGAACCTGCTGCCGATTCCGGGGCTGGACGGCTATGGCGCGCTCGAACCGCACCTGGCGCCCGACACGGCCCGCAGGCTCGAACCCGTCAAGGCCTGGGGTTTCATCATCCTGCTGGTCCTGCTGATCACGCCGCTGCTCAACCAGTGGTTCTTCTCGGTGGTGTTCTGGTTCTTCGACCTGTCCGGCGTGCCAAGCCCCCTGGTCGCCGCGGGTAGCGGACTGACCAGATTCTGGTCTGCCTGGATGTAACCGGGACGTTTGCAATACATGCGACTTCGCGCATATATTGCTGACATGAGCGCGGGTCACGATCACAGCCACGGCGGCGCCGACGTCCGTGTGAGCAGGATGCTCATCGCGGCAGGCGTCCTGGCCGTCTTCTTCGTCGTCGAACTGAGCACCGCGCTGCTGATCAACTCGATCGCGCTGCTCGCCGACGCGGGCCACATGTTGACGGACCTGGTCGCGATGTTCATGGGGCTGACGGCCGTTCTGCTGGCCAAGCACGGCCCCGCATCGGCCGCCAGGACGTACGGCTGGCATCGCGCCGAGGTGTTCACCGCCGTCGCCAACGCCGCACTGCTGCTCGGCGTCGCCGGTTTCATCCTCTACGAGGCGTTCGAGCGCCTCGGCGACGCACCCGACGTGCCGGGCGTCCCGATGATCGTGGTGGCCCTGGCCGGCCTGGCCGCCAACCTGGTCGTCGTCCTGCTGCTGCGCTCGCAGTCCGAGAGCAGCCTCGCGGTCAAGGGCGCCTACATGGAGGTCATGGCCGACACCGTCGGCAGCATCGGCGTCCTGATCGCGGGCATCGTCACGGTCACCACGGCCTGGCCATACGCCGACATCGTCGTCGCCGTCCTGGTCGCGCTCTGGGTGCTACCGCGAGCCTTCTCGCTGGCCCGGGCGGCCCTGCGAATCCTGTCGGAGTCCTCACCGAGCCATATCGACGTCGACGAGCTGCGGACGGCCCTGGCCGCCGTCGACGGCGTGACCGGCGTGCACGACCTGCACGTGTGGACGCTGGTGCCCGGCCGCGATATGGCGACCGCGCACGTCACGTGCAGCGGCGACGCGGTACAGGTCCTGGAGGGCGCGCGCGCCGTGCTGGCCGCACGCGGCCTGGAACACGCCACGGTTCAGGTGGAGCCGCCCGAGAACGCGGGCGACTGCGACGAGCACACCCACTGCTGACCGGGTCGGTCAGGCGAGGCCCAGCTGCGCACGCGCGCTCGGATCGCAGTCGTCCAGCAGGTCGACACACCGCGCGACCTCATCGGTCTCACCGATCGCATCTGCGGCCCGAGCCAGGGCCGCTACGCAGCGCAGGAAGCCACGGTTGGGCTCGTGGGCGAACGGCACCGGGCCGAAGCCCTTCCATCCGTTACGGCGCAACTGGTCCAGGCCTCGGTGGTAGCCGGTCCTGGCATAGGCGTACGCCGTGATTGCCCTGTCGTCGTCAAGGGCTTGTTCGGCCAATATCGCCCACGCCACCGATGCCGTCGGATGCGCGGCCGCGACGATCGATGGGTTCTCGTCTGCGGCCAACGCCGCCTCTACCTCGATGTCGCCAGGCAGCAGCACCGGCTCTGGCCCCAGAAGGTCACCCATTCGCGTCATGGGCCTATTGTGCCGTGCGGGCCCAGGCGTGGTCACAGGCGATGCCCGATGCGGGTGGATAAGCTCAGCTGGACCGTTTCGAGGAGGATTGAGACTCACATGTCGAACCCATCGGGGCCCGGCGGGGACCAGCAGTCCCCCTCGGACGACGAGCCCACCGCCGCACGCGAATCCGAGGCGATGACTGAGGCCTTCCCATCCGCCGAAACTCACGCCGCCGACGCCACACCGGGCGAGACCCCGGAGCGGCGCTTCACCGCGCCGTCACCGTCGGATGCCGGACAGACCCAGATCATCGGCACGGTGCACGAACCCGCCACCGAGATCATCTCCATGCCCGAACAACCCGCGGACGTCGCCGCCGCGTCGGCGTTCACAGAGCCGATCGCGCACTCGAACGTGGCTGGGCCACAGGTCATTCCGGGACGCGGCGGCACGCCCAAGTCGCCCGGCAGTCGGCGCAGCTGGGGTTGGGTCGTCGCGGTCGTCCTGGTGATCGGCGCGCTGGTGGCGCTCGCGATCCTCGGCACCGTCCTGTTGACGCGCGACGAGGCTCCGAAGGTGTCGCAGCAGGACATGGTGAAGCAGACGATCCAGAACTTCGACACTGCCATCCAGAAGGGTGATCTAGCGGCGCTGCGCAGCATCACCTGCGGCGACACGGCCGTCAGCTACGTCCAGTACAACGACGCACAGTGGCGCGACATCCACGGCAGGGTGGCCGCGGCGCGTCAGTACCCGGTGGTGGCCAGCGTCGACCAGGTGGTGGTCAACGGGTCGCACGCCGAGGCGAACGTGACGTCGTTCATGGCGTACGACCCGGCGACCCGATCAACCCGGTCCTTCGATCTGGAGTTCCGCGACGAGCAGTGGAAGATCTGCCAGGCCCCCCAGTAATCCCCGCGATTTCGGCGCGTTTTCGTTCGCCAGGCGACGGTTTCCGCGCCGAAATCGCTAGGGACTAGCCGGCGGAGACGCTGCGGCCGCTGCTGTGCAGGTCGTTGCAGGCTTCGATGACGCGCTCGGTCATCGAGGCCTCAGCCTTCTTCAGGTAGCTGCGCGGGTCGTAGACCTTCTTGTTGCCGACCTCGCCGTCAACCTTCAGGACGCCGTCGTAGTTGGCGAACATGTGCGCGGCGATGGGCCGAGTGAAGGCGTACTGCGTGTCGGTGTCGACGTTCATCTTCACGACGCCGTACTTCAGCGAGTCCTCGATCTCGGACTTCAACGAGCCCGAACCCCCGTGGAAGACGAAGTCGAACGGCTTGGAGCCCTCGGCAAGTCCGAGCTTGGAGGCGGCCACCTGCTGGCCCTGCTGCAGGATGTCGGGGCGCAGCTGCACGTTGCCCGGCTTGTAGACGCCGTGGACGTTGCCGAACGTCGCGGCCAGCAGGTACTTGCCGTGCTCGCCGACGCCGAGCGCGTCGATGGTCTTCTCGAAGTCCTCGGGTGTGGTGTAGAGCTTGTCGTTGATCTCGGCCTCGACGCCGTCCTCTTCGCCACCGACCACGCCGATCTCGATCTCGAGGATGATCTTGGCCTCGGCCGACAGCTTCAGCAGCTCCTTGGCGATCTCGAGGTTCTCATCGATCGGCACCGCCGAGCCGTCCCACATGTGCGACTGGAAAAGCGGGTTCTGGCCCTTGGCGACGCGCTCGGCCGAGATGGCCAGCAGCGGACGGACGAAACCGTCGAGCTTGTCCTTGGGGCAGTGGTCGGTGTGCAGCGCGACGGTGATCGGGTACTTGGCGGCCACCACATGCGCGAACTCGGCCAGCGCTGTCGCACCCGTGACCATGTCCTTCACCCCGAGTCCGGAGCCGAACTCGGCGCCACCGGTCGAGAACTGGATGATGCCGTCGCTGCCCGCGTCGGCGAAACCCTTGATCGCGGCGTTGATGCTCTCGGATCCGACACAGTTGATGGCCGGGAACGCGAAGGAGTGCTCCTTGGCACGGCCCAGCATCTCGGCGTAGACCTCGGGCGTGGCGATGGGCATGGGGATTCCTCCTGGAGTTCCAGCGTCGACCGTGTGACAAGGGCAGTATCTCAACACCCGCAAGTGGGCGACACCTCAGGGTGAGACCGTCAGCACCATCCGGTAGCGGGCCCTGCCGGTGTCCATCGCCTCATACGCCTCGGCGGCCTGAGACAGCGGCCGTTCCTCGATGACAGCCCGGACACCCGACAGCACGGCGAAGGCCATGGTCTCCTCGACATCGCGCGACGTACCCGACGGGTGACCCGACACCGATAGGCCCGAGGTGATCAGCTGCAGCGGACTGATCGGCAGGTTGTCCGGAGTCACGCCGATGATGACGAGTTCACCCTGCGGCCCCAGTCCCCCGACCGTCGCGCCCATCGCCGCCGAGTTCGCGGCCGTCGCGAGCACCACCGCGGCACCACCCAGCTTCTGCAGCTCCGCCGCGACGTCGGACGCCTTGGAGTCGATGTAGTGATGGGCGCCGAGCGAGCGCGCGTCCTGCTCCTTGCCAGCGCCACGGGCGATGGCCACGGTCTCAAAGCCCATCGCGCGGGCGAACTGCACCCCGAGGTGGCCCAGCCCGCCGACGCCGAGCACTGCGACGAGGTCGCCGGCCTTCGCCCGGGTGCTCCGGAGCCCGTTGAACGTCGTCACACCCGCGCAGCCCATCGGTGCGGCCTCCACGAACGACAACCCCTCGGGGATGCGGGCCAGTGCCGTGGCGGGCGCGGTCAGCGATTCCGCGTAGCCCCCGGCGTAGTGCAGACTCGGTATCTGGAGTCGCTCACACTGCATGAACTGTCCCTTGCGGCAGGGCACGCAGCGGTTGCAGTTGCCGCCGAACCAGCCCACCGCCACGCGGTCGCCGATCTCGAAGTCCTCGACACCGTCACCGAGCTCGGCGATGGTTCCGGCCACCTCGTGCCCGGGTGTCACGGGCCAAACCATGCCGGGAAAGCCCCCGTTGACGATGCCGTGATCGGTGCCGCACACGCCGCTGGCCAGCACGGCGATTCGGACGTGACCCCTCGGCGGCGAGCTGGTCTCGACATCGGTGAGCGTCAGCGAAGCACCAGCTGAGGCCACGTGGACGGCCTTGTGTGTGGGCATTCGTCGATGCTATTCCCGTCGGCCCCGTCGCGGACCGCAGTTTGCACGACGGCCGAGCATTCACTGGCCGCCGGTATCCTTGGGCCCCGTGACCACCACGAACCTCGCGCTGCTGCCGGACTACATGGATCCGCTGAACCTCATCGGATACTTCGGTGCCTGGGCGCTGGTCGGCATCCTCGTGGTGATTTTCGTCGAGTCGGGCGTGCTGTT
Source organism: Mycobacterium sp. IDUB_39 (assembly GCF_055419205.1). Taxonomy (NCBI): domain Bacteria; kingdom Bacillati; phylum Actinomycetota; class Actinomycetes; order Mycobacteriales; family Mycobacteriaceae; genus Mycobacterium; species Mycobacterium sp. IDUB_39. The sequence goes on from NZ_JBVAXF010000001.1 coordinate 749,793, forward strand.
CCCGATCCTGCCCGGTGACTCGCTGCTCTTCGTGGCCGGCATGCTGGCCGCCGGCAACGCCGCCCAGGACGTCGCGGCGCAGGCGAACTTCCAGCTGTGGCAGCTGCTGGTGTTCATCCCCATCGCCGCCATCCTCGGCGGCCAGGTCGGCTATTGGATCGGTCGAAGCGTCGGCACCTCGATGTTCAAGCCGGACGCGCGGATCCTCAAGCAGAAGTACCTCGACGAGGCACACGTCTTCTTCGAGGAGCGTGGCCCCTTCGCCATCGTGCTGGCGCGCTTCGTCCCCATCGTGCGGACCCTGGCGCCCATCACGGCGGGTGCCGCCAAGATGAGCTACCCCAAGTTCGCGCTGTTCAACATCATCGGCGCCGTCGTGTGGGGCGTTGGCCTGACCCTGCTCGGCTTCTGGCTGGGCAGTTTCGAGATCATCCAGAAGCTGCTGGAGCCGATCTTCATGCTGATCGTGCTGCTGTCGGTGCTGCCGATCTTCATCGAGTGGTTCAAGCGGCGCAGGGCGGCCAAGCGCGCCGGCATCGTCGGCGAGCCGGCACCCGAGCAGCCCTAGAGTTCGAGCGCGACGGCCAGCTCCCGCAGCGCCGGCCGCGGGTCGATCACCGGGCTGTCCCCCAACACCTGCAGCACGACGTGATCGGCCCCCGCGTCGAGGTGCGCCTGGACTGACGCGGCCGCCTGCTCAACCGAGCCCATGCCGACGAGCGCGCGTGCCAGCTGGTCGGAGCCACCCGGAACCAGGTCGGACTCGTCGAAACCCTGGCGCAGCCATGAGTTCCGGTAGTTCGGCAGGGTGCTGTAGACGTTCAGATGTCCGTGCGCCCATGCCAGCTGTTCCTCGGCTGTGCCACCGACTGCCACGGCCTGCTCGGAGACGATCCACTTGTCGGGCCCCAGGATGTCGCGCGTGACGCGGGTCTGGGAGGGCAGCACCAGGTAGGGATGGGCTCCGTCGGCGTCTGTGCCGGACAGTTCGATCATCTTGGGACCCAGCGCGGCGAGCAGTCGGACAGGCCTGCCCGCGCCGGGCTCGATCGCCTCGGGGACGGCCGCCATCTTCTCCAGATAGCCGCGCATGGTCGCCAGCGGCTTGGCATACGTGCCACCCATGCCGTGTTCCACCAGCGGGGCGTGGCTGACGCCGAGTCCGAGAATGAACCGCCGCGGGAACAGCGCGTTGATGGTGCGGGCGCCCGTCTCGGCGGCCGAGGGGATGCGGACGTGAATGTTGGCGATGCCGGTGCCGACGACCAGCCGCTCGGTGGCGTTCAGGAACGCCATCGACTGGGTCAGGCACTCCTTGCCCGTCACCTCGGGGATGAAAAGCGAACCAAAGCCCAGGGATTCGATCTCACGGGCCACCTCGAGTGCATCAGGCATGGCCCACGTCTCACTGGCCCACCAGACACCGACGCGGCTGGGGAAGTCGATGTCAGGGCGCGAAGGGGTCGTCATCCCCCGATGTTATGCCTTGAACCTTCCGGCGAATCCCCGCAGTGGCACGTCGGCGCTGGTGAGGAGTCCCGGCGGTGCCGCCACCACCGAGGCGATGGCGTTGAGCGCGGGCAGACCGGTGACGGTCATGCCGATCGAGGCGAAGTTCTCGGGGTTGGACAGGTCGACGCCGGGCTTGGGGAAGATCATGTGCTTGTTGTAGATGCACGGGTCACCCTTGATCTGAGTGATGTAGCAGCCCTTGATATCCCAGCTCGGGTCGGTGTGCGGGGTCATCTGCCACTCCAGGTGGGTCTCGACCCTCGGCACACCGTTCACCATGCCCTGGTAGCGGATGTAGTTGCCGCCGAGCGACCCCTTGGGCAGGGTGTACCAGCCCAGGTCGACGTCCTTGGTGCAGGCGCCGAGTTCGTAGCTGAACTTGACCTCGTCGAGTTCCAGGCCGAAGCAATCGGCCATCATCAGCACGCTGTCGGCGAAGACGCGGGTGTACTTCTCCAGCTTGCCCGGGATCGACGGATCGTCAACGGGCAGTCCGTAGCCGACCTCGATCCAGGTGTCCTTGCTGTGGTGACACGAGACGTCGACCGACTCGATGGTGGTGACGTTCTCGATCTCGGCGACATCGGCCGAGCACACGACGCCGAGGATCTGGTTGACGCCCGGGTTCATCCCGGTGCCGTAGAAGGTGGACCCGCCGCGCTCACACGCCTGCGCCAGCAGCTGCGTCACCGGCATGCCCGAGGGATGTGGATGGTTGGTGTCGCGATGCCAGCCGGTGATCCAGTCGGCGGTGGTGACGATGTTGATACCGGCATCGAGCACCTTGACGTAGAGGTCCTCATCAGGAAAGACACCGTGGAACGTCAACACATCGGGTTTGGCGTCGATGATCTCCTGCACCGAACCCGTGGCGACCACCCCGATCGGCGGTAGACCGACGATCTCACCGGCGTCACGACCGATCTTGTCGGGCGAGTAGCAGTGCAGCCCAACCAGTTCGAGGTCGGTGCGGTTGCCGATCCGCTTGATCATCTCGGAGCCGACGTTGCCCGTCGCCACCTGGAAGACACGTATGGGTGAGTTCATCTGACCCTCAACTATTCTCGTTGGTTGACGCGAGGTCTGCGGCACCGCCGCCGCGACCGTCCGGATAGAACTGCATGGCCCACTTGCGGATCGCGGTGAAACCCTCGTACTCCGATGTCGACAGGGCCGGCGGATCCGAGTAGCGCTGGTGGCTCCAGATGTGGATGTCCTGGGCGAACTGGCGGATGACCTCGTCGCCGAACTCCACGGCCTTCGCCTCGTGACGAGCTTGGTGTTTGGGATCGACGGACTTGCCGGGCGTGCGCCCGATGTAGACCATGAAGCGCACATCGGAGGTGGCATCGTCGACCGGCGTGACCGCGGAGATGGTGCGGTTGTCGATCATCCCCCAGCTCTTGGTCACCGCGATGCCCAGACCGCCGTTGATGGCCTCGACGCCACTGTTGATGTCCTCGATCCGCTGGCCGTCATCGCCCTCGAAGGTGATGGTGAAGTCCACGTAGGACACCGCGTCGGCGAAGTCGTGGCGGGTGAACACCGGCACGATCGGCGTCTTGTGCACGAACTTGAAGTGCGCGAAGTCGACACCGTTCTCGAGCACGTACTGCGGGTGCATCTCGAGGGTCTCGCGGTACAGGCGCTGTTGCGGGTAGTAGTCGGCGGCGCTGCTGCCGTCGGAGAAGCTCGCGAAAACGTCGGGTGCCTCGAAGAACGGCTCGCGACCCGCCACGTCGTGCCAGATGTAGATCGCCTCGTTGCGCTCTGCCACCGGGTAGGTCCGCATGCGGCGGCCCCGGTTGGGGCGCGACTCGTACGGGATACAGACGTTGCGGCCCTCGCTGTTCCACTGCCAGCCGTGGAACGGGCATTCGATGACCTCGCCCTCGACGTGGCCGCCGAAACCGAGATGGGCGCCGAGGTGCTCGCAGTAGGCGTTCATGACGGTCACCTGGCCGGACGCCGAGCGCCACGCGACCATCTCGGTGTCGAAGTACTTCATGGCGTGCACTTCGCCGACGCCGACCTGGTCTGACCACGCGACCTGAAACCAGCCGGTCGGCTTCATCGAGAGTGGCGGTTTGGCCATTCGACAAGAATCACAGAGGGCTCTACGATTCGTCAAGTGCCTGGGAAGATCGTGGAGCCGACCGAGCCCCGACGGACAAACCGTCGCGGCGAGGCGACCCGCGATGCCATGCTCGACGCTGCGCTGCGGGCACTGGCCACCGGCGACGCGTCCGCCGCGTCAGCCAACCGCATCGCCAAGGATGCCGGCGTCACCTGGGGCGCGGTGAAGTACCAGTTCGGCGATATCGACGGGTTGTGGGCCGCCGTGCTGCGCCGCACCGCCGAGCGCCGTGGGCAGGTCGACTCGCTCTTCGCCCAAGCGCTCATCGGCACCCACTCCCACGCCAATCCCGCTGCGCCCCTTGCCGAACGCGTAGCGGCGATCATCGACCTGCTGTTCGACGGGCTCAGCGCGCCCGACTCACGGGCCATCGAGACACTGCGCGCGGCGTTGCCGCGTGACGGTGACGAACTGGAGCGACTGTTCCCGCAGACCAGCGCCGAGCTGCAGTCGTGGGGCCGCAGCTGGATCGAGGCCTGCCAGACGGCGTTCGCCGGCGTCGACGTCGACCCCGAGCGCGTCCGCGAGGTCGCCTCGTTCATCCCCGGCGCGATGCGCGGCCTTGCCTCGGAACGTCAGCTCGGTTCCTACTACGACCTCGAGCTGGCCCGGCGCGGGCTGACCAGTGCGATCGTCAACTACCTACGGGACTCGCGGCCCCAAGCACCTCAGACCTGAAGCCGGCCCGACAGCAGGTGAGCCTGCTCGAGCAGCAGCGTGCCCAACTCGTGGTGACGCTCCGGCTTGAACCGCGTCTCGACGCCGGTGAGGCTGAGCGCCCACGCTGGCCTGCCGCCTCTGTCGAACACCGCCGCGCCGATGCCCCAGCTGCCCTCGACGATCAACGCCGGGTTCACCGCATAACCGGTGTGCCGTGCGGCAGCTATGCGCGCACGGATCGCCGCCTCGGAATGCGCGGGCCCCCAACCTGATTCCGGCTGGACACGGCTGAAGTACCCGTCGACGTCGCGGTCCGGCAGATGGGAGAGGATCGTCAGACCTGCACTGGCCACGCCGAGCGGGAACCTGATCCCGACGTGCAGCACGTGCGAACGCAGCGGGAAGCTGCCCTCCTCACTGAGCACGCAGACCGTCTCATCGCCACGCCTGGCCGAGAAGAACGCGCTCTCACCGGTCTCGCGAGCCAACCGCGTGATCGCGGCACGGGCCTGGTCTGTCACGTCGTACCGATAGGCGGCGCCCACCCCGAGGAGGTAGAGCTCGGGCCCCAGCGACCAGCGTCCCGACTTGGGGTCCCGCGCCACGAGGTGTTCCTCGGCAAGTGACACCAGCAGTCGGTGGGCCGTCGGGCGCGCGAGGCCCGCCTCCTTGCCCAGTTCGGTCGTGGACGCCCCCGCGGGTTCGGCGGCGGCGACCGCCCGCAGCATGGCGCCTACCCGCGCGACGACGTTCGCCCCCGGCGATTGTGCGACCACGGCCCCGATCCTAGACGTTCACTGAGTGAACACCAAGGCGGTGGGCGCTCACTCTGCGAGCACTTTGCAGCTCCCCGCCACGCTGGGCTTGATTCCACTCAAATGTTCGTTGTTCAGTAGCTATCAAGCGAATCGATTGGCAACGCGATGCCCGCGCCATGAGAATTCGAGCGTTTGCAGAATGAACGTGACAGTCGCGCACGAAGGAGAGCCATGTCCTCGAAGGTCTACTCATCGGCCGCCGATGCCGTCTCCGACATCACCGACGGCGCAACCCTCGCGGTCGGCGGCTTCGGATTGTGCGGCATTCCGGACCAGCTGATCGAGGCCATCGCAGCATCGTCGGCAACCGATCTCGAGGTGTTCTCGAACAACTGCGGCGTCGACGGTGTCGGTCTCGGTGTGCTGCTGGGCCTCGGCCGCGTACGACGTGTCACCGCGTCCTACGTCGGCGAGAACAAGGAGTTCGCACGGCAGTACCTCGCAGGCGAGCTGGAGGTCGAACTCACCCCGCAGGGCACGCTCGCCGAGCGCATGCGCGCGGGCGGCGCCGGCATCCCCGCGTTCTTCACCCCCGCAGGTGTAGGCAGCCCGGTCTCCGACGGCGGCCTGCCGTGGCGGTACGCGCCCGACGGATCGATCGCCGTCGCGTCACCCCCCAAGGAGATCCGGGTGTTCAAAGGCAAGCGCTACGTACTCGAGGAGTCGATCAACGCCGACTTCGCGCTCGTGCACGCCAAACTCGGTGACACCAGCGGCAATCTCGTCTTCAACAAGACGGCCATGAACTTCAACCCGCTCGCCGCGATGGCGGGCCGCATCACCATCGCCCAGGTCGAGGAGTTGGTCGAGCCGGGCGAGATCGACCCGGCCGCAGTGCATCTCGCGGGTGTCTTCGTGCAGCGCATCGTGCACACCGGACCGCAGGACAAGAAGATCGAGAAACGCACCGTCAGCGAATCGAAGGGAACCGCCCAGTGAGCAGCCCCGAGAACAACGTCGCGACCGCAGGTTGGAACCGCAACCAGATGGCCGCCCGCGCCGCCGCGGAGATGATCGACGGCGAGTACGTCAACCTCGGCATCGGGCTTCCGACGCTGATCCCCGGCTACCTCAGCGGTGACGTGCACGTCACGCTGCACTCGGAGAACGGCATCCTCGGGACGGGTCCCTATCCAGAAGATGACGCCGTCGACCCCGATCTGATCAACGCTGGCAAGGAGACCGTGACGGTCAATGCCGGTGCGGCGTACTTCGATTCGTCACTGTCGTTCGGCATGATCCGCGGCGGGCACATTGACACCGCCGTGCTGGGTGGCATGGAGGTGTCCAAGAACGGCGACCTGGCCAACTGGATGGTGCCCGGCAAGATGGTCAAGGGTATGGGCGGCGCCATGGACCTCGTGCACGGCGCGGCCCGCGTCATCGTCGTGATGGAGCACACCGACCGCGCAGGCCACCCGAAGATCGTTCCCACCTGCACGCTGCCGTTGACCGGTCAGGGTGTCGTCGACCGCATCATCACCAATCTCTGCGTCATCGACGTGCCCGGCGACGGACGGCTCATCCTGCGCGAACTCGCGCCGGGAGTCAGCGTGGACGACGTCGTCTCCGCGACCGGTGCCGAGCTGACCGTCGACCTGGACTGAGTGGCGGTTCAGTCGGTGATGTCACCTTCGGTGACGTCGTCCTTGGCCGCATTGTCGTCGGTGGCGTCGTTTTTGAGGACGTCGCCTTCGGGGGCTTCGGTGACCTCGCCCTCGGTGGCGTCACCGGCGCTCAGTGTGTGGGCGGCCTCCATCAGCATCCACCCGGACAGCTGAACCGACAGATCCTTTTCCGGGATCGCGGAGGCGTTCACCGCGCCCGCAACGAACTGCGCCTCCTGACCGCCCGCCGTTGGCAGCTCGGCGGTTCGGTCCCAGAACGCGCCGAACAGCGGTAGCCCGTCGACCGTCTGCCGGTTGTCCCATGCCGCCTCGGCCGACTTGAGCACCAGGTCACTGGCCGTGGCCCGTGTCTCGGCATCCTCGGGTGTGATGTCGGGCAGCGTCGTCGCGGTCAGCGCCAGATAGCGCGCGGTGATGCCGTTGAACAGCCCGCCGTCTCCGCCGCCCGCGCCCTGGATGACGCCGTCGGGGGCCATGTTGTCCCGGATCGCCGCGACCAGCCGGTGCACGCGCAGCGCGTGGCGAGTGTCCTGGGTGCGCGCGGCGAGTTCGGTCTCGAGGCCAAGCACCACACCCTGGCAGTAGGTGTACTGCGCGCGGACCAATGAGCCCGCCTTGATGCCGTCGAACACCAGGTGGGTCTCGGGATCGATGAGCGTCTCGTCGATCCAGTCGGCCATCTGCTGGGCGCGGCGCAGCCGGTCGTCATAGCGGGCCAGAAAGATGCCCGCCGGACCGTTGGCCGGGGCGTTGAAGAACTGGTCCTGCTTGCGCCACGGGATGCCGCCGCCGTCCTCGGGCACCCACGAGTTGAGGAACTGATCGGCCAGCTTGTCGAGCGCCTTGTGCCGCTCCACGCCGCACAGCCGGCCCGCCCGCTCCAGGGCCAGCGCCAGCCACGCCATATCGTCGTAGTAGTCGTTGGTCCATCCGGTGTTGCGCAGCCAGTGGGCGCGGATCTGCCGTTCGATGCGCTTGAGTCGCTCGGGCTGCGGGTCGCGGACCTGGGCGTCGACCAGGCAGTCCAGCAGGTGGGCCTGCCACCAGTAGTGCCAGGTTCCATACAGCAGATACTTGCGCGCCCACGGCCAGGCGACGACACCGAGCTGCGTGCCCGGCAACTGCCACAGCTTTCGAAGGTGGCGCTTCTCGATCGCGGCTTCTGCGCTAGCCGCACGGTTGGCCCAGAGCTGATCCATGACGTTGATCCTGCCTTACCAGGCCCGAGCGAGGTCGGCATGTTGCGCTATCCAGGTGTGCATCGCAATGCCCGCCGCGACGGCCGCGTTGACGCTGCGGGTGGAACCGAACTGGGCGATCGACACCGTTGTGGTGGCGCCGTCCCTGGCGTCGTCGGTGATACCCGGTCCCTCCTGGCCGAACACCATCAAGCAGTTTCGCGGCAGCGCCGTGTGCTCGATGCGCACGGCGCCCGGCACGTTGTCCACCGCGACCACCACCAGACCCGCGTCCGCGGCGAACGCCAGCAGGTCGGCCGTCGTGTCGTGGTGCGCCAAACGCTGATAGCGATCGGTCACCATCGCACCGCGTCGGTTCCATCGGCGTTTACCGACGATGTGCACGGTGTCGACGGCGAACGCGTTCGCGGTGCGCACCACCGTCCCGATGTTGGCGTCGCTGCCGAAGTTCTCGATCGCGATGTGGAGCGGGTGCCTGCGGGTGTCGATATCGGCGACGATCGCCTCTCGCGTCCAGTACCGGTAGGCGTCGACGACGTTGCGGGTGTCACCGTCACACAACAGGTCCGGGTCGTACCGCGGATCATCGGGTAGCGGCCCGCGCACCTCGATATCCCACGGCCCAACACCCGGGGCAGCGCCCCATTCTGTGGGACCCGACTCAGTCACGCGTGGTCCACACCGCGGCATGCGTCCCGATCACCGACACCGTCGGATAGAGCAGCGCGGCGTTGATCTCCCCCTGCGTGCACAGCGACGCGCGCACGGAGATGGCGTCCAGGGCGTCGTCCGGGAGGACCAGCAGTGACGCACCGTAGGCCGAGCACGCGTGCGACAGCCCTCGTCCGGGCAGCGTGGGTGCCACCACGATCATCAGGGGACCGCCGCGTGCGAGCGCCTCATCGCGATATCTGGCTGCCACGCCACCGATCTCGAGACCGAGCAGCATGTAGCCATTGCCCTCGAATGCGGTCGGATCGCCGAGTGCCGTGGGTTCCAGCTTTGCGCCGTCCGCGCGGAAGGCATCGACACTCGTGGTCTGCAGCCGCAGGCCCGTGTCGTTCTCGTTGATGGGCGGTAGTCCGACCGGGAAGGAAGCCGGATAGGCCACCGTCGTGCCCGGGATCCGATCCTGTGGGGAGTACGCGTACACGCCACGCACCTGCGCCTGGTCCCGCATCGGGCCCAGGCACACCGTGCCGGAGAGCGTGTTGTCGGGGCCCGCGGTGGCGGGTTGGGTGCTCAGGCTGGTGACGTCGGCGCACCCGCCGATGGCGTTGGACTCGATCGGATGGACCAGCGCCCCGTAGAGGCCGAACCGGATGCTCTCCGGTTTGGCATGGGGTGCAGCGGGATCCGTCGGGGCGGCGTCGACGTCGACGAGTACGTAGTCGCCCTCGAACCGAAGATTGGCCACCGACAGGTTCCAGCCCAGGACCGCCTGGGACTCACCGATCTTGACCGACTGCGCCCCGTAGGGGCCTGCCGCATCGGCGTCGCCCGAACAGGACACCAGAACGGCTGTTGTGACGACGGCCAATACGGTCGCGACTAGTGCCCGCACTGCGCGCACGTCAGGTTCGCCCACGGCCGCGGCCCACGACCTTGGTCATGGCGCGCACCAGGTTTCGCGGAACCATCCGCCCGCCTGTGGTGAGCAACTTGTACTGCAGACCCGGCACGATGACCACCTGACCCTTGGCGACGCCGGCGAGCGTGTCCCGGACGACGTCGTCGACCTCGAGCCACAGGATCGACGGGGTGCCAGCCATGTCGATACCGGCCCGTTCGTGAAACTCGGTGCGCACGAAACCCGGGCACAGTGCGTGCACGCTGACCCCGGTGCCACCGAGGCCGTTGGCGAGTCCCTCGGAGAATGCGATGACCCAGGCCTTGGATGCCGAGTAGGTCGAGCCCCGGCCCGGCAGCAGGCCGGCGACGCTGGCGACGTTGATCACCGTGCCCGCGCCCTCGGCGAGCATTGGCGGCAGTGCCGCGTGGGTCAGTGCCATGACGGCCGTGACGTTGACGTCGAGCTGCGACTGCAGGACGCCGAGGTCAGCCGACCAGAACTCGCCTGACGTGCCGAATCCGGCATTGTTCACCAGGATTCGCACACCGCGGGAAAGCCGTTCGGCGACCTTCGCACGATCGGCCTCGACGGCCAGGTCAGCCGGCAGCACCTCGACGTGCGCACCTGCCTCGTCGTGCAGTTCGGCGGCGAGCAGCTCAAGTCGTTCGACGTCGCGGGCGACCAGGACCAGGTCGTAACCGTCGGTGGCATAGCGGCGGGCGAACCCCGCGCCCAGCCCGGACGTCGGCCCGGTGATCATGGCGACGGGACGTGGCATTCCGACAGGCTACTCAACGTCTGGATGCTCGACGACCAGCGCATGCCCCCGCGGCGGTGACGCCGTCGGGGCTAGCGCTGATAGTGCGGCGACTGGCGGATGTTGCGGGCCGGCGGACGCTGCTGCGTGTAGCGGCCCACGTCGGCCCGACTCGGCGGCTGGTCGCCACGGCCTGCGGGCAGCGCCGGTGCCGCCGCGAGCGGGCGGCCGGGTGAGCCTCCGCGCCGGGCCAGGGACGGACCCGTGACGCCGTTGGGGCTGGGCTGCGGGACGGGCGGAAGCACGCGGAGCAGATCGTTGAACTGCCGCACGGTGAGCAGGCCCTCATCCCACTGCGCGCGGGTGCTGGTGACCGGCATGGCCACGAGCGTCCAGTTCTGCTCGTTCCACATGATCTCGGCGCAGTCCGGGGCGGCGTGGGCGAACGTCACCATGCGGCGATCGCACGCGCGGCGCGCGGCGTCGAGGTTGGTCGAGTAGACCATCCGCGGGCCGATGGCGCCGAGCAGCCACACATCGCTCTCGCGGGGCTCCTTGATGTCCTTGAGCCGGACATCGACGACGACGTTGGTGCCGACCTTGCGGTGCAGCGCGATAACGGTCGCGACGTCCTCGAGATCGAAGATGAAGACGGCCTCGCCACGGATCTGACCGAGGACCACGTTCTTGGCTGACACATCGCCGACGGTGGACATCACGCCGCGCTTCCAGCGCTTGACGATGTCACCTGATTCCTGCTCGTAGTCGAATCCGTGCGACTTGGCCCAGGACTTACGGCGACGGCCCAACCCGCGTCGACGGTCAACGTCGACGTACAGCAACACGGCCGCACCCACGAAACAGAGTGCGGACAACGTGAACCAGAGAGGAACCATTGCCCCCAGCCTACTTGTTGGTAGCGGTTTCGTTCGAACTCGAACAGATCACAACCCGGTCACGTGGCGACTCGTTTTGCCGAGCAGACGCAAAGTCCCCTCATCCGGGCTGAATGAGGGGACTTTACGTCTGGTGGCGGGGGATAACTCAGCTCAAGACGAGGCCGTCGCCGTCGGCTGTGACGTCGACCCGAACGGTGTCGCCGTCGTACACCTCACCGGCCAGCAGCATCTTGGCCAGCTGGTCACCGATGGCCTGCTGCACCAACCTGCGTAGCGGACGAGCTCCGTAGAGCGGGTCGAAACCGCGCTCTGCCAGCCACTGCTTGGCAGGCAGCGACACCTCGAGGGTGAGGCGGCGCTGTGCCAGCCGCTTCTGCAGCTGATCGAGCTGGATGTCGACGATGCGGACCAGCTCGTCGGGCTGCAGCGCGTCGAATATCAGCACGTCGTCGAGCCGGTTGATGAACTCCGGCTTGAACGCCGCGCGGACCGCCGCCATCACCTGCTCCTCGTTGCCGCCCGACCCGAGGTTGGACGTCAAGATGAGGATGGTGTTGCGAAAGTCGACGGTGCGCCCCTGCCCGTCGGTCAGCCTGCCCTCGTCGAGCACCGCCAACAGCACGTCGAACACGTCGGGGTGGGCCTTCTCGACCTCGTCGAACAGCACCACCGTGTACGGACGCCTGCGCACCGCCTCGGTGAGCTGGCCACCCTGGTCGTAGCCGATGTAGCCGGGAGGCGCACCGACCAGACGCGCGACGGAGTGCTTCTCGCCGTACTCGCTCATGTCGATGCGAACCATCGCGCGCTCGTCGTCGAACAGGAAGTCCGCGAGCGCCTTGGCCAGCTCGGTCTTGCCGACGCCGGTGGGGCCCAGGAACAGGAACGAGCCCGTCGGGCGGTTGGGGTCGGCGACCCCGGCCCGGCTCCGGCGCACGGCATCGGACACGGCCTGCACGGCCTTGTGCTGCCCGACGACGCGCTTGCCAAGCTCCTCCTCCATGCGCAGCAGCTTGGCGGTCTCGCCCTCGAGCATCCGCCCGGCGGGGATGCCGGTCCACGCCGCCACCACCTCCGCGATGTCGTCGGGGCCGACCTCCTCCTTGAGCATGACGTTCTCCTGAGCCTGCGCCTGGGGCAGCGCGGCTTCGAGCTTCTTCTCGACCTCGGGGATCCGCCCGTACCGCAGCTCGGCCGCCTTGGCCAGGTCGCCGTCACGCTCGGCCCGCTCGGACTCACCGCGCAGGTGGTCCAGCTGTTCCTTGAGGTCGCGGACGACGTCGATGGCGCCCTTCTCGTTCTGCCAACGCGTCGTCAGTTCGGACAACGTCTCCTTGTAGTCGGCGAGTTCGGCGCGCAGCTTCTCCAACCGGTCCTTGGACGCGTCGTCCTCTTCCTTGGCCAGCGCCATCTCCTCGATCTCGAGGCGACGGACCAGCCGTTCGACCTCGTCGATCTCGACGGGCCGGGAGTCGATCTCCATGCGCAACCGCGAACCGGCCTCGTCGACCAGGTCGATGGCCTTGTCCGGGAGGAACCGAGAGGTGATGTAGCGATCGGACAGCGTGGCTGCCGCCACCAACGCGGAGTCGGTAATCCGCACACCGTGGTGCACCTCGTAGCGATCCTTGAGACCGCGCAGGATGCCGATGGTGTCCTCCACCGACGGCTCACCCACCAGCACCTGCTGGAAGCGCCGCTCCAGGGCGGCGTCCTTCTCGATGTACTTGCGGTACTCCTCGAGCGTGGTGGCACCGACCATCCGCAGTTCACCGCGGGCCAGCATGGGCTTGATCATGTTGCCCGCGTCCATCGCCGACTCGCCACTGGCGCCCGCACCCACGATGGTGTGCAGCTCGTCGATGAACGTGATGACCTGACCGGCCGAGTTCTTGATGTCATCGAGGACAGCCTTGAGGCGCTCCTCGAACTCGCCGCGGTACTTGGCGCCCGCCACCATGGCGCCCATGTCCAGCGAGACAACGGTCTTGTCCCGCAGGCTCTCCGGCACGTCGCCGGCGATGATGCGCTGGGCCAGCCCCTCGACGATGGCAGTCTTGCCGACGCCGGGCTCGCCGATGAGCACCGGATTGTTCTTGGTGCGTCGGCTAAGCACCTGGACGACGCGACGAATCTCGTTGTCGCGCCCGATAACCGGGTCCAGCTTGCCCTCCCGGGCGGCGGCCGTCAGATCGGTGGAGTACTTCTCCAACGCCTGGTAGGTGGCCTCCGGGTCGGGGCTGGTGACCCGCGCGCTGCCACGGACCTTGACGAACGCCTCACGCAGAGCCTGCGGGGATGCGCCGGCGCCGGTGAGCAGCTTGGCCACGTCGCTGTCCCCGGTGGCCAGTCCGACCATCAGGTGTTCGGTCGAGACGTACTCGTCGTCCATCTCGGTGGCGAGGTGCTGCGCTGCGGTGATCGCAGCGAGCGACTCACGGGACAGTTGCGGTGTCGAGTTGGCACCGCTGACACTCGGCAGCCGTTCGACCATGCGCTCGGCCTCGGCACGGATGATGGTGGGATCGACACCGACCGCTTCCAACAGCGGGGCGGCGATACCGTCGTTCTGGGTCAGCAGTGCCATCAATAGATGGGCTGGGCGGATTTCGGGGTTGCCTGCAGCGGTCGCCGCCTGCAGTGCTGAAGTCAGCGCCGCCTGCGTCTTGGTGGTCGGGTTGAAGGAGTCCACAACACCTCACCTTTCTTTGTTTCATACGGCTGGGGAGAAATGCTTCTCGCGTTGTTCAACGCAGTCAAGGTTGAGTCTGTTCCGCTCAACTCTAGTCAATTTTTGGCGACACCGCACCTCACCCGCGGCGTCATGCGACGCGGCAGGGCTACCGTCTGCATATGTCCGAGTCCGGCTTCGGCGATTTCGAGTTCGAACGGAAGTTCTTCCTCCACGAAGTTCCTGCCGTCGCAACCTCTGATCCCAGTCCCATGCTGATCGTGCAGGCCTACCTGTTCGCGTCCGACGGCTACGCGGTACGGGTCCGCCTGCAGGGACCCGCACCCGGCGAATGGGACACCACCGCCGGCGCGCTCGTGGAATCCCTCGGCGACGACGCGATGGGCACCATGACGGCGAAGGGCCCTGCCACTGGCGGCACCCGCTATGAGGCCGAACGCAGCCTCGATCCACTGATCGTCGGGCAGATCATCGCGCGCGCGGAGCATGTCGTCGCCAAGGTTCGCTACTCGGTCTGGCTCGGTGAGGACGGCTGGATCATCGACCGGTTCCTGGCGGGCAACGCTCCCCTCGTGCTCTCCGAGGTCGAGCGCGGCAGCCCCGTGACCGATCTGGTGATACCCGAGTTCTGCGCCACCGAGGTGTCCGAGGACGACCGGTTTCGCAATGAGTTCCTGGCGCACCACCCGTTCGGCGCCTGGGCCGAGGACTACCGACGCGAACTCGATCTGCTCGGCCCGACCTTCGTCGACACCCTGGGCCGCAACCAGTTCGAGGCCCGACGCACTGGAGAGCACCTGTGAGACCCGAAAACTGTTGGGCCCGCATATTTTTATGAGGCAGTGCCACCCTGGTCAGCCAGTCCGGCCCACCACGTCTCGATGGTCTCACTGAACTCTGCTGGCGCATCGGATTGCGGAAAGTGGCCGGCTCCCTGGAGGACTGCCGTGGTGTGATTGGGGAAGGTCGCCTCCAATCGCGCTCGATACTTGTCGGTGAAGATCGGATCCGCGTCGGCCCACACGATCAGGGTGGGCATCTGCGCGGGTGCGCCGAGTTGGCCGGCGAGAGTGGTGAAGAACTCGCGCGCCCCGACCAGTTCACCGGGAAGTGCGGCGCAGGCCTGGCGACGCTCGGGCGTGGGCATCGCCTCGCGGTAGTGCGCCATCTCGGCTTCGGAGAGCTTGCGGCGCTTGTGCCCTGATGGGATGAAGAAGTTGACCAACGGGTTGAACCGCCTGATCAGCGCGCGTCCCATAGACCCTCCCATACCGCGGGAGAACACCTCGCTGCTCAGGTCTCCGTTCAACGGCCACGCCCACGTGTTGCTCAAGATGAGGCGTTCGAACACCTCGGGCCGCTGCTGCGCGGCGTACAGGCCCAGCGGCCCGCCCCAGCCGTGCCCGACCAGGGTCAGTTCTGACAGGTCCAGGCGATCGAGGAAGGACACCAGCAACTCAGCGTGGTCCTGAGCCAGAAACCGATATCCGGGGGCGCCGGTGGACAGGCCGAATCCTGGAAAGTCCAGGGCGATGCACCGGAACCGGTCCCGCAGGGCCGCAATGACTTCGCGGTACACGAAGGACCAGACCGGATTGCTGTGCAGCATCAGCAGGATCGACCCCGAACCCTCGTCGACGTAGTGCACGACGTTCCCGTCCAGCTCCACGAAGCGGCTCTCGAATGGGAACAACTCGTCGTCCACCCACGCCGGACGCTCGCCTACAGGTTGCGCAGTTGTCATACCCCAGCCTTCCTTGACGTGGCTTGATAATCTCAAGTGAGGATGACATTAACAAGCCTCACCGACCAGAGGACCGGAGCGGCCACATGAACGGAATTCTGGGCGAGGTCCTCGCCGCACACGGCGGCGCCCCAAGCTGGCAGTCCATTTCCGTGATCAGAGCGCGGGGACGCCTGGGTGGCCTGCTGCCCAAACGCTTCCCCGGCAACAAGCTGGCCGACTTCACCGTTGAGGTCCACGTAGCCGAGCAATACACGGTCCTCCACGACTTCCCGCACGCCGGTCAGCGCGCCGTGTTCGACCGCGGCGACGTCCGGATCGAATCCCGCGACGGCGAGCACCTCGACACCCGAACCGACCCACGTTCGGCCTTCCTCGGGCTCAGCGGAATTCGCCGCAATGTCGCGTGGGACCCGCTCGATACCGCCTACTTCGCCGGGTACGCGTTCTGGAACTACCTGACCGCACCACTGCTGCTCACTCGCGAGGACGTCACCGTCGCCGAGGGCCAACCCTGGCGGGAGTCCGGACAGCTTTGGCGACGACTGGAGGCAACGTTCCAGGCGCCACTGGACACTCATTGCCCGCAGCAGACGTTCTACGTCGACACCGAGGGAATGATCCGCCGCCACGACTTCGTCGCCGAACCAATAGGCAACTGGGCCAGGGCCGCCCTCTACTGCGGCCAGCACCGCGAGTTCGACGGGCTTGTCTTCCCCACCCGACGGCGCGTACTCCCGCGTGGCCCCGGCAGCCGAGTCCTATCCCGGCCAACCCTCCTGGCGCTCGACTTCGACGATATCGAGATCGAGCGATGACCACGCGCTCCTATCGCCAGTACTGCGGTTTGGCGCGAGCACTCGACGTCGTGGGCAACCGGTGGAGCCTGCTCATCGTGCGCGAGCTTCTCGGGGGCCCGGCCCGCTACGGACAACTTCAGGCCGGGTTGCCCGGGATCGCCACCAACCTGCTGGCCGAGCGCCTGCGCGAGTTGGAGGAAGCGGGCGTGGTCCAGCGCCAGCTCGACACCGACAGCAATGGCGTCGCCTACGCGCTGACGCCGTGGGGTGGTGAACTGCGCGGCCCAATCGCGGCCCTGGTGAGCTGGAGTACGCCGCTCATGGTTTCCGGCCCGCAAGGCGATAGCTTTCGCACGCACTGGTTGGTTGTGGCGCTCGAGTCGCTATTGGGTGACAGACGAAACAGGGTCGCGACGACCATCGGCGTGGAAGCCGACGGCGCAACCGTCACGGTGCGCGTCGACAGGACTGGTACCCACGCCGTGCTCGACGGCGGTGCGCAACCCGAGACTGTGCTGCGCGCAGAGCCCATGGTTGTACTCGGCCTGGCGTCGGGCATGCTGACCGTCGAGCAGGCGATCTCCGCGGGGGAATTCCGCGGCAACAGGCAGGATCTCGCCGCGGTACTGGGCCGCGACTGACGGGCCGCAGGTTCCGCGCGCCACGTCCCCGCTGCGTCAATCGTGGCCGCGCGGGTACCGATTTGTCTAGAGTCAGGCATGTTGCTGAGGGGGGCTCGTGGACATCAACACCGTGACGGAGGTCGTTCGGCGACCGGCCGAGATCCCCGGCTCCGAATGGCGATCCGGGGACGCGTGGTTGGCCGGGGGGACGTGGTTGTTCTCCGACCGGCAGCCCGACGTCCGCCGCCTCATCGATCTGGTGCCGCTGGGCTGGGACGGCATTTCGGTGACCGACTCCGGTCTGGAGATCGGCGCCATGTGCACCATCCGCGACCTCTACGAGTTCAGCGCGCCCGCGCAGTGGCCGGCCGCGTCGCTGCTACCCATCAGCTGTGAGGCGTTCCTCGCATCGTTCAAGGTCTGGAACTCCGCAACCGTCGGCGGCAACATCTGCATGTCGTTGCCCGCGGGGCCGATGATCACCATGGCCGTCGCGCTCGATGCGACCTACACGTTGCAGGACACCGATGGTTCCCAACGCACCGTGGACGCAGCCGATTTCGTGACCGGTAACCACACGAACATCCTGCGGCCAGGGGAACTGTTGCAGCGGGTGAGCATTCGCCTCGACGCGCTGCGCAGGCGGCACGCTCACCGCAGGTTCACCCTTACCCAGCTCGGCCGCTCGACGATCTTCATGGTCGCCACGCAGTCGCCGGGCGTCTCCGATCTCGCACTGACCATCACCGCGGCCACCACGCGTCCGGTCACGCTGACATTCGACACGATGCCCGACGCCGAGACGCTGACCCGACGTATCAACGGGCTGGACGACGCGCTGTGGTTCGCCGATCCGAACGGGACACCGGCGCATCGACGCCATCTGGCCAGGCACTTCGCCGAGGAGATCCGCGCCGAACTCAGCATTGGGGATTCATGACCTACACGGTGAATGGGAGGACGTTCGACGACGAGCCGAGACCCGGCCAGTGTCTGCGCACGTTCGTCCGCCAGCTCGGGTGGCACGGCGTGAAGAAGGGCTGCGACGCGGGCGACTGCGGTGCGTGCACCGTGTGGCTCGACGGCGACCCCGTGCACAGCTGCATCACCCCGGCCTTCCGCGCCGAGCACCGCGAGGTGACCACGATCGAGGGCCTCGGCTCACCCGAGGACCCGCACCCGTTGCAGCGGCAGTTCCGCGACGCCCCCGGATTCCAGTGCGGCTTCTGCACTGCCGGGATGATCATGACGGCGACGACGTTCACCGATGCGCAGCGGGCGAATCTGCCGCGGGCGCTGAAGGGAAACCTCTGCCGCTGCACGGGTTACCGCGCGATCGAGGACGCCATCAACGGTGTCGCCGAGATCGAGGAGGCCGCACCGGGCGAGGCCGTCGGCACCAGCGTCGGCGCACCCGCAGGGATGGACGTGGTCACCGGCCGCGCCGAGTTCACGATGGACGTCGCGATCGAGGGCATGCTGCATCTGAAGGTGCTGCACTCACCGCACGCGCATGCGCGCATCGTCTCGATCGACAAGACGAGGGCGCTGGCGGTGCCCGGCGTCCACCGCGTCTACACGTGGGAGGACGTGCCGCGTAAGCACTTCAACACCGCGATCCACACCGACCACCTCGTCGACCCCGATGACACCTTCATCCTCGACGATGTCATGCGCTTCGTCGGCCAACGCGTCGTGGCGGTGCTGGCCGACTCGGTCGCGGCGGCCGAGGAGGGCTGCCGCAACGTCTTGATCACCTACGACGTGCTGCCCGCGGTGTTCGATCCCGAGGAGGCGATGGTCCACGGGGCGCCGCAGCTGCACGGCTCCCACGACCCGTTCGTCCACGATCCCGAGCACAACATCCTGCTCGAACTACACGGTGAGATCGGCGATGTGGAAGCGGGTTTCGCCGAGGCCGACGTCGTTCACGAGGGCACGTATCTCTCGCCTCGAGTTCAGCACGTGCACCTCGAGACGCACGGTTCCATAGCGTGGATGGAGGACGGCCGGTTGCACGTGCGCACCAGCTCGCAGTCTCCGTCGATCTGCAAGGGCAAGCTCGCGCACCTCTTCGACCTGCGGCCGGATCAGCTCCGGGTGTTCTGCAAGCGGGTCGGCGGTGGCTTCGGCGGCAAGCAGGAGGTGATATCGGAGGACCTAGTCGCGCTGGCCACCCTCGACACCGGAAGACCCGTGTGTTGGGAGTACACCCGCGAGGAGGAGTTCACCACGGCATCCCCGCGGCACCCCATGAAGATCACTGTACGGCTCGGAGCCAAGGCCGACGGCACGCTGACCGCCATCGGTTTCCGCAACATCTCCAACACCGGCGCCTACGGCAATCACGGCGGTGAGACGCTGTTCGCCGGGGGTGCCGCCATCATGGCGTACCGGTGCGCCAACAAGAGGTTTGACGGCTACTCGGTGTACACCAACACCGTGCCCAGTGGGGCGCTGCGCGGTTACGGCATGACCCAGCCCACCTTCGCCGTCGAGTCCGCGATGACCGAGCTGGCCAGGGCACTGCGCATCGACCCGCTGGAGTTGCGCCGCCGCAACGTCATACAGCCCGGGGATGCGCTGGAGGCGCTCGGCCACCATCCCGATGACGTCTGCTTCACCGAGGACTCCCTGACCGAGTGCATCGACACGGTGGACGCCGCGCTGGCACGCACCGCTGCCGACACAGAGGACCTTGGTCCGGACTGGCTGACCGGCACGGGAACCGCGTGTTCGATCCATGAGACGGCGCCCCCGACGGAACACATCTCCGACGCGTGGGCCACGCTTCGCGACGACGGGGTCTTCGAGATCGCGGTCGGTACCGTCGAATTCGGTGAGGGCACGTCCACCGCACACGTACAGATCGCCGCCACGGTGCTCGGGACCACCCCGTCGCGGGTACACCTGGTGCAGTCCGACACCGACCGGACCGGCTTCGACACCGGCGCGTTCGCGAGCGCGGGCCTGTTCGTCTCCGGTAACGCCGTCCACAGGGCCTCGACCGCCCTGCGCGAGGCCATTCTGCGCTTCGCCGCGCGCCATACCGGGGTCGACGTCGCGTCATGCGTGATGGACGATGACGGTGTGCGGTGTGGTTCCGCCCGCCTCACCCTCCTCGAGTTGCTCGCCGCCGCCATGGCTCGAGGCATCCGATTCACCGAGTCTCGCAAGGCATACGGATCACCGCGCAGCGTCTCGTCGAATGCGCACGGGTTCCGGATCGCCGTGCACCGGGTGACCGGCGAGATCCGCGTGCTCTACAGCGTGCAGGCCACCGACGCCGGCGTCGTCATCAACCCGGCACAGGTGCGCGGCCAGATTGAGGGCGGTGTCGCCCAGGGCATCGGATTCGCGCTCACCGAGAACTTCCACGTCGACGAGGACGGCGTGATGACCAACCCAAATCTGCGCAACTACCGCATCCCCACCTACGCCGACATACCTCGCACCGAGGTCCTGCTGGTGGAATCGCACGATTCACTGGGGCCGATGGCGTCGAAGGGTATCGCCGAATCCTGCATCAACCCGGTAGCTCCGGCGCTGGCCAACGCACTGCACGACGCCACGGGAGTGCGCTACCGCGACTTGCCGCTGACGCCGGAACGCATCTACGCCGGGCTGTCGAACCAACTGTCGCAGGCGAACTCGTAGCCATGGATGCTCCGAAGACCACCGGCGCCGCGGCGACCGTCATCATTGGCCAGCGGGTGCGGGAGGGTTGCGAGCAGTCATTCGAGAGCTGGCAGCTGGATATGAACTCGCGGGCCGCGACGTACCCAGGATTCCTTGGCGCCGAGATCAATCCGCCATCGCACGTGCAGCCCGACTGGGTGGTGGTGTACCGCTTCGACTCGGTCGCGCACGTCCAGGCCTGGATCAACAGCGCCACCCGACAGGAACGGCTGACCGTCGGTCAGCAGTTCTTCGATGGCCCGGGGACGCAGCAGGTGATCAGCGGTGGCACCCGGCCGACCGACCCGCTGGTGACCGTGGTGGTCACCCATCGCGTCGACCCGGAGTCCGTCGACGACTTCCTGGCCTGGCAGGATCGACTTCGACTGGCCGAGAGCATGTTCGATGGATTCCGCGGCACCGAGTTGTTCCGTCCGGTGGAGGGCGTCCAGGACGAGTGGACCGCGCTGTACCGCTACGACAACGCGGACAATCTCGACAAGTGGCTGATCTCGAAGGAGCGTCAGGCATTGCTCGCCGAGGGGGAGAAGTTCTCCGACTTCCACTCGCGGACCATCGACAACTCGTTCGGCAGCTGGTTCGCGTTCGACGAGCGCGGACAAGAGGCGCCTCCCCCGTCGGATCTCAAGACCTCGATAGCGGTCTGGGTTGGCCTGTATCCGACGGTGGTGATGATCGCGCTGGTGCTGTCGCCACTGCACATGCCGCTATGGCTCGGCATGCTGATCGGCAATCTGATGTCGAGCTTCGCGATGAGTTTCGTGACCATGCCGTACTACGTCAACCCGCTCCTGAAGCGCTGGCTGCGACCGCCGCCGGACGTGCCACTGGCCAAGACGAACCTGCGCGGCACCTATATCGTGATCGGCGCGCTGGCGGTCTGGACGCTGGTCTTCTATCTGGTCACCAGGGTCTTCTGGACATTGCCCTAGCAACCACCCAAGCCCTAACAACCGCCCAGCCCTAGCGCCCGCCGAGCGAGGCCGCCGCGGCGGACCCCGCGATGACGGCCGCGGTGACCAGCGGTTTGGGGACGAGGGTCTTCGCCTCGGGCGCGGCGCGGACGAGGCCGATCTTGCGGACCTCGGAGCCGTTCGGGGTGGCGGCGCTGACCAGGAGGTCGGCGCCGGTGGTCGTGCTGGTGGTCGCCACCGTCACCGCCTTGGCGCCGGGAATCGGCGCGAACGAGGCGATCTGGGCGAACGCGATGGTCGAGTCGTGGTGATTGGGATTGTCCAGGTACATCTTGGGTTGCCCGTCCAGCCGTGAGCCCGCCGACCACACCCGTACGGTGTCGCCGTCGGCCTGACCCGTCACGATGCTCTGGGCGCCACCCTCGGCACCGGCCACCCAGCCGGTGGCCAGCGTGACACCGCCGGTGTAGGTCTCGTCGAATGCCAGGAACTCCGAGGTGATCTCCGGTTCGTTGGGCTTGCGATGGTGCCCGGCCGCGGCGGTTCCGTCGGCCTGGGCGCGTGCGGTCGGGGTGAACAGGTCATAGCGGAAGCTCTTGATCCGGGCCGGCTCGCCGGGGCCTGGCGCGGTCACGATGCTGTGCCGTCCCGACCCCGTGTCGACCAGGCCGGTGGACAGGGTCACACCGCTGCGGGATCCCGGATACGGCGTGAACGCCGAGAACACCTCCGGCGCCGCACCCGGTTCGGGCAGATCCGAGGAGTACACCGTGACCTGCGAGTCGACCCCGGGCCCGGTCGCCACGATGATGTTGTCGGCCATCGCATTTCCGTCAATATCGGCGCCCGCGACGCTGATCCCGCCGGTGAAGTCCGCGTCGAACGGTGCGAACCGCGCGAGTTCGGTCTTGAACACGCCGTCCAAGGTGTCGTTTCCGTCGTAGACGGCGACCTCGGGTGAGGCACCCGCTCCGGTGCCCGCCACCAGGTCGAGGATCATGTCGCCATTGACGTCGGCCATCGCGACACTTGGCGTGCCCTCGAAATCAGGGAACGGGACGACGGTCTGCAACACCCTGTCGCCATTGCCATCTCGCACCTGCACGGTCGCGGGTCTGCCGTTTGCCCCTGGTAAGGCGACGGCATACGTGGACACCTCGGGGATGACGCTGATGAGCGCCATGAGGCCGTTGTCCTCGTGATTGAGCCGGTGGCAGTGGATGACGTACGTCCCGGTGAACTCCAGGAACTCCTGACGTAGGGTCAACTTCGCCGGGGTGCTGACGACATGCATATCGTTGAATATCGGGGCGGGCACGTTCACGTTGTCTAGCCCCCACGCTTGCACACCCGTCACTCCGCGATTCGGGTCATCGATCGACATCACCTGAAAGTCGTTGACGTGTATGTGCATCGGATGGGCATCGTTGTTGAAGTTGGTGATCTGCCACTCCTCCACGGAGTTCAGTCGCGGCTGAATCAGCGGGATGTTCGGAAACGAGTTGCCCTCGAACATGTAGGTGACGGCCTTGGGATCATTCTTGCTGAACCCCTCGGCTCCGATTGCGTCCGTGATCGTCAGCGCCCGATTGACCGTGGGTGTCATCACCGACGTGTCGACGAATGATGTGTACGCGTCCAGGTTCTGCCCCGGCTCGAAGACAGTGGCCTGCCCTTGGCCGCTGGTATCGGGTGTCGCGCGAATCAGGGTCTGAGTGGGGAACACGAAGAAACCGTCGGCGAAGCTGAGGTACTTCGGATCCACAGTGAGGGTGCCAAGCACCGCCGGCGAGTTCTCCGTGCCGTTGTTGGTATACAGAACACCGGGGTTCACCAATGGCTTCGCATGCGGGTCGGGCGGGAAGTCTAGGACTAGGTCGCCTTCCTTGGGCATCGTGACAGCGATTGCGTACCGCGACCCCGGCGGAACGTTGAGTGTTGTTCCGTCGCCGTAGACCGGCCTGCCGACCTGCGTGTACGGGTTTCCGTCCTGCCCGACGATCGTGAACTTCGGATGGTTACCTGTCGCGGTCTCAGTCAATCGAACTGTCATATAGGCGATATCGCTGACGTTGGCCACCACCCAGATCTCCGTTTGGCCTGGCTTGATCTTCAACTCCGGTTGAAACTGGCCGTTGACGGTGAACTGCAGATCGCGCTCGTTCTCCGGCAGCGTGGGGTTCTCGGCGACCTTCTTCGACGGGCTGTCGAAGCTGATCAGGTTCGACGGGATGAACTGGGTCTGTCCGCGGTTGTTGTGCGGTGACAGCGGCCCGGCCCACCAAGGCGTGATGTAGTGGGCGCCTTGGGTCGTCTCGGCGAAGTTCACTGGCGCCAGGCTCGGCCGGTATGTGCCGTCGGCGAGTTGCGAGCCCTCGGGTGGTTTCAGCGTGCTCACCCACTGCGGCCACGTCAGGTTGTTCAGCTGATGGCCGGTACCATTGCGGTCGAAGATGTAGTTGTACTGAATCGCCATGGTGCGCACCGGAATGTCGTTCTTCGTCACCAGTGGCAGGTTGCCGTCGGGTCTGCCGATTTCGAGCAGACCGGCCAGTCCCATGTAGGTCTGCTGCGCCGTCATGGTGTGGCGGTGGCTGTGGTACCAGTACAGCCCGTTGGGCATGTTCTTCGGTACGTCGTAGGTGTAGGCGTTGCCCATCCCGGCGGGTATCGACAGCAATACGTTGTCGGCGTTGCCGTCCGGGCTGACGTGCAACCCGTGCGTGTGCAGGTTCAGCGGTGACTCGGTGAGCATCGGCGGGTAGATCGGCACCTGACCACCCACGGGCGTGAACGCTGGATCGTAGAAGTCCTGGATGGACAGGTCCCGAAGGTCGTTGTCGTAGTAGATGATCAGACGCTCGCCGGGCTCGACGCGAAGGGTTGGCGCGGGGTACAGGTTGTCCCCCTTGGTCGAGCCGTCCGAACTTGTCCCCTTGATGAGATCGAATCCGTAGACCAGGAAGTTCGTCACCGGTTCCTTGACGGTGTCCAGGTTCACCGTGCCCTGATGCGCCGAGAGTCGTACCTCCAGCACACCGTCACGGCTCGCCAGGCGGACCGGCTCACGGAACGGCGCAGGTTTTCCGTCGGGTCCCGCGAAGACACCCGATTGCGGGTTGGTAGACACCTTCTGCTCGGGTGAGCAGCCTGCGAGCGTCACCGTCATGACCACGACGACCATCGCGGCGAAAACCGATGTGATGCGACCAGCCGACATCCGTGCCCCCTGCGACGATGGCGCTCAGCGACATCGCCGAGGAACTCAAACGGTACCGAGGCGCAGGGGCACAGTTGCCACTTTCGCCCATTGTCGCGGTCTAGGTGATCAGCGACCGGACCTGCGCAGCGGTTCGAGTAGGCGCAGGATCTCCGCGACAATCACGTCTGGCTCGGTGAACATCACGTAATGGCCCGAACGAGTTGCCTCCACGAGCCGCGCATCGGCCAGGTTCTTGGCCGTGAGGCGATGAGCGCTGTTGAGCTTGGATCGCATCGATCGCTCACCCCAGCGCGGTTTCGTCCCAGTGATCACCGAGACGGGGATGCCCTCGAACATGCAGGGGTGCTGTAGAAGTCGGCGGAGGTCCGGAATCACCTCGCGATTCTCGGATGCCATGACTCGGGCCCCACGCACGGTGAAGTCGTTACGGAGGTCGGCGTAGACGTCGGCGGGGAGGTCGCGGCCGATCCGCGCGAACAATCGGTAGAGTCCCGTCCGCGCGAGAGCCATGGTCATCCGGCCGCTCAGTGCGAATTGTCGTTCGGCTTGTGGTGTGAACAGGGCCGCGGCATTCTCGTCGGTCTGGTCGACGAGAACCAGTCCACGGACATCGAATTCATCACGGGCGCTGAGGTTCCGGATGATTGGTCCGCCCCAACTCGCGCCAACCAGGACGAAAGGACCGTCCAGTGTGCTCAGCAGTTGGGCGAGATCATCGGTGATGCGGTCGAGCGTGCGGAGCGCGTGATCCTCATCGCTGCGCCCCATGCCGGCGCGGTCATAGACCACCGTGGTCGCCTGCTCCGAGACGCGGGGGGCGACAAGGCCCCAGATGGCGCCGGAGATGCCGATGCCTGACTCGAAGACCACGGTCGGGCCGCCGACGCCCAGTCGCCGGTAGTGGATTCGTCGGCCGTCTCGCAGAACGAGGATGTGGGATACGCCCAAGGTGTGCCGAGGAGAATCGCCACTTCTCACACGTGCCATCTCATAGGCTCCCACCTGCAGAAAGCTAATTCCCGCAGCAAGGGGCCAGCTCCGCTACCTTCAGGACCGCAGAGCTTACCCGGTTGATCGGCAGCGTGGCATCTCACCGAGATCCCGCCGTTGGGTATCGATTCGGGTAACCTATGGTCCCCGCGATGCGGGGTTGGGCCCGCGGTGCTTGCTCGCGGAGAGTCGAACGGAAACGATGGTGAGCTACCTACGACGGACCTGGTCTAGGGTGGTGAGCCCGATTCGTTTCGACGGTCCGCTCGAGGCCCAGTTCCGGGCGTATTTCGACCGTATGGGGCGCAGTTCGAGGTCAGAGCTGTGGCTGATCATGCTCGTGGTCATCACGGTCGTACTGATCGGCAATCGGGTGCTTCTGGATGTGCCGCACGACGTGCTGCCGCTGGGCCGTTTCCTGGTCATCGGTGTGCTGGTTCCGATGGTTTTGCGCTGGCTCAGTGGCGGTCGCAGTCCGCTACGCAGGTGGTCATCGATATTGTTCATCACGTCGGTGTACATCGATATCGGCGCCATGATGGCGCTACGAATTGTCGGCCTGGACAACGGTATCGACGTCGTTCCGTTGGTGATGCCCATCGCAGTGCTCATGAGCCTGATCGTCGTGCAGATCCGGTTCATGGTCCTGGCGCCGGCGATCCTGCTGGGACTGGCCGCCTTGATTGGTGTCGAGTTGTGGGCGTTCGAGACCGACAGTAACGGACTCTTCGATGTCGCGGCCGCTACTGCATTGGTGACAGTCGCTCTCACCGCCGCCTACAACCTCGAACGCTGGACCCGCATCGGCTGGCTGCGTCAACGCGAGTTGGATGTCTTGACCAAAACCGATCCGCTCACCGGCCTATCGAATCGGCGGCATTTCGGTGAAGTACTGCGGTCGACGATCGAGTCCGCAGGGCAGCGCGATAGCGCAGTCGCACTGATGATTCTGGACCTCGACCACTTCAAGTCCTACAACGACCGGTACGGGCACCCCGCCGGGGATCGGTGCCTGGCCGCCGTCGGCGAGTATCTCGCGACAGCAATAGGAACCTCCGGGTTCGTCGCCCGCCTCGGCGGCGAGGAGTTCGCCGTCCTCTGGTTCGACGACTCGCGCGCCGCCACACGCGGCGAGGAACTACGTCGCGGCCTGTCCGACATCACGCTGGAACCGCTGCCCGGCGTCATGGTCACGATCACCGCATCAGCTGGACTCGCGAGTATGAGGCCCGGCAACAGTGCTGTCGACAGCGTCGTGAGTGACCTGTTCGCGCGCGCGGACACCGCGCTGTATCAGGCCAAACATGCCGGACGTGACTCGTTGGCCGTGTTCGCCGGACAGCGACTTCGCGGCTCTCGTGATCGACACCGAGCCGCAGCTGACCAGCCGCCACCTGACAGCGGCGTCTCGCTATCGCGGTCACTGCGCTTTGAGGAGGGCGCCGAAACGGACTTCCAGAAAGTGTTCGCCGACGAAGGACGCAGCGCACGCCGGCTCGTCATGATCGGCCTGCTCGCTGTGATTGTGCTGCTGCTGACGTTTCAGACTCCGCTGTTGAAGATTCCGCCGGAAGCCGACCGACTTGGCCGACTAACGCTCATCTTCGGGCTGACACCGGGCGCTCTGCTGGCATTGGTGGGCAACACGTGGACCCGTCTGAGTCGTTGGGCGCCACACCTGTACATCGCCGGGGTGGCGGTCATCCTGTGCGCCCAGATGACCGAACGGGTGATGCAGCTGCCGCAGGGTTACGACGTGGTGCCGCTGATCATGCCGCTATCGGTGCTGTTGAGCCTGACCGTAGTCCAAATCCCCTTCACCATGGTGGCTCCCGCTGCGCTGGTAGGACTGACTGGGATCGTGGCCGTCGAACTCATTGCCTTCCCCATCACCAGTAATCGACTGCTCGCCGTCAGCGCATGCATCGTGATGGTGTCGGTGACACTGCGCTTCTCCTACAAATCCGAGCGCTCCAGACGGATCAGCTGGCTCGCCGAACAACGATTGGACGAACTCGCCCGAGAAGACCCCTTGACCGAACTGGCCAACCGCCGACAGTTCGATGAGTCGATATGCGATCTGCTCAGCTCGGCGGCGCAGGAAGATCTGCAGGTCGTGTTCATGATTCTTGATATCGACCAATTCAAGGGCTACAACGATAGTTTGGGCCATCTCGCCGGCGACGAGTGCCTGCGCACAGTGGGCCGCTATCTCGCCGAGATGATGCTCCCCCTGAACGGTTTCGCAGCGCGGCTCGGGGGTGAGGAGTTCGCAGTCGTCTGGATCGACACCAACGGCGACGGTGTCGAACGAGCCGAACAGATACGACGCGGTGTCCCGCATCTGGGGATACCGCCGGCGCCAGGGAGCTCAGCGGTGACCGTCTCGGCAGGCATCACCGTGGCACCCGCATACGGCGATCCCGCCACGCGGGCACACGAACTTCACCAACGAGCCGACACCGCACTCTATGCCGCCAAACGCGCAGGCCGGGATCGCGCACACGTCACTGACATTCAGTCAGACGCCGTCGTGGAGGCACTCGATCCGTTTTCAGGCCCAAAGGGAAAGACCCTCGACAACCGCTGATGTAGCGCTTCCCGGACGCCCCTACTGCCAACGGCTATCTGGGGACCTCCATTCTGCCGGGTCGACGGTTCTTATCACCAACCGATTTCACGCCAAAATCGCGGAAATGGCTGGTGCGGTTCAACACTCGTACAGTCAGATCCATCAGTGCGTGGGCCGAGCGACCTGTTCGAGACGGACTGTCAGGGAATGCGCACTTCCCTCAGGTCAAACCCTGGAGGACTTCAACCTCGATCACCCGCTACCGATCGACCGTTGACGCGGTGATGAAACCAGTTGTGCGACTCGACTTTTGTGTCGGTATCGCTTCGCCGTGGCTGATGCCGCCAACCGGGCGAGCACGCTCGAAGTAGCCCGACTAGTCTGTTTGCCATGTCGGCGGTGTCAATGGTTGCGAAGGAACGCTTGCGGTGATCGGCGCCTCGACTTGGTCGTCTGGCAAGCGGAACTACAGATTTGCCACCGCCGCGCTACGCGAGGGTCGGTTCATGCGGTTGTTCACCCGCATCGCTGCGGCGAGTTGCTTCGCCCTCGCCGTCCTGGTCGCCATGGTGCAGGTCCACCCGGCCGGGCCCAGCGGCATGGCTGCGCGGGGCGCACAGGCCGCCGTACTGCTGTCGGCCGTTGCGGTGGGAGCTCGCTGGCGGTGGGGGTTATGGCCGTCCTATCGGCAAGCAGTGTTCTTTGCTGTGTGGCTGGACGTGTCGATTGCTGTCCTCGCGGTCACGATGTCGACCCCTGTGGCCGGACTCTGCGTCGTGTTGTTCATGGGGCTCAACGGGGTGTTCGTCGCCTTCCTCATGGGCTGGCGGACGCAGGTGGTGCATCTCGCGTTCTGTTGCGCGGTCATCGCGGCGATCGTCACGGACGCGGCCTTCGGTGCGCGCGAGGACCTCGCGACGGTGACCCTCCTGCTCGCCCCCACGCTCACCTGGGTGCTGGTGGTGGGGCTGTGCGGCTCCATGCTGGTCGAGTACGGGCGCAAGGCGGTCCGCAAGACTGCGCGCTCAGCCCATTACGACCCACTGACCGGTCTGCGTAACCGACGCGGCATGTACGCCGCGATCAAAAGCGCTCTGAACCGGACGGGCGTCCCGATCACCGTCGTGGCAGCGGTCTGCGATATCGACAGGTTCAAGCAGCTCAACGACCGCGACGGGCACGCGGCTGGTGACACCGCACTGGTTGCGAAAGCCGAGCAGCTGAGATTACTGGCGGCTCGTACCGAACTGACCGCCCGTATCGGCGGTGATGAGCTGGTCCTGGTCGCCTTCGCGGCCGACACCGAGACCGACGCCGCGGTAGCGGAGTTGCTCAACAGGCTTGACCCGCTCACCCGCTCCGGCACCGACGTTCCCCTGACCGCCAGCGTCGGTATCGCGGCACACAGCACGAGCGACCCGCATTTCAGCCTCGATGATGTCCTGCGGCATGCCGATGCCGCCATGTATGACGCCAAACGCGGCGGGGGCGGGGCGTGTGCCGTCTACCGGCCCGGACTCACGCAGGCCGCCAGGAACACAGCGGCCACACCCCTGGTGCAGCTGCGCAACAACTGATCCCCCAGCAATATGTCAAATTCCGAACAGAATCCCTCGAAAAACACTTGTGGCGATATGACACCAATATGCCCGGTCGCTTTCTGATCCTGGATTCGTCGTACCCAGGCATCAATTCACTGATCTAGTGCTCTAGTTCAGGTCGGGCGGGAAGTACCACGCCACGCCCCACGCATTCACCAGCACCCCGCATCCCACCAGTGCCCAGAACCATTTGCTGGTGTCCTTGTTCACATAGGTCGCAAGCAGGACCAGCAGGCACGGCATGGCATCCAGAATGAAGCGGTATCCGAACTGCACCCAACCGGTGTTGTAGTAGAGCAGCAACGGAACCAGCAGCAGCGCAACCGAAATCCACGCGCCCACATTCAGGGTCGTCTTCCTGAACGTGAACACCAGGAATATCAGCGCGGGGGTCGTGAGCAGGATACTCATTCCGTCGACGTGCGGATGCATCGTTCCCGTCGTCGGTTCCCAGACTGGTCCGGCGAGAAACATCGACCACAGATTGTGCGGAACGTAGTGCAGGTCGAACTGTCCGTATTTGTCGAGGACAGTACGCAACACGAAATCGACATTCTGGTCGAAATATCCGAAGTCGGTGGGGTCTCCGAACCTGGCGTAATTGTAGGCAGCCAGCAGGCCGACACTGACGGCCGCCGGAGCCAGCGCGGCAGCGACACGGCGCAGCACTGCCGAGCGGTCGGTTGTGCCGGTTCCGCGGCTCGCGATCACGCACAACGCGATGAGCAGCGGCGCCATCAGCACCATCGTCGGTCTGCCGAGCATTGCGATTGCGAGCGCGACACCGGCCCATGTGGTGGCACGGAATTCAACCGCAAGCCACACGGCCAGCAACGCGAACATCAGGGCGCAAACCTGGCCGAGGAACCAGACCGAGCCCTGGATCGACATGTACCAGTGCACGGTGCCGAACCCGACCATAAGGGCGAGCAGCACCGCGTGCAGCTGTGTCGCCTGCGACAGTCCGCGACGGCTCAGTGCCCGAACGATCAAGTACGCCAGTGCCACATTGGCGCCACCGATCGCACATTCGAAGGCCGTGGTGTAGGTGTGCTCGACACCGAGAAGTGCGACCGCAGGAAGCAGCATCAGCGCGGGCAGCGGAGGGAAGGGGACGTACCACTTTCCGCCGCTGCCAGTCAGATCATGCGTCGTCGATGGATTCTCGATATTGAGGTGTCCCTGTAGGAATGCCTGCGCCAATTCGTCGAACTGTGAGATCGGGGTGTAGTACCGCCCGATCGTGAAGATGGACAACACGTACGCGCATGTGACCCCGACCGCGAGCAACAGTGCGCGGATCAGGTCACGCTTGATCTCAGCTCTCGCGGGTTTGCTCGAATCTTCTGAGGGCGGGCCCTCGACATCGTCCAATACGGGTTGCCGACCGATCACCGGCTAATGATGACAGAGATGTGGGCGCTCGTGGACACTCGCGAGAATCGCCGAATTTCCGTGTGATTGGAGTGGCCGGAGCCACCTACTAGGGTCAAGTTATGGCATCTAGCGCTGCGCTGGCACGCTGGCGTCCTCTCGCCGGGGAAGCCGTCGATCGATTGCGGTGCGCCGCGGGGGCACCGGCGTTGGCTCGGCGCCGCAACCGCGGGCGGCTGACCATCCTCATGTTCCACGGCGTCGAACCGAAGCCGCTGACACCGGCATGCTGGCATGTGACGGACAGCGATACCCTGCGGCGCCAGCTTGACTACGTTCGTAGGCATTTCACGGTGCTGCCCCTCGCCGCGGCCCTAGACCAGATGCAGTCCGGTCGGCTGCCCGACAATGCGGCGGCATTGACCTTCGACGATGGCACCCGAAATCTGCTGACGCACGCCTCACCGATACTGCGCGACCTTCGGCTACCCGCCGCAGTCTTCCTGGCCACCGGGCCGATGGGCACGCCGACCACCTTGTGGCCGGATCGGCTCTGGTTGGCCTTCGCCCGCACGACCGCGACGCAGGTCGATCTCGGCCCGATCGGGCTGGGAGTCATGCCCCTGAGTTCCACTGCCGACCGAGAGACGAGCTACGCATCGGCGGTGCACCGATTCAAGGACCTGCCCGACGCGCAACGTTTGGAACGGCTCGATGATCTCGTCGCCGCACTGGGTCAATCGGGGCACACCGATCCCGGCCCGTTTCAACTTCTCTCCTGGGACGAGGCCGAAGCACTCGCCGACGATGGGTTGATCAGTCTCCACCCGCACACGGCAACCCATCCGATTCTGTCGC
The DNA here is from genome assembly GCF_055419205.1 of Mycobacterium sp. IDUB_39. Lineage (NCBI taxonomy): Bacteria > Bacillati > Actinomycetota > Actinomycetes > Mycobacteriales > Mycobacteriaceae > Mycobacterium > Mycobacterium sp. IDUB_39. The sequence continues at coordinate 782,066 of NZ_JBVAXF010000001.1, forward strand.
GCTGCCACGACGACAAGGTCGACATCGAAATCACCGAGTCGTGCGCAGCTGTCGGTCATGCGGTCGGCAGTCCACCTCGAATCTTCGCCTATCCCAACGGTCGCGCGCAGGACTTCGATGACAGAGCCAAGTCGGCGCTACGCCGCTGCGGTGTGCGGTGGGCGTTGTCGACGTCATATGGATTCGCCGATGCAGGCGACGATCCGCTGGCGCTCCCGCGCGTACCGATCGGCAGTGACCTTTCGTGGCCGGCATTCAAACTCTTGGTGTCCGGCCACCCGCTCGGCTGACGGCTGGGGTTATTCGAGGACCTGCAACCGGTTGTAGGGCAGCCCCGGCAGGCCGTCGTAGTCCCAGCGCAACCCAGCTTGTTGGTAGGTGCTGCCGATCGACGCTGACGTGGCACCAGGCACCATTTCGAAGCTGACGCTCAGCGGCGCACCGCCGTTATCAACGATGTAGGCGCCATATGTTTGCAAAGCGCGCCCGACGGCCCGCACCGCGGGTGCCAGATTCAGTGCTCCGAGATCGACAGCCGGATCGAGTCGAACACGGGCACCTTCCGGTATGCAGTCGGCGCGATCGGAACCTCCATCTGTCTTGATGGCCGGCGGACGGAAGACCGTCCGACAAGGATTGTCGGTCTGCAGCGCCAGTGCATGCGGGATCTCACCAGCCGCGATCTCGGCAGTTCTGATCACCCCGCCGAGCCGCGATGCGCCCGATGCGGTTCCGGCACCGGTGCCGCCCCACCCCGAACCCGCGAGGTTGTGGACAGCCCCCCAACCGGCCGTCCACGTCCCACCGATGAGCCGACCCTGCCAGAACTCGTAGGTCCGCTGGGCAGCCTCATCGACCACCACCATGGCGCCGTCGGAACCCGGGCTGGGCTTGGCGCCGGTCGGGATCGGCACCTGCAAGCCCTTGAACGGGCATGGACCCCAGTTGGTGACGGTACAAGTCACGGTGTACCGCGGCGTCGTCGAGGTGGCGGTGTAGACCGGAATACCAAACTCAACGAGATTGGCGTACATGGCGTTGTCCCGAGAGATCCGGGCGACCATCGCCGCGCTTTTCGGGTCAATTTGAGCATTCTGGGAAATCGGAGTCCGGAACGGGCTGGTCGCGCTGAAGGGAACGCTTGCCGTCGCGCCGGATCCATCGGGTGGCGTGGTGGTCGTCGTCGGCGTGGTCGTCGTCGGCGTGGTGGTCGTCGGCGTGGTGGTAACGACACTGGAGATCGTCTCGACGGTGTCCACCATCAGGTTTCGATCGCACACGTTGCCCACCGCAAGATCGTTGTTAAATCCGATACCCAGCTGCTGGGAGCCACTCGGAATGGCCACATCCACGGTGTAGTTCGTCCACTTGGTGGCAGTGACGTTGAAGCCGGCGACGCTCTTCCCTGCGACGTACACAGTCATTCGCGGTGCCCCCAGGCACTGGCTGCCTCTGGCGCGAATCACCACCTTCGATACGGAGTCCGGTGTCAGTCCGATCGAGGCGGTGCCGTTGCGAGTTAGTCGCAATGCGCTTCCGCCGGAGGCCGTCGAATCGGTGATGACGGAACCGCTACTCACCGGTAACACCGTGAAGGTATCGGCCTCCAAAGGGGTTGCCGCAGTGGCCGTGCCGGGGTACTGAAAGGCAACCACGACAGCGACAGTCAGCGAAAGCAGCGCGGCAACTCGGGCAATCGGCACAGACACTCCCGGTGGTGGCGGTGGTTCTTCCAGTCGGAAGACAGCTTCCACTTGCCCCACTCTTTTAACAATGACCTTCGGGCATCACTTCGGTAACAACCTGACGGTTGTCGGCATGAAGGCCGTTTGGCAGCGTTGAGGCGAAAACGTCTCTCTCGCAATACATCTACGCGAACCCGACGCCATCACTATGCTATCGAGAAGGAACCCGGCGCATATATCATGCTTGCCACGAGAGCACCGCAGGAATCGGCGACCACTCCGCGGACATACGATGGGGTTGGCCGTGGCCACCAGTACTGCGGATGCCGGCGGGTGCCGGCCGGAAAGGGAGCGCGCGATGCAGACTTGCGCCAACGGGCATCAGAACCCCGAGAACCAACCGTTCTGCGGGGAATGCGGCTCGTCGACGCAGACATCCGTGGCAATCTGCCCGAACGGCCACACAGTGCCGTTGCGACAGAAGTTCTGCGGACAGTGCGGGGGCCCCGCCGCCTCTCCACTGGCCGGGTCAACACAGTCGCCCTCAGGACGTTGGACCACGGACCCCTTCGACCGTCACCAGTATCGGTACTGGGACGGCTCGAAGTGGACGGCACACGTCGGCGACGTCGGAAGCCTGGGAGTCGATCCACCACCAATTCGAACCATGTCCCGTTCCGACCGATGGATCGGTGCGATCGCGGGCGTCGTGACGGTTGTGTTGTTGGTCGGCGCCATCAGCGCGATCCTGACTCGCTACGCTCCGGACACCGCGCAGGACCAGGCGGCCGCCCCGGCAATCAGCAGCGTGGCCGTCGAGCCACCCGCCCCGGCAATCAGCAGCGTCCCCGTCGAGCCACCCGCCGCCCCGGACATCAACGCCGCGCCCCCACCACCCGGCAATCCGTGGCCGGTGGCGGTGGTCGGCACGCCCTGCCATCCCGAAAGCAGCAACTCGGTCGCCGTCGACGGTTCGGTCACGTACTGCGTCAACCTCTGGGATACCGACACCTACTTGTGGTCGCTGGTCCCAGATCAGGGAGTGGTGACCAATCAGGCGGCAGCCGGCACCAACCCGTCAGTCGCCCTGTGCATCGCGCAGACAGGCCGCTCCCCTGATGACTGCGCCGAATACCTGTCGCGTCCCAGCACCCCCGGGGACGGCGCGGTACCCCCCGCATGACCCTGGCGGTGGATCGGGCACTCGCATCGGAAAGTCGGCCGCCTCAACGGGATTCGTCGATCACCTCGCGGTAGAGACCACCCAGTCGGGCAACCCACGCCGGCAATGAATAATTCTCCTCGGCCATGGCCCGAGCCTGCGCGCCACAATCTCGGGCGAATTCGGCATCTCCGATCGTGCTCACCAACGCCTCGGCAAGGGCGTCGACGTCACGCAGCGGAACCAACCTGCCGTTGACGCGGTCCTTGACGATCTCGCGGGTCCCGCCGGCGTCGGCCGCGACCACCGGTAGTCCGCAGGCGCCGGCCTCGATGAGCGCTGTCGGCAACGCCTCGTCCACCGAGGCCGAGACCACGCCGTCCACGGACCGCAGAATCTGCGGCACGTCCTCGCGGCGGCCGAGAAACTCGATCGAATCACCAAGCCCACCCGCGAGCACCTGCTGCTCGAGGGCTGGGCGGGTCGGCCCATCGCCGACGATCAGCAGGCGCGCATCGGGGAACGCTTCCACGACACGCTGCCAAGCGGCGATGAGATCTGCGTGGTTCTTGTCCGGACGCAGTGCAGCGACGACCGCCCACACCGGCGACGACTGTGGCTGTTGACCCCGTCGGCCCTGGTAGCGCGCGAGGTCCACACCGTTGGGAATGACCCGCCACGTCTGTCGAGCCGGCCCGTATCTATGTGCGTACACGTCGTGAATGTGTTGGGAGACAAAGGCCAATCGGCCCAGCCGCGCGGGGATCCGAACCGACAGCCGCTCCTTGAGCCGCCCCGCCCACCCAAGACCCGGCTGCGGACTCACATGAAGGGTGGCGACCACCGGCTTGCCCGCTATTCGCGCGGCCACCGGCACCAGAATCGCCGAGTAGTCGAGGTGCGCGTGCACCACATCCACCGGCGCCCGCCGCAAAGCGCGGACCAGTCTCACGAACCCGGGTACGTCTAACAAGCGACGGACCGTGAGATAGTGCGGACGCATCCCGACCTCAGCGAGTCGGCCGGCCATCGCGTCACGATCTGGGCGTTGTGGAGACAGGCTGGCCACCGAGATGTCGAGGGCCCGCGGACCATAGCGTGCCAACTCGACTATGAGGTTCTCCGCGCCACCGAAGCTGAAGGTGTCGAGGACCATCAATACGCGGATGGGAGTGCGGTTGGCACTGCCCGCTGGTTCATCGCCGGTCATACCCGCTGCCCTTTCAGTCGATGTCCGCCAGAGGTCTGGCGATGCCACAGGCGCAGCATCAGTCCGGTTGCCGCCGCCGTCGCCACGCCCGCAAGCAGAGCCCCGACTATCCAGACCGGCGCGACGCTGCGATCGGTCACCTCGGTGGCCTCGCCAATCCGGGTTATGGAGTACCAGGAGTCAGCCTCTAGGTCAGCCAGGTTGACCCGCCCTTGGATCAGGGCGGTATCCAAGGCTGCCGATGCCGCCACGGGATCCGGGTCCGTGACGCTGATATCGATTATCCCGCGGACCGTGTCAGCCACCGCCACCACTGCGGGTTGCCCTCCGACGATCATCGCCGCGTAGCTGGGTAGCACCGCAGTTCGCGACCGGACGTCGAGTGCATACGCGTAGTAGCCGGACATCTGTGCGGTGGGTAGCAGTGTGACGTGCTGACTGGCAGTCGTTTGAGCACGTACTGGCGCCAACGCGAATACCCCCGCAGCCGCGGCAGTCCCGAGCAAGATCGCGGCCGTCGCCCGCTGAACCTGTGCTCGTTCCAAGGGGATCCGCGTGCGCAATCCCGGCAGCGCGCTGCTGCCAAGGGCGCCAGCGAAGGCGAGGCAGATGGCAAAGGTCCGGAAGTAGGCGAGATGCAAGAACACACTCGCAATCGACCAACCCACGATGGCGGCCAACGCTGCGGCGGCCAACGCGCGCTCGGCCGGGAATCGTTCCGGCGGTATCCGCAACGCCCGGAGGCCGATACACCCGACGAACCCCAGCACCATCACCGCCCAACCCACGAGTCCGACAATCCCGGTCTCCGCGGCGATCTGGGCGTAGAGGTTGTGCGCCCCGTCGGTGGGCTCCAGGACTGCGGTGGCCACCATGCCGGCAAAATTCGGCACCTCCAGCGGATACGCGCCGGGTCCGAATCCGAACCAAGGTCGATCCGCAAACATCGCCCAGGCGATCTCCTGGGCTGCCATGCGTCCCAACACCGAAGGATCGACAACATAGGTCGCCCCAGCGCGTGTGACATCAGCGACCAGGGCAACCAATCGGTTGCCCACCCCTGGAATGACCAACACGAGTGTCAACAGCGGCAGACTCCGCAACCCGTACTTGCGGGCGCTGGGACCGCTCATGATCACCCAGATGGCCATCGCGATACCCGTGGTGATGATCGTGCCGCGGGATTGGGTCAGATAGATGCCGGCGAGCAGCAATACCACCGCAGTAGACCACCCCCAGATTTGCCAGCGGCGCGCCGATCGGACAGCGCGACCGAGCAGCGCGGCTGCAAATGGGAGGCCCAGCACCAGATGTCGGCCCCAGAAGTTGGAATCGGGCAACGGTCCCCCGAATCGCAGGGTGGTAACCAGTTCACCAGATGCCTCCGTGACCGTGGCAAACCCGCCGAACGGCTGGGCACCGCCGAACACGACCTGGTTGAGGACCGTGAGCGCGGAGATCACAGCCAGCGGTATCACGACGGAACCGGCTATCGCCCACCAGGATCGGCTCATCTGAATGAGCAGGAGCATGACGATCAGAAACGCGCAGTCCGACACCGAGCCGAGCACGACCGATATCGAGGTGGAAACGTCCTGGCTACCGAGCACCGCCAGGCACTCGACAAACAGGTATATGCCCACCAAGCCGATGCATATCGCGGTGCCGCGGTTGAGCCGGTGACGCAGCGGCGCCTGGCTCAGGGCAATCACCACCGCGATGACGCCCATGGCCAGCGATGCCTGAAATATCGGCACCGAGCTGTGCGAAGCGGCCACACCGGAGAGGTTCGTGACCTCGATGACAACCATCGTCATCGCCGTCACCGCGGGCCGTCGCACTACATGCCAGGCCGCCCACACACCACACACGCCGGCCACCGCGATGGCGGTCGCCAGTGGCCCGACGAGGGCGACGCTCATCGCTACCAACCCACACCCCATTGCGGAGATAGCTAGGAGCCGGCCGGGTTTGACCGTCGTCAGCGTCCCGGAGTTCATCGTCGCGATGTCTGCCCAACGGGCCCTTCTGCAGCGCGACTGCGCGCGGTCTCGCCGGCCTCGTTGCTGCTCTGCCCTCGCCGCGATGCCGTTCTGCTGACCAACATCCCCAGCCCTCCACCCAGCAGGACACCGGCGAACCCGAGTGCGACGAGAATCTGGGCACGGGTGGGCTCTGATCCGCTGTCACTGACCGTGGATCTCACAGCTTCCAGCCGGAACGGACCCGATGCGCTGGCCGCCGGGACGATCGCCTGCGCAACCACGCTGTCGAGTGCTCGCTGCGCCGACAGGGCGGAATTGGCCTGAACAGTCACACTGACCAGCGTGGTGTCCACGATCGCGCCGGCGGCCAGGCTCAGCTCGGACTCCGGAACACCTGCCGCAGCCGCCGCGGCGGCCAACCGCTTGGGATCCGCAAGGACGATCGCCGCTGAGCGAGTTGCCTGTCCACGGCTGAGCACTTCCCAGAATCCGGGCGCCTGGGTCACTGGAACCTGAGGGGAAGGCAGCATCGCCAGGCTAACTTCGGCCGTATAGCGTTGCGATTCCCGCCCGATCAGGACTGACGCCGCGAGCAAGCCGACCAGCAAACCGAGCAGTGCGAATCCAGTTGTGATTAGCCACATCCGCGCCAACAGGGATCTGTCCACACCCGTTCCCTTCCGGACTTCTCTGCGCGCCGTGCGGTTCGAGGCGCCGCCAACGCGATAACACGCAGGCAAGCTCCACCTCCGCGCCTGGGTACACTCTAATCCACAGCTAACTCCCGCCGAAGGCCCTGTCGTAGCAGTCATATACCGCCGTCCGTCCGTAGCATCGGCGGAAGTGGTCGTGCGCGGCAGCGGCGAGTTCGGTGTTTCGGTCCAGTCGCGTCAGATCGAGTAAAAGGTCGGCCATCTCGTCGTTGTCGTCGGACACCAGAACCCCCTGGTCGGCACCGACAGCGACGCCATCGGCGCCGATCGTCGTCGAGACAATGGGAACCCCGCGGCCGAGACCCTCGATGATCTTCAACTTGATACCCGAGCCGAATCGCAGCGGGTTGATCAATGCTGCCGCTCGACCCAGAAGCGCTCCCAGGTCATCGACGTAGCCCTCCAAGACCACACTGTCGCCGTGCCGTGCGACTTCGTCGAGCAGACCGGGCCGCGGGTCCTTTCCGATGACGCGCAATACGGCTTGCGGTTGGGCGGATCTCACCTTGGGCCACACATCGGTGAGGAACGCTCGGAGTCCGTCATCGTTGTGCGGAAGACTCAACAGCCCCAGGAAGACGAACTCGGGCGCACCGCGATAGTCACGAAAGAATTTGGGCTCGTTGATAAGTGGAGGTATCGACCGCACCCGGCCGTCTGGACTGGCGGTGCGGCCGCGCAGCAGTGCGGCCTCCGACTCGTTCATCAAGAGAACAGAGGAAAACTGTGCTGCGCTAGCGTCCTCGCTGCACCGTACTAGCCGCTGCTCAGCTCTCAACAGCAGCTCTTGGCTCACCTTGTTGGTCGCCAACGGCCGCAATCGCGCCGGGACGTGGGTGGCGAAATTTCCCAGTGGGGCGATGTCTACATCAGGAAAGGTCCGCGTGGCTTGAAGCATCGATTCGTACCGCTGCGAGAACAGGTCATCGAGATAGCAGATCTGCTGGGCCGATGCCGAGGTTTGCGCATACTGACCCATCCGGATGGTGTCGTAGATCTCCAGATCTGCCCGAACCCCATCGAGGGTACGGCTGATCATGGTGCCGACGGTTCGGCTACGCAACAGGGACTCCTGCAGGCTCGCTCGCCCGATCGCCGCCCTGCTCATGACATTGCCGAGGGCGGCAGCCACGCTGGGCCCGGGAATCCGGTGCAGCCGGGTGGGAAATTTGGGGGCAGGTTCACCACCGATGAGAATGTAGTGAACATTCTCGGATCCCAGCCGGTCGACCAGGTACTCGACGAAGCCGGCGAGAACGACTTTCTTCCCGGCGTCGGCCGGGTAGGGCTGTACCGCACTCAGCAGAGCGGCCGACTGTGGCACGTGGACTCCATTCGATGTGCTGACAAACTTGCGCGCTGCGCAGCGAAACCTGTTCTGAGGCAAGCCCGGCCGTCAGTAGGCTCCCTCACGTTTGAGGACTGTGCGGATCGTCCGAAAGATGATGATCAGGTCCTGCACTCCAGACCAGTTGTCGACATAGGAGTGGTCGAGCCTGATTCGCTCGGCCTCCGAGACATCTGAGCGCCCGCACACCTGCCACAGGCCTGTCATACCGGGTTTGACCAACGCCCTGCGCTGTACGAAATGCACAACTGACTCACCCTCGCCGGGCGCCAGTGGCCTCGGCCCGACGATGCTCATGGAACCACCCACGACGTTGAAGAGCTGTGGCAGCTCATCGATGCTGGTGGCTCTCAAGAAGCGGCCCACACGGGTGATCCGGGAGTCTGCGGCGGACTTGAAGAAGATCTCATCGCCGGACTGTGTCGCGGCGCGTTCCTTGTCCTGCACCGACTCCGCGCCGACCACCATCGTCCGGAACTTCAGAATGCGGAATCGCTTGCCGTGCTGACCAACTCGCTCCTGTCGGAAGATCACCGGTCCGGGACTGTCCAACTTGATCGCGACCGCAACGACGATCATGATCGGAATGATCGCCACCAGGGCCAGAATTGCGAAGACGAGGTCGAACACTCGTTTGCCCAGCGATGACGGCCCGTCGTAACGCGGACGGGCGATGTGGAACAGCGGCAGATTGTCGATCGGCCGCAGCTTGAGCCGAGGACCGGCGACATCGGCCATTCCGGGAACCACGATCATGTCGATGTCAAGTGAATCTAGTTGCCAGGCAAGTTTTTTCATGTTGTCCTGACCCAGCTGCTCAACCGCGGTAACCGCTAGGGCGTCGGCATTGGTCAGTCGTAGCGCAATCTCCACCGAATGCTGGTCACCGAGCACCGGAAGCGAGCCGCCTGGGACGGTGAGGAACTGGCCTGGCGCACCCTCGAATTCGGGAATGCAGACGCCGACCACCTGGTATCCGGCGGGCGTGGAACGCGACAGGTAGTCGCAGAGCACCGAGATCGAATCGGGCTTCCCCAGCACGACGACACGCGTCATGAACTCACCGCGCGCGCGCCTCTTGCCAAGGTTGCGGCGCAGAATGTGCCGTCCGCCAATCAGGCCCACCAAGCCGACCGGGAGTGCAATGACCAGGTAGCCGCGGGAGAACTGGGTCTGCGCGATCAGGCTGCACACCGCGACCAAGCCGAATACCCACGCGGTGGCTGACACCACCCTGCGGTACTCCTCGCTACCCACTCCAACCAGCGAGATGTCCCGGGACTGCACCACATCCAGTGCAATGAACCATGCCGCGGCCAGCAGTACCGACAGCACTGCGGCCTTGGCCGAGGCGGAATCGGCCCGTGGGCCATCGCCGGCCAACAGCTCGAACCGGCCCACATGGGCGAGCAGAACAGCACCGATGATGGCCACGGCGTCGACGATGACCATCCGCCTGCGGTACTGCCGTCGCCACAGGCCGCCGTCGACGACACCCGCGCTCGCACTGCTCAGCAGGCGGCCGACCGCGCCGTCTGCTGACGCACTAAAGGGGTGCGGCACATCCACGGGCAAAGCCGCGGGCAGACCAGTGGGCAGGCCTGTGGACATCGACGATCACTGTGCTTTCTTTTGTTCCCGGTGGTGCAGTTTCAGCTAATTTTCATAAATTAACCCATCGGACAACAATGCCCTAGCGCAACTGAGCGTGATCTACGTCATAGTGCAGATTCAGTTAGTTTGCAACTACTTGCTAATCAGGTCCCTACATCTCTAGATACTCGCTTGATGTGCAGCTATCCTCAGATCGTGAAGTTTCGTGACGTTGCCTTGACTGTCTCAGCAAGATCCAACCCACCATGTGACGAGCACGGATGCGCAGCATCATTTGCTCCCGATCGTGCAGAATGAGCAATCAATGGGGCTCGGCGCATCATTATTGGGTCGGTTCCCCGCGAACAGTGAGCCGCCAACTCTCCGCACATGCTCCGATCGGGTAGCTTGACCCTGGTGCGTGGTCGCATCGTCCCCTTCGAACAGATCACCCCGCGCCTCGTCGATGCCTGGGCGGAACTAGCAACACGAGCGACAGAGCCCAACCCCTGCCACGAGCCAGAGTTCTTCCTCTCGGCAGTCCGACACCTCCGGGCGCCTGACTCGCTGGCGCTGGCCGTGTGCGGAGACGAGGTGCGAATCGATGCCTGCCTTCCGGTATGGCGCGGCCGCTACTGGAAGAGGCTTCCGCTGCAGACCATCCGCACCTGGCAGCATCCCTACGCCTTCCTTGGCGCGCCTCTGCTCGACGGCTCCGATCCCGCCGGAGCCGCCCAAGCTCTGATCACCGTGCTCGCCGATTCCCATCGGGGTGACCTGCTGGTGCTCGACGACTGCCCGGTGGACGAAGGCCTACACTCCGGACTCGCGGTAGCCGCGCAGCGCTGCGGCACCCGTGTGCATGTTGATCGCCCCTATCAACGTGCCGCCATCCGGAACACGACCGACGCGATCGGGCTGCGCGGTAAGCATGTGAAAGACCTACGACGAATGCGACGACGACTGGAAGAGGAACTGGGCGCCCGCCTGACCCTCGCCGACCTGAGCGCCGACTCTGCCACCGTCGCTACCTTTCTGGACCTCGAGGCGTCGGGCTGGAAGGGCGCCAGAGGCAGTGCGCTCGCCTGTGCACACGGAGGGTTCTTCCGCTCGATGTGCGATGGAGCGGCGCTCGGTGAACGAATCCGGTTTCTCTCACTGCAGGCCGATGGCCGTGCCGTCGCGATGCTTTGTGTGCTGCAATCCGGTGGGCACCGGTACTGGTTCAAGACCGCCTACGACGAACGCCTTGCCACGTACTCCCCGGGCCGCCAGCTGATGATCGAAGCCACGACACTGCTCAACACACCCCCGGCTTCGGGATTGGTCGACTCCTGCGCCGATCCCGACAATGAGACCATTAACAGAATGTGGACCGGCCGCCGCAGACTGGCCACCTTCCTTGTGCCGTTACCCGGCCGAACACGATCGCCGATCGACGCGCTCGCAGCGATGTCCACACGCCGGCACTCCTCCGGGGAGGCCAAGTGAGTCGAATCCTCGAAATCGATGCCGAACAGTGGCGGATCCACCTCGACCGCGACCCGTTCCGGGTTCGACACCACCTGATCGGTAACGACTTGCTGGGCGCCGAGGCGCTGGCGCAGCTGACCGATCAGCTACCGGCGGATGCCGTCGAACACAACTTCGGAGCACTGCCCACCTTGCACTACGCCGCGCCGACGGCGAGAAGTGACGCGTCTGCCGCTGAAATCCTGCGCACACCGGGGTTTCTCGGCACCTGGATGGCGATCAAGAACATCGAACAGGCCACCCGTTACCGCGGGTTGCTGCTGGATTGCCTGGCCGCTGTCCCAGACTCACAGCGCGATGGCGATACCCCGCACAACCAACAGGGATTCGTCTTCGTGTCGGCGCACCGGTCGATCACACCAACGCACTATGACGCCGAGCAGAACTTCCTGCTGCAGATTCGGGGAAGCAAAGCGATCACGATCGGCGGCTGGCCGGACAGCGCTTCGCAGCAGCGCGAGATGGAACTCAAGCAACGCGGTGGACACCGCTATTTGCCATTCCTCCCGAATGAGCCGCAGACGTTCCACCTCGAGCCCGGGGACGGGGTGTACGTTCCGCCGAACTGCCCGCACTACGTCGAGGTCTTCGACGAACCGTCGATTTCGCTATCGGTGACGTTCCGCACCAACCGCAGTGACACCTTCGACAACGCGGTGTTTCTCAACGCCCGGCTCCGCAGCCTCGGACTCAACCCCCGCCCACCCGGCACAAACGCTCGTATCGACCAGACGAAGTCGCTGGCAACGCGCGCTCTGCAACGAGCGATGCGGGGGCGGAGGTGACGGACGGGTTGGCGACTCTGCAGGTGGAGCGCCTTCCCATCGGGGGTCCGGTACTGGCCGACTGGGGTCGGCTGCAGTCTCGCGGAGCGGTCTCCACCCCGTTTCTGTCCCAGCAGTGGTATACGACGATGGCCGGGGTGGCAGGACTCGTCGAATCTGCCGAGGTGCTGTTGTGCCGGCGAGCTGGCGCGGTGGTCGGATTGCTGCCGATCGAGGTCGTCAACATCGGCGGGCTTCGCACCCTCGGCGTCGCTGGATCGCAGTGGAGTTGCCCCGATCACCTTGATGTCGTGGCGGTTCCCGAGGATCGCCACGCGGTGGCCGGTGCGATCGCACGACATCTCGCAGAGCGCCGCGATTGGGATCTACTGGATCTGGCGGTGATGGCCGCAGACAGCCCCCTGCCTGCCGCGCTGCGTTCGATCATGCATCGGCCCCGGTTCGTGGTTCGCGCCGACCAACCCGTGCCGATCCGGACCACCCGGGTGACCGAGGGCGCACCCGCGCTCGGAAAGTGGGCCCGCCGACGACTACGACGAGTTCAGCACATCGTCGAGAACAACTGCGGCACTGTCGAACTGGTGTCCGACCCGCACCGTGTCCCGGAACTGCTCGATGAACTGATGACCCTGCACCAGCAGCGGTTCGGTGACCGATCCATGGTCTTCGCCACCGCCGAACGCCGCCAGTTTCACCGCGCCGTCGCCCGCTCGCTCAGCGAGGGCCGTCAGGCGCATATCGCCCGGCTCTCGGTCGGCGGTGTCGACGCAGCACTGTTGTACATCCTGACGTGGCGTTCAACGGCGCACCTGTACTGCAGCGGACTGCGTCCGAGCGTGTTGCAGTCGGCCGGCACCGTGTTGCGCGACTGGATTCTCTGCAATGGCGTCGAGGACTGCGACACGATCGACTTCCTGCGCGGCGAGCAAGAGTGGAAGGCGCTTCGCGGCGACAGGGTGCTGAACGACACCCGGGTGCGCGTCGCGCGGACCACTCCCCGAGTTGCCGCCGAAGCCGTTAAGCGGCTGCTGGACAGTGACAGGTCCGAGGCTCGGCTCTCATGAGATCAGAGCTCCCGGAGCCGGCCTCGGACCTCGGTCGCACCGCCGTGAAGAGCCTGCTGTGGGCCGGCCTGGGGTTCGCCTCCACCCGCATCACCGTTTTCGTGACAACACTGTTGTTGGCAAAGCTGTTGGTTCCCGAGGATTTCGGCGTCGTTGCCGCCGCACTCGCCGTGGTGGCGTACATGGAGATCATCCTCGACCTCGGGATTGGTGCGGCGGTGATCTACGAACAGGAAGATGGGGTTACCGAACGACTCAACAGCGCATTCACCATGGGAGTCATCGGCTGTGTGGCGCTGACCATCCTCGGCTGGGTTGCGACGCCCTGGCTGGCCGCGTTCTTCCACACCCCGGGTCAGGAATCGATATACCGGGCACTGTTTCTGTTCTTGCTGCTCCGCGGGGTCTCCCAAGTACACGATGCAATCCTCAAGCGGGATCTGCGTTACCGTCGGCGATCCGCGGTCGAGATCAGCCGAGGTATCGCTCGGGCAGCAGTGTCGATTCCGCTGGCTCTCACCGGCTTCGGAGCCTGGGCCATCGTCTGGGGGATATTGGCCAGTGAAGTAACCGGTTCGGCATTGAACTGGATGCTGGTCCCGTTTCGACCCAGGCTTCGTCTGGATCGCACCGTGGCAAAGGCCATGCTGCAGTTCGGCCTCGCGGTCACCGCACTGAAGGTGGTGTCCGAGATCGGCATGAACTCGGACTATCTCGTGGTCGGAAACCGCTTGGGTCCCACCGAGTTGGGGTATTACAACCTTGCCTACCGGATACCCGAGATGATTTTGGGCGTCGCGTACTGGGTGTTCTCCAGCGTTGCGTTCCCGGTGTTCTCCAGAACTCACCGCCTCGATGCCAGCGATCTTGGCGAGACGATGCTCAAGGTGCTGCGCCTGTCGTGTTTGTTCGGGTTCACGGTCGGCACTGTGCTGGCCTTGATCTCGCGTGACGTCGTCACCAGCATTCTTGGACCCCAATGGCTCCCGGTGGTAGCACCGCTGACGATACTGAGCCTGGCGATGGCACTCGACTCAATCGGCTACGCCTCGGGAGACATCTTCCCGGCCGTGGGGCGCCCCGGCCTGCTTCTGGCCATCAACCTGCCGTTGACCATCCTGCTGGTCGGCGGTTTCGTAGCCGCATCCCCACACGGCATCGCGGCAGTCGCCACGGTGCATCTGATGTTCACCGTGCTATACGGTCCGACGCGGCTGGTCCTAGGCTGCCGATTGGCGAAAACCTCTGTGCGAAATGGAATCTCTGCCATGCGGCCGGCGCTGTGCGTAGCGGTGGGAATCGTGGCGCTGGCACTTCCGGTCAGGCTGTTCACCGACGCGGGGCTGGGATCGCTGGCGGCAATAGTGGCCGCCAGCGTCGTCGGGGCCGCCGCGGGTCTGGTGATCGGTGGCCGAGACGCGATTCCGGAGGTGCGCGCCGTTGTTCGTCACGCCCTCAGTCGGTCATGACCCGAGTCGATTCGTACACTTATCCACTGTGGTCACCGCGATGCGTCACTCACGTAGGCACTCAGCATGACGAATAGAACGTGTATCGCGTACCTGGTATCCCGGTTTCCCCAAACGTCCGAGACGTTCATCGTGCGCGAACTCGACGCCCTCTCCCAGCGGGGGACGTTCGACCTGGAACTGTATTCGCTCTTCCCCTCACCCGATACCGTCGAACACGACGTTGCGCGGCGATGGACCGCGATGCTCCGGCGACCCGACCTTCGGGCGGGAATCGGCGGCCTGATCTGGGCACTGCGCCGTCGGCCACGCGCGTTACTCGACGTGGTCACCACAGTGCTGCGCGAACACTACCGGCGGCCGAGCATCCTCGCCCGGGCAGTCATCACCCTGGTGCTGGCGTGCGCCCACGCACGGCACATCACGGGGAATCCCGCTATCTCGCACATACACGCCCACTACGCCACCTACCCCACCCTGGCCGCATGGGTCTGCCACCGCCTCGCCGACGTCGGGTACAGCTTCACGGCCCATGCTCATGACCTCTATGTGGATGATTCGATGCTCCGGACAAAGGTCTCGGATGCCCGATTCGTGGTCACGATCTCGCGTTTCAATGAGGAGATTCTGCGCGGCCTCAACCCCAGTGGCACCTCGATCAAAGTGGTCCACTGCGGAATTGACCTGTCCCGATACAAGTTCCGCGAACGCACAGTTCCTCAGAGCGGCCCCGTGACCGCGCTGTGTGTGGCCTCACTGCAGGAGTACAAGGGACATCGATTTCTGCTGGAAGCGCTCGCCACGGGTGGCCCACAGACATCGCGCATCCGGCTCGACCTCATCGGGGCCGGCCATCTGGAGACCCAACTCCGCCAGCAGGCAGCCTCTCTCGGATTGACCGATCGGGTGCGATTCCTCGGCGCCCGCGACGAGGCGTATGTGGCTCAGGCCCTAGCCGATGCCGATCTTTTCGTACTTCCCAGTGTGATCGCCAGGGATGGCCAGATGGAGGGCCTACCGGTGGCGCTCATGGAGG
The DNA here is from genome assembly GCF_055419205.1 of Mycobacterium sp. IDUB_39. Classification (NCBI taxonomy): domain Bacteria; kingdom Bacillati; phylum Actinomycetota; class Actinomycetes; order Mycobacteriales; family Mycobacteriaceae; genus Mycobacterium; species Mycobacterium sp. IDUB_39. The sequence continues at coordinate 797,649 of NZ_JBVAXF010000001.1, forward strand.
CCCTGGCCTCCGGTGTGCCCACCGTCTCCACCGAGTTGTCGGGCATCCCGGAGATCGTCGTCAACGAGGTCACCGGATTGCTCGCAGCTGCAGGCGATTCGGCGGCACTGGCCGATGCGCTGGAAACGATGATGACCGATCCCGATCTGGCGCAGCGCTGCACCCGCAGCGGTCGCAACCTCGTCGAGAAGGAGTTTGACCTACGAGTCAACGTCGGGACGCTGGCCGAACTCTTCGAACACTTCGTCACCGACACCCGATAACTTCGGCCGGCGTCGACGTCAACAGACAGGTGGCTTGCGCTCCGGCAGCCCGGCACGAAAGGCAGCCGCCACCTGATCCCAGGACGCCCGATCGGCAAGCGCGCGACAGCCTTCCCGCCCCAATCCGTGCGCATACTCCTGATCGGTGAGGAGTCGAACCACCGCAGCTGCCAGCGACACTGGGTCCTCCGGCTCGACCAGCAGACCAGATACTCCGTCGATGACGACAGACGGTATGTCGCCCACGCGGGAAGCGACCACCGGCCGCCCCAGGGTGTGGGCTAGGTGGGCAACTCCGGATTGGCTACTGCGCTTGTATGGCAAGACAACACAGCGTGCACGCGCGAAAAGGCTTGAGACCTCCGCCACGGGGATGTAGCCGGCGTGCAACTCCGCGCCGGCCAACCGGTCGACCTCATTGCGCAGCCCGGTCTCGTCGACATCCGCACTGAGCGCTCCCGCTATCACGAGTTGGGCGGCGGGCACGCGGGCGCGCACCGCCGGCCACGCGGCGCATAGAGTGTCGATCCCCTTGTAGTTCGTGATCGTGCCGAACACCAGCGCGACAGGTTGGGTACTCGACACCTCCGGCAGCTCGGCTCCGGCGAAGATTCCTTCGTCGCCATGCGGCATGACCCGAACCCTCGCGGTGGTCGGCCAGACCTCAGTTACCACCTGCTTCGCGGAATCACCGAGTACATAGACAACATCGAGAACGGCATAGGCTCCGGCCAGCGCACCGCGCGTCGCCGCCGAGGCCTTGTACATGCCGTCATGTCCGGGTTGTTCGACAAGAGGTCGGGGCTCGTGGGCTACGAGCACCAATGTCGCCCTGGGCAGCAGTCGCCGAACCACCTGCACTCCCCACCCGTCAACCGGGAACCGCCATGAGGACCACGCCACGATGTCGGGCCGGGTCACGGACAGGTAGCCGATCAGAATCAGCCACGCCAGGGCATGCTGAACGCCGCGGACCGCGCGGCGAGCCTTGCGCCACCACTCGGGCGCGCCCGCCCCCGCTGTGGGATGCCAGGTGGGCAGAATACTGCGTACCCGGCATCCAGAAACGCGGGAATCCAGTTCCGGTGACGGTCCTGTGATCACATCCACCCGGTCGCCGTCCTTGGCCAGCGCCTCACCCAATTGCAGTGCGAACTGGAACAAGCCGCCGGACGGTGGAAACTCCACCAAGACGATGCGTTTCACAACCACGCCCCATTCAGTGGGTAGCACCTCGGCGAGCCGTCAGGCAGGCGCCAAGACACGGAGCCGACTCCAGGGAATGCCCGGCATATCATCGTAATCCCATCTGAAACCCGCTTTTTCGTACACCGAACCCAGTGCCCCTTGGTCATTGTGATCGAGTTCGAAGCTCATGCTCAACGGCGCCTCGGCCTTGTCCACAATGTATGCCCCGTACTTCTGCAACGCGCGAGCCACCGTCCGCTCGCCCGGCGTCAATTCCAATTGGTCGAGGGCAATGGTGGGGTCGAGCTGGAGGCGGGCGCCCTCTGGCACACAATCGGGCCGATATGACCCACCGTCAGTCTTCATGGCGGGAGACCAGAAGACATCGGCGCAGGCGTTGTCGGTCTGCAGTGCCAATGCGTGTGGGATGTCATCAGCAGAGATCTCCGTCAACCTGATGACACCCCCGAGCCGTGACGCTCCGGATGCCGTTCCGGCTCCGTCGATGCCGGTGCCGGTGCCCGGTGAGCCTGCATCGCCTTCGCCCCAGCCCGATCCGCCCAGCGGCGCCACCGCCGCCCAACTGGTCTTCCAGCCTGCGCCATCGTGCACCGCCTGCCAGAATTCGTAGACTAGGCCAGCCGATTCGTCGATGACCACCAGCGCGCCGTCCGAACCATGATGGGGGCGTGCCCCTTCGGGGATAGGCACCGAACGCCCATCGAACGGGCATGGCCCCCATGTCGTTACGGTGCACGGCACTTCGTAGCGCGGGGTTTCCGCATTCGCGTAGTAGATGGGAATCCCGAATTCCACCAGGTTTGCATAGACACCGTTGTCACGTGTCAGGTGCGCCACCATGGCATCGCTGTCCGGGTGGACCGAGGGATTCGCCGGTAACGGCGAACGCCAGGGACTGGCCGCGTCAAACGGCTGCGGTGCCGTGCGCAGCAAGACCTCCTCGGTCTGGCATCCGAGCGCTGGCGACGCAAGCAACATCAATCCGAACGCGAGCAACATTGCGATCCGGGGAACCCTCAAACATGCGTCCATCACATTTCTCATATCGCGGTCAGCACTCCGGTTCGCCACCACGCGAACGTACGATCGTTCGCACCAAAGCGATCACATCGGGTGCCGTCAGCCTGAGCACGGTGATATAGGTGATCAACCCCACCAGCGACACGACCAGCACGACCGCGAACGCGGGCCAGACAGAGATGACCTTCATGGCGCCGAACATCGCTGCGGCCGCTACTGCGGTCGCGGGCATCGGCTTGACGACTGCCCCGAGCACCAATCCCACTGGAACGTCGGCCAGTGCCCGGACGATGGCGATGCGGATACAGAAGTGCACGAATTCCACCGCGACCACTACCCACGCGACCATCATCAGGCTGTGCCCCGCCGCCCACCAGATCGGACCGATCATCACTGCCAGCTTGGCAACATTGATCACCGTAAGGACGGTTGGTCTGCCAATTGCCTTCAGCACATCGCCGGAGTGGAACGACGCGGAATACAGGAGGGTGTAGAGAGATATCACCGCCAGCGGCGCGGCGACTCCGCTGTATTTGTCGCCGTACAGCACCTCGACCACTGCCGGCGCTGCCACTGCGAGCGTGATACTGATCGGAGCTGTCAGCGTGACGACCATCGTGAGCACCTGGCCGTAGTGCTCCGCCAGCGCCGGCCTGTCGTGTTGCATTCGGGACAGTGCGCTGAAGAGGACGTCGCTGATCACGACGCACAGATTCAAGACCACCAGTTCTGGGATCCGATAGGCCAGCGTGTATAGCCCGAGTTCGGTGTCCCCGAGACGGGATCCGATTGCCAGGTAGTCCACGTTATAGATCGCGTAGGCAACCAAAGTCGCTGCCGTCGCAGGCAATCCGAATCGAACCAGCGCGGCGGCCTCACGACGATCGAATCCGCATGTCGCGGTCATCGGCTTTGCCACCCACCAATAGCCGACGCACATCACGAGTACGGCGGCGAGCTGGCCGTACACCAAACTCCAAACGCCATGCCCCGACAGCGCCAGGCCAATCGTCAGCACCGTTTTCACGATCGCACCGGAGACCTCGGGGATGAGGCGTCGTCGGAAATCGAGATTCCGGCGCAGCAGAGCTGACGGGACCGTACTCAGGGCATTGAGCACCAGCGCAATGGCGAGAACCCGAATCAGCGGGGTCAGCTCGGGGTTCCCCAGCACGGCAGCGCTCAGCGGTGCGGTCAGTGCCAACACCGCGCCGGCAACCACCCCGAACAGGATTGACAGGGTCAGGCCCGTGGGCGCCAGCCGCCGCCAATCGGACGGGCTCTGGACCAGCGCGGCGCCGACACCCATGTCCTTGATGTAGTCGAACAGGTTGACCACCAACAACGCCAAGGCGAAGAACCCGAACTCTGCGGGTGTCAGCACTCTGGCGACGACGACCGTCATGATCAACGTCGAACTCTTGCTCAGTCCGAAGACCAGATAGTTCCACGCCGCCTGCCGGCCGGAACGAGCCACCGAGCCTGCTGAGTCCGTCTCCTCAGAAACGGTCTCGGCATGCCGAGCGGCAAGCTCCGTACTGTCCGAAGACTCCGCAGCCGCCACGGTTACTGCCCACTTTCCTCGCCGATCACGGCGCCACGGTACGGGAGCACGGTCACGTTATGGCCGGCACTCCCGTATCGGAATCAGGCAGCCTTATCGCCGTCGGCCTTGCCCTGCGCACCATCGCTGCTCTTCGACGTGCCGGTCCCGGGATCACTCTTCACCGCGCCGCGCTCAGCGTCGGCCCCCGGTTGGCCCGCGCTCAGTCGGTCACGAACCTGGACCCGCTTGGCTTCCCGCTCGGCCTGCTTGGCTTCCCGCTCGGCCTGCTTGGCCTCGCGCTCGGCCTTCTTCGCTTCCCGTGCTTGCTTCAGCAGTGAATCCACCGAGACGCCGCGGTCGTTGGCACCGATCCGGTGCCGGCCCGTGGGTGCCTGCCCCTCGGTCGCCGTGTCATCGGTGGCTGCCGCAGACCCGGCAGGGTCGTTGTTCGTGTCCGACACACCCGATTCAGCGGGGGCTGCCACGACATCGCCCGGCGTGGGTGCCACTTCCTGCTCGGTTCCTGGAACCTCCGAAATCGCAGCTACGGGCAGTGCATTCAGCTCCGTATCGACGGCCTGCTTGTCGTCGACGACCTCCTCCTCGGCGGCCTTCTGCTCGACGGCCTTCTGCTCGGCGGCCCAGGAGAACGGCTTGTAGCCCCAGTCGGTGCGGGTGTCCGAGTCCGGCAGGTCAGTCGCTCCCAGGACCTTGTTGACGGCATCCTGGATGGTGGACGACGCGCCGAGCAACCCGTGTTCAACCTTGTCGATCAGTCCGTCAACGGACGAGAGGAGGTTGGTGTCGACGAATTTCTGCGTGGCACGGACTGCCGCCGTGACCTCGGTGCTCAGCTTCGTGGGCAGCGCCGCCACATCCGCAGGCAGGCCGGCTGCGTGAAGGACGGCGGTGGCCATCTCCCCGACCGCGTTGGACAGGCTCACGATGGTGTCCGCGATGTTGGTGTTCAGATCAGAGGCAAACCGAACCGGCAACGTGAGCAGATCGGCACCGGCGGTAACCAGCTTGTTGCCGACGTTGAAGCCGCCACCGATGAGCTGAGCCAGCGCCGTGGCGTAGGACGCCGGGTCCAACGGCTTGCCGCCGATCGTCTTCAAGGCGTCCTGCGTGGCGTAGATCGGGTACGCCAACACCCAGGCGCCCGACTTCATCACGGTCTCGAATCCATCGACACCCACATTGACGACGCTGGAGGCCAGGCCCAACGCGGCGTTGGAGAGGGCCGCGGCGGGCGCGATCGCCAATCCCTGAACCGCGGCGATGACGGCGTCCACGACGGCGCTGTCCGACTGGTCAGCGGCACGGTAAAGCACGTCATTGAGCCCGTATAGAGCCCCTGGAATCTGCTCCCACAGCCCGTCCACAACGGCATTGGCCGTGTTGAGAACGGCCTGCCCGGTCCAGTCCACGGTCTGCAGCACACCCTGGCCCACCACAACCACTTGCTGCAGGGCCGAGCTGGCCAGCCCGGTGTAGCTGGACGCCGCCAGCGGCTGGTTGATCAGGTTTGTGATGGCACCCAGCGCCGCGGTCAGCGAGCCGGTCACCGCGTAGCCGATGGTCTCGGCAATCTGCGCGGGAAGCATCGCAATATCGCTATTCAGGGCGCCGACAGTGGTTATGAGTTCGCTGAAGTTGCTAACCGAGTTGGCGCTGAGCGCGCTGAGCAGTCCGCGTAGCTGCACGGAGTCAGTTGCGTTGATCAAGCCGTTCCACAGTTCGGCGTTCACCGCGTTGGCGCGCGTCAGCACGTCGACGAGCGAATTCCCGGGAGCCAGGGACACGGCCTCGACCGTCCGCGTGACGTCGTTGAGCGTCGCTTGCAGGTTGGCGATGAGCGCCTGGACGTCCGCCGGATCGATGGCGGCGGTGAGCCGAACATTGGGCGAGGAGACGATCGGTAGCGCCCGTTCACCGCCAGGTAGCACCAATGGTGCAAACGCGAGGGTGCTGGCTGTCGTAAGCGCCATGCCGGCTGCGAACCAGGAACGTGCAGAGATCTCCATATTTGGCTACTTTTCCCATCGAGCTGTGTCCTTGTTTGTCGCAGGGACTATACAACGCGCTCAATGATTACGGCGAGCAGACTCATAGGATCTTGACCAGTGATTCTTGTCTCAGGTGCGATTCGCTGTAAATGCACGCTCCGGACTACTGACATAACTAACATCACCGCCAATTGCACTTTTCGCAAAGTTTCTAGACGGGCAGGCCCAAACAGTGTCATCTCTTCGTGGCGTAGCCGCCAACCCGCGGCATGGGGACGCGCAGCAACTTCGCGGAGAAGCTCGACCCGGACCTGGGCCGCGGTATTTGTGGCTGCTCGGTGCGACGGTGCCCGGAATGATCCCGCTGTCGTGGCTCCTGGTTCGCATGACCGACCTGAGCGTGTTCTGGTGGACCGGGCTGGTGATTACCTTCGGGGTCATTCCGCTACTCGATCGCCTTGTCGGCTCCGACTCGGAAGACCGACCCGAGGAAATCCTGGAACGCATCGAGCACGATCGGTTCTACCGGTGGGCTACCTACTGCTATCTGCCAAATCAGTACCTGGCGTTAATATTTGCCTGCTGGCTCTGGGCCGGCGGGGGCTGGCTATCGATGACCGTCGTCGACAAGTTCGGGCTGATGGTGACGGTGGGCATCGTCGGCGGTATCGCAATCAACACCGCACACGAGCTGAGTCATAAGCGAAGCCGCACCGAGCGGCGGTTGGCCACGCTCGCACTCGTGCAGACTGGTTACGCGCACTTCATCGTCGAGCACCAGCACGGTCACCACATTCACGTTGCGACACCCGAGGACACCACCACGTCCCGATTGGGTCAGAGCTACTACCGTTTCGTTCCTCGATCGGTCTTCGGCGGCATTCGCTTCGCGTGGACATACGAGCGGAAACGGTTGGCGCGCAGAGACAAATCTGTCTACGGCTCAGGGAACAGGATCCTGCGGGGTTGGCTGTTGTGTCTGGCGACGGGCGCCGTCCTTGCGGCCTGGTTCGGTCCCACCGTATTGCCGTGGCTTGTCGGCCAGGCCATTGTCGGTGTCTGCGTATTGGAGAGCGTCAACTACGTGGAGCACTACGGACTCAGGCGGCGAAAGCTGCCCGATGGCCGCTACGAACGGGTGACCCCGTCCCACAGCTGGAACAGCAACGCGATCGTCACCAACGTATTTCTCTACCACCTGCAGCGGCACTCCGATCACCACGCCAACCCGATGCGCCGCTATCAAACTCTGCGCCACCACGAACAGGCGCCGCAGCTACCGTTCAGCTACGCCACGATGATCCTGCTCGCACTGATACCGCCCGTGTGGCGACGCGTGATGGACCCACGCGTCGCCGAGGTGAGCCAGTTCCCCCGCAATCCGCTGAGGGCCGAAGTGTAGGCACGGTCGAGAAAGTAGTCCCGGCTTCGCCAAGAACCTCGATCCGCTTGTTACGTTGACCGCAATGCTCCCCGAACTGATACCGCTCGCACTGGTCGTCGCGCTGTCGCCGCTGACAATCATCCCGGCGGTGCTGGTGCTGCACTCGCCGTCGCCCAGACCGACTGGTCTCGCGTTCCTCGTTGGCTGGGTCGTGGGACTGGCCGTGCTGACTCAGATCTTCGTCGAGGTGTCGAGCCTGCTCGGCGGCGGATTGGACAAGCCACCGAGTTGGGCGTCCTACGTGCGCATCGTCGCGGGCGCCGCCCTTATCGCGTTCGGCGTCTACAGGTGGCTGACCCGTATGCGCTCCGAGCACTCACCCAAGTGGATGAGCAGCTTCGCGAAGATCACCCCCGGCCGCGCCGCCGTCACAGCGATGGTGTTGGTCGTCGTCAACCCCAAGGTGCTCTTCATGTGCGCCGCAGCAGGTTTGGCGATCGGCACCGAGGGTCTGGGCCGGGCGGGTGCCACGCTCGGCGTCGTGTACTACGTCGCGATGGCCGCCTCCACCGTCGCGCTACCCATCCTGGGTTACGCGGTGTCCGGTGACCGCCTCGATCAGCCCCTGTCTCGTCTCAAGAACTGGATGGAGGCCCAGCACGCCACCCTCATCGCGGCCATCCTGGTGATCCTCGGTCTTCTGGTGTTGTACAAGGGCATTCACGGCATGTAGCCCTCACAGGTCCGGCAGCCCAAGCTCGTCGGCATCGGCGGTGAGGTATCGCGTCACGGTCGGCGCCAACACCCTGATCACATCCTCGACGGGCAGCGTCGCAAGGGGCGGCACCTTCATCACGTAGCGCATCAGCGCGGTGCCAACCAGGCTCGTCGCGGCAAGCATCGCCCGCAAGCGCGCCTGCTCGCCGCCACCGATCACCTCTGCGACCGCGGTCAGAACGTAGGAGCGCATGAACGTCCGAAACGCCTCATTGGCATCGGAGTTCGAGGTCGCCGATGCCAGCATCGCGGCCATGCTCGACGCCGTCTCGGGCGCCTCCCAGATACGCAAGTACTGCGTGACCAGGCGTTCACCGATTGTGCCCGCATCCCCTGCCATGGCCGCCGCCAACTGGGTGGGGTCCACGATCAGCCGCAGCGACTCCCGGAAGAGATCGGCCTTGGAGCCGAACAGGTAGAGCACCATCGACGGGTCGACGTGGGCGTCGCGGGCAATCGCGCGAAGCGTCGTCTTCTCATAGCCGTCGCGGGCGAATCGCTCCTTGGCGGCGGCCAGGACCACGTCGCGTGATACCGGCTCGCCTTGACGCCTGCCCCTCTTCCTCGTTGTCTGTGCTGGTGAGGCCATATCCCGACGGTATCATTTCAATCTTTGTTGAATAATCGCTCACCAAAGCGAGTGAAGACTCCTGCGAAGGTCCGTGACGCCTCCACGAGTTCGGCCACCGCGACGTATTCGTCATGGCTGTGTGCCACCGCCATCGAACCGGGGCCGTAGACGACCGTGGGAATGCCCAGTTGGTTGCGCAGGAACCGGGCGTCGGTACCCAGGAAGAGGCCGCGCACGGGCCTGGTGGACTCGGCCGCGGACTGCACCAGGCCGACGAAGGGGTGGTCAGCCGCCAACTCAGAGGCCTCCGCGAACGCCAGTGCCTCGACGGTGCACTCCACATCGGGTACCAGCCGGTGCATCAGGGCGGACAGTTCAGCGAGCGCCTGCCGCTCGGATTGCCCTGGCAGCACCCGCCGGTCCACCCGCAGAATGCACGAGCTGGCGACGATATTGGGCGCGGTGCCGCCGCGGATCACGCCGACATTGCAGGTCGGACTGCCCAGCAGCGGATGCGGTGCACCGCCGAAGTCGGCTTGGTGCAGTGCACTTGCCAGCCGTGCCGCGTCGACGACCGCCGACCGGCCCACTGCCGGATCGCTGCCGTGCGCGGCACGACCGGTCACGGTGATCTCAGCCAGCAGCACACCCCGCTCGGCGACACAGACCCGAAGCTCGCTGGGTTCCGGCACGATCGCGGCATCTGCGGCTATTCGGTCGGCCCTCATCAGGGCCTCGGTACCCCAGCGACCGCCTGTTTCCTCATCGGCCACGAGGTGAAACACCACATCGCACCGCGGCGGCTCGCCGGCGTCGAAGCAGGCCCGCATCCCCTCGATGGCCGCGGCGATACCGCCTTTCATATCGCAGGCTCCTCGCCCGTACAGGAGGCCGTCGCGAAGCACACCGCCGAACGGCGGCAGCGTCCAGTCGTCCTCGACCACGGGGACGACGTCGAGGTGGCCGTTGATCAGCAGTACCGGCCGCCGTCCCACCGCTGGGCGGCCGGCGCCAACGACCGTTGCCAACACCGATGTGCGTCCTGGCGCCGGCTCGAAGACCTCGGTGCGTGCGCCGAGGCCCGCCAGCACGTCGGTGAGCAACGGAACGATCGCCGTCTCATCCCCTGGCGGGTTTCGGGTGTCGCACCGGACCATCGCCGCGGTCAGCTCCGCGCAGCGCGACTCGTCCACGGCCGACGCCGCCGCGCACGCGGTCGTCACAGGTAGCCCGCCACGTCATCGAGGAAACCGAGAGGCCCGATGCCCACTAGGAACTCTCGCAGTGCCGGCCGATGGGTGAACAGCTCGGCGAACTGTACGCGCGCGCCGTCGCGGTCACCGCTGCGAGCCATCAGCACGGCCCTCCAGAACTGCGCCTCTCGGTTGTCGGGACCGAGTAGATCAGCGGCATCCGAGAGACTGGACAGCTTGTCGTGCAGCCTGTCCGGCGTGACGTTCCGATAGGAACCGATCATCAGATCCTGCGCGAAGATGACGTCGCCGATGACGTCGAACGCCCGCTGCCGGGGCAGCAGGCGGGCCAACTCGGCGACCGGGTCGGCGTGATCGTCCACCCGGATGTCGACCAGAACGTGCTGCCACGGGCGCTCGGAGCGTTGGGCGCCGAACACGGTGAGCACCGCCGACTGGGAACCCCTGATGTCTCCACCGGCGGCCTCGGCGGCCGCCATCGCAGCCAGGATCCGGTCCGCCAGTTGCCCTTTGGAGTCCTCATAGGCCGACAACATGTCGCGGTACACCTGCGGGCAGGCCAACATGTTGCCCTGCACCGCAACCCCGTCGCCAACCAGACCGCCCGCCGCGGGCGCGCATCGCCCGCCGGTGAACGACACCGCCAAACCCGTTGCGTCCACGACGCCCAGTTGCCGGTAGGCGCTGAGCGGGTCAGCCGCCGTCACTGTGTCGACAGCCTCCTGCGCCGACGAGCCAGATCGCATGGCGGCGACTGCATGTGGCCCATAGTCGACGTTCACGAACGCCTGGGTCGCGACGACTCCAACGCCGGTCTCTCCCCAGCCGACCAGCCGGCCCACACCGAAGAAGTGGGACTGCGAGCCGATGCCGAGTTCGCCGGTCGAGGGATCGCGGGCCACAATCGAGTACGTCACGGGTTCACCTGTTCGGTTGGTCGGTGTTCTGGTCGGTGTGTTGGTTGATCAACTCGGCGACGCGCGCCGGCGCCTCGACCATCGGTAGATGCCCGATACCGTCGAGGACCACCGGGACACCCCCTGTGGCCGCCGCGATCTCCTCGGTCATCTCCGGTGGACACGTCGGGTCCGCCGTGCCGCCGACCGCGAGCACCGGTGCCTGTACCCGGCTGGCCAGGTGGCGGATGTCCGCTGCGAACGCGGCCCGCAGTATCGCGGCGACGGTGGGTTCTGGGCGGCCGCCCGCCGCGCTGATCGTCTCGTCCAGGCAAGGTGCGCCGCGGTGCGCGGGCCCGACGACCTTGGGCACCAGGTCCGCGAAGTACCGCTGTGAACCAACCGCTGCCAGCTCGGCGACCATCTGCTCGATCGCCGCCTGCGGCACGCCTGTGCCGAGCGTCGAACCGAAGGTGGTCACGCTGTGCACTCGTTGGGGGTGTAATGCCGCCAGCGCCAGCGAGATCGAACCGCCCAGCGAGCCACCCACCAGGTGCACGGTGTCGAGCCCAAGGGTGTCCAGCACGGCGAGCACGTCTGGGACGTAGCCCTCCTCGATGGTGAATGGGCCGCGCAGTCCGGACCGACCGTGCCCACGCAGATCGAGTGCGACAACCGGTAGGTCCAGCGCAGGCATCACCTGGCGCCAGACCACGCCCGCGGTGTTGATGGGGTGCACCAGTACCACCGCAGTGCGCCCAGCATTCCCGCCCGACTGGGTGACGGCCAGCGGTCCGGTCGGCCCGGCCACCGTTCGGGACTCGAACACGGCGGTCATTCGGTGGCGTACTTCAGCGCGTCCGCGGCGGCGGCCTCACTGACGTGCATGTGCCAGATCCGCCAGTCCGGCGAGCCCTCGCCGTCGTCGCGGCGGTAGAACTCGGTGTTGCGGAACCTGACCACACCGGAGTTCTCGAGGACACCGCTCGGGGTGGGGAGCATGACCTCGCACTCCCCCTCCGACGTGAGGAGCGCGACGTCGCCGAAGACCTGCACGGTCGGCTCGGCGGTGTCACCGATGCGGCTGATCTGCGCCCCGATCCCCTTTAGGTTGCGCCACAATCGCGCCTTGTCCGCTGCGCCGTGATAGGTGAATCCGTTGAGGTTGAACTGGAGATAGGTGTCATCGCCCGATGGGAAGAAGCCGAGCATCGACTCGGCGACGAGGTCCACGTTGGCGGCCAGCCAGGCGTTGTGCACCGCGAGTATCGCGGCGGAATCCGACTCAGTCATACCGGTTCCCTCTCTTGTGAGTTAGAGATCTGCGTGAGTTAGGAATTGGACAGGATTGACGCGACAGCGGCCAAAGACTCCCGGCCTGATGCCTCCACGATCGGCACCACGATCACCTTGTCGGCGCCCGCGTCGAAGAGGCGGCCGAACGCCGCGGCGGCCTGCTGCGGCGTGCCGGTCACCGATAGCGCGTCCACCCAGTGCTCGGGCATCTCGGCGAGCACCACCTCAGCCCCGCCGCGAGACAGCATTTCAGAGAGCTGATCGTTACCGCCGATCGAACCAAGCAGCGGATTGGGCCCGGAGGCGGCCAGATAGAAGGCCAGCGCAGGTTTGATCTGCTCGCGTGCGGCAGTGGCCTCGGCAGCGTCGCGAGCAACGTTGATAGCGCACAGCACAACGACTTCGGGCCTTTCCTGACGACCCGCCTCGGCGGCCGCCGCGTCGAGCTTGGCACGCGTCGCAGCGACGTACTCGGGGGTGGCCAGCACGCTGACCACCAACCCGTCGGCCAGCGCTCCGGTCAGCGCGATGCCCTTGTCGCCGAGCACACCGGTGTAGATCGGCACCCGTTCGGCCGGGGGGTGGGTGAGGGTCACCTCCGCGAAGGAGTGCACGTTGCCATCCGCGCTCACAGTCTCGCCGTCGAGCAGCGCGCGCAGCCCCGTCAGCGTCTCGCGCAGCGCGCTCATTGGCGAGCGCACCGTCAATGCCATCTGCGCGGTCCAGGCCGGCACACCGTGTCCGACGCCGGGTGCGAAGCGACCGGGGAAGGCCCGAGCCAGCGTGGCGACCTCCATGCCGAGCAGCGCGGGGTGCCGCACCATGGAGGACACCACCGCGATGCCAACACGGATTCGCTCGGTGGCGCTCAGCGCGATCGCCGAGGCCGCGATACCGCCGAGGAAGAAGTAGTCCTCCGGGATCCACAGCTCGCCGAATCCGTTGGCCTCCACCCACTGCGTCAGCGACGCAATATCTTCCGGGGGCGTGGTACTGCCCAGCAGAACTCCCAGCCGCCTGCCGTCGACATCGGTGTTAGCGCTCAACGTTGTCATCTCCTGCTTCCTCGACGATCTCAATTGCTCCAACGGGACATGTGTCAGCCGCGCGCACAACAGCGGCGTGCAGCTCCGCTCTCGGCCGTTCGTCGAGCAGCGTCACCCAGCCCTCGGGCGTGTTTCCGAAGACCTCAGCCGCCGCGCGCTGGCAGCTTCCATTGGCCATGCAGTGTTCGGATCGGACTATCAGACGCACGATTTCAGCTCCCTACAGCGTCACTGGGCGGCTCTGCCAGCCACGGGCCAGGATGTTGTTCGCCCGGCGTACCGCGGGTTGGTCACCACCGGTGAAGTCGGGGAAGCGTTCCAGAATCTTCTCCAGAACCACGAGCCCCTCCATGCGAGCCAGCGGTGCACCCACGCAGAAGTGGATGCCATGGCTGAACGAGAGATGTTTGGAGGCATCGCGGGTGATGTCGAAGACGCCCGGATCGGAGAACTGCCGCGGATCGCGGTTGGCTCCGGCGATCACCTGGAAAACCATCTGACCGCTTCGTATCTGCTGACCGCCGTACTCGACATCATGAACCGCTTTGCGGAAGTTGAGGTGAAACGGCGGATCGAACCGCAGCATCTCCTCAATGGCGACGGGAATCAGCGACGGGTTCTCCCGCAGCTCGTGTTTGACGTCCGGGTTGTCGATCAGGATTGACATCGCGCTGCCGATCAACGACGTCGTGGTGTCGTTACCCGCAGCCAGCAGAAGCGTGACCTGGGAGATGATCTCCTCGTCTGTCAGCAGCTCTCCGCCGTCGGCCTCAGTGGTCGCGATCAGCGTGATCAGGTCGTCCTGGGGGTCGGCCTTGCGACGGGCCACCAGGTCCGCGAGGTAGTCCATCATCTCCAGTGAGACGCGGATCGACTGGTCACGAAGCTGGCCCTGCACACCGGGGTCGAGCGTTCTGCCGTACGCCTCGGACCACTCCCGCAGCTGAGTCCACTTGTCCTTGGGCACACCGAGAATCGACGCGATCACCGCGACCGGAATATCGGCGGCAAGATGGGGCATGACGTCCACCACCTGGCCGGGGCGGTATCTGTCCAGCACCTCGTCGGCGACGTCCTCCATCGACGATCGCCACCGCTTGATCGCAGGTTTGGTGAATGCGTGCCGGAAGATGGAGCGGATCCGGGTGTGAACGGGCGGATCCTGAAATATGAACTGGCGGGAGCTGATTGAGATGAATCGACGATGCTCTGCGTCATCGGGGTCGTGAACCCCTGGCGCACCGTCGAAGAACGTGTCGCTGGAGAACGCCTCGTGCCGGGAGACCATGGAGCGGACGTCGTCGAATCGGCTGACGACCCACCCACCCAACACGTCCGACCAGTGCACTCCGGTGCCGATCTCGCGCAACTGCTCATAGAGCGGGAACGGATCGGCGACACCGCCGAGAACCAGATCTCGCACTATTGCCGCAGCATCGGCGTCCTCAACCGCACTTACCACTGAAACCTCCACGACTGTGCCTGAAACCGTTCTGCCCATGCGGGTTACGTCAAGAGTCCCTCGCGACGGCGCCGACCCGCATCCGTAGAGTCCGCAGATTCGCTACGTATGTAGGGGGTGTCGACGTTGTGTACGGGGCGTGAAACGTCAACGGCGACCACCCGATGTCGGGTGGTCGCCGTTGACGCACGGGATGTCAGCTGCCTGCCGGGACCAGCATCTCCTGCCAGGTCTGTTCGGTCGCGCCCTGACCCAGATTCGACTGGGTGTAGACCCGACCGTCGGGGCCGACGTAGCTGCCGGTGGCAGGATCGTAGGTGGCGGCCGCAATGGGTTGCGGCGGCTGCGGCTGCGGCTGCGCCGGCGCCGGGTTGATCGGCATCTGCGGAACCGCTTGACCCGAGAGCGTGGCGTTCGGGTCGCCCTTCCAGTTGGCCCCGTCGTTGAGCGGGACGTACTCCTGGTCGCTCTCGCACATGTCCACGGTCGGTGCACGCTTACCGGGAACGGTCAGACAGGGAGTGTTTCTCGCGCCACGCACGGCGAGGTACGGATGGTCCTGCGGCACACGGCAGTACAGCGCCCCCGTGGTGCGCTCGGGATAGTCCTCGTGAGCCGGAGCCCGCTGCTGCTGCGCGGGCAGATACCCCGTGTTGCACGGCGGCGGCAGGTTGAGGTTCAGGTTGAAGTCCAGATACATACCCCGATAGTCCTGTTTGGTGTGCAGGTTGCCGACGGCTAGCGCACCCATCATCGCGGTGGCCTGCGGCAGCAACACCAAGAGCTGCTCGATCGCCGGTTGGTAGGCGATCGCCACCTGTTCCAGGCTGACCAGGTTGGCCAGCAGCACCGGCAGCGTGGGGCGAACGCGCTCGAACAACTGCCTAACCTCGTCGGCTGTCACCGCGCCATTGCGCAGGACACCCTCGACGGAGTCGTTGTGATCGCGCAGTTCACCGGTGATGGCAGCCAGGTTCGCCGCCCACGATTGAATCGCACCTGATGTCGCACTCTGCGAGTCCAGGACCGGTTTGGACTGTTCGATCAATGTCACCATCGGTTCGAGTTCCCGACGAGCGTCGATGGCCAGCTGGGTGCTGCCCTTCACGATCCGGGACAGCTCCGGACCCAACCCGCCTATCGCCGTGTAACTCTCGTCGATCACGGTCTTCAAGTTGTCCTGCGGGATCGCAGCCAAACCACGGTTCGTCGCCTCCAACAGGCTGTTGATGCTCGGCGGCACCGAGGCTCGGGACGCGGGGATCACATCGCCGTCCCGCAGCGGTGCGGATGCGCCGTCGCGTGGCAACAGAGCGACATAGAGTTCCCCGATGGCCGACTGACTGTGGACCTCGGCATCCACATCCGAGGGAATCCGGAACTGCGAGTCGAGAACCAGCTCGGCCTCCGCACCGCTGTCGGTGAGGCGTACCTCCCCAACTCGGCCCACCTCGGTTCCGCGATACGTGACGTTGCCGCGCTCGTACAGTCCGCCTGCCTGAGGCAGTTCGACGGTGACGGTGTAACGACCGATGCCGAACAGCTGCGCCGGCAGGTTCATGTAGCCCCCGGCCATCAGGGCGACCGACGCGACGGCCAGCACCGTGAAGATCGCCAGCTGAATCCTGGCAAGACGATTCAGGTGCATGTCAGGGCCCCTGGTCGGCTTGGTAGGGAACGATGAGCGGATTGCCTGCGGTGGCCGGGCTGGGCAGCTGACCGATCGTGCGCCCCCATTGCATCTCCAGCCTCGTGAGGGCACCCTCGAAGCGCGTGCCGGTGAGCAACGATGTGTCCAGCCGGCTGAGCGTCAGGTCGAATATCGCGGTGAGGTTTGCATAATCGCCCCGCAGCCAATTGCGCACACCCTCCTTGGGCCACGGGAACGTCGAGAACAGCGACAGCGAGCGGGTCAGCGCAGGACCGGCATCGGCAAGGGCGGCGAGCACGGGTCCGATATCCGCCAGCTCGGCCACCAGCGACTCCTCGGTCCTGGTGATTGAATCCGCTGCCAGCGCGCTGAACTCGCCGAACTGGTCCAGCGCCTCGACCAACAGCTCGCGGTCGTCCTTGAGCACCTCCAGAGCTTGCGGGATCGTTTGTAACGCCCTGTCCAGCACCGCCTTCCGTGCCGCGAACCGGCCGGTGAGCTGGTTCAGGCTCTCGGTGGCGGCGAGGATGTCGTCCTTCTGACTGTCCAGATGGCCGATGAATTCGTCGAATTGCTCGATGAAGCCGCGTAGCTCCTGTTCCCGGCCGGCGAAGGCGACACTGAACGCTCGCGTGATGTCATGCACCTGGCCCAGTCCCCCACCGTTGAGGAGCATCGACGCCGCCGCCAGCGTCTGTTCGGTGCTGGGATACGCACCGGTGCGGTCGAGCTGGATCAACGATCCCTCGTGGAGTTTGCCCCGTGGCGGTTCGTCGACGGGCGGGGCGATCTCGATGTGCAGTGAACCGAGCAAGCTGGTTTGTCCGACCCTCACCGTGACGTTCTCCGGCAGGGTGACACCGCCCTCGAGCCTCATCGTGACGAGTGCATGCCAGCCCTGACGCGCGATTCCGGTGACGCTTCCCACCGTCACGTCCGCGACGCGTACCCGGGAGTTCTCCGCGATGTTCGAGACGTTGGCCAGTTGCGCCTGCACTTCGAAGGAACCAGGCCCCCAGCCCTGCGTACCTGGCAGCCGAACAGAGTTGAGCCCTCTCCAGTCACAGCCAGTCGTCACCACGAGGATCACCGCGAGCACCGCGCTCAGGAACCCGCGTGTGCCGCTCACGAGCCACCTCCCGGCGCTGGCACCATCAAGCCGGGCAGGCCGTCGGCGGGATTGGTCGCCACCGATTCCGCTACGGGTGGCGGTGACACTGGGCGGTGATCGGGGCGCATCCAGTCCTCGCTGTAGGTCAGCTCGTTGGGACGGGCCGCCGCGTTGACGAACGGGTTCAACCCGATCGGCGGAAAGTTGAACTGCCGGTTCTTCATGATCGGGGCCAGATACTGCACACAGAGTTTCGCCGATTGTTCGGCACCCATACGTGACGCGGCCTGGACCGCGCCGCAGATGAACTGAATCGGATTGGCGAAGTTGTTCAGCGCCAATGCCCCTGTGAGCGCCGAATGCGTGGGCTCATAGATGTTGATGAGGTTCTGAAACGTGGTCGGCGCGAGGTGCAGCACCTGCTTGATGTCGCCGGTGCTGTCGGCCAGAGTCTGAGCGACAGAGCCCAGCTTCTCCGACGAGACACCCAGCGCCTCACGATGTTCGGCCACGAACGACGCCACATCCCGGGTTGCCGCGTTCAGACCGTCGACGGCCTCGCCGATCTGGTCAGGCTGGTCAGCCAGAAGCCCGGTGGCTGCGGCCAGGTTGACGTTGAGTTCCATCATGAGCTCGGTGCTCGACTGCAGCGCCGACACCAGGGCAGCCAGATTCTTGACCGTGCCGAAGATGTCGGTGCTGTGATCGCCGAGTGCGGAGAGTACGCGAGACAGCTCGACGACCGCCGCCCGAATGTCCTGGCCACGCCCGCGCAGGTTATCGGCCGCGGTGTCGATGAACGCGCCCAGCGGGCTGACACCGTCAGGTCCCGGCTGCAGGCTGGCGCTGAGCCTCTCCAGCTGGATCCGGAAGTCATCCCACTCCACCGGTACCGCGGTGCGGTTCTGCGGAATGACCGCACCGTCGGTCATCTCGGCACCACCGGTGTACGCGGGAGTGAGCTGGATCGCCCTGGAGGTGATCAGCTGTGGTGACAGGATGACCGCATTGGCCTCGGCGGGCACTTTGTGCCTGCGGTCGAACCAGAACGTGATCTTGGACCGTTCCGGCTGCGGCTCAATGGTTTCGACACTTCCGATCCGCACGCCGAGCATCACGACGTCGTCGCCGGGAAAGATCCCGTTGCTGTTGTCGAAGTACGCTGTGACCTCCATGCGGCCATTTGTGGTCATCGCCCCGATCAGCGCCACCGACCCGGCCATCAGGGTGACCGCGAGCAGCGCGGCCAGGCCGGCACGCAGACGACGACGCGTGATCACGGCGCACCGCCGGTGCTGAGCGGGCCGTGTTCTGCCGGTGGGCCCGGTGGCGGACCACCTGGGGGCGGTGCGGGAAGCGGCTCCCGATACGGAGAGCGGGGGTCACCGGGGTTCCCGGTGATCGCCTCGGGCAGCGTCATATTCGGCGGTCCACCCTGACCGGTCCGCGGATACGGCACCGGCAGTGCCGGTGTGCCGGGCTGACCGACCTGCGGGTCGTGAAGTTCGGTCGGCGCCAGCACGTTCGGGTCGAGACCCAGATCCGAGAATGCCGCGTCGATGAACGGTTGCACGAACTGGCCGGGCAACAGGTTGGAGAGGTATGCCTTGAAGAACGGGCCTGAGGCCACCGAGTCGCCGAGCGACATGGCGTACCGGTGCAACATCGGGATGACCTGTTGGATCTGATCCCTGTGCATGTCGACGATCGCCAACACGCCGTTGATCCGCTCCAGTGCAGGTCCCAGCTCGGCCTTGTTGTCTGCGACGAATCCGGACATCTGGCGGGTCGCGACACCGATGTTGTTGGCCACCTGGTCCAGCGCCGCGCTCTGGACTCGCAACGCAGCCAGGATGGCGTTGGTCTGCGATATGAGGCGTACTACCTGGTCGGCGCGCTGGGCGAGTACTCCGGTGGCAGCCTCGGCGTTGTCCAGCAGGCTCCGCAGCTGCTCATCGCGTTCGCCGAGCGTGCGCGAGAAGCGGGCCACGCCATCGACGGCGATCCGAAGTTCCGGCGGGGTGTCACGAAAGGCGTCAGTCAGGGTCGCCAGGGACTGGTTGAGTTGGTCGACATCCAATCCGCCCACCACGTCGGCGAGGTCGCCGAGCGCCTCCGGAAGTTGGTAGGCGGGGGTCGTGCGATCCATCGAGATGGGCCCAGTCAGGGATCCGTCGCCGCGGGGTGTCACCTCCAGAACCTTCGAGCCGAGCAGGCTCTTGGTCTTGACCGCGGCCTCTGTGCGCTCGCCCAAACGGATGCCCTCCTCGACGTCGAACTCGACCAGTACCCGGGGCCCGTCCAAGGCGATGCTCGACACCTCACCGACCTTGTAGCCCGCCACCTGCACCGGGGCCCCGGTCTGCAGACCGCTGGCCTCCGCGAAGTAGGCGGAGTGGCGAACGCCCGGGGCGAAGAACGGCAACTTCTTGTACTGCAGCGCGCCCGCGACAATGGCGGCCACCACGACCAGTCCGATCACGCCGATGACCATCGAATTGCGCTCCGAGAACGACTTCATTTCGGGGCGCACCGCCCGGTGTCCTGACCAGCCACCTTCACATACACCGGCTGCCCGCCCTTGCCGTTGAGTTTCAGGATCGCGTCACAGAGGTAGAACGAGAAGTAGTCGCCGTAGAGCGCCATCCGGTTAAGCGCCCGGTAGGTGTCGGGCAGCGTGTTGAGTAGGTCATCGACGTAGTCCTTGTCGGCGAGTACCGTGCTCGTCACCCGATCTGCCTGAGCGACAACGTTCTTGACACTCGGCCGCGCGCGGCTGAGTAGGTCCCCGATGCCCGCCGCGGCGGCGTTGGTGGAGGCGATGCTGTCACTGATGTCGACCTTGCGCGCAGCGAGCCCATCGACCAGTTGCGAGAGTGAGTCGACCGCGCTGTCGAACTCGCCACTGTGCTCGCCGAGCGATCCAAGCACCGTGTTCAGGTTCGCGATGACCTGACCGATCAGTTCGTCCCGGTTAGCCATGGTGTCGGTCAACGACGCCGTGTGTGCCAGCAGCGAGCCGATGGTCGGCCCCTGCCCCTGGAGCGCCTGAATCAGCTGGCCTGTCAGCGCGTTCATCGCCTCGGGGTCCAGCGCGCGAAACAGCGGGCGAAACCCACCGATGAGCGCGTCGAGGTCCAGCGCAGACTCCGTCCGAGTCACCGGAATCGTCTGTCCGACATCGAATCGCTGCAGGCTTCCCGGCCCCTCCTGCAGTTCCATGTATCGTCCGCCGATCAGGTTGTCGTACCGAACAAGCGCTTTCGTGCCATCGGTGAGCACAACCGAGTCGTCGACCGAGAACTCGACCACTGCGTGATTCTCGACGTTGACGGAGATGTCCCTCACCTTGCCCACCTCGACTCCGGCGATGCGGACGAAGTTGCCGCTCTCCAGCCCGCTGATGTTGACGAACTCCGCGCGGTAGGTCGCCTGATCGTTGAACCGCAACTGAGCGAACACGATGAGGAGCGCGAATGCTCCAACGCCGCACGCGGTCAGGAACGCGGTCAGGCGCCACACGACGCCGGTCAGATTGGCCTTCACGGTTGCGGGCCCTCCTCGATTGGAGCCGTGCTCGGATCTGTCACGGGTGGCGGCGGGAGGGGTTCATATGGTGGCGCACCCGGGTATGGCACCGGTCCGATCGCCGGCGGACCCTCACCGCGAATACGAGGGGGTTCGGGCACAGCCTTGGTGGCGGGGAAGAAGTTCGCAAACCACGGATGACCGATGCCCGGGTTGGGTCGCCAGTCCACGCCCGTTCCCCAGCCCGTGTTGGTGATCAACTGCCGCACGGGGAACTGCTTGGAGACATCGGGCAGCGAACCACAGCCCGGTTGTCCACCCGGCCCGCCCCTGGCGGCGACGATCGGGAGATTGTCGGGATAGCGGTAAGGGTCATCGCCCAGATTCAGCCCGCTGTCAAGCACGATGCTTCGGCCGTTGCCGCCCACCTGCTCGTGCCCGCCGTTGTCGAGGAACCACTTGGCCCCCAACAGCATGCACGTGTAGCTGGGCTCATACTTCATCAGCAGCGATGTGGTCGGCTCCAGGCTGTTGATCGCATCCACCAGGTTGTCCTGATTCGGACCGATGAGACTGGTCCCGGATTGGGCGAGTCCAATGACGCTGAGCAGCAACGTATCGATCTCCGAGGCATTGCGCGTGACGGTCTCGCTCAGTGTGCTCGAAGCGTCGAGAACGTCCAGGATATCTTCGGCCGCAGCGTTGTACGTGTCACTGAACTCCCGCACGGCACGCCAGTCCTCCTGCGCGGTCTGCATCCGCGGGTTGAGCTCGCGCAGAACCGTGTTGGCTGCCGTCGTCGCCTCACCCATGCGTTGCCCCTGCCCGCGCACCCCTTCTGCCAACGCGGTCAACGTGGCGTTCAACTTCGGCGGATCGACCCGGTGAAGGACCTCAACGAGGTTCTGAAACACCGTGTTCACCTCGGCAGTGACGTTGCGCGAAACCACCACCGTGCCCGCCACGATCCGATCCGCACTGGGATCGGCCGGATAGATCAGATCCACGTACTTCGCGCCGAACGCCGTGGTCGCCTGTATCTCCGCCTGCACGTTGGCGGGTATGAAGGCGGTCATCTCGGGGAGGAGTTCCACTTTCAACCGGACCGGGTCGGTGCCCTCGACACCGGCGACGCGACCAACCTTGACGCCGCGCATTCTGACCTTGGCGCCCGACTCCATGACCAGCCCAGAGCGTTCCGCGGTGACCGTCACCGGCACAACCGAGTTGAACTTCCCGGTGAACAACAAGGCCGTCATCATCACGAGAGCCACGATCGTGAGCATCAGGAACAGCGCCCATAGCGCAGGTGGGATGCGGCGTTGTCCGGGCCTGGTGTTCATGGTCATCCCGCGAGGTTGAAGTTGCCGGACTGGCCGTAGACGGCGAGCGACATCGCGGTCACCACGAACGCCGCCACGACCAGCGAGGTGCGCACCGCTCTACCGACCGCCTCCCCGACTCCGGCCGGCCCGCCCGTCGCGTTGAACCCGTAATAGGTGTGGACGAGCATGATGACGGTGGCCATGGTGATCGACTGGACGAACGACCAGATCAGGTCGGTGGGGTTCAGGAACGTGTTGAAGTAGTGGTCGTACACGCCGGTTGACTGACCGTAGATCACCGTCGTGCCTACCCTTGCCGCGGTGAAAGACATTGCGACGCCGACGCAGTAGAGCGGCACGACAACGATGACTCCCGCGATCACCCGGGTCGACGCGAGGTAGGCGATGCTGCGAATCCCGATGACCTCCAGTGCGTCGATCTCCTCGTTGATTCGCATTGCGCCCAACTGTGCGGTCGCCCCGGCACCGATGGTGGCTGACAGCGCGATCGCCGTGGTCCCTGGTGCGATGATGCGCACATTGAGGAAGGCGGACGCGAATCCGGTCAGGGCCTCCACGCCGATGTTGGCGAACTGGTTGTATCCCTGGACGGCGATGACGGCACCGGTGGACAGCGTCAGGAAGCCGACGATGGCGACGGTGCCGCCAATGATCGCCAGCGCCCCGACACCCAGTCCCATCTGCGCGATGAGCCGGAGCACCTCTTTGCGATAGTGCAGTACGGCGTCACCGATTGAATGCAGTGTCCTGAAATAGAACTCGGCCTGCAGCCCGATCTGATTCCACCCCTGGCCACAGCCCCGGATCAGGTTGACCACTCGTGCCCGCGGTGCGGTGATGGCTAACTGGCTCATAGCGTGGCCTGCACTCCGACGGCGGTCACAATGATGTTGATCGCGAACAGCGCCATGAACGTGAAGACGACCGTCTCGTTGACCGCGTTCCCCACACCAGCAGGCCCACCGCCGACGGATATGCCCTTGTAACAGGCGATGAGGCCAGCGACCATACCGAAGATGGCTCCCTTGATCAGCGCGATGACGATATCGGTCACACCCGTCAAGAGCGTGAAGCCAGCGACGAAGTCGCCGGGCGAGACGTGCTGGACGTAGACACAGAAGAAGAAGGCGCCGACCAGACCGACCAGGATCACCGTGGAGGCCAGCACTGTGGCGACCGTGGTCGCCGCCAGGACGCGTGGGACCACCAACGCCTGGATCGGGTTGATCCCCATTACCCGCAACGCGTCCAACTCTTCCCGGATAGTGCGTGCCCCCAGGTCAGCGCACATTGCTGTCGCCCCAGCACCGGAGATGACGAGAACCGTTGCCAACGGTCCGATTTGGGTCACCGTTCCCAGCGCTGCGCCAGTGCCGGATAGGTCGGCCGCGCCGAACTCGATCAGGAGGATGTTCAGCGTGAAGACCAGCAGCACGGAGTAAGGGATGGTGAGCATCAACGCGGGAAGCAACGACACCCGCGCGACGAACCACGTTTGGATCAGATACTCGCGCCACGCGAACGGTCCCCGGAAGGTCTGCACGAAGGTGTCCAGCGACATCGCAAAGAACTCGCCAGTCGAGCGCACGGGTTTGGACAGTGTCTGCACGGCACTCAAGAGGCTTCGTCACCCGCCTAACGTTGTGCGGTCGCCGGTCGCTGCGACCGGTGAGGTGGATCCAGCAAGGATGTCGGCGGCGGCGGAGCGGCGCATCCGTATGAACCGCAGACTTGCTACGTAGGTACGTGGTGTCGACGCTGTGGCGGCGGTGTCCAGCAACGCACTCGACCTAGCGTCTCCACCGTTACGGGGAGCCGGTCGAAACGCGATGTCAGCGCAGCGATATGCGCCTAGTTGATGCAATACGCATCTCGCGAATCTCCGACTTTGGGCATATTGCGCAATATGTCGGACAGCACTTGTGCATGTTGCGAGTCGCTGGTTGTGTGACGCGTCAACGCCGCCAGCCATCCGCTGATCGCGGTCTGTCACCCGGAGGCATCCCGTGTTCAACCCTGATGAGTTCGTCCAACTGGTCACCGAAAGCGGTGAGAGACAGAGTCATCCGATGTTCTCGCCGTTTGTCGACGATATCGACGTCGCCGCACTGCGCCGCCTGTATGAGGACCTCGTCGTCGTCAGGCGCATCGATGCCGAGGCGACGGCACTGCAGCGGCAGGGCGAACTCGCTCTGTGGGCGCCGTGCCTCGGGCAGGAGGCGGCGCAGGTCGGTTCGGCACGAGCGCTTGGCGCCGAGGACTTCGTCTTCGCCAGCTACCGCGAACACGGTGTCGCCTATTGCCGCGGCGTCGACCCCACGCACATGCTCAGGTTCTGGCGCGGCTCCACCCACTCGGGCTGGAATCCGTTCGACTATCGAATGACCACCCCGGCGATCATCGTCGGTTCACAGGCCTTGCACGCCACCGGATACGCAATGGGCATTGCGCTTGACGGTGCCGATGGCGCGGCGATCACCTACTTCGGCGACGGCGCGACGAGCCAGGGCGACATCTCCGAGGCCCTGGGATTCGCCGCGAGCTTCTCCGCGCCCGTGGTGTTCTTCTGCCAGAACAATCAGTGGGCGATATCCGAACCGGTGCGGCTACAGTCACCGACCGCCCTGGCCCACCGCGGGCCGGGGTTCGGCGTCCCCGCGGTACGCGTCGACGGCAACGACGTGCTCGCCGTGATGGCCACGACACGCGCCGCACTCGAACGCGCTCGCAGGGGAGACGGTCCAACCCTCATTGAGGCCGTCACCTACCGGATGGGACCGCACACCACCTCCGATGATCCCACCAGATACCGGCCGGCGGACCTGGATGAGCAGTGGAGACAACGTGATCCACTGGATCGGATCTTCAGACTGCTCGACGCGCATCGGGCGATCGACGACGACTACCTCGCCGCGGTGACACAGCGCGCCGATGACACCGCCGCTGCGCTGCGCCGGGGATGCCTGGAGACGGTCGAACCCACCGCGCTGTCGATGTTCGACAACGTCTACGCCGAGCCCCATCCCCTGGTCGACGACGAGCGTCGCCAGTTCACGTCCTACCTCGCCACGCTGGAGGGAACGCCGCAATGAGCATCGCAACCACACTGGCCGCACCGGCCGCTCCCGTCGCGCCGGACACGCTTCCGCTGGGAAAGGCCATCAACGCCGGCCTGCAACGCGCACTGAAGGGCGATCCGAAGGTTGTGCTGATGGGCGAGGACATCGGCAAGCTCGGTGGTGTCTTCCGCATAACCGATGGACTACAGGAGGAGTTCGGCCCGCACCGGGTGATCGACACTCCGCTGGCTGAGTCCGGGATCATCGGCACCGCAATTGGACTGGCAATCAGGGGCTACCGTCCGGTGTGCGAGATCCAGTTCGACGGCTTCATCTACCCCGCCTTCGACCAGATCGTCTGTCAGGTCGCCAAACTGCACTACCGGACCGGCGGGAATGTGAAGATGCCCATCACCATTCGGGTTCCCTACGGCGGTGGTATCGGCGCGATCGAGCACCACTCCGAGTCACCCGAGGGCTACTTCGCGGCCACGGCGGGCTTGCGGGTGGTCACCTGCAGCAACGCCTCTGACGCGTACACGATGATCCAGCAGGCAATCGCCTCCGACGACCCGGTGCTGTTCTTCGAACCCAAGCGGCGGTACTGGCAGAAGGGGCCGGTCGATACCAGTGTCGACGCCTATCCCCTGCACAGAGCCCGGGTGCTCACCGACGGAACCGACGCCACGTTGCTGACCTACGGCCCGTTGGTCCCGACTGCGCTGCAGGCGGCGCAGGTCGCAGCGCAGGACGGCATCAGCCTCGAGGTGATCGACCTCCGCTCCATCTCGCCCCTGGACATCGATACCATCGCCGAATCCGTCGAGCGCACAGGGCGTCTCGTCATCGTCCATGAGGCGCCGGTGTTCCTGGGCATCGGTGCCGAGATCGCCACCCGGATCACCGAGCGGTGTTTCCATCATCTCGAGGCGCCGGTGGCCCGGGTGGGCGGATTCAGCCTGCCCTACCCGCCGGCCAAGCTCGAAGCGCACTACCTGCCCGACGTCGACCGCATCCTCGACGCCGTGGACTCCACCCTCGGCTCGTGAAGACAGGACCACAGCATGCCCACCGTTAGGACCTTCCTGCTGCCGGATCTCGGCGAGGGACTCACCGAGGCTCAACTGCTCACCTGGTCCGTCCGGGTTGGCGACACCGTCGCACTGAACCAGATCATCGCCGAGGTCGAAACGGCGAAGGCGATGGTGGAGCTGCCGTCACCGTACGCCGGAACGGTTGTCGCCCTGCATGCCGAGGAGGGCGCCACCATCGACGTCGGCAACCCGTTCATCGATATCGAGGTGCCCGAACCAACAGAGAGCGGCGAACGCGTGCCGGTTCTGGTCGGCTACGGCGTCGCCGAGGACAGCCCCCGGCGTCACCGGCGTTCCCAGGCTCCCGCCACTGCGGCCGTGCCAAGAACCGGACGGGCGCTGGCCTCACCGCCAGTGCGATTCATTGCGCGACAGCGTGGTATCGACCTCACTGACATCGAGCCGACCGGCAGACGAGGCGAGGTGACGCGGGCCGACATCGAGGGATTCCTCCGCACTCCGGACGCCGGATCACCCACACGCCAAGAGGAACGGACCCCGATCAAGGGAGTGCGGAAGCACACCGCCCAGGCGATGGTTCGCAGCGCGTTCACCGCTCCGCACGTCACCATCTTCGTCGATGTCGACGTCACGCCGACAATGGAGCTGCTGGACCGGCTGCGCGCCACCGAGCACTTCTCGGGTGTCCGGCTGACACCACTGGCGTTCGTGGCCAAGGCGTTGCTCGTCGCACTGCGAACCAATCCGGACCTGAACACGTTCTGGGACGAGGACGCCCAGGAGATCGTCACCAAGCGCTATGTGAATCTGGGGATTGCGGCCGCAACCCCGCGCGGACTGATGGTGCCCAACATCAAGGATGCCCACACCCTGGGCCTGCGTGAGCTGGCGGTCGCCCTGGCCGAACTCACCTCCACAGCCAAGGCCGGTAAGACACAACCCGCCGCACTGACCGAGGGAACCATCACGATCACCAACATCGGGGTGTTCGGGATCGGCTCGGGCACACCGATTCTCAATCCGGGCGAGGCGGCGATCCTGTGTTTTGGTTCCATTCGAACACGCCCGTGGGAGCACCGGGGCGACATTGCTCTTCGCTCGATCACGACGTTGAGCCTGGCATTCGACCACCGCCTGGTCGATGGCGAACTGGGCTCGAAATTCCTTGCCGCCATTGCCGACATCCTGGCCGATCCGATGACGCTGATCGCGCTGGTCTGACTGGTGCCATGGCGAGACGAAGGAGCACGATATGACCGATAACCCCGACGTCCTGATCCTCGGCGGCGGTTCGGGCGGATACGCCTGCGCTCTGCGAGCCGCGCAGCTCGGCAAGACCGTCACGCTGATCGAGCAGGACAAGGTCGGTGGCACGTGCCTGCACCGGGGTTGCATACCGACCAAGGCGCTGACACATGCCGCGGCGGTTGCCGACACGGTCACGAACGCGGCCTCCATCGGGATCGGCGCAACGCTCGGGCAGATCGACATCGACGCCGTGCACCGATACCAGGGCGAGGTCGTGGAGCGCCTGTTCCAGGGTCTGCAGGGGCTCATCCGACACCGCGGTGTCGAGGTCGTCACGGGCACCGGACACTACGGCGGTGACACCACCGTCGTGGTCGGTGACCGCTCCATCACCGGTGCACAGTTGGTGCTGGCCACCGGATCCCGAGTCAGCACGCCGCCCGGACTGGACGTGGGCGGCCGCATCCTCACCAGCGATGAGGCACTGACGTTTCCCGACCTGCCGCGGCGGGCCATCATCCTCGGCGGCGGTGTCATCGGCGTTGAGTTCGCCAGCATCTGGGCCTCCCTGGGGGCCGACGTCACCATCGTCGAGGCGCTACCCCGCCTGGTGCCGGCTGAGGATGACTGGACCTCCAGACAACTCCTCCGCGCATTCCGCAAGCGCGGCATAACGATCAAGACCGACACCCGGTTCGTCACAGCGGTCGACAACGGCGCTGATGTCAGCGTCACGGTGGAGTCCGGCGAGACCGTACAGGCCGACCTACTGCTCGTGGCTGTCGGTCGCCATCCCCGCACCGACGGGATCGGGCTCGCCGAGGGCGGTGTCGACATCGACGAACGCGGCTTCATCCGGGTCGACGAACACCTGCGCACGTCCGTCCCCGATGTCTACGCGGTCGGCGATATCGTCGCCGGCCCCCAACTCGCGCATCGCGGGTTCGGGCACGGTGTCTTCGTGGCCGAGACGATCGCCGGCCTAAGCCCCATTGCGCGTGACGATGTCGAGGTCCCGCGTGTCGCGTACTGCGCGCCGGAGATCGCCTCCGTCGGATTGACCGAATCCCAGGCCCGCGAACGATATTCCGACATCGAGATGGCCGTCTATGACTTCGCGGGCAACGGCAGGAGCCAGATCATCGGCACAGGCGGGGGAATCAAGGTGATCCGCGTGGCCGACGGCCCCGTTGTCGGCATACACATGGTCGGCGAGGGGGTGGGTGAACTCGTCGGCGAAGCGCAGCTGATCGTCAGCTGGGGGGCCCATCCCGAGGATGTCGCCGGCCTCATCCACGCACATCCCACCCAGAACGAGGCAATGGGCGAGGCCCACCTTGCGCTGTCTGGCCGGCCACTGCACACCCACAACTGATCCCGACTTCGACGCCCCCAATTGGAGACCATTCATGACATCGACCGTCACCAGCAGCGCCGTGTTCGATCGAGCCGACGCTATCCCGGGCCTGCCACACGAGCAGGTGATCTTCTGCGAGGACCAGGAGACCGGGCTGCAGGCCATCATCGGTATCCACTCGACAGCTCACGGGCCCGCCCTCGGCGGTACTCGGTTCTACCCCTACGCCAGCCACACCGACGCGCTCACCGACGTTCTTCGGCTGTCGCGTGGGATGACCTATAAGGCGGCCATTGCCGCGGTGCCGCTCGGCGGCGGCAAGGCGGTCATCATCGGCGACCCCGAACGGGCGAAAACCCCTGCGCTGCTGCGGGCTTACGGCCGATACATCGACACCCTCGGTGGCCGGTACATCACCGCCGGGGATATCGGCGTCAGCGCCGACGACCTTGATGTGATCGGGGAGACGACCGGGCACGTGGTGGGGCGCACGTCAGAGTCCGGCGGATCGGGTAACAGCGGGCCTACAACGGCGCTGGGTGTCTATCAGGCCATGCGGGCGGCCGCCACGATCGTGTGGGGTGAGCCGGCGCTGACAGGGCGCCGGGTCGGCGTGGAGGGCGTCGGAAAGGTCGGATCGGAGCTGATCGCACTACTACTCGCCGAGGGAGCCCACGTTACCGCCGCCGACGTGAACCCGGCAGCGCTGGCCGACCTCGCCGGGCGGCTACCCGGTGTCACCGTCTGCGACCACATCCTCGGCGAGCAGATCGACGTCTACGCACCGTGTGCGCTCGGCGGCACGCTGAGCGCCGACTCCGTTTCCCACCTGAGTGCCGCGATCGTCTGCGGCGGGGCCAATAACCAGTTGCAGACACCCGATGTCGATCAGCGGTTGCACGACCGCGGGGTGGTGTGGGTCCCCGACTACGTCGCCAACTCCGGTGGACTCATCCAGGTCGCAGGCGAACTCGCCTCCGCAGGCAGTGGCTGGGTACGCGACAAGGTCGAGGGAATCTACGGCACAGTCCTGGCGATTCTCGACCGTTCGCGAGCCGAGTCGATCGGTCCCGGCAGTATCGCCGACCGCATCGCCGAGGGTCGGCTGTCCGAGGCGCGAGCTGACCGGTTCGACTGACCCGCGGGCGCACTCACGCCAGGTCGCGAGCGGCGTTCTGATGTGCGACCCACGCGGCGACCTGGCTGCGTGAGTTGAACCCCAGTTTGGCCATGAGGTGCTGGACATGCGCTTCGACGGTGCGGCGGGACAACACCAGCTCGTCGGCGACCTCCTGGTTGCTCCTGCCGAGCGCGACGAGTTCGGCGATCTCACGTTCCCGCTTGGTGGGCCTTGCGGCGTCCGCCGAGCCGCGGCTCTGCGCGGACTCCTCCAAGGCGAACGCGATCGACTCGTCCAGTGTCATCTGGCGCCCCTGGCGATGTGCGGCCTGGAACGGCCGCTCGCCCAGTTTGCGCGCAAGCTTGGCGCTCTCCTCACGGTGCCGATAGAACCCGGGCACCGTCTCGGCGGACATCCCCATACCGTGCCAGATGCTGTCCGCCGCACCCAGCAGCACTGCGGCACGCTGCAACTCGCCGCTCGTCGCCGTGACCCAGGCGATGCCCTCGATACACTCGGCGATCCCCAGGTGATCCTGCAGTGGTCGCTTCAGGCGTAGGGCTGCGGTGAGCAACTCGAAGCTGACCGTCAACTCGCCACGGTTCCACGAATCCATCCCGGAGACCCACAGGGAGAATGACCAGATCCACGACTCCCCATACGGAACCGTCATCTCGCGAGCTCGGTCATGCGCCTCGGCCACGCGGTCCGAGTCGCCGCGCAGCATCGAGACGATGCCGTACAGGACCGTGGTGAACGCCGAACCGGTGTTGTCGTCGACGGCCTCGAACTTGTGCATCGAGTCCGTCAGCAGCCGCACCGCCTCGTCGGTGTCATCCTGGACCAGGGCCATCAGTCCTTGCGCCTGCACCACGTACGCGCGCCCTGCGACGTCACCGTGCTGGTCGCACATGTCGGAGGCCTCCGCGAGCATGCGTGCGGCGGAATCGACTTCGCCTCGCAGGGTCGCCAGGCACGCGGCGACGTAGAGTCCCCGGATGCGCACGGGCCCGGACTCGGTCACCACGGCCAGTAGCCGATCTATCCAGTAGCTGCCCTCACCCAGCAGGCCATTGAGCAGCCAGTAGTGGTACAGCGAACTCGCCATGCGGAGACCCACCGTCGACTCCCCGGGCTGCTGCACGCAGAACTCCAGGGCCGCACGCAGATTCGCGATATCGTCCCGCAGAAGTCCCAGTCGGTCGACCTGGCCTGCGGTCCGCCAGTCCGTCATCGTCTTGTCGATGATGTCTAGGTACCAGTCACGGTGCCGTCGGCGCCCTTTCGCCACTTCCTCGGTTTCCCGCCCCAGGATGGTGAGCCCGAACTGACGGACCGTTTCCAGCAGTCGGTACCGGACGCGTTCGCCGCGCTCCTCGCGGATCAGGATGGACTTCTCGACCAACGACGACAGCAGCGGCATGACGTCGGACCGTGGCAGCAGCTCGTCAGAACAAATGCCCTCCGCCGCATCGAGTTCCACACCACCGGAGAACACCGACAGCCGTGCCCATAGCAACTGTTCGGACGCCGAGCACAGGTCATAGCTCCAGCCCATCGAGGCACGGAGGGTGCGCTGACGGGTGGGGCCGCCGCGGCGTCCACCGTCCAGCAGATCCGGTCGGGCCGAGAGGAGCTGCACGATCTGCTCAAGCGATAACGCGCGCATTCGGACGGCGGCCAACTCGAGGGCAAGCGGTAACCCATCTAGCGTTCTGCAGAGGTCGGCCACCGCCTTGTGGTTGGACTCATTGAGCGCGAAGTTCGGCACCACCGAGGTCGCGCGTTCGACGAACAGACCGACGGCGTCGTACTGCGCGAAGGCATCCAGCGGGCAATCCGGCGCAGGCACCCCGAGAGGCAGGACGGGGAAAGTGTTCTCACCGGCGACGGCGATCGATTCCCGGCTGGTTGCCAATACCCTGACGTGCGGGCAGCCACTCAACAGTGCATCGATGAACTCGGCGCACGCACCCACTATGTGCTCGCAGTTGTCGAACACCAGCAGTCGATGGGAATCGGCGAGGTACTCGACCAGTGCGTCGACATCCCACCGACGAACCGCACCACGCAGTCCAAGCGCTCCGGCCACCAGCTGCCCGAGCAGCTCGCCATCCTGGAGGTCGGCCAGCGACAGGTAGGTGATTCCGTCGGGAAACGAGGTGCGCGCTCGACGCGCAACCTGAATCGCAAGGCGGCTCTTACCCGCTCCGCCGGCCCCGATGAGCGTGATCAGCCGCGCGCGAGTGAGAAGGTTGGCCAGTTGCTTGAGTTCGCGGGATCGCCCCACGAAGCGGTTCGCCTCCGCTGGTAGGTCGTCCGCAGGGCCGCGCGGCGCATCAGGTTGGTTGGGGCCCATCTGGGCCATCCTAGTGAGGCTCGCCCTGGGCGGCCATGGAAGTTAGTTCGCAAGCGCGTCTTTGAGTGCCCTCGCAGCTGCCGCCGGATCCGCGGCGCCATAGATGGCACCACCTGCGACGGCGACGTGGGCTCCAGCGGCGCGGACTGCGGCGATTGTGTCCACGGTGATCCCGCCCGCGATCGCGAACGGGACCCCAGCCGTCTTCCCGTCCTCGATGAGGGTACGGATCGAGTAGCCGGGCTGGGCCTGCTCATCGAGTCCCGCGTGGAGTTCGACGAACGCGACGCCGAGTTTCGTGACCTCGCGCGCACGCTCGACCCGGTCGTCGACCCCGATCAGGTCTGCGACGACCTTCTTGCCATGCTTTCGGCCAGCTTCCACAGCGCCTTCGATGGTTGGGTCGCCGGCGGTGCCGAGGACAGTCACCAGATCGGCCCCCGCGGCGAAGGCGAGGTCGGCCTCCAGGAAGCCGGCATCGGCGGTCTTGAGATCGGCGAGCACCTCCTTGTCCGGATGTGCGGCCTTGATCGCGCTGATGACGCTCATCCCGGCGCACTTGATCAACGGCGTGCCCAGCTCAATCACGTCGACGTACTCGGCGACCTTGTTGGTGAGCGCCAGCGCGTCTGCGGTGGTGAGCAGATCGATGGCAACCTGAAGCTTGGTCATTCGGTGCTCCTCTGTGAGTTTGTGATTGCGTGTTTTGAGGGGTGTCAGCCGAGATTTGCGTGCCGTGCCCAGAGACGCTCGGCTGTCTGGTTCGTGTTGGCCCACAACGCGTGAAACTGGGCGTCGAACGCCAACAGCACCATTTGTTCGAAGAGGCTTCCCGCGTACTGGCGACTGGCCGAACCCGTGTGATCCTGTTTGTCGGCGGCAGGCAGGATCACGACGACATCGGCCCGCTGAGCAAGCGGCGATGTCGACGCCGTTGTGACGGCGACGACGTCGGCACCGTGCTCGCGCGCGATGTCGGCCGCTTGTACTACCGACGGCGTGGTCCCGGATCCAGAGACCGCGATCAACGTGTCCGCGGCACCGATCGCCGGTGCGGTGCTCTCACCGACGACGTGCACGCGCAGGCCCAGATGGACCAGGCGCATGGCCGCCATCTGGGCGGCGAGACCACTGCGGCCGTTCCCGATGACGAAGACCGATCGTGCACCGGTGATCAGCGTCGCCGCGCGGTTCCACGCTTGCTCGTCCAGGGACGTCATCACTCGTCGGGTCTCGTCGAGCACGATGCGGCAACCATCGCTGAACTGCGCGAGCAACGGCTCGACGGTCTCGGTCATGATCACAGCGTGCCGTTGGCCTTTCGGCCTGACACCTGGCCGCTTGGCGGGTTCTGACTAGACGATCGATCAGTGCGGACGATCCGAGCGGGCCCTATGGTGAACGGGTGGCGAGCGTGGAACCGACCCTCCATGCCACCGCGGCCGCGTGGAACGACATGCGGGATGTCATCGCCGGCGCGCTACCGGACATCGCGGCGCGGTTCTCCCGCCTCCTGAAAGACGCCGCCGCCCACGACGCGCTGGTGATCTTCACCCACGAGTGCACGGGTCGTCCTCGCAAGGTGTCGGGAAGCCGAGACGTCGTCGATCGAGTGACCATCGCCGAACTCGAGGAACTCCGCCAGTCCGTCAGCCCGGGCCAGCACGTCACCGACATTCGCAGGATCGCGGGCACGGACCGGCGGGTCTGGGCACGCCGCGACATCAGTGACACATTGCTGGTGCTGGTGTTGCGGCAGGCCGACGTGATTGAGCCCGACACCGCCGAGCAGGTTGCGGCGATGTTCGGGCTGGTCGCGACGTCAATCCAACAACAGGTCTCGCAGGCCAGTCCCGACTACCTCGCCGAGTCGCGGGCCGCGTCGAGTGAGCGCGCCCGCACGACGGCGCAGCTCACCGAGATGCACGAGGCAACACTGTCATCGATCCTCAGCACGCTGCGATCCCACCACCTCGATGACCGACGGGCACGCATGATCGCCCTTGAGAGCGCCTCGGACGCCCTGATCGCCGCTCGATCGGCCAGCGCCGCTGACCGGGATCTCTCCGAGGAGGCGGTGTCCACCGCATTCGCCCGACTACGAACCGAACTCGACACCCTCATGTACCCCGGCGATTTCGACGTCGAGTTCGTCGAACCACCGGTCGATGGACGACCGCTGCCCGGCGAGATCGCTTACGGAGCACGGGCTTTGGTGCGCACGATCGTCCTTGCCTTCAATGCCCGGCCAGGACTCACCCGGTTGCGAATCGCATGGGACTGCGACGGTGAGAACGTGTCGATCGAAGTCCGGGACCAGAGTTCCGGCAACGTCGACCACAGCGCGCTGAGGCGCCAGCTCGCCGGGCGACTACACACCTTGGGTGGTCACGCCGAGATCGAGACGATTCCCGGCTGGGGTAACCGGGTGGTGGCCACCATCCCCCTCGATCCCCCAGCCGTGAACCCCGATGAGCGAGTGCTGTCCACCTTGAATCCGCGCGAGTATGAAGTGCTCGGATATCTGGCCGTCGGTCGACGAAACAAGGCCATTGCCGCAGACCTCGGAATCAGCGAGAGCACCGTCAAGTTCCACGTCGCCAGCTTGTTGCGGAAGCTCGAGCTCACCAATCGCGCCGAGGCGGGCGCGGTCGGCATCCGCGCCGGGATCATCCCCCGCGGCAACGCACAGCGCTGACCCCAAGACTCACCCCTTCGTTGTCTGCACAGGTGGGGCAATGCGCTGACAACAATATTTCAATGGCTGTTGAAAAGATCCCAACGCGGCGTTACGCTCGGACTAGAATTCAACGGCCGATGAAAAGGATCGTCATGGACACCGACGCGCCAACGCGGAACACCCCTCACACCGAGGCCGGCCACGAAGCCCCCGCCGCCGCGCGGGCCACCGCCATCGTCGTCGCCCTGACCACACTGATTGCCATCGTGGCGATCGCCTTCGCTCTGCCCGCATCCCGATCGGCACCACACGACGTGCCGATCGGTGTCGCAGGCCCGCCCGCGCTGACCACCCAGATCACCGACCAGGTCGGGCGCGCCGTCCCCGGCGCCTTCGCCGTCACCGTCTACTCCGAGGCCGCCGGGCTGCGCGAGGCGATCCTGAATCGCGACGCCTACGGCGGCATCGTCGTCGACCAGCAGGGCCCAACGCTGCTGATCGCCACCGGCGCCAGCCCTGCCGTCGCCGCCACGCTCGGACAACTGGGCAGCGGTATGGCCCAGGCCACCGGGATGCCCTTGCGCACAGAAGATCTCGCGCCACCGACCGCCGACGACCCGCGCGGCGCAGGGCTAGCGGCCACCGCTCTGCCGATAACGCTCGCGGCCATCCTGCCCGCGATCGCCCTGGTTCTCGCCCTGAGGCGCGAGGTCTGGACCCGCCTGGCGGCGGCCTTCGTGTTCGCCCCCGTCGCGGGCATCAGCGTGGCGGCCATTCTGACCTACGTACTGGGCTCGGTCGACACCAACCTCTGGGGCGTGGCGGCCGGCCTGACGCTCGGCATCGCCGCCGCGCTGTTGCCAATCCTGGGCCTTGGCTCGCTGTTCGGCCGGACCGGCCTGGCCGTCGGCGCGGCGCTCGCGCTACTGCTTGGCAACCCGCTCTCGGGCATCACCGGGGCCCCAGAACTACTGCCGGCCGGATGGGGTGCGTTCGGCCAACTGCTACCGCAGGGCGCGACCGCAACCCTGCTGCGCTCGACGGCCTACTTCTCCGGGGCGGGTGCGACGAGCGCGGTCGTGGTCCTTGCCTGCTGGGCTGTGGTGGGCGCGCTCTTAATCGTGATCGCCGCCATCCGCGGACAGACGAGGCAGTAGCCCCCTCCAACGGTGAGGGGGCTACCGGCCGGACTGGGTTTACTCCCCGGAGCCGCTCTCCGAGCTGGACCCTGTTGAACCACTGGATGTTTCGCTCTTCTTCTGCTTGCCACCCAGGCCTGCGGTGACCTTCTTGATCCCGTCGGTGACCTTCTTGACCGAGTCACGCACGCTGTTGCTGAGCGCGTCGCGTGATTTCGACCCCTCGGTGGCCGTACCGGTGACCCCTGGAACCGCAATCGGGCTGGGCCGGACCTGCGTGACGAGTTCAGTCTCCTCGGCTGCCGGAACCTCAACCGGCGTCACCACTACCTCGGTCGCCGGAGTCGGAACCTCGACCGGCGTGACAACCACCTCGGTTGCCGGAACCTCAACGGGTGCAACAACCTCCTCAGCCGCCGGGGTCGGGGACTCCGGCGTGACAACCACGTCGGTCGCCGGGGCGAGGGCCTCAACCGAGGACAGCGTCAACGAGGTCGCCGCAGCCGGCAGGGCCAACGTCTGCACATTCGCGATGTCCGCGGACGCCAGCAACTCCTCGGGAGCGGGCGGCGGCGGGTTGAGGATGTCGCGAATCACGGTGCGCTGGTAGTCGAACGCGGAACGCATACCATCGACGAGGTTGAGCGTCGCGATTGTCACGTTGGCCATGCCGTGTTGGATCGCGTTGACGATCTGACCGAGATCGCCCGACGGAACCGCCTTCCACAGTTCGTCCAGGCCACCCGCTACTGCGTTCATGATTGAGAACAAGTTCAACGCCTGTCCCGGCACGATTGCCCAGCTCGCCATCATGACCCCGCCCACCAGTTTCCCCGCGAGGGCGAAGCGATCCTGGACGAATGTCTGCAGCTTGATGAACTGCATGAACGTTTGAAAGAACGGCCCCATGAACACCGGAGTGAACGCCTGGACCGCGCCGGTGAAATTGCCTCTGAATGCGCGATAGGCCGCGGTTCCGAGGGCCGCCGGGAACTTGTTCGCCAGGGTCGTGATGATCTGACCCATCGAGTTACCGATCTCGGCCAGGGCTTTGGCATCGATCGCGGCCCTGCCGATCAAGCCATTGATGATCGGGAACGGGTTGTCGAGCTCAGCTTGGATCGCGCCTTGTACGAGGGCGCCCGCCTTGTCGACGACCGGGCGGAACACATCGAAGGGGTTGTCGATGGCGGCGGTGAGCTGAACCGCGTGGGATTCGATACGGGACTGCATCTCCGGCGCTGGCGCGAGCACCGGAGTGGCGGCGATGGCGCCGGCAGCAACCAGTGCCACACCGGCGGTCACATACGGCCTCAAGGCGAGTTGCAAGGGGGTCTCCTCTGTCGAACTGACGTCGGCGGGTGGACCGACGGCGGAACAGTAATTGACGAGGAGATGCGGACCCGAAGATTTCTGCAACGCGTTTCAGTCCGGGTTTTAGAGCCGACAATGGGCATTTCGTTTCATCCGCGAATCGTAAACCGCTACCTTCGTACATGAATTAGCTGAATGGTACGCATTGATGGCATATGCAATGGCAGATCGCGCCCGGTGCGTATGAATCCATCGCCAGGAGCATTGCTGATGACGATAATGACCCTGTCGATCAGCTCGGCAGTTCAGCTAATGGCAAATTATTTGAAACATTACAGATTCAAGTAAATTATGTGAATGCTTGGGCTGCGTCAGTAATTTGAATGCCGCTGGCCTCGGATCCTATCCCCCGGGGCGGCAGGCATGGGCCCAGCCGCACCTCACTTAGACTCGAACGGCGTGGGGCTAGACGATCGCGACGCGCTGGTTACTCTGCGTGCCGCGATCGACCCGGATGAGCTCATCAGCGACGTCTACACCCGGTGGTTCGCCCTCGACATCTCCGTCCGCGATCTGTTCCCTCCCGACCTCGCCCACCAGCGCGCCGCCTTCGCCAAGGCACTGTCCTGGCTGCTGGGTGAGATCATCGAACAGCGCGCCGAGGAACCCGTGGCGTTCCTGGCGCAGCTGGGCCGCGATCACCGCAAGTACGGTGTGACACAACTGCATTACAACGGCCTGCAGACCGCCCTGCTTGGCGCCCTGTCCCACCACTTCGGCGGCCGCTGGGACCACACGCTGGCCGGTACCGCACGCGACGTGGTGGAGCTGATCGTCGGGGTGATGCGGGGGGCCGCCGACGCCGAGAAGGGCCCGCCCTACCGCGACGCAGAAGTCATCGACCACATCCGCGCCACCCGCGATGTGTCGATCGTGCGACTGCAACTCGACCAGCCGCTGTTCTATCACCCGGGTCAGTACGTCACCGTCGAGGTTCCGCAGTGGCCGAGACGCTGGCGCTTTCTCACCCCGTCGATACCCGCCGACCGCGGCGGCGCCATCGAGTTCCACATCCGGTCGGTAACCGGCGGGATGGTGAGCACCGCGATCGTCGGCGAGACCCGGATCGGCGACCGCTGGCGACTGTCCAACCCGCACGGGGGCCTGCACGTGGACCGAGACGGCGGCGACGTCCTGATGGTCGCGGGCAGCAGTGGGCTTGCCCCGCTGCGGACGCTCATCATGGACCTGTCGCGGTTCGCCGAGAACCCGCGGGTGCACCTGTTCTTCGGCGGCCGCTACCCGTGCGACCTCTACGACCTGAACACGCTGTGGCAGATCGCGTCGACCAACCCCTGGCTGTCGGTGACACCAGTCTCGGAGTTCTCCACCAATCCGCCATGGGCCGCTGACTTCCCTGTCACAGATCCACCGCGTGGCCTGCACGTCCGGCAGAGCGGGCTGCTGCCCGAGGTCGTCACCCGCTACGGCAGCTGGGGTGATCGCCAGATTCTGATCAGCGGCGGCCCAGCGATGATCGAGGCCACCAGGGCCGCGCTCCTCGCCAAGGGCGCAGACGCCCAACGGATCCAACACGATCCCGTGGTCGATTGAGCGTGATTGAATCGAACGATGCCTGAGTTCGAGTCGGTCATACTCAAGGATCCGGCGTCGCCGCTCACCGCGACCTTCGTGCCCGCGGCGGGCATGATCGGTACCTCGCTCGCCGAGGATGGCGTGGAGTATCTCGGTCAGCGGCGCGGCCTCGACGCCTACGTGAGCGCGGGCAAGACCATGGGGATTCCCATCCTCTATCCGTGGGCAAATCGCCTGAGCACCAGCAACTATGAGGTCGACGGCACGGAAGTAACCTTGACCCCGGGGGTGGGCGGTGTGCGCACCGATGACCACGGCGCGCCAATGCACGGCGTGCTGGCGGCCCATCCCGGCTGGGTGGTGACATCGCGTTCGGACAACTCGTTGTCGGCCGTCCTGGACTTCGGCGACGAACCGACACTGCTGGCGTCGTTCCCGTTCCCGCACGTGCTGACCCAACGGGTCACGCTCGCCGACCGCACACTGACGATAGAGACGACGGTGACAGCGACGACGGCCGCATCGGTACCGCTGTGCTTCGGGTACCACCCCTATCTGAGGATTCCGGACGTACCGCGCGAGGAGTGGATGCTCACCACGCCGTACATGCGACACCTGCCCGTGGACGACAGGGGTATCCCCACCGGGGAGCACACCGACTGGATCGGCGGGAGCGAAGCGCTGGACGACATCGCCTACGACGACGGCTTCGACCAGGTGCCCGACGGAGCGGTGTTCGCGCTCACCGGCGGTGACCGGCGGGTCGAGGTGAGGTTCGAGAGCGGCTACCCCGCAGCGCAGTTGTTCGCACCGCGCAACGACGACGTCGTGGGCATCGAGCCCATGGCGGCACCCACTGATGCACTGCGGCGCGGCAGCTACCGTGTCGCGCTAGCGGGAACGCCTGCGACCGCGCGGTTCTCGATCAGGATCGGCTAGCTGGAGCGGCGCGCGCCCCGGCGCGGCTGCCACAGCACCAGCGCGGTGCTCGGGCCGGCGTCTCGCCGCTGCCCGGAGCGCAATAGCTCGACCTCATCGGCGACCTCCGCCAGCCGCGACTGCAGCGCCTCGACCTGATTGGTCAGCTCGATGATGCGCTTGATCCCCGCGAGGTTGACGCCCTCGTCCTGAGACAGCCGCTGCACCTCACGGAGCAGGTCGACGTCATGCTGCGAATAGCGCCTGCCGCCACCGGAACTGCGTTGCGGGCTGACCAGGCCGAGCCGGTCGTAGGTACGCAGCGTCTGCGCGTGCATACCCGCGAGCTCGGCAGCGACCGAGATCAGGAAGGTCCTGGCATCGTCTCCACCGCGCTTGCCGGCCATCAGTTTCCGGCCCATCCTGCCCGCGGATCGAATCCGCTGGCTCGTTCTGCCTTGGCGTAGGCCTCAAGCGCCTCGGCCGCCTCGCCCTCGAGGTTGGGCGGTACGGCGACCTTGACGGTGACCAGGAGGTCTCCGTGGCCGCCGTTGCGCTTCGGCACTCCCCGCCCGCGGACGCGCAGGATGCGGCCATCCGATGTACCCTTGGGCACCCGGACACCGACCTTGCCCTCCAGTGTCGGAACGGAAAGCGTTGTCCCCAAAGCGAGTTCGTGGAAGCTGACCGGGACGCTGACGGTCAGGTCGTCACCGTCGCGACCGAACACCTTGTCGGGCCGCACGTGCACGGTGACATACAGGTCACCCGACGGTGCACCCCGCAGACCGGCTTCACCCTGCCCAGCCAGGCGGATGCGCTGGTTGTCCTCGACACCCGGCGGAATCCGGACGTTGATGGTGCGGGTCCGGGTGATCTTGCCCTCGCCGTGGCACTCGTCGCACGGTTCGTCGATGAGTGACCCGGTGCCGCGACACTCGGTGCAGGGCTCGGAGAACCCGAACGCACCCTGGTTACGGCTGATGACCCCGGCGCCGTTGCACGACGGGCAGACCCGCGGGCTGGTGCCCGGACGGGCGCCGCTGCCATGGCAGTTCGTGCACGGGGCCGGGCTGGTGAGCCGCAGCGGCATCGCCACGCCCTTGGTGGCCTCGAGGAAGGACAGTTCGGTCTCGGTCTCGAGATCGTTGCCCCGGCGCGGTCGGCTGGGTCGCGGCTGCTGTGCGCCGCGGCCGAACAGTCCACCGAACAGGTCGCCGATGTTGGCGCCGCCGGTCTGGCCCGCAGCACCGAAGAGATCGCCGAGGTTGACGTCGCCGTCGGCGCCGTAGCCACTGAAGCCGCCGTCACCGGCGCTGTACCGGCGACCGAAACCGCCGCCACCGGCGAAGAGCCGACGGGTCTCGTCGTACTCCTTCTTCTTCTTCTCGTCGGTCAGGACCTCTTTGGCCTCGGAGGCCTCCTTGTACCGCTCCTCCGCAGCGTGATTGCCCGGGTTGCGGTCGGGATGGTTCGCGGCGAGCAGCTTGCGCGCGGCACGCTTGATCTCGTCGGTACTGGCATCGGAGGAGACGCCAAGCACCTTGTAGAAGTCCTTCTCAACCCACTCGCGTTGGGCCATTCGGCATCACCTCCTCACCGTTGTTCATCGTTGTTGTCTACCTACTCTGATTCTGCGGCCTGTAAGCCGATTGAGCGTGTTTTGTCGACGATTTCGCGCCCGGTGTCGGCACTGGCGACGTGGGAGGCGACACGCACCAACCCATTGGGTCAAGTGCACATCGCCTCCCCACGCCACCATGCGCGACCTCAGTCCGCGTCGGCTTCGGCCTGCGCCGCCGTGGAATTCGCGGCGTCCGGTTCCTCGACGGAATCGACCACCCCGACCATGGCGTGCCGCAGCACGTAGTCGCCGAGCTTGTAACCCTGGCGCATGACCGTCCCGATTACGGGATTGGAGCCGTCACCCTCGTGCTGCACAGCCTCGTGCAGCGATGGGTCGAACACATCGCCCTCGGCACCGAAGGCCACCAGTCCGATGCCCTCAAGTGCCCCGGAGAGCTTCT
This sequence comes from Mycobacterium sp. IDUB_39, assembly GCF_055419205.1. Taxonomy (NCBI): domain Bacteria; kingdom Bacillati; phylum Actinomycetota; class Actinomycetes; order Mycobacteriales; family Mycobacteriaceae; genus Mycobacterium; species Mycobacterium sp. IDUB_39. The sequence goes on from NZ_JBVAXF010000001.1 coordinate 839,850, forward strand.
CGGCCACCGACTTCAGCGGACCGGACTCCAGATCGCCGTGGCCACGGGCCCGGTCGAGATCGTCGAGCACGGGCAACAGCTGCATGACGGCGGAGGCCTTCCCCCGCTCGGCGGCAACCTGCTTCTCGCGGTCGGTGCGCTTGCGGAAGTTGTCGTACTCGGCCTTGACCCGCTGCAGCGTGGTCTTCAGTTCGGCGGCTTCGTTGGACTCGTCCGGCGTGACCGCCTCCGGCTCCGACCCACTGGGGGCCGGGCCGGAGGCAGCGTCACGGACTGCTCCGGTGTCGGGGTCGATACGCCGCTTGTCGGTGATGGTCACCGGTTCGTCGTGCGGATCTCCCTGCGTCACTTGTTCTCCTGGGTCTCATCCTCGTCGACGACCTCTGCGTCGACGACGTTGTCGTCGGCTGCTGTGGCGGACCCTCCGTCAGCCGACTGCTCGGCCTGAGTGGCCTCGTAGATCGCCTGACCGAGCGCCTGGGACTCGACTCCGAGCTTCTCCATCGCGGCCTTGATCGCCGAGATGTCGGTGCCCTCGAGTGCCGTCTTGGCCTCGGTGACGGCCGCCTCGACCTTGCCCAGCGTCTCCTCGGGAACCTTGGAGCCGCCCTCGGCCTCTCGCTGCTCCTTGACGAACTTCTCCGTCTGGTAGACAAGCGATTCCGCCTGATTGCGGACGTCAGCCTCTTCGCGACGCTTGCGGTCCTCCTCGGCGTGCGCCTCGGCGTCCTTGATCATCCGATCAATGTCCTCCTGGGAGAGGCCGGAGCCCTCCTGGATCTTGATCGTGTTCTCCTTGCCGGTGCCCTTGTCCTTGGCCGTGACGTGCACGATGCCGTTGACGTCGATGTCGAAGGTGACCTCGATCTGCGGGACTCCCCGCGGAGCCGGCGGGATGCCGGTCAGTTCGAAGGAGCCGAGCAGCTTGTTGGCCGAGGCGATCTCGCGCTCACCCTGGAAGACCTGAATCTGCACCGACGGCTGATTGTCGTCGGCCGTGGTGAAGGTCTCGCTGCGCTTCGTCGGGATGGTGGTGTTGCGCTCGATGAGCTTGGTCATGACGCCACCCTTGGTCTCGATGCCGAGGCTCAGCGGGGTCACGTCGAGCAGCAGCACGTCCTTGACCTCGCCGGCCAGCACACCGGCCTGCAGCGCGGCACCCACGGCGACGACCTCGTCGGGGTTGACGCCCTTATTGGGCTCCTTGCCGCCGGTCAGTTCCTTGACCAGTTCGGTGACCGAGGGCATACGGGTGGAACCGCCCACCAGAACCACGTGGTCGATCGCGCTCACCGAGATGCCGGCGTCGGCGATGACCGACTGGAACGGCTTGCGGGTGCGGTCCAGCAGATCTTGGGTGATCTTCTGGAACTCGGCCCGAGTGAGCTGCTCATCGAGGAACAGCGGGTTCTTGTCGGCGTCAACCGTGATGTAGGGCAGGTTGATCGATGTGCTCTGGCTCGAGGACAGCTCGATCTTGGCCTTCTCGGCCGCTTCACGGAGCCGCTGCAGGGCCATCTTGTCCTTGGTCAGGTCGATGCCCGCCGAGGCCTTGAACTTGTCGACCAGCCACTCGACGATGCGATCGTCCCAGTCGTCGCCACCGAGGTGGTTGTCGCCTGAGGTCGCACGGACCTCGACCACGCCGCCGCCGATGTCGAGCAGCGAGACGTCGAATGTGCCACCGCCAAGGTCGAAGACGAGGATCGTCTGCTCCTTGTCGCCCTTGTCGAGGCCGTAGGCCAGGGCCGCGGCGGTGGGCTCGTTGACGATGCGCTGCACCTCGAGGCCGGCGATCTGGCCGGCTTCCTTGGTGGCCTGACGCTGGGCGTCGTTGAAGTACGCCGGGACGGTGATGACCGCGTCGGTGATGTCCTCGCCGAGGTAGGCCTCTGCGTCGCGCTTGAGCTTCATCAAGATGCGCGCGCTGATCTCCTGGGCGGTGTAGTCCTTGCCGTCGATCTCAACGGACCAGTCGGTGCCCATGTGGCGCTTGACCGAACGGATGGTCCGGTCGACGTTGGTGACCGCCTGGTTCTTGGCGGGCTGTCCGACGAGAACCTCGCCGTTGCGCGCGAACGCGACGACGGACGGGGTGGTGCGTGAGCCCTCTGAGTTCGCGACGACCACGGGGTCGCCGCCTTCAAGGACTGCGACGACGGAGTTGGTGGTCCCGAGGTCGATTCCGACCGCACGAGCCATAGTGTTGCCTCCTGAATAGCTTTATTGGGGTCTGAGTGGACCACGCTCAAGCTTTCCTCGGCGACGGTGTCTTGTCAACCAGAGTTGAGCCTGATCCACTCAAGTGTCGAACCTTCCAACGGGGTGCCCTGCGGATTTGTTCCCGTCTACTCCGGGATTCCTCAAACGACACTCGCGCCGCAGGCTCGGCCACTATCCATATGGCTATGTCTGCACCGGTGCACCTGGCTCGGGTCGGCGGCCTCGCGACGTCACTGGCGACGTCACTGGGGATCGTGGCGGTGGTGATGGCCGGCGTCGCTGTGGCGGAACCATCGGCGCAATCGGGATCCGAGCCGCCGTCGGGGTCTGAGTCGTCATCGGAGTCGTCGGCGAGTTCATCGACTACGACGGGCCCGACAACGCCGAGCGATGACGCCGCATCGACACCGACGTCGTCACCATCGTCGACGGAGAGTGCCTCGTCGGGCTCACCGTCGAGCACGGTGTCCTCATCATCGGGGACGACCTCCCCCGCGGCACCTGGCGTCGTGGTGAGCAGCGGTGGAGCGAACACCGGCTCTTACTCGACGTCGGGCCCTCGATCGGCGGATCAAACACCCTCTGTGGCAACGATTCCCAGCGTGACCGTGCCGCTCCTGGATGACGTCACCCCGCAGCCCCCAACATCATCCAAGCGCCGTGACCGGTCGAAACCCACGCCTTCGATCCGCTCCGCCGGCGATACCCGTCCCCGGGCCGAGACGACAGACGCGACCGAGACGACCGGCGCGGACGAGCCCTCCACGGCGCCCCGGCCCGTCCGCAGCGATGCCAGCGCACCGCCGACGTCCACCGTGACGGTCTCGTCCGAGACGGTTCCGTCAGCTGCGGGGCTCGAACCCGAACCGGATGCGCCGGCCACTGTGCCGCACAAGCCAGCAGATTCCATGGTGTCGTCGTCGTCCACGCGACAGCTGGCGAGTGCTGCATAGCCAGCCCCGGATCCAGTCCCCTCGCGAACAGGAATGACACACGCCTGAGCAGGATGAACGTGTTGCACTTCTCGCCCGGTCACCTGGAGGCGACGGGAGTGGGTTCGCCCGTCAACAGCAAAAAGATCTCGGACATATCCCTTGGCCTCAGCACCGCCCCACGCATCAAATCGCGCTTGCCAGAAATTGGCGATCTGTCGCGCAAAGCAGCGAGATGACGGACGACGACCATTCGTGCCGCACAACCGCTGGCCGGTCCGAGACGACCCCGCTAGAGGTGTACTGGCCGGTAACACGGTGTGTCCAGTGCCCTGAAGGAGAGCGGTCTCAGTAGTGGAACCGGTTCCAACTGCCCTCCTATGTAGTAGGTACCAAAAAGAAGCTTGATTCTTCCGAGTTTGCCGCACTGGACACAAACCGCCGCCGGCCAGCTATTTCTTTCAATTGACAAGTAACGGAGCCCTCATGCCGCTACACAGCAGTAGAACGAGTTTCAAATATTTGCGATTTCACAGTCTCCTCTCAGATATGGTCACGATCGTCAATATCGTTGCGGTACATCAAGGAGATTCGTGCAGATCAGCGTTCGCTCTTACCTGACGGCGGGTGTCGCACTGGCCGGTGCCAGCGCCATCGCCATCACCCCCATCAGCCCCGTCACAGCCGCCGCGCCGGAAGCCCTGATGTCCCGCGCCGCAGTGTCCACCGCCTCGGTGCAACTCTCGGCCTTCTCGAACCCCTTCACGCCGTACGTGGACCTCGTCGGGAACACGATCGGCAACGTCGCGTACATGGCCAACTCATGGCTCTCCCAGCCCTTCCCGCTGTCGGGCCAGATCATCAGCAACGGTCTCGGGTACGCCGAGCAGTACGTGACCGCCATGACAGGATTCGTCAAGGGGATGGCGCAGTGGGCCACCGGGGACGGGTTCGGCACTCTGCCGACGGGACTGAAGGAGGCAGTCGCCGCGCTCAAGACGGGCAACATCGAAGCCGCCGTGCAGGCGCTCAACATGTCTTTCGTCACGATGTTCCTCAGTGGCCCCATCGCCTTGATGAGCCTGTTGGAAATCCCGGTCGCCATCTCGAAGAACGTCACCGCGGCACTCGAGGCGGTCAACTTCCAGGTGATGTTCCTCGGTCTGGGCTTCCTGCAGAACACCCTGGGCGTCAACATGCAGATGGGCGCCAGCGCCCAGGCGATCTTCGACGCGGTCCGGGTCGGCGACCTGGCGGGGGCCGTGGGCGAGGCCATCGGCACGCCCGCCAAGGTCCTCAATGCCCTGATCAACGGTTATTCGACTGAATTCGTCACGATGCCGGGGCTCATCTCCCATGGCCAAAATGGCAGCGTCCCCGGCCTGCTCTACTCACTGTTGGTGAATCTGCCTCGGGCAATCGCAGCGGCGATCAAGCCTCCGGCACCGGCGCCGCGGGCGCCGCTGGCCGACGTTGCCTCGCTGCCCGACGCGACCGCAACGCTGGTCTCCTTCGAGGCCGCACCGGCCCCGGCCGTCGAGGCACCCAAGGTCGAGGTCGAGCCGGGATCCGCAACACCCGCGCCGGAGACGACCGTGGAAACGCCCGCCACGACTCCGGTGGTCGAGGTGACCGCCCCCGAGGTCGCACCGGAACCCACAACACCGATCGAGGCGGAAACTCCGGCCACGGCCACCGAACCGGTGTCGACCGAGCCGAGCACGACGGCACCGGCCGAGGGTGAGACCACCGACCCCGACACCACCGTCACGCCCGTCGATACCAAGGACGGCAACAAAGTGGTGCCAGTCGTCAAGGCCGGGGCCAACAACAAGTCCGGCAATCAGACCCAGGCGGGGCTCAACGCCCTCAGCGATCAGGTCGGGGCCGCAGCCAAGAACTTCGGCGACGGCATCAAGAAGGCCCTCGGCGGAAACCGCAGCACCTCCAGCTCGAGCAGCAGCACCGGCAGCGACGCCGGCGGCAGCAACTAGTAACCGCACCAACTAAACCCGCGGGCCCCCTCCTTCCACCAGAAGGAGGGGGCCTTCGGTTTCAGTACCCAGAGCCATGTCGGCGCCACATGCCGCAACTGAATCCGTAGATTCCTTGAGTGGCCGGGACTGCCAGTTCGTTGCAGGATTCGCCTGACCGGAACGAGCTGTTGAATCGCATGACCACCCCCACGGGACCAGGCTCACAACGCGCAGTCGCGGGCATGCACAGGCTGACCGGGACGCCCACGCGCGAGCCCGAAGGCCCGCGCGCGAATCCAGTGTTGCGATAGCGAACGAACATTACCGCTGAGTAACCTAACCGCGCTTACGGCGCGACGGACCCGCTGGCAACGCAATGTCGACTCTCGTCAAGATTTTGCCGCATGCGCAATGAATCGAATGCGAACGCGCCGTTGACCGCCGTGCTGACGATGCAGCGACGGCAGTGAACAGGACATTTCCAAACTCGATCACCAAATTTGCGGGGGCCGCGCAGCCCTTGACGCCCGTCAAGCGAGGTTCTCCAATTTGCGGACGGACGAACTTACTCCTGGGTAACGTCTGCGCGGTCATAATTCACGGCCCCGTAAAAGGAGATCAAATGCACGTTGCTGCCCGGCCCTATCTGGCTGCGGGTGTGGCGCTGGTGGGCGCCAGTGCCCTCGCGCTCAGTCCCATCGCTCCGATCCCGGAAATCCAACTTCCGGAGATGCACGCCTCGTCCGCAGCGGTGGAGCTCTCGGCGCTGACCAACCCCCTCGAACTGTGGGGACAGGTCATCACAACTGCGTCCCAGAATGTGGGCAGCCAGTTCGAGACGTGGCTCGAGGACCCCGCCCCGATCCTCAGGCAGATCATCGCCAACCAGCTGTACAGCGCAAATGTCCTGATCACCACGATGCAAGGGCTGGGTGACGCCTACGCCTCGGCACTGTCCCCCGACAATCCGTTCGGCGCGCCCGCGACAATCCAGCAGGCGTTCGGTCAGATCGCGGCCGGGCAGGTCGAAGCCGGGATCCTCACCCTCTCATCGCTCGGCTTGGTTCTCGGACTGCCGCTGATCAACGCCAGCTTCCCCATTGCGGGCGTTCTCGCTCAGCCGTTCACGAACCTCGGGAAGCTGGTCAACATCATCCCGTCGGTGTTGCCGGCAGTGCTGCTGTACGGGGTGATCGGCCCGATGAACTCGTCGCTCGTTGCCACTGGTCACGTCATTGACAGCCTCGGGAGCGCCCTGCGCACCGGCGATCTGGCAGGGTTCGTGAACGCCATGGTGAACGCCCCGGCCACGGTCACCGGCGCATTCCTCAACGGATTCGTTTCCGGCGGCTTCGACCAAGGCGGTTTCCTCGGTAACAGTGGCGGCGCCGCGTTCTCCGCTGTCGGCGCCATACTGGGCGCGATCAAGACCTTGGCCAACGCGATCGCGACACCCGGTGCGGATCGCGACAATCTGTTGGGCAACTTGTCTGGGTTGTCGGCCTTTGGATTGAGCACCACGACCGCCGAGAAGTCCGCAACGGACGTGACTGCCACGCCGAGTCTCACCGCCACGATGGTGTCGCTGAACGGAACGTCGCAGAAGGACACCGTCTCGGCCTCGCCTGACAGCGCCCCCGTGGAGGCCGCGACCGAGCCCACCGTGGACACGCCCGCCACCGCGCCGGTGGTCGACGTGACCACTCCGGAGGTCACACCGGAACCGGCAACACCGATCGCGGCGGAAACTCCGGCCGACGTCACGGAAACTGTGCCATCCGAGGCGAACCCGGCCGCACCGGCCGACGGTGAAGCCACCGACACCACCGCCACGCCCGTCGATACCAAGGACGGCAACAAAGTGGTGCCAGTCGTCAAGGCCGGGGCCAACAACAAGTCCGGCAATCAGACCCAGGCGGGGCTCAACGCCCTCAGCGATCAGGTCGGGGCCGCAGCCAAGAACTTCGGCGACGGCATCAAGAAGGCCCTCGGCGGAAACCGCACCACCTCCAGCGCCAACTCGAGCAGCAGCACCGGCAGCGACACCGGCGGCAGCAACGAGTAACCGCATCGGCTAGTTAGCCAGATAGGCCCCTCCTTCAACCCGAAGGAGGGGCCTATCCGCGAGTTCTTCCCACCCGAGCGCTCATTGAGACTGCATCCAGGGTCGTGAATCGCGCTGGATCACGACCCTGGTTGCAGTCTCACCGCCGCGCGGCCGGCCACGCATCACGGCCGAATGGGCACGCAGAATGCTTGCGCTGGGCAATAATGCCGCGGTGGAATTGACACCTGAGCTGCGGCCGCTCGCGCAACGCCTGTGGGACGACGCCCGGCGCCGGCCGACGCATCTGCGCCCCGGCGCACTCCCCGGACCGTTGCGTGCGCTGGCGATCGTCAGTTGGATCGGCGCGGCGATCATGCTGGCATTCGGCTTCATTCCCGGGCTCTTCGTTCCCGAGGAGCACTCGCTGTTCGACGGCGAACTGGTCTTCAAGTACTCGCCGACTTGGCCTCTGCTGTGCGGTATCGCCATCGGTTCCGGCATCGCGGCCGTCGGCTATGTGTACACGGCCACCAGCGAGAACGCCCCGCGACACCACGCCGCCCTGGCCTGGTGCGCCGGTATCGCCACTCCGCTGATCCCCGTCCTGGTTCTGGCGATCGACCGTTCGTGGCAGGCGATTCCGGCGGCCGCCTCATGGCTCGCCGCTGCCACCATCGTGATCACCTGTGTCCACGTCCTCCGCCGGCCGGCCGGACCGTGGCTCAGCATCTTGCTCGCCTGCTTGGTCGCCGCGCCGTGGATCCCGTCCATTTACGCGAACATCACGTTCGGGCGCGCCCTGAACGCCGACGTGCCAGCAGATCCCAACGATCTGCTCGTCATGCTAGGCGCGGACATCTCGACGCAGATATATGTTCCCGGCATTGCGCTCGCGTTCATCGCCGCCATGGCCACCGGCGGTGTGGCGCTCGCCGCGCACTCGCGGTCCGCCATCGCCCACCACGTCTCCCGACATCGCGCGGGCTGGGGATTCACCGCGGTCCTCTGCGTGATCGCGCTCGTGGTCGTGGTGCTCGAGGTCAACAACGTTGCCGGTATCTCCTCGGGCTTCCTCGAGAACTACTGGGCCCTCGGAGACCTGGGCACGTGGCCGCACGCCATCGCGGTCTCAGTCGCGATTGCCTACGTGACGCAGCACTCGTTCCAGGCACCGCTGAGCCAACGTGGCGATGTGGCCACGACATTGGCCATCGGCGTCAGCGCCCTGTCAATCCAAATCGTCATCGCCATCGTTATGGTCGTGAACCTGACCGCGAATGCGATCACCGGGCCGGTACGGGACACCATCGCCCCGCCAGCTGAAGCCGGGCTGTTCATTATGTGGCTGGCGCTGCTGACGTTGGTTCCCATCGCGGTACGAGCGGGATGGCGCGGCACGGTAGGCCAGATGGTCGCCAGGGTTGGTCTGCTGTTCCTGGTTCCGGTGTACATCGCCGTCACAGCAGATCAGTTGGGTTTCGTCTGGACCGTGCCATTCTGGGCGAAGCCATCCCAGATCGTCATATGCCTGACGGTAATTTGTTGCGCTGCAACGATATTAGGTCTGCTTGGGCGACCGACACCGATCTCGCCCGAGATGGCGAACCGGTTGGTGCTGATCCCCCTGCTGATCGTTGTCGGAGCATCTTGGCTGCCGAACGTCATTGCCACCCCACTGACGCCGATCATCGCGGTCACGGCTGCACTGTTCGCGCTGCTGTGGGCGATGCCGCCGGGGGCCGGACATGCGCACACCGGCGTGGTCCTCACGGTGTCGGCACAGTTATTCCTGGTCGCCGCCGCTGCGGGGATCGTCACCATCTATCCCGGCATCTCGGCTGGCGACACGACGCTCGCACTGCTGCTCTTCGCCGTTCCGTTAAGCGCCCTGCTGTGTGCCAACGTGAGACCCGCTGAGGAGCCAACCTCCGATGAGCCGGACGACATGCCCGAGGAGGTGTCGCCGGCAAGGGCGATCTAGGCAGCCGCCGCGGCCCTAATCTGGGCCGCGACGCTGACATCGTCGCTTTCGAATTGCGCCAGTAGCGTTTTCAAGTTCACGGTGTGCTCCGCCGCCAGCTGGCGGACATGCATATCGTTCGTCGGGCTGATCTTCGCGTACCCGGCGAGCGGGCTGCCGGGCACTAGGCTCACCGTCCCGTCGTCGGCCACCCCCCACCCCTGACCCTCTAGTTTGGCCACGCACTCCAGGACTTGCGAGCGACTGTTCGTGAAGCGGGACTTCGCCTGGTCGAGCGCCTCCCCCAGCCTGTTCAACTCTGCCGTGAGTTGTTCCAACTTCACTACGATCTCATCGCTACGGTTCTGCGCCTCGTCCCCGGCGTTGCCCAAGACAGCACGCGTCATGTCCTGTTGCCTCTGCAGAGCGATCGAGGCCGACGTCACGAGGGCGCGCTCACTTACGATGAGGATCGTCGCGTCGATCCACTTCGTGTCGGTCGCCTCGACCTGACTGATCGTGATCATCGTGGGCTAGAGGTTCGTCGGGTCGGACAGGTTCGCGGCGGCGTCGGCATCGGTCGCCTCGTAGCGCTCCGCGGCCAGGCTAAGGGCCGCGGCCTGCTTGTTCATATCGCGGACGACGTCGTCGATGAGGGCGTCGAAGGCCTCTCCCGCGACGACACACGCGTCGGCGGTATCTAACCCGGCAAGCGCGCCCGGCGCGCTTCCGAGGTCCTCACCCAGCCTTGTCGCTGCCGTCCGATCGGCAATTTCCTGCTGTGTGCGCGAGAGTCGCCGCAACTCGTCGGGATCGAACTTCAGGGGGCGAGCGGGCACAGCAGTGATCCTATTCCTCGTGCGTGGTCCGTCGACGCACCAAATTGCGAACCGAGGCTGTCCCCCGATCGGTGGACAGCGGATTCACCCCCTGTCTCCACCACTCACCCGACATACACCCGCCTGGAACCGCGACATAGTTATCTCATCGCCGATAACACCGACAGAGAAACCAAAAGCACACCCAGACAGAAGGATTCAGAAATGACCAGCATCGCACGCCTGATCGCACTGCCCATCGTCTCCGCCGGCATCATTGGCGGCGCCGCCCTCGGACTGGCCGGCATGGCCAACGCCCAAACCGCACAGGCTCCCACCGGCCCCGGCTACTCCTACGCCCCCGTCGTCAAGGCCCACCCCGCACCCACCCAGACCCCCGGCTGGCACAACCACCACGGCCCCCAGCACGTCGCCGGCCTCTCCACCCGCTAAACCCGAACTCTGAGGCCGTCAGCCGTTTCGGCGATAGCCGCTCGGTGAGACACCCACCCGACGCCTGAAGGCGGTCGCGAAGTGGTTCGGTGTGGAGAATCCGACAGCGGCGCTGATCTCGGTGATGGTGAGCGAGGTACTCAGCAGCTGCGACTTGGCCCGATCGATGCGCCGGTCCAGCAGGAACTGATACGGCGTGGTGTGGAACGCGGCGGCGAACGCCTTGATGAACTTGCCCACGGACATCCCGGCGAGATCCGCGAGCGCCTCCAGCGTGATCTCCGAGTCCAGACCGTCCTCGACGAACTCGAAGAGTGCGGATCGAGTCGCGGCGTCCAGAACGTCGGGCTCCGGCCTGAGTCGGCGCTGAGGCCGAGACCGGGCGTAGGTGCAGGTGACCACAATGTGCAGCCGCAGTGACTCTGCCAGCGAGTCCCTGAGCAACCGGGACATCCCGTCATCGCGACCGACGAGCGTGGCCAAACCCTCAGTCAGCTGATGGATGAGTGGATCGCGCTTCTTGACTCGCGGCAGTGCCGCACTACCGACTGCTTGAGCGGGAATGGCGATCTCGCAGAATCCCGTTGGCTCGCCACCCTGGACAACCGACGCACGCCGCTCCCCTGCGGGCACCACCCAGACATCGCCAACCTGAGGTGGGCCGCCGCCCGTCGGCCCCCAGTCGACATCGGTATCCATCGATCGCAGACTGCCCTGGCGATGCACATAGATCAGGTGCCGTGAGTCGTCGAAACAACTCCAGTCGGTAGGGGTCTGAACTTGCTCGGTGTCGAACCGAAGACGTAAGCCACGTGCCGCCAGATCTTGCCGAGCCAGCACGATCCGCGGTGTCAGAGGCTGCTCACCGTTCAGCGACACGGCGGAAGCCTACAAGCCCAGCGGGCCTGCGCTTCCCGTTATGGGACAAGTGAACCACTATCGAGCATCCGAGCGTCGACCTCAGAGACGTGCGCGCCGGCCCGCGGCGACCAAAGCGGTGGAGGCCACCCGCACTGAACCGTCCGGGCCGGAATTCTCCGCCGCGAGACGCAGCGCCGGGGCCAGCCGGTCGCGGTCGGCTGGTGTCAGCGCGGCGTAGCCCGGCATGAACCCGTAGAGCCGATCCCGGTCGGCGACGAACTCCTCCAGCGACGGGCTGGTCCAGATCACCTCGACCTCGCGAACCTCGACATCCTCGAATCCGACCGCACCCATCTCCGCCAGCAGGACAGCCGGTGACCGCAGCAGCGTGACACCCTCCTCATCAGGTGGGAACAACGCGATGTCGGGGAACGTCGTGCGCAACGCCTCGACAAGGACGGGCACCGGTCCGACCGTGCGTGGATCCCTCCAGGTGCTGATGCAGCCGTGGCCACCCGTGCGCGTGACGCGCGCCAGCTCGCGAAGGCCTTGGCGCCAGTCCGGGAGATTCACAACCCCGAACATCGAGAAGACCGCGTCGAAGGCACCGTCATGCACCTCGAGTGCCTGGCCGTCCATGACCTGGGCGGTGCAATTCGAGTAGGGGCCGAGCCGTTGCGATAGTCGGGCCACCATGGCGGGTGACAGGTCTGTCGCCAGTACCCGCGCTCCGGTCTGCGCGGCAGCCACACTGAGGCCCCCGGGCCCCGCCGCGACGTCGAGGACGCTCGTGCCCGACGTGATCCCGCCCACCATCGCGAAGGCCGTCGAAACACATTGCCGCGTCAGAGGTTCAGCGGTGGCCTCATAGAACTCGACCATTCCCGATTGCATGGTCTCGTCCATCCGCCGATTCTGCATCCATTCCGCTTCGCTCGGCAACCATGTTTGCCGTCCCGGCAAATCACGGTGCGGGACGCTGGTTGCAGCCGCAGCTGTCGGCGACGGCCAGCACCACCTCCACCGGCACCGGTGCCACACCGTCCGACGGCACCGCATTGAGCGCACGATCGATACCGCGCCGAGCGATCTCACCGATGTCCTGCTGGACGGTGGTCAGCGCCATCTGCGCGTACTCGTTGCGGGCGTCACCGTCGAAAGCGACCACGGGCACGTCATCGGGAACGCGCAGTCCGGCGTCAGTCAGCGCGCGCAGCGCCGCACCGGACTGCAGAAACGTGCTGACCACCAGTCCGTCGGGGACGCCGTGCTCCTCGATCGACGCCCGCACCGCACGGTAGGCGCCGGCCAGGGTCAGATCCGTCGCGATGTGGCGGCCCGAAGCACCCGCGACGGATTGATAGCCCTCGAATCGCTGCCGCACGGTGTCGCGGTCACCGTGTTGGACATGCTGATCGGTGAAGCCGCCGACGAAGGCCGTCGACGTCCGTTCGTGCGCGCCGATGAGATGCTTGGCCGCCAGCGCACCCGCGCGGACGTGGTCGGAGCGCACGATCTGCGTACCCGTGACGCCCCGGTTGCTGTGCACCCACACCAGCGGGATGCGGGACGCCTCGCACACCTGGCCGACCGCGGCACCGTCTACCATCCCGGCGACGAGCAGGCCGTCGACGCCCGCATCGGCGAACGACCTCGCCAGTTCCACCTCGGCCGCCGCGTCGAACCCGGTGCTGCCGGTCAGGATCAGCTGGCGTCGGGAGCGGGCCTCGCTTTCGATCGACCCGGCGAGCATGCCGTAGAACGGCAGCGTCACATCGGGAATCAGCAGCCCGAGCTGACCCCACCTCGTCCTGCGCCGCAGTGCGCGGGCATGGCGGTCGGGCCGGTAGTCCAGATCGGTGACGGCCTCAATCACGCGGGCCCGCAAGGCATCCGACACGCGTTTGCCGCCGGGGTTCAGCACATAGCTGACCACAGCCGTCGACGTCCCCGCCCGGCGTGCGACGTCGACGATCGTCACCCGTTTCACGTCATCCCCTCATCGATAGAACGCCGAGCCTACGGATCTCAGCCGTGCTGCTAATCGTTTAGATCCGCCCGATCCGAACCCTGTCTCGGCACGAACATCGTCCGTAGAAATGTCGTTCATGGCCTTAGCTCAACTCAGCGGTGTCACCTACCTCGACCCGGACCGTGCCCACCCGAGCTTCGTGCTCTACACAGCACCCGACGGCGTCACGCGATTGATCGACCTCAACGGGGAGGTCCGCAACGAGTGGCCCTTCGCCGGTGTACCGGCCCGCGTCCTCGACCCGGCGATCAACGGCGGCCGACTCGGCGATATCGGCGTGCAACTGTCCGACGCACCCGATTCCCGGGGCGGCATCTACGCCAACCGCACCGTCGGGCAGGTGTCGTGGACCGGCGAGACGCTCTGGGAGTGGGGTGCGCAGGCACCCGGTGGCGCGGCACGCCAGAACCACGACTGGGAACTGCTACCAAACGGCAACTTCCTGCTCCTGGTCACGATCCCCCGCGTGGTTCCCGGGCTCGGCGACGAACCCGTCGGCGACCAGGGCCTCTACGAGGTGACCCCGGCGGGCGACATCGTCTGGGAATGGCTTGCGGGCGATCACCTCTCGGAGTTCGGCTTCTCCCCCGAAGGGTTGGCCTCGCTGCGAGCGGCGGCCGTCCGGGACCCCAGAAATCCATGGGGCTACCTGGAGATCAACAGCGCCAAGACAATCGGTCCGAACAAGTGGCACCGCGCGGACCCGCAGTCGGTGTTCGGACCGGACAACATCCTGATCGGCGCCCGCAAGGCCAATGTCATCCTGCTCATCGACAAGCGCAGCGGCGCCATCACATGGCGGTTGGGGCCCTATTTCGAGGCCATTCCCGGTTCGGAGCATCAGCGGATCAACACCCACCACGTGCCGCGTCCCCTCGATCAGATCTCGGGTCAGCACAACCCGCACGTCATCGCCGACGGTCTGCCGGGGGCGGGCAACGTGTTGATCTTCGACAATCAGGGCGGCGCCGGCTATCCGCCTGCCCCCCTGGGCATTTACGCGGGTTCCCGTGTCCTGGAGGTGAACCCGGTCACGCGCGACATCGTGTGGCAGTACACCGCGGAGGACTCCGGCCAGCCGACGTGGACGTTCTTCAGCTCGTTCGTCAGCAACGCCCAACGCCTGCCCAACGGCAACACGCTCATCACCGAGGGCATGCAGGGCCGACTGTTCCAGGTGACGCCGGACGGCCAGATCGTGTGGGAGTACTTCACCCCCTCCACCGGGCTCGGCGTGGCGGGCGAGCCGGAGGTCAAGACACCCCGCGTGCCAGGCGTCGACCGGCTGAGCGAGACAAGAATGATCTACCGCTCACAGGCTGTCCCCTTCGACTGGGTGCCCGCAGGAACGCCCCACTCGCAGAAGCCGATCGACAGAAGATTCGGTTGAGCGTGCGGAGCCGGGGCGGACGCGCGGCCGCGCTGGCGGTAGGGCTGGCGATCGTCGTGCTGCTGTGGTCGGTGGTCGCCGCGGCGGGCGTCTTCCCGCGCGCGCTCTTCCCCACCATCGGAGAGATCGGCAGCGCCGGCTGGGGCATGATCACCCGGGGCGACCTCGGGCCGGACATCCACGCCAGCCTGCTGCGCGCCGCGGCGGGATTCGGCATCGGGGCCATCACGGGTTTCGTGCTCGCCGTGCTGACCGCCGCGACCACGGCGGGCCGACTGCTCATGCAGCCGATACTGCGACTCTTCGCGCCCATTCCGACGATCGGCCTGGTGCCGCTGGCGATCCTGTGGTTCGGCCTCGGCGAGGAGAGCAAGGCGATCGTCGTGGCGCTCGGAGTGTTCGTCCCGGTGTGGATCAACAGCCACGCAGGGCTGTCGACGACCCCGGTCGACTTCATCCAGGCCGCCCGCTGCCTCGGCGCATCACGGTGGCACACACTGACCAGGGTCGTCATCCCCGAGGCCGCCCCCGATATCGCCGCGGGCCTAAGAGTCGGCGCAGCAATGGCATTCGTGCTCATCGTGGTGGCCGAGATGACCGGCACCACCAACGGGCTCGGCTATCGCATCTACCAGTCACAGCTCTTCTCCCAGGCCGACCGACTGATCTTCTGCCTCGTCGTCCTCGGGATCCTCGGTGCCGTCGTCGATCAACTGCTGGTCCGGATCACCGCGCCGGCGACCCGGTGGGCCGAACAGGAGCGATGACGTGACACTGCGTGCGCACGGCCTGAGCGTCCGCCACGTCGGTCAGACGGAACCCTCGCTGCGTGATGTCGACCTTGAGTTCCCCGACGGATCATTCACGGTGCTGGTCGGCCCGTCCGGCAGCGGAAAGTCCACCCTTCTGTACTGCCTGGCGGGCCTCCTGCAGCCAACCGAGGGACACGTCACCGACGGTGATGAGGTCGTCACCCGCCCGGATCCGCGACGTGGCATGGCCTTTCAACGCGACATCCTGTTTCCCTGGATGAGCGTCGAGTCGAACCTGAACTTCGCGCTCCGAGCCAGGTCACTACCCTCGCGGGAACGCCCGGCCAAGGTCAGGGAGCTACTGGCCGCCGTCGGACTCTCCGAAGACGTTGCGCGGCAGAGACCCAACCAGCTCTCGGGTGGGATGCGCCAACGCGTGGGCCTTGCGCGTGTGCTCGCAGGCGAGCCCGACGTCATGCTCATGGACGAGCCGTTCGCCGCGCTGGACGCCCAGACCCGCTTGCGCATGCAGGATCTGGTGGTCGAACTGTGGTCTCGGCTGCGGCGGACCGTCGTCTTCGTCACCCATGACGTCGATGAGGCGATCCGCCTGTCCGACAGGATCGTCGTGCTGTCCGACGGCGGTGTGCGCAGCTGTGTGGACAACCCGCTCCCGAGGCCCCGGCCCGCTGACAGCCTCGCCGAGCTCGACGGCTACAGCGCGATCAGACGATGGCTACACCACGAACTGGATCCCACCCCAACCACTCTCACCCCCATAGGAGATCACCGATGAGACACCTCAAGCGCCGCACCGCCGGTGCACTACTGGCCGCCGCGGCGATAATCGCAGCCGCCACCGGATGCACATCGAACTCGAGTGCCGAACGCGAACTTACCGTCGGTTTCGTCGTCGACCCGTCGTGGTCACACATCCCGGTTGCCGCGCAGGAGGGCTACTTCGAGAAGCAGGGCATCAAGGTCAACGTCATCAACTTCTCCACCGGTGTCGAGGCGTTGCAGGCGCTCACCGCGGGCCAGGTCGACGTCACCACCGCGGCAGCGGTGCCGTCCTCGGCGGCCCTGGTCAAGACCCCGTCGCTGCGGGTCGTCGCCGACGGGTCGCGGTGGAACGGGTCGCGCATCGTCGCCCGCAAGGAGTCGGGCATCACCAGCCTGGCCGACCTCGGCGGCAAGAGCATCGGCACACCGCTGGGCACCAGCGCCGCCTACTTCGCCACCAGCGTGCTCGAGAGTTCGGGCGTTGACGCCAAACTCGTCCAGGTCGCACCGTCGGCGATGGTGACGGCGGCGACGCAGGGCAACGTCGACGCGATCTCCATCTTCCAGCCGTATCAAGCGCAGACCATCGCGGCACTTGGCGAGGACGCCGTGTTGCTCAAGCCGGGGACGGACGCCTTCGTCGACCACTGCCTGTATCTGACCACCGAGTCGGCGGCCAAGGACAAGACCGCGGATCTCGAGTCGTTCTTCACCGCACTCGGCGAGGCGAGCAAGGACCTCACCAACCAGACCGATGGCGCCGTGTCCGCCGTCGCCGAAGCGACTCAACTCGATCCCACACTGGTCAAGAGCGTGCTGTCGGAGTACGACTTCACGCTGCAACTGCAACCGACGCTGGCCGACGACCTCGCCAGGCTCGGTGCGTGGGCCAAGGCCAACGACAAGATCGACGCCAACGCCACGCTGCCCGACTACGCGCAGCGTCTCGACAATCAGTTCGTCAAGTAGCGGCTACGATCGATCAGATTGCACTGAGGGTTGCCAATCTCGCCGAAACGCGACCCTCAGTGCAATCTCGGCGCCAAGACGCCGCGACCGGCGCACCATGAATTGATGTACACCGCGGTCGACGAGATCGGTGCTGGCGTGTTCCGGTTGTCCACGTGGATTCCGGACATTACCGAGCACGGCTTCACCTTCAATCAGTTCCTGCTCACCGGTGACGAGCCCTTTCTCTTCCACACCGGTCAGCGATTCCTCTTCCCCCACGTGAGCGCGGCCATCGAACGGGTCATCCCGCTCGAGGCTCTGCGCTGGATCTCATTCGGCCACCTGGAGGCCGACGAGTGCGGCGCGATGAACATGTTCCTGCACGCCGCTCCGGACGCCGAGGTGATCCACGGCCCGTTGGCGTGCGGGCTCTCGCTGACCGACATGTGCGACCGGCCGCCCGTGGTGGCCACGGCCGAACCGCACGACATCGGCGGCCACCGGCTGCGCTTCATCGCCACCCCGCACGTCCCGCACAACTGGGAAGCGGGTCTGTGGTTCGACGAGACCACCTCGACGCTGCTGGCCGGCGACCTGTTCACCCACGTGGGTCGGTGCCCACCGCTGACCGAGGGTGACGTGGTCGCCCCCGCGCTCGAGGCTGAGGGCATGTTCCACGCCACGGGCCTCACCACCAATCTGGCGCCCACACTCGAGTTTCTCGCCCGGCTGGAGCCGACGACGCTCGCGCTCATGCACGGCAGCTCCTTCCGCGGCGACGGTGCAGCGCAACTGCGGGAGCTGTCGAGGGGCTACGCGGCAATGAACACGGCTTCATAACCATCGCCGGTCACGAGTTTCACACCAGGAACCCCCTGGGTACCGTGGCGGAGTGCGGGTAATGAGTCGGGGAGCGCTACGGGCGCTGACGTGCGCGGCGCTGCTTGGCATCGCCACGCTGACCGGCTGCACCTCCACGACCGACGGGAATCCCCGCTCTGCGGCGCAGAACCCCACCGAGCCGACCTTCCCGACGGAACGGCCGAGCAGGACGTCCGCGACGCCCCCGCCCACTTTCACGCCTCCGCCGACCCTCACCCCACCTGCCGGCGCCGAGGCGCTGCCGCCGCAGAACGGCTACGTGTTCATTCAGACGAAGTCGGGCAAGACGCGCTGCCAGATCAGCGCGGAGGAGGTCGGCTGCGAGGCACCCTTCACCAACTCGCCGAAGGTCGACGGGTCACCGGCCAACGGTGTCCGGCTGACCGCCGACGGTGACGAGCAGTGGGTCCTGGGCAATCTGGGCGACATTCCCGCTGTAACCCTGGATTACCGCGCCTACACCGCGGTCGGGTGGACCATCGAGGCCAGTGAGGCCGGCACCAAGTTCGTCAACAACACCACCGGCCGCGGCATGTTCGTGGCCATCGAGAATGTCGACGTGTTCTGACCAGCACAGTTTTCTAACGGGGGATTCAGATGTCAGTTGCCCAGTCCGAGCGGGCGGGGCTCGTCACCACGATGCGTGGCGTCGGCCCCGATCACCCCACACTGTGCGGTGACTGGACCACCCGGGATCTCGCAGCGCACCTTGTGATCCGCGAGCGTCGCATCGATGCCGCGCCCGGCATCCTCATTCCGAAACTCGCCGGGTACACCGAGCGCGTACAGAATCAGGTGGCCGCCGAGAACGACTGGAATGTGCTGCTCGACCAGATCGCCTCCGGCCCGCCGACGCTGTCGCCGTTCAAGCTACTCGATCCGCTGATCAACGCCGGCGAGATGTTCATCCACCACGAGGACGTCCGCCGGGCCGCAAGCGGTTGGGAACCAAGGGATCTCGATGACGCGACGACCGCCGCAGTGGCACGTCAGGTGCCGCTCATGGGGCGCATGACGATGTCGAAGACACCCTTCAGTGTGGCGCTGCGCACCCCGGAGGGTAAGACGCTGGCCAACTTCGGGCGCGGACCCAGCGTGACGGTCACCGGGGAACCGGCCGAGCTTCTGCTGTTCGTGTCCGGCCGCGACCAGGTTCGCGTGACCTTCTCCGGCGATGACGACGCTGTGCGCGCCGTACGTGAAGGGCGCGCGGGGCTCTAGGCTGGCCGCCATGGACTTCCGGGTATTCGTCGAACCGCAGCAGGGCGCCACTTACGGAGATCAGCTCGCCGTCGCTTCGACCGCCGAGGCGGCGGGCTACTCGGCGTTCTTCCGGTCCGATCACTACCTGGCGATGAGCGGTGACGGCCTGCCCGGCCCCACCGACTCCTGGGTGACGCTGGGCGGCATCGCTCGCGAGACCTCGACCATCAGGCTCGGCACGATGGTCACCTCCGCCACGTTCCGGCACCCCGGCGTGCTGGCGATCTCCGTCGCCCAGGTGGACGAGATGAGCGGTGGCCGTGTGGAACTCGGCATCGGCGCGGGCTGGTTCGAGTCCGAGCACCAGGCGTACGCGATCCCGTTCCCCGCGCTGGGTGAGCGCTTCGACCGCCTTGGCGAACAGCTCGACATCCTGACCGGGCTGTGGACCACGCCAACCGGGCAGACCTTCGACTACACCGGAACGCACTACAGCGTCGTCGACTCACCCGGACTGCCCAAGCCCGTGCAGACCCCGCATCCGCCGATCATCATCGGCGGCGGCGGACCCAAGCGCACCCCCGCTCTGACGGCCAAGCACGCAACGGAGTTCAACATCCCGTTCGTGCCGCTGGACACGCTCAAGGCGCAGTACGCCCGGGTGGCGGCGGCCGTCGCCGACGCCGGCCGGGCCCCCGACTCGCTGACCTACTCGGCGGCATTCGTGCTGTGCGCAGGCCGCGACGACGCCGAGGTGACGCGTCGCGCGGCCGCCATCGGACGTGAGGTCGACGAACTGCGCAGCAACTCACCGCTCGCGGGCACGCCGGGCGAGATCGTGGACCGGCTGGCGCCGTTCGTCGAGGCCGGTGTGCAGCGCGTCTACCTACAGACGCTGGACATGTCCGATCTCGACCATCTCGAGTTCTTCGCCACCGAGGTGATCCCCCAGCTCGGCTGACCGGGCACCCCGACCGCCGGCGCGGCTACTATCAGTGCCCGTGACCGGCGACAGTGACAACCGCGACTCGGGCGAACCGCCAGAGCCCGCGTGGCACGAGCAAACGTCAACCCTGGTCGCCGCGAGCGCAGCGGCCATCGCCGTCCTCCTGATCGGCTACTTCCTGATCTCGACGATCGTCGGTGACGACGACCCCGACCCTGCCCGGCAGTACTACCTGGAGCCCAGTGCCACCTCCAGTCGCACGTCATCAACGACGACGACCCAGACGGTGACCAGCACACGCGCGCCGATCACCACCGACATCAATCCGGGCGACGAGACGACCACGTCTGGCACGGAGACCACCTCGGGTACCGAGACGACCTCGGGCGACGAGACGACGACGTCGGAGACCAGCGAAACCACGACGACGACCACGGAGACGACCGAGGAGACGACGACGGAGACGACCGAGGACGGAACCTCCCGGACACGACCCCGCCTCAACGAGACACGCACGCTCTACCCTCGGCCCTGACCGGTCGGCCGCATAGCATCTCCCTACATGACTCGTAGCGGACCTCCCGACGATCCCAACGATCCCAACTACTACTCGGACAGCGAACCCACCGCCTACGCGAACTACGGCACCGGCGGCTACGCCGAGCAGGGCTATCCGGGCGAGCCGACGCAGCAGATCTCGTATCCGCCCGAACCCGAGACACCCTGGTACCGCAAGCCGCCCGCACTGGTGGGATTCGGCGCCGTGGCCGCGCTCCTGGTCGCGGCGATCATCTACGTCGCGTTCAACATGGGCGCAGACGACTCCGCGCCGTCGGACGCCACGACCACCAGTTCGCAGACCAGCACGTCGGCCGCCGTCGTACCCGCGCCTAGCGGCACCGTGACCGTCACGCAGTCACCGACCGCCACCGAGACCACCGCGCCACCGACGACGACCGAGTCGACGTCCACCACCACGACGACAACCACCACCCCCACCACCACGACGACGACCACCACCACCACGGTTCCGCCGACGACGAGCACGAGCACCAGCACCGTCACCGAGACCAAGACGGAGACCCAGACGGTGACACCACCTGCGCCGGAGGCCGAGCAGCCCTGATCCGGGCGGTCCCGCCGGGCCCCCTACCCCTGGACTCCGACAGATTCGGTGTGTCTGCCCGGAGTTATCCACAGTCGTGAATTCATCCACAGATCGCCGCGACCAGCGACTTTCCTTCTGCCATGAGCCCAGCGAGCGGGTAAATTCGTACACATGTTCGATGAATTGGTGGCCGAGGCTTCCCCCGCCCGTGGGGGTACCGCCATCGGGGCATGGGCGCGGGTGGAGGCCGCAGCCTGCGCCCGCCGCCTGACCGCGATGGTCGCCATCCTCGATGCCCGCCAATCCGCCGACGACTCCGCCTCCCGCGAGCAGTGGTACCTCGACAACTGGGCAGCGGTCTGCGCCGAGATCGGCGCCGCCCAACAGATCACCCCCGCGGCCGCCTCCAGCCAACTGCTGGTCGCGACCTCACTGCGCGACCGGCTACCCAAGGTCGCCGCGGTGTTCGCCGACGGTGGCCTGACCTACCAGCTGGCCTCGACCATCGTATGGCGCACCGCAGCGATCAGGGATCCTGCCGCACTACGCGCGGTGGACACCGAACTGGCCGAGGCATTGACCGATTGGCCGGCGATGTCACAGCAGAAAACGGTCGACGCGATCGACGCCTTCGTGATCCGCCACGACCCCCACGCGCTGCGCCGCACCCAGAACCGCGCCCGCGGCCGATCGGTGAACATCGACATCAACGACGCCTCCGGCCTGGCGACACTGTGGGGTGAGCTGTTCGCCCACGACGCCAAAGCCCTGAACCAACGTCTCGACACCCTCACCGACACCGTCTGCGACTCCGATCCCCGCACCCGCGATCAACGCCGCGCCGACGCACTCGGCGCACTGGCCAACGGCGCGGACCGGCTGGCCTGCCTGTGCGGCCAACCCGACTGCGACGTGGCACCGGCCCGCAGTTCCGCGGTGATCTACGTGATCACCCACGACGACACCCTCACCGATCAGTCCGAGGCAACCAAACGGCAGGACGCCGCCCTCGACGGAAAGCAGCCCCGACTGTTCGACAAGCCGGTGCGCGAGCTCACACTGACCGAGGCCCTGACCGACACCGACCCCGGCGAGCCCGCGACCACCCGCCCCGGAGTGATGCTCGGCGGCCCGGTCCTGGCCGGCCCGATCATCCGCCGCCTCGCACTGCAGGCCGTGATCAAACGCATCATCCACCCCGGCAACAAGCCACCAGAACCGCGCTATACCCCATCGAGCGCGCTGGCCGACTTCGTGCGCTGCCGCGACCTCACGTGCCGGTTCCCGGGCTGCGACATCTCCGCCGAGCGCTGCGACATCGACCACACCATCCCGCACCCCACCGGCGCCACCTGCGCGTCGAACCTCAAGTGCCTCTGCAGATTTCACCATCTGCTCAAAACCTTCTGGAACGGGCCCAAAGGTTGGCGCGACCGCCAACTACCCGACGGAACGGTCATCTGGATCGCGCCGGGCGGGCAGACCTACCGCACCCGGCCAGGTAGCTACCTACTGTTCCCGTCGCTGTGCAAACCCACCGCGCCCGTCGCTACCAGCACCGTGCGCGACGCCACCCCCAACATCGGGCTCACCATGCCCCGCCGCGAGACCACCCGCGCAGAGGACCGCAGCCGACGCATCGACGAGGAGCGCCGAGAGAATGAGCAGGCGGCGCAGCTGGCGATGGCCGACTCCATCCCACCGTTCTAACGGTTGTGTGCCGCATAGTCGGCTACCAGCGCCTCGGCGCTGCGCACCGCGGCCCGGCAGGCACGAGTGGTGAACGGATCGTTCAGCGGGTGGTCGGCGCGGCGCCGCCACCGCTGGGCTGCGGCGAATGCGGCACGTGGCCCGTCGTATGGCGCGTCGGGCTGCAGCCCCAGCCGGCTCGCGGCGTCGGTGCCCGAACCGCCGATGATGCGGCGCAGCGAGGCCATCTCGTCGTCGTTGAGCGTCGTCTGCCGTGACCGCAACAGGCTGAGCAACCGGAGCTCCTCGAAGGCGTGCGTGTCGGCGAGCAGCGGGTCGATATCGGCCAGGATGTAGGGCGCGGCGTAGATCGGGTTGGCCTCGACGAAGCGCCGCAGCGACACCAGCGCGGTGTGGGCCTTGAGCAGATCGGAGCGCTGCGCGAACTGCTGGTCGATGACGTCGCGCAGCGCGATCAGGCCGCTGCGCTCCAGCAGTTCGTCGGCGAGTGCCACCGAGTCGCTGATTCCCGCGCGCAGCACCGCGATCGAGATCCGGATGCCGAACATCCCGAACCGGTCCAGCAGCGCGGCGCGGGTCGCCGCGTCGACGGGCAGCGCGGCATCCTCACGGACGAACCGGTCAACCGAGAGCATCGCCTTGGTCAACTCCGCCGCATCGACGCCGGCCAGCTTCTCGAGCGCGACGAACTCACTCTGCCGCAGTGTGCGCCCGGTCAGCGCGAGCAGACCCGACACCGGGACGACGGCCTGACAGATTCCCGTCTTGTCCATCTCGGCGGTGAACCGGGTTGCGACGTCCTTGGCCGACAGCATCGCGTCGATGCGCCCGGCGCCGATCTCGTCGGCGCGCGATGCCACCCCGATGACACCGAGCGCACCCGAGGACCCACCGACGAGGGTGCCGATCTGCTTCAGCAGCGCGATATCGGCGGCGTTCAGCGTGCGCAGCAGGAACACCACCGCGTCGACGCGGGGCACGCCGTCATCGGGCACCAGCAGGCGCAGGGTGCGCTCGGAGACGTCGCGGTTCAGCGACGACGTGCCTGGGGTGTCGATGATCGTGGTGTCGATCAGCTCGGCGGCCGGCCAGTCGACGTCGAGATCGACGACGTCGTTGGGGTCGAGGCTGGCGAAGTCGAACGTCAGGCCACGATCAGCGGGGTCACGGGTGATGGGCACATTGGACCGTCGGCCGCCACGGTGATTGGCGGTCACCCGCGGCGTCGGACCGTTGCGGAACCACGTGACGATGCGGGTGGCCTCGGTGGCGTCGGTCGGGGCGATGTCCTCGCCGACCAGCGCGTTGACCAGGGTGGACTTGCCGGCCTTCAGCGTGCCCGCCAGGGCGATGCGGATCGGCTGGTTGAGCCGTCGGCCGATCCACTCGAGTTCGTTGTGCAGATCCGGACGCTGCGCATATGCCGGGTCGGTGCGATACGCCCGCACGGTTCCGGCCAGGATCGCGCGCACTCGATCACTTGTGCTCATCGGCTCACCAGCTTAGGCAGCCTCAGCTCGCGACGGGATCACCCTGCGTCGCGAGGTTCACGGAGTGCTCGGTCACCTGGCGCAGGATGTTGAGCTGACGCTCCAGTTCGGCGACCCTGGTGTTGCGCTCGTTCTCCTCGAGCTTGGCCGCCGACAGCGTGGCCTGCAGCGATTCGTTGAGCGAGCGGGTGGCCTGGTTGGCGATATCGCGGTAGTGGTCGCGGAGCTGACGCTGGACACCCTTGAGCCGATCCCTGGACTCCTTGCTCACCACGAACGACACGTCGTCGACGAAGCGCCGCATGTTGACCTTGGCCTCGTTGCGCACCCGCATCATGCGGTTCTCCATGTCCTCCTTGTAGGCCTTGCGGCCCAGCACCAGACCGGCACCCAGGGACAACGGGTTGAACATGCCCAGGCCCGCGAATGACGTGAGCATGCCGAACATCAGGACGCCGCCGTAGGAGCCCCGCATACCGGTCACCACCTTGTGGCCGGCCTTGATCGGCTTGGCCTCGAGCCTGGCCAGGGACTTGAACTCGCCGAAACTCGCACCGATCTGGCGGGCGTCGACGTTGGGCATCTCGACCGCACCCAGCCCGGCCTCCTCGAAGTTCCGGGCCACCTCCTGGGCCAGCGCGTCGGCCCGCTGGTAGGCCCACACGAAGTTGTCTCCGACCGCGGTGGCGATGGCGTCCTCGAGTTCACCACCGATCTCGGCCCAGTGGTGAGTGGGATCGCAGCCGTCGATGACCTGCTCGGTGTGCTGCGTGATGGCGCGGAACCTGGCCCGCATGTCGTGGTCGACGTCGGCGGTCAGGTCGGCGATGCCGTCGGTGAGCACCTGCTGCCACAGCGCGCTCTGCGCAAGGGCGTCCTGGGCCTCCTGCTTGCGCCGCTCGAGGTCGGCGGTGAGCCGCTCCCGTTCTCCTGGGTCGTTGATCGCCGACAGCTCGGACTCGATGGCCATCGTCAGATGCTCTGCCGCCGAACGCACTTCGGCCAGCACCTGATCGCGGACCCGGTCGTTCTCACGGGACAGCACGCGCTCGCTGAGGAACTTGACGAGCGCCGGGAAGTTGGACTCCTCGTTGAGTTCCTTGTCGTTGAGCGATATGGCATGGCTGCGCAGAACCGACGACACGGGGGTGACCGGCACCGTCACACCCGCGCGCTGCAGGTGGGCCTCATTGGCGGCGACGATCTCGCGCCAGTGCGGGTACAGGTCGATCTTGGTGGCCAGAATGGTTGCCAGCGGGCAGATTTCGACCGCCTGCCGGATGAATGTCATCTCGGGCTCGGTGAACTCCTGGCTGGCGTCACTGATCATCAGCATGGCGTCGGCGTCGGGAAGCAGGCCCAGCGTCGCGGAGAGGTGCGGCTGGCCGTGCCCACCGACACCCGGGGTGTCGACGAACGCCAATCCGTTGCGCAGCAGCGGACTTGGTGCGGTCACCTCGACCCGCAGCACCTCCCGGCGGCCGGCCTGGGGTGCGCGCCGCAGGTCGGTCTGGACCTCGGTCGGCGGAATCGAGATGGCCTCGGGCTCCTCGCCGTCACCCCTGGCGACGATCAGCTTGGCCGAGGCCGTCTCCCCGTAGGACACCACGGTGGCCAGCACGGTGGTCTCGTCGTCGCCGACGCGGGCAACCGGCACGTTGAGAAGCGAGTTCAGCAGCTGGCTCTTGCCCTGCTTGAGCTGGCCGGCGATCACCACGCGGATCTGCGGGTCGTTGATGCGCTCTCTGGCTCTGGCCAGGCGGTCGACCAGGTCTCCACGATCGTTCGTCGTGGCGATCTTGATGCTGTGGTCGATGAGTTCAGTGATGACCTTGACCTTGCGGGGGTCATTGGGTTGCGTCATGGACCTCTCTCGCTCCAAAGGTGTCACCAACCGTAGGCGTGCGAACTGGCGGGGACCAGCCCGCCTAAGGGGGTCCCCGCCAGTCGCGTGGTGGTGCGGTCAGATCAGAACGCGTCCAGAGCGGCCGTGTTGTGCGACGCCAGGTCGGTGTCGTTGTGCGACGCGATGTCCGTGGAGTTGCCCGACCCGATGGCGCTGTTGAAGCTGTGGTCGTCCACGGTGCTCTCGGTCTCTGTCTGCACCGAGGTGTTCACCGAGCTGTCGACCGACGCGTCGATCGAGTTGTCGGTGGCGTTATCGCTGCCCAGGTCGCCACCGGCGGTGGTCTGGTTGCCGCCGACGGTGCTGCTGCTGGTCGAGTTGTCGACGATGACGATGCCGCCGCCTCCGCCGTTGCCACCGGTGGCGTCGTTGCCGCCGTTGCCGATGCCGATCAGGCCACCACCGCCGCCGGAGCTGGCGCCGCCGCCGTTGCCGGCACTGGCGTCGACGTCGTTGAGGACGGGGCCCTCGTTGTCCTGGATGACGGTGCTGCCGCCAGTGGCGGTGGTGCCGTTGTCCTCGATGTCGCCCTCGCCGATGTTGACGTTGGAGCCGGTTCCGGCGATGACGTCACCGTTGTTGACGTGATTGTTGTTGCCGAGGACCGCGCCGTCGCCGGAGACGATGTCGCCCTTGTTGTCGCCGTCGACGACCACGCCACCGTTGGTTGCGGTGTTGGAGGTCTTGTCGCCGAAGGTGATGTCACCGAAGCCGAGGTTGAAGGCGCCGTTCTGCGCGTTCGCACCGGCGTGCTGATCGGGGCTGGCGAAATCGTTGTTGCTGGCGAGGTCGGTGTTGTTCCGGCTCGCGAACTCGGTCTGGGTCTGCGGCGCGAACGTCGTCTGCGGCGAGAACGGCGAGGCGATGCTGTGGTGGTCGGCCACCGCGCGCTGCAGGCCCAGAACCGGATCGCCGCCGCCGAGGGCATAGCCCGCCGGTGCGGCAGTGGCTGCGACCGAGGCCAGCTGCGCGGCGCTGACGTTGGGCAGGCCAGCGTCACGCATCGCGCCGTCGGGGTCCGCGATGAAGGACGCGGCGACCTGGGGGCTGCGGAACAGGTCGAGGATGTAGTCGATCAGGTTCGTCATCGGAGTGCCTTTCGGTTGTGTGTGTCTGGGTCTGGTTGCCGGCGTTCCGGCGAACTGATGACCAATCTATGGACCCCAGCAGAGGCCGGAAACGGGGTCGAAACCCGTGCCTTCACGACGCCATTACGGGGTTCGCTAGGGGTGTCGATTAGGGGGTTAGGGGATGCCCGGGGATACCTCCGAATCGCCCTCTACGTGGGCAAACGCGAGAAAGGCGCGGCCATCGCTGGCCGCGCCTTCGTCGCACTAGGGGGTGAATCAGTCGAACAGGTCGAACCCGGTCGGGTCGGATTGGGGGGTGTGGTCAGCCCCGACGGAATCGACGCCGGGGGTGGCATCTGGGTGGTCCCAGTTGGGGGCGTCCAGCACGGGCACGTCGTCGATCACCGGCGCATCGAAGGCCAGTGCGGCGTCGTCGTCGGTGACGAGCGACGGAACGCCGGGGTCTGCGGTGTCGATGACGGTCGACAGGATGTCGTCGTGCTGGGTGACCAGATCGGTCACGACGGCATGGGTGTCGTCGACACCCTGGACCGGCAGGTGGTCGTCGAACGCGTCGAACGCCGCCGTCGCGGCGCCACTGGCCCACACGTTGGCGCCGGCATCCCCGAAGACATCCAAGCCGGTCTGGTCCACACCGGCCGACGCGGCCGCCGACGGGAACGATTCGGCGACGACGGGAATCAGATTGTTGACATCTGATGCGGTCACACCGCTGAGGTCGGCGTCGGCGATGGCCTGAGCCGGGTTCGCCGCATACTGGGCAGCGATCTCCGGGTCACGCACCACCGACATCACGAAGTCGAGGAGCGAATTCGCCACGGCTGGCCTCCTTGGTTTACAACTGCTTCACGGTGTCGAGAGTTCGTCACCGGATTCGTCTTCGAATGCTATCGACGGAGGCAGCGCCCGGAATCGGTGCCGATCCCACCCCCTCGAACACCCCATTAGGGGGAACGTGATTAGGGGTTTGGTGTCGTTAGGGGGTTACCGCCGGATCCCCATCCCGGCGGTTATGGTGGGGAACTGAATTCTCGTGCTCGGCCCCCGGGCCACCTCCATCCGGCAAAAGGTCTGGACATAGATGAGCGACTCCCTCGGATTGTCAGTCGGCACCACGAATCTGGTGGCGGCGGCCGTCGGCCGCGCCCCGGTCGTGCGCCGTTCGGCACTGGCCCTGTTCAACGACCGCGCACCGGAGGTCGGTGATCAGTTCGGGCCGAATCAGCCGAGGCTTGTCCTCACCGGCTTCGTCGAACGCGTCGGCGACCCCGTTCCGCTGGTTGCGTCGGACGGTTCGTCGCACCGCGGTGAGATCGTCCTCGTCGAGGCGCTCGACGCCATCGCCCGCGACGCGGGTGGCGGCGCACCGGTCACCATCGCCGTGCCAGCACACTGGGGACCCGGCGTGTTGGGTGCACTGCGAAACGCGTTGCGCTCCAAGCCGTCACTGGCCCCTGGCGGTGTTCCACCGGAGTTGGTCCCGGATTCGGCCGCCGCCCTCGCCGCGCTTCGGGTGACACCCGGGCTACCCACCGACGGTGTTGTCGTGCTGTGCGACTTCGGCGGCAGCGGCACCAGCATCACGATCGCCGATGCCCGCGCGGGAATGGCCACCGTCGGCGACACCATCCGCTACCCGGAGTTCTCCGGTGACCTGATCGACCAGTCGCTGCTCAACCACGTCATCGCCGGAGTCGCCGACGCCGGCGACTCGGACCCCGCGGGCACGGCCGCCGTCGGCTCGCTCGCCGCGCTGCGCGACTCGTGCCGGCAGGCCAAGGAACGCCTGTCCGCCGAGACCACCGCCGTCATCCCCGTCACGCTGCCCGGGTTCTCCTCCGACGTCCGGATCACGCGCCCCGAACTCGAGCGGCTCATCGACCAACCCCTGTCGAACGTGCTGTCGGTCATCGAGGAGACGTTGCAGCGCTACCGGGTGCCGCTGGCTGCCGTCACCGCGGTCGCCACGATCGGTGGCGGCGCATCGATCCCGTTCATCACACAGCGGCTGTCGGAGCGCCTGCGCGCCGAGGTCGTGACGACACCGCAACCCCAGGTCGTCAGCGCTGCCGGTGCCGCCGTGGTGGCAGCTGCGGGTGGTCTTGCCGCGGGCGGGCTCGCGGCCGATGCCCCCACCGGGCTGGCTCCCGCCGTTGACGCGCCCACCGGTCTGGCCCCGACGATGGGTTGGGCGGCGAGTGCGCCACCGACCCAGGCTGCCCCGAGTGCGGCCGACACGGCGGCCGCCGACTCGTTGGCGTGGTCCGAGGGTGCTCAGTCCGACGAGCCCGTGCCCTACGAGGGCAATGAATGGACCGGCGAGGACTGGGGTGGGCCGACCGACGCCCGCCCACAGATGGAGTTCGCCCGCGATGAGGCCGTCGAACCCGTTTCGGAACCGCTGCCCTGGTACAAGCGCCCGCCGATCCTGTTCGGTGCGGCCGCGGCGGCCCTGTTGTTGGCGGCCGGCGGCCTTGCCGTGACGTTGACCGGCACGTCGAGTCCGCTCGACCCGGTGATCGAGAACGTGACGATCACCCGCACCGGTGAGGACGGCCGGATCACCACGACCGTCGTGCCCTCGACCGAGACCACCGCCCAGAGCGAGGACGTTCGGACCACGACCGCCACCGCTCCACCGTCCTCGACCACTGCGCCGACCACGACTACAACCACCACCACGTCGCCGACCACGACTACCACCACCACAACAACGACCACCACCACCACGACGACCACCACCACGACCACAACGACGACGACGCCGCCCACCACCACGACGACGCCTCCGCCGACGACGACCACAACGCGCCCGCCCATCACGACCACGACGGTTCCGACGCAGCCCGATACCCCGGACGCCGATCCGCCGACGACCGCCCCGGACCCGGTGGTCCCGTCGACGCCCGCGGCCATGCCCGTCGTCGAGACCATTCCGGAGGTCGCGGCCGTGCCACCTCCGGCCGCCGAAGTCCCCCTGGTGCCTAGCGTTCCGTGATCGCACCCGATGTCGTCGCGACGCTGACGGCCACCGAGCCCATGAAGGCTCTGGTGTCGGGTGGGATCGGTACCGGCAAGACCACGCTCCTGAACACGGTGCGCGCAACACTGCGCGACGCGGGGGTGAGCGTTATCGCGCGTGCGCCACGCGACGGCGATCCGCCGGGCGCCGCGGTCGTGATCGATGACGCCCACATGCTCGACGACGCCGAACTGCATCGCCTGGTCGACATCGTGGACGATGCTGCGACGACGGTGGTGATCTCGGCGCAACCGCTGGTGCACCACGCCGGGTTGACGGCGTTGTCGACCGCGACGGAGAGACAGTCGCCCGCGATAGTGCTCGGACCGCTGACACCACCCGAGATCGCCCGCGTCGCAGCCGAATCACTCGGTTCGACACCACCGGCGGACGTGATCCGGTCGTTGGTCGCCGCCACGGCGGGTCTGCCCTTCCTGGTGCACGCGGCGGTCACCGCCCTCGGGTCAACCGACGCCGAGGCACCCGCCGCGGTCATCGCTCGGGCCGCCCGCGCCGCCCTCGTCGACCGCCTGCGCCGCGTCGACGACGGCGTCCTGGATGCCCTGCTGATCTCGTCGCTGAGCCCCGAACTCGGTCCGGATGACGTCGCGGCGGCGGTCGGACTCAACGGCGCCGAGGGTGCACGCCTGGTCGATCACGCCAGGGCCACCGGCCTCATCGCACCGTCGCACAGCCAGACCTTCCTGCGCGCGCTGCATCAATGCCTCACTCAGACGGTGGGCACCACGCGCCACCACGACCTCGAGATCGCACTGCTGCGCGCCCAGACCGAGAGATCCTCGCTGTCAATGGATCTCGCGTTACGACTGGCCGATCACGGGATGCGGGACCCACTGCTGGCCGATGCGCTGGCCGAGTTCGCCGAGCGCCATCAGGATCATCCCAGTCGGGCCGCCCGGCTCTACCGTGCCGCCGTCCAGGTCGGTGCGAGGACCCCCGACGCGCGCCTGGCCGACGCCCTGGCCGCCACCGGCGACTGCGGCGCTGCCGGCGGGTTGGCCGACGAACTGCTCAGCTCCGAGGACCCCGCCGAACGAGCCGCGGCGGTACGGATCGCCGCCAGCATCGCAGTGCACGACGGCGCCGCCGCCCAAGCCGCCGAGTTGTTCGCCTGGCTCGGCCCGTACCCCGATGCCGTCGTGTCGGCCGCGGGAGTCATCGCGGCGATGGGCGTCGGTGATGCCGCGGCCGCGCGGGCGGCGGCCGGGGGTGACGACGTGGGTCCACCGACGTCGGCCGCCAGAGCCGCCCGCAGCCTCAGCGAGGGTCTCCTCGCGACGCTCGACAGCCCGTATCCGGCTGCAATGTCCCGCCTTTCGCAGGCGATCGGTTCGGAGCCCGCGGCCGCGGGCGTAGCACCGGACACACCCGCGGCACTCGTCACACTCGCCGCGCTGCACGGTGGCGATCCCGTGCGCGCCCGCAGTGTGATCACCCGCGCCGTACGGGCCACCGACGGCGACACCGGCTTCGCCACGCATCGACACCGGCTCCTGCTCGGCTGGATCCGGATGCAGGACGGTCAACTGTCGGCGGCGGCCGCAGACGTCGCCGCCGTCGCCGGGGTGCCGGATCTGCACCGCCGTGACGCGTTGTGGTCCGCGGCCCTGCAGACTGCCATCGCCCGGCGCAGCGGCGACAGCGGCGCCCTCCAGAAACACTGGTATGCGGCCGTCGAGGTCCTCACCGAGTACTCCGTCGACCTGTACTCACTTCTGCCGCTCGGCGAACTGTGGGTCGCGGCCGCGCGGTTGCGTCAGGTCCAGCGTCTCGAGCACGTCATCACCGACGCCTTCGGACTGCTTGCCGCACTGGGCAATCCGACGCTGTGGTCGCTGCCGCTGCACTGGGCGGGAGTCCACGCGGGCATCCTCGCCAACTCACCGGAGTCGGTGGCACCGCACGGACAGGCGTTGACAGCGGCCGCCGGACACAGCGCGTTCGCACGATCGCTGGCGACGGCGGGCCGCACCTGGTTGCGGGTGCTGGCCAATCATGTCGAGGTCGACGACGTGACGGCCGCCGCCCGCTCGCTGGCGCAGTTCGGTCTCGGCTGGGACGCGACGCGGCTGGCAAGCCAGGCCGCGCTGCAGACACCGGACGGACGCGTGTCGGCGGCGATGCTTGCGCTGGCGCGCGACCTCAAGGTCTCGGTGACCGCCCAGGACGACGCGGACAACGCGCCGTTGACGGTGGCCGCGCCGGGGCCGGCGTCGTCGATGCCGACGTGGTCGCGGTTGTCCGACCGTGAACGCGAGGTGGCCGAACTGGTGCTGCAGGGCATGCCCTACCGCGATATCGGAAGCCAGCTGCTCATCTCCGCCAAGACCGTCGAACACCACGTCGCCCGCATCCGTCGCAGGCTGGGGGCGGAGTCCCGGTCGGAGCTGATCTCCATGCTGCGAGCCATCCTGAGCACCCCGGCGTAGGTCGCAGTCCGTGTGACTATGGCCACTGTCACCGCGGCGGCTGCGTGGGCCAGCAACGCATTGGCGCCGGGGGCCATGTGCGGCATCAGGAGCCGATCGACAGCTCCGACCACGGTCATCGGCGCGCTTGGCCCCCAGCGATCGCGGGTATAAGGCATCGGGCGCTCGACCACATCACGTCAAACAGCCTCGAGAATGGCAGCACAACCGGGTTTGTTAGGTGAGCCTTCATAGCGTCATTTGTCGCATGGATGTAACTATCATCAGGCATCTAGCATAAGTTACCCGTAAGTAACATGTCTAAGTTACTGGTCGGTAGCTTGAACTTGGGAGGCACGCGGTGCAGCACACGCTCGAAGTGAGCAGGTTGGTCATTGGATTACTGATGACCGCGGTGGTCTTGATCTTCGCCGCGAAGCGCGTGCTGTGGCTGACCACCCTGATCCGCTCGGGGCAGAAACTCGGCGACGAGCGCGGCCGCAAGGACGACCTGCTACGCCGCTTCCTCAACCAGAACAAGGAAGTCTTCGCCCAGTCGAAGCTCCTGAAATGGTCCATCCCCGGTCTCGCGCACTTCTTCACCATGTGGGGCTTCTTCGTCCTCGGCTCGGTGTATGTCGAGGCCTACGGTGTGCTGTTCAACCCCGAGTTCCACATCCCGTTCGTCGGCCGGTGGGCCGTCCTGGGCTTCCTGCAAGATTTCTTCGCCCTGGCCGTGCTGGCCGGCATCACTGTCTTTGCGATCATCCGCATCACCCGTGAGCCCAAGAAGCTCGGACGGGAGTCGCGCTTCTACGGATCCCACACCGGCGGCGCGTGGGAGATCCTGTTCATGATCTTCCTGGTCATCCTGACCTACGCGATCTTCCGCGGCGCAGCGGTCAACACGCTCGGCGAGGAGTTCCCGTACCAGAGCGGCGCGTTCTTCTCCGACGGTATGGCCGCACTGCTGGCCCCCCTGGGGCACACCGCCAACATGTGGATCGAAACCATTGCCCTGATCGGCCACATCGGCGTCATGCTGGTGTTCCTGCTGATCGTGCTGCACTCCAAGCACCTTCACATCGGCCTGGCTCCCATCAACGTCACTTTCAAGCGGTTGCCGGACGGCTTGGGCCCGCTGCTTCCGATGGAGCACGAAGGCGAGAAGATCGACTTCGAGGATCCTGCCGAGGACGCGGTGTTCGGTCGCGGCAAGATCGAGGACTTCACCTGGAAGGGCTACCTCGACTTCACCACGTGTACCGAGTGCGGCCGCTGCCAGTCGCAGTGCCCCGCGTGGAACACCGGAAAGCCGTTGTCCCCCAAGCTAATCATCATGAACCTGCGCGACCACATGTTCGCCAAGGCTCCCTACATCCTCGGCGAGAAGCCGATGCCCGACGAGAACGCCGTC
Organism: Mycobacterium sp. IDUB_39; assembly: GCF_055419205.1. Taxonomy (NCBI): domain Bacteria; kingdom Bacillati; phylum Actinomycetota; class Actinomycetes; order Mycobacteriales; family Mycobacteriaceae; genus Mycobacterium; species Mycobacterium sp. IDUB_39. The sequence continues at coordinate 874,232 of NZ_JBVAXF010000001.1, forward strand.
GAGGAACTGACCTCGACCGAGGGCGGATTCGTCGAGACCAAGCACGACGCGCACGACCACGTTCCCGAGTCCGGTTTCGAACGGATCATGGGATCGGGTCCTGAGCAGGCCACCCGACCGCTCGTCGGCACCGCCGAGCAGGGCGGCGTCATCGACCCCGACGTGCTGTGGTCCTGCACCAACTGCGGCGCGTGCGTCGAGCAGTGCCCCGTCGACATCGAGCACATCGACCACATCGTCGACATGCGCCGCTACCAGGTCATGGTCGAATCTGAGTTCCCCGGTGAACTCGGCGTGCTGTTCAAGAACCTCGAGACCAAGGGCAACCCGTGGGGGCAGAGCGCCCGCGAGCGCACCACCTGGATCGACGAGGTCGACTTCGATGTCCCGGTCTACGGCCAGGACGTGCACTCCTTCGACGGCTTCGAGTACCTGTTCTGGGTCGGCTGCGCGGGTGCCTTCGAGGACCGCGCGAAGAAGACCACCAAGGCTGTCGCCGAGCTGCTGGCCGCCGCGGGCGTGAAGTTCCTGGTCCTGGGCACCGGCGAGACCTGCACCGGCGACTCGGCCCGACGCGCGGGCAACGAGTTCCTGTTCCAGCAGTTGGCCGCGCAGAACGTCGAGACCATCAACGAGCTGTTCGAGGGTGTTGAGACCGTCGACCGCAAGATCATCGCCACCTGCCCGCACTGCTTCAACACCATCGGCCGCGAGTACCCGCAGCTGGGCACCAACTACACAGTGCTGCACCACACGCAGCTGCTGAACCGTCTGGTCCGCGACAAGAAGCTGGTCGCGGTCAAGCCCGTCGGCCAGGACGTCACCTACCACGACCCGTGCTTCCTCGGCCGTCACAACAAGGAGTACTCGGCGCCGCGTGAGCTGATCGGGGCCTCGGGCGCCACGCTCACCGAGATGCCACGGCACGCCGACCGCGGCCTGTGCTGCGGCGCGGGCGGTGCGCGGATGTGGATGGAAGAGCACATCGGCAAGCGCGTCAACCACGAACGCGTGGAGGAGGCGCTGGACACCGGCGCCAAGACGATCGCCACCGGCTGCCCGTTCTGCCGTGTGATGATGACCGACGGTGTCGGCGACAAGGCCGAGGAGCTGGGCAAGTCGGCCGAGGTTCTCGACGTGGCCCAGCTGCTGCTCGCGTCGTTGGACAAGGACGCAGTCGCGTTGCCCGCCAAGGGTGCTGCCGCCGAGTGGTCGGCAGTGCTCGCCGAGAAGCGTGCTGCCGCCGAAGAAGCCGCAGCACCCGCCGAGGCCGCGGTTGTCGAGCCAGAGGAAGAAGTCGAGGAGTCCGCTCCCGAGCCCGCCGCCAAGACCGAGGCCGCGGCTCCGGCCGCACCGGCCAAGGGCATGGGCATGGCCGGTGGCATCAAGAAGCCCGGCGCCAAGAAGCCCGCCGCTGCAGAGGCTCCAGCAGCCGAGACCCCGGCACCGGCCAAGGGCGGCCTGGGTATGGCCGGCGGGATCAAGAAGCCCGGCGCCAAGAAACCGGCCGCCGCGGCACCCGCAGAGGCTCCAGCCGCGGAGACCCCGGCACCCGCAAAGGGCGGCCTGGGCCTCGCGGGCGGCATCAAGAAGCCCGGCGCCAAGAAGCCCGCGGCTGCGGCACCCGCCGCGGAAGCACCCGCAGCCGAGGCGCCCGCCGCCGAAGCCGCTCCCCCGGTTCCGACCGCCAAGGGTGGACTGGGACTCGCCGGCGGCATCAAGAAGCCCGGCGCCAAGAAGCCCGCGGCTGCGGCACCGGCTGCGCCTGCAGAGGCACCAGCGGCCGAGACCCCGGCACCCGAGGCACCCGAGGCACCCGCAGAAACTGCCGCGCCGAAGCCGCCGACCGCCAAGGGTGGATTGGGACTCGCGGGTGGGATCAAGAAGCCCGGCGCCAAGAAGCCCGCCGCGACAACTCCCGCTCCGGCTGAGGCCGCAGCGCCGGCGCAGGCCGAACCCGAACCGCAATCGGAGCCCGAGGCAGCGTCAGAGGAAAAGCCTCGCCCACCGGTCAAGGGTCTGGCGATCGCACCCGGCACGAAGCGGCCCGGCAAGCGCTAGGCCGAACCCGCCACGCACGCGCACCCTCGGCAGCCCAGCAAGCGTTTGCTGGGCTGCCGCCGTCTGAACCCTCGACCGCAGGGGCTTATCGGGCTGGCGAGCTGGCCGATCATCGCGCGCCAGTTGCGTCAGCTCGTCTCGACGTACCCCGAGAGGGGTCTTACAACTACGCGTCGTCGAGGTGGCTAGCGCGTGAGTTGACGCATCGGTACTATTTATGGCTCATCAAAACGTGCATGTCAGCGTCGTGCTGTCGCATTGAACATTTTCATGCGCAACTTTTAGCGAATTTACATTTTCGTAAACAGCAACACGTTCTAGGTGCTAGCGTGCGCTCGGTTGGCTGATAACTACCTGTGAGATTTCAGGCCCATGCACGCAGATCTCCATGAACAGCTCGGCCAGCACGACACAAGTCCGCCATAGGTAAGGATTCACATGCAGGTAGCTGTTCGCCCACGTCTCGCCGTCGGAGCCTCGCTGGTCGCTGCCAGCGCCCTCCTCATCTCGCCGATCTCACCGTCGGCGCCGGCCAACATCCAGGTCCCGGCCATCAGCTCGGCCATGGTCGACCTCGCGGCATCGACTAACCCCATCCAGCAGTGGGCGGACGTGATCGGAGGCGTCGTCACCAACGTCGTGGGAATCGGGCAGTCGGTTGCAACCGATCCCGCCCCGATCCTGCGGGCGCTGCTCACCAACCAGCTCGGCTACGCCCAGACCGTGGTCAGCAGCCTCGGGGCCCTGGGCCAGAGCTTGGGCACCTGGGCCACCGCCATCGTGGTGCCGGAAATGCAGAAGATGGTCACCGCCATCTCCCAGGGCGATGTCGTCGGCGCGGCCAACGCGGTCAACAACATGATCGGGCAGCTGGTTTTCGCGGCATTCCCGATCGCCGAAGTCCTGACGATTCCCCGCCAGATGGCGGACACCCTGGTCAGGGTGGTCGCGGCGGGCACCGATCTATTCACGATGCTGCTTCCCCTGGCCGTTGGCGCGCTGGGCCCGGTCATGGGCACCGTCGAGGCGCTCGGCGACCAGGGCCAGGCCCTGGTGAACGCGCTGCGCACAGCTGATCCGCTGGCAGCGCTGGGCGCCATCATCAACACCCCCGGCGTGCTCGCCGGTGCAATCCTGAACGGGTACACGGCCGCTTACGAGGTTGACGGCTACAAGACCTTCTACCCGGGTCTGCTCACCTGGGATCCCGCGGCGCCGCACAACAACGGCATCATCGCCTCCCTGTTGGTGACCATTCCCAAGCTCATCGCGAATGCGATCGCCGGGCCCGCGTCGTTCGCCTTCAAGACCACCGCCCCGGTGGAGACTCCCGCTGATGGCATCGCCTCGATTCCGAACCTGACCACAGCGACCGTCTCCCTGGAGACACCCACTGACACGGTGGTCGAGACGCCGAAGACCGAGGTGGACCCGGGGTCCAACACGGCTGAGACGAAGCCCGTCACCACCGAGCCCGTTGTTGTGACACCTGTCGCCGTGGAGCCCGTCGTCGTCGAGCCTGTCGTCGTCGAGCCTGTCGTCGAGAAGGTCACCGTGACCGAGGAGACCGACAACGTCGCCGTCACCAAGGAAGACACCGCGACCGCCGCCGAGAAGGAGAAGCCGGCCGACACCCGCACCGATACCAAGGACGGCAACAAGGCCGAACCGGGCAAGGTGAACACCGGTGTGTCCAACAACGGCTCTTCGACGACGACCGCGCCGTCCAAGACCGACACCGAGACCGTCGCCACGCCCGACAAGCCTGCAACGGGTACCGGCACCGCCAACACCGGGTCCGGCTCGGACAGCTCCGGCTCGGACAGCTCGGGCTCCGGCGACTCGGGCAACGAGTAACCACCACCGGTGACACCGGTGTGAGAACACCCTGATCGGTAGGCCCCCTCCCCGCGGAGGGGGCCTACTGTGTTCTCACGTGAGATGTCGTCATATACCTGGAACAACCGATCTTGAAATCCCAAGCTGAACTGGAACTTGACATCTAGCCTGTTCAAGGGCTTCCCGGACGTTCCAACTACTTGATGATGCAAACATTCAAATACTTGCCATTCGGTAAACGGCAACACGTTCCTGCGGTGTCGATACCCTGCTCTTGGTTCACACCAGAGACCCAGTTCCGGACCCCGGCAGCACGTGGAACTGGGCGACTGTCCCCTCGAGCCAGTAAGCCCCCTCCACCCCTAGCGGAGGGGGTTTACTGCTTCCCGGAGCAGCGCACCCCGCCTGGCCAGCTAATTGGGTGGACGGTAATGAGACCATTGAACGCGTGACCACCCATCAGCTTCCCTGGCATGGCACCGGGAATCAGCCACGACAGCGCACGTTCGCGCAGTCGTCCAAGCTGCAGGATGTCCTGTACGAGATCCGCGGTCCCGTGCACGATCACGCCGCCAGGCTTGAGGCCGAGGGACACCGCATCCTCAAGCTGAACATCGGCAACCCCGCGCCGTTCGGCTTCGAGGCACCCGATGTGATCATGCGCGACATGATCCAGGCGCTGCCGTACGCGCAGGGATACTCCGACTCCAAGGGCATCCCCAGCGCCCGGCGTGCGGTGTTCACCCGCTACGAACTGGTCGACGGCTTTCCCCGCTTCGACATCGACGACGTGTACCTGGGCAACGGCGTCTCCGAGTTGATCACCATGACGCTGCAGGCGCTGCTGGACAACGGCGACCAGGTACTGATCCCCGCGCCGGACTACCCGCTGTGGACCGCGTCGACGGCGCTGGCCGGCGGCACTCCCGTGCACTACCTGTGCGACGAGACCCAGGGCTGGCAGCCCGATATCGCCGACCTCGAGTCGAAGATCACCGAGCGCACCAAGGCACTCGTCGTGATCAACCCGAACAACCCCACCGGCGCGGTGTACAGCCGCGAAATCCTGCAGCAGATGGCCGATCTCGCGCGTAAGCACCAGCTGCTTCTGCTCGCCGATGAGATCTACGACAAGATCCTGTACGACGACGCCGAGCACATCGCGATGGCATCGGTGGCGCCCGATCAGCTGTGCCTGACGTTCAACGGCCTGTCCAAGGCCTACCGGGTGGCCGGTTACCGCGCGGGCTGGCTGGTGATCACGGGCCCCAAGGAGCACGCCGCGAGCTTCATCGAGGGCATCAGCCTGCTGTCGAATATGCGCCTGTGCCCCAATGTGCCTGCGCAGCACGCTATTCAGGTGGCACTCGGTGGACACCAGAGCATCGACGACCTCGTCCTGCCCGGCGGTCGTCTGCTCGAACAGCGTGACGTGGCCTGGGCCAAGCTCAACGAGATCCCCGGGGTGTCGTGCGTGAAGCCCGAGGGTGCGCTGTACGCCTTCCCGCGGCTGGACCCCGAGGTGCACGACATCCGCGACGACGAGCAGCTGGTGCTCGACCTGCTGCTGCAGGAGAAGATCCTGGTCACCCAGGGCACCGGGTTCAACTGGCCCGCGCCCGATCACCTGCGCATCGTGACGCTGCCGTGGTCGCGCGACCTCGCCAACGCCATCGAGCGGATGGGCAACTTCCTGGCGAGCTACCAGCAGTAGCCCGCGTTCACGTGGGTACCGTGGTGCCCTGTGTCTGGATCGCATACCCACTCCATGAGTGGGCCCGCGCCCCTGGGGCCGTTGGCCGCCAGGATCGTCGTGGGCCTCCTGATCGCCATCGGCCTGGCTGTCGTCATCGGCGCCGCGGTGCTGTGGCCGAGCCAGGAGAAGGCCGACATCCCGCTGCCATTTCAGAACGCGACCGGCGGCGCGGTGACCACGGAGGCGGGTCACGTGCGCTCCAGCGGTGCCGCGGACTGCGGTAGTCCGTCGGCGGGCGCGGTACTGACCGCCCCGCCTGTCGCCGCACCCGCTGGCGGAGGCGAGTGCGTTCAGTCGCTCGTCGCGATCGACTCTGGACCCAATGAGGGTGCGAACACCCTCCTCGAGTTCAGCGGCGGCCCAGGCCAGCCGCATCTCGCGGTCGGTGACAACATCAGGATCAGCCGGCAGGTCGACCAGAACGGCTCCACCACCTACTCGTTCTACGACTTCGAGCGGACGTGGCCGCTGGTCGCGCTGGCCACCGTATTCGCCGTCGTGGTCGTGGCGGTGGCGCGGTGGCGGGGGCTGCGGGCAATGATCGGGATTGTCGTCGCCTTCGCGGTGCTGGTGGTGTTCCTGCTACCCGCGCTACGCGATGGCGCGCCAGCGGTTCCCGTGTCACTCGTCGCGGCCGCGGTAATCCTCTACGCCGTCATCTATCTGGCACACGGGGTGAGCCTGCGTACCAGCGCGGCCCTACTCGGAACCCTGGCCTCCCTACTGCTGGCAGCCGTACTGTCTTGGGCGGCAATCGAATTAGCGCACTTGACGGGACTCTCGGAGGATCAGAACAACGAGGTCGCCGCCTATATGGGCAACGTGTCGATCACGGGTCTGCTGCTGGCCGGGTTCATCATCGGCTCGCTCGGCGTGCTCAACGATGTGACCGTGACGCAGGCCTCGACGGCCTTCGAGCTCGCCGAGCACGGGGCCTCGCGGACAGCGGTCTTCGTCGGCGCGATGCGGGTGGGACGCGACCACATCGCCAGCACCGTCTACACGCTGGTGCTCGCCTACGCCGGTAGCGCGCTTCCGCTGCTGCTGCTGTTCAGCGTCGCCAACCGGTCGCTGAGCGACGTGCTGACCAGTGAGAGTGTGGCGATCGAGGTCGCCCGATCCGCGGTCGGCGGGATCGCGCTGGCGTTGTCGGTGCCCTTGACGACCGGCATCGCCGCCGTGCTGGCCACCCCTAGCGGCGAGCCAGCAGCTCCAGCAGATAGGCGCCATACCCCGACTTGAGCAGAACGTTCGCGCGGGCCTCGAGCTGTTCATCGGTGATGAAGCCCATACGCCAGGCGACCTCCTCGGGCACACCGACTTTCAGGCCCTGGCGGCGTTCGATGGTACGGACATAGTCGCTGGCGTCCAGCAGCGAGTCGAACGTTCCGGTGTCCAGCCAGGCCGTGCCGCGGGCCAGCACCTCGACCGAGAGTCGGCCCTGCTCGAGGTAGCGCTGGTTGATCTCGGTGATCTCGAATTCCCCACGCGCGGAGGGCTTCAGCGACTTGGCGATCTCGATGACGTCGTTATCGTAGAAGTACAGCCCTGGTATCGCGTAGTTCGACTTGGGGTTCGCGGGCTTCTCCTCCAGCGACAGTGCGGTGCCGTCCTCGCCGAACTCCACCACACCGTAGGCCGTGGGATTGGCCACCCAGTAGGCGAATATCGCGCCGCCCTTGACGTCGTGGAACCTGCCCAGGCTGGTGCCCAGCGTCGGCCCGTAGAAGACGTTGTCCCCCAACGCCAGTGCGACCGAGTCCGTTCCGATGTGGTCAGCGCCGATGACGAACGCCTGCGCCAGACCGTCGGGTTGGCTCTGGGTGGCGTAGGTGATGTCGACGCCGAATTCACTGCCGTCACCGAGCAACCGGTGAAATGCCGGCGCGTCGCCGGCAGTCGAGATCACTTGGATGTCGCGGATGCCCGCCATCATCAACGTCGACAGCGGGTAGTAGATCAACGGCTTGTCATACACCGGAAGCAACTGCTTGCTGACGCCCATCGTGATCGGGTACAACCTCGTGCCCGATCCGCCCGCCAGGATGATCCCTCGCATCCGGTCAGCCTAGAACGGCGAGCGGGCCAGCCACCCGTCCCACACCGCCGCATCGCCGAACACCTCGAGCGAGGCCTCCGCGGCGCTCCGCCGCCGGGTGATGCCCAGCAGCAGGTCGACGGCCCTGCCGCGAACCGCCGCCTCACCCTTGGCGTGGTTGTGCGACCAGCTCAAACCGTCCTCGTCGTTGACGATCGTCCACTCGCCCGTCGGGCCCAAACCGTCGTCGGTGGCGTGCAGGTGCAGCGTGCGCCCCGGCTCCAGCGGCGGCGCGTGGCGGTCGGCACCGTTGATGATCAGCTCGATCCACTCGCTGACTGCGTCGGCGGCCTGCGCGGCGGGCAGCTCGAACTCTGATCCGAGCGCCAACGCGGCGTCGGCGCGGTGCACTGTCATCTCGTGCACACGGCGCCGGATCCACCAGCCCGCGGGCTTGGACCCGTTGAACGTCCACACCCGCGCATCGGCACCGACATGGTCGACGGCGTCGAGGACCTGCTGCGCGCCGGATTCCAGCCAGGCGATCGCGCCGTCGACGTCCTCGGGCGGCTTGCCGTCGCGCACCTCACGCGGGTCGAGCGGCTCCTGGCGTCGGTCGTTGATGATCTGTGCACACCAACGGTTGCCGCGGCCGACGTGTTTGAACAGTTGGTTCAGGGTCCAGCCGGGACATGTTGACACCGGCGTCGTCGGGTCGGCGTCGCGATAGAGATCGCCGAATGCCTTGGTCTCGGTGATGAGCGTTGCCCGGACGTCCATGCTAGGAACGTACCGCTGTCTGCGCCTGGCCAAGGTTGATCGGAAGGGATGCCCATCCGCGCAGCACCCGTGTGTCACGCCGACTTCCCGCACCTGCCAGAGCGGCGTCCGGGTAGCGCTCGAAGAATGTCCGCAACCCGACTTCGCCCTCCGCCCGCGCCAGTGCCGCGCCGAGGCAGAAGTGCCGACCGCCGGAGAACGACAGGTGCCTGCCCGCGTTCTCGCGGGTGACGTCGAAGCGGTGCGGGTCGGGAAACACGTCGGGATCACGGTTGGCGCCGGCGAGATAGATGATGACGGGGTCACCCGCCTTGACCGTCTTGCCCGCCACCTCGGTGTCGACCTTGGCCACCCGTGCGCTCATCTGCACCGGCGACTCGAGCCGCAGAATCTCCTCGACGGCTCCGGGCCAGAGGTCGGGCTGCTCCAGCAGCAGCGCGAGTTGCTCGGGATGCTCCAGCAGAATCCGGATCCCACTACCCAGCAGGTTGACGGTCGTCTCGAATCCCGCGGCGAGCACCAGACCTGCCGTGGCGCGCAGTTCCTCGTCATTGAGGCGGGCGCCGCCCTCACTCGCGTCGATGAGCTGACTCATCAGGTCCTCACCCGGCGAACTGCGCAGATGACGAATGTGGTCGGCGAGCCAGACGTTGAATCCGTCCAGCCCACGCTCGACCCGGCGGTATTGGTCCCAGGCCAGCCCGATGTCCAGGCTTGGGGCCGCCAACTCGCCGAACTCGAGGATGCGCGGCCGGTCGTGGTCGGGCACGCCGATGATGTCACCGATCACGGTCACCGGAAGTTGCGAGCAGTAGTGCTCCACGATGTCGACGGTCCCGCCGGCGGTGTCCAATCCGTCAATCAGCCCCATGGCGGCCTCTTCGACCCGTTCACGCAGGGCGGCAACGGCTCTGGTGGTGAAAACCGACGACACCATCTTGCGGTAGCGGGTGTGCTCGGGCGGCTCGACGGATAGCAGTGACGGCGGCCGCAGCGGGTGCAGTCGCCCCTTGACCACCGTCTTCTGCTCCAGCCAGTACAACGGCCGCGGCAGAGTCTTGCCTATCGCCAAGACGGCGAAGTCATCCGAGCGCAGCAGTTGATGGGCGACTGCGTGGTCGGTGGTCAGCCACGCCGCGCGGCCGCGGACCAGCCGTCCCATGGCGCGGAGTTCGTCGGCGTAACCGCCGGGATCGGCGCGCACCGCGGGGTCCGCGATCAGCCGACCCTGCGGCTCGCCCCGTTTGGCGCCAAACGACGCGAGTCGGCGGATCACCCCGTGCAGGGCGAACCAGTGCAGGCGCTGCCTGACCGTCATGACCCGAGCTTAACGCTCCGGAATGCGCCGGCCCAGGGCGTGCACCCGCCACCCCGCGTCCTGCCACATGTCGACGTCCAGGCAGTTTCGGCCGTCGACAACCACTTTCGCGCGCACGGTGGCCGCCAGCCGATGCGGATCGAGGTCCACGAACTCCTGCCACTCGGTGAGTACCAGTACGGCGTCGGCCCGCTCGCACGCCTCATCGATCGTGGTCGAGTAGTTCAGTGTCGGAAACAACCGCCGCGAGTTCTCCATGGCCTGGGGGTCGTAGACGTTGACTCCTGCCCCGTTGAGCTGCAGCAGCCCGGCGACATTGAGCGCAGGTGAGTCGCGCACATCGTCGGACTCCGGCTTGAACGCCGCACCGAGCACGGCGATGTTGGCGCCCAGCAGCGACCCGCCGCACGCCCTGGTGGCCAGCTCGACCATGCGGGTGCGTCGGCGCATGTTGATGCTGTCGACCTCGCGCAGGAAGGTCAGGGCGTGGTTGGCGCCGAGTTCGCCGGCCCGGGCCATGAACGCCCGGATGTCCTTCGGTAGGCAGCCGCCGCCGAATCCCAGTCCAGCGTTGAGAAATCGACGTCCGATCCGTGGGTCGTGGCCCAGTGCGTCGGCGAGCACAGTGACATCGGCGTCGACGGCCTCGCAGACCTCCGATATCGCGTTGATGAACGAGATCTTGGTGGCCAGGAAGGCATTCGCCGACACCTTCACCAGTTCCGCGGTCTGCAGGTCGGTGACCAGGAACGGCACATCCTCGTCGAGCAGCCGCGCGTAGAGGTCGCGGATCGCGGCCTCGGCACGCACCGAACCCCGCTGCACACCCAGCACGATGCGGTCGGGATGCAGGGTGTCGTGCACCGCGAAGCCCTCGCGGAGGAACTCCGGGTTCCAGGCGATCTCGACGTCGACCCCCGCAGGGGCGAGGTCGCGGGCGCGCGCGGACAGTTCGGCGGCGGTGCCGACCGGCACGGTGGACTTTCCGACGATCACCGCGGGGCGGCGCAGCCGCGGCACCAGCGTGTCAACCACGGCGTGCACGTGCCGCAGATCAGCGCCGTACTCCCCCTTCTTCTGTGGGGTGCCTACGCCCAGGAAGTGCACGTCGGCGAACTCGACCGCGGCGTCGTAGTCGGTCGTGAAGTGCAGGCGACCGGCTTCCAGGTTGTCCCGCAGCATCTTTCGCAGGCCTGGCTCATAGAACGGGATGTCGCCGGCAGCCAGCTTGTCGATCTTGCCGGGGTCGATGTCCACACCGATGACCTCATGGCCCAACTCGGCCATCCCGGCCGCGTGTGTCGCCCCGAGATAGCCCGTACCAAACACAGTGCATCGCATATGCCCTGGATATGCCGTCGCGATGAGCTAGTTGCTACGCGACACCGAGCAGCAGACCAACGGTGGGTGTCTAATCGTGGTCGCTCGCCGCGACCAGCGCCCTACCCGCAGAAGATCAGGAAGCAGTTCCCGCCGCCACCCGAGCCGCCCGAACCACCAGGGCCCCGGGATCCACCCGAGTCACGGGATCCCGAACCGGAGTGTCCACCCGATCCCGATCCCGATCCCGATCCCGAACCCGGCCACTGCGGCCACTGCGGCTCCTGGGGTTGCTGCGTCTGCCGCGGGGGTTCCCAGGGCGGCTGCCATGGCGGCGTCTCGGGTTCCTGCGTCTGCTGCGGCGGCTGCCACGGCGGGCGCTGTGGCCAGTCGTCGTCATCGTTATAGGACGGACGCTCCGGCCGCTCCCATGGCGGACGCCACCTCGGCGGCTGCCAGACAGGCGGCTGCCAGATCGGCGCCGGAATGATGACGGGCGCCGGGATCACGGGTGCCGCCGGCGGGGGCGGCGGTGGGGCCGCGGGCGGCGGCGGAGCCTCGGGAACCGGGGCGGGTGCCTGCGGCTGCTCGACGTAGACGGTGCGCGGCGGGGCGGCCGGCGCCTGCTGCACCACGGGCACGGGCGCCTGGATCGTCTGGGCAGGCGGCGGCGCGGGCAGCGGTGCCGGTGCGGCCTCCTCGACCGGAGGCGCGGCGGGCGGCAGCGCGCTCGGGATGATCGCGGCCTGGCCGGGGTCGGGCCGCTGGTCGACGGTGGGGCGAATATTGACGGCCAGCGTGATCACCAGCGCGACGACACCGAACACGAAGATCGACGTCAACGCGCTGCCGACGAGCAGGAACGGCTTGCGTCCCTCCTCGGCGCGCGGCGCGTCGACGGGTTCGTACGCGTCGGCGTCGGGGTCACCGTCGAAATCGTCGTCGTATGCCGAGTAGGCCATCGCCGCCGCGGCGGCACCGTCGACCGGCGCCATCTGGGTGGCGGCGTTGGCGAGGGCGACGGGCTTGCCTGCCGTCGTCCCGTCGGGATCGAGTGAGTACGCCAGGCCCGCGGTGGTGGCGTCGAATATCGGGGCGTTGGCCGCGGCGAGGGCGGCGCCACGCGCGAGCGCGAGCCCGGACTCCTCGGGGGCGTTGACGGGAAGCGAGACGAGATCGGCCAGGTGCGCCTTGACCGAGGCGATGTCGACGCCCGCGCCGACAACGAACATGCCCTGGGGCGGCGCGCCCTGGGCCTCGACGGCCGAGACCATGTCGGTCAGCACCGCTAACGCGTCGGTGCTGTGCAGACTGCGGCTCAGGACCTTGACTATCGAACCGTCGTCGCTGCGCACCACCGACAGCGTGGCGGCGTCTCGGTCGATGAACAGCAGCGCGGTGCGCTCGTAGCCGACAGCGCGGCCAGCCGCTTGGGCCAGCGCACCGGCGGCGTGCAGTTCGGAGACCAACATGACGTCGGTGACGCCGCGGGCGGCCAGTCCGTCGCGTAGCGCCGCGGCCTCCGTGCGGTCATTCCACGTGACGCCGATCGCCTTGAGAACGTGCCCACCCTCGGTGGCGCTCTCCTGGGTTCCGAGCACCGCGGAGACCAACTGATCGGTCGCCGTCGAGGTTGCCGAGCCATCGCCACCAGATACTTCGAAGGTGTCGTGGTCGACGATTGCCCCGTCGCCCTTTTCGCCTTCGACCAGCACCATCCGGACCGTCTTAGGTGTCAACGACACACCCAGTACGATGTCCACTGACTCCTCCAAAATCTTTGCTACAGCGCATATATCGACTAGCCGCGTCAGTTCAACGCGAACCGCCGACTAGATGTTTCATCGGCGCGACCAGCGCAGTCGTTACACCTGATGCCATTAGCTGATGAACCCGCGCCGACGGCTCGGTTCGACCCTACCCGCGTCGTCGGCGGGTGGGTCAACTCAGTTCTCGTCGGCCGATTCAGTGGCGGTTTCGGGGCGCGTGGGGCGGGGCCCGAAGTCGCCGAAGGGTCCCGGGCGACGCGATGCGAGGTGGCCGTGCACGCCCTCGGCGTAGGCGGTCTCGGCGTGCTGGGTGAAATCGACGCCGGTGGTCTCGTCGTCGGCGCTGACCCGGAAGCCGATGACGCGATCGATCGCCTTGGCAATCAGATACGAGACGCCGAAAGCGTAGGCGGCGACCACGACGGCGCCAAGGGCCTGCTTGCCCAGCTGGGTGAATCCACCGCCGTAGAACAGGCCCTGCGGGCCGCCCGTCATGACCTCGGTGGCCAGCAGTCCGATGAGCAGCACGCCCACCACGCCGCCGACGAAGTGCACGCCCACCACGTCGAGGGAGTCGTCGTAGCCGAACCGGAACTTCAGGCCGATGGCGAACGAGCAGACGACGCCCGCAGCCAGCCCGACGATCACCGCACCCAGCGTGCTGACGGTTCCGCACGACGGCGTGATCGCGACCAGGCCGGCCACCACACCGGAGGCGGCGCCGAACGTGGTTGGTCTGCCGTCGCGGATCTGCTCGACCGACAGCCAGCCGAGCATGCCGAGGCAGCCCGCGACGAGCGTGTTGAGGAATATCGCGGCGGCGGTGCCGTTGGCGGCCAGGGCCGAGCCGGCGTTGAAGCCGAACCAGCCGAACCAGAGCAGGCCGACGCCGAGGAGCACGAACGGCAGGTTGTGCGGTCGCATCGCGTCGGTCTTGAAGCCGATGCGCGGGCCCAGCACCAAGGCAAGCGCCAATGCCGATGCACCGGAGACGATTTCGACGACCAGGCCGCCGGCGTAGTCGAGTGCGCCCAGCCGGAACAGCCAGCCACCGGGAGCCCAGACCCAGTGCGCGACGACGGCGTAGACCGCGACGGTCCAGATCGGCACGAACGCCACCCACGCCGCGAACTTGGCGCGATCGGCGATGGCGCCGCTGATCAACGCGGCGGTGATGATGGCGAACGTGAGCTGGAACGTCACGAACAACAACTCCGGTACCGATCCGTGCAGCGTGTCAGGGGCTATGCCCGCCAGACCCATGTGCTCGAGCGTGCCGATCAGGCCGCCGGCACCGTCACCGGTGAACGCCAGCGTGTAGCCGAAGAGCAGCCAGGCCACGGTGACCAGCGGGATCGAGATGAAGCTCATCATGATCATGTTGAGCACGCCGGTGGTGCGGACCATGCCGCCGTAGAAGATGGCCAGCCCGGGCGTCATGAGCAGGACCAGCGCCGTGGCCGTCAGAAGCCAGGCGGTGGCGGCGGGATCGAGTTCTTGCATCAGGCGAGAATGTCGGCCGCGCGTTTCACCCACACGGCGAACGTGTTTCCGAAATGTTTCGCGTTTCGGCGCGGTTACCGGCTGCTCACAGCGGGTTCAGATGGACCGACGGGGTCAGGACTGAACGAAGTTCTGATACGAGCGCGACGGCGTCGGGCCGCGCTGGCCCTGGTACTTCGATCCCGCCGCGCTGCTGCCGTACGGGTGTTCGGCGGGGCTGGTGAGCCGCAGCAGGCACAGCTGGCCGATCTTCATGCCCGGCCACAACGTGATTGGCAGGTTGGCGACGTTGGACAACTCGAGGGTGATGTGGCCGGAGAAGCCAGGGTCGATGAAGCCCGCCGTCGAGTGCGTCAGCAGACCCAGCCGGCCCAGCGAGGACTTGCCCTCGAGGCGGCCCGCGAGGTCATCGGGCAGCGAGCACCGCTCCAGCGTCGAGCCGAGCACGAACTCGCCGGGGTGCAGCACGAACGGCTCGCCCTCCTTGGGCTCGACCAGCGTGGTGAGGTCGTCCTGGCGCTTCGCGGGGTCGATGTGGGTGTAGCGGGTGTTGTTGAAGACCCGAAACAGGGTGTCGAGGCGGACGTCGACGCTGGAGGGCTGGATCAGGCCGTCCTGGAAGGGGTCGATCCCCAACCGCCCGGAGGCGATTTCGGCCCTGATGTCACGATCGGAGAGCAGCACCCGACGAGACTAACCGCTGGAACTACCGGCTCGACGGTTGCGCTCAGCCATTCTGAGCACCGGAATCAATGCCGTTCTTAAGGAATGCCGCTCGTTCTTGGTATATCTCTGTGCATTCACGTGCTCGGCCGGCGCCCCGTGAATTCGCGTGACAGCATCGGCCGATGGGGCGATTGGCACGGATCGGGGCCATCGCGGCTTCCGCGGCGGCAGCCACGGTGGGGGTGCAATGTTTCGCCATGCCCACGTCGGGCGCAGCGCCGTGCCCCGACGCCGAGGTCGTCTTCGCCCGTGGCACCACCGAACTGCCCGGTCCCGGCCCCACCGGCGAGGCATTCGTCGACGCGCTGCGCACTCGAGTCGGTGGAAAGTCGGTGGGGGTGTACGCCGTGGACTACCCCGCCACCATGGCCTTTTCGACCGCCGTCCAGGGCATCGCTGACGCGCGGTCCCACATCCTCGCCACCGCCGCCAACTGTCCCAAAAGCAAACTGGTGCTCGGCGGCTTCTCCCAGGGTGCGGCGGTGATGGGGTTCGTCACGGCAGGCGTTGTGCCCGAAGGTGTTTC
Organism: Mycobacterium sp. IDUB_39; assembly: GCF_055419205.1. NCBI lineage: Bacteria > Bacillati > Actinomycetota > Actinomycetes > Mycobacteriales > Mycobacteriaceae > Mycobacterium > Mycobacterium sp. IDUB_39. The sequence continues at coordinate 889,868 of NZ_JBVAXF010000001.1, forward strand.
GGCCTCGGATGTTCCTGCGCCGATGCCGCCCGAGGTAGCCGACCACGTCGCCGCCGTCACGCTGTTCGGCAAGCCCTCGACCCGCTTCATGAGTGCGATCAACGATCCGGACATCGTCGTCGGACCCAGATACGAAGCCAAGGCGATCGAGTTCTGCGTTGACAACGACCTGGTGTGCGACCCCCATGGCAGGAGTCTGTCCGCGCACAACCAATACGCAGACGCCGGCCTGGTGGACCAGGGCGCGGCGTTCGCGGCGCAGCGTCTGCAGGCGATGTGGGCCGCCGATGCGGCCGCCGAGACGGCGGAAGCGGCGCCGGACGCTTCCGGACCGGCCCCCACACAGTTGCAGCCCATCGGCCCACCGCCTGGTCCATCAACCGGCCCGCTTCCCGGTCCCGCACCGCTTACACCGCTCGCCACGTTGGCCTATCCGTCCTGATCCAGCCCATGGCCGCGTACCCCACCACCCGGGTGCTAGCCTTTCTGCTCACCAGCACCACTGGTAGCGCCGATGTAGTTCAATGGCAGAACATCAGCTTCCCAAGCTGAATACGCGGGTTCGATTCCCGTCATCGGCTCCACGATTCCGCTGTTCAGCGGGTGTTCGCTGAACCGAGAGCCAACACCTCGTCAAAACCTTCGTCGAGGCAATCGAGGAAGACCTCGAAGTCGGGGATCGCGCCGGTGTCCACATCGATGCCCAACGTGCACACGTCCACATAGGTGAGCAACGTGACGTTGACCGCCGCACCGATCGTCGGGCCGAAGGCGTACTGGGTCACCACACGGGCACCGCCGAGAGACACCGGGACGGGAAGCCCCGGGACGTCACTGCACAAGAAGTCGACGTGGCGCAGGATCGAGCCGATGTACCACCGCGGCATCACGTTCAAGGCTCCGGCAATCCATTGCGTGTACGGCAGCGATCTCTCATCACGCACGCTGCGGGTCCTCTTGTGGATCTGGCCGATCCGCTCCGCGGGATCAACGGTGCCGACCGGAATGTCGAACCGCATCAGCGTGATTCGGTTACCACCCAGCTCGTCGTCGTCGTCGCGCAAGCTGATCGGCATCGTCAGATGCAGGTCCCCCACCGTGGCGCCATGGCGTTCGTGGTACCGCCGCAGACCGCCGGCCACACCCGCGACGAACGCGTCGTTCAGCGCGCCGCCGCCACGGTGCGCGGCGGCCAGAAGCTGCGAAAACGGAACCTCGAGCACGCCGAGCCGACGGATCAGGCTGCGCTTGGCGATAAGCGTCGAGCCGGAGCGGTTCACCGGACGTACAGTGCGGTAGACCGACGCTGCTATCTCCGCGGCCGACGACACGGCGTCGACCGGCCGCAGAATCGCCTCGGATACCAATTTGGGCGCCAACTTCAGGGCGCCCGCCACCGCGCCGCTGATCAAGCTGGCGTCGTATCGCGCAGTGTCACGGTAGCCGCGCAGCCACGGCGGCAATGTGGCCTCTGGCGCGGGCGCAGTACCGTGCCGAGCGGGCATCTCCGACAGTTCGAAGAGGATCATCCCGATTCGGACACCTCCGATGCCGTCGGTCAGCGCATGGTGAAATTTGAGCAACAGGGCGGCGCGGTCGTTTTCGAGGCCATCGATCAGCGTCGCCGTCCAGAGCGGGCGGGCCCGGTCGAAGTCCTCCATCGCAGCGAGCCGCGCCAGCTCGAGCACTGTGTCGATCGTGCCCGGCGTTGGTGCGATCAGTCTGCGCATGTGAAAGTCGAGGTCGAAGTCGGGGGCGTCCTCCCACCTCGGCGGTGCTGGCGGCGGAGAGGGGACCACCCTTTGTCGCACCATCGGCACGGTGCGCGAGATGACGTCGAACCGTTCGCGCACTTGCGCCCAGTCCGGTGAGCGGTCGAGCAGGATCACCGTGACCACCGTTGAGCGCAGTCGCGGATCACTTTCCATGCCCCACGTGAAGGCGTCGCTGTTGCTCATGAACTTGGTCATCGTCGTTCACCCGACCGAATCGAAGCGGCGCGCCACCTCACTCGTAGAGGCGCTCGATGACATCGGCGGACTCTTTGAGGATCACGTTGCGTTTTGCCTTCAGGCTGGGCGTGAGATCGCCTGCTGCAATGGACAATTCGCGGTCAAGAATAGCGAACTTCCCGATTCTCTCCCAGCGGTTCAATTGCTCGTTGAGCGTGGTGACGTATCCACCAATCAACTTCCGCGTCGACTCGTGACGGGCGACCTCGACGAAGGACTTGCCCGCCAGCTCGTTGGCGGCTGCCCAGCCCATGATCGCGTCGGCATCCAGGCCGACCAGTGCCACGCAATGAGGACGCGCCGCACCCACCACGATCATCTCGCTCGCGTACGGACAGATCGCCTTGAAGGCCGCAGAGATCGCCGACGGCGCCACGTACTTTCCCTGCGACGTCTTGAACAGGTCCTTCTTTCGGTCGGTGATACGCAGGAATCCGTCGTCGTCGATCGAGCCGATATCCCCCGTGTAGAGCCAGCCATCCCGATCGAGCGCCTCGGCGGTGGCCTCGGGGAGGTCGTGATAGCCGGTCATGACACCCGGGCTCCTCAAGAGGATCTCGCCGTCTTCAGCGATCTTGACCTCGGTTCCGAGGAAGGGAAGCCCGACCGTTCCGAATCGGTAAGCGTTGGGGCGGTTGATGAATGACGCTGCGGCCGTTTCCGTGAGGCCGTAGCCCTCGAGCATGGGGATGCCGATGGCATCGAACCACTGCGCGATGTCGTGATTCAGTGGCGCTGCTGCCGAGACGAAGAACCTCAGTCGACCGCCGAAGCGCTTCCGGATCGTCGAGAACACCAGCCTGTCGGCGATCCCGTGCTGAAGCGACAGCAGTCGTGAGGGCTTTCTGCCGGCTTCCCTTGCCTCCGACGCCCTGATCCCCACGCCGATCGCCCAGTCGAAGACACCCTTCTTCAGGCGCCCCTCATCGGCCATCAAGGCTTGGATACGGGCGTACGCCTTCTCGAAGATGCGTGGCGCGGCCGCCATGAACGTCGGATGCACGACCGCCAGGTTGTCGACGATCCGGTCGACCCGACCATCGATCGCCGTCGGATAGCCGATGATCAGCGGCAGCGCGAGCATCACCTTGCCGAATGCATGCGCAAACGGCAGCCACAGGTAGTTGAGGTCGTCGGGTCCAAGGATGTGGACCGCGTCGATGGCCGCGGCGGTGTAGGTCCACGCCCGGTGCGGAAGCCGCACACCCTTCGGCCGTCCGGTGGTACCGGAGGTGTAGATGATGCTGGCCAGGCTGTCTGGGTGGATCGCAGCAACGCGCTTCTCGATGACGTCCGGAGACTCGATCAGAAGCTGCTGGCCAAGGATCTCGAGTTGGCCCAAGGTGATCACGAAGTCGCTGTCGCCCACCCCGTCGATGATCACGACGTGCTCCACCTCAGGTAGGTCGGCGCGGTGCGCGAGCACCTTGTCCAGCTGTGCCTGATCTTCGGCGAACACGACACGGCTGCCCGAGTTCGCGATGATGAATGCGATGTCTCTGGCATTCGTCGTCGGGTACAGAGTGGTGGTGGCGGCCCCGGCGCACAGCACCGAGAAGTCGATCAGGGCCCACTCATAGCGCGTCGAGGAGGCCAGCGCGACACGCTGCTCGGGTTCGATGCCCAGCGCGACCAAACCCGCCGCCAGGCGAATGGCGCGGTCGCCGACCTGCTGCCACGTGACGCTCTGCCAGCCGCCGTCGTCGGGAAACCGGAACGCCTCTGCGCTCGGCGTCGCGGCAACGCGGTCCAGGAACAAGCGCGCGACCGACGGCACCCGTTCGGCGACCCAGCCGAGGTCGTCGGCATATCCACCCTGACCGGAGGGTGAGATCCCGCGTTCACCAAGCATGATTCCCGTGGCCCGTCTGGTGTCGTGCTCCATTACGACCTCCTCCGTGGGATGCGTCGCCATCACGATCGATTCACGGCGACGATCGAACTTCCATCGTGCGAGCGTTCACTCAGGATGGGAATGGCCACTCGGTCCCTTCCGCGAGGGCCGAACGGCCCTATTCGCCGCGGGGCCGCTGGCCCCGCTGCGACGCCGACGTGGCCCTCGGTCAATTGACCCGCCCGTCAGCATTGACGGCGTCGCCGAACGCTGCAACCATGATTTGTCGGCATATGCCCACCTGAGGGGGTAGCACGTGACCACCAAGGACAAGTACACCGAGGTGCCCGAGCCGTACTCGTGGGAGGTCGCCAGCGCCGGCGACGCGCGCTTCACGTGGGAGTACGACGAGGGGCGTGCCCGGCTCCTTTCCCTGTATCAAAAGGGAAAGGACAAGCAGTGGGATGCCCAGTCGCGCATCGACTGGTCGCAAGACGTCGACCCGACGAACCCGATCGGACTGCCCGATGAGTTCGTCCCACTCTTCGGCAGCCCGGCATGGGAGGCAGCCGACAAAAAGGGTCGAGACGAGATGCGACAGCACTTCCAGGCCTGGCAGTTCTCGCAGTTCCTGCATGGCGAGCAGGGAGCGATGGTGTGCGCGGCCAAGATCGTCGAGGTCGTCCCGGACCTGGACGCGAAGTTCTACGCGGCCACCCAGACCATGGACGAAGCCCGGCACGTCGAGACGTTCTCACGGTTCCTGCAGGAGAAGGTCGAGCTGGTCTACCCGATCAACACGCACCTGACCGCGCTGCTGGAGGACACCCTGCGCGACTCCCGCTGGGACATGCCCTACCTCGGCATGCAGGTCCTCATCGAAGGCCTCGCACTCGCCGCCTTCGGGGTGCTGCGGGACATGGCGCCGCCCGAGTCGCTCGCCAAGCAGCTGCTGGCCTACGTCATGCAGGACGAGGCCCGGCACGTCGCCTTCGGCCGGATCTCGTTGAAGGACTACTACTCTGCGCTGACCGACACCGAGCGGGACGAGCGGGAGGAGTTCGTCGTGGACGCCTGCTACCTGATGCGCGACCGTTTCCGCGGCGAGGAGGTGTTCGAGACCCTCGGTCTCAACGTCAAAGAGTGTGCCGAGTGGGTCGACACGTCGCCGCTGATGATCCAGTTCCGCTCGCACTTGTTCAGCCGCATCGTGCCGATCGTCAAGGACATCGGGTTGTGGGGCGACAAGGTACAGAAGGCGTTCTCGGACATGGGTGTCCTCGACATGGGCGGATTCGACATCGAGGCGCTGATGAAGGCTGATGAGGATCAGGCCGACGACCTGGACAAGGCACACGCCGAGATGGCCGACCGGGCCCTCGAGGTGGACCAGGTGATCGCAGCAGGCGCGAGCTAACTCATTCGGCTCAGAGCTCGACGGACCACGGCGTCACCGGCAGCTGATGGTTCAGGTGCGGGGGCGGGCCGAAGAACAGCATGTGGACGAACTGCCCGATCGGACGGACCACATCGTTGACCACGAAATCATAGACACTCCACACGAATCCCCTGAATCCACCCGGCACCGTCTGGACCGAGTAGTTGGCCGAGGCCGCCGTACCGATGAGGGAATTCCCCGCGGCATCGCTCACCCCGGCCCCGGTGCCGTTGAGGGTGATCATGTTGGTCGAGTCTCGGACGTAGGACTTCGGGGTGAACGTCGCGGTGTAGGTGAGGCCGCCGTCGGCGGTCGACAATGCTGACAGCCTCCCGTTGGCGACGGTCACGTCGCCGATGTCGAATCCAGTCACCTTCTCGGAGAACGTGAACGTCACCGTGGTGCTCTGGCCGCGCTTCAGCGCCGTGTTCGCCATGGTGATCGTTGCCGTGGGCGCCTGGGTGTCCTCGACCGCGTAGTTGTTCGAGTCCACGATGCCGACGCCCGCATTACCGGCCGCGTCGGTGACCCCGGTCATGGCCACGGAGATCACGTTGGTCGCATCGGTGACGTTGGTGTCCGAGGTGAAGGTCGCCGTCCATGTCACACCGCCGTCGATGCTGGACACCGTCGACAGCGTCCCGTTCGCGACCGTGATGTCAGAGTTGTTGAACCCTGTCACCGCCTTGGAGAACGTGAACGTCACGGTCGTGGACTGACCGTCCCGCAACACCGTGTCCGCCACGCTGATCGTCGCCGTGGGCCGCTGGGTGTCAATGCCAAAGTTGTTCGAATTCGACACTCCCACACCAGCGTTGCCCGACAGGTCGGTGAAGCCCGCGTTGTTGAGCGTGATCACGTTCGTGGTGTCCGTGATACCGACCGTCGGGGTGAACACCGCTGTCCACGTCATGCCACCGTCACTGCTCGACACTGCTGACAGCGTCCCATTCGGAATAACGACGTCTGCATTGGTGAACCCGGACACCGCCTCGGAGAAGGTGAAGGTCACCAGCGTGTTCTCACCGACGCGCAACGACGAATCGCTGATCACGATCGTCACCGTGGGCCGCTGGGTGTCAATGCCAAAGTTGTTCGAATTCGACACTCCCACACCAGCGTTGCCCTCCGAGTTGACGACGCCGGCCAGGTCGAGAGTGATCACGTTGGATGTATCGGTGACGTTCATGTTCGGCGTGAGCATCGCCGTCCAAGTGATGCCGCCGTCGGCGCTCGACACTGCTGACAGCGTCCCGTTCGAGACCGTGACGTCAGCGTTGGTGAACCCGATCACCGGCTCGGAGAACGAGAACGTCACGATCGTGACTTCGCCGAGCCGCAATGACGAGTCCGCCACGGTGACAGTCGCGGTCGGCAACACACCGTTGACTGCCACATTCGAGTTGGCGCCCAGTGATTTAGCGACAGATGATGCTGCGGCAAGCAATTCGGCGGCGGGTGAGGTCGCGGCGGGTGACGGTATCACTGCGGGCACCACCTCCGCGGTGGAATCGGTGTCGCGGCGGGCCGCACCGAGCATCTGCACGACTGACGCCATCCCTGCCGGATTCGCCGGTGAGTTCGGCTTGGTCGGCGGCGCCGTCGCCTCGATGATGGTTGTCGCACTCGGCTCAACCGGCAGAGCGGAAACCGGCTCAGGCTCAGTGGTTTCGATGGTTGTGTCGGTCAGGCCAGCGGGAGCTTGGGCGCTCTCAGCGGCAGAGCCGGCGGCCGGCGCAGCGTCTGCACGGGCGTCGGTTTGCGAACTGCTGCGGGTCTGGGCGTCTTCTGAGGTGTCTGACTGGTCAGAGTCCGACCGGTCGGTTGCCGATGACGAACCCGGTCGCCGGCTGGGCCCGGCGGTGCTCTCGGATTCCGCGTCCGCGGACTCCGCGGACTTTACGCCGGAGGCCTGGCTCGACACTCGGGGCAGCTTCGGTGACCTCTTGGTCGCCGGGCTGTGGTCGTTGCTCTTGGGGTCGGCGGGTCCCGCCGAGGTGTTGGCGTCGGTGCCACCGGAAATGGGGGCGGTCAAGCCGGAGTCTGAAGTACTCGAGGCGCTCGACGATGCGCCACCGTCGGAATCGGAGTCCCCGGTGTCAGCGGCGGCCACGCCACTGGCCATCGCGACGCCGACTCCGGCGGCAATCGCCAATCCGCTGACCTTCGCTACGTATTTGACGCGGTCCATCGACAGAACTCCTCCGACGCAGTGAGATTGATGGAACGCGTACTGACGCGGAAGGCACCGCCGAATTCCCAGGCAAATGGTAGCCCGTAATTAACGTTTGCGTCACAAATTGATATCAACCCCGCAGCGCGGGTGGAATTTGGAAATGTCCGCGGGCAGCTGCTTAATGCGCGGGTCCAATTCCCATCGTCGGCCCCAACGTCCAGCCGACATCACCCGGTTCGCGGGTGAACCAGTTCGATCAGCCCTGGAAGACCCTGATCCAGTCGATCAGCATCTCAGCCGGGTAGTTACCCCCCGCGGGCTCACGGCCACCCGAGCCGCCGACCGCGATGTTGAACACCGGCACCATGGTGTAGCCCGGGTCATTGAACGGCCAGTCCTGCAACGAATTCGCCGGAACCGTGAAGAACGGTTCCATGCCGGGGGCGTAGTCCTTCCAGAAGTACATCCCCTGCGGCGTCCACGACATCCGCCAGGTGTGCCACGCGCTGTCGATGGGGTGCCGGTCGGTGGCGAACGACTCTCCGTCCAGCCGGGCGTGCACCGTGGTGCCCGATGGCCAGTCTCGGTTGCCGTACCACTCCACCAGGTCAACCTCGCCACCGCGGACGGGATCGTCGTTGAGTAGCCAGAACGCCGGCCAGGCTCCGTCGGTCAGGCAGTTGAGCTTGACGCGCGCCTCCCAGGTGGTGCCTATGCCGCCCCGCCACAGTCCGACGACCTTGGCGCTGGCGTACTTCTCCTGGATCGTGGTGCCCGGCCCCCGCGTCGCGCGGATGACCAGGTTGCCGTTGCCGTCCTGGAACGCGTGTTCCTGATCGGTCACGTACCGCCCCATGTTGAACGGCTTGTCCCACTCATTCGGGTTCTTGATGGTCTCGCGCGCGGGCACGAGGTGCCACCACGCGGGATCCGGCGGCGACCCGGCCGGACCGTTGAACTCATCCTGGAACAAAAACGCCGGGGCTACGTCAGCCACCGGCGGTGTCGGCACCCCGGGCACCGGCGCGACAGGCTCGGCGCTGGCCACCCCGGCGGGCAACGCTGCCGCTGCCGCCCCCAGACCCATCATGAACATCACTTTGCGGCGATCCATCTCAGGCACAGCCACACGATAAAGGGCGGGCGGGGGATATTGCGCATTTCGGGGTGGCGAATGCCGCGAGTTGACGCCACCTTGAGTCGGCAGACACTTTGCCCAGGTAGCGATGTGTCGCCATTCGGGCGGCGGCCCGATCAGGTCGCACTCTCTTCTCCTCCGTGCTCTTTCCGTACGTCCGCGCAGCTGAAGACCCATGACGTCGCAAGTCGCCGGGTGGCTCCAATTGTTTGCGGGAGGCGACGTTGGCGTGTATAGACTTCGTCAGCCGAATACGGAGGACGCGGATGGCCCTGGTTATCCGCGAGGGACTAGGGGGATAGCCGTGGGCCGGCACAGTGCCTCACACATCGAAGCGCAGAAACGGCTTTCCGGAGCGACGGCGTTGAGTGCGGCATCGTTTGTGGGCCGCGTCGGTTCGTTGGCACTCGCCCTGGGTATCGGAGCGGCCGTTGCCGGCGGTACCGCGATTGCCAACGCCGAGGGCCCCACTGACCACGCTGCGGGCGATTCCGCTGCCCAGTCCTCACCTGACCCCTCGACAGCTGAGGCCGCGTCCGAGACACCGTCTGACGACGGATCGACCAGTACCGGGTCAGTCGACGTCAAGACTCGCCCGCCAGGGTCGACGAACGTCCCGAAGATGCAGTTGGGCAACGGCCGCGGCGCTGAGTTGATCTCGAGTATTCCGCAGAGGCTCGCGACGGCCCTGAACGCTCACGCCCCCGCCACACCTCGGACCCGGATCCGACCACACGCGAGCGAAACCGTGACCGCGGTCCCGCGTCAAGCCGATCCGACACAGAGCGGCCCGCCCGCGGACGATGTCGAGAACCCGGACCCCGTCACGAGCCGTGTGACCAACGCCGCCGCGGTACGCACCGATGTCCAGCCCCCGGTGCCTGCGCCCGCCCCCGCGGTGAAAACCATTGCGTCAGTTCAGATCAAACCGACGCAGCCGACGACGGCGCCGACTCAGACACGGTCAGCCCCGGCCAATCCGATCGCGATGGCGGTCACCAACGTCCTGTCCGCCCTCGGGGTCTCACCACAGGCGAGCAGCACGGGCGATCCGCCGACTGCGCCGATGCCGTTCGTGCAGGCCGTGCTGCAGCTGATCCACCGGGAACTCGAACGCTTCAACATGCTCCCGCGGAACACCGTTCCGTCGATCTCCCCCGGGATCCCCACGCCCGCCGACGAGGCCCCGACCGTGTACGGCGACATCGGCAAGTGGATGCTGCAGTCCAACGGGCAGATCTCGAACTACGGCGGACTGCCGTATCGCGGCAAGACCGTCCTGGAGTCGGTCAACGTCATCATCGTCGACCCGACATCGACATCCGCCGCCGAATCCGCCCGCAAGCTCAACACCGCCATGTTCTGGGCCGGTTACCCGGCCCAACCCATTCACAGCACCGGCTTCCAGGGCACGATCGACGACATCACCTACGGGCAACAGCCCACCGGCCTGCTCATGGGGTTCTCCGACAACTTCTTCCTGTTCCCCAACAATCACGGCCGTATATTCGGCCCCGACCCGGTGGAGACCAGCACCGGTTACGTCTGGAGTGGTGCCTTCAGCACCGAACAGTTCGTCATCTACGACCTGCTCCCCCGACACGCGTATGTCTCGTCAAACCTGGCCCGCAACGCACTCGCGATGCGGCTCATTGCCAGTGGCCAGGCGACGTACGGCGGCATGGTTCCGTTGAACAACTCGTACAACAACGCGACCACCACAACCGGCGACCATGACGGCTACGCCGTGGTTGTCGTCTTGAAGTAGGGCCAGCAAGCACCCTCAGTAGGCGTTCGGATCCTCCTGGACCGCGACGGGAACGGGATGCTGGTAGAGCCGCGATGCGTTCTCCCACGTCACCTTTCGGATGATGTCATCGGGGAGCCCGCTGATCTGCTCGTGGATCTTCTGTTGGGTGTGCGGCCAGGTCGAGTCGCAGTGCGGGTAGTCGGCCTCGAGCAGAATGTTGTCCTGGCCGATCCGCTCGTACTGGACGAACGAGGACTGATCCTCCACCGCGCAGAACCAGAAGTTACGGGTGAACACCTCCGCAGGCGTCAGCGATTCGCCGAGATCGCGCCACGTCCCGTACATCTCGTGGTAGCTCAGCATGTGATCGAGACGGTCGAGAAGCCCTGCCACCCAACCGATCCCACCCTCGGACAAGCAGATCTTCAGATCCGGGTACCTGGTGCAGACTCCGGAGTACAGCCAGTCCACCGCCGCGCTGATGGCGTAGGCGAAGAACAACACCCCCTGCACATCCGGCGGGGCATCCTCGGTGGTCGACGGTGACGTCCCCGACGAGCCGATGTGCAGGTTCACCACCGTGCCGGTCTCCGCGCACGCCGCCATCAGCGGCTCCCAGTAGCCGGAGTGAATCGTCGGGAATCCCAGCATCGCCGGGTTCTCGCTGAATGTCACGGCGTGATACCCGCGCTCGGCGTTCTCGCGGATCATCTTCGCGCCGACCTCCGGGTCGAGCAGCCACGGCAGCTGACACGGAATGATCCGGTCGGGATAGGCACCGGCCCAGGCATCGATGTGCCAGTCGTTCCACGCCCGCACCGACGCCATCGCCAGGTCGCGGTCCTTGGTCACCTGCTGTAGCCGCTGGCCGGCGAATCCCGGCAGAAACGACGGGAAGTTCAGCGACGCATACACACCGTTGAGATCCATGTCCGCCACGCGTGCGTGGATGTCCCACGCGCCGCGGCGCATCTCGTCGAACCGGGTCGGCTCGAATCCGTACTCGGCCACCGGCCTCCCGACGACCGCGTTGAATCCCACGTTGGGCAGCGCCTGACCGTCATACAGCCACGTCTGGCCGCCGTCATCGGTGTCGACCACTCGCGGCGCACGATCGGCGAACTTCTTCGGAACGCGCCCCTCGAAGGTGTCCGGAGGCTCCACGATGTGGTCATCGACCGAGATGACGGTGTAACGCCGCTGCGCCCGTTCTGGTTCGGGCAGGAATGTGACGGTGCGATCGGCACCGGTCTTGGCGGTGGTGAAGCTCAGATTCGCCGACATCTCGTCGATGGAAGCCATGGGCCCAATCTCCTTCTCTCGTCGTCGATTCAGTCAGTCAAGGACGCTGTGGTCGGCCTTGATGGTCATGCGCGCCGCTCCGGCCCAGTACACGTCGGCGGCGCGTTCGATAAGCGATGCCTGCATGCCGACCATGTCGCCTCGATTCATCGGCGACGGGGTGCGACCGGTCAGCATCACGTCGTAGGCCAGCCGGCACACGCGCTCGATGGACGCCGCCCGGTAGACCGCCTCGGGGAGGTTGCGTCCGGTGATGATCGCGCCGTGGTTGGCCAGGATCGCCAGGTTGGCCGATCCGATCTGGCTGGCGAGTTCGACTGCGCGCCATGGTGCGTCGATCTCACCGTCGTACTTGTCGAGCAGGTACATGTCGTCGAGGAATAACGAGCCGGTCTGATGGACCAGTTCGGGCAGCATGCCCAGCGCGGCGAGCAGGCTGACGTAGTAGGGGTGGTTGTGGATCACCACGCGGGCGTCTGGCCGCAGCCGGTGCAGCTCGGTGTGGAGGTGAATGGCGGGCGTGACGTCCCAACGGCCGCGGACCACGTGGGCATCCTCGTCGACAACGCAGATATCGGACGCGGTCAACTCCTGCCACCACAGTCCCCACGGATTGACCAGCATGTCGGTCTGCCCGTCGAGCTGCCAGGTGATGTGTCCGGCCATGTTCTCGGCGATGCCGATGTCGGCGAGGTGGCGGAATGCCACTGCCAACTGCTGTTCGTTGGTGAGGTCGACGCCGATGGGCGGCACCTTCGACGGTGCCCAGACTCCAAGACCGCCCCGCCGCACTTCGTCTGTGGTCATGACCGCTGCTCCTGCCGAAGTTCGAGGCCCGCCTCGAGCGCCGATCGGATGTCCTCGCGAAGTTGCCCCTTCGCGACCTTGCCGCCGGAGGAACGCGGCAGCTCGTCGAGGACTTCGAGTCTCTCGGGCAACAATTCCTTGGAAACACCCTGCTGTAGCAGGTGTTCGACGAGTGCGGGCAGGTCGAGCACACCGCCGTCCTTGAGTTCGACATACGCACACACCCGCTCGCCGAACATGGGGTCGGGCATCGCCACGGCGGCGGCCACGGCCACGGCGGGATGTGTCGCCACGACCTCCTCCACGGCGACGGCGCTGATGTTCTTCCCACCCCGCAGGATGAAGTCGGAGGTGCGGCCGGTCAGGCTGAGATAGCCCTCGGCATCCACCTCGCAGATATCACCCATCCGCATCCAGCCGTCAGAGGTGAACAACTTGTCATGGTCGCTGCCACCCAGGTAGCCCAGGCTGGTCGCCGGTCCGCGGCACGCCGGTTGCCCGCGACCGGATTCCGTGACGTCGCGATCGCCGTCGAACAGTCGCACCCGCATCTCTGGCACGATCCTCCCCGCGGTGCGGAGGCGGCGGTGCAGTGTGTCCGCGGTGGTGGTGGCGCTCAACATGCCGGTCTCGTTGGAGCCGTAGAACTGCAGGATTGTGACCCCGGTGAGTTCTTCGAACCGCGCCGCCTGCGTGTACGGGAGCGGTTCACCGCCGGTGAACACAACGCGCAGGCTGGTGAGGTCATACTCGCGGGACGCGGGGCTCGCCAGGAGCATCGCCAATTGCGTGCTGACACAACAGAGCACCGTCACGCGGTACCGCTCGATCGCGGCGCAGGTGGCGACGGGATCGAAACGTTCGATTCGTACTGCCGTCGCGCCCAGGTGGATTGGCGTGGTGTGCGACGTCCAGATTCCGAACCCGAAAGGCGTGGGGATGACGGGAAGGAAGACGTCGTCCGCGGTGAGTTCGCCGTTGGCGACCGCCTTCTGGTGGAAGTAGTACCAGCGATTCTGGGTGTGGACAACGCATTTGGGCAGACCGGTGGTGCCCGAGGTGGAGTTGATCAGAAAGACGTCGTCGGGCCCGAGGGGGGTCAGCCCGCCAGCAGCGCCCGGCCGAGAGGTGATGTCGATGAACAGCTCGTCGGCCTCATCTCCGAGCACCACCGCACGAAGGGATGACCCCATCGCATCGGCAGCGGCCTGGGTCGCCTGCCCACGGCGCTCGACATCGCTGACGAGCAACGACGGTTGCGCGGTCCGCAGGATCGCTGCCACCTCACGGACACCCGCGCGGGCTCCCAGGCCCACGGCCACGGCGCCACAGCGTTCGATGGCGACCAGAAGCACGTGAATCGCCGAGCCGTCGTGGTGCCACACCGCCACACCATCGCCGGGCCCGACGCCCAATGCCTGCAGTTTCGCCGCCAGGTTGGTGGCGGCGCTGTCGAACTCCGACCAGGTCAGCACGCGATCGGAGGATTCGAGCGAGAAATCGACGTAGGCCGTTTTGTCCGGCGACGACGCCGCGTTGTGCCGAACGCAGTCCGACAGCGTCGTATCCGACCACCAGCCGGCGGCGCGGTACTCGGCAGCCTCGGTACTGGTCACGGCGGCGGTGTCGACGGCCATCACCAAATCATATGAAAATAAGGATCGCCGTCAATGGTCTTTGGTGGATTGCCCGCGGTTACGCACCATCGAGGGATCGACGACACCCGATGACCCCGGGTAGTGCTGAGCATTGACGAGGTGCGCCGCGGCAAGGTCGTGTGCGCGCCGCGCATCGCCGTCATCGATGGCATCGATCACCTGCAGATGGTCCTCGAGGACCGCCAGGCGCTCGTTGACCGGAACGACACTGTGATCGGCCACCTGCGTCGACCAGCCCTGTTCGTGCGCCGACCAGAGCGTTTCCAGCGCTCCCGCGAGGATGATCATGGTCTGGTTCCCACACAGCGAGACCAGCGCCTCGTGGTAGCGCCGGCTCGCCGACGTCGCGCGCAGAAGATCGTCGACCGAGTCCAGCGCCTCGGCGTGCAGTTGGCGCAGCGCAGGCACGACGGCGGTCTTGCGGTCAGCCCGCTCAGCGCACAGCGCCGCGCACGCCGGTTCGACCTGACGCAGCGCGCTACCCACATCGGAGAGGCCGACCTCCTGCGACCCGAGCACTAGCCCGATCGTGTAGGCCACGTTTGCCGCGGTGGGCCGAATCACCACCGCACCGCCGAGCTTGCCGCGACGCACCCGCAGCAAGCCCTCGGCCTCGAGAATCCGCATCGCCTCGCGCAGGGATGGCTTGCTGACCGGGAACTCGAGGAGAAGCTCATCCTCCTTGGGCAGGATGCTGCCATCGGCCAGTTCGCCGCGCAGGATCCGCCGCCGTAGCTGGTCGGCGACCTGCTCGGCGAGACGGCGGAATTGAATTGTCGGCTCTGCCATGGTCCGGGTCTCTATCGCGCTTCCAAATGATTTGCATCGTACTCATCAGTGCTCCGCCCCGGTCCGGTCTGCGCGCGACCGTCTGACGCGCCAGGCCCAGGCCGACACCCCCACGACCGCGGCGGCGAGCACGATCATCCACGGCCAGACCCCGTGCCGATGGACCCAGCCGGCGATTGCGCCCTGCACCCGTCCCGCTCCCGCGATCACCGGATCCGCCGGATTGCCGCCCGCAGAGAACAACTGGACCTCGTAGTAGCCGTAGTAGGCGACATAGAGCCCGACCAGAATCAGCACCGCACCGCCAATACGGTTGACATAGGGCAGGATTCGTCGGATTCGGTCGGTCAGCGCCGAACCGGCGAGTGCGACCACGACCGCCAGCACACCAACCACCAACGCGAAGCCGCCCGCGTATGCCAGGTAGATCCACACTCGTCCGGCAACGGACGTACCACCGAGACCGGCGCCGGTCACCGCCAGAAACGGGCCCACGGTGCAGGACAGTGAGGCCAGCGCATAAGCCACGCCGTAGCCGAACATCGAACCGAGCCTCGATGTCGGCGCCCCCGATACGCCGCGGGTCATCCGGTTCGGCACCAGCAGAGCCAGCTCACGCCCACTGAGTAGCCAGACACCAAGCGCCACAAGCACAATGCCGATGGCCACGGTGACATACGGCACGTACTGCTGCACCGTGGATGCCAGCGAGACCGTCAGCAACCCGAAGACCGCGAACACCGCAAGGAATCCGAGTGTCATCGCCGCGGTCGCCGCCACGGCGCGTCCGACCGCGGTGGGAGCGCCGTCTCCGTTGCCCCGCACCACCAACGCGAGGTAGGCGGGCAGCATCGCGAAGCCACACGGATTGAGTGCGGCGACCATTCCTGCGGCGAAGGCCAGCCCAACCAGATCTTGCTGCACGCGGCGCGACTACTACGCGCTCAGCGCGGAAACCCGCTCCTGCAGTTCCTGTTGCGGCATCGCCGCAGTCGGGTTGTTCACGAATGTCGATGAGCCATCGGCGGACAAGAACACGTACGCGGGCTGCCACGGCACGTTGTAGCGCGCCCAGATGGAACCGTCGGCGTCATCGAGATTCGTGAAGTTCAGGTTGTACTTCGATACGAAGTTCTGCATGGCCGCGACGTCGGAGCGGGCGGCAACGCCCACAAACGTCACCTTGGGGTTGGCGGCGGCAACGCTGCTCACCGACGGCGCCTCGGCATTGCAGAACGGGCACCACGGCGTCCAGAACCACAGCACGGCGGGCTTGCCCTGCAGCGACGCACCGTTGAAGGGTGCGCCGGACAGCGTCGTTCCGGTGAAATCAAGGCGATCGTCGGCGAGCGCCGCCGGGGGGCTGGTCAGCGCCAACATGAGCACCGCGGCGACCACACCGATGGCGAGTGACCTGCCGCGACGGAGGAAGTGACGAATCATGACGGCTCCTGTCTGCGCCGGACCCACGTGCGGCGTGTCTGAGGGGTGCCCCTTTGACACGGGTCCAATCGCCTAGTGGTTCACCGTCGCCGGTTCAGCCGGCGGACAAGATCAGCGAGCGAACTCGCCGAGGCGCTGTCCGAGTTCATCGAAGAGTGCGTGGTTGAGGCCGAACGTCGCCTTGACCTCGGCGACTACGCGCTGCTGATCGTCGTGATCGAGGGCGAGTGCGTCGAGGCGATCACGATAGGCGTCCTTGTAGATCTTCGGCTTGCTGATCTGGGGAAAGTCGTAGAACGCCAGGCCCGCGCCGTCGAGTTCGAACGTCCGGTCGAGGATGCGGCCGATGGCCTGGCCACCCGACAGATCCCCGAGGTAGCGCGTGTAGTGGTGCGCGAGAAGCAGGCCGCCCCAGTCGGCGCTGGTCAGACGCTCGGCGTACTGCGCCGCGGCGGGACTGTCGGTGGCATACGAGGTGGCCTCGGGCGCCCAGTGATCGAGGTCGGCCTCAAGCGCCGCCAGACGCTCGAGGGCCGGGTCATAGACCGCGGCCACGATCGGGTCATCACGATGGCCGCGGACGGCCTCCTCGAGGGCGGCGTAGACGGTGTGCAACTGGCGCAGATAGGTGACATAGCCCGCCGGCGCGATCCGTCCCGCGAGGAGCTCACCGATGAAGTTCGCGTTCTCCGCGGCGTCGTGCTCGGACTGCGAGCCCTCCCGCATGGCGATCGACAGCGGCTGCTCAACGGCGGTGGACACAAGGGTCATCGGGGCTCCTGAAGGGGTACTCGCACGCGAGGATGCGTCAACTTTATGACACGTTGTCAGCATCGTACTGACAACTAGTCAGAAAGTGTGGCCTCCCTTTCCGGCCGCCTAGCTCGACACCGCCCGGAGCAGGAACCTCTCCACTCCTGCCTGGTCAAGATCCCGCGGACTCAGGCAGGAGTGAATGAGCAACAGCGTCGTGTCGACGTCATCGACGACAAATGCGCCCTGCGCCACCCCATCCGCGATGATCTGGCGCAACACCGCCTCCACCGCCAGCACGTGCTCTCTGATGGCGGTACGCGATGTCGGGGACACAACGCCGGACATCTGACGCCCCAGCCCCATGTGGAACTGCTCGCCGGAGGCCAGGTGGTGACGGATGTAGAGGCGCAGTGCGTCTGCCGGACTGTCGGCGCCCACCAGCTGTTCCTGCAGTGCGACGAGGTAGCGACCGGTCTCATGGGTGGCGAACGCCACCAGCACCGCTTCCTTATCGGGGAAGTGGTGGTAGATCGCCGTTCGGCCAACCTCGGCCCGCGCCGCGATCTGCGCCATCGAGATCGCGTCGAAACTGTGCTCGGCCATCAAATCGGCGAACGCCGCGAACACCCTGCGGTGCAGTGCCTCGCGGTGCTCCTCGACGGTGTCGGCATCGATCCGGGGCATAGTGGATCAAGCCTAGTCTCCGGCCTAACCGCGACTACGTCAGCGCAGGTATGCCTCGCCGCCGGTGGGGTACCCGCCGCCGGTGGTGGTGAGGTGGACGTGGTCGTAGTGCCCGTAGCCACCGCTCTGCGGGCCCTTGGGGGTGTAGTACACGCCACGCCAGATCGCATCCTGCAATCCGAACCGCTCGGCGTTCTTGAACGCGAACGCGACGATCTGGTTGCCGAGCGCGATGCCCGCGGCGGAGCTGGGGTTGGGGATCATCACGTCGAGTGCCAGGCCGTTGGGATGCCATCTCAGCGCGTCCGCCCGCACACCGCCGATCGAGTGGATCTCGGGGAACGCCGCGCTGACCGCGCGTGCGGCCAGGATGGTCTTGACCTGAAGGCCGCGCTCTGGCGCGACACCGACGGGCAGCAGACGTGGCCGATCATCGACCCGCCACCTCGACGCCGCGACCATGCGGTCCGGCGCCGCAGCCATGCTCACCTGCCCGATGGACGGCTGCACCGAACCTACGGCCGGTGCCAATGCCACGACCTCGAGGCAACACACCGGAGCGTCGGCTGCCACAGGCGTGGGTTCCTCGGTCACCACGGTGGGGTACGCACTCCCGCCAGCGGCGAGGAAGACGGCGGCCGGCGCGATCAGAGCGGCCAGGCCCACCGATCGTTTGCGACGGGGGCGGGCCAACGCATGTCTACCCACGGGAAGCACCATACGAGCAAAACGCAGGTTGTCCAGCAACTCCCGAGGAACCGAAGGGCGAGAACACATCCGTCTAAGAAATTGGGCGGACGGCGCAGCGACCACCGCCGCGCCGGCCGAACGCGTGCGATCCGTGGCCGATTCCACTCGACGTCAATCCCATTTCCGCAGGTCAAACATGCCGACACAGCACGGAGACGTATCCGATATCCGCCCGAGACCAAAACGTTACCCAGCAAGGAAGTGACCAAACCGGCGCAATCGCCGCTAGGCCAAAAATAAATTTGTTGCAAGGGCAACGTTCTGGATCGGTTTCAGGCGGTATTCGCGCTAGGCGTGCGAGAGCGCACCGCGCCACGTCGGCGCCGCCGCGGTGCGGTCGGTGACGACCCCGCGCCGGGTTTGGGCGATCTCTCCGATGATGGCGGAGACCTGGACGGGATCTCCGTGAGCGGCGAACGTGCGCCGGTCCCACCACATCATCTGGGTCTGGTAGTGCTCGTTGGGGTACGGCGCGGCGGGGATGTCGGCCACGACACCGCCCGACGAACGCCACTGATCCAGGATGTGTGCCGCCGAGGTGGCCATGCAGTAGGTGATGTCGAACAGGCCCATCGCGTGGAAGCCGCTTCGAGCGATCATCTTGGCCCGACGGCGACCGCCTCCGGGCTCCTTGTCCAGCCACGCCGCCTTCATCTCGAGGATGCCCAGCGGGACGCGCTCCGAGATCGCGGTATGCACCTGGTCCTCACCGGGATGCCCAGCCCACTCCACGACCGCGTGCGAGTCCTCCGGCCCACGCAGCGGACCCTTTGCTCGCACCCCACCGACCACCTGGCCGCTGATGTCAGTCAGCACCCAGAACAGCGCGGTGTCCTCGGCGCAGCGGTCCACGTCGGGATCCAGCGCGTCAGAGACTCCGAATCGCGCGTAACTCGCGACAGCGCCGCGGTGGTACCGGGCGAAGAGTTCGGGCTCGGCAGTCGGCCTCGCCATGGTCATGGTGCATTCGGCCACCGGATCCCAGCAGGCAGTGCGCCTGAAACCACCGAAGGTGGCCAGTCCGTCATGGGAGGGGGCAAGGGCGGGCGCGGTCATGTCGGGCGGTGCTCCATCGTGCTCGAGAGAAAGCTGCCGACGGTCCGCCGACAGCGGATAGGGACGCAAATGGCAATGGGATTGTAACGCTACAAAACGTCACAACCTTGTGCTTCCGTTTGCCTCGATGATTACAGCAATGAATTGCGTTGCCGCAGCTCCGGTCCCGTCGGCACCGGCCCATCCGACTTCACATCGTTGACAAGCGGGCAAATAGTTACAGACATCACGTGGACGCCTCGGCGCGTCGCTCAACGCACTCGCCCCCGCAAGCCCAGCCCGTCCGAATCGCACGCCTGTCTCTGGCAAGCTGCCAACCGTGGTGGCGGTGGAGCAGTGGCTGCGGGAACAGTGCGCGGAGTACGGGTGGGGTCTGGGCGGTGTGTTCCGCAGCCGGGGCGATCACGCCTGGCCGCTGGTCGCGACGGGGCCCGAGGATCTCGAGGCACAACTCCTGGCTGGCGGGCACATCCTGCCGCTGCCCAAGGAGCCCGCGGCGCTGGCAAACGTGCTCGAGGTCGGCATCGTCAGCTTCCTGATCGACCGAGCCGCCGACCTCTCCGGATCAATCGCCGCCCGGGGCACCGAGCGTGGCTACCCCGATGTCGAACTCGGCGGTGACGCGTTCGGTGGCGGATTCCACGCGATCGACATCAAAGTGGCCCGACGCGCGGTCGGTGCCCGCGGCAACGCATTGGGCCGGACACAGAGCCGCATCACCCTCTACACCGGCAACACCTATTTCAGGCACCCGAAGATCCTGTTTCCCGGAGTCATGCGGCCGTTCGCCGAATACGCCTCCCACCTCGACGTACTCGGGATCTACACGCTCGACGAGAACACCCCGGGCCGGGTGGCCGACCTCGAGCTGATCGTGGCCCACCCGTGGAAGATCGCGAGCAGGCACAGGTCGTCGACGACGCGTGAGTACATCGGAGCTGTCGACAAGATCGATCAGCTGCGCGCCGGTGAGGGTGAGTTCGAGACCGAGGCCGAGTTCTACGCGTACTGGCGCAAGTTCCCGTTCAAGACCGCCAGGGCCGTCGAACTGCTGCTCGCCAAGCAACTCGACAAATAGGCCCCCACAAATAGGCCCCCGCCGACGCCGGTTGCCTATCGGCTTTTTGTGGGTGGGTCATGGGATGCTCTTGCCATGGCGAGCACAAAGGGAGTGGCGATCTCGTTGTTCTCTGGCGCCGGGGGTCTGGACCTCGGTGCGGAGGCTGCCGGATTCGACGTCCGCGCAGCCGTCGAGCGCAACCGCGATGCCGCGCTCACCATGGAGAAGAACTTCACTGCGCTTGCCTCGCCCGTCATCCAGCAGGACATCCTCGAGACCAGCACCGACGAGATTCTGCGCGCCGCCGGGCTGCGCAAGGGGCAACGCCCCGACCTTCTCCTCGGCGGGCCGCCCTGCACCCCATTCAGCAAGAGTGGCTTCTGGCTCGAGTGGAAGCGCTCCGGGCTTGATCCGGACGCGTCGCTACTGCAGGAGTACACCCGGGTGCTCCGCGAGGCCAGACCTCGCGCGTTCGTCCTGGAGAACGTCTACGCCCTGACCTATGACAACCGCGCCAGCCGACCCGCCCTGCAACGGCTGCTACGCGAGATCGACGAGGCGGGTTACGCCTACCACATGGAAGTCCTCCATGCGGCGAATTTCGGTGTGCCGCAAGCACGCCCACGACTTTTCATCGTCGGCGCGCCGAAGGGAAAGCCGACACCTGTGCTCCCCACACCGACACACGGCGGAAGTTGGGAGCGCCGCACCACCGGCAATGGCGAGCGCCCCTTCGTCACCTCGGGTGAGGCACTCGAGGGGTTGGTCTGCGACCCCGAGCCCGAGGAGGTGCTCCGCGGTCAGTACGCCCCTCTGCTCGCCGAGATCCCGCCCGGCAGCAACTACCTGCACTACACCACCGAGCGCGGCCATCCCCGGCCGAAGTTCGAGTGGCGCAGTCGGTACTGGTCGTTTCTGCTGAAGCTCGACCCCGGTAAGCCCTCGCCGACCATCCAGGCCCAGCCGGGGCCCAACGTCGGGCCATTCCACTGGAACAATCGACGACTTCGCGCCGCAGAGATCAAGCGGCTCTTCACGTTTCCCGATCACTTTGAACTCGTCGGCAGCCGATCCAGCGTGCAGGCCCAGCTGGGCAACTCGGTTCCCCCGCTACTCGCCCGGCAGGTGTTCGAATCGGTCAAGGCGTCGCTGCCCGGCTGACGTGGTGTTGCGCGGGCGTCGTGGCCGCGCCGGAGTGCGCTTCGGCCGAGTGGATTCCGAGAAGTCCCACCGCGACAATGGCGCACGCGCCGAGGGTGACGAGCAGTCGCGCGGTGGAGCTATCGAGCCGCTGCTGTTTGACGTCCATCTCAGGAGCCTGCCGGGTGCACTGATCCTGCGGCTGAATCCCCGCTGTGACGTTGCTAGTAGCCGAATTGCGGAGGCTGCTGGTAGTACGGGGGCTGCTGGTACTGCGGAGGCTGCTGGTACTGCGGCGGATTCGGGTTCGACGGCACCTGGATCGGGATGGGCACCGGCAGGAACGGCACCGTGAGGTAGCTCGTCGTCATAGCCGGCGCCGTCGTGGTCGTCGTCGTGGTGGTCGTCGTGGTCGGCGGCGTCGTCGTGGTCGTTGTTGTGGTGGTCGTCGTCGTTGTGGTCGTCGGCGACGTCGTGGTCGTTGTGGTGGTCGGTGCGGGGCGCTCCACCGTGACGGTCTCCGGGGGCGGCGGAGGTGGCGCCTCATTGGTCACCGTCACCACGCTCGGCGGCGGCTCAACAGGGGGCGGCGGCTCAACGGGAGGCGGAGGCGGCAGCTCCGATGGAGGCGGCGGCAGGACTTCAGGCACGGAGGTCGCGGTGACCGGGGCCGTGCTGGGCTTGGGCGTCGAGTCGTCGGTCGCGCTCGTCAAGACGATCGCCACACCGCCGACGGCGACCAGTGCCACCACCGCGGCCAGCCCGAAGACCAACTGCGGCAACCGTTGCCAGGCTCGAGGTTCATCGTCATAGGTGGCGGCGGCCGGAACGTATTGCGACACCGCACGTGTCGTGCCGGTGTCGGCGGCGGCGTACGGGCTCTGTCCGCTGTAGGGGCTCTCGTAGGGATTGCCGGTGTACGGCAGCGGATCGGCGACGAGGTCATCGTCCTGCGACCAGGCCAGGGCGCGGAAGGTCGCCGATCCCGGGGCACTGGCATCGACGGCGCCCAGATCGATGGTGCCCGTGGCCAGTGCTGCCGACGCCACCCCGGTCTGGGCATCGGAGTCGGCGGCGAATGCGGCGAAGACCGCGGCCCCCACCGCGGCGTCGAGCGCCGGCTGCGGTGTGGTCACCACGGGTGACTGACTGTGTTCGGCCAACCGCCGAGTCACCAGCGGGATGCGCGCTCCCCCACCGACGGCGATCACGGACGAGACGTCAGCCCACGCAATCCTGTTGCGCAGCAATAATTCATCGAGTTCGGACAAGACCTTGTCCAATGGCGCCGCCATCAGCGTCTCGAGATCGTCCCGGGTGACCTGAACGGCGGATCGATGGCCCGGCAGTTCGACCGTCACCTCGGCCGCGTCCAGTTCGGACAGCGACTCCTTGGCCCGGCGGGACTCCTCTCGCAATACCGTCAACGACCCGACGGATGCGGTCCCCGCCGGATCGACGCCGTCGCTGTCGGCCACCGCGTCGAGCACGTGCGCCAGCAGAGTCTGGTCGATCTGGTCACCCGAGAAGTCGGGGACCCGCAGCGTCTCGATGGGCTCGAACGACGACGCGGCGTCAGCCAGGGTGATGCTGGTGCCACCACCACCGAAGTCCATGAGCGCAACGACGCCGCTGCTGGGCAGTCCCGGGTTGGCATGCAGCGCCGTCAGTGCCGCGACGGCGTCGGACACCAGTCGTGCGGGGACGCCGTTGGGTGAGAGTGCGGGTTTGGCCCGCATGGCGGCGCGCAGCGCTCGCAGCGTCGCACCATTCCAGTGCGCGGGCACCGCGACGGCGACCTGCGATGCGTCGCCGTCGCCGATCATCGCGTCGAGTGCCTCGACGACGAGGTTGTCGGCCAGATGTCGCGCGCCGTCCGCGGAGACCAGGGGCACAGGGTCGCCGACTCGTTCGACGAAACCGCTGAGTACCTGGTCGGATACGGTCAGCACGGATCGCCGCGTGACGGGTGGGTTGCCGACTCGAGCCGCAACCATGTTGGTGGTCCCGATCGACAACCCCAACGGGTCGCTCATAACGGACCCCACCATAGCCGCAACACCACCATAGGCGGCTCAGACACTCCGGTGGCAAACTATTCGAACAGCGTTCTGGCAGCTAGGTTTTGACCTTCTGGGTCTTGCGGAGCAGGGCCGAACCGGCAATGCCGACCACGATCATCGCGATGCCAAGCGCGGCGGGGGTCGCATCGGATACCCATCCCACGATGCCCGTCACCAGGATGAACGGCGGTAACCAGTCCAGCAGTCGGGCCAACGACTCGGGCGGGTCGGCGGCTTCCCCGATGGACTGCGAGAACTTGGCACCGGCGTAGTCGGGATAGAACTCGGTGAACTCGACGGCGAACAGAATCGCCGCGAGCGGCAGGATCCATCCCATCCAGAAGTCGTTGTCGGCTCGCAGCACAGTGCCGCCAAGCGCCCCGATGATGGCCGAGAACGTGAAGGCTCCGGCCCACACTGCCGAGATGGCGTAGTTGATCCGCATGAACAGCGGTGATTCCCAGTACTCCTCGGGCGTGGTGTCCTTGGCATAGGACATCGTGAAAGGCCGTCGGATCAGCAGTGTCACGATCGCGAAACTCGCGAGGGCGATGTTGCTGACCTCACCCGCCCACTGCTCGAGCCAGGTGATGACGCCGTCGGAGGCGACAAGTCCAAGGATTGCCATCACAACGAAGAACGCCGCGCCGAACACTTCGAGCAGGTGTATCGGGACACCGCGGCGCCACCCCACCCACAGGGTGAACAGGGTCAGGCCAAGGGCTGCGGACGCGGCCTCCTCGAACCTGCCGGGTCCGGACAGGATCGAAAGCAGCACCCACGGCGCGATGCCGGCGAGAGGCGATTTCACGTATCCGTCAATAAAACCCACGCCGGAAGCTTATGCGGACGCATGGACGTGTGTTGAAATGTCGAGATGGGTGACATCGACGAGATCCAGCAAGTGAAGTACCGCTACCTACGTGCGCTCGACACCAAGCACTGGGACGATTTCGCGGAGACACTCACCGAGGACATCGTCGGTGACTACGGCAGCTCGCTCGGCGAGGAGCACCACTTCACCGACCGGGACTCGCTGGTCGAGTTCATGCGCGCGGCGATGCCCGCCAACGTCATCACCGAGCATCGCGTGACACACCCCGAAATCACGGTGGACGGCGACGAGGCCACCGGCATCTGGTATCTGCAGGACCGGGTGATCGTCGCCGACTTCAACTTCATGCTCTCCGGTGCGGCGTTCTACGAGGACAGCTACCGGCGCACGCCCGACGGCTGGCGGATCAGCGCAACGGGTTACAAGCGCACCTACGAGGTGACGATGTCGACTGAGTCGATCACGAACTTCAAGGTGAAAGCCGGTCGCGCCGTCCGCACTTGATCACTTGGACACGGCGATGAGCGCACCGGGGCGCAGCCACTTGATGAGCTTGACCATCATCGCGTCATCGATCGCCACGCAGCCGGCCGTCGCCCCGCCATCGGTGGTGTGCAGGAAGAACGCGCCGCCCTTGCCGGGGACGCGCTCCTTGTTGACGCCCATCACGACCGCGTGGGCGTACTGCGGGATGTCGAGGTTCTCGGTGCCATCGCTCAGCGATGTGCTGAACGGGCACTTGCTCTTCTCGCACACCTGCATCAGGTTGTAGGTCGGGCTCTTCATGTCGCCGTCCCACCAGTGGTTGGGTCCGACCTGCTCGTACTGCAGTCCCCCGCCTGGATTCGGTTGTGTGCCAAAGGCGAAGTCGAGGGTATAGATGCCCATCGGCGTCAACAGCGAGCCGTCGTAGTGGTCGGGCGACATGCCCTTGGAGCCGATCTTGGCAGGCACCCCGGCGGCGATCGCTTGCCAGCCGGCCGCGGTGCGCTCGTACACGTCGAGCTTGGCGTCCGAGCCACCCACGCCCACAACCGAAATCACCTGGGTGGCGCCACCCACCTGGCTGGCGAACCACGGGATGAGTTCAGCACGGGCCACGGGCGCGGCCGCCAGGGACACCACCGCCACGCATAAGACGGTCAGCAGTCGGCGCACGTCCTCCATCGTTCGCAGACGACCGACGTCAGGTCAAGACAAGGATTGGACACAATCCGGTGCCGGTTTAGCCCGTGGCGCGCCCGGCTACGTTGGGTGCCATGGAACTGTGGCGACGCCGACGGGGCATTCAGCAGATCGGGGAGGGCCTCGGCACCCTCGACCGCGAGGTTTTCGAGGCGATCGCCGAGTCACCCAGCCCGTTGCTGGACGCGGTGATGCCGCGGCTGTCCTCGGCAGCCGACCACTCCAAGCTGTGGTTCGTGCTTGCGGCAGCCATCGGCGCGGTCGGCAGCACATCGGCCAAACGCGGCGCGGCCCGCGGTGTGGCCAGCCTCGCGGTGACCAGTCTGCTGACCAACCAGGTCGCCAAGCGGGTGTGGAAGCGGCCGCGACCGAACTGGGCCACCGTGCCCGTCGTGCGGCGCTCGCGGCGGATGCCCACCTCGAACTCACTGC
The DNA here is from genome assembly GCF_055419205.1 of Mycobacterium sp. IDUB_39. Classification (NCBI taxonomy): domain Bacteria; kingdom Bacillati; phylum Actinomycetota; class Actinomycetes; order Mycobacteriales; family Mycobacteriaceae; genus Mycobacterium; species Mycobacterium sp. IDUB_39. The sequence goes on from NZ_JBVAXF010000001.1 coordinate 916,176, forward strand.
CATCGGGTCACTCCGCCAGCGCAGCGGCGTTCGCCGTGGGAGTGGGGCTCGAGAGCCCACCCGTGGGGCTCGGCCTCGCACTGCTGGCAGGCATGGTGGGGGTTTCCCGCGTCGCCACCGGCGCGCACTATCCCGGCGACGTGCTGGCGGGTTTCGGGCTCGGGGCCGCCATCGCGGTGGTGGGGGCGCGAATCGTGCCCCCGATCGTCGAGGCCGGGTTGCCCACCGCCGACCCACTGCGGGTAGAGACCCCACCGCGGCCCGACGGCGCCGGGGTGGTGCTGGTCATCAACCCCACCTCCGGAAGCGGCACTGGGGCGCGCGTCGTCGAAGAAGTCCGCGAGGCGCTTCCGAGGGCCGAGATCGTGGAACTCGACGGTGCCGACGACATCCAGACGGCCCTGCGGGATGCGGCAGAACGCGCCGAGGTGCTCGCGGTCGGGGGCGGCGACGGAACCGTGTCGTGTGCCGCAGGCATCGCGCTGGAGACGGGTGTCCCCTTCGCGGTGTTCCCGGGCGGCACCTTCAACCACTTCGCCAAGGACATCGGCTGCGACACCGTGGCCCGCACCGTCGCCGCGATCCGCGAGGGCAGCATCGGCTGCGTGGATGTCCTGCGTCTCAACGAGACCGACACGGTCATCAACACGGCCAGTATCGGCGCCTATCCCGCGTTCGTCCGGACCCGCGAGAAGCTCGAACATAGGATCGGCAAGCCGCTGGCGGGCGCGTACGCCATCTTCCACACCCTGCGCCGCGAGGCACCCGTCCGAATCGCTTACGACAACAAGGTCCTTACGACCTCACTGTTCTTCCTCGGGAACTCGGTCTACCTCCCGTCGGGGTTCGCACCGTCACGGCGCACCCGAATGGACGACGGCCTGATCGACGTGCGCATCCTCGAGACCGGCCGCCGCCTGGCCACGTTGCGCATCGTGGTGTCGCTGGCGCTCGGGCGACTGGTGCGCAGTCCGCTCTATCACGAGATGCGGGTCCCCGAGTTCCGCTTCACCGCCGTCGACGGCCCCACCCCGCTCGCTCACGACGGGGAGGTCGAAATGACCTTGGAGGAGGCCAGTTTCAGCGTTCTCTACCGTGCGCTTCCGGTGTTTCGGCCTCTCCCGTGACAGCCCTGGACCCGCCGGAGAGCACAGGCAGGCAGGCGAGGAACCACAGGTAGCCGAGCGCCCATCCCGCCACCACGTCGGAGGGGTGGTGCACGTTCAGCGCGACACGGCCCACACCGACCGCGATGACCACGATCACGCCCGCGACGACGAGCCACGGCCACAGTCCCCGTCGCACGTAGGGGGCGAGGACCACCGCGAGCGCCAGCACGCTGACCATCACTCCGAGCGCGTGGCCGGACGGGAAGGACGTCGACAGCGCGTGGACCATCGCCGTGGCGGGCCGGGGTCGGTCCGCCAGGTACTTCGCCGCCTCGGTCAGCACGCCCGACAGCTCGATGCTGAGGATCAGGAACACCGCGATTCGGCGCTGCCGTCGCATGAACGCGTACACGATCAGGCCAACTGTGACGAGCCGGAACACCAACGGGGAGAACACCGTGCACACGGTGTTCCAGAACGTCACCCACATGTGGTTCTCGACGCCGGCCCGGTGCGCGGCGGCAAGTGCGGACGCATCGACATCGGCGACCCACGCCCACGGCGTCGTCCATCCGATCCACATCGCGACGTATGTCGCGGCGGCCAGAACCGCGAGGCCCAGCAGCACGGGCTTGCTCTTCGTCACTCGCCGCCTCCTAGCCGCACGTTTTCGCCTCTGCTCGCAGCGACGGCGTTAGTCTGCGCGAATGGCCGTATTTCTGCGCAGGCTACTAGGTATCGGCAAACTGCCCGACGACGTGCGCGGCGCGGTCGAGTCCGAGGGCGTGATTCACCTCGCCGAGTTCGTCCCCGTGACGTTCCGGTTCTCGGGGCGGATCCCCGGCAAGACCGCCCGGGGCAACCTTCGCAGCGACGTCGGCGCGCTGGCGCTCACCAATCGTCGCGTGCTCGGCACGTTGTCGACGGGGCCGAAGAAGGCGGGCCGCTCCGTCGACCACCAGTGGAACGACCCGGCCGGTTCGATGGTGCACGCCACCCTCGACGAGAGCGGGTTGACGCTGGATCTGCCCGATATCTCGACGGTGGACCCGACCCTCACCGGTTCGGTGTCGCTGCACTACAAGTCACCGCTGACGCAGGATGTTCTGCTGCGCCTGCCGGAGCGGTCCTTCACCTTCGACGTGCCGCCCAAGTTCGTCTACTCGATGTGCGGTGTGCCGCGCGGCTAGTCGCCGACGTCACCGTCGGTGTAGAACCACCGGCCGGCGCGACGTTCGAACTGGCTGCGCTCGTGCATCGCGGCCGCCCGGCCGTCGACGTTGTAGTGGGCGGTGAACTCCACCTCCCCACGATCGTCGCCAACCCCGCCGGCCGCGGTATCGGTCACCTCGAGACCGCGCCAGACGATGTCGGCGTCGATGCTGACGTCCGTCGGGCGCGTACGCGGGTGCCAGGTGCGGAAGACGTAGTCGGCATCACCACGCGCGTAGGCCGCGTATCGCGACCTCATCAACTCCTCGGCGGTCGCCGCATCGCGCCGGCCGTCGTGCAGTGGTTCACAGCAGGCCTCATAGTCGGCGCCGCTGCCGCACGGGCAGATCACGTCACGGGAGCAGGATGTAGGTCATCGTGGGCACGTGCTTGACGTCACGGGTGTGCCAAGCGCCGACGCCGCCGTATTGGGCGTTGTTCATCTCGGTGATGTTGAGGTAGAGGCCGTCGGGGCGTTGGCTCGTCGAGTTCACCCACGCGACGTGTCCATAGTCGGAAGCACCCTGCACACCTGGCTGGAACACGACCAACGAGCGGGGTTGGGCATCGTCGGTCACAGTCCACCCGCTGGCTCGTGCGGATGCCGGCCAGTCCTTGGCATTACCGCTCAAGGCCGGATAGCTGCCGGCCGCCTGGAACCATTTCTGCATCGCGCCGTCGGTGCATTGACCGGGCGTCGCACGGTTGACGTTGGTCGTCCGCCCTGTTGTTGGCCCATTGGTCGATGCGGGTTCCGATTCGAGTACCGGTTCGCCGTCGCCACAGTCGGGTGCGACGACACCGAGTGCGCCGGTATCGATGTATACCTCGGGGACGAAACTGCCGTCAGAGGTCTTGTACCACAAGTCATTCCACCCACCGGTGGGGACGCTGGGATTGAGGTGCCCTGTGACGGACTGCCCTCGCTGCGAACACACCAGCGTGAGCTGATCCCCCTGGTCGTACCAGGCATTCTGCGCGACGTTCAGGTTGGCATCCGCCATACGCTGCGTGTGCACCTTCACCGTGGCCGAGGTCTCGGCCTGCGCAGGCGCTGTGGTCATCGCCGCACACACCACGAACACACCGCCCAGCGCCGCCCCCGTCATAACTGTCCTGCCGGCGACCATTGTCCAGCCCCTTCCCGCTCGCGACGGATCGCGCGAGATCGTTGCCCCGGCTGGATGCCCCAAGGTCACGCCGACTCGCCCGTACCCAGGGCATATAGACGTCCGTATCCAAAACGTTACAAACGGGTCAGAAGTGACCATCGCGGCGTCAGAACGGTGGCGGGTGAGCTTGGATTCGCGCCCGGTTGACCCCGCGTTCCCAGGCGATCCGTGCGGCGCGCTCGGCCGCGCGGAGGCGTCGGCGCCGCGGCATATTGGCACCCCGCGGCCCGTTCGTCGGCGGTGGTTCACCGAGCGGCACGTGCCTGCCAGTGGGCACTGCCAGCTGCGGGAAGAACAGTGACCCGAGCGGCTTGGTCCGGTATCGGCGCCCACTCGGCGAGTCGAACTCGATGGTCCCGTCCGCGAGCTGAGTGTCGCGCCATCCGCCGGGCCCGCTCCAGAACGTCTTGAGCAGGTGATGGTGACGGCAGTACTGCTTCGCGTTCGACGGGTGGGTGCGCCCTCGGGGCCACGCGATCGTGTGGTCGGTGTCGCAGCGTTCGGCGGGATGGCAGCAGCCGGGGAACCGGCAGATCAGGTCACGGCACAACAGGAAGTCGGCCAGCCTCCGCGACGGCCGGTAGCGCGGTTCGGCGCCCAGTACGTCCGGGTCCGCGACAGGCCGGGCCTTGGCGCGGCCGGAGCCGATCAGCGTGCGCACCGTGCTGGCGGCGATGGGCCCCTGGCCGGGAAGGTATGCGGGCTTGTCGCTCTGTCCGGTGACCGCGGACTGTTCTGCGAGCACGTGCACGATCACCTGGCTCGGCGGTGCCACGGCGTCGTCGCCGGTGACGACTGGGCAGTCGGAACCACCGCACGCGCAGATCAGGGCGACACGACCCTCGACGAGGGCGATCACCGCATCGGCACGACGCTGGGCCTTGGTGCGGGGATCGTGGCGGCACACGGTGTCGGCCATCTGGTCGAGTCGCTTGTCGAGGGTGGCGGCATCGACGGCCGGCAGCCGGCCCGACACCTCGCTCAGTCCGTCCCGGTCGCCGGTGATGTCGATGTGGCGGTCACCGTTGCGTTCGCGGGCGACGCGACGTGCTTCGGGGTCCAACTCGATGACCAGCCAGTCGATGACGTCCTTCAGCTTCTCCTGCGATAGCGCGTTCCAGCTCGCCGCATTCTCGGCGAGGGCATCGTCGAGGCGGGCCAGGATGTCGGGGTCTTGGACCAGCGCGGTGCGAGTATCGATCGCCGTGACCACGCGCACGTCGAGGTCACCGGCGAGGAATCGTCGGGCCAGCTTGGGCAGGCGCGCGACCAGCGTCTGCCCCAGCGACATGTTCGCCGACGCCCGGAAGCGGCTCAGACCCAGCTCTGCGCCAACCTCGGCAGCCGCGACATCCCAGTCCTCCACACACCACATCCGGGTCTCCGCATCGGCTGCGCTCTCGCGGCGGACAGCGAACACACCCGCAGCCACGATCCGGCGGGCGGCCGCAGCGCGCTCAACCCGCAGCGCCTCGCTCATCGCCGCGAGCAGACTCGCGTCGTCGAGGCCAACCAGATCTTCGAACACACATTCGATATTGCTCGATCCGTCGTCTATCCGCCATGGGCCCAGAGCAATCTGTGGATGAATTTCGGACTGTGGATAACCGGGCTCGCGATGAACGCAACGGTTGCCGATCTGTCGCCCGACGTGTTGGGTGGACCCCCGATGAGAGACGACCGGTGAGCGGACCCGAACCCGACAACATCCTGTTGATGCACTGGCACGACCTGGGCCGCCACCTCGGGGCCTACGGTCACGCCGACGTCTCCAGCCCCCGGCTGGACCAGCTCGCCGCCGAGGGCATCCTGTTCACGAGGGCGCATGCAACAGCCCCGCTGTGCTCGCCGTCGCGCGGGTCGCTGTTCACCGGCCGGTACCCGCAGAGCAACGGCCTCGTCGGCCTCGCCCACCACGGCTGGGAGTACCGCTCGGGAGTTCGCACCCTGCCACACCGCTTGGCCGAATCTGGTTGGCACACTGCACTATTCGGCATGCAGCATGAGACGTCCTACCCGCCGACCCTGGGATTCGACACCTACGACGTGTCGAACTCGTACTGCGAGTACGTGGTCGAGCACGCGACGACCTGGTTGACACAAGCGCCCGAGGATCCGTTCCTACTCGTCACCGGCTTCTTCGAGACCCACCGCCCCTATCCCCCCGAGCGCTACGAACCCGCCGATCCCGATGCCGTCACCCTGCCGGACTACCTGCCCGATCTGCCCGACGTGCGCCAGGACCTGGCCGACTTCTACGGTTCGATATCGGTGGCCGATGCCGCCGTCGGTCGACTCCTGGACACGCTTGCCGAGACCGGACTGGACCACTCGACCTGGGTGGTGTTCCTCACCGATCACGGGCCGGCCCTGCCGCGCGCGAAGTCGACGCTGTACGACGCGGGCACCGGCATCGCGATGATCGTGCGGCCTCCGACGCGCTATCGGGCGCCCGGTCGCGTGTACGACGAACTGTTCAGTGGCGTGGATCTGATGCCCACGCTGCTCGAATTAATGGGCCTGCCGGTCCCCGAGGATGTCGAGGGACTCTCACACGCCACGACACTTCTCGAGCCCATTACGCATTCCACGCCCGTGCGTGACGCAATTTATACGATGAAGAACTATCACGATTCCTTCGATCCCATTCGAGCGATCAGAAAAAAGGAATTCAGCTACATTGAGAATTACGCGAATCGACCCATTCTGGAACTCCCCCTCGATATCGAGGAGAGCGCCCCGGGAAAGGTGATGGGCCCCTTGAATGCCGCGCCGCGCCCGGCACGCGAGCTCTACGATCTGCGCACCGACCCCACCGAGCGAGACAATCTGCTGACCGGCACCGTAACGCCGGATGTCGAGGCCATCGCCAGCGAGATGGCCCTGCTGCTCAACGACTGGCGCGAGAAGATGAACGACGTCATCCCCTCCGATTTCGCCGGCTCCCGCATTTCGGCCAGGTACACAGAGACATACCTGAGAATAAAGGGAATGGACCTACCCAGCCGTTCGGCAATCGCGACCGAACGCGGCGTCGACGACGCGCTCGGAACAAATCAATAGTTCGGCTCACCACGAATTAAAATTCAGCTCCGCTGGTGGACATGCGGGGTCATTTCGATGGCGTTAGGCTCACGCGCATGTCAGCCCCGCCTGCGTATCTGGTGCTCGCTTCACAGCGCAGTGGCAGCACGCTGCTCGTCGAATCTCTTCGGGCGACCGGCGTCGCCGGTGAGCCCGGCGAGTTCTTCCAGTACCTACCGAGCACCAGCCAGTCGCCGCAGCCGCGGGAGTGGTTCGCCGGTGTCGAGGACGAGTCGATCCTGCGTCTGCTCGACCCACTGGACGAGGGCCGGCTCGACCTCGCACCGCCCGAGATCTGGCGCGACTACATCCGCACCGTCGGCCGTACACCGAACGGCGTGTGGGGCGGCAAGCTGATGTGGAACCAGACGCCGCTGCTACTGCAACGTGCCGAGGGACTTCCGAACCGTTCGGGCACCGGCCTGCTGTCGGCGATCCGCGACGTCATCGGCGTCGATCCCGTGCTGGTGCACGTGCACCGTCCCGACGTTGTCTCCCAAGCGGTCTCGTTCTGGCGCGCGGTGCAGACCCGGGTGTGGCGGGGGCGATTGGACCCGGTCCGCGATGCGCGTGCCGAGTACCACGCGGGCGCCATCGCGCATGTCATCAGGATGCTGCAGACCCAGGAAGTGGGCTGGCGCAATTGGTTTGTCGAGGAGAACGTCGAGCCGATCGAGGTGCCCTACCCCCTGTTGTGGCGCAATCTCACCGAGATCGTCGGCACCGTGCTCGACGCGCTCGGCCTCGACCCCCGACTGGCCCCGGAACCGGTGCTGGAACGCCAGGCCGACCGCCGATCCGACGAATGGGTGGTCCGGTACCGCGCCGACGCGCAACGCGAGGGACTGCCGCTGTGACAGGCGAACCCGGCTCTAACCGCCCACCCGGGCGACCACGAAGACGCGGCGGAACGGGAAGAACGTGGTGCCGTCAGGACGCTGCGGGTAGGCCTCGGCCAGCAGCGGGGTGATATCCCGCAGATACTGCTGCCACAGGTTCTCGGGCAGCCGGCTCCTCACCTGGGTCAGCGCCGTGCCCATGATCCAGTCCAGAACCGGTGTCTGGCCAGTCAATTGATGGACATAGGTGGTCTCCCAGGCATCAACGGCGCAGCCCGCCTCGGTCAGGATGTCGGCGTAACCCGCGGGTGTGTTCACCACTTTCTCATCGCGGAACGGCATGTCCCGCAAGGGCTCGGCGAACGGTTCGGTGCGCGCGAGCGCCTTGACGGCCTCGTGCGAGGGGGCATTGAAGTTCCCCGGCACCTGCATCGCGATCCACGACCCGGGCGCCAACTGCCCCGCCCACCGCACCATCAGATCCGTGTGGCCGGGTACCCACTGCAGCGCCGCGTTCGACACGACCACGTCGGTGTCGGGTTGCGGTGACCACTCCTCGAGGTCCCCGACGACGGCGCCCAGGCCCCGATCGCGCGCAGCGGCCACCATCTCCGGTGAGGAGTCGACGGCCTCGATCGCAGCGTCGGGCCACCGCTTCGGCAGGCTGAGCGTGAGGTTGCCCGGCCCGCAGCCGAGGTCGACGACACGGCGTGGGTTCGTCGCTCCAACCCGCGCCAGCAGGTCGAAGAACGGGCGTCCACGATCGTCTGCGAAGGCCAGGTACACGTCGGGATTCCACATCATGCCATCCTCTCTGATGATGGAAACCTCAGACGCCGTACGTTCGATCTGGACATCGCTCGGGTTGCCCGGCATCGTCGACGTCCACACCCACTTCATGCCAAAGCCGGTGATGGACAAGGTGTGGCGGTACTTCGACGACGTGGGGCCGCTGGTTGGGCGGCCCTGGCCGATCACCTACCGCACTGACGAGGCCAACCGCCTGGCCACGCTGCGCGACTTCGGCGTGCGGGCCTTCACATCCCTGGTCTATCCGCACAAACCGCAGATGGCAGCCTGGCTGAATCAGTGGGCCACCCAGTTCGCGGCGGACACCCCGGACTGCCTGTCCACCGCCACGCTGTTCCCAGAACCCGGCGTGAGCGGTTACGTCGCTGAGGCGATCGACCGTGGCACCCGTGTGTTCAAGGTCCACGTCCAGGTCGGACAGTTCGACCCCAGCGATCCCCTGTTGGACGACGCATGGGGCGTGATTGCCGACGCCGGCGTCCCCGTCGTCATCCACTGCGGTTCGGGGCCGGCCCCCGGCGATCACACCGGGCCCGGGCCCATCCAGGCGTTGCTCGCGCGCCACCCGCGGCTGCGGCTGATCGTGGCGCACATGGGCATGCCCGAGTACACCGACTTCCTCGATATCTGCGACAGGTACGACGGGGTGCACCTCGACACCACCATGGCGTTCACCCCGTTCGTCGAGGAGAACATGCCCTTCCCCGCCGACGCATATCCACGCCTGCGCGACCTGGGTGATCGCATTCTGTTCGGTAGCGACTTCCCCAACATCCCGTACGGCTACGCCGACGCGCTCACCGCGGTGACCCGGCTGGACGATTTCGACGATGACTGGCGTCGCGACGTGCTGTACGACAACGGCGCCCGATTGTTCGACCTCGACCGCCAGGACAGTTTGCCGGGATAGCATCACGTGTGGCCAGTGTCGCCCCGATCGATCCGCCGATTCCGGTTCCCGATGTCGAGGGTGCCGACGCCTCGGCCCGCGGCTTACCGAGTCGGGACGACCTGAGCTGGCATCAGAAGCTCATCGTCGACTCCTCGGCCGTAGCCGACCTGGGCCTGCGCACGGCCATTGCGTCCGTGATCGGTACCGCCATGTTGCCTCGCGTCGCGGCGGCGACACTGCGCCCGTCGCAGACCAGAGCCGAACGCGAGGCACTCGAGTTCTACGCCGAACTCGGTGCGGCGAGCGATCCCGTCGCGTCGTTTCCGGCACCCACCGAGATGCCGCGCGTCTCGACGCGCGCGGCGAACCCGTTCGCCGAGTGGATGGCACACGGGCGGGTGGAGAACATCCGCTTCACCAGTAGTCATCGGGCGATCAACCCGGCTATGCGGGAGCGGAGGAGCGCCTACACGCGCAACAACATCGTCCACGCACAGCATTGGCTCCACGATGACGGTCCTCGTCCCACCCTGTGTCTGATTCACGGTTTCATGGGATCGGCGTATCTGTTCAACGGGTTGTTCTTCTCGCTGCCGTGGTTCTACCGGTCGGGTTACGACGTGCTGCTCTACACGCTGCCCTTCCACGGTCAGCGCGCCGAGAAGCACTCCCCCTTCAGCGGTTACGGCTACTTCGCCGACGGTCTGGGCGGCTTCGCCGAGGCAATGTCACAGGCCGTGCACGACTTCCGCTCGGTGCTGGACTATCTCGAGCACACCGGTGTGGACCGAATCGCCCTGACAGGAATGTCGTTGGGCGGCTACACCTCGGCACTCATCGCAAGCGTCGATGACCGGGTTCAGGCGGTCATCCCCAACGTTCCGGTGGTGACGCCGGACGCCGCGTTCGACGACTGGTTCCCGGCGAGCCTGCTGGTCAAGCTGGGTAACCGAATGGCGGGAACCGACCGCGACCTGATGTCGGCCGCGTCGGCCTACCACTCACCGCTGAACTACACCCCGCTGGTGCCGAGGGATCGCCGTCTCATCATCACCGGCCTCGGCGATCGTCTCGCACCGCCCGAGCAAGCCGAAATGCTCTGGGAGCACTGGGATCGCTGCGCGTTTCACTGGTTCCCCGGCAATCACATCCTGCACGTAAGCCAGCCCGACTACCTGCGCAGGATGACCCGCTTCATGCGGGGGTTCATGTTCGGCTAGGCCCGGCTCCGCTACACCCGCGCGTGCGCGCCCACCCTCAAACCATCCGAACCGACCGGCCAGGTCACCTGATCGAGCACATCCGCGCGCAACGGGGCGGCATCGATGTCGAGGCGATCGACCGACCGGGGGTCCAGTGCGCTCAGAAGCGGCTTGTGGCGGCCGTTCTGGGACTTCAGTCCCGCGACCGGCGGACCCGCGGGGGCTTCGCCGGTGCGGAACGCGGCCACTGCGACGACGCGGGGATTCGCTGCGGTGCCAGTGAACTCGAGGGCGGTCCAGATCTCCCCCTGGTCCTGTGACCAGACCTCGGCCAGGCGTTCCGACAGCCCCGCGTCGGCGGGTATCGCGTAGGCGGCCAGATACCCCTGCTCGTCGCGCATTCCGCGCCACGTCTCCTTGGCCTTCGGCGTCCACGGTGCGTCGGCGGTGTCGACGATCGTCGTCTCGAGTCCGAGTTCACGGAGGTGATCCGCCAGCCGCCGCCCGACGACCTCGGCGGTGTCATACAGCGGCAGCTGCGGTGAGCGCGCCTGCAGCGCAGCAAGGTTGTCGCTGGCCGCCAGCGTCACGCTGATCCAGGTGCGTCGCGTGCCGGCGCCGTCCAGGTTGGTGAGACGGACCTTGGCACTGCGGATTCCATATCGCTCGACGTATCCGGCGACCGCCGCCAGCGGCGCCGTGGCTCCCGTGGGTGCCTTGACCGACAGCAGCATCGCCACCTCATCGGATGGCGTCCGCGGGGACCGGCCGCGGTTGCGGCGCCATATCGCCAGCCTCCGCCCGAGCGTGGTGGTGAGGAACTCGCCACGCCACCAGGCGAACACGACGAGCACGACGACAATCGCGACGCCGAGTACCCAGCGCTCGAAGGTTGTCTGGAACGGGTAGGACATCGCGGCCGAGATGATGGCCAACAGTGCCAGGGTGATTCGGGCCGTCATCGGGCCTCCCTCCGATCTGCGGCCTCAGCCGTGTTGTCCTTGCGACGTTGCGTGGCATAGGCCGCGGTGGCCACGGCGACCAGCATGAGGACGCCGGTGCCGATGAACGCAATCGTGCGGGGGGTGTTGTCGGTGGCGCTGGGTTCTGCCGGTGCGGCGACAGGTGTGGCGGGGGTCTGTGCGGCGTCACCCAACTCGGCGACGTCCCACGTCAGAGCGGCCACCGGATCCACGAGACCGGCGCCGACGAGGTTCGAGGGTGACCGGGCCGCGCCATGTGAACTCGCGGTGATCCGATGGACCACCTCGGCAGCACTGAGGTCGGGGAATCTGCTGCGGACCAGCGCGGCGATCCCGGACACATACGCCGACGCGTAACTGCTCCCGCTGATGCCGAACAGCTGGCCCTGATCATTGGGCAACGCATTGGCCAGTCCGCCACCATCGGCGTTGCTCACCGAGGAGACGTTCTCGCCAGGCGCCGCGACGCCAACCCACGGACCCGCGGTGGTGAACGCCGACGGTTGACCGTCGGGGGTCAACGAGCCGACGGACAGCACGTACGGCTGCCACCACGACGGTATCGACACCGACGTCACACCCGACCAGTTGCGGGGGTCCTCGGGGCGCGCGAGATCCGACAGCGGGTTGGACGGGCAGTCCGACCCGGCGTTCAGACCGGTGCGGCTGTTACCCGCCGCGGCCACGATGACGACGTCCTTGTCGACGGCCGCATAGCGCAGCGCCGCACCGAGTTCCGCCTGGTCGGCGATCTTGTCGGCCGGCAAGCATGTCACGGCGGAGATGTTGATGACCCGGGCACCCAGGTCCGCTGCGCGCACGACGGCGCGAGCCAGCGTTGCGACGTCCAGCGCCGCCCGGGCTGCGACCGGGTCCTCGCCGGGACTGCGCGGGGCGAACCTAGCCGAGGTCTGGCGGATCGAGATGAGGCGGGCCGCGGGTGCGACACCCGAGAACCCATCCTCACCTGGCTGACCGGCGATGAGACCGGCGACCAGCGTGCCGTGGCCGTCACAGTCGGTGAGGCCGTCGGTGCTCTCGACGTAGTCACCGCCTCCTTCAACGTTGGGCAGCCGAGGTCCGGGCCGTACCCCCGTGTCGATCACCGCGACCGTCTGGCCCTCGCCGCGGCTGTAACCCCAGGCGCCGCTCAGATTCAGTAGCGACGTGTTCGGGTTCACCGCACCGGGATTCGTGCCGGGGAACACGCCGGAGGTGATGCAATCGCCGCGCTGCGTCATCGGCGCAACAGGTCCCGCCGTACCCGGTGGCGGCGTCACGTCGGGGGGAACCGTCGGCGGTGTGATGGCCCCTGCCGCAGGACAACTCGTCACCGCGACGGCAACAGAGACCGCCAGCGCCGAGATGCCGGTACGCAGTCGCGTGCGAGTCACCGATTCAGCACCCAGGCGAACAGACCGACGAGGTAGGCCAGGACCGGGATCAGCGAGGCGTCCAGAGCCGAGGCCAGGAAGCCCGTGAGCCGCCGCATCGGCAGCGAGTAGGTGTCCGGCGACGCGACCACCGGGTTCAGCGCGGCGATCGCCCACACCACGGCCAGGATCGCCAGCGCGATCAACGCCCACCACGCGGCGGTGTAGCGCTCGTCGAGCAGGAACACCACGGCCAGCGCCACGGTGACCAGGTAGGGCTGGCTGAGCAGCCACGCCTTGCAGGGTGCGGAGTCCCACACCCGGGCGCGCAGTGCGGTACCGAGTGCTGCGGCGCCGAGCACGTACCACGCCCACGGCGAAACACCCTGGGGCACGACCAGTGTCAGCGATCCGGCCACGGACAGCAGGACGCCAGCGGCGATGAATCCGGTCTGGTGCGAGTCGCTGACTCGGACGCGTCGCGGCAGGTCCTCGAGAAGCCGCTGCGAGGGTGCCGACGGCGCGGGGTCACCCGGTGCGGGAAGGACGGGTACCGGGAAGCGGGCCCACAGCGCGGACAGCGAGGCGGCCTGCACGGTGACGATCAGGGCAAGCACGATGAGGACGGCGGCGATCGCCACGGAGTTCAGGCCCCAGATGGCGGCAGCGCCCGCGGTCAGGACCGCGGCCCCACCAACGGCGACGACGGCGGTGAACAGCGCGATCGCCCGCTCACCGATGGTGATGCTGATGATGGACCACGCCGTGACACCCGCGGCTGCGAGCAGGATCTGCGCTGCCCCGAACTCGCCTGGCACGGAGAGCGCGAAGGCCGCCGCAACTGGCACGAGGGCGCTCACCGACAGCGCCGTCGAGAGACGCGGTGAACGAGAGCGGGTCACGAGCGCACCCAGCACCGTCAATGCGGCGAGGCCGCTCACGGTGAACAGGCCGGCGTACTCACCGGTGACGACGCGATGCACGCTGGCCACGGCCGTGGCCAGCAAGATCACACCGATCACCGCGATGGCAGCGGCCCGCTCGACGTGCGCAGCACCCCAGGGCCTTTCGCGCGCCGCGGAGAAGATCACCGCAGCGTCGGCGATATCCTCGACGATGCGCGGAGCCGGGGTTCCGACGGGCACGGGCTGCAGTGCGAGCAGATCACCGTCGACGACGCCCACGGTGTCCAGGGTGGCGTCGAGGCTGAACGACGCACCGCCGACCGGCGCTAGCGACAGCACGACGGGCGTGCCGCCGTCGTCGTTGACCTCGGCCTGGTGCGCCATGCGACGCACCGCGGGCAGGATCTCGCGCAGCGGCAGCTCGGTCGGCAGGGCCATATCGGTGATGCGGCCGCCGCTCTCGCCGGTGGCAAGCACCGCGACGCGGACGATCGGCATCACCGACGATCCGGAGGGGGCGGTCACGCCCGGTGTGATGGTGTCGGACATTGCTGATCTTCCGTTCTCTGGTCGAAGTCTCTAATGAGGTGGGCCTCGGGGAACCACTCCCCGTCCGGCAGTGTCGCGGTGAGTCGCTCGACGGCGGCGGCGATGGCCAGCGGGGTGCCCGGCGCGAACGTTGACACCCATTCGCCGTCGAATGCCTTTGTGGGGCTCACGACTACGCGCCCCGCGGAGGTGTCGACGACGCTGACGCCGACGTCGGTGCTGACCCGATGACCGTCGCGGTGGTCACCGGCCACGATCTCCACGTAGGTCCGGTCGGGCGCATACGCCGCCTCCACCACGTGCCGCGCCCCGGGTGGGATGCCCAGGAACTCGACGACGTCGGCCAGCGCGGCGCCGTCGCGCAACTGCGCGTCGGCCTTGGCACCGATCCGGACCGGGATGGTGAACTGGTCGAACTGGGCCGGCGAACGCCCGGACAGGCCTGCGGTCAGAACCGGCACCAGTGCCTCCGGGTGGTCGACGTCGAGTTCGGTGAACGTCACCAGCTGACCGTTGCGCAGCGCCACCACCGTGTGGCCGTCACGCCGAGCGACCAAGCCGCGCAGCACGTCTCCGCGCGCGGACACGAATCGCAGCTCGAGCCAGCGCCGCGCTCGGCATGCCGTCGTGACCCACCGGGCGACCGGCGGGATGACGCCGTCGCCGACCAGCACACCCAGCTCGCTCAGCTCGGCGCGGCGGTCCGCGTCGAACACTGTGCGCTCGGATGGGTCGGCATACGGCGGCGTGATGGCAAGTACCCACGGAAAGCTCCCGGCACCAACCGTTTCCGCGATGAACCAGGCCTGCTCGACGGTCAGCTCGACCGCGTTAACGCCCACAGCTCATCAGGCGCCGACCCACTTGGCGCCCTGGGCCGCGTCGCGTGCGCTCATCGACATGGTGTTCATCTCATGGGTGCTGGCCATCGCCCGGTAGGCACGGACCAGTTCCTCGAGCGAGGTGTTCCACTGGGCCTGCCATGCCTGGTAGGTCATTCCGGTGTCACCCTGCCAGCCGGCGGACAGTGCCGCCTGCTCGCTCGCGACGTCGGCTCCCACGGCGTGCAGCGCACCCGAGTACGTGTTCATCTCGGCGGACAGTGCCATCATCGCCGGGTAGTTGTACATGATCTGAGACATCAGATGTTCCCTTCAGCTCTGCTCGGCGATTCAGATGGCGGTGTAGCTGCTGGACGCGGCGGCATCCTCGGCGACGTAGGTGGAGGCGGCGTCGCCGATGTTGGCCTGCGCGACGTCGAGCAGTGCGTTCACGCGTGCCGACACCTCGATGAAGCGTGCGTGCGCGGCCTGGAACGCGGCTGCCGACTCACCCATGTGGAAGGCCTGCGACGCCTGGGCCGCCTGCTCGGCCTGGGCGATGGTGCTGCGCATCAGACCGGCCTTCGCCGCGAACGCGCCCTCCGAGGCGATGAGTTGTGGGATGTGAGCATCAAGGAGGCTCATGCTGGTTCCTTTCGGATCGTGGATTGTGCTTCAGGTGACGTGCGATTGCGTTGTGGCCCTGTTTTATTCAGATGCGTGGTTGCGGTCAGCTGCGTGATCCCCCCTCCGGATCCCAGTTGCCCGGAAGCATCGGGTCGACCGGGCCGCCGCCGTAGCGGTCCTCGGGCAGCTGGGCCAGACCCGCGGCCGCCGACTGGTCGGCGTCCTGCGTACCGAAGGTGCCCCCGAACCCCATCGCCCCCGCACCGCGCGATGACGCGGACACACGCGGTTCGGGCTGGGGTGCGGGCTCCGGCGCATCGGGTTCGGGTTCGTAGTCCATGTACGCGTCGGCGTGTCCGCGTTCCTTCACCGAGGCTCCGCGCTTGCGACGCGCCTTGCGCTTGGCCAACGACGACGCCGCGGCGGCCGCGACTGCCGACGCAGCTATGTCCGAGGCGGCCGCCTTCGCACCGGTGCCCTCCCGAAGCGTCGGCGAGGCACCGGGTCCGGGATCCCCGCCGGGAACGATGTAGGGCACCACGGGCGCGGCGGCAGCCGCCGCAGATCCGACACCGGGTGCGGTGCCGCCCGGCACGGACGCCACCGACGTCGCGGGCGTGGTGGGCACGGTCGGCGCTACCGTCGCCACCGGCATCTGGCTCTGCACATCGACTCTCGGTGCCGGCGCCTGCGCGGGGACGGCAGCCTCGGCGGGAACATACGGGGGGAAGTTCAGCAGATCCATGATCTGCCGCAGGTAGGGCACCGCGATACCCAGGCCTATCGCCAACAGGGGCTGCAGCAGCAGCTGCGGGTAGGTCGATAACGCGCCCACCCACGAGATCGCCTGGTAGGCGAGGGCGAACAGGAACGGCCCGTACTGGACGAGCGTCGGACCCGGGTTGGTGAGCAGCCCGGTGATCAGGTTGACCGTGTTGCCAATCGGGTCCTGGAAGAACTCGGTGATCGGCGCGAACAGCGAGTTAGTGAAGTCGGTGTAGGTCTGAAAGATCTGCTGGATGAACTTCAGCAGCTGCGAGAGGATGTCCGAGTTGTTCAGCGCGGCACCGGCATCGGTCGCCTGAGCCTGTGCCATGACCTGCTGGGCGCTGGCCGCTGACGAACCGGCCTCACCGACCCCCGGGGCCAGCAGCATGGGCGCGGGTGCCATCGTCGGCGTCGCGGCCACCGATGCGCCCGCCACAGCCTGATAGGTACTCATCGCGGTGGCGGCCTGAATCCACATCCGCACGTAGTCGGCTTCATTCAACGCGATCGGAATCGTGTTGAGGCCAAGGAAGTTGGTGGCCAGCAGCACACCATGCGTGGCGTGGTTGAGCGCCAACTCCGGCAGCGTGGGCATCATCGCCAGCGCCGTCGTGTAGGAGGCGGCCGCGGTCTCGTGCTGCACCGCGGCGGCCGCACTGTTGGCGCTGGCCTGGGCCAGCCACGCCAGATAGGGCGCGTGGGACGCGATGTACTGCTCGGCGCTGGGCCCCTCCCAGGCGCCGGACTGAACCCCCGCCAGCAGCGCGGTCAGTTCAGCCGCCGCCGTGGAGTACTCGACGCTGAGTGCCTGCCATGCCCCTGCGGCAGCGAGCAACGGCCCGGGGCCGGGGCCGCTGCTGAGCAGCCCCGAATGCACCTCGGGCGGTAGCGCCATCCAGACGGGGGCGGTCATGATCGGTCAGCTACCTGCAATGAGGTAGGACGAGGCAGCCATGGCATCACCCGTCGCGTAACTCGTGCCGGACTCGCCGACGCCGATACCCGCGCGGCCGAGCTCTTCCGCGCCCTGTGCCGCGATGGCGTTGTGCGTACTGCCGTGGGCGCTGAACGCCGCGGCGGTCTGCAGCGAGACCGGGTCTGCCGCGGGCGGCAGCACCGCGGAGATCATGGGTGCCGCCGCCGCGTGAGCGGCGGCGAGCTTCGCCGTCAGCGCCTCCACCTGGGCACTTGCCGCGGTGAGACCTTCGGGAACCACGCGCAGAGTCATCAGCTGAACTCCCTTCCTCGGTTAGTGGGTGCCGCCTCGTTGGCGAACGGATTCACCAGTTGAACGAACGTTGCCTCATCACCATCGTCGAGCAGGATTCCGCGTCCTGCCGGCTGACGGCCGAATCGGTGCCCTCGGATCTTCCCGCTGTCCTGCGGGCTGCCCGACAGCATGACCGTTGTCGCCTGCAGTTCGTTGAGCCTTCTCAGCAAAGGTGCCGTCATGATGGCGTGAGCAGAGCCCGTGGCCCGAGCGGTGACGATGACGCGCAGTCCCAGTTCAGCGGCTTGAGACAGCAGACCGATGAGGCCGGTCCACGGACGCTGTCCCACATAGGGACCGCTGACCGCGGGCGCGTCGGGGATCTGATCGAGATCGTCGATGATCAGGTAATGCGTGTGCCCCTCATAGGTCCAGCCGCTGAGCTGCGCCGCAGTGAGTCCGGCCGGCGGCCGACGCTTCTCGAGCAGTGCGGCCAGCCCCAGCATCGCAGGCGTCACGCGGTCAATGTTGGGCGTGTACTCGTTGTCGGGGAACAACGGTTCGTCGACGAGGTGAAGCCTGCGGTCGATCACCGTGAACGCGACGCGGTCCGAGCTGGAGTTCACCCGGATCGTCCGAATCAGGTGACGCAGCAGCGTCGTCTTGCCGGACTTGGAGTCGCCGAACACCATCAGCAACGGGTTCTCCGCGAAGTCGACCGACACCGGCGCCAGGTCCTGCTCGCGCTGGCCGATGACGATCCGCTCCGGCGGCGAGTACAGCGGTCCGAGGACCTCCGGCGCGAGGTCCGCGGGTAGCAGCCGCACCCGCGGTGCGGACAGGCCCGGGTACCGCGAGTTGACCATTCCGATGGTCTCCAGCGCAGGCTTGGCGAACAGGAAATGCTCGGCGGCCATGGTGAGGCCCCGGCCCGGCTGGTCGGCAGGCACACCGTCGGCCGCCCGGCGCAGGGCCCCGACGACACGAACGTTGCTGTCCTGTGAGTCCGACAGCTTGAGCTCCAGCCGCAGCCCGAGGCCGTCACGCATGGCCAGCGGCACCTCGAGCCAGTTGGGCGTGGTGATGATGACGTGGATGCCGTAGGACAGGCCCGTGTTGGCCAACTCGGTAACCCTGGCCAACAACGGATTACGCGTGTTGAAGGTGTCGGTGTTGTCCCTGCTGAACGCGTACAGGTTGTCGATGACGAGGAACACCTCGCCGTAGCCGTCGCCGTCATTGCCGTTGGAGTTGCCAGCCCCATTGCCATTGCCGTTGACGGCGCGGGCCTGGCGGGCGCGCAGCAGCTGCTCCAGCTCGCCGAACGTCCTGCGAATGCGCTCGGGTTCCAGCGGTGACGCCACGCTGCCGACATGCGCCAGATCGGCCATCTCACGCAGCTGACCGCCGCCGTAGTCCAGGCAGTAGAACGTCACGTCACGCGGCGAGTGCAGCGCGGCCGCCGACAGGATGAACGTCTGCAACGCGGTGGTCTTGCCCGATTTGGGTCCACCGTGGATCAGCACGTTGGCGCCCGCCGACGTGGCGTCGAACACCAGTGGGTCGCGGCGCATCTGGAACGGCCGGTCGATCTCACCGAGCGGCCAGCGCCACTCACGTTCCGGCACACCGGCACGTTGCAGCAGCTCCGACAGCGCGATGGGTTCATCAAGGGGCGGCAGCCACAGTGGCGGCGCCTTGGGCCCGTAGTGCGCCAACTGATCCCCGACTGTCGCGACGAGCTTGCGCGGTGGCAATGCGTCGTGGTCGCCGCCACCGGTGACCACGATCGTGTCGGGGGCGGCCTCGGCGTGGCCGGCGGTGAACGGTTGTGGTGTCGGAACAGCTGACACCACAACCGATGTGGGTGTGCGCGGCGGGTCGTAGATGCCGTCGACGTAGGTGCTGCGGAACTTCTGCGGCATGGCACCCGGTGTCGGCACCAGGAAGCCCTCACCCTTGTGATCCGGTCCGGACTCGAGGTGGAAGGCATCCTCCACGCCGATGATCTGGCGGCTGATACTGGGGCTGGCCACCTTCAGACCGATCCGGTACGAGGTGTTCTTGTCGATGTCCTTGATACGTCCGACATCCAGCGTCTGGGACGCGAACAGGATGTGGATACGGAACGAACGGCCCTTGCGCGCAACGTAGTCGAACAGCTCGGCGTACTCGGGGTGGTCGGCCAACATGAGCGAGAACTCGTCGGCGACCACCAGCAGCGTCGGCATCGGCGGCAGGTCATGGCCCGCGTCGATCGCCGCCTCGTACTCCAGCACGGAGTTGAAGGCACTGCCCTGAACCCGGCGGCCGGCCTCCATCAGGATCTTCTCGCGGCGAGCCACCTCACCACGGAGCGTGTCGGCGAACCGGTCGGCCAGTGACTTCTTCTCGGCCATGTTGGAGATCACGGCGACGACCTGCGGGAAGTTGCGGAAGATGTCCGCGCCCGCCTCGCCCTTGAAGTCGGCGTAGATGACGATCAGGCGTTCGGCCGAGTGAGTGGTCAACAGCGCCAACAGAATCGACATCAACGTCTGCGACTTGCCCGAGCCGGTCATACCGATCATCAGCCCGTGCGGACCCATACCGCCCTCGGCCTCGTCCTTGAGGTCGAAGATCAGCGGTTCACCCGAGGGCGTGACACCGATCGGCACCCGCAGCTCGTCGTACCTGCTGCGCGGCGCCCACAGGTCGGCGACGTCCAGCGCTGCGGCATCCGGGATCCCGAGCAGCGTGGTGAAGGTCGCGAGTCCCGCGCTGGTGGTCCTGGCGTGGCGAGGATTGGAGTCCCACCTCGACAGCCGGCGCGCGAAGTGTTGTGCGTCGGCCGTGCCGAACTGATCGGCGGCCTCGACGTAGGTCTGCCATCCGCCAGACTGCCAGCGCTCGATGCGTCCACCGCTGACGCGCAGAATGGGGCGCTCCGGATCCGCGTACTGCTCGCGGTGCGGCTCCTCGGTGGTCCTGTGCACGATGGTGACACCGGCCAGACCCGACCTGGGCACCAGGATCTCGGGGTCCGCATCCGGGTCGTCAACGATGATCAGCAGGTGCTTGTTGGCCGAGGCCGCGTCGTCGGACCCAAAGGTCTCGCGGTCGTCCAGTGCGGGCGCCAGCACATCATTCAGTCGGGTGACGCTGGTGGCCAGGTAACGGGCCGGCCCGACGCCGTCGACCATGGCGGGACCGCCGGTGGAGACATCAGCGTGCGGCAACCACTTCAACCATGACCAGGCATCGTCCTCGAGGTCCGGGGTGGCAAGAGCGACACCGAGCACGGCGGGGTCGTGCCATGCGGCCGCCTGCGCGACCCACGCCCGTAGCGCCCCGCGAACCTCGTCGGCCTCGCCGAGCACCGTGATCCGGGAGACCTTGGGCAGATCGATTCCGGTGGGGACGGCTCGAACGGTGCGCTGCACCTCGAGCAGGCTGCGTAGTGCGCTGTGCGACACCGGCTCCAGGTCGATCTCGTCGGCCGCATCCTTCACTCGCAGCGATGCGCTCAACGGTGCGTCATGCAATCCGGCGCGCAGCACCAGGAAGTCGGGATCGTGGGGATCGCGTTCCCACTGCCGACGGGTGCCGGGCACCTCCGCGAGCAGCGCGGGGTCGGGGTGCGACCACTCGAGTGCGGCCCGCTGTTCGGCTGCGTGTGCGCGAACGTTGTCCCGCACCACCGAGAGGTAGCGCAGGTAGTCGGCGCGTTCGGCGTCGACCTCCTCGGTCCGCATCTTGTTGTCGGAGCCGCGATAGAGCGCGGTGGCCGCCAGCAGCAACACGAACGGGAAGAACAGTGTCGTCGGCGAGATCAGCCTCATACCCGTGGCCACCAGCGCGACGATCATGCCGACGATGAGGATGACGATCAGGTACGGCAGCACACGTCGAAGCAGCGACGGCGGAATAACCCGCGGCAGCTCCGGAGGTGGCTCGATGGCAATGGTGCCCTTGCGGGTGGCCGGCACCGGAATGCGGCGGCGGGCCTCAAAAATCAAGCGGCTCATGCGCGATACCGTTCCGTCTCTCGCTTGGTCACGGTGCCTCTCTCAAAACTGCGGGACGGGGATCGGGTGCCAGTCCGTCGTGCGCGAGCAGCGCGTCACCACGTGACAGCGTCGGCCCTGCGGCAAACTGGCTCAGCATCGCCCACGGAATGGGCAGGGCTGGCGGTGTGAGACCAAGTGCGGCAACGGTGTTCTGATCGCCGTCCTGGTCGATGCCATAGCGCACGCCGGTGTCGCTGACCCAGAACAGCGATCCCGCTGCCGGGGAGGCGGGCTGCTGACGCACATCCTGGCCGACGGTCTGCACCAGGAACCCGGTGCCCGGCGCCAGGATCACGCGGTTGGCGGTCGCACCGGCACCGCCGCCGACGAGTTGCACGGCGCGCAGTCCGTCGGTGACCGGAAGCGCTGCGCCAGAGAGCAGTTCCAGCGTGCCACCGGTGGCGTCGACGGGATGCGACCAGTGCGCGCAGGCCAGCGGAGCGGATCCGGCGTCGACGATGGTGATTGGTTCGCTTGGGAACGCGTCGACGTCGATGGCCTGGGCCACTGGCAGGCGTGCCACGTCATCGGCACCGATCTGGGGCGCCTGGCTCAGACCAAACGAGTTGGTGTTGCGCAGGATTGCGGCCACCACCGGGGAGACGGGCTGCAGGCCATCCATCAAGACGGCGTAGTGCCGCAGCGTGTTATCGGTGTCGAACGCCGTGACAACCGATCCCACGGGCGCGGACACCGGCAGGTCGAAGGCCGGCGGCTCGCCCGCACCGACGATGACGGGTGGTGTGAGCGCGGGGCCCTCGGGCACCGCGTTGAACAGACCGGGTGCGACGGCACGCGGTTGCGGCAGTTCGGAGTTCAGGCCCAGCGCGCCGGTGACGGCACGGTCGTTGAGGTCGACCAGGCTGCGTCGCCCGTCCCACAGCAGCCAGGTACCCGCGTCATTGCGGACCAGCACGGCGTCGGTGTCCGGAAGAGCGGAGGCGCGTTCGCCGCCTGCCTCAATCGGGCCCGCGATGACCGTGACACCGGCGGACGCACCGGACGCGGCGTCACACACCGTCCAGTCGGCGTTGCGAGCACTGTTCTGCACCATGCGTTCCGGTGCTCCGGGGATGCCCACCAGGTTCCCGCGGGCGAACTTGTCCAGCTCGCTGCTCTTCACGGTGGTCGGGTTCTCGGCGCGGTTGGCGATCAGGCGCGCAGAGGTCAGGTTCAGCACGGGGTGCAGCTGCTCACCGAGACGCACGTAGAGCGCCGAGGTCTCGCGGTCGGCCAGGATGGCGCTGTCGCCTGCCACGCCCGCGGGCCGGATCAGCGAGAAGATGAAGCATCCGATCACACCGGTGATGAGCACCAGTGCGCCGACGAGTACCGAGCGCGACTGGGTGCGCAGCGGGTCGACGAGCATGCGGGTGTCGTGCAGTGCGACTCCGGATGCGATGCGCCGCATGATGAATCGCCAGCCCGACACCTGATGCCGGGTGACGAAGCCGCGTCGGTACTCCACCCGCTCGGGGTTGTCGTTGGCCGGTGTGCGGGATGTGAACGTCCTGCGATCCGGATTCTCTGGATTGCTCATTCGGGCACCGCCAGGCCCAGGCCGCGCAGCAGCGGAATGGCGGAGTTGTTCACGTCCTGGTCGATGATCGTCATCAACTCGTCGTCGGTGAACTCTTCGACGTCGGAGTGATCGAGCCTGTACTCCCGCTCCTCCTCGGAGCGTTCGACGAGGTTACGTACGAAACGGCCGTTGCCCGCGATGTCCAGGCTGCGCCGGGCGACCCCGGCTGCGTCCGGCGTGGTCGCCGTCGCGAGATGGCCGAACAGGCTCTCCATGTGTGTCAGTGCTGCCTTCTCGAAGACGCTGTCGCGCTTCTCGGCCATCCTCGTCGCGATCTCGACGAGTTCATGCGACGAGTAGGACGGGAAGTCGATACTGCGGGTGAAGCGGGACCGCAGGCCTTCGTTGGTGTCGAGGAAGTTGTCGAGGTCGGCGCGGTAGCCGGCCACGATGACGACCAGCCGGTTGCGGTCGTTCTCCATGCGTGCCAGGAGTGTGTCGATGGCGACCAGGCCGAAGTCGTTCTTGGCTCCGGTGGACACCAGGGCGTAGGCCTCGTCGAGGAACAGCACGCCGTCCAGTGCGCTGTCGATGATGGCGTTGGTCTTGGCCTCGGTCTCGCCGATGTGCTGGCCGATGAGGTCGGCGCGGTGGACCTCGCGGACGGTCTCCTTCTTGAGGATGCCCAGGCCGCAGTAGATCTTCGCGACGACGCGCGCGATGGTGGTCTTGCCCGTTCCCGGCGGGCCGGCGAACACCAGGTGGTTGGTCCGCTGCGCGACGGTCAGGCCGCGTTCCTGGCGGCGAATGGCCATCGCCACTGAGGACTTCAGCCTGGCCACCTGGTACTTGACCTCTTCGAGGCCGATGAACTCAGCGAGTTCGGCCTCGGCCTCGATCAGCAGGTGGGCCTTGCGCTCCTTGGCACCGGGATCGACGAAATCGGTCTCGCCCGGCTCGGTCTCGGGATCCCACGGGTCGGTGCGTGCATCGATGCGGGCGGCGGTGGTGGGCACGATGCCGTAGGACGTGTCCAACAGGGCCTGCTCGACCTGCTCGTGCTCGGGGTTGGCGGCGTAGAGCTCGGCCAGCGTGTCGGTGGCGTCGAGATCCTCGCCCTGTGCGCGCAGGCACAGCGCCTTGGCCAGGGTGCCGTCAACGACAGCGACCTTGACCGGCCCGGCGGACTCCTCCAGGTATGACAGCGCGGGCGCGAACATGCCCAGCCGGGCCAGCGCGGTGCCCAGCGCGATACGCGCGGCGTGCGCGTAGGTCTCGTCGAGCTTCGGGTCGTTGACCACTGGGGTCAGCAGCCGCACGACGTCCTGCCACCGCTCGGTGCGGTAACACATCGCGACCCGCACCCACCGGGCGTTCAGCCAGCTGGGCCGACGGCCGATCAGTTGCTCGACCAGGACGTCGGCCCCGGCGTGGTCTCCTGCGGCGGACAGCGCTGCCGCGTAGGCCAGCTGGAAGTCGTCGGACGTGGTGGCGCGGAACTGCAGATAGAGCCCGGTGTCGTAGTCGAATCCGAGGTCGCCCGGTGCCATCTCGAGTTGGCGCTGCAGCACGCCGGCGGTGCCGACCGTGCGCCACACCGACTCGATGACACGGGCACTGGTGTCACCTGCGGCCGCAAGACCGGTCCAGGCGTCGCAGTGCTCGTGTGCGATGCGGGTCAACTCGACGAACCCGGTGCGTGCCGCCGCGATATCGGCGGGTCGCCGACGTTCGTGAACGGTCAGACCGAGCGCCAGACAACCCGTGGCGAATCGACTCAGAACTTCGCGGTCTATCCGCGCTCCCGCAAGAGTGTCACTACCCATATGCCTCACGGAAGCAACACGCCCCCGACATCTCCTTATGTATGCCTAAGCTAACCCCGCGAAGTTAGCATTGCATAACTTAA
Organism: Mycobacterium sp. IDUB_39; assembly: GCF_055419205.1. Taxonomy (NCBI): domain Bacteria; kingdom Bacillati; phylum Actinomycetota; class Actinomycetes; order Mycobacteriales; family Mycobacteriaceae; genus Mycobacterium; species Mycobacterium sp. IDUB_39. The sequence goes on from NZ_JBVAXF010000001.1 coordinate 941,212, forward strand.
CTGTCGAGATGCACGGTCCTCTTTGCTCGGGTGACCCAGCTCACCGCTTCGTCGCGCGCACCAGACTGATCGAGCCCGCCATCGGGCCGGCCTCCCGATCATCGAGCGGGATGGGTCGGCCGACTTTTTCGAGATAGGCAGGTAGAGGCGTCGCTTCGGCGGTCCAGCCGCGGTCGCCGAACCACCGCTCGGCGGGGGCGTGCTGCTCGTTGTAGACCAGGGTGAAGAACGTCCCCTCCTCACCGCCGTCGCGTTCCTCAGCCTGCTTTGCTGCGAATACCTCAGCAGGCATCGGGGCGCCCTCCTCCACGGCAACCCAGCTGCCAGAATCGGCCAGTTCGTCAATTCCGGTGAACAGTTGCTCCTGCGCCTTGGCGGGCAGGTAGATGAGCAGCCCCTCCGCGATCCAGGCCGACGGCCGGGACGGGTCGAAGCCGGCCGCCCGCAGCGCGCCGGGCCAGTCGTCGCGAAGATCGATCGCCACCTCGCGACGTTCTGCCATCGGGGTATCGCCGTGCCGTTCCAGCGCTTCACGCTTGAACTCGAGCACCTGCGGCTGGTCCAGTTCGTACACCACGGTGCCATCGGGCCACGGCAGGCGGTACGCCCGTGAGTCGAGGCCCGCAGCCAGCAGGACGATCTGGCGCACGCCCGCGTCCGATGCCGCGGCGAAGTACTCGTCGAAGTACTTGGTGCGCGCCGCTTGGAACGACACGAAGTGCCCACCGAAGTCGCTCATCAGCTTGTGCTCGGCCGCATTTCCGTCGAGGAGGTCGGCCCACTCCCCACCGACGGCGCGACAGAAGACCTCGGCATACGGGTCGAGCGAGAGTGGCCGCTCCTTCTGCGCTTCGAGTGCCCGTGCGGCGGCGACAAATAATGCCGTCGACCCGACGCTCGTCGTGATGTCCCAGGTGTCGCGTTCGTTTTCCTCAGGCCGCATGGCCGCGAGATTACGCGTGCAACCTGACAGCTTTCAGACCAGCGAAGAGACACAAGTGGGAACGCCAAGCAGCGCGTCGAGATTGAACTCAGATAACACAACTGCGAGTGAGATGTTCCCTGACTTCAATCTCGAGCTGGGCGCTGGGCTCTGTGTTTTCAGACCAGTGGTTTGCCCTGTCGTACGCGGCGATCCAGGTCCTTGAGCAAGACGTTGAACGGGAACTGCCGGACAAAGCTGGGCAGCATGTGGTTCACGGTGCTCAGCACCCTGATCACACGGTCGAACCGGCGCTGCCGCTCGTCATCCCAGGGCAGCCGCATCTCGTCACGGAACCGCTGCGGCAGGAAACCCGTGGTGATGAGCAACGCGAACTCGTCGGACTTGCGCTGCAGTGCGCCAGGCAGTTTCACGCCGCGCATGCGGTTGGCGGCGATCGGGTACAGGTAGTCGCGCACCGCATCGTCGATGTGCACCTGCTCCAGCGATCGCTGCCAGTACTCGTCGAACGCGGCCCTGTCGGCCGGCCACATCTCCGGCGGCACCTGCAGCGTGGTGCCCAGGGTCATCCCCTCGGCGTAGTGCTGGTCGGCCGTCTGCTCATCGAACTCGCCGATGAAGAGCCGGTAGACGTCGACACCACCCTTGTAGAGACACGCGGCGACCCACATCTGCAGGTCCTTGTCGAAGGCGTTGTAGCTCACCGGGCTCTCATCGGTGGAGTACACCTGCGCATGCGCCTTGTTGACCGCGCGGCGGTAGGCGGCCTTCTGCGCATCGTTGCCCTTGGCGGCCACCGCGAGATAGGTGAACGTCGTGCGGGCCCGCTTGATCGGATGCCGGTCGACACGGCCGCTCTCGACGCGGCTCTCCTTCACGCCGTAGCCGACACCGGGCCTGGCCAGCTGCATGATGACGTTCGCCGGGCCGGCCAGCAGTGCCACTCCCATGAGGCCGTCCTCGAATGTCGCGCCGCGGCGCCGGGCGCGGGGGGCGCGGGTCCTGGCCGGTGCGCTGACCGCACGTTCGACATGGCTATCGCTGACCGTCATTGGCCGACTCCTTCACCCGAAATGTGAGAACGCGTGTTTCCTGATATTGCAGCGCGGAGTCGGCGGGTGTCAAGATGGAGCGATGGCTCAAGTCCGGCCCTATCGGGGCGTCGAGGCGGCACAGCGTCTCGCCGACCGCCGACGGCAGTTCATCGAGGCCGGCCTCGACCTGCTCGGCGCTCCGGCGGAGAACGGCGCACCCCCCGAGCTGACCGTGCGCGCAGCGTGCAAGCAGGCCGGTGTCGCGACGCGCTACTTCTATGAGGGCTTCACCGACAAGGATCAATTCGTCGGCGCGGTGTTCGACACCGTGATCGCCGAACTCGCGGCGACGACGCAGGCCGCCGTCGCCGCCGCTCCGGTCGCCGAGCAGAACCGGGCCGGTATGGCCAATATCGTCCACACCATCGCCGCCGACGCCCGGATCGGCCGGCTGCTGTTCAGCGCCCAGCTGTCCAACGCCGTCGTGGCGGCCAAGCGCGCGGAGTCAGGCGTGCTGCTGGCGACGCTCTACAGCCACGAGATCGGCACCGCACTGCACATCAACCACGGAGAACGGACCAGCCAGAAGGGGATGGGGACAGCGCACTTCGCCGTCGGCGGTGTGGGCCAGACCATCAGCGCCTGGCTCGCGGGTGACTTCACCCTGGAGCCCGAGGAGCTGATCGATCAGCTCGCCGCCGTCCTCGACGCGATCACCGATCCGCGCCTGCACGGCTAGGACTCGATCTCCTGTTGAATTTCAAAGTTGCCCGGGCGAAAGCCATTCCGCCGGCGAAATGCAGCTCCGTCGAGCCGTGGCGTCAGAGTCGAATCACGTCCGCTGTTATAAAACCCTGCTGCGCAGCGACTCTCGACCACTTCTATGTCAATAGTGCAGGCATTAGATTTCGTCACCACCAGCGATGGCCGCGATCACGGTGTCGACACTCTCCACCACCCGACAGTGATTGAAGGCGAGCGCCCGTAGCGACGCTTCGTGTGCGGCCTCGTCATAGTCGGCAGTTCCGTCGCTGACCACGACACAGCCGTAACCTCTTTCAGCTGCATCCCGGACTGTGCCCTCCACGCAGCAATTCGTCGAGATACCAACCGCGATCAAGCTCTGAACGCCCCGCTCTTTGAGGACAGAGTCGAGATTACTGCCGTTGAACGCCCCGAAGGTGGTCTTTGGCACCACCGGCTCTCCGGCGAGCGGCGCCAACTCCTCGCGGATCCGATGGTCGGGGTTACCACACCAGAAGATCTCCACAATGCCCGTGCGCTCTTCCACCGTCTGGATCCATCGCCGCTGCCGGGGATCCATGTCTCGGTAGTCGGCATACGCTGACCCCAGCGTCAGATGGACGACGGTTAGTCCGTGTGCGCGGGCCGCGGCGAGCAGCTCCCGAATCGCAGGAACCGTTACGGCCTCGGTTCGGTTGTTGAAGTAGTTCATCGACCCGGGAAGCAGTTTGTCCATGGCGACGTTGAACGAACCCTCTGGGTGTGCATCGTGGTACTGCATGTCGACGATGAGAAGTGCAGTGTGTGCCGGATCAACAGAAACAGGCGGCACGAGAGATTCCTGGATATCGAGGAACAAACTCGAATCGGACATGTGCGTCTCCTTCACTAGTGGGCTGCCGCGTAGATGGGCCGGCGCGATCGATCGCGGGCGACAGGGCAATCCCGCGACATCAGCGGGCTTCTTCCAGAAAGAACTCGTCGGCATTCGTGATTGACGAGGGGCGTGTCCGCCGAAGGACCGCGAGCACAACGATTCCCGCGACAATCCAAAGAACGTAGACGTAGGGCAAGACCGCGTACGCGCCGGGTTGCAGGGGCCACACGGTCTTGTACAGCGGGTAGAGGAAGACGATCGCGCCGAAGCCGCCAAGGACACCGTGCCGGAACCACTTGAACTCTCCGATGCGGCGCATGAACACGATAAGCCCGACGTTGGTGATCGTGTAGGACACCATGAACGCGATAGAAATGAGGAAGCCGTAGTAGCCCCAGACCGCGAACGGCCCGACCGCGAAGGCGAGTGGCAGGCCCAGAATCAGAGTTGCGGCCAACATGACCACGATGCCATTCCGAGGTGTCCGGCGTTCCGAGACAGAGCCGACCCACCGCGGGAGGACGCCGGTGCGACCGAGCGTGTAGAGCACACGTGAACCGGAGATGAAGACGGTCTGACTGAAGGCCAGGATGCTGATTCCGGTGGCAAGGACGACCAGAGCCAAACCGATCTCACCCCAGTATCGGATCGCGATGGTCTGTAGTGGTGCCGAGTCGGCGCCGAATGCCTCCATCGCGTCGATACCGTAGCCATAGACGATGAAATAGGCGACGGTGATGTAGAAGACGGGTAGTACGACCGCCGCGATGAACAGGCCACGGGGGATAGCACTCTTCGCGTCTTCGGTCTCCGCACCGAGGGTTGCCCCCTCCTCGATGCCGACGTGTGCGAGGACCGCGAACACCATCGCCAGGGCAAGGCCTGACATCCCCACCGCCTCGGCCTGGAAGGGTGCAAAGCCGAAGCTGACATTCCCCGTGGGACCATCAATCAGGATTGTGGCGGCAAGCGCAACCAGGATGATGATCTCCAGGGCCAACAGCGCGAGCGCTGCGTGCATGGACTGGGCGAGCCCTCGAAGTGCGAAGAACACGACGTAGCAGATCGCCGCAATGGTGAATGCCCACCAGGGCACGCCAATGTTGAGATCATTGGTGAACCACTGGCTCATCCAGCCCCCGAACACGACGAAACCTGCCGCCGACAACACCATGTAAGAGCCGACGAAGGTCCAGCCGTAGACGAATCCGACGTTTTTACCCCAGGCGCGGGAATTCCAGGTGTACAGCCCCCCAGAGCTCTGAATGCGGCGAGCGAACTCGGCGAACGTGTTCGCCAACAGCAGGATTGCCGGCCACACCAGAACGAATGCCAGGACCAAGGCCGTGCCCGCGAACTGGCCCATGAACTGCAGATTCAGCGCGATAACCGAGGCGGGTCCGCACCCTGCTACTGACAACACCGCGACGTGCGGCCACCTGATGGTGTTGCGACGCAACCCGGCGTCTTCGATCGAGTTCAAGGCGTCGTCCGCTGTTGGAACGAAATCATCCGGATCTGTCACGGTGTCACCTCGTGAGCACCGATGCGAGCTGATGGTTCGGTGATGAGCCGACCACCGAGGACCTGGTGTGCGTGAAGTTTCATGAGTCCGTCCACATGCCGGGCACCGGATAGTGCGTGAAGACACTCGCGCCAGACGACGCGATTCCCAATCAATCGATTGACTGAGTGTGAACCTATGCGGACTCCTCGACCTCGTCAATACAAATCCAGTAAATTGCAGCTCAGTGGGTATCGGTATGCGGAACTTTGACTCGACTGCCGTTCCGTGGTTGTCTTTAAACCAATCAATCGATGGAGTGATATGCGCACACAAAAGCGAGACGTCCAACGCGCCGCGGTGACCTTGTTTGCGCAGAAGGGCTTCGCCGCGACCGGGATCAGAGAGCTGGGAACTGCCGCCGGGATCAACTCCGCCACGTTGTACCACCACATCGGAGGCGGCAAAGAAGAGCTGCTAGCAGAGATCATGCAGACCTGCCTGGACGCACTGCTGCACGGCGGCCGTGAGGCTCTTGCCGTGTCCTCGGAGGCCACTGAGCAGTTCGTTGCGCTGATCGCGTCCCATGTCGGAATCTCAGCCGTCAACCCACTGACCGCCCGGGTAACCGACCAGGAAATGCGCGCCCTGTCGCCACAGAGGTTTGACGCCTTAGTAGGACTCCGCGACGACTACGAGTCGATGTTCTCGGCAGTGCTGGAGCGCGGTGTCCGAACCGGCTTGTTTCATGTCAGCGACGTGCGCCTGACCCGGCTGGCGATTCTGGAGATGTGCAACGGTGTCGCGCACTGGTACCGCCCGGACGGACGGCTCACCGTGGAGCAAGTGCAGGGGCAATTCGTCGAGTTCGGTTGCAGGCTAGTGGGAACCGCCACTGAAGCAATCGACCGGATGGATGGGTTCGCCGCCCCGATCAGGCTCGACATCGAACCGCGTTCCGTTGCCACGGAGCAGAAAGACCCAGATATGGAGACTGCAGCCCAATGATCATCGACGCCCGTGTCCGCCTCCCTCAGGAACTGCGCCCCAATCCAAGCTATTCGGCTCCGGCCCTCCAAACCGATCAATACGACAAGGTGCTTGGTCTACGAGAGAAGATGAACACCGGAACCATGGCTGCGTTGTTGTCGGCCATGAATGACCACGGCATCGGCGCGGCCGTGATGCACGCCGAGTCTGAAGGTGGCGAAGACGCCGATGCGCTCAACGCGGCTCTGGCAAAAGTCCTTGTGGAGTATCCGAACATATTTCGGGGAATCGGAACGGTGGACCTGCTCGCCGGTCCCGGCCGCATTGCCTCACAAACTGCCCGCGTAGCCGATGACGGACTGCTCGGGATCACATTGCAACCGGCGTTTTTCGGCATGGACATCGACGAACGCAAGCTCTACCCGATGTATGCCCGCGCCGAGGAACTCGGCATGATCGTGGCGATCCATACCGGGATCAACTACTCGCGTCTGCACCCGATGCGGCACGAACGTCCCGATATGTTCGACCAAATCGCCTGTGACTTCCCCGACCTCAAACTGATCGCATGTCACGCAGGCTGGCCGTGGGCTACAGAATATGCCGCAGTCGCACGCCGGCATCCCACCGTGTATCTCGAATTCGGCGCGATTGCGCCAAGATACATCGCCCGACCAGGCACCGGTTGGGATGCGATGTTCTCGATGATGCCCAACCTTCTCCATGGCCAGGTTCTCTACGGTAGCGACTGGCCCATGATGGACCCCGCTAGAGCATTGGCCGAATGGCGGGAGTCGGGACTTCCTGAAGCAACGCTATCGAACCTCTTCCACGACAACGCCGCTGAGCTGTTCGGCTTCGAGGCGGGATCCACGCAGACGCCATGACCGCACGCCCAACAGCCGAGTCGGGACGGCTTGACACCTGCGCGACCATCACAGAATTGCTGACCGCGCGGGCAGAGATCGATGCCACTCAAGTGTTTCTCCGCACCGACACCGGCGATCTAACCTACCGCCAGGTGCATGACAAATCATCGAAACTTGCTGCCGCGCTCGCAGACATCGGTATTGGTGCGGGCGATGCGGTGGCTCTGCTCATGCGCAACTGCGCCGAGCAGGTGCTGCTTTGGTTCGCCCTGGCGCGGTTGGGCGCGGTACATGTCCCGATCAACACAGCGCTCAAGGGCGATCTACTCGCCCACGCGTTACGGGTGACAGGTACTCACATTGCCGTCGCGGACGAAGACCTACTCGACCAGCTGTACTCAGCCACCGGCGACGACGATTTGCTGCAAACCGTCGTCGTGCGCACAGCCAGCGGCAGCGCTGGCACGTCAGTTCACCAATCCACGGCGGATCTGAATGAGCTCATCACCAGAGGTGAGCTACGCCCAGCTCACCCCATCGATCCGTTGGATGACGCAACCATGCTGTTCACATCGGGCACCACTGGGCCGTCCAAGGCATGCGTGCTATCGCATCGGTACCTGTTGCGGCAGGGCCAACTTCATGCCTCAAGTTTCGATCTCCGCCGTGATGACGTGCTCTATTCGCCTTTTCCGCTGTTCCACATCGATGCCGCCACTCTCACCGTCGTTGCAGCCTTGGCCGTGGGAGCCACCGCAGCGATCGGCAGCCGGTTCAGCGTCTCGGGCTTCTGGGAAGAGGTGCGCAGCTTTGACGTATCGGTGTTCAATTTCATGGGCGCCACGCTGACGTTGCTCTGGAAACAGGATCCCATCCCTCAGGACCGCGACCATCGCGTTCGCCTGGCATGGGGTGTGCCGATGCCAGACTGGAAGGCGGGGTTCGAGCAGCGCTTCGGATTCCCGCTGTACCAGGTCTACGGACTAACTGATGCCGGTGTGCCTGTTTATGACCCGATCGATCATCCTCAGCGCCCCGGGGCCTGCGGACGCGTCATCGACGAGTTCGAGGTGCGTATCTCCGATGGAGATGACAACCCCGGTGTGTCGAGGCCCGGCCGCGTGGGTGAGATCCTGGTGCGTGGGCGCGAGCCGGGGTTGACCATGACGCGCTATCACGGCATGCCCGAAGCCACAGCCGGGACAATCGACAGGGCCGGATGGGTTCATACCGGCGATCTGGGCAGTTTCGACGAGGACGGCTATCTGACGTTCCATGGGCGGCTTTCCGACTCGATCAGGCGCCGCGGGGAGAACATCTCGGCATACGAAGTCGAGCAACTCGTCGAGAGTCATCCTGCGGTGGTGGAGGCAGCGGCCATCGGGGTGCCCAGCGAGTTCACCGAGGAAGAGATCAAGGTTTGTGTGGTGCGCCGCGTCGGTGCCGAGATAACCCCTGAGGCCCTCTACCGATACTGCCGTGAGCAGACTGCGCCGTTCATGGTGCCGCGCTACATCGAATTCGTCGATCAGCTGCCGAAGACGCCAACCCAAAAAGTGGAGAAGTTCATCCTCAGACAGCTGGGCATCACCAAGGCTACGTGGGACGGTGGCGAATCTCGTCGTCACGCCAGAGACGACAGCCGGGATGACAACGACGCGATCACCGATCCGCGCCTGCACGGCTAGGGCTCAGGACGCCGCCACGGGTGGCCGGCGGTCGGCCTCCGTACGCGGCACCGTCGTCGTGTCCGCGGGAGTGAACTCCTTGGTCCAGCAGGCGAACTCGAGGGTTATGCCGTCCGGATCCTGGAAATAGAACGACCGCACGTAGACACCGGGGTGCAGCGTCGCCGAGACCTGCATGGGGCTCTCATCGTGGTTGAGGATGGGCCCGACCCGAACGCCCTTGTCCTTGAGTCGCTGCCGATACTCGTCGAACTTCTCGGCCGGGACGTGGAAGGCGAGGTGGTTGAGCGACCCAACGGCGCTGACGATCTCGCCGATACCGGGGATGGCAGCGGGCGCGGTCACGCCCGGCACCCCGTCCGGCGCCTCGGCGAACCAGAAGAAGGCGACGCAGTCGCCGTTGCCCGCATCGAAGAAGAAGTGCTGCCCCATACCGTTCGGGAGATCGAGCGACTTGACCAGGGGCATACCGAGAATGCCCGAGTAGAAGTCGACGGTCTTGCTCATATCGGCACAGACCATGGCCACATGGTTGATACCGCCGAACTCGAACTCGGCGTTGGGATTGGCCGGCTTGATCATCGCGCGCCTCCTCGATGGGCTCTGAGGTCTGGTCAAGATCAGAATCTGAATCTAACATCAGATTCAGATGCGATCAATGGATCTCAGATCCGATCCGTGATCGCGGGAAGGCCACCCTTGACCGTCACACCCCGCGAACAGCTGCCCACCATCCGCGGGCGGCAGACGCAGGCTGCGATCGACGCGGCCGCGCGAACAGTAATCGCGCGCAAGGGGATCCTCGCGACCACCATCGCGGATATCGCCACCGAGGCGGGTCGCTCCACGGCGTCGTTCTACAACTATTACGACTCCAAGGAGGCGATGGTCCGCGAATGGGCGGTCCGCTTCCGCGACGAGGCCCGCGACCGCGCCCGCTCCGCCGCCGAGCCCGACCTGAGCAACCGGGAGCGGGCGCACCGGGCGGCCGCCGCGCACTGGCACACCTACCGACACCGCCTTGCCGAGAGCATCAGCGTGTCGCAGCTGGCGATGGTCAGCGACGACTTCGCCCAGTACTGGGCCGAGATCTGCGAACTGCCGATCAGCCTGGTCACCTCGATGGTGCAGAGCGCCCAGCAGCAGGGCTTCTGTCGCGACGACGACGCCCACCTCGTCGCCGTCGCCCTGGTGTCGATGTTGAACCAGTTCTGCTACACACAACTCAGTGGCGATGGCGCCGAAAAAGTCGATAACGAAGCCTGCATAACCACGCTGGCGAACGTCTTCTACCGCACGATCTATTACAAGGGGACCAGCCACTACCAGGGGGACATGGATAGATGACGAAGACATCGGGGGTGACGCCCGGCGTCACACGGGACTTCATCGGAGTCGACTCGCCGTCGGCTCGCCGGGCCGGCTCGGGTGGACATCCCTGCCAGGGCATCTACTACCGCGGCGTCGGCCGCAAGCCGAAGGTGGCCATGATCGCCACCCACTATCAGATCGACTTCTCCGAGCACTACCTCGCGGACTACATGGCCACCCGCGGGATCGGCTTCCTCGGCTGGAACACCCGATTCCGCGGCTTCGAGAGCAGCTTCCTGCTCGACCACGCGCTGGTCGACATCGGCGTGGGCGTGCGCTGGCTCCGCGAGGTCGCCGGGGTGGAAACCGTTGTGCTCCTGGGCAACTCTGGCGGCGGCTCCCTGATGGCCGCGTACCAGGCGCAGGCCGTCGACCCCCACGTCGTACCGCTGAGTGGTATGCGACCGGCCGCGGGACTGACCGAACTCCTGCCCGCGGACGGCTATGTGGCGAGCGCGGCACATCCGGGCAGACCCGAGGTCCTCACGGCATGGATGGACGGCTCCGTCGTCGACGAGGCCGATCCAGTCGCAACCGACCCCGAACTGGACCTGTTCGCCAAGCGCAACGGTCCGCCCTACTCGGCCGAGTTCGTCGACCGCTACCGCACCGCGCAGATCGCGCGCAACCACGCCATCACCGACTGGGTCGAGACTGAACTCAAACGCGTACGCGCGGCTGGCTTCTCGGATCGCCCCTTCACGGTGCACCGCACCTGGGCCGACCCCCGCATGGTGGATCCCACCCTCGAGCCCACCAAGCGTCCGCACAACTCGTGCTACGCCGGAGAACCCGTGCGGGCGAATCGCTCGGCGCACGGCATCGCCGGGGCCTGCACTCTGCGGGGCTGGCTGGGAATGTGGAGCCTTCGACACGCCCAGACGCGCGCCGAACCGCACCTCGCGCGCATCAAGAGCCCCGCGCTCGTCATCAACGCCGAACAGGACACCGGCGTGTACCCCTCCGACGCACAACGCATTCACGACGCGCTGGCCGGCACGGACAAGGCGTTGCACGCCATCGACTCGGACCACTACTTCACCACACCGGGTGCACGCAGCGAGCAGGCCGACTTCATCGCCAAATGGATCGCAAAACGGTGGCACTGAGAGTACTGGCCCACTTCACCCCGGGTGAGCGGGTGCTTGAGTACATTGCACCGCAGTCTGATTGGATCGACGTCCGGTTCTGCGCCGAGGACGACGATGACACCTTCTATCGCGAGCTACCCGAGGCCGAGGTGATCTGGCACGTCCTACGCCCCCTCTCGGGCCCAGACGTCGAGCGCGCCGGGCGATGCAAGCTGATCCACAAACTGGGCGCGGGCGTCAACACCATCGACGTCGACACCGCCACGCGCAACGGCATCGCGGTGGCCAATATGCCGGGAGCCAACGCGCCGTCGGTCGCCGAGGGCGCCGTACTTCTCATGCTCGCGGCGCTGCGTCGGCTCCCCGAGCTCGACCGCCGCACCCGCGAGGGCCGCGGCTGGCCCTCGGACCCGACGCTAGGTGAGACGGTGCGCGATATCGGCAGCTGCACCGTGGGCCTCGTCGGCTACGGCAACGTCGCCAAGCGGGTCGAGACGATCGTGACGGCAATGGGCGCCGACGTCCTGCACACCAGCACGCGCGATGACGGGCAGCCCAGGTGGCGTCCGGTTCGCGAGCTGCTAGCTGAAAGCGACATCGTCTCGCTGCACCTGCCCCTGACCGATCAGACCAAGGGGCTGATCGGCGCGGAGGCGCTGACCGCGATGAAGTCAGACGCCGTGCTGGTCAACACATCACGCGGGCCCATCGTCGATGAGGAGGCACTGGTGGACGCGCTTGCTGGCAATCGGATCGCCGCGGCGGGCCTCGACGTCTTCACCGACGAACCGGTCTCAGCCGGCAACCCGCTTCTCGCGCTGCCCAATGTGGTGGCGACGCCACACGTCGCCTGGTACACGGCCGACACGATGCGGCGTTACCTGGCCGAGGCGGTCGACAACTGTGCCCGTCTGCGCGATGGCCGCGACTTGGTGAACCTGGTTAACGACCATCCCGTCCGCCGCTCCTGAGCGCCCGAGTACCCTCGTTCCCAACCGACCGGTTAATAGAGGAGGCAATGAATGCCCATCGCGATCCTGTCCGAGCACACTGACCTGGCCGAATCGGTACGTTCGTTCATCGAACGAGTGGCACCGTCTGAGGTGCTACATGAGGCGTTGGAGACTCCCATCTCCAACCCGCCCTCCTTCTGGTCCGCCGCCGCCGAACAGGGTCTGCAGGGTGTCCATCTGTCCGAGGCCGTCGGCGGCCAGGGCTTCGGCATCCTCGAACTCGCCATCGTGCTCGCCGAGTTCGGCTACGGCGCCGTCCCGGGTCCGTTCGTGCCGTCGGCCATCGCCAGCGCACTGATCGCGGCCAACGACCCCGAGGACAAGCGCCTCGAGGGGCTGGCCTCCGGCGAGGTCATCGCCGCCTACGCCATCGACTCCGGCCTGACCGCCACCCGCCAGGGCGAGAGCCTGATCATCCGCGGCGAGGTGCGGGCCGTGCCCGCCGCCGCGCAGGCATCCCTTCTGGTCCTGCCCGTCGCGATCGACGGTGGCGAGGAGTGGCTGCTGCTCGACGCCGACCAGGTCGGCATCGAACCCGTTGAGAGCGTCGACCCGCTGCGCCCGCTCGCACACGTGCGGGCCGACGCCGTTGAGATCGGCGACGATCGCGTGCTGTCCAACCTCAGCCGTGTCCAGGCGCGCGCACTGATGTCGACGCTGCTGTCGGCCGAATGTGTCGGCGTCGCCCGGTGGGCCACCGACACCGCCGCCGAGTACGCCAAGATTCGCGAGCAGTTCGGGCGTCCCATCGGCCAGTTCCAGGCCATCAAGCACAAGTGTGCCGGGATGATCGCCGAGACCGAGCGCGCCACCGCCGCGGTGTGGGACGCGGCGCGCGCCATCGACGAGTTCAGTGGCGGAAACGCCGACAGCGCCTACGAGTTCGCCGCCGCCGTCGCCGCCACGCTGGCGCCCGTCGCGGCCCAGCACTGCACCCAGGACTGCATCCAGGTGCACGGTGGCATTGGCTTCACCTGGGAGCACGACACCAACGTCTTCTACCGGCGCGCGATCGTGCTGGCCGCCAGCTTCGGCCGCGCCGCCGACTACCCCCAGCAGGTCGTCGACGTCGCGACGAGCGCCGGCATGCGTTCGATCGACATCGACCTGGATCCCGACACCGAGAAGCTCCGCGCCGAGATCCGTGCGGAAGTTGCTGCGCTGAAGGAGATTCCGAGTCAGGAGCGCACAACCGCGATCGCCGAGGGCGGCTGGGTGCAGCCGCACCTGCCCAAGCCGTGGGGCCGGGCGGCCGCGCCGATCGAGCAGATCATCATCGCGCAGGAGTTCTCCAGCGGGCGGGTCAAGCGACCGCAGATGGGCATCGCCGCCTGGATCATCCCGTCGATCGTGGCGTACGGCACCGACGAGCAGCAGCAGCGCTTCCTGCCGCCGACATTCCGCGGCGAGATGATCTGGTGCCAGCTGTTCTCCGAGCCGGGCGCGGGCTCTGACCTCGCCAGCCTGACCACCAAGGCGACCAAGGTCGACGGTGGCTGGCGCATCACCGGACAGAAGATCTGGACCACCGGCGCGCAGTACAGCCAGTGGGGCGCCCTGCTGGCCCGTACCAACCCGTCGGCGCCGAAACACGCTGGTATCACCTACTTCCTGCTCGATATGAAGTCCGAGGGCGTCGAGGTCAAGCCGCTACGGGAGCTGACCGGCAATGCGATGTTCAACACCGTCTTCATCGACGATGTGTTCGTCCCCGACTCCATGGTGCTCGGCGAGGTGGACCGCGGATGGGAGGTCAGCCGCAACACGCTGACCAACGAGCGGGTGTCGATCGGCAGCAGCGAGCCGCCGTTCCTGGCCAGCCTCGACCAGTTCGTCGAGTTCCTCAAAGAGGACCACTTCGACCAGATCGAGCAGAACCACGCGGGCCGGCTGATCGCCGAGGGCCATGCCGCCAAGCTGCTCAACATGCGCTCGACACTGCTGACGCTCGCCGGTGGCGACCCGATGCCCGCTGCCGCGATCTCCAAGCTGCTGTCGATGAAGACCGGCCAGGGCTACGCCGAGTTCGGGGTGTCCTCATTCGGCACCGACGCGGCGATCGGCGATAAGGAGCAGCCGGCAGGCAAGTGGGCCGAGTACCTGCTGGCCGGCCGCGCGACGACGATCTACGGCGGCACGTCCGAGGTGCAGCTCAACATCATCGCCGAGCGTCTGCTGGGCCTGCCCCGCGATCCGTAGACGCGGGACTCCCCCGTCGAGTTCTGCACCATCGTCGTTGTTGGACGACCCAGATCGCGACAGTGGTGCAGAATTCGGGGGAATCACTGCCGGGAGGTGACCCACGAGCGCCGAGGTGACACTGCGCCAGTTGCGGTACTTCGCCGTGCTCGGCGAGGAACTCAACTACCGACGCGCGGCCGAGTGTCTGTTCATCACGCAGCCCGCGCTGTCGACGGCGATCAAAGCACTGGAGAACCACTTCGGCGTCGTGCTGTTCACCCGCAACACCCGCGAGGTCGCGCTGACCGACCTCGGCGCCGCCTGGCTGCCCCAGGTGCAGCAGGCCCTCGGTGGAGTGGACGCCGTCGTCGAGAACCTCGTCACCCTCTCCGGCACGCGCCAGGGCCGGTTGCGACTCGGCTACCTCATCGGCACCGGGGCCGACCTCCTGTTCCGGGTGGTGCGGCATTTCGAGTCCGCATACCCCGATATCACCGTCGCGCCCATTGAGTTCGACTTCGCCGATCCCACAGCGGGTTTGGCCAGCGGCAGCACCGACGTCGCTCTCATTCGGCCGCCCGTGGATCTCCCCGACCACCGCATGCTGATCCTGGACTCCGAGACGTGGATGGCATGCTTGCCGCGCGATCACAGGCTGGCCGACCGCACCGAGATCGCGATCACCGAACTGCTCGACGACCCGATCGTCTGCGCGCCGCTGACCGCGGGAACCTGGCGTGACTACTGGTTGGCGATGGACGTGCGCGGGCACCGCCCACCTTCCATCGCCGCGGTCGCCGCCACATATGAGGCCGAGACGACGTCCATCGCGCGCGGCCTCGGCATCAGCTTCACCACCTCGTCGGTGGCGCGGTTCTACGACCGCCCCGGCATCGTTTACGTGCCAATCACAGATCGGCCGCCGAGCTACACGGCGCTGGCGTGGAACCCCGCGGGGCTGAGTCCGCAGGCGGATGCGCTGGTCAGACACGTGCAGGAGCATTGGAACTTCGGCGATGCGCAGCATCGGGACGCACCGGCCACCTACTTCTGAGACGACGGTGACAACGATTGATAAACCGAGCTTATGAGTAGATCAAAACATTGAACTTCCGGTGTGCGCGCAATCCGGCTTTCCTGGCATCACTCGTTATCCGGCAACGCATGACCTGGAGTGACCGTGACCGATACCCCCGTACGACACGTTGATTCACCGCCATCCGCGCTCAACACCGAGGACGCCAAGCTCGCCGAACTCGGCTACGAGCAGAAGCTCGACCGCTCGGTCGGAACACTGGCGTCCTTCGCGATCGGCTTCGCCACCATCAGCGCGACCACGGCGGTGTTCACCGGCTTCGGCGCCGGCTACTTCACGGCGGGCGCACCGTTCGTGTGGACGCTGCTACTGGCCGGCGTGGTGTTCGCCCTGTGGACGTTCATCGCCGCCGACCTGACCGCCAAGCTGCCGCTGGCCGGCTATTCCTACCAGTGGATCAGCCGCATCAACGGACCCGACCTCGCCTGGTTCACCGGATTCATCGCCCTCATGGGATGGGTGTGCGGCATGACCGGCGTCGGCTTCATCCTGTCCGGCTACCTCGGCGGGCTGTTCGGCTGGACCATGACCCAGAGCGCCCAGATCCTGCTGGCCATCGGCGTGGTTGCGGTGTGTGTGCTGATCAACATCTACGGTGTCCGCTTCGCCACCATGGTCAACAACATCGGCGTCAGCCTCGAACTCGTCATCACGGTCGGCGCCACTGCCCTGATCGCGATCATCGCGTTCTCCGCACCCGAGAACCACCAGCCGATCTCGGTGCTGTTCACCGGCGGCGAAGCCGGAGACAAGGACTCCTACATGCTGGCCTGGCTGGCCGCCGCGCTCGGACCGTTCTTCGGCCTGATCGGTGTCGAGTCCGGTGCCGATGTCGCCGAGGAGACCAAGGATGCGCGACGGGTCGTCCCGAAAACGATGTTCTACGCCCTGGTCACCTCAATCGTCATCGAGCTGCTGATGTACATCGTCTACGTGCTCGCCATCAAGGACGTCGCCGCCGTCGAGGCCAATTCCGCTGCGCCCATTGAGGAGATCATCACGCAACAGGCCGGCCCCCTCGTCACGAAGATCATCGTGGCCGTCGCGCTGACGAACATCCTGGCGTGCCTGCTGGCCAACATCCTGGTGGCCACGCGGCTCAGCTACTCGATGGCGCGCGACAACATGCTGCCGTTCTCACACATCTGGCGGCACGTCTCCCCAACCCGCAAGACGCCCACCTACTCGATCATCGGCCTTGGCTGCCTGTCGACCCTGCTGCTGCTCTCGGCGCTGGTCAACGAGAAGGCGTTCAACTTCATCATCGGCATCGCGTCGCTGCTGTTCTTCTTCGTCTACATCCTGCAGACCATCGGCCTGCTGGTCGGCGTCCGCAAGGGCACCATCCCCGAGCCCGAACCCGGCACGTTCGACCTCGGCAGGTTCCGTCTGCCGCTCTACATCACGGCGCTGGTTGTCTTCCTGGGCGTCGCGGTGGCGCTGCTGTTCCTGCCGCAGTTCACCAGCAACAAATGGGTGTTCCTCGGCGTCGTCGTCATCGCCGCGCTCTGGTGGGCCACCGGCTTGAAGGCAAGGTTGCGCCGCGGCGAGGCCGGCGTCAACTACGTCAAGACCCACTCTGTCTGAGCCAGACTCAATCTCCAGAAGGGACAACATTTCTCATGACCGTCACATTGGGAACCAGCAACCTGGTCGCCGTCGAACCCGGCGCCATCCGCGAGGACACCCCGCCCGGATCGGTGATCCAGTACAGCGACTACGAGCTCGACACATCCAGCCCGTTCGCGGGTGGCGTGGCGTGGATCGAGGGTGAGTACATGCCCGCCGAGGAGGCGAAGATCTCGATCTTCGACACCGGTTTCGGTCACTCCGACCTGACCTACACAGTGGCGCACGTATGGCACGGCAACGTCTTTCGGCTGGGCGATCACCTGGACCGCCTGCTGGACGGCGCGCGCAAGCTCCGCCTGGATGCGGGCATGAGCAAGGAGGAACTCGCCGAGATCACCCGCAAGTGCATCTCGATGTCGCAGCTACGCGAGTCCTTCGTCAACCTGACCGTCACGCGCGGATACGGAAAACGCAAGGGCGAGAAGGACCTGACGAAACTCACCCACCAGGTCTACATCTATGCGATCCCGTATCTGTGGGCCTTCCCGCCCGCCGAACAGATCTTCGGCACCACCGCGATCGTGCCGCGCCACGTCCGCAGGGCTGGCCGCAACACCGTCGACCCCACCATCAAGAACTACCAGTGGGGCGATCTGACCGCGGCGAGCTTCGAGGCCAAGGACCGCGGTGCGCGTACGGCGATCCTGCTGGACTCTGACAACTGCGTGGCCGAGGGGCCCGGCTTCAACGTCTGCATCGTCAAGGACGGCAAGCTGGCGTCCCCGTCGCGAAACGCCCTGCCCGGGATCACCCGCAAGACCGTGTTCGAGCTGGCCGACGCCATGGGCATCGAGGCAACCCTGCGCGACGTCACCAGCCATGAGCTGTACGACGCCGATGAGCTGATGGCCGTCACCACCGCGGGAGGGGTCACCCCGATCAACACACTCGACGGCGAGCCGATCGGAAACGGCGAGCCGGGACCGATGACCGTCGCGATCCGCGACCGGTTCTGGGCGCTCATGGACGAGCCCGGTCCGCTGATCGAGGCGATCGAGTACTAGATCAGGCCCTCAGTCATCGGGTGATATCAGCGGCCGCCACGCGGCCAGCGCCGACCGCGCGATGGTCTCCAGGGTCGCCCGGTCGGCGCCGTCGCGCGCCTGGATCGACATGCCCTGCTGCACCGTGACGTAGAAGCGAGCGATCGCGGAAACGTCTGCTGTCGAAGGGATCTCCCCGGTGTCAACGCCGCGTGACAGAAGTTCGGCCAGCTCGGCGGTGTTCGCCTCGCGTTTGTCGACGAGGTCGGCCCGAAGCGCCTCCGTCGCGCCGTTGACGTGCAACGCCGACAGCACGATCAGGCAACCCGTTGGACAGTCACCACGGGTGAAGGCGCGCGCCGTCGTCATCAGGTAGCTCTCGACCGCACCGTAGGCGGTGTCGGCGGCGGTCACCGCTTCCCAGATCTCCGTGCCTGCGCTCTGCCCGTAATGCTCCACCGCCTCGCGAAACAGATCGTCCTTGCACCCGAAGGCCGCGTACAGGCTCGTCGACCCGATGCCCATGGCCGACGTCAGGTCGGCCATCGACGTGCCCTCGAAACCCTTCTCCCAGAACAGCTCCATGGCACGTTCGAGCGCTGCCGTCCTGTCGAACTCCCTCGGCCGTCCACGTGTCGCCACCGGTACCACCCTTCACGCAATTCTGCATCGAATAATACAGAAACTCTTGACGGGACGGTTGGCCGCTCATACATTTGCATCGATCACTACAGAAATGGAGCAGCGATGCAGAAGCTCGACGGAAAGAGAGCCTTCGTGACCGGCGCCAGCCGGGGAATCGGTGCGGCCATCGCCCGCCGGTTGGCCGACGACGGCGCCGCCGTGGCCGTGGGTTACGAACACTCATCAGACGCGGCGCGGGCCGTTGTCGACGCCATCACCGACGACGGTGGACGCGCCGTTGCGGTCCAGATGTCGGCGGACGATCCCGCGGCGGTCCGTCGGGCGGTGGATGAGGCGGCCGAAGCTCTTGGCGGACTGGACATCCTGGTGAACAACGCGGGCATCTACCGCGATGGTCCCGTCGAGGAGATGACGCTGGAGGATGTCGACGCGACGTTGAACGTCAACGTGCGCGCGGTGATGCTCGCATCGCAGGCCGCACTGGCGCACCTGCCGGAGGGCGGTCGGATCATCTCCACCGGCAGCAACCTGGCGACCCGCGTGCCCGGGGCGGGCATGGCGCTGTACTCGGCGAGCAAGGCGGCGCTGATCGGGTGGACGCAGGGACTGGCCCGCGATCTCGGTCCCCGCGGAATCACCGTGAACGTCGTGCATCCGGGTTCCACCGACACCGACATGAACCCGGCCGACGGTCCACATTCGGCGGATCAGCTGGCGCTCATGGCGATTCCGCGCTATGGCACGCCCGCGGATGTTGCCGCGCTCGTCGCATTCGTCGCAGGCCCGGAAGCCGGTTCGATCAACGGAACCGGCCTGACCGTGGACGGCGGCGCCAACGCGTGACCTCCGTCGACGCGGACGCCGACCGGGCCCTGCGTCGGGTGCTCCTGCTGCTCACGCCCGCGATCATGCTGGCCGTCGCCACCGAGTTCATCGTCGTCGGGCTGCTGCCGCCGATCGCCAGCGAGTTCGATGTGCCGCTCTCTACTGCTGGGCAGCTGACCGCGGTGTTCGCGATCGCCGCGGCGGTGATCGGACCACTCGTCACACTTGTCGTGAGTCGTGTCCCGCCGCAAACGCTGCTCACGGCGGCGCTCGTGCTGTTCGGGGTGGGAAACGGCGTCATCGCCGTTGCCTCGGACTTCACTCTCATGCTGGTGGTGCGGGGCGTGCAGGGGGCGTTTCTACCGGCCCTCATCGGTGTCGGGACGGCGGAGGTCCTGCGGCATGCCCCTGCGGTATCGCGTGGCCGCGCGCTGGCCCGGGCCAATCTCGGCTTCGTGCTCGGCGTGCTGCTCGCGCTGCCCGCGGGTATCGCGCTGGCGCAGGGTGGCGACTGGCGTCTGCCGTTCGTCGTGCTGGCGATCGCTTCCCTGCCTGTCGCGGCAGCAGTGGCATTACTGTTCCCGCGCGACCACCACGTGCCCGACCGGCCGTCACCCCGTATCGCCGACGACCTCGCCCTGCTGCGCCGGCCCCGGTTCCTCGGTCACCTCGCTCTGTCGGTCGCGATCTTCGCCGCCATGTTCTCGGCCTACACCTATCTGGGTGCGTGGTTCGAGGACGTCATGGGACTCGACGCCGGCCGTCTCGCGCTCGCATTTCTCCTGTTCGGCGCTGTCGGAGTCGCGGGCAATTTCATCGCAGAACGTATCGCCGACCGGTTCCCGCTAGCGGCAACCGCATTCACTGCGGTCGCACTCACCGTCGCCGTGAACCTGGCAGCCTGGACCGGAGACTCGATTCTTGCGGCCGTCATTCCACTGGCCGTCTGGGGCGTGATGCACACCGCGGGTGTCACGCTCAGCCAGGTTCGGGTGACGTTGGCCGGTGCCACCGCGCCGGCCTTCGCCATGACCTTGAACATCTCGACGGCCAACCTCGGCATCGCCGTGGGAGCACTCGTCGGCGGGTGGGCCGTAGACCACTTGGGTCTGGCCGGGCTCGGCGTAATGCCCGCCGCGCTCACCGTGGTGGCGCTCCTGATCATCATGCCGTTACGGGCGAAACACCCTGTGTCACGGCAGAATCGAGTCGACGTAGCCGCCGTCCACCCGGACCGCGGCTCCCGTCGTCGCCGACGCCAGCGGGGACGCCAGGTAGATCACCATGTTGGCGACCTCGGCAGGCTCGATCAGCCTCTGTAGCAACGACTGTGGACGGTGCTTGCGCATGAACTCGCGCTGCGCCTGGTCCCACGGAAGGGACTTGTCGACCAGCTCGTAGACGAAGTCCTCGACGCCGCCGGTGTGGGTGGGGCCGACGATCACCGAGTTCACCGTGACACCGGTGCCTGCGGCGTCCTTGGCGAATCCGCGCGACACCGCCAGCAGCGCGGTCTTGGAGACGCCGTAGTGGATCATCTCGGCGGGGATGACGATCGCCGAGTCACTCGCGATCTGTAGGACCCGCCCCCAGCCCCGTTCCGTCATCGCGGGCAGATACGTCCGGATCAGCCGGACGGCCGTCAGCACGTTGACGTCGAAGTACGTGCGCCACTGCTCGTCGGTGATCTGGCGGGCTGGTACGGCACCGAAGATGCCGAGGTTGTTGACCAGCACGTCGACGGTCGGCAGGGCAGCCACCAGCTCGGCGACGCCGTCGTCGGTGGTGACGTCGGCCGCAACGCCGATGACGTCGGCTCCGGTCGCCCTGCGCAGATCGGCGACGGCGGCGTCGACCCGCTCCGCCGATCGGCCGTTCACCGCGACGCGGGCGCCGCTGGCGGCCAGCCCCTCGGCGATCGCGTAGCCGATCCCCTGGGTCGAGCCGGTGACGAGTGCGGTCTTACCAGTCAGGTCGATGTTCACGATTTCGTACTACCACCGGAGGCCGTGAACTATTCCGAAGTGGGGCAAGCTGACGGGATTCGTCCCGAATTCGCCCCATCGACGGACCAGGCACGCCGATCGGTCCGCAGGGAATTTCGCCTGTCTCGCGGAACTCCACGCGGGGGCTCGCTCCTCCGGCCGCAGTGGGACTTAGACCGGTGGGCACAGAAACGGTTTGGCAGATCGCCGTGGGTAGGGTTCGCTTGAGAGCGTGGCCCACCTCAACATCGCCGACGTCGACTACTTCCTCCCCGATGGTCGACAGTTGCTCAACGGTGTGAGCTTTCGGGTCGGCAGTGGTGCCAAAACGGCACTGATCGGCCCGAATGGGGCCGGCAAAACGACGTTGCTCCGCATCATCGCCGGGGATGCGGTGGCAGACGAGGGCGCTATCACACGATCCGGAACACTAGGCGTCATGCGCCAATTCGTCGGACAGGTCCGCGACGACTCCACGGTGCGCGATCTGCTGCTGTCGGTGTCCCCAGCACCGATTCGCGACGCAGCGCTGGCGCTCGACACCGCAGAGAACGCGATGATCGAGCGCGACGAAGAATCAACCCAGATGAGGTATTCACACGCGCTGGCCGATTGGGCAGACGTGGGTGGCTACGAGGCCGAGGACTTCTGGGACAAGGTCACTGTCTCGGCTCTCGGTGTCGCGTACGACCGTGCGAAGTGGCGAAAGGCCAACTCCCTCAGTGGCGGCGAGCAGAAGCGGTTGGTTCTCGAAGCCCTGTTCGCCGGGTCTGACGACGCTCTTCTTCTGGACGAGCCGGACAACTACCTCGACGTGCCGGGTAAGAGATGGTTGGAAAAGACGATCTCGGAGTCGACGAAGGTGGTCCTGTTCGTCAGCCACGACCGCGAACTGATCGCCAACGCCGCGACCCACATCGTCACGCTGGAACCGGGGATCAGCGGCGCGACGTCGTGGACCCACGGCGGCGGGTTGGCCAGCTACCACCAGGCACGTGAGGATCGGAACACGCGCTTCGAAGAACTACGCCGACGCTGGGACGAAGAGCACGCGAAACTGCGTGCCCTGGTTCTGCGATTGCGGGAGAAGGCGAAGTTCAACGACGGTGTCGCCGCTCGCTATCACGCTTCGCAGACCAGGTTGGCGAAGTTCGAGGAAGCCGGACCACCCGAGGCGATTCCGCTTCAGCAAAAGGTGACCGTCCGACTTGCCGGTGGACGAACTGCCAAGCGCGCCTTGGTATGCCAGGAACTCGAGTTGACCGGGTTGATGAAGCCGTTCAACACCGAGATCTGGTACGGAGATCGAGTTGCCGTGCTGGGCTCCAACGGGTCAGGGAAGTCTCACTTCCTCCGGCTCTTGGCGGGCGGAGGAAGTGATCCCGGGACCGAGCACCTACCCGTCGAGGCGCTCGACATCGCGCCGGTCGAGCACGGTGGCACCGCGACGCTCGGCGCTCGCGTCCGCCCCGGATTGTTCGCCCAGACGCATTCCCGACCAGACCTCACCGGCAACACACTGCTCGAGATTTTGCACATGGGCGACGAGCACCGCGACGGGATGGGACGCGAAGCGGCGAGCCGCACTCTCGATCGCTATGGACTGTCGCAATCTTCGGAGCAAAAGTACGACGACCTGTCCGGTGGTCAGCAGGCACGTCTGCAGATCCTGCTCCTGGAACTCTCCGGCGCCACGCTGCTGTTGCTCGACGAGCCGACCGACAACCTCGACCTCCACTCGGCGGATGCGCTGGAGCAAGGGATCGCGCAGTTTGCCGGTACGGTCATCTCGGTCACCCACGATCGTTGGTTCGCTCGCGGGTTCGACAGGTTCCTGGTCTTCGGTTCAGACGGGAATGTGTACGAGAGCGAATCTCCGGTATGGGACGAATCGAGGGTCGAACGCGTCCGCTGAGGCATCAGGACTCGGTAATGCTCAGGCCGCGAGGTGACTCCACGCCCGCGCGAGGTCTGTCCAGGGCCCCATTGCGGCGATCTCACCATTGACGAGGACTACCACGCGGTCAGCCTTCGACAGTGCCGCTCGCTTGGAGCTAGCACCAAGCACCGTCATGCCGCGGGCACGAAGTCCGGCCCACACCTCCACCTCGGTGGCCGCGTCGAGAGCGCTGGAGATATCGTCGGCGAGAAGCAGTTCCGGCTCCACCGCGAGTGCCCTGGCGAGCGCCAGACGCTGAACCTGTCCACCGGACAGGCGGACCCCGCGATGACCGACGATCGCGTCGATGCCACCCGCGGCCGCGATGTCCGGCGCGAGGCGCGCATCGGTGACGGCCCGATCGATCTCGCGATCATGATCGAGGCGCACGTTGTCGGCGAACGTCCCCGACAGCACCCGCGGGACCTGTGCGACGTGCGCAACTTGGCCCGGCCGCAAGAACGTCTGCGCATCCGCGACCTCGACTCCATTCCAGCGGATCTCGCCGGTGTGGCCCACCAGACCGCACAGCACCGACAGCAGGCTCGACTTTCCCGATCCGACCTGGCCGAGCAGTAGGACCAGCTCGCCGGCGTCGACGGTGAGATCGACCCCGGCGATGCCACGAGTACCATCGTCGTGAACCGCCGTCACATTGCGAAGTTCGATGCGTTGCAACGGAGTTCGCGGCTGCAGGGTCGGACGCGGTGCCGTTCCGGCCACGACGTCGATGCCCGGTGGGATATCCATCAGGTCGGCACCGCCAGCGAAGCGGCTGGTCGCCTGCTGCCACGCGCGGGTTCCCGGCGCCTCGGTGACCACCGCCCCGGCGACGCTACCGAAGTAGTCGAAGCCAGCGACCGCACCCGAGACGAGCAGCGCAACCGCCAGATCCCAACCGTTGAGCAGATAGACGATCCACGCCGCGACAACACCCAGCTGCACCATCACGACGGGGACTCCGAAGAGTGCCGACTCGACTCGGTGCTCACGTACGGCAGCGCCGACGCGGCCCCTGTCGACGCGGTCGAGGTGTGCGCGCACGTCGCCGGTGGCGGCGGCGAGCTTGACGGTGCGCATGCACTCCAGCGCCGAGACCAGCGACCGGCCGAAGTCCGCGCGGGTCGCGGAGGCCGCTGCCGCCGACCGTCCCGCGATCGGTCGACCGGCCACCGAAGCCACTGCCGCAGCGACCATTACGGCCAAGAGAATGGCTCCCGCGATCACCGTCCCACCGAGGAAGGACGCAATGACCACGATGACAAGCCCGCTGACGACGTCGACCCAGCGATCGGCGTATCGAAGGAATCGGTCCGAGTCGAGTACTCGCGACACCACCTCGCCCGGTGGGGTTCGGACCAGCCGGTGTTGTCGGGTCTGAGCATCGAGCACCGTCATCCGAATGCGCAGCGAGCATGCGGACCACCACGGCATGAACCGACGCATCGCCCAGGCCAAGACAAAGGGCTCAGCCACGATGCTCAGCACGACGACGACGGTGAGCAGCACCGGCGTCCTGCCTTCGGTCAAGTTCTGGACGAGTTGGCCCCAAACGAACCCGCTGATGGCGCCGGTCGCGCCGAGCAGACCCGTCAGCAAGAACAGCAACGCCCCGAGGAGCCCCCAGGTGGGGTAAACCCGCACCATGTGGGCGATCCCGCGGGCCAGGCTCGGTCCGCCATCGACGTCGGGTTGCTGCGGAGGCGTCCCCTGACGTCGGACACCTCCGATCGCCGTGCTGACGTCTTCGAACGCCGGTTCTGGCGTCACCTCAGCGGTTCCGACTTCAACGGCACCGGACGCGTCGAGAAGTTCACGGAACGGACCTGGTCGTGATTCGAGTTCGGCGCGCGGCCCCTGGTCGATGATCTGGCCACGGTCGAGTACGGCTACCTGGTCGGCGCGCGCGACGGTCGAAAGGCGGTGCGCAATGAGGATTCCGGTGCGATCGGCCAGTAGTCGATCCGCCGCGCGGACTACCAGGTCCTCCGTGACCGGATCCATGCGCGCCGTCGCCTCGTCGAGTACCACGACACGGACGGCGCGGACCAGCAGTCGGGCGAAGGCGACGAGTTGTTCTTCCCCCGCCGACAGCGTCGTGCCGCCAGGACCGAGGATCGTGTCGAGACCGTCAGGCAGGCTGTCGACCCAATCCGTCAGATCGAGCTCGGTGACCGCGTCCTGCACACGCTCCCGGGGCAGAGCGCCGAACAGCGCGATGTTCTCGGCCAGTGTTCCGGCGAGGATCTCGGTGCGTTGGGTGACCACCCCGATCGACGCCCGCAACTGTTGCAGGTCGAGATCGAGGACGTCGACCCCGCCGACGAACAGCGAGCCGCGTTCGGGGTTGACGGCACGCGACACGAGCGACGCGAGCGTCGACTTGCCGGAGCCGCTCCGACCAACGAGTGCGCAGGTAGTGCCTTCCTTCACGTGCAGGTCGATGCCGCGAAGGGCGAAGGTGCCCTCGGTGTAGGAGAAGTGCAGATCGTTGAACTCGATGTCGACGGAGCTGCCTGAAATAGCTTCTCCGCCATGGGGTTCGGACTCGCTGGCGAGGAGCTGTCGAAGTCGGATGATGGCACCCATACCCGCCTGCAGCTCGGGTAGCTGTCGTGCAAGCTGGGCTATCTCACCGACGAGGGTGGCGCTGACGAGGAAGAGTGTGATCAATTGAGCGACGTCGAGGTCGCCGCCGGTGACCAACGCGACACCCGCAATCACCACACCGCCCAGAAGGGCATGCAGCAGCCCGCCGGCACGGAGGGTCATCCGCGATTCCACGCTCACCACGGCACGAAAGCGTCGTTGGATGTTGCCCGACAGCTCGGCGCATCGTCGCAGGACATGTGCCTGACCAAGGCTGGTGCGCATGTCATCTCGAGCGGCGATGCCCTCTTCCATGGCCGCGGCGTGGTCGGTCCAGGCGATCTCCTCGGCGACCTTGCGCTTACTCAGTTCGTGCAGCAGTGGCCGGATCACCATCAGGGTCAGTGGGCCGACGACGGGGAAGATGATCCATGCTGGCCACCATGTGAGGCCGGCGACGATCCACATCGGCAGGGTAGAGAAGACGGTGCGCATCGTGTCCCACAGCTGCAGCCGGACGAGCGATCCGACTTCGTGGGTGTCGTCGTCGACACGGTCGAGCACCTCGCCAACGGCCTGCTCCGACAACTGCTCAAGCGGCTGGTTCAACGCGGCCGTGAGCAGATCACGCCGCAGTTTCCCCTCGGCGCGGTCGGCGATGGCGGCCCAGATGGTGCGTCCCGCGGTGTCGAACAAGGCATAACCCAACAGGCATCCGGCAAGAACCGCGATAGTGGTCCACACCGGGTTCGCGGCGAGCCGACCGATGACGACCGTGCCCAACGATTGCAGGATCGCGGCGATGGCCATGGCGACCAGTGCCAAGCTGGTGCCCGGCCTCCACAGCCGGCGCCAGTTGACGGTGCGGTCGAGTTCAACGGCATCGCCGGCGGACCACGTTGACGTGCTCGCGCCCGGCCGCGCTGTCGTAGTGGTCATAGTTTGGTGGTGGTCATGGTTCCTGAAGCTACGCATTGGCATTGCCGATGCGCATCCCATTTTCGCGGGCACCGCAGACAGGTGCTACCCAGGCCGATGAGCCACTATCGGTCGCCTGTAGTGAAATACCTTGAGTACCAACGACTTTTAGTCGTCGGCGCCGCTTCTACTCCGAGCTGTCCTCGCCGTGCTTGGCGAGTTCGCGCTTGAGGATCTTGCCCGTCGGGTTGCGCGGCAGCTCGGCGAGGAAGATCACCTCGCGCGGCACCTTGTATCGGGCCAGGTTGTCCTTGACGTAGGCCTTGATGGCGTCCTCGTCGACGCTCGCGCCCTCAACCCTGACGACGAAGGCCCGAAGTCGGTGACCCCACTCCTTGTCCTCGACACCGAGCGCGGTGGCCTCGATGACGTCGGGGTGTCCGCTGATCAGATCCTCGACCTCGGCGGGGAAGACGTTCTCCCCGCCGGAGACGATCATCTCGTCGTCGCGGCCGCTGACGTAGAGCAGGTCGTGCTCGTCGAAGTAGCCGACGTCACCGGATGACATGAGCCCATCGATGATCGCCTTGTGGCCACCACCGGTGTAACCCTCGAACGGGAACGTGTTGCCGACGAAGATGCGGCCCACCTCGCCGCGGGGGACCTCGTTGCCGTTGTCGTCGAAGAGCTTGACCTTCACACCCTTGATCACCGGTCCGACGGTCGACGGGTTGATCGACAGATCCTTTGGCCGCGCGATGGTGACGAACGCGATCTCGGTCGACCCGTAGAGGTTGTAGATGACCGGCCCGAGATCCCGCAGCGCGCGGGTGGCCAGCTCACCGCCGAGCTGCGATCCGGAGACGAAGACGATGCGCAGGCTCGACAGGTTGGGCTTGGGGCTGGTCTTGTCCAGCTCATCGAGGATGCGTGACAACATCACCGGCACCACGACCATCGCCGTCACGCGGTTCTTCTCGATGTCGGCGAGGACGTCGGCAGGCCTGAATCGCCGGCGCAGAACCAACGTGCTGCCCAGCATCATCGCGATGGTGGCGTGCAGGAAGCCGAGTGCGTGGAACATCGGCGCGGGTAGCGAGGTCACCTCACCGGCCTTGAACGGCACGTGCGACAGCACGCCACCGATCGGTGCCAGCGACGGCGGGGCACTGCGGTTGGCGCCCTTGGGAGTACCGGTGGTGCCGCTGGTGAGGATGATGATCTTGGAGTGGCGGGTGGCCTTCGGCGGGGTCTCACTCTTGCTCCGCGCGATCAGGTCGGCCAGCGTCTCGTCGGTGCTCTCCGACGGCGCGTTCTTATCCGGGTTGGTCGGCAACGCCCGCAGCCTGCCAAGCGGCGGGTCGGCCGACGCGACGGCGCTGGTGTACTCGTCGTCGAAGATGATCAGCTTGGCTCCCTCGCGCTCGGAGACCTCCTTGATCTGCGGGCCGGAGAACTCGCTGTTGAGCAGGATCAGCCGGGCACCGACCTTGGCAGCGCCGTAGAGCGCGACGAGGAACCACCGGTGGTTGCGGATCAGCATCGCGACCCCGTCACCACCCCGCACACCCATCGCCAGAAGTCCGTTGGCAACGGCGTTGGCGGCGTCGTCGAGTTCCTTGAATGTCATCTCACCGTCGTCGTCGACGACGGCGGCCCGGTTCGGCGTGCGACGAGCGTTGAGTGCGGGAATCATGCCGATCTCGCCCCACCTGCGGATATCGGCCAGCATCGCGGCGATGTTCTGCGGAGCTTCCAGCTTCAGTGCGCCGGCCTCGAACATCTTGCGGGCGTAGTGCAGTTCAGCAGCACCGCGCTCCGCATACTGCTGCACCTTCGCCGGCAGGTCAGAGAGGTTCACCATGCAACCACCCTATGTGACGCACATCGCACGAGGTCCAGAACTGCACGGCGCTCACGCCTACGATGGCGAGATGCCCGCGCCGCTCTCCCTGGAGGTGGGCGGACGCACGCTTTCGGTCACCAACCCGGACAAGGTGGTCTTTCCAGACGCGGGGGTCACCAAGCGCGATCTGGTCGAGTACTACCTGTCGGTGGCCGAGGGTGCGCTGCGCGGCGTGACGGGTCGGCCGATGATCCTCAAGCGGTTCGTCAAGGGCATCTCCGAGGAGGCCATCTTCCAGAAGCGCGCTCCAGAGAAGCGGCCCGACTGGATCGAGGTCGCCGAGCTGAAGTACGCCTCGGGCACCTCGGCCAAGGAGGCCGTGATCCGCGAGACCGCCGGGCTGGTGTGGGCGGTCAACCTGGGCTGCGTCGACCTCAATCCGCACCCGGTGCAGGCCGAGGACCTCGACCATCCCGATGAGCTGCGCGTCGACCTCGACCCGATGCCCGGCGTCGAGTGGCCGCAGATAGTCGAGGTAGCCCTGGTGGTGCGTGACGTGCTCGCCGACTACGGGCTGACCGCCTGGCCCAAGACGTCGGGGTCGCGGGGTTTCCACATCTACGCGCGCATCCACCCGCACTGGCCGTACAAGCAGGTGAGGCTGGCCGCCGAGACCATCGCCCGCGAGGTCGAACTGCGCGCGCCCCACCTGGCCACCAGTCGCTGGTGGAAGGAGGAGCGCGAGGGCGTGTTCGTCGACTTCAACCAGAACGCCAAGGACCGGACGGTCGCCTCGGCGTACTCGGTGCGTTCACGGCCCGACGCCAGGGTGTCCACTCCCCTGTTGTGGGACGAGGTGCCCGACTGCCGTCCCGAGGCGTTCACGGTCGCGACGGTGCCTGCCCGCTTCGCGGAGATGGGCGATCCGTGGGAGGGCATGGACGACGCGCCCGGTGGACTCGACGCCCTGTTGGAGCGCGCCGCGGAACTGGGCCCGGCCGAGAAGGCGCCCAAGGGGGCCCGACGGTCGAAGGACGGCCGCCGGGAATCGACGATGCCGCTCATCGAGATCGCCCGGACGAAGACCAAGGACGAGGCCATGTCCGCGCTGGGGGTGTGGAAGTCCAAGTTCCCCGAGGCCGCCGAACACCTCGAGGCGATCGACGTTCTCGTCGACGGTATGCGGGGGCCGAGTTCCATCTGGTACCGCATCCGGATCAACCTGCAGCACGTACCCGAGGTACTACGCCCGCCGCAGGAGGACCTCATCGCCGACTACTCGCCGTGGGTGAACTACTCGGGCCCGCAGGGACGACCCTGAGTATCCGCTGAGGATTTGCTGCCTCTCGGCGCGACTTCTTAGCAACTGTTTAGGGCTAACTCCCCAGTACCTTAACTTCGCTCAATAACTTGGGCAGTACGTCGAAGACAGCAGCCACCTTTGACAAGGCATCGAAGGGAGACTGAACATGGGAACCACAACCCACGTGTCGGCTTCGAAATCACCGTTCCGGTACGGCAATCCATCGATCGACTGCGCGGGCGCCGAAGTGCACACGTTGTGCAGGCAGCTCGCCTCGATCATGTCGATCACCGGCGACGTCGATGGGATCAACGTCGATTGCCTGAGTGACCGTGCACGGCACTGCGTCATTCCGGAGAAGGCGTTCGTCCTCGATCTCAGTGGCGTCACATCGTTCGCCAGTCAAGGAGTCGCTCTGCTCGATGCCATCGATCAGGCCTGCTCCGACGCAGGCGTCGAGTGGTCGCTGGTCGCCCACGAGCCCATCGCCGATGCGCTGCGCGTGCATGCCGAGGATCCCCGCCTGCCGATTGCCGAGTCGATTCCCGAAGCACTGCAGCATTTCTCGGACGTCGCCTTTGAACGCCGGCGCCTCCTACCCCTGCTCACCAAGTCCGCCTAGCCGAGAGGATTGAACACATGTTGCTCGACATCCGTTGGCTTGCACACCTGCTGCGTAACCGCCGCAGGCACGTGACGCCCTAAGAGTCGACTCACTAAGAGTCGATGGCCGCCACCGCGGCCGGTATGGCGGTCCGTCCGCCGATCAGTTCAAAGGTTCGCCCCGCCGTACTCGGCGCGTCCAGGACCTCTACCAGCACTGCCGCCACGTCCTGACGGGGAATGCTTCCCCGCCCTGTGGCCGCAGCGATGGTGACCAGGCCCGTTCCCACCTCATCGGTGAGCAGGCCTGGTCGGACGATCGTCGTGGCGAGTTCGCCGCGCGCCCGCACGGCGTTATCCGCATCGGCCTTGGCCCGCAGGTACGCCGCGAAGACGGGATCGACTCCACTCTCATCGGCGCGTGTCTCGTCGGCGCGGGAGTCCGCGCCCATCGCGGAGATCATGACGTAGCGGGGCACTCCTGCGGCGACCGCCGCGTCAGCGAGCAGGATCGCGGCATCGCGGTCGACGGTCTCCTTGCGCGCGGCGCCACTGCCTGGTCCCGCCCCAGCCGCGAACACCACGGCGTCGGCGCCCCGCAGATGCTCCGCCACATCGGCGACCGACGAGTTCTCCAGGTCGACAACAGCGGCCTCGGCACCCACCGCCTCGAGGTCGGCGACGTGCGCCGGGTTGCGGACGAGACCCACCACGGAGTCGCCGCGGTCGGCAAGGAGGCGTTCGAGGAGCAACGCGATCTTTCCGTGTCCGCCTGCGATGACGATGCGCCTACTCATGACGCGAACACCTGGTCGTCATCGGCGAATGCCTTGAATTCCAATGCGTTTCCCGCAGGGTCGTGAAGGAACATGGTCCACTGCTCTCCCGGTTGGCCCTCGAAGCGCACATAGGGTTCGATGACGAACTCGATACCAGCGGTGCGTAGCCGGTCGGCGAGCTCGTGAAACCTCGGCACGCTCAGGATGAGGCCGAAGTGCGGTACCGGCACGTCGTGTCCGTCGACCGGATTGTGAATCGGGACGACACGCTCAGGGGCGAGATGCGTGACGAGCTGGTGGCCGTGCAGATTCCAGTCCACCCACGTCTCTGCGCTGCGGCCCTGCTCGAGGCCGAGGACATCGCCGTAGAACCGCCTCGCGTCCGACAGGTCGTCGACGGGCATGGCCAGGTGAAACCGAGGAATCGGCGAGGAGAGGACGGTCATGGGGGCTCACAGACTGTTGACGGGGCTACTCGACCAACGCCCCACCTGATTGCCCTGTTCCGGATGCGCCGTTGTACGGACGTGCCGTATGGCTTACCGTTGGGCTGACCGTTAGCGGATTCGACGGAGGGTTTCGGGCCGATGAACAACCAGGACGCGGTATGAGCACCCTTCCTGCGGGTGACAGCCCCGAACGTGGCCGACGCGGTCCGATCGGCAGGCGGCTTGATGTTCGACCGGGCCAGGCTGGGGTGGCGGGTGATTGTCTCGGTGTCCGAGAACCCGCAGGACACCCGCGCCCTGCGGGTTCTCGGTGCCGAGTTCGACCAACCGACGGGCGATCCACTCCCGGCCAGCTCACGCCCGGCCGATTCACGCGACGGACCGGCGGCATTGACGGCGGAGTCCACCGAGGTCACGGTGTGGGGGGCGGCGCTACCCGTCGACAACGACAGCTCGGTGGTGAGCTACCGCCTCAGCCGCGCCGCCCAGGTCTTCAAGGCCCAGGCGCTCATCGCGGCGGGTCTGGCCGAGTCGGTCGACCCGACGGAGACGTTCTCGACGCCGTGCCCGCCGCACGTCATCGCGTCGGATCTCACAGTCGCGGGATAACTCGCGGGACCCGCCCAACGTGACGCCACTGCGAAGAATCGGCGAGCCCTTCGCAGTGGCCGCACACTCGGCGTATTGAACGACTCGGACTCCCTCTTGAGCCCCTCCCGCACCACGGTGACCAGCCCCTCGCCGCAAACTGTCATGGGTCGCGACCTCGACCAGGCCTTTGTTACTGGAGTGAATTCTGAGATAATTGGGTACTCAGTGGCCCAGCCCACTCAGCAGATGTCTCCAGGCCGAGGGAGAGACCGTGCCACCCACACGCCGGCGCGCGCGCCAGGTCGCGGCCTTCGTCGCGTCAGTGGTCGCTGTCGCGTCAGTGGTGGCCGTCCTCAGCACCGCGACCACGCTCGGAACGCCCCCGGCTTCCGCCGCCCCCAAGTGCACCGACATCGAGGTGATCTTCGCGCGCGGCACCGATGAGCCAGCGGGTATAGGCGTGGTGGGCGAAGCCCTGGTCGACACGCTGCGGCCGATGGTGAAGGGCAAGTCGATCGGCACATACGCGGTGAAGTACCCGGCGACCTGGGACTTCCTTCAGGCCGCCGCCGGCGCCAACGACGCGAGCAAGCGCATTCAGTCCACGGTCGCCAAATGCCCCGACACCAAGATCGTCCTCGGCGGCTACTCGCAGGGCGCCGCCGTCATGGACATCGTCACCACATCCCCGATCGCGGGACTCGGATACACCTCACCGCTGCCCGCGGCCGTCATCCCGCATGTCGCCGCTATCGCTGTCTTCGGCAACCCCTCAGCACGGCTCGGCAGGCCGTTGACGACGCTGAGCCCCGACTTCGGCGCGCGTACCGCGGACCTGTGCAACACCAACGACCCGATCTGCTCGCTCGGACGCGACTTCGACGCACACACCTCCTATGAGGAGTCCGGTCTGGTTAAGCTCGCCGCCCAGTGGATCACCAAGCATGTCCAGGAACGGGATTAGCAGCCAATGAACGGTTTCGACGGCAAGGGCGTACTCGTCACCGGGGCCGCATCGGGTATCGGCCTGTCCACGGTGCGACGGCTGCTGGCCGAGGGCGCGACGGTGGTGGGCATCGATCTCGCATCCGACGCACCCGACACAGGTGCGGACGAGCGGTTCACCTATCGACGTGTTGATGTACTCGACGGTGACGGTGTCGGCGCCGCAGTGGCCGCCGTGGTTGCGCTCGCCGGTCGACTCGACGGTGTCGTGCACTCTGCCGGCGTGGCTGGCGGTGGCCCCATGCACCTGTTGCCAGACACCGAGTGGGACAGAGTGATCGCCATCAACCTCAAGGGCACGTTCATCGTCAACCGTGCGGCGTTGAGCCAGATGATGCAGCAGGACCGGGTCGCCGGTGAGCGGGGCGCCATCGTCAATCTGTCCAGTATCGAGGGCCTGGAGGGCACCGCGGGCGGCAGCTCGTACAACGCCTCCAAGGGTGGCGTCGTGCTGCTCACCAAGAACGCCGCCATCGACTACGGGCCGAGCGGGATCCGAGCCAATGCCATCTGCCCCGGTTTCATCGAGACGCCGCTGCTCGACTCGGTCGTCGGACTGCCGGGTATGGAGCACGCCCGCGAGGGGCTCCGCCACGAGCACAAGCTTCGCCGCTTCGGCCTGCCCGACGAGGTAGCCGCCGTCGCGGTGTTCCTGCTCTCGCCCGACGCGAGTTTCGTGAGTGGCCAGGCGATCGCGGTGGACGGCGGCTACACCGCAGGACGCGATCACCACATCACCGAGATGATGGGTCTGGGCGAGCAGTAGGCGTAGCCCGGCGGCGCCCATGACCCAGCTCAACGGGTGGCGCATTGTCGGCATGACACAAATGGCGCGCACCCGCAGTGCACTGGCGACACGCAAAATAGCTGCCCACAACGCCAATCCCCCCTGAAGCTACCGTTGCGCTGGCCGGCTGTCGATACGCGCGGCACCCTTTCGCCCGCGTTCGGCAACTTGTAGAGCCAGGTAGACATCGACAATGGTCGGCAATTCACGCAGCGATCCGCCGATAAGTTCCTCAGCACGGCCAATTCTGTAGCGCACCGAGTTCGGATGAATGTTGAGCGCTTGCGCCGTGTCGTTGACGCTCAGATGGTTCTCCAGGTAAACAACGAGGGTCTCCAGGATGGGCTCGCTGCCCTCGATCTTGGCAAGCAGGTCCAAGGACCGACGCTGAAGCTGATCTTCGTCACCGGTGCTAATGGCAACGTCGGCGATCGCGAATTCTTCGAACCGCTGGACCGCGGGAGCAGCACTGCCCCGCGATAATGCGCGGGTCAGCGCAAGCCGTGCATCACGGTAGCTGTTGACGACGTCTGGCAGGGACGCGACTTTACGGCCCACTCCCCCGCAGACCGCGAGATCTCGGGTTCCTAGCACCGATACGCATTCGTCAACAGGTTGCGTGTCCGGTGCCTGGAGAAGAACGACAACGACACCATCAATGGCAGCGACGAGGTGCGGGGCTGAAGAGTTCGCGATCAAAGCGCGCACGTTCTGCAGCACGTCTCGCAACTGCTTGTTGTGCAACTCCGAGTCCAGGCGCCGCTCTTTCCACTCCGGCAGGGCAATCGCTGCGACGTAGCAGGGCCTGTGCGGCCTGAATCCGTGTGGACGTACCTGATCCCACCCGAATTGGCGGCCCGCGTTGGACACCAAGCGAATCAGTACGTCTGCTCGTTGCTGCGCCTCCTCGTTCGCGGCGGCTCGTCTACTCATCGCGATGACGCTCAGCAACTGCTCGACCGTCTCCACCAATGGAGATACGAGTTCGTCCGAAGTCGGCGTGCCTCGTTTCGCCAACACGATCCAACGATGTGTGTCCTCAGGGCCACGAATGGGCGACGCGACGACGTGCCACTGGCCAACCATGAAGTGCTGTCGGCCTCGCAACTCCTTGTCAATGCGTTGCCAGATGACTTCGGTCGGTCCATCCCCCGTCACTGCGAGCAATCGCCCGTCCGGGTAGTACAGAATGACCGTGCTGTGTACAACTGAGCCCAGTCGACGCAAGAGGGACTCAGTTGAGTCCGGAGCTGTGACTGCCGAGATCAGGCTTGACTGAAGCGCGAGCAGTCGTTGGTACAGACGTAGATCCGCACGCGCAACTCGTTCGTTGACGGCCTCTTTGATCCCTCTCAGGGACGCTCCCGTGGGCGCCGTTAGCAGCGGAAAGTCGACAGTCTCCGCAGCCGCCTTCAGCGATTCCCACGCCAGTGACCGATCCTCATCGGCCGCGGCGAGAACAATGCCGGCTACGCCTGCAGATTGCGCGGCGTGCATGAGCTGTAGTGCGCCCTCGGTCTCGTTCTGACCGCTGAGGTCGCCACTGGTCAACACCAGGAACGAGCGGTGCTCGCCCGAGGGCTGCTGACCGATCTCCAACACAGCCGCCCCTGAGACCTCGGCGCTGTCGAGTCCGCTGCCCCCTGCGCACAGCTGGAGGCCGAGATCGTTCTGCCGCAAGATGTCTGCCACTGTGAGTGTCATCTGCTCCCCAGTGCCGCGGTGACGTGCGGAAGTTGTTGACACTAGCAGTGACAACAACTTCCGTCTCAAGAATCGTATGTCCCCAAGCTGGACCGGCCAGTTGCAACGGCCGGTCCAGTTCAGGGGCCCAGAACGGCGTTCTACCTAATCGTCACTGTGTTCTGCTGAAACAGCGACTCCCGGTGCTCCGCGAGGTTCTGCGTGAGCAGCCTGTGGTCGAGATCGGGTACAAGTGCTCGGCAGTAGGCTTCGACTGCGACGTCACCCAACGGTGCCCATTTGTCGAACCAGCCCCGCACCGTTGCCCGGTTCTCCTCGCCATACTCGGCAGAGTCGAAGGCGTAGGCGAGCAAGGCCTCCGACCATCGCTTGGTCCGATCACTGTCAACCAACTGGGCCCGTGCCAAAAGCGCCAGCAGCGTGTCGCCCTCAGCCTGGGCAGTGACGGAGAGCGACCGCAGCACGGCAGTGTCTATCGCCGGCTTGACGATCAGATTCAGCACCACGAACTGTTCGGCCCAGTCCCAGGTGATCAGGGTGCACTCCATTAGCTCCCGAAAGCCCTGCCACGCACTGTCATTCTCCCAGACCGCGCGCTCCTGCTTGCCGAAGTCACGGTCTGGATGGTGCGCGCGGAGCTCTGCGGTTCGGTAGGCCACGCGTGACACCCAGCGCAGCTGATCACCCGATTCGAAGATGAAGCAATTCTCGATGGTGCTGGCCGGGGACAACGCTGCCAGGTAGGCTGCCGACATCTGCACGGTGTGATACAGATACTTCGCCGGAGTATAGTGACGCGCTAGTTTGCCGACCCATTCAGCACTCAAGCCGCTGTCGTGCTCGTTGCCACTGTGGTCGTCAAGTAGACCGTCGACATGTGACTCTTGC
The DNA here is from genome assembly GCF_055419205.1 of Mycobacterium sp. IDUB_39. Classification (NCBI taxonomy): domain Bacteria; kingdom Bacillati; phylum Actinomycetota; class Actinomycetes; order Mycobacteriales; family Mycobacteriaceae; genus Mycobacterium; species Mycobacterium sp. IDUB_39. The sequence continues at coordinate 978,084 of NZ_JBVAXF010000001.1, forward strand.
CCGTCCTGGATCATGTTGTAAGTGCGGTACACCATTTGGTCTGGGTCCCTAAAGCCGTCCCAGTCCTCGTGCCGCAACGGGCTGTTGTTCCGGTACTCGATGTACCACTTACTCAACGGAATGTCGGGGCCCATCGCCCAAGGCGTATCGTCGTCTGTGCTCCACAGTAGATTGGTGGACACGATCTCGTACTCAGTTGGGCGGCGACGGTTGTTCGCCAAATGGCTCCAGGTCCTGAGTGGCTTAAGAGCTTTCTCGTCGGTCGTCATTGACGCTCCTTAGTTTAGTTTATGAGGTAAACGGGAGACTTCCCGTTTGTCTCAGGTCGATCATTGCTTAATGAAGTACCAGCGAATCTGATCGTCGCGAGTATCGATTTGGCCTGAGTAGCCGGTCAGCCAGACTTCGAGTTCCTGCATCTCGAATTTCCGGCCGAGCATTCGCTCCATTGTCTCTCGCCGGATGATCAGGCCCCCTTCCGCCTCTACTCGCAGGTAGGTACGATGATCTTCAACCAGGACCTCCTTCTCCGGGTTGTCCTCGATGATCGCGTCTACCGCGACAGCGGCAATCTCGCCTCCGCGTAGGAGCGGCCCAGCGAGCTTTCCTGCTGCGCTAACGGGCGCTTTTATCATTGGACTTGCCTTTCATGAACACATTTTGACCATTAATGGCCGTTGGCAACAACACATTCAGGCGTGGGAATAGAAGGGTGCAACATCGTCGACCGATATATAGATCATCCCGTCTCGCTCCTCGACTGGATACCGGGCGAGCTTGGCATCGTCTGGGTTGATGCTGCGACCGCTGTCCACATCGAACTCCCACAAGTGCGCCGAACAAATCAGCGAGCATCCGTCGAACTCGCCGTACTCGAGTAAGATCTGTTGATGGGGACATTCGGCCTGGACGGCGCGCACTGCTTCATCATTCATGCGTAGCAGCAGGATCCGAGTGTCCTCGACGTGAACGACCCGCATCTCCCCGGCCCACAGTTCGTGTGAGCCGCACACTGGGACAAAGCGTGATGTCATCGGCTGCTCCTTAACACACCTATCTCCTGAGCCACCCGGGTTGCTCGCGAATGGTTGCGCGAGCAACCCGAGGCTGCGCTCCCTATTCCTCTGAGACGTAAATATCGATCTGCTGGAAATGCCTCAGCTGAGCCTCTTTCACGGTCATCCCGCGAGGGAAGGGTTCGGCATCGTCACCGTCGGTGGTCAACCGCACCCGCAGACTTGCCCCCGGCTTCGGGTGCCGGGCTTGGTACCCCACCGCGGGCGCCAAGCACGCCACAACGACCTCATCCATCGTGAAATCGGTGTCCACGTCAATGATGCGCGTGTGAAAGTCCCGCTCCAAGCGGCCAATCACGGCAAGAGCACCCATTTCTACCTCCGGTCCTTGGGTGCGGCAAGCACCTCTAGTTCGATATGCGGACAATCTGTTAGCCGCCACATGCTGACTCCCTAATGGCTAACGGCTGGGAGCGCCGACAAATCGTAGGCCTTCGCCCACTCCAGATCGTGGGCATCGCGCCCACCGTCACTGATGACTCCAGAACCCATGTAGCGCAAGATGTTCTCGGGAGTGTTCGGTGAGATCTCGCCGTTGTACATCCGGTCAGCGATCGTGTTGAAGGTCTTGTACCGGTCGGGTTCGAGCTCGAAGATCCACTTACAGACCGTGCTGCAGAAGCTGTACAGACGGCCTTCATGGTCAAGTTGGTACGCCCGCGCCTTCCACAATGTGCCACCCTTGTTCGAGATCGGGATCTGGCACATGTTGCACATGGCCGGCATCCCGACGGCCTCGGTCCGTTCCGGGTGGCCGGATTGAACATTCTCGATGATGACGTCCCAGTACTGCCCAAAGGTATCGCCCCATCCTGGGTACTTCTCCTCCAGCCAAGCGCGTTCAGCCTTGCCGACATTGCCAGTCGGGTTCCACCACAACGTGTTTCGCCATGCCCATGTCGCTGCGGCCTGGCAATGATGATGAGTTTCGACGTCCTCGAGAAAGATGTCCCAGTACCACGGGCGCTCGAGTCCGAGATCGAGCAGCTGCCGCTCGAACTGCACACCGACGAACTCGGCCATGTACTCCTTGAACGACCGATCCCGCTTCTCCAGCGGGATCCAGTAGTCCATCGGAATCCCTGTCAGCATTGCGAACAATCGATGGATCCGCCAGAACGCGATGTCGACGGCCTGCTGAGCCTCGGCCTTACGGCCGTTGCGCACCATAATCTCCAAAAGCGGAGTAGCAATCTGGGCGTGTCGGGCCTCGTCGGATTGGATGCTTGTGATCAGGTTCGAAAATGTGAAGTCGCCCATGTTCGCCGCGTCTGCAGATAGCCCGATCATCTGGACATTAGTGAGACCGGTTTCGAAGCAGAAGTTAAGCATCACCGAGGTTGTCACTACGTCGCGCGTCATCATCACATCATCGAGCGCATGCCGGCCGACGAGTGTCGCCCAGTTCTTAGTATGGTGCGCCTGGTGCGCCCAGTCGAATTGCCTGTCCAGCGACGTCAGTTGGTGTGGAAAGTACAGCTGAATCTGCCCGTGACGCAACTCATCAAGCATCCCGAATGTCGCCATGTTGCGCATGCCGGGTGCCTTTGCAAACCGCGTCATACGTGCATCAGACTGGCACGCCGCATACTCGGAGAGCGCAATGTTGCCGTAGTGATTTTTGAGTATGCTCATATAAGCTGGATCGGCATTCTCATAATAGTTTGATCGCGCTAGCGCAGCCTTGACGGAGTAAGCTCCGGCGTCTTTCTCGCGCTGCACGTTGACGTACTCTCGATACGAGACCTTATACGGCTCATCAAACGTTTCCCACTCCGAGAGTGGAATTCCATACGGGTCGCTGTGATCCGGCGGGAAGAGTTCGTCCTCGGATACGTAGCAGGGGGTCCAGTTTGTATCCCGCGCTATGTCATACCACGCTGAACGCTCAAGTAGAGTCATCCTGTTTCACTCCTATTCTTTCTTTGTTGCAGAGTTTCTTTTCGTCCCGATATGGACTGCAACGGCCGTCGCCTCATTCAAGAGCCACGTTCACCGTGTACGTCAGGAAAAAGCGTTCGGTGATCTTGGCGATTTCAAGAAGCACCCGAGCTGGCAATCACCTTGGCTTCGACGCCCCTCAATTCTCATCAGCTGACTGCCCTGAGAGCAATAGGAGGAACTAAAATCCGCCTGGCAAGATATTGTTAGAATTCCCACGGAGTTTCTCCTCGCCGTCAGCAACTGCCAGGCAGGATGTATCACCGCCGCTAGGCGGTCACAGCCTTGTAGATCTTATGAATTCGTGGCTCGCGATTGTGTGTGCCTACATGGAAGCCCTGCGCAGGACTCCACCAGCAGCCAATTTGTGGAAGACACAAGGCACGTCCACGCGATTTGTCGAAATTGAGGGTTGCCCACACTCCCCAAATTGTGGAAATAATTCAGCGCGCGTCAGTTCAATAACCTAGCGCGCCCCGACTCCGATGTGTGAACTCCTGATGTGCAGGCCGGAGCGATCGCGGGCGACTGATTCTCCCATTCAACGGTGAACAACAATGGAGGTTCGCATGTCTGAACAGGCTCGAGCGAGGGACATAGCCCCGCTCCAAGTGTCCTTTCAGGACGACCCAAACGTCCTTCGGAGCGCGTCCACCGAGGACTATGCACTCCACGCGGCGCCCATGACGTGGAGATCTGGCCGGGTGTCGCTAATGATGGCTTGGTACGCATTCGCCAGCGCCATGTTCTGGCTAATCGTGGGCGCAACGGTTTCCCTGAGCGTGGGCACCATCAACACCCTGATTGGCCTGGTGCTGTCGGTGTGCGTCTACAGCCTGATTGGAACGAGGATCAGCCGTCAGGCAGCGCGGACAGGGATTTCGAGCGCATTGTTCTCCCGCGCGCTATTCGGCTACCTCGGTGCCGCGGTGGCGCCCTTCATCATCGGTGCGACAGCCCTCTACTACGCGGTCTTCGAGGGTTCCATCGTCGCAGCGGTATTTCACCAGTACACCGGGGTTGGTTCTGTCGAGATCTGGTACGCGATCGTGGCGGCCTACAGCGTGCCCATCGTGATCGGCGGCGTGCGCACGTGGCTCGACAAGATCAACGGCTTCCTGCTGCCCTTCTACTACATCGGGCTCACCGTGGCCGTGGTGTGGACAATCGTCAAGTACGGCTACAGCAACGACTGGCTCACCGCGCCACCGGTCCACCAAATGGATCTGCATGCACCTGGATGGGTCTTTGCGTTCACCGCCTACATGGGCATCTGGATCATGATCCCCTTCACATGGGATTACGCCCGACTCGCCAAGACCGACGACGCCACGTTCCACAGCCGTTACACCTTCGGCCCGCTGTTCTACGTCTTGACCCTGGTCGTCAATGCAGTCGTGGGAATCTTCCTCGCGCACAGCCTCGCCACAACCGGCGCATTAAGTGAGCTCTCCGCCGTCCAAGCCATTATCGGGCTGACCGGCATCTTCGGTGTGGCCCTGGTCTGGGTCAGCCAGACACGCATCAACACCGCGAACTACTACCTAGCCAGCATCAATGCTGAGAGCTTCTTCGCACGTGTGTTCCGACTCCATCTGCCCCGGCGAGTCTGGGTCGTGATTGTCGGTGTGGCGGCATTCTGCCTGATGCTCACCGACGCAGTCTCCTACTTGCTCAAGGCCCTCCAATGGCAGGGCGTAGTAGTGGTCGCCTGGGTCGCTATCGCGCTGTGCTACTTCGCTTTCGCCCGCCGCGACAAGCGCAGCGCCGAGCACTTCGAGTTCCGCCCAGGACGCGTCCCAGCATTCAATGTCATCGGTCTGGTCGCGTGGCTCTGCGCGTCGGTGACTGGCATCGTCCTCGTGCAGACCACCGGCACCTTCGGGGCAACTTGGTCGGCCCCAATCACGTTCGTCATTGCCGCCGTCATCTACTCCGGTGGCCGGCTCCTGACAGGAGAACGACACGTCGTGCTCAATCGCCCGCACGACCCACGCGCGGAGGTCGACAATCCCTGGGAAGCAAGGATCCTGTGCGCGTCGTGCTCACGCTCGTACATCGCACAGGAAATGGACCGCAATCCCGCATCTGCAGATCTGTCGCCGATCTGCGCCGAGTGCGGCAGCAACGACCGCGACTACCTACTCGCCTCATACGCCGAAGCTCGCAGCCTCAACACTGCGGCACGAACGGCACAGGGCGACCTGATCATTGCCGAACCACAGCCATGACCGCAACGACAGAGAAGAGCCAAGACATGGAATCCGTGACGATCTCGACCACACCTGTGGACGTGAAGCTACCCGACGGATGGCAGACAATGTCTGTCCCACGTGGCCTGCTGGTCGGCGGATTGTGGCAGGAGACGCGATCGTCCGCCGAGTTCAAGGTCGAGGATCCCGCGACCGGTACGCTGATCGCCACGGTCGCCGATGCTGGACCCGATGACGCAACGGACTTGGTCGATGCGGCAGCGACTGCCTTCGCCGACTGGTCGGACACCCCACCGCGGCGCCGATCAGAGATCCTGCGGTCAGCATTCGACGAGCTGATCACGCGCACAGAGGAATTTGCGATGCTGATCACCTTGGAGATGGGCAAGCCTCTGGCTGAATCGCGCGCAGAAGTCCGCTACGCAGCCGATTTTCTGCTTTGGTACGCCGAGGAGGCGGTCCGAGCAACAGGGATGTCACGGGACGCGCCTAACGGCGCAGCGCTACACCTGACCCTCCAGCAGCCCGTCGGGCCGACACTTCTCGTCACACCATGGAACTTCCCACTCGCTATGGCGACCCGGAAGATCGGACCCGCACTCGCGGCGGGCTGCACAGTGATTCTCAAGCCGGCCGAGGAAACACCACTCACTGCCCTGTTGTTCGCCGATCTCCTCAACGACGTGGGTGTGCCACCCGGTGTCGTCAACGTCGTGACCACCACCCGGCCTGCCGAAGTGGTCAAACGCATTCTCGACGACGGGCGTATCCGCAAGCTCTCCTTCACCGGGTCGACCGCGGTCGGTCGGCTGCTATTGGCGAACGCTGCATCCGGAATTCTGCGCTGTTCAATGGAATTGGGAGGGAACGCCCCATTCCTTGTATTCCCCGATGCGGATCTAGACGCAGCCATCGACGGAGCGATCACGGCAAAGCTGCGCAACGGCGGTCAGAGCTGCGTTGCTGCCAACCGATTCCTCGTTCACCGCTCGGTCGCAAGCGAGTTCGTGTCAGGTCTCAGCGAGCGTCTTCGCGCGCAGGTCGTCGGTCCCGGCATCGACCCGGCGACCACCCTGGGGCCCATGATCAACTTGAAGCAGCGCGATCGGGCGGTGCGTCTGGTGCATGAGGCGATCGAGCAAGGTGCAGACCCCATCGTGATGCAGGACCCGACGGAGGGCAGTGCATTCCTGCACCCGGTTCTCCTGACCGCAGTGCGACACGACGCCAGCGTCGTCCAAGAGGAAATCTTCGGACCCGTTGCACCGGTCGTGCTCTTCGACACCGAAGAAGAAGCGCTGCGACTCGCCTCGGACACTGATGCGGGTCTCGTCGGGTTCGTGTACTCCACCAAGGTAGACGTCCTCATGCGGGCGGCCCGGTCGCTGCAATGCGGAATGGTTGGACTCAACCGCGGACTGGTGTCGGATGCCGCGGCCCCCTTCGGCGGTGTCAAGCACTCCGGACTCGGTCGCGAGGGAAGTGAACTCGGGCTGCTGGAATACATGGAGACAAAGTATGTCTCGCTTCCAACTCCGTGTTGAACAGAGATTTGGAAAAGGAGCCACGGGGTGAACCGGGACCGAGCTTCACTCGCAGAACCAACGACCAGGCAAGTTGGCACTGGCGTGCTGAGTGGCCGTGACCCGGCCCACGACGTGTCCGCCGTTGGACATCCCTGCCACTGGCCAGTCGAAAGAGGGCTCGACGATTTCGATTGGGAGATTATTGATTTCGTCTTACGCTGGGCTCCCTACGGTGGACCGCCACGCGACGAGATACTGCCAACCTTTGGCATACTGAGTTACGAGCTACCAGAACGCGTGTGCGAGATCGTCTACCGCGGATCGCGCACAAATCTCACAGCCGGTGAGCACGCTGCGTTCGTGAAGGCGCTGGCAGCAGTCGGTCGACGTCCGGCGCTGCAGCGGAAACCCCAATGAGCAACTCCGGGGTGCCCGTCGGCGACACCGCCTCTCTCGGCGACCGGCGATTCACCGTGCTCAGATTTCGCGGTGGTACGTCTTTGGCGGGCTGGTCATGGCAGCTCAGAGCGAACTGCCGAGGCCTGCCCTCAGTGGTCTTCTTCCCCCCCGACGGGGAACGAGGGAACGAGCGTGCCCGACGTGAGCACCGCGCCAAACGCATCTGCGGCGACTGCCCAGTCAGCACCGAATGTCTGATGCACGCCCTCGCATGGCCTGAGCCATATGGCATTTGGGCAGGGACAACGCCGGTCGAACGCGGGCATAGCCGAGTAAGAAAGGAGGCATGAAGAGGGACTGTTGTTCAGTGGGCGATCCGGTGACGGTGTACCGACGTAGGGTTCCTAGAAGCACCTTGCCGGCGTCGCGCATAACTGATTCACAAGTCCAACACGACGTCCGACGTCGGTATCGCTTGGCAGGTGAGACACTGGTCAGTGGGTAGATCGTCTGGGGTGGACACCAAATGCGCGACGGTTCCGTGAAGGATCGTGGTGACGCAGCTTTCGCACTGACCGACCCGACACCCATTGGGTGGTTTCAGTCCCGATTGCTCTGCGATATTCAGGAGTGTCCCGTCGCTGGCCTGCCACCGAGCGCTGGCTCCAGTCCTGGCGAATGTGACGGTCGCCGCCGCAATTGAATCGATGTCGATCGCGGCAGTCGTGGCGTGAAATTTCTCGGCGAAGATGCTGAAGCGGTGGGCACCGCGTTGCACCAGTTCCGTGGTTACCTGATCCAGCATCGGTTCTGGACCGCAGAGGTAGAAGCGGGCATTGCGGTCGATGAGCTCCTGCTTGACATGCTGGGAGCCAAAGCGCCCGCGGCGAATACCGGCGGGCACATCGTCGTCGGGTTGGCTGTAATAGGTCTCCACCATCACGTTGGGCAGTACGCCCTGCAGGTAGGCAATGCGTTCTCGCATGGCGTGCCCTGCCCGGTCTCGATTGCCGTAGAAGAGCGCGACTTCAGGGGTGGCCTCGTTGTGATCGTGGAGCGTCTCCAGGTAGCTCAAGAACGGAGTGATCCCGATACCCGCGGCGATCAGAACGATCGGATTGTCATGGACGACGGGGATCGCAAACAGACCTGACGGCGGCCCGGAACGCACCACCGTCCCGCGATGGAATTGCTGGTGCACCGCCGAGGAGAACCGTCCGCCAGGCACTTTCCGGACTGCGATCTCGTATCCGCGCCTGCCAGCGTCGATCGCCGGGCCGGTCAAGGAGTAGCTGCGGGTGACCTCCGGGTCGCCATCGTGACTGACGGTGAGGTGTTGGCCAGGTAGAAAGTCAGGCAGGGGGTGCCCGTCAGTGGGCTCGAGCCGCAGCGCGAGGGTATCGGTGGCGACGATGCGCGTGTCAACGACCACCAAGTCGCGGGTCTGCGATGGCCCCCAAGGGCGTTGCGGTTCAGGGTGCACGTCACAGGGGGTCGAGCGCAATGGGATAGAACCGCTGATCGGGTCGCGGCGGTCATCGGTGACTAGCAGGTTGTAGTTCGGACCATCTCCTGTCAGGTGGGGGTAGCCGGGCAATCCCAGATCCGGTGCGTTCTGCCACCAGCCATACTCGGCGACCACGATGTCGGGACGCAGGAATGCATCGAACCGGGCCTTCATCCGCACACTTGCGCTCGCGGTGCTGATACGCACGTACTGACCGTCTTCAATCCCCCGGCGGACCGCGAGGTCGGGGTGAAGGTCAACGAGCGGTTCAGGACTGCGACGACGCAGCGACGACAGCGCTCGATGTTGGCTATGGCAGAAGTAGCCGTTCTTCGCGCACGTGAGGGTGAGCGGGTAGTCGACATCGAATTGGGGCGGCTCGGCGACAGGAACAGGGTGGTAATTGTGTTCGGCGAGACGTTCACTGTAGAACTCGACGCGACGGGTGGGCGTGGCGAAGCCTGCGACTGTGTGATCGTCGTGTTCTGTGGCGTAGGCGCGGAAGCGACGCTGCAGCGGTATGTCCACCCCGGCGGACTGCGTGCGGAGCTGCTCAACCGTCAGACCGAGAGGCTCCAGCTGGTAGTTGCGGGCAGCGTCGATGTCGCCACCGAAGAATTCCCCTGCGTGCCCGAGCCTGGACGCCAACTCGAACACCACCTCGGTGTCCGATCGGGAGCCGCCTACCGGATCCACCAGACGAGGACGAAGTTGAACTCTCTGTTGGGCGGCGGCGCTGGTCTCGAAGCCGACCTTCAGCGCCTCGTGTTCAAACGGACTGTTCACCGGCAGCAGCAGATCGGCGTAGCGCGAGGTCGGGTTCTCGAACAGGTCGAAGTGGACATGGAAGTCCAGCGCCCGCAGCGCCGTTGCGGTGCGCCGCGGGTCAGGCTGTGACAGCAGCATGTTCGTGCCGAACGACACCAGTGCGCGCACGCGATAGGGATTCCCCTCTAGTGCGGATCGACAGAAGTCGCGCGCGTTGATCCAGCCCTGCGCCGGTGGGCCAAGGGGAAACTCATCGATGCCGAGCGCGCGACTGCGTTGCTGCGGGGTGATCTGGTCGGGGGACGTCACAGTGTTCACGGGTGGGGTCGGGAACACGCGGTTGCCTCCGGGCGCATCGAAACTCCCGGTGAGTGCATACAACGTCGCGATAGCGCGCTCGGTCTGCGTGGCGTCGGAGTGTTGGCCCACGCCAGACCACGCGGCATAGCACACCGAGGTGGCCTCGGCAAGATCGTCGGCCACCGCACTGATTTCGGCCGGCGGTACTCCGCACACCTCGGCGGCACGTGCCAGTGGCCACACCGAGCACGCTCGCTGATAGTGCGCGAAAGCTGGCGCGCATCGGATTCTGCCGGACCGCGTGGCAACAACCCGATCTCCGGTCAAGGCGAATCGGCTCGCATCGGGGGCAACGTAGTTGGTGTCGTAAGGCACCGCCGCGGACGTCTGCTCATCCCAGCACACAAACCCGCGCTGATCGGGCCACATGTCCTGGGCGCGCAGGAAACGGCCGGTGTCGTAGCGCACCAGTAACGGGGCATTGGACCATCGACGGACGAACTGCTCGTCGTAGCCTTGGCGGTCCAAGAGGAGCTTCGCCAGCGATAGCGCCAGTGCGCCGTCGGTGCCCGGGCGCAGGGCCAGCCAGTGATCGGCGCTCAATGCGCTGGTGGCGCGGCGCGGATCTATGACCGCCAGACGTGCGCCTCGCGCTTGCGCCTCAGCGAGGGCCGTTGACCGCGCTAGCCACGTTTTTGCGGGGTTGTGTCCCCACAGCACCGCCATGTCGGCGGCCGCGTAGTCCGGTGTCGGCAGCCCGACTCCGAAGGTGAATTGGTGGGCAACGTCCTTGTGCCAGTTGCATATCTCGGTCGCATACAGGGTGTTCGGGCTTCCGAAGATCCGTATGAAGCGCTCTATCCAGTCGATTGAATCCGAGATCGGACTGCCGCTCGGGGTCGTGACCGAGAACGCCACCGCTTCTGCGCCATCCTCGGTTCGGATGGTGTCCAGGCGTTCGACAACCTCGGACATCGCCTCGTCCCAGCTAATCTCCTGCCAGCGCGGGTCTGGATCGTCCTTCGGCGTTGTGCGTCGTAGCGGCTGCGTTAGCCGAGCCGATGAGTACACCAATTCCGGCGCCGCCCTGCCCTTCGGGCACAGCGCTGCACCCGTCGGGTGGTTGGGGTCAGGCCGTACGCCCTGCAGCACTCCAGCATCGTTGATGCTGTATATCGCACCGCAGCGAGAGCGACACAGTGTGCAGTAGCCGTGAACGTCTTTCATTACGTGCAGCTTTCGCGTATCGGCGCTTGATCCCATGAACTGATCGGTCTGTAGGGAGCCCTGGAGCGCCTAAGTGGTCTAGGTCGTGGCTGCGGAGCGAAGGATCCGAAACCGATCGAGTGATGCCGGGTCCCGATCAACGACTTGGACTGGCGCCCAATCCCATTGCCAAACGCTGATACCCGGCATCCGGGAGAACTGGATCTGCCCTCGTGCGCCTTCGACTGCAACGCGCGACCAAAAGTCGGCAGTGCGCGCCCCATCCTCGGTGTGAGAACGCAGCACACCGGCGATGACGGTGACCGTGTCGTATCCCTCGAAGGCGACGAAGGAGGGCTGTGCGGCTAGCTGCTTACGGAGCGCCGACTCGACTCGCTCACCCATCGGGGGGAGGTGGTCGGGTAGGTAGCGCAAGAACGGGATCGCCGCGCCGTCGGTGCCCAGCAACGTCGCCCATTCGGCGAACTCCGGTTGCCCGGCCGGAGCACCAATCATGATCTCGGCGAGACGCGGGTCGCGGCGGACAGACCTGACGATCGACACTGCCGGCTCCGGGTAGCCGACCAGAAGAAGGAGGGCCGTCGCGTGAATGTTCACGAGCTCGTCGCACACGGCCGCGGGGGTGAGCGCTCGCATTTCGAGTTCGATGACGGTACCGCCGCGTGGAGCGAGGTAGTCCCGCAGAATGCGGACCCCAGATGCCCAGTAGACGCTCGGCTCAACTGCTACTGCGATGCGCCTATGGCCCGCATTGAGGAGGAAGTCTGCGTAAATCTGCCAACCGTGGGACTGCGCCGGAGAGAGGCGCGCGACCCATTCCGTTGGTTGTTCGGTGAGCGCGTCGAGCACCGCTGAAGAACAGAGGAACGGCAGGCCTAGTGCGTCGGCCCTGGCGGCAGCGGCACGAGCCACGACGCTGTGATATTCCCCCGCCAACGCAGCCACACCCAGGCCAGCCAGTTCGTCTACGGCCGCCGCGGCCCTCTTTGGATCAGCCGCGGTGTCTCGGACCACCAGCTCGACTGGTCTTCCGACGATCCCGCCGGCCTCATTGACTTCGCGAACAGCCAACTCGAGCCCAGCGAGCAAGTGCTGGCCGGCCTCGACCCAGCCGGGCCGAGCCAGCGGGACGAGAGCACCGATCTGGACCGCGGGTCCGTCAGGCCCCTCCACCCCAGGTGGCGTCCTCATGGACTGCCTCCTCCCGTAGGACGACTCGATCGCAGTGCGCCCGGTGGTACTCGCATTCGCCAAGCTGGATGCGGCCAGGACGGCGGGCCCAGCGCCCGTGCCGCGGCGCCTCCGCCGATGAATCGGCGGCGCGATGTCCGGTTCGCCCCGACACTGGCAAGGATCCGAGGAGCGATCCGATCGGGCATAGCGAAAGTGCCTTTCGTCGAGATGGAGGAGGGGAGCTGTGGGGATCTCAGGCGCGCCTCAGTGCTCTAGGACGATGTGTTGACCTCGGAATCGGGGCGAGATGACGGTTCTGGTTCGGCGTATCCAGTACGAGGGAGGAACAACGTCACGACACCCGACATGCCAAAGAAGACGGCGCAGACGATCAACCCGCCGGAGAACCCTATCGATGACGCGAGTCCTGCCAACGCAAACGGCGCAAAGGCGGAGATTCCACGCCCAACGTTGAAACAGAAGCCCGCACCAGTGGCGCGTACGTGAGTTGGGAATAGCTCGCCCAAGTAGGACCCGAACAGCCCAAAGAAGGCGGTGAAGAACGCAAATGCGGGTCCAAGCCACAACAGAGCCGTTTGGTGACTGGTCATCGCATACACGGGAAGAGTCACGGCGACACCCAGAAGCGACATGAAGATGGCGGTGCGTCTACCCAGGCGATCAGCGATAACACCAAAAATATGGTAACCAACGAACATTCCGATATTCAGTACAGCTATGAAGGTAGCGACAGATGCCGGGGCCAGGCCTCGTTCAGCGGTCAGGTAGGTCGGTAGCCATGTCGAGGCGCCCCAGTATCCCGTCAGAGCTAGCCCAGCCATTGCAGTGCCCAGGATCGTCGTTCGCCTTAGCGGACCATTCAGGATGTACGCCACAGACACGGGCTTGTCGTTGTCGCCGCGGGCAGCCCGATGATCAGCCCAGACAGACGATTCTTCGAAGCACACCACAACAATTAGCACTGGCAGGATCACCGAGATGCCAGCGACGAGGAACATGAGTCGCCAGTCCGGAAGAAGGAACCCGGACAACACCGCCGCAAGTGCACCGCCGACTGGAAATGAACTCAGGACAAAGGCCGATGCTCGTCCGCGGCTCTCGCTCGGCCACGTTTCCACGACGTATGCGGAGACGACACCCCACACGCCGCCAAGTCCTAACCCAGCGAGAAACCGCAGCACCAGGAATACCTCGAAGTTGGGAACGACAGAGAGGGCCGCAGTGAGCAGTCCAAACGTGGCGAGCGAGCCAATGAGCGCGGTCTTCCTACCGAAGTTGTCGGCAACGTAGCCCGCGACAACACTGCTGACGCCGATGCCCAGGAGCGTCGCAGTGGCGAGCAGGCCTGCCTGTGTGACACTGATGCCCATGTCATGGCGGATTGCGGGCAACGCCATTGCTAGCAAGAGGATCTCGAGAGCATCGAAGAGGTAGGCGAGGAAACACCCACCGAGAATCACCCATCGGCTGCGATGCATCAAACACTCCTCCTCTTGCCTCGAGGCCGTGGCGGCCGCTGTGCGGACGTCCAGCGCAGGAACACCTTGTAGAATCATGTCCATCCAAGTGGCACAGGGCAATTGGAGATACTGAAGGCCTTCCGACACGATATTGTCAGAACTCTCAGCCAGTTGATGGCGATCAGGCAACATATGATGGCACCAAAGAATGTCACTAGACAGTGAGATGGTTTGTTACGCTGCGCCTTCTGTCGAACCGATGGCATGCTGGGCGGGTATCCGCACAGCCGAACCCCGGATTGCAATCAAGGCAAGGGACGACTTGGACTGACGCCCAGAGCAATTGCTATACGTCGATACCCGACGGGTACGGGAGCACTAGATCTCGCAGCGGGCGCCTTCGGTCGACGTGCGATGAGGTGTTCAAGACGCTACGAAGCAGCGCAGCCGTCTGTGTCACCCCAGTAGGCGTCGCATCGGTTCAGCACGATACGGCGGAACTGATTGGTCGTTTCCGGGAGTAGTTCGCCTGTGCCCCAGTCGGCGATCACCCCGAACTGCCGCACGAGGTCATAGATCGTCAACTCGCCATCGGCATACGACGCTGCGATGTCGCCGGGGTCCACCGTCAACCGTTCACTGCGTACTGCCCGAATCCGCTCCCGCTCGATCGTCGTCGCTGCCTCATCGACCATCATCACGTCAGGGTTCGCTGCAGAGACAAGAACCACCACGCCGTAGTCCCGGCGGGCACGGTGCACCGAGACATACTCATCCACGACATCTGCCAGGACTGCTTCGGGATCTCGTGCGAGGGGGTCACCGAAACCACCGCCTCCCGCCGACGGTCTCTCCAGTGAGTCGCCAGGCCCCACCGGGATCCGCGACGCCAGCGACCCGATGTAGCGCTCGCCGGGCGAGCGTGGGTTCATCCACAACCCGTGCGGACAGCTCGGCGAGCCACCATGGGTACCGGGGATTACAGAACGTGCTCGATCCGAGCAATACGAAAGGGTCGCATTCTCACAGTCCGTCAGTGTCACCTCCTTGACCAGCCCGAGGCCACCACGGAACTCGCCGGGCCCGCCGGAGTCCGTGCGTAGCTCGCACCGCCCCGTCAGAATTGGCGACGACCTCTCCTGCATCTCGATGGACTGCAACGCATGGCCGACACCGAAGATCGATGCGGTCGCGTTGGAGCCGTCCTTACCGTTCCGTCCACCCCAACCGCCCGCCATCCAGTCGTAGAACATGAATTGTCGCGGGTGCGCACGCCGCAGGTCATATCCGCCAAGCAGCAGATACTCGAGATTGAACGACGTCCCGATCGCCCTGCTCGGCATGATCTCCGACCAGATCTGGAAGATCGCGCTCACGATCTTCTCGTACGGGCCCGCGTAGAAGCCAGTGACAGCCGTGGGCCACGACGCGTTGACCACCGTCCCAGCCGGACCGAAGTCGACAAGAATCGGCCGGTAGAAACCCGAGTTGAGCGGAACGTCGGGGAAGAAGGTCTTCGTCCCAGCAACGACCGCCGAGTAGGTTCCGCCGAACGCTGAGTTCAGAAAGTTGCCAATCGCCGGATGTGACCCGCTGAGGTCGTAGTACGCACGATCGCCAGAGATCCGTAGGCCGACTTTGATGGGTACCAACGCTTCTCCGCCACGCGGGTCGACGTCGATGTAGTCCACCGCTTCCCATTGTCCATCCGGCAGCTCGGCGAGACGCCGACGCAGGACTCGCTCGACATATGCCTGTGATTCCGCGAACGCGGTCACGACAGCATCCGGCCCGTATCGATCAACGAGCCGCAGAACCTCGCGTTCACACACCCGGGTTGCCTCGGCCTGCGCGAGCAAATCGCCTTCCGCGTCCTCCGGAGAGCGTGTGTTGGACGCAATGAATCGGCACACGTCGGTGAGGTATCGCCCGTTCGAACAGATACGCACAGGGGTGATTCGCAATCCCTCCCCGAAATGCTCGACTGCACTCGGATCAAAAGAGCCAGACGCGGCGCCGCCGATGTCTGCCCAATGGCCGCTGCACTGCGCGATGGCGATGAGGATTCCGAGATGGAAGACCGGCCGCAACACGCGCACATCATTGAAGTGCGTCCCACCTACATATGGATCGTTGACCACGAACACGTCACCTTCGTGGATATCCCCGCGAAAGTGGTCGAGCACAGCCTTCGCTGTGAGGTGCAACGTACCGACCTGCACGGCCACGTCTTGGCTTCCCTGGGCGACGGTATCGCCGTTGGCGTCGCAGATCGCGCCGGCGAAGTCACGCGCATGGATCACGAAAGAGTGCGCACTACGAAGAAGCTGCTCCGCCATGAGGTCCACGGCGGTGACGAACGCGTTCCGCAGGACTTCACTCGTGATGGGGTCAAGGTCAGGAGGGTTGTCCCTAGGCGCCGCGGAGCCATCGGCGTGATCTGTCACGACGCCGCTGCCGTTTGCGGGGTGATGTGCAAGTTCAGCATCTCGTCGACGACTGCGGCCGAGCCCGGAGGCAGCAGCGTCGTGGAGTCGGGCTGCGCGATAACAGCGGGACCCACGAACTCGGCACCAGGAAACAGCCCAGCACGATCAAACACGGGCGTCTCGTGACACGTGCCCTCATGAGTGAAGCGGACCGGCCGACGAGACACCGGCACGAGCGGCCCTACCCCATGCGTGGAAGGAGCGATGTTGGGCTTGTCGATGACACCGAAGGCCGTCACCGCAAGCTGATAGACCTCGACGTCCGCATCCTCCTGGCAGAACCCGAACTCGCGACGGTGCTGCTCGTGGAAGAGCGCAGCCAGCCCGTCGAGGCCGACCACTGGGCCGTCAATCGCGATCGGGAGCGCACGCGACTGGCCGCTGTAGCGCATCTCGATGAGCCGTTGCAGGCTCATCCGCGCCGGCGCGACGTGGTCCTCCCGCAAACTGGCGCGTGACCTAGCCTCCAGCTCGAGAAACATCGACTCGACCTCATAAGGGTCCGCCGACCGGATATCGCGGATGAACATCGCGCTGTGGTCGTGGCGGGTGTCCACCAACAAGCAGCCCAGCGCTGAGGTCGCTCCGGGATAGGCAGGCACCACGACCTCGGGAACTCCCAGATCGCGGGCGAGTTCCACGGCGTACAGCGGACCGCCGCCGCCAAACGCGACGAGCGCGAAATCACGCGGGTCATGGCCTCGGCGCACCGACAAGAGTCGAAGGGCGTCCGCCATTGCGGCCGAGGCAACCCGCAGAATGCCGTCAGCAGCTTCGTCAACCGAGCAACCGAGCCTCGCCGCGATATCCGACACGGCGGCGACGGCAAGGGCGGGTTCCAGGATTCGTGAGCCGCCGGCAAGAGAGGTCCCAATACGGCCGAGGCACAGCTGCGCGTCGGTTACCGTTGCGGCCGTACCCCCGAGGCCGTAGCAGGCCGGCCCCGGAAGAGCGCCTGCCGACACCGGACCAACCCGGAGAGCGCCACCATCGTCAACCCACGCGATCGAGCCTCCGCCGGCACCAATCGTCAGTACCTCAAGGCTGGGGAAGCAGATGGGATGGCCATAGTCGACGTGCCAATTCCGCACGATCCGTGACTCCCCCGCGACCACAATGGACAGATCAGCACTGGTCCCGCCGATGTCGAGACCCATCGAGTTGTCAAAACCACAAGAGAGCGCAATGTGCTTGCTCGCGATGGCTCCCGCCGCGACACCGGAGGAAGCGAGTCGCCCGGCAAACTGTTGAGCAGCAACCCCCGTCATCACGCCCCCGCCACCGTGCAGAAAGTG
Organism: Mycobacterium sp. IDUB_39; assembly: GCF_055419205.1. NCBI lineage: Bacteria > Bacillati > Actinomycetota > Actinomycetes > Mycobacteriales > Mycobacteriaceae > Mycobacterium > Mycobacterium sp. IDUB_39. The sequence continues at coordinate 995,479 of NZ_JBVAXF010000001.1, forward strand.
CATGCGGCCGCTGTACCCGCGCTCGTTGAGTCGACGCTCGAGGTTGAGGGTGTAGCGCTGGATCAACGGAGACAACAGCGCGTTGACGACGGTTGTCGAAAAGCGCTCATGCTCTGTGATCTCGGGAAGCACCATGCTGGAGGTCGAGATCGCGACGTGTGGGAGCGCGGCACTGACTAGCTCTGCCATCTCGCGTTCGTGCGCGGGATTGGCGTACGAGTTAATAAAACAGATCGCGACCGTCTCCACCGCACGCCGCCGGAGCACCTCAATCACAGCTTCGGCGTCGATGCAGCTTAGCGGCGTAATCACACGTCCAGTTGAGTCAATTCGCTCACCAACTACAAGACGGTCCCTGCGCGCCACATAGGGCGGAGCAACGTCGTCGTAGGCATCCCATAGGTCATCCTTCGTACCGCTGCCGATCTCAATGACGTCCCTGAAGCCCCGCGTGGTGATGAGCGCGGCACGTGGAAACGAGCGATTGAGCAACGCATTGGTGGCCACAGTCGTGCCATGGGCGAAGAAGTCGACGGTCGAGAGATCAAACTCCGCCTCTGCAATCCCCTGCAAGACTCCGTCAATTGGGTCTTTCGTGGTGGGAACCTTGGTGACCCGCAGACTGTTGTCGTCCGTATCCACGACACAGACATCGGTGAAGGTACCTCCGACATCGACCGCAACTCGACGAGTCACCGTGCACCTCCTTATGGCTTGGGGCGGTTACGCAGCCGACGCCGAGCATGGTTATCCCGCAATCCAAATTCTGATTTGCGAGTCAATTCGGTGCAATAGGAGGAACTGAAAGCTTCCTGAGGTGATGTTGTCAGAACTCCAGCCTGAGCGGGAACTTTGTGGCCTACAACCGATCTGCATAACACGTCGCGCCGTCAGGAGCGACACAACGCTACTGCGACGGCGTCAGCGTCTTGAGTGCGTAGTCGGCACCACGGTTGAGTGGCACCGGGTCGGTGTCGCGCGCGTCCTCGAGCTTGATGCCCTTGGCAGCCCCGACCACCTGCGCAAGCTCTGGCTGACGGTCGAACAGGGTCTTGGTCAGAACGCAGGCCAGGTTCGCGTCCAGATCGTCGCGGACCAGCAGCAGGTTCGGCACCACGATGGTCTTGGTGTCGGCGGGCAGCCCATAGGTGGCCGCAGGGATCACGCCCTCCTCATAGACCGGACTCAGCTCGGCCATCTTGTCCAGCTGCGGCATGATGTCCACGAACGCAACGTCATTGCGCGCCGTGGTCATCAAGTCGGTGATACCCGGTGTCGGCAGCCCGCCCGACCAGAACAGCGCGTCGATCGACCCGTCCTTCATCCCGTCGACGGTCTTGGTGAGGTCCAACCGCTGCGCGGAGACATCGGTTGCCGGGTTCAGCCCCGCCGACTCCAGCAGCCGGTGGGCGATGACCTCGGTACCCGATCCCGGCGAACCGGTCGACACCCGCTTGCCACGCATGTCGGCGATCGTGGCGATGCCGCTGCCCTTGCGGGCGATCACCTGGGTGTAGTTGGGGTAGATGCGTGAAAGGGCTTGTACGGGTTGCTTCTTCCCGTCGAAGCTGCCCTTGCCCTCCACCGCGTCGGCAGCGGTGTCGGCGAGCGAGAACGCCACCTGGTAGGTGCCGCCGACGAGCTGCTGGACGTTCTGCACCGAGGCACCCGTCTCGGCGGCGGTCGCCTTCACCTTGCCCTCGGTGGCGGACGAGATCTGTTCGGCGTAGGCGTTTCCCAGCGAGAAGTACACCCCCGTCGAGTTCCCCGTCGCAATGCTCACCCGGGTGTCGGCGCCGACCTCGCACGTCACCTCGCCACCCGAGTCGGCGTTGGGGGCATCCTGCCTGCCACCGCAGCCCGTGACCGCCGCTCCCGTAAGAGCAAGCGCCGCAAGAACGCTGACCGCGCTCCGTCCTCTGGTCATGTCCGTCTCCTCTTCTCGATGATGGTGTACGCGACCGCGATGAGCAGACACGCCGATCCCGCCACGATGGTGGCGGGGTCAAGGAACAGCAACAGCAGGGCGGCAGCCCCGGCGAGCAGCCGCGGAACCAGACTCGCGGCCCCGACACCGAGCACCCACCCGCCGATGGCGAACGACAGCGCGACGATGCCGGCGCACGCGGCGGCGGCGGCCCACAGCACCCCGAGCACCGGCCCCCGCGCCAGCAGGTACTCACCGGGTTCGGTCAGGACGAAGGCGATCGGGACCAGGAAGGCCGGCGCGGCGTAGCGCAGCGCCTGCCACATCGTCGGGATCGCGCGGCCGCCGGTGACCGCTGACGCGCCGACGGCGGCCAGCGCGGTGGGCGGGGTGACCTCCGAGAGCACCGAGTAGTAGAAGACGAACATCGCGGCGGCCGGGGCGGGGACGTCGAGCGCCAGCAGTGCCGGACCGATGATCACCCAGCCGATGACGAACGATGCCGTCACGGGTATCGCCAGACCGAGAAGTGCCAGCGCGACCGCGGCGAAGACCGCCGTCAGGGCCAGCATGGCCGTGCGGTTATCGGTGATGGCGTCGACACCGCCGACCAGCACCGACGAGAACTGGGCGCCGAGCCCGGTCTTGGTGGTCATCGCCGTGATCACCCCGGCGGCGGCACAGACGGCGACAACGGGCAGGACCCCGCGGACACCGGCGCTCAGCGCGTCGAACAGTCGCCGCGGGGTGAGCCGGAAGCGGCGATCCAGGAAGGACAGCAGGAAGGCCAGCGCCGTGGCATAGACCACGGCCCGGGTGGCCGACATCCCCAGCGCGAGCAGAACGACGATCGCGATCAACGATGAGAAGTGATACCCGAAGCGGCCCAGCAGTTTCCACGGCGACTCCGTGTCGAGATGCGCGGCGCGCATGCCGAAGCGCCGGGCGTCGATCTCCACGGCCAGCAGGATGCCCAGGTAGTAGAGGACCGTCGGGATCATCGCCCAGCCGAGCACCGTCAGGTAGGAGACCTCGAGGTACTCGGCGACGATGAACGCCGCGGCTCCGAGCGTCGGCGGGGACAGCAGGGCGCCGACTCCGGCCGCGGCCAGCACGCCGCCGGCCCGTTCGGGGGTGTAGCCGCCCTGGCGCATGATCGGCCAGGTGACCGCGCCGACGCTGACCGCCGTCGCCGTACCGGACCCCGAGACGGTGCCGAGCAGGAAGCCCGACGCCACCGCCGTGCGGCCCGCCGCGCTACGCGAGCGCCGGAACGTGGCGACCGAGAGGTCAACGAAGAACTTGGCACCGCCGGAGAGTTCGAGCACGGCACCGTAGATGGTGAACAGCACGATATAGGTGGCCGCGACGTCCAGGGGCGTGCCGAAGAAGCCACTGCCCGAGTTGTACAGGGCATCCACGATCTGATCGAAGTCCAGCCCGGCGTGCGCGACTGCCCAGCCCTGCGGAAGCAGACCGCCGTAGTAGCCGTAGGCGAGGAACGCCCCGCACACGATGGGCAGCGCCCACCCCGTGGTCCGCCGGCACGCCTCGAGGATGAGGACGAGCAGCAGCGCACCCATGACGACGTCGATCGGTTCGAGCAGACCCTGCCGATCCAGGAACGCGTTGTAACCGCCGCCCCCCGATCCGATGTGCCACGGCAGGATCGGATAGAGGCAGACGACGAGGGTGAGCACGGCCAGCGTCCAGTCGAGAACGCCAAGCCGCTCGTCGGGGTCGAGCCGCCCCAACCCGGATCGGTAGACCAGGTAGACCAGTGGCAGCGACCCGGCGAGGAACACGATCAGGTAGTACTGGCTGCCCTGGGACAGCGGCCGGAACACCTGCCAGATGGTCAGGACCGCAACGGCGAACGCGGCGATGGCAACCAGGTGGCCAGTCCAGCCGCCCAGTTCGCGGCCCGGCTTCTCCTGGTCGTCGACCTGCGGTGGCGCCAGCGCTTCGGTCGTCGGGCTCTGGTTCATATGGGCAAGACGTTAAGCCGAGGCAAGACCTGTTCGGCGCCGAATGTGAAAATGGCGACGCAAAATGCGGGTGCGGCGTCGCCAGATTCACAACCGGGGGCAACGGCGGCTAGGGCGTGATCCCCAGTTCGCGCAACCGGTCGTGGTAGGCCGCGACGTTGCCGAGTTTGATGCCCTCGTAGCCGCGCACCATGTCAGGCAATCCCGCCACCTCCACCGCGTGGTCGAAGTTGGTCTCGTTGAGGCCGGCGGCCAGCCGGGTGACGATATCGGTGTACTCGGCGAGCAGTGCACGTTCGACCCTGCGGACGTGCGCGTAGCCGAACGGGTCGAACTTGGTGCCGCGCAGCCGTTTCCCCTTCGCGAGCAGGCGCAGCGCACCGTGGCTGCGCGGGCCCAGCCCGATCTTCTTCTTGCGCCCCATGGAGCGCAGCGTGGGCGGGTGGAGCTTGTAGGTGAGGTTCTCGCCACCGGGAAGTTCGGCCTGCACGTGGGCGACGAACTGCGGATCGGTCAGGAACCGCGCCACCTCGTACTCGTCCTTGTATGCGGTGAGCTTGTAGAGGTTCCGAGCAACCGCCTCGGTGAAGTCGGTGCGATCGGAAACCGCGCGCTCGGCGGTCCAAATCGACTGCAGCGTAGTCACGTATCGACGCGCGATCTTCTCGTTCTGGAAGCCGACGAGGTGGGCCGCGCGGCCCGCGATGAGATCACCGACCGGCCCGGTGAACGTGGTGTCATCCAGCAGGTGCGCCGGCGGGGACGGCTGCCCGACGCTCGCGGGTGAGACCACGTCGTCGAAGCGGGCCGGGTCGGCGACCGCGAGGCGTCCCCATCGGAACGCGGCGATGTTGGCCTGCACCGCCACCCCGTTGATCTCGATGGCCTCCTCGATTGATCCGGCCGGAAGTCGCAGTGCACCGGCCTGATAGGCGGCACCGATGAGCAGGAAGTTGGCCGCGGCGGTGTTGCCGAACAAGCTCTGCGCGGCGGCCAGCGCGTCGAACGAGTGCACCTGGTGCGACACGTGGCCCAGCCGATGCAGCAGGTACGACGTCTCCGGGTAGGCGACCGACTTGTCGTAGACCATGTCGCCGGTCGGCGTCTTGCTGGTCGATGCGACGGAGACCGTCCTGCCGGCGTCGCCGTACTCCAGGTTCTTGGTGTCGGTGGCGGCCAACAGGTCGAAGGCCACGATGCAGTCCGCGCTGCCCGGGGTGAGCCGGTTGGCGGGATCGAGCGTGCCCGCGGCGAACCGCAGGTGCGATACGACGGGGCCGGCCTTCTGACTGAGGCCCGTTTGGTCGAGGCTCTCGACGTCGTAGCCGGCGCGCAGCGCCGCGGTGGCCAGGACCTGGTTGACCGTGACGATGCCGGTGCCGCCGATGCCCGCGAGGAAGACGTTGTGGGTGTTCGTGATCGACTCTGCCGCGACGTCGGGCAGACGCGGCGGTTTCGGGGCCTTCCGGGTGCGCGACTTCTTGGAGGGGTTGACCTCGACGGTGACGAACGACGGGCAGTCGCCGTCGAGACAGCTGTAGTCGGTGTTGCACGACGTCTGGTCGATCCGCGTCTTACGGCCGAACTCGGTGTCCACCGGTTGCACCGACAGACAGTTGGACTTCACACCGCAGTCGCCGCAGCCCTCACAGACCGCCTCGTTGATCAGCACTCGGGTGGTGCGGGTGGGCAGGGTGCCGCGCTTGCGTTGCCGGCGCGCGTCGGCGGCACAGTGCTGGTCATAGATCAAGACCGTGACACCCTTGACGTCGCGCAGCCGTTTCTGTGCCTCGTCGAGGCGGTCACGGTGCCAGAGAATGGTGCCCTTGGCCATCGCTCGCTTGTTGTGCCGGTGCGGCTCGTCGGCACAGACGATGATCTGCTTGACACCCTCGGCCATCAGCTTGTGTGTGAGTTTGTCGACGGTGAGCGCGCCCTCGGCGTCCTGCGCGCCGGTCATGGCCACTACCTCGTTGTAGAGCAGCTTGTAGGTGATGTTCACCCCCGCCGCGACGCAGGCCTGCACCGCGAGTTGACCGGAGTGGAAGAACGTTCCGTCGCCGATGTTCTGGAACAGGTGCCCGACGTCGGTGAAGGGTGCCTGGCCGATCCACTGGGTGCCCTCGCCGCCCATTTGGGTGATTCCGGCGACGGCGCTGTCCTCACGGCCCGACATCGTCACCATGATGTGGCAGCCGATGCCGCCGCCTGCCAAGGATCCCTCAGGAACCGCGGTCGAGCGATTGTGCGGGCACCCGCTGCAGAAGTAGGCGGCGCGCTTGGCGGGCAGCACCTCGAGCGACAGTGCCGGTGGCGGCGCCTTCCTGAGGTCGAGTCGATGGCTCAGGACGCGTCGCAGTGGTGCCAGCAGGCGCCCGGCGGTGAGTTCGCCACCGTTGGGGATCAGCGGCCGCCCCGTCGAGTCCTTCTTTCCAATGATTCGCGGTGCTCCAGTTGCACCGTAGAGGATCTCGCGCACCTGGGTCTCGACGAAGGCGGTCTTGTCCTCGACGACGAGGATCTCCTCGAGACCATCGGCGAAGGTGTTCACGATGTCGGGTCCGAGTGGGGTGGGCATCCCGATCCGCAGCAGCCTGACGCCGGCACAATGCAGCGCGGCGTCGTCGACCCCGAGATCGTGCAGCGCCTGGCGCACCGAGTCGAATGTCGTTCCCGTGGCCGCGATGCCGATGGTTGCGTTCGGCGGGTCGACCTCGAGCACGTCGAGGCCGTTGACGGCGCCATACGCGCGCACGACGTCCGCGCGGGGGCCGTAGAGATCGGCCTCGGCGAGCAGACTGTCGGCGGGGGCAGCCATCGGCCGCTGACGGTAGACGAACGGCCGGCCGTCGAACTGCACCTGCGGGACGACGATGTCGACGGCCACGTCGGAGGAGTCCATAGACCAGGCACCGTCGGCGACGTCGGCGACGATCTTCAGCGCCACAACGCATCCCGATGCACGTGAGAGCGCCACACCGTGCATGGCCATCGTGACGACCTCACGCGCGTTGCGCGGGAACAGCACGGGAATCCCGAGCGCGGCCAACGACCGCTCGCTGACCGCGGGCACCGTGGAGGACTTGGACGCCGGGTCATCACCGACGAGCAACAGCATGCCGCCGCGCGGATTGGCGCCGAACATGTTGGCGTGCCGGAGCGCGTCCGTCGCCCGATCGAGCCCCGGCCCCTTGCCGTACCAGACACCCACGACCCCATCGTGAGTCGGCGATCCCATGGGGAGGTCGGCCTGACTGCCCCATACCGAGGTGGCCGCCAACTCCTCGTTGAGTCCGGGGATGAAGGTAATGTCGTGTGCCTGCAGAACCTCGGGCATACCGGCCAGCATCCGGTCCACCCCACCGAGCGGACTGCCCTGGTATCCCGACACGAACGTCGCCACGCGAAGGCCCGCACGCTCGTCACGGACGTGCTGTTCGATCAGCGCACGCGCGATCGCCTGCACACCGGTGAGCACCACCGGGCCGGATCCGGGACGGTAGCGATCGCCCAGCTCGTAGGGCTGCCGATCGGGCCGGCGGATGTCGAGATCGGTCATACCTCGGACTCACCATCTCTGCGCGTACTGGGCGTATTGCTACTTCAATGGTGGCATCGATATACAGAGTGCGCCACCGACCCCGATGCTCTTGAGCATGTTGCCCATATTTAGCCAAGTGTGACGTGCGATACTGTGCGACATGACGAGGCTTGACCGCACCGATGCCCGAATCCTCCTGGCGCTGTGTGACGCGCCCCGCGCAACCGGGGTGCAGCTGGCCTCGATGCTGAATCTCGCGCGCAACACCGTGCAGTCGCGGCTGGCGCGGTGGGATCAGGACAAGGTCCTGGCGCCCATCGACCGCTGCGTGTCACCGCGCGATCTGGGGTATCCACTCAAGGCATTCATCACCGCAGTGGTCGACCAGCACCAGCTCGAGGACGTCCTCGCCGCGCTGCAGACCATCGCGCAGGTCACCCAGGTCACCGGGCTCTCCGGGGCGGCCGACCTGTTGATCGCGGTGGCCGCCACCGACGCCGACGACCTGTATCGCCTGGCCGGTCTGGTCCTCGCGGTCCCCGGGGTTCAGCGCACGACGATGTCGGTGGCGATGCACGAGGTCGTTGCGTACCGCACCCGACCATTGCTGGAGCAGCTGGCGCGGGGGCAGTGAGGCTCAGCTCCTGAGCCGGCCCCGAGCGGCGTCGCGCACCGCCTCGGTGATCGTCGAGACCAACGGACTGTCGAGCTTCCAGCACTGCCAGTACAGCGGCACGTCGAGGTGCAGCTCGGAGATCCTGGCCAGATCCTTGGTCGAATCCGCCAACTGTTCGGGAAACATCCCCCACCCGAGACCGCAGCGAACCGCCGCACCGAACCCCTCCGCGGTCGGCACGAAGTGGGTCGGCGGGGTCAGCTGACGACGAAACAGCTTGCGGAGAAACATATCCTGCAGAGCGTCGTCTCGGTTCCAGGCGATGGACGGCGCCTGCGCGGCTGCCCGGGCAGTGAATCCGTCCGGCAGGTACCGCTGCACGAAGGCCGTGGCCGCCGCCGGGATATAGCGCATGACACCCAATGACTGGACCCGGCATCCCGGCACGGCGGCGCGCTCCGTGGTCACCGCACCCATCACGGTGCCCTCACGCAGCAGACGCGCAGAGTGATCCTGATCCTCGATCCGGACGTCGAACAGCACGGAGTCCAGCCGCTCGAACACCGATGAGAACCATGTCGCCATCGAATCGGCGTTGACAGCCAACGCGATTCGGGCCGAGGTGGTGTCGCCGCCCCCGAGTTCGGCCAGCGCCTCGGCCTCCAACAGGGCCGATTGCGCCGCGAGCCGCAACAGGGGCACACCCGCGGCCGTCACGGTGCAGGGCCGCTCGCGTCGCACCAGCACCTGACCCACGCGTTGCTCGAGCGCCTTGACCCGCTGACTCACCGCAGACGGTGTGACGTGCAGCGTCGCCGCCGCCGCGTCGAACGATCCCGTCTCGACGACGGCCGCCAGGGCCGCCAACTGCTGACTGTCCAGCGCCACATTAGGAAGCCTAATGCTGCACCCAACGCATTAGCGGGGCTACGCCCAGTCAGTGCGAATCGACACTGACTATCCGATCGATCACCGCGAGCAACCCGGCCTCGTCGTCATCACTGTCGGTGCGATCGTCGAGCGCGCTGTGGAGGGCGGTGTAGTACAAGCCGTCACCGATCAGCTTTACCGCGCGAGCGACGTCAAGGTCACCGAGCGCCTCGTGGAGGATCCGCAACCACGTGCCCGATATGTCTTCGAGAACTTCCCGTGCTCGGGTATCGCCACCCTGCCGCAATCTGGCGACCGCCACCAGCGCGCGATCCAGTGGTGTGCCCGCATAACGCGACGTTCTGATGTAGTAGCGCGCGGGCCCGTCGGGTGCGGTGCGCATTTGGTCGACGTCTTCGACTGCCAAGGCCAGCACCCGGTCGTACAGCGCCTCGGCCAGCCGGTCTTTCGACGGGAAGTGATACAGCACCCCCCCTTTCGACACACCCGCCTTGGCTGCGACAGCTTCCACCGTGGCGTGCCGCTCGCCGTCGGCGGCCAGCACATCCTCGTACGCGTCGAGAATTCGCTGCCGCGAAGAAGTCATTTGCCCAGCCTACGACAGGAGAGCAATACTGTACCGTCTGGACGGTACAGTCCAGCCGTACCGGAAGGACTTCCTCAATGGCGGGCTATCGCGACCTGGTCCGAGTACCGGGCGTGTTGAATGTGACCGCCTCACAACTGTTCGCCCGCCTGCCCTTGGGCATGCTCAACCTCGCGATATTGCTGCACGTGCAGTCCAGTTCCGGCTCCTACGCTGTCGCTGGCGCGGTGGTGGCCTGCGTCAGCGTGGGGGAAGCGGTCGCCATGCCGATCACCGCCCGCCTGGCCGGGCGGTTCGGCATGACTCCGATTCTGCTGGTGGCAGCCGTGGCCAATGGGGTCAGCATGTTGGCGCTTGCATTCGCCCATCCAACGTCGATAGTCCTCATGGGAATGGGCGTCCTCATCGGAGCCTCGGTGCCACCGCTGATACCGGTGTGCCGCGCGCTCTATCCGCTGATGGTGCCTCGCGAGGGCGTGCGGGTGCTATTCGCACTCGACACCACAGCGCAGGAACTAATCTGGGTCGTCGGCCCCGTTGCGGCGACGATTCTCGCCTCCGCGGTGTCCACTGCCGCCCCGTTGGTCCTGTCCGCCGGTGTCACGATAGTCGGAACGGGCTGGTTCCTATGGAGCGCAAGGAGTTTCAAACCGCGAGTCGGACAAAGTACATCGGCCTTCGGCAAGGTCCTGGCTAGCCGGGCAGTTCTACTCGCCATGGTCGCCAGCTTGGCGCTAGTCGCATCGTTCATGGCCCTCGAGGTTGGCATCGTCGCTACGTTTGGCGACAGCGGTGTCATGGCAGGTGCCGCGATCGCCGTGGCGAGCGTCGGATCTCTGATCGGTGGGCTCACTTTCGGTCATCGGCGGATCGGCGTGGTCGGCGTGGTGGTGGCTCTCGCACTGGTTGGTGTCGGCGTGGCGTTGTTCGGAGTCGTCGAACATCTTGCGCTCCAATTCGGCGCACTGTTCGTCTCCGGATTGGGTTTCGCCCCGGCGATGTCGGTCCTGTACATCATGGTGTCGCACGAGATTGCCGAACACGCGGCGTCGGAGGCTTTCGGATGGCTCACCAGTGCGGCCCTCGCCGGTGGCGCCATCGGCACGGCCATCGCGGGGGTGGCGACAGACGTCTACGGCCCAGATGGGGCGGTCGCCGTCGCTGTCGTACTCGCGGTCTTCGCCGCAGTCAGCCCACTTATCGCGCGGGCCACAGGGCCTCTGCGAGGCCTGTCGAACGACACCGTGAAGAAAGCAGACACCGCGGGTGACGTGTGCATGGCGAACACCAATCCCGCTGACAAGTAACGCCTATCTCGTTTCGGGCTTCACATAGAGGATGATCGCCTCGCGAAGCCCGGCCAGGGCGTCGTCGACATCGACGCGGGAACCGTATGTGCGCTCGGCATGGAGACCGCGCAGCGCAGCCGGCAGCAACGCACTGACCCGACGGGCGCGACCGGGATCGACGATGACTCCATCGAAGATCCTGCGAAACTCCTTGAGCAGGGCGTCATCCAGCACATCAAGTGCCTTCGCGGTCTGCGGAAAGTTCCGTTCGAGTTCGGTGTGATCCCGGGCCAGAGCGCCGCGAAGGGTCGACACGACGGCGTTGTACGGCGAGTCGAAAGCCCTCCAGAGAAGATCGACGACTTCGGCGACGCGCTCCTCCACCGAATCAGCCGAGGGGCGAGCCCACACCCGCGGACCGGCGGTGTCAAAGATGTGCAAAATGGTTGCAGCCCAGAATCCGTCGGCATCTCCGAACTGATACTGAACGGTCCCCCACGTGACCTCAGCCTCCTTGGCGATCAATTTGACGCTCACCGCGTCGGGCCCGCCGTCGGCCAGCATTCGCAGCGCGACATCAAGGACATGCTTGCGCGACGACTCCCCGCGCCGGTTGGGGCGCCGGCCATCCCTGAGCTTGCCTTGCGGTGCGGTCACCGGCTCATCGTATCCCGCAAGTTTTCTCTTGCGGTTTTCATTAATGTCTTTATTATACTTCTAGCGCGCTAGCTGGGACAGCAGTGAGAACGTCTGCACATCAACCGAAGCACTGCCACATCGAACAGGACGGGAACAGCCCTGAGTCGAGGAGGTCTCTATGATTAATCGAGCGCCAACCAGGCACGCCAACTACCAGCTCCTCGTCGCAGCCGTCGATGTCGGTGACCTGATCCTGTCCGCGGGTGGCTGGATGTGTGATCGGATCCAGGCCGGTTGGGACGTCAGCGTGACAATCACCGAACCTCGCGATATGCGTGCGCTGCAGATCCTCGGGGTCACCGCGCTGGTCACCGACGACGGACTCGAGGCAATGGGGAACGGACGAGGGACGGCGGCAGTCGCCTTCGCACCGGCCATCTTTGAGACCAACCAGACGATTCGCAGCGCGGTGCTCAACGCGCTGAATCACGGTTGCGCTGAGGTCATCGTCTGGGGACCGACCATACCCAGCGAACTCCACAGTCGCGTCGAGCGACAGCCGTATCGACTCAGCGGCGCGGCCCGGGCATTCAAGGCGCACGCGCTGGCTGCGGCGTCGATTCCGACCGGTGACGTCGCACCCACTGAGGAACTCTTCGGCGCCTGGCCGAGGTAGCGTCCTACCCGCCGAGTTCGCCCGCGATACCGCGCTCGAGGCTGGCACGTGTGGTCTCCGGCAGCACGACGAGACCGTCGAGTTCGACGTCGGCGAGGGTCAGCGACTGCGCGCGTTCCTGCACTGTCGCCGACGGGTCCGCCGCCACCCGAAGCAGGCTCTGCGCGCGGGCGATGCGCTGCTGGGCCTCCCGGGTGAAGTCGCTGCGTCGAAGCCGGATGGCCTCGACCTCGGCCGCGTTGAAGGTCGTCACGTAGTCCTGCACCGCCGCCAGGTAATCACCGGCCGACTCCCGGTCGTCGAGCAGATCCTCCGCTCGGACCGGGCGCAGCAGGTCGGCCCGCAGCTTGGCCTTGTGGAAGGCCATCACCTGGGGCGCGCTCAGATCGGTCATCAGAGGGAAGTCGAGAAGCTTCGCCGCGTCCAGTTCATAGTCCAGCCAGCGCGCCTCCGTGCGGTCATGCTGCTCGACCGTGCGGGTGATGGTGCGCCACTGGGTGGCCTGATCGGCGGAGCGCCGGGCAGCGGGGACACCCTCCTCCGCCTGGCCGCCGGGCTCGCCGGCACCTCCGACGCGGCGAAACGTCCGCCACCCGGCGTACAGCACCCCGGCCAAGGGCACGAGGATGAGCAACAGCTCGGCCAGTCGGAACAACAACCCCACCACACAAGCATGCCACTGCGGACGAACTGGGCTCCGAACGCAAAGACAGGAAAGAATCGTTCGCCGAACTTAGGGTCGAGGCATGAACCGGCTGGATCGCTTCTTCGAGATCTCCGCGCGCCAGTCGACGGTCGCCGCAGAACTCCGCGGTGGTGTGGTCACGTTCATCGCGATGGCCTACATCATCGTGCTGAACCCGATCATCCTGTCCAGCGCCCCAGATGTCGCCGGGAACAGCCTGGAGTTCGAACAGGTCTCGGCGGTCACGTCGCTGGCGGCAGGCGTGATGACGATCGTGTTCGGTGTGATCGCGCGGCTGCCGTTCGCGTTCGCCGCCGGGCTCGGCATCAACTCGTTCCTCGCGACGACGGTGGTCGGCTCACTCACCTGGCCCGAGGCGATGGGCCTCGTCGTCATCAACGGCCTCATTATCGTGATCCTCGCTGCCACTGGGCTACGCAGACTCGTATTCGACGCAGTGCCAATGCAACTCAAGCTCGCGATCAGCGCGGGAATCGGGCTGTTCATCCTGTTCATCGGGCTCGTCGACGCGGGCTTCATCAGCTCCACCGGCCTTCCGTCACCACCGGTCGGGCTGGGCGCCGGCGGTGTCGGCTCGATCACCACCGTGCCGACCCTGGTCTTCGTGTTCACGCTGCTGGCGACCGGCATCCTCGTCGTGCGCAAGGTGCGCGGCGGCATTCTCATCGGACTGATCTCGGGCACCGTCATCGCGGTCGTGATCGAGGCGATCTGGCACCTCGGGCCCGCGGCCGAGCGTCCCGGCGGCTGGAGCCTGTCGGTGCCCACGCTGTCCGGGTCGCCCTTCGCGGTGCCCGACCTGTCCCTGGTCGGCGAGTTCAGCTTCGCCAGCTTCGGCCGGATCGGCATCCTCGCCGCGGTCATGCTGGTGTTCACGCTGGTGTTCGCGAACTTCTTCGACGCGATGGGCGTATTCACCGGCGCGTCCCGCGAGGCCGGGCTGTCCGACGAACACGGAAACTTCCCGCGGCTGCGCGCGTCATTGATCGTGGAGGGTGCGGGCGCGGTGGTAGGCGGCGCGACATCGTCCTCGTCGAACACCGTGTTCGTCGAATCGGGCGCGGGCATCGAGGAGGGTGCCCGCACGGGCCTCGCCAACCTGGTGACGGGAGCCCTATTCCTCGCCGCCATGTTCATCTCACCCCTCGCGTCGATCGTGCCGACCGAGGTGGCCGCCGCGGCATTGGTCATCGTCGGAGCGTTGATGGTGTCGCAGTTGCGCCACATCGACATCTCCGAGTTCTCCGTGGCGCTGCCTGTGGTGCTGACCGTCGCGGTGATGCCGTTCAGCTACTCGATCGCCAACGGTATCGGCGTCGGCTTCATCGCGTGGGTCGTAATGCGTTCCGCGGCAGGCAAGGTACGCGAGATCAGTCCGCTGCTGTGGATCGTCGCGGTGGGTTTCGTCGTGTACTTCGCGCGCGGCGGCATCGAGTCACTGATCGGGATGTGAGGCCGCCGCACCGGCGAACTGGCCTCAGCGTCCATGCCACGGTTCCCGTCCCGGTGGTTGCGGCGGTGGCGGCAGCAGCGCGACACGAGGTATGAGCGGCAGTGTCGTCGGAGTGTGGGTAGTCAAGTCCACGTGACGGTTTCCGTGCCTGATGGTCATCGCGCCTTCGGGGCCATCCCGCAGGGTGTAGGTCACCTCATTGTGGTCGACATCGATGAGCAGCCGAAAGTTCCGCCAGCGGAGCCTGAACCGCAACCGCGAGATACCCTCCGGCAACGCCGGATTCAGCATCAGCTCGCCCTCGTCGTCGCGCATCCCACCGAAACCCGCCACCAGTGCGGTCCACGCTCCGGCGAGTGAGGCCATGTGCAGTCCGTCGCGGGTGTTGTGGTGCAGGTCCCGCAGATCGATCAACGCGGCCTCGTAGGCGTAGTCGTGCGCCAGCTCCAGGTGTCCCACCTCTGCGCACAGCACTGCCTGCGTGCACGCCGACAGCGACGAATCGCGGGTGGTGCGTCGCTCGTAGTAGTCGACGTTGCGCGCCTTCTGTTCCTGCGAGAACGCGTGGCCCTGCCAGTGCATCGCGAGCACCAGGTCCGCCTGCTTGATCACCTGAGCCGGGTACAGCCGCACGTACGCCTCGTGGAGCAGCAGCGGATACACGGTGTTGTCCTTGAAGTTCCATTCCCGCCGCGTGGTGAACCCCTTGCACTGTTCGTGTACGCCCAGTTCCACGTCGTACGGGATGTGCACTGCCGCAGCAGCATCCCACCACGTCGCCATCTCCTCGGTCGTGACACCGAGTTCACTCGCCTCGTTCGGATGGCGCTCGCAGGCCTCTGCCGCGATGTGCAGGTTGTGCGCGGCCATCAGGTTGGTGAATACGTTGTCACGCACCACCGCGGTGTACTCGTCAGGGCCGGTCACCCCGTCCAGATGCCACACTCCGTGGCGGTCGTGGTGCCCCAGCGATATCCACAGCCGGGCGGTCTCGATCAGGACGGAGAGGCCGCATTCCCTCTCGAGAGTCTCATCGCCCGTCACCACGCGGTAGCGCTCGAAGGCCATCGCGATATCGGCGTTGACGTGCCACGCCGCGGTCCCCGCGGGCCAGTAGGCCGAACACTCCTCCCCCGCAATGGTCCGCCACGGGAACGCGGCACCGGCCAGGTCGAGTTCTGCGGCACGCGCGCGGGCGAGATCGAGGGTGGACGCCCGCCACCGCAGCGCGTCGGCGGCGGCGTCCGGGGCCGTGTAGGTCAGCAGCGGCAGCACGAATCCCTCAGTGTCCCAGAAGGCGTGGCCGTCATAGCCGGTGCCGGTCAGCCCCTTGCCCGGGATCGCGCGACGCTCAGCCCGCGCGCTGGCCTGGAGCACGTGGAAGAGCCCGAACCGCACCGCCTGCTGACAATCGGGGTCCCCCTCCACCTCGACGTCAGCACTGTCCCAGAAGTCGTCAAGATAGGCACGCTGCGCATCCAGAAGCCCCTGCCACCCCGTGTAGCGCGCCCCCGCGATGGCACCCGCGACCTGATCGCGCAGCGCGGGTCGCGAGCGCAGGCTCGACCACCCGTACGCGAGGTACTTCACGATCCGCAGCTTCTGACCCGGCCGCAGCCCGCAGATGACGGTCGTGCGCGCCCAGTCCTCGCCGACGTCGGTGTCGACCTCCACGCGCCCGGGCACCTCCACCAGGTGGTCCGCGGCAGCTGCCATCGTGAGCCCGCTGGCCCGCGTCCGATGTATCAACATCGCACCGCGGTCCGCCATCTCGTGCGCCACCGCCTCCAGGGGTGCGCTGAGCACCGCCGCGACACGGGGATCACCGGACGCGTCTGGCTGGTCCTCGTTGGCGACGAGTTCGGACTGCACCGTCACCCGGGTGAACTGGTCGATGGCCTCGACCACGTACTCGATGGCGGCGACGCTGCGCTGGGTGAGCGACACCAGCCGAGTAGAGGTCACCAGCACCTCCTTGCCCGCCGGTGACCGCCATCGGGTGCGTCTGCCCAGCGTGCCGGCACGCATGTCGAGCACCCGCTCGTGTTCGATCAACTCGCCGTACCGCACGTCGAACGGTTCGTCGTCGACCAGCAACCGCACCAGCTTCCCGTTGGTGACGTCGATCAGCGATTGACCGTCCTCGGGGTAGCCGAAACCCGCCTCGGCGTATGGCAGTGGGCGGGTCTCGTAGAACGAGTTGAGATAGGTGCCGGGCAGACCGTGCGGCTCCCCCTCATCGAGGTTGCCCCGCAGCCCGATGTGGCCGTTCGACAGTGCGAAAACCGATTCGGATTGTGCGAGCAGGTCGAGATTCAGGGTCGTCTCGCGGATGTGCCAGGGCTCGACGGGATATGCGTCGTGGCCGTTCACGTCGTCCCGATCAGCTCGGCGAGATCGGACACCACGACGTCGGCGCCGTTGCGCCGCAGCGCCTCTGCGTGACCGACCCGGTCCACGCCGACGACCACACCGAAGTGGCCCGCCCGCCCGGCCTGCACACCGGCGATCGCGTCCTCGAAGACCGCCGCCTGTTTCGGCGGCACGTCGAGCAGCTGAGCGGCCCGCAGGAACGAGTCGGGTGCGGGCTTGCCTGCAATGTTTTCGTCGCGCATCGTCAGCGCATCGACGCGGTGCGCGACGAGGCTGTCCAGTCCGGTGATCCGCAGCACCTCGCGGGTGTTGGCGCTCGAGGAGACCACCGCCACCGACAGCCCGGCGTCGTGCACCGCCTCGAGATACTTCCTGGACCCCTCGAACACCTCGACGCCCTCACCGTGCAGCACCTCTTGAAACAGCGCGTTCTTGCGATTGCCCAGGCCGTACACCGTGTCGGCACCGGGGTCGTCGGCTGGCGCACCGTCGGGCAGGGTGATGTCGCGGCTCGCGAGGAACGCCCGCACCCCGTCCTCACGCTTCTTGCCATCGACGTAGTCGCGGTAGTCGCGGTCAGCGTCGAACGGGCGCACGGGCTCGCCTCGGCTCTTCGCACGTGCGGTCAGGTAGTCGTCGAACATGGCCTTCCACGCCTTGCGGTGCACGCTCGCGGTGTCAGTGAGCACACCATCCAGGTCGAAGAGGCAGGCCCGGATGTCCTCGGGTAGACCCAACACTGTCCTACTCATTCCCTGGTACCCACTCACTTCCCAATCGCAGCAGCTTCACCGAACCCCCATACCCATTTCGGGCGATTTTCAGGTGTCGGGCGGCGCTCCTAGACTCATCGCTCATGAGAGCGATACCGGTCATCGCGTTGACCGGGTACCTCGGTGCGGGCAAGACGAGCCTGCTCAACCACGTCCTGCGGGCACCGGGCGCACGGATCGGGGTCGTCATCAACGACTTCGGCGAACTCAACGTGGACGCCGCGCTGGTGACCGGGCAGGTCGATGAGGCCGCGTCGATCACGGGCGGGTGCATCTGTTGCCTACCCGACGACGGCGGACTGGACGAGGCACTCGCCAAGCTCGCCGACCCCAAGCTGGACCTCGACGCCATCATCGTCGAGGCCAGCGGGTTGGCCGATCCCATCGCCATCTCCCGGATCATCCGCTTCAGCGGTGTCGAAGGCATCCGGCACGGGGGCGTCGTCGAGGTGATCGATGCCGCCACACATTTCGACACCGTCGACCGCGGGACCAATCCACCCGCCCGATACGGCGCGGCGTCACTGGTCGTGGTCAACAAACTCGACCAGATTCCCGAGGCCGATCGCGCCGCGTCACTCGAGCGCATCGAACTCCGCGTGCGGGAACGCAATCCGGACGTCCACGTGGTCGGGGCGATCGGGGCGAAGATCGACCCCACCCTGCTCTATGACGTGGCCGACGCAGCGGAGGGCTCCGGCCAGCTGTCATTCCGGGAACTGCTGATCGACGCCCCACACCCCGACCACGGCGACCACCACCACAACGAGCACGTTCATGCCGCAGCCGTCACCGCCACCAGCGACGGCTGCGTGGACCCCGGCGCGCTGCTCGACCTGCTCGAGGCGCCGCCCGCCGGGGTGTACCGGCTCAAGGGCACCGTCGCCGTCCACTACCGCGCCCGGGCGCGCACCTACGTGGTCAACGTGGTCGGCACGTCGGTGCACATCGCGGCCGCGCCACCCGCGGCGCGCGCCAACAGCCTCGTCGCGATCGGCACGGATTTCGACGTCGACGCAGTTCGACCCCTGGTAGACGCCGCAATACGTCCGCACGACGGTTCCGCGCCGACGGCCGGTATCCGACGCCTTCAGCGACACCGGCGGCTCAGCGTGTGACGCCAGGGCTGCAGGTAGCCTTCGGAGTCATGGTGGCGACCCGATGAGTGCTGGACTGTTCGGACTTCTCGACGATGTCGCGGCGCTCGCGCGTCTCGCGGCGGCCTCGGTCGACGATATCGGTGCGGCCGCGGGACGGGCGACGGCCAAGGCCGCGGGCGTCGTGATCGACGACACCGCCGTCACGCCGCAGTACGTGCACGGCATCACCGCTGACCGCGAGCTTCCGATGATCAAGCGGATCGCGATCGGATCGCTGCGCAACAAGCTGCTGTTCATCCTGCCCGCGGCGTTGCTGCTCAGCCAGTTCGTGCCGTGGCTGCTGACACCGATCCTCATGCTCGGCGCGACCTACCTGTGCTACGAGGGCGCCGAGAAGGTGTGGGGCCGTATCCGTGGGCATGACAGCCACGCCGCGCCCACCGCCGCCGTCGGCGAGGACGCCGAGAAGCAGATGACGGCCGGCGCCATCCGCACCGACTTCATCCTGTCCGCCGAGATCATGGTGATTGCACTCAACGAGGTGGCCGACCAGTCCTTCTGGCCGCGTCTCATCATCCTGATCGTCGTCGCCCTGGTCATCACGATCGCCGTTTACGGTGTGGTCGCCGTGATCGTGAAGATGGACGACGTCGGCCTGAGCCTGGCGCAACGCTCGTCGACGTTCGCGCAGAAGACAGGCCGGGGCCTGGTCTCCGGAATGCCCAAGGTGCTGGCTGCACTGTCGACCATCGGCACCGTCGCGATGCTGTGGGTCGGTGGCCACATCCTGTTGACCGGAACGAACACTCTCGGCTGGCGCGGGCCGTACGCCCTGGTCCACCACGGCGAGGAGTACGTCCACCACGCCACCGACCAATACGGTGTCGGCGGCGTGCTGGCCTGGCTGGTCAACACCGGCGCGTCCGCGGTGATCGGATTGGTGGTCGGTGCGATCGTCGTGGCCATCGTGAGCGTGCTGCCGTTCGGCAAGAAGGCCGCGCACTAAGGGTTTTCGGCTAGGCCGGCAGCAGGCACAACTGAACCATCGCCAACGAGCGCGGGCTGCGCAAGGTGATGCCGGTGGCCTCCTCGAACCTGCGGATCCGGTTCATGACCGTGTTGCGGTGGCAGTAGAGCGCGGACGCTGTGTCGGCGACTGAACCAGTGTCGGCGAACACCTGGATCGTCTCGACAATCAACTCGTAGTCGTGCAGGTCGTGGAGTGGACCGAGAACGTACCCGCGCAGGTCCTCGATCACTTCCGAGAGCTGAGTTATCGACAGCTGGGCCCAGGAGCGACGCAGTGTGGTCGCCTTGGTGTCCAGATCGACAAGCATTCGGACCGTCGTCGCAGCACGATGCACCTCTGACAGCGGGACCGATCGTGGTGCGACGGCTCCTTCGAGGCCGGGTAGCAGATCCGCCACCACTGACTCATCGTCGGTCCAGCGGCCGTCCGCGGCCACCAGGATGAGAGTCACACCGCGGTTGACGTAGTCCAGCGCCGCGTGGTGTCGGCTGAGCAGACGTCGTGTGACACTGCGTCCAGCCTCCTCACCGGCAACTCCGATCACCCAGTACGTGGCCGCCTCATCGAGGCCCAGGATCTGGGTGGCACGACGAACGCTGGTCGGTGTCGGCTCTCCGGAGAACACGTCGGACAGGCTTTGCTGTTGTTCCAGCGTGCTCGTCCGTGCCATCGCCAGCCGCTGGTCCACATAGCCTCGCTGCACTCTGATCGCGAAGTCGTCGACGGCCTTCCAGAGCACGTCGACATGCAGCGTCAGCACCGTCATGTCATCGTCA
Source organism: Mycobacterium sp. IDUB_39 (assembly GCF_055419205.1). Taxonomy (NCBI): domain Bacteria; kingdom Bacillati; phylum Actinomycetota; class Actinomycetes; order Mycobacteriales; family Mycobacteriaceae; genus Mycobacterium; species Mycobacterium sp. IDUB_39. Next base: position 1,015,843 of record NZ_JBVAXF010000001.1, read on the forward strand.
CCGGCCAGCCTCAGCAGGGCCGACCACGCGACGAGGAAGTCCGTGCGCACCGCCGCGGTGAGGTTCTCCAACGCGATGCCCTGGGTGGCGCGCAAGGCCCCGACCGCGGCGGGAAAGTCCGCCAGTTCGGGGGTCATCGGCCGGTCCAGGAGGGTCGCCAGAAGATAGCGGAACGCCAGTCGCGCGGCCTCGAGCAAATCCTCTTCCGCGGGCACGCTGTCATAGAACCGGGCACCCCGGTCGATCTGCACGAGGTATTCAGCGGCGAGGTCGTCGTCGGTGTCGTCGAGCTTCTCCAGCAGCCACCGCCAGCGAAGCCGGGTGTCGTCGCGGCGACCGGACAGATTGCGCATCACCCGGCAGGCTACTGCACTCCTGAACGGTGTGTAGGGCGTGCGACCGGGACCAGACCTGGGCGACGTCTGGTCACCGATGCCCAATTCGGCCCACGAAACCCGGGCGCATACCGCCCCCCGGTGTGCTCATGCACAATTTGCACGGGTCAACCGGTTGCACCGTGGCTATGGGTTCGATCACCTTGCCGCCCATACGATCAGTTGCCATGACCACGACGTACATCCGCGGCGGCACTGTCGTCTCACCCACAGGTTGCCAGGCGCTCGACGTACTCATCGACGGTGAGCGCATCGCCGCTCTGGTCGCTCCGGAGCTGGCTCCCTTCGGCGATCCCCAGCAGACATTCGATCGCGTTCTGGACGCCTCCGGCAAGTACGTCATCCCCGGCGGCGTCGACGCCCATACCCACATGGAGATGCCGTTCGGCGGCACCGTCGCCTCCGACACCTTCGAGACCGGCACCCGCGCGGCCGCACACGGCGGCACCACCACGATCATCGACTTCGCGATCCAGCGGCAAGGCGAGCGGGTTCAGGACACCTTGGCTGCCTGGCATTCGAAGGCCGCAGGCAACTGTGCCATCGACTACGGCTTTCATCAGATCTTGGGCGGCGTGGACGCCGACGCTCTCAAGGCGATGGATGAGCTGGTCGATGAGGGCGTGACGAGCTTCAAGCTCTTCATGGCTTATCCGGGGGTGTACTACTCCGACGACGGACAGATCCTGCGGGCCATGCAGCAGTGCGCCAGCAACGGCGCTTTGACGATGATGCATGCCGAGAACGGCATCGCCATCGATCAGCTGGTGGCTCAGCACATCGACCGTGGTGAGACCTCGCCGTACTACCACGGCGTATCACGGCCGTGGGAGCTGGAAGAGGAGGCCACCCACCGCGCCATCATGCTGGCGCGGGTCACCGGTGCCCCGCTGTACGTGGTGCACGTTTCGGCCAAGCAAGCGATGGAACAGATCGCCACGGCCCGCGGCACCGGGGCCAACGTCTTCGCCGAGACCTGTCCGCAGTATCTGTACCTGTCGCTGGAGGAGCAGCTGGGAGCCGCTGGGTTCGAAGGCGCCAAGTGGGTGTGTTCCACACCGTTGCGCTCCCGCGAGGAGCACCATCAGGACGAACTGTGGCGCTACATCCGCACCGGGGACGTGGCGACGGTGTCCACCGATCACTGCCCGTTCTGTTTCAAGGGGCAAAAGGACATGGGGCTTGACGACTTCTCCAAGATCCCCAACGGGATGGCCGGCGTCGAACACCGCATCGACCTGATGTACCAGGGCGTTGTCAACGGCAACATCAGCCTGCAGCGGTGGGTCGACGTCTGCGCAACCACCCCTGCGCGCATGTTCGGGCTCTATCCCCGCAAGGGCATCATCTCCCCGGGGGCCGATGCCGACGTCGTGATCTATGACCCCAACGCGCACACCTCGATTGGCTTCGAGAAGACCCACCACTCGAATGTCGATCACTCCACCTGGGAGGGCTTCGAGATCGACGGCGGCGTGCAAACCGTGCTGTCGCGCGGCAACGTCATAGTCGATCGTGGTCAATACCTCGGCCGAAAAGGCCACGGCGCCTACCTCAAACGCGGACTCTCGCAATATCTGATCTGAGCCCCGATCGACCACATCTGCACAACCTGATCCCGAGCGGGATCATGCAATCCATCATGTCTGGAGGCAAGTCATGACCGCGCGAGCCAACAAGGCCAATTTGCGCATCACCCTCGACTCGACTCGCGACCGCGAGTTCCTGGACTCGTGGGCCGAACTGGAGGTAATCGGGGCAACCCCGGCCGGCGGCGTGGAGCGACAAGCCGCCACCGCCGAAGACGGCCAGATGCGTGAGTGGTTCTCACAGTGGCTGCGCGAACGGGGATTCACCGTCGAAGTCGACAGGGTGGGAAACCTGTTTGGACTATTGGAATTTCAGGCTGGTGCAGCGTACGTTCTGGTCGGCTCACACCTCGACAGTCAACCCCGCGGCGGCCGGTTCGACGGCGCCTACGGCGTGCTGGCCGGCGCCGCCGCGGCTGACCGGATTCGCCGTCAAGTCGCCGAATCCGGTGTGACACCGCGCTACAACATCGCCGTCGTGGACTGGTTCAACGAGGAGGGCTCACGGTTCAAGCCGTCCCTGATGGGCAGCGCTGTGTTCACCGGCGCAGCAGATCTCGAGGAGACGCTCAACATCACCGATCACGATGGTGTCACCGTCCGTGAGGCTTTGACCGCCATCGACAGCATCGGTGAACGAGACGTGTTCGGAGCCGGCGAGGACGCGCGGCGGCTGGCGGCCTATGCCGAGATCCATATCGAACAGGGTCGCGAGCTGGAGAAGGACAACGTCGCCATCGGGTTGGTGGACCGCACGTGGGCCGCCAACAAGTACGAATTGAATGTCATTGGAGCCCAGGGACATACCGGGGCGACAGCGATCGACGACCGTCAGGATGCACTGCTGGGCGCGTCGCTGATCGTGGTGGCGCTGCGCGACATCGCCGACCAGTTCGGAGATGAACTGCACACCAGCTGTGGGCAGATGACCGTGTTGCCCAACTCGCCAGTGGTGGTACCGCGCGAGGTCCACATGCACCTGGACCTGCGTTCCGATAACGATGAACTGCTTGCAGCCGCCGACGCAGCGCTGCGAAAGCGTATCGCCGAGGCCGAGATCCGCGCCAAAGTCAAGGTCGAGCACCGAAAGGCCCACGTCTGGCCCGGCCACCACTATCAGCCGCAGGGGGTGGAGTTGGCGCGCACTGTTGCCGATGACCTCGGCGTGTCGAGCATGCTCGTGCAGACCCGAGCTGGCCACGACTCGACGAACATGAAGGAAATCGTCCCATCGGTGATGTTGTTCGTCCCTAGCGTGGACGGGATCTCGCACGCCGAGGCCGAATACACCGCGGACGAGGATCTGTGCACCGGCGTGGATCTTCTCACCGAGACGCTGGCCCGCATGCTCGATGGCGCGCTCGATTCGGCTACAGCCGACCGGCCTTGATCCGACGAATACCACTGAACCTCAACAAACCTCATATCTCGACAGGAGAAAACTATGGACCTCGGACTGCAGGGAATGCGGGCACTGATCTCCGGCGCCAGCGACGGCATCGGGCTGGCAACCGCTGAGTTGCTGGCTGAAGAAGGGGCCGACGTGGCCCTGGTGGCCCGCCGCGGCGATGCGCTGAAGGACGCCTGCGCCTCGATCTCGGCCAAGACCGGTGTCAAAGCTGTGTCCGTTGCCGCAGATCTGAGCGACAAGACCGTCTTCGACTCGGTGATCACCAACGTCGTCGACGAACTCGGCGGCCTGGACATCCTGATCAACAACGCCGGCGCGTCATCCTTCGGCGGCTTCGGTGATCTCACCGACGAGCAATGGGTCGCTGACATCAACCTCAAGCTGTTCGGTTTCATCCGCATGACGCGCGCGGCATTGCCGCACCTGCTCAAGAACGGCAACGGGCGCATCGTCAATGTCGCGGGCAACTCCGGTAAGCAGGCGCTGGAGTACCACATGCCGGGAGCCGCCGCCAATGCCGCGATCCTGAACTTCAGCAAGTCGCTGTCGCTGCAGGTCGGCGGTCAGGGTGTCATGATCAACACGGTGTGCCCGGGCCCGGTCCGGACCGCGCGACTGGTCAAGCAGTTCGCCGCCAACGCCAAGGACTGGGATTGCACACCCGAGGAGGCCGAAGAGCGCTACCTGGAGAACCTCCCGCTGTCCTACATCCCCAGCGCACGCGATATCGCCTACTCGGTTGTGTTCTTGGCCTCGCCGCGGGCCGCCTACCTCAACGGAACCACTATCACCAATGACGGCGGAATCACCCGTGCCGTCTGAGCATTCGCACGGCACTGGGCCGCGGGTGACACGCATCGGAATGATCGTGCCGTCGTCGAACACCTGCCTGGAGCCCACGACGTACCAGATGCTGGACGGGCGGTCCGACGTGAGTGTCCACTTCACCCGCGTCCAGGTCGGCCGGGTTGGACTCGACGGTGCCTCGGATGCCCAGTTCGACACGGCCGGAATGGAATCGGCCGCGGCCCTGCTGGCCACCGCCGACGTCGACGTGATCGCGTGGAACGGTACCGCGGGGTCGTGGCTGGGTACGGCCCATGACCGCGCGATCACCGACGCCATTACCGCTGCGACCGGCGTGCGGGCTCTCACCAGCACCCAGGCCTACATGGCAGTGTTCGGCGCGCTGGGCGTGCGCCGCCTCGGCATTGTCACCCCCTACCCCGACGATATGAACGCCAGAATCGGCGAGTGCTACGGCGAGGAGGGCATCAGCGTTACGGCAGCACACGGCTTCGGTCTCACTGAGACCACCGATATCGCCCGGATTCGACCCGAGGAGTTACTGGCACCCACGCGGCAGGTCGCACACAGCAAGCCTGACGCGATCGCCTACGTGTGCACCAATCTGCACGGCGCCAACGCAGTCGAGGCAGCCGAAGCCGAAACCACGCTGCCCGTACTGGATTCGGTGGCGGTGACCCTCGCGGCGTGCCTAGCGACGGTGGGGGCCGATCCCTTGAACCCCCGATGGGGGTCTCATCTTGCGGGGCCGTTGGGTTGACGAGTGCAACACTTGCCGGAACTTGACGAATCCCACCGGCGGTGGCAGATCCTCCTTGAGAAACTCGCCGTCATTGACGAACAACTCGCGGCCGAGTATCTCGAGCGCATCGAGGGTGGTGCACGCTACTACGACAGCGTTCCTGATCCGAACGACCTGAAAGACAGTGCTCGAGACGCATTTCGGTACCTTCTCGGACGCCTCCTGAAGAGACCCCTTTCGGACGAGCTCATCGCGTTCCCGACAGCGGTCGGGGCTCTACGCGCGCGTCAGGGTATTGCGTTGGAGAATCTGAGCGCCGCGGTCCGAAGCGACTTCCTGGTCGCATGGTCGGCGTTGCTACGCATGGCCGATGACACCGATATGCGCGTACTCGCCATGCACGTCGGTCAACTCTGGAAAGTGGTCGACGACTTCGCCGGCGCGGTCCAACAGGGCTACCTGGATCAGCGGCTGCAAATTGCGCGCAACAACATCATCGAACAGCAGCAGAGCCTGTCCGACTTGCTGTCCGACGAGCCGAGCCCCACCACGGTGCGTCGCGCGGCTGAGGTCCTGGGTCTCGACGAGACGGCCGCCTACTGGGTCGTGGGGCTCGCCGCCGAGGGAGTCCCCTCGACGGCGATCCCACGACTCGTTGGTGTCGACGTTGCGGCATTGCATCACACGAGTACGGGAGTCACGCTGATCCTGCTGCCCGCACACCGCCGCTGGCCCGATGACGAGACCTTGGCAGCCGACGTTCTGTCTGGAGTTATCGGAGCAGTGGCGCCACGAACTGTTCAGCTACAGAATGTCTTCCGGTCAGCATCGACTGTCCGGATGCTCACCCAGCTGGGTGTCGAGGCGACGACTCTTCGCCGTTCTTGGTCGAAGTTGTCGATTTCACAACTGTGCACGGTGATCGACGACCTTCGCAGTTACGTGGATACACCTCTGGCGGCGATGAACGATCGCGCCCTCGTCGTCGAGACCATACTGGCATTCGCCGAGAGCGGGTCGGTCTCGACCACGGCCGCCAAGCTGTACTGCCACCGCAACACAGTGCTCAATCGACTCCGGAAGTTCGAGGAGGCCACCGGGATCAGTCTTCGGACACCTCGGTCGCACGCCATGGTGCAACTGTGTCTGCTGCGGCCATGAGTTGGTCGCTCGCACGGAGCAAACCTGCCTCGATTGTGCAGGCGCACACTGTGCGAGCTGGATCACGTTGCACCAGGACTATGGGTACAGCCACATCGCGGCTCTAGCATTTTCGCTATGACCGGCAACTATCAGAGGACTACATGAGCCAATCAGTTCCTGCCGCAGCCACTGACACTGCGAGCGCGAAATCGCGTCGTCGGAGAACGATCGTCGCGAGCATGGTCGGCACCACCATCGAGTGGTACGACTTCAACATCTACGGCGCAGTCGCCGCCCTGGTGTTCAGCAAGATCTTCTTTCCCGACGTAGATCCGGCGGCAGGAACACTGTTGGCGCTCGCCACATTCGGAGTCGGGTTCGCTGCCCGCCCCATTGGTGGAATCATCTTCGGGCACATCGGTGACCGGGTTGGGCGCAAGGCAGCCCTGATTGCGACCATCATGATGATGGGCCTCGCAACAGTGGCCATTGGGCTGCTGCCCACCTACGACTCCATCGGCATCCTGGCGCCCATCCTGTTGGTGGTGTGTCGCCTGTTCCAAGGCATCGGCCTGGGCGGTGAATGGGGCGGTGCAGTGCTGATGGTGGTGGAGCAGGACGAATCCTCGGATAGTCGGGGACGTGCCGGCAGCTGGATGCAGTCCGCCTCACCAATGGGCTTCCTCTTGGCCACGGCCACTCTGGCGGCAGTGAGCGGGCTCATGACCGACGAACAGTTCTTGGCCTGGGGCTGGCGCATCCCGTTCCTGCTCAGTGCGCCACTGGTGTTGGTAGGCCTACTGATTCGAGTGAAGATCATCGAGTCCACCGTCTTCACTCGGAATCAGCAGAACCTCAAGGAGAAGGACACCAAGGCCCCGATCCTGCAGGTGCTGCGCCACGCACCGAAGATGATCCTGCTGGTCGTGTTTCTCGGGCTTGGCCAACAGGTCGCCTACTTCGTGATCAATGTGTTCTCGTTGTCCTACATAACACAGCACACCGATATCTCGAAGGCCACGGTGCTCAACGCCGTCGCCGTTGGCGCTGTCGCGCAGCTCTTGTCGATTCTGTACTTCGGACGACTCAGCGATCGGGTGGGACGGCGTATTCCATTCCTCATCGGCGGCGTCGGGATGGCGGTGTGGGCTTTCGCGGTGTATCCGCTGATGGGTACCGGCAACTTCGCACTCATGGCGCTCTCGGTATCGGTCGCGATGGTGTTCCAGGGCGCAATGTACGGCGTCCTCGCGGCCTTCATCGCCGAGCTGTTCGACACCAGTTACCGTTACACCGGCGTCTCGCTGGGTTACATGCTCATCGGCGTCATCGGTGGAGGATTCGCGCCGTTGATCGCCTCGGCGCTGCTGGACGCCACCGGCTCGGTGACCTCGGTCGCGATATACATCTCGGCATCATCGGTGCTGACGCTGATCGCCGTGTACTTCGCGCCGGAGACCTCGAAGCGCAATCTCAACAACATCCTCGACAACGGCACCACCGATCCCGCTCCTCGGCACGGCGAGAGTGTGGCGCACACCGGGTAGGGACCCAGCCGATTGCAGCCCTCATCTGCCCGTTGTCTGGCCAGCCATGGTCAGGCAACGGGCACATGTGTGACTACGAGCCCCCGCCCTCTTCTGCAGGTAGCGGCGGCGGCAGCGGCGTGGTCGGCGCGGACTTGGTCGACGGCGTACTCGTCGCGCCTGCCCCGTGGAAGTCGATCCACGGTTCCTCCCTGATCACCTTCTCGCCCGCGCTGATGATCAACGACTTCGCCGCCACCGTGTACTCGACACCGTTGTTCTCGGCGATGAACGCGCCATCGTCGGATCGAGTGGCGGACAGAATCAGCTTGGCGCCGTCACGGAGCCGCACGCCCCGGTACTGGTACTCACCTTCGGAGGACTTGCAGACCGCGACGCGCGAGTCGGCGGTGCTACCGAACTCCACCACGGTGTTCGGCTCGGCGCACCGTGCGGTGGAGTCGACGTAGCCCAATTCGTCGGTGGCTGGTGCGGCCGCGGCCGACGGCACCCCGATCGTGAGAAGCGCCGCGCACGCCGCAACCGAAGCACACAGGCGAGGGGACATTCCGAAGGAAGGCATCAAAGACACCTGACCACGTTCGTCATATCTACGCGACCGTTGATGCTGAAATTCGTCTGATTCGTTGCCTGCCCGACACACGGACGGCCGCGCCAAGGCCGTCGACACCGCCCCCAAAAGTCGTTTGAGATATGTCTGATCAAACCAATACCCTGCAATCAGAATGCACTCCGATCGAACGGGATGACGATGCACGAGACGGAGGCAATTGCCGCCAACCGGGCCAATTGGGACGACCGCGCCGATGCTCACGCGCGTTCCGAGATGTACGACGTTGCAGGATTTTTGGCCGATCCCGCAGATATCTCCACCGTGGTGCAGAACGACCTGTCGGTCCTAGCTCCCCATCTGCCAGAGGCCGGTGTCCGGGATCGCTCGCTACTGCACCTGCAGTGCCACATCGGGACCGACACCATCTCCTGGGCACGGCTCGGGGCGGTCGACGTACATGGGCTCGATTTGTCGCCCAACTCTCTGCGCCACGCGGCCCGCATCGCCGGGGCCGACTCGCGCGACATCACCTGGGTGGAGGGCGATGCCCGGTTCGCGTCGACGCTGATCGATCGCCACTTCGACATCGTCGTCACCAGCGCCGGAACCATTGTGTGGCTACCGGAACTCGGCGATTGGGCGCAGTCGATCCACGATCTTCTGGAGCCAGGCGGGGTGTTCCTGATCCGCGACGATCACCCCATCCTCGGCGCGATGGATTTCGAACCGTGGGATATCACCGATGACTACCTCAGCGGTGGCGGCGTCCGCAGCTACGAGGACTCGGGCAGCTACACCGACAACTCGGCCGGACAGATTGTGCATACCGCCAATCACGAGTGGCGCCATGACCTGGGCGAGGTCGTCGGTTCACTCCTGCAGGCCGGTCTCGAGATCGTGGCTCTGCGGGAACTGCCCTACATGGACTGGCGCGCCTTCCCCGAATTGGTCTCGTGTGCGCAGGGATGGGCACTGCCGCCCGGTTCACCGAGCATTCCGCTGAACTTCGCGATCGTCGCCCGACGTCGGTAGGGATCGGACGGGGACTAGTCGGTTTCCTGGAGGCCGGCGTCGATCATGGCCTGCATCTGGTCGCGGCCGACCGGGCCGAGGGCACCGCCAAGCGCCTCGGCGAGGATCTCGAAGGTGTCGGGATATGACAGCCCCGCGATCCGATCGGCAAGTTCGTCGACTGTCCACTGCTCGGCATCCTTGGTCACACTGCCCCCATGTGACCACCCGTGGCCGACAGTCACCGCAGGCCCGCGCACGGCCAGTACCTGGCCCGTGAGCGCGCAGCGCGTGCTGGCCAGGTATGCGGCCACAGGTGCGACCACAGCAGGCGAGTAGGGGTCGTATTCTCCGGCCGGCGGGAGATCCTGAATACCCGGCACCGGCAGCGTCATCCGCGTCCGAATCATCGATGGTGCAAGGCAATTCACCCGAACACCCAAGGATCCCAATTCCAGCGCCTGCACGATAGTCATCGCCGCGACCCCGGCATTGGCCGCGGCGTAGTTCGACTGGCCTGGCAGCGGGTTGAACAACCCCGACCCAGACACCGTGTTCACGATCGCTCGATCGACGTGCGTGTCACGGCGGTGTTGGTGACGCCAGTATCGGGCCGCGGCGGCGCTGACGTTGAAGGTTCCCTTCAGTTTGACGTCGCACACGGTGTCGAAGTCCTCGGAGGTCATGAAATAGATCGCTCGATTGCGTTCAATCGCGGCATTGTTCACCACGACGTGCAGGTCGCCGAAGGCCTGCACAGCGGTGTCGACCATGCGCTGGGCGCCCGACGGTTCGGTGACGGAGTCGGTGTTGGCGACTGCCTCGCCGCCATTGGCGCGAATCTCGTCGACGACGGCGGCGGCAACATCGCGGTCACCGCCCGTGCCGTCGAGGTCTACGCCCACATCGTTGACGACGACTCGGGCACCTTGGGCGGCGAAGAACAGGGCTTCAGGGCGATGGCCCCGAACAAGTGCAAGCGGCCATGTCGCGCGCCTTGGACATCGCACTGCACCGCCACGCGCGCGGCTGAAGCCGGGGGCGGCGTAATGCCGTGTGACAGACCGTTTGCCGCGTGCACCCCCGCGGCGAGGGATACCAGTTGGCGAAACGCGGGGTGGCGACGCGTCCGCGCCCAGATCGAGGGTCGTTGATACAACATCCCTCGATCGTGGCCGGGACGTGACAAAAGCGGTAGTGGCCCCAGTGACACTCTTCGATAAGATAGTGACATGCACTCGGTGGCGATCCTGGCCTACGACGGGATGTCCGGATTCGAGTCCGGCCTGGCTGCGGAGATCTTCGGGATCACCGAACTCTCCCCCATGTTCTCCTCAGGCATCTCGCGCCCCTGGTACTCGGTCAAGCTGTGCGCCGAGACACCCGAGGTTCGGATGCTGGGCGGCGCGACCGTGCATACCCCCTACGGGCTGGCTGATCTAGCGGAAGCCGACACGGTGATCATCCCGAGCGTGCGCGATGTCAACGAGCCGACATCGCCGGGACTCATCGAGGCGATCCGGACGGCACACGCGCGACAGTCGCGGCTGGTGTCCATCTGCTCGGGTGCGTTCGCGCTGGCCGCCGCCGGACTCCTCGATGGCCGGTCTGCCACGACGCACTGGGTCTACGTGGATCTGCTCCAAGCGCGCTATCCCGACGTCAACGTCGATCCCACTCCGCTCTACATCGATGGCGGAGACGTGCTCACCAGCGCGGGATGCGCTGCGGGTCTGGATCTGTGCCTGCACATCGTGCGTACCGACCATGGCGCGCGTATCGCGAACGACGTGGCACGGAGGCTGGTGATCTCGCCGCACCGCGCCGGTGGGCAGGCCCAGTACATCGAGACACCAGTACCCGAGCCCACGACGGACGGCGCTATCGCGGCAGGCATGGAGTGGGCGCTGGCGAACCTCGACGCGCCGATCACTCTCGACGACATGGCCAGGAAGTCCCTGATGTCCCGCCGTACCTATCTACGGCAGTTCGCCGATGCCACCGGAACCACGCCGATCAAATGGCTTATCGGGCAACGCATCCAGGCCAGCATGGAACTTCTCGAGTCCTCCACGCTGTCGATCGAGCAGATCGCCACGCGAGTCGGCTTCGAGTCCCCGGTGACGTATCGACATCACTTCGTCCGCAGGTGCAAGACCACACCCACCGAGTACCGCAGCTGCTTCGCGGGCGGTCACGCCTGAGCGACTGACGAATCCCAGTCCTCGAGCCGGGTGTCGAAGATCGTCGCATCCTCACGTGGAGTGAGGCTGTGCTCGCTGATCTCGGCGCCGAAGTACCGGGCGCTCGGATCCGCCAGCACCGTCCGGGGATCGTTGCGCGACGCCAGGGTCGTGCGGACCAGTTCATCGAGGCGGAACCGCTGGGGCCCGGCGACCTCGGTGATGCGATTCAGCGGGGTGTTGACCGCCGTGATCGCCACGGCCTCGGCGACGTCGGCCGCCGCCATCGGCTGGATGTAGACGGGCGCCAACCGCAAGGTGTCACCGTCTGTGGCCTCGTCGGTGATACCCCAAAGGAACTCGAAGAACTGCGTCGCATGAACAATCGAGTACGGGACGCGCGCCTTCGCGATCAGCGCCTCCTGGGCCAGCTTCGCGCGGAAGTAGCCGCTTCCCGCCGCAGCGAGGTCCTCGGTGCCCACGACCGATAGCGCGACGTGATGTCCGACCCCGGCCGCGGCCTCCGCGGCAAGTAGGTTGGCCGTCGAGGTCTGGAAGAACTGCAGCGCCGCATCGCCTTCCAGCGACGGCGAATTCGAGACATCCACCACCACCGCGGCGTTGCTCAGGGCCTCGGCGAGCCCCTCGCCGGTCAGGGTGTTCACACCGGTGTTCGGTGCTGCCGCGATGGCATCGTGTCCGTGCTCATCAAGAAGAGCCACGAGCTTGGATCCCACGAGTCCCGTACCTCCGATGACAACGATCTTCACAGCCAGCCCCTCAATGATTGCGCCGCACGGCCTCCGTGGCCGTCCAGTCACGAGCAAGGACCGCACAGAATCCCAATTCGTGACAATCCCATCGGAATTGACCGCAGGTGTCACAAAACGCGGATCCGTCTTGTCCTACTGGAGAGGAGCGCGAATAGCGATAGCCCGCACCGAAGGAGCCGACATGCCCGACAACACACAACCAGGCAGCAGCACCTGGGAGTCAGCGTTCACCGTCGTACAGGAGGTGATGCCGCCCCTCATCCCCCAAGGCGCCCACGCGATGACCGTCGTCCTCGAGTATGGCCCCGGTGATCCGGGCGCCCCGCCGCACCGCCATCCGGGCGGCCCGGCCTTTGGCTACGTGGTGGAGGGCGAGATGTTGTTCGAACTGGAGGGCGAGGCGCCTCGCGTCGTCAAAGCCGGAGAGGCCTTCTGGGAACCGGGCGGCGACGTCATCCACTACTCGGACGGCAACGCCCGCGACGACGTCAAGGTCCGTTTCGTCGTCACGATGTTGTGTGACCCGGGTCAGCCCATGCTCACGCTTGTCGACGACGACGAACTCGAGGCACGTCGAGACCGTCGCGTGCCAGCATCGAACGCCCAGTAGTCGAGGAACGTGGCGATGTCGAAGATTCTGTTGCAGACCACGATTCACAAGAGTCCCGACGATTGGGACATCAGCCGCTTCTCCCTGCTTGCCGGCGAGTTGCGGGCCAGGGGGCACGACGTGACCGCCCGCAACCGGGAGGACGTCGACCAGGATCCGATCTTGATTCGCATCGACGAACTCGACTTTGATCAGCTGTGGTTGATGGCGGTTGACTGTGGTGACGGGCTCACCGCCGCCGAGGCAGATGCCATCACACGGTTCCGCGAGAAGGGCGGCGGCGTGCTGACCGCCCGCGATCACCAGGACCTGGGCTGCTGCCTGGTCCGGCTCGGCTCACTGGGCGCGGTCAACCAGTTCCATGACGAGAGCGTGGATCCGGCGACTATGTGCGATGACCAGGACACCCCGGAGATTTCATGGCCGAACTACCACTCGGGGGCCAACGGCGACTACCAGCCGGTGCTGATCAGCGGGTCGGCTCACCCACTGCTGCGGACCACCCGGACGCCGAGCGGTCGAATCGAGTGGTTCCCAGCACATCCGCACGAGGGTTTGGTGTCGCCGGATGGCCCATTCGCCACGGCCCTCGCCCAGGGCCGAAGCACCGCCACCGGCAGGCACTTCAACCTCGCGGTGCTGCTGGACGGTGAAACCGGACCGGATGGCAGACCGATGGGCCGCGCGCTCGCCGCATCGACGTTTCACCACTTTGCCGACTACAACTGGGATCTGACCTCCGGCGCCCCCTCGTTCGTCACCGAACCACCGGGCACGCAGATCCAGGAGGACCCGATCCACCTCGACGTCTTCAAGGACTACGTCGGCAACATCGTGGACTGGCTGCATCCGACGGATGGCCATCGCGCGTCGTCCTCGGTGACGGGAATGCGCGCTACCGTGTGAGAGGAGCATCGGCCAGCCCCAGCCCGAACTGGCCGCGCTCATCGCCGACGGCAGGGTGCGCAGCGCGGTTCTCGACGCCGGCTGCGGACACGCCGAACTCTCACTTGAGCTGGCCAGCCAGGGCTATCAGGTGGTCGGGCTGGACTTCAGCCCGACCGCGGTGGCAGCGGCCGCGGCGGCCGCCGCCGAGCGAGGCCTTACCTCGGCGAGCTTCGCGCAAGCCGACATCGCCGACTTCGGCGGATATGACGACAGGTTCTCCACGGTCATCGACAGCGGGCTGTTTCATTCGTTGCCCGTCGAGCGTCGAGCGGACTACCTGCGGTGCATAGCGCGGGCCGCCGCTCCTGGCGCAGCGCTCTACATCTTGTCCTTCAACTCCGAGGTCGGCGGTGATGGACAGCAACGCGGGCCCCGCGGCGTCTCCGAAGACGAGTTCCGCGAGGCGGTGGGCGCCCACTGGGTGGTGGACGACGTGCGTCCCGCCGTCCTGTACGGCAACGCCACCGCTGTCCCCGAGGGGACGGACGCGCCGAACATGACGCGTTTCGTCGACGGGGATCACCTGAGGATGCCGGGATTCCTGCTCAGCGCCCACAAGCGCTAGAGGTGTGCCGGAAGGAGATCAGGCCTCTTTCGGCGGATAGTAATACTCACGCCAGGCGGTGATCTTCTCGTCTTGGACCTCGTACGCACCCATGACGGGCCAGCTCTTCTGTTTTCCGTCCACGATCCAATGATCGAAACGCTCCATCAGCACGACATCCCCGTCGACGGCGAGATACCGGACCTCCAGGTCCACGCACTTCCCGCCAGCGAAGAACACCTTCATCATCTCGTGGATCGCCTCACGCCCAACCAGTTTCGGCCAATCAGGACCGATGTCGAAGGTCGCCTCCTCGGCGAAGTGACTGATGATCTCGTCGACATCGTTGTGGCCCCATGCGGCGATCTCGGCGCGCACGATCTGTTCAGCGGTCATTGTCTTCCCGTCAGCCTGCGATGACACCATATTTGCTCTCCTTCGATGAAGCGTGAGTGGGACCCGAGTTGCTGTGCTGCGTCGCTGATCTGGTCATGACACCACCAGCGGTAGGTGCTCCCAGCCACGGACGGTGGACGTGGGAGACAGACTTGCGGCCGCGAGGTCGACATCCCATTCCGGGAAGCGGGTCAGCATCTCCTCGAGTGCGATTCGGCCCTCGAGTCGGGTCAGCGCCGCACCCAGGCAGAAGTGCGCGCCCACCCCGAAGGTCAGCGGCGAGGGGACCTTGCGATGGATGTCGAAGCGGTCGGGGTCGCTGTAGACGCGGTCGTCCCGATTGGCCGCGCCTGCGACGAAGAGAATGGCGCTGCCGGCCGGCACGATCTGCTCGTGGAACTCCGCGTCGACCGCGACGTAGCGCCCGATGTGTGGAGCTGGCGTCTCGTACCGCAGAATCTCCTCGACGGCGTTCGGGATCAGGGAGTGGTCCGCTGCGAGTTCACGACGCTGGTCGGGGTGTTCAGCCAGTACCTTCGCCGTCCAGCCGATCAGCCGGGTGGTGGTTTCGTTGCCGGCGCCGGCGACCACCTGGACATAGGCGAGGATCTCGTCGCGGGTCAGTCGCCGGCGGGTGCCCGTCTCGTCGGTGAACTCGAGGTGCAGCAACTCGCTCATGATGTCATCGGACGGGTTGTCCACCCGCCAGTCGAGGTACTCGGCGAACACTCCGCCCCGAACCAGGGTGTCCTGCTTGAACTTCATGGCCTTGCCGGGCGTCACCCGCAGGTTCGCATCGCTGCGGTCGCGGATCTGCTCTTGATCCTGCTCCGGGATGCCCAGCAGCATGCCGATGACGCGCATGGGCATCTGGGCAGCGAACTCGGCGATCAGGTCAAACCGATCGGTGCCGATCAGCGGGTCCAGGCAGGCCGCGGAGAACGCTCGGATCTTCGGTTCCAGCGAGGCCACCGTCTTCGGTGTGAACATCTTCGACACCAGCTTGCGGTGGATGGTGTGTGTCGGCGCATCCTCGTAGATGACCAGCCCGGGTGGCATCTCGATACCTGACTTGATTAGCTCGAGGATGTTGCCGCGGCTCGACTTGAACGTGTCGCGATCGGACAGGCCCTTGGCCACGTCTTCGTGGCGGCTGACCGCGTAGAAGTCGTGTCGCTCGTTGTAGTACAGCGGCGCCTCGTCCCGGAGCCGCCGGAAAGTCGGGTAGGGGTCCCGGTTGATGTCCAGGTCGTACGGGTCGTAGTACACATCGCTGGCGGGCACTACCTGCTGAGTGGACACTTGTCCGCCTCCTTCACTGAGTTCTGCAGGGTCTGATCGGGTCACGCCCCCATACCGCCGTCGACTGCGATCGCCTGGCCCGTCAGAAAGCCTGGGGCGTCATCACAGAGCCACAAGGCGATGTCGGCGATCTCAGATGCCTCGGCGAGACGGCCGATGGGCGCTGCCGAGAGCAGATTCGCGATGATCTCAGGGGACATCGACTGGCGGAACATCGGTGTGTCGACGGTGCCGGGGCAGACAGCGTTGATTCGCAGCCCCTGGCTCGCATACTCGCGTGCGGCGACCCTGGTCAGCCCGACGACACCGTGTTTGGCCGCCGTGTAGGCCGGAACGGTCGGCGCGGCCCGCAATCCCGCGACAGAGGCACAGTTGACGATCGCGCCGCCGCCCGCAGCGATGATCGCGGGGATTTGATATCGCATGCACGACCACGTCCCGGTCAGGTCGACTGCGATCACCCGGTTCCAGTTCTCCATGGTGCACTCGGCCGTCGGTTTGCCGTGCTCACCGTCGACACCCGCGGAGTTGAACGCGCAGTCCAGGCGACCGTACGTTGCCACGGTGTGCGCCACCGCATCGGCGACGGTTGCGTCATCGGTCACATCACAGGGAACGAAAGTGCATGTGCCAAAGGAACTCAGTTCCGCCTCAGCCTTGGCGCCGGCCTCCTCGTCGACGTCGGCGAGTGCCACTGCATAACCACGCCGTGCGAACGCCTCGGCGGCGGCGCGTCCGATCCCCGAACCCGCGCCGGTGACGAAGACGACCTTTTGATACTGCGCTGTGGGCACTGTTCCTCATTCCTGGAGGTGACGCGTCGCTGCTATCGGCTCAGCACGCTGCTGAGTTCGGCATGCTGTCTCTCGACCGTGTTGTCGCCCAACCGATCGATCACCAGCACCCCGTCTCGGACGACGGCCCGCAGAGCTTCGCCGGGACGCGCGAGCAATGAGAGGTCCGCTACCGGATCGCCGTCGACGATGATCAGATCCGCCAGGGCACCGGGTTCGACCACCCCGACCCGTGCGGGCGGATCCACCAGCAGTTCACCGGCATTGGCGGTGCCCCAACTGAGCACCTCTACCGGCGAGAGACCGTCGATCTGGCCGTAGTAAGCGAATTCGCGTCCGTAGTTCCCGACCTGATGGTCCAGCGGGTCGTCGTCCAAGATGTCGCGAAACACCCCGCTGTAATCGTCGCCGATCAGGATGCGCACCCCGGCGGCCTGCGCCGCCGGAAGCATGGTGCGGACGTGTTCGTACTGCTCCCGTCGCACACCCATGCTCTCGCCATAGCCGAGCTCGAGCACGCTCCGGAGGAAGATGAGGCTCGGCACCCAGAAGGTTCCGGCCTCAACCATGGCGGCAATGACTTCGTCGTCGACCTCATCACCATGGTCGACGACATCGAGACCGAGTTCGATGCACTCCATGATCATCGCCTTGTCCGCAACGTGGGCGCGGACCTTAGCGCCCCGCTCGTGTGCGGTGCTGATGATCGCGGCGATCTCGGCGCGAGACATGTTGCGCGTCGTCCGATTCGGCTGACCGTGGCCGGCACTGGCGAAGATCTTGATGGTGTCGGCGCCGCGGTTGATCTCCTGACGGACTAGCGCGCGCAGGGCATCCGGCCCGTCAGCGCAGACATCGGTTCCCGGGGTCTCATACGCCTTCCACCAGCGACCGCCGTTGTTCATGTCGCCGGTGGTGCCGAGGTGATGCCCGCACGCACGGATACGGGGTCCCGGGATGATGTCCTCCTCGATGGCCATCTTCAGTTGCGCATCAATGTCATTGGAGCACGACGCGCCCGAGAAGCCGGTGAACCCGCTCTCCAGCAGCACCCGGCAGGTGCGGACGCCGATCGCCATCAGGACACCCGGTGGGCGTTCCTTGCCCAGCCGGTCGCTGTCGGCGATGTTGAACTTGTAGAAGTCCGAATGCAGATGACTACTTATCAGCCCGGGCATGAGCGTCATACCGCCGGCGTCGATGACCTCGCTCGGTAGCGCCGGCGATGTGTCGTCGACCGCCGCGATCGTGTTCCCGTCGAGCGTGACGCTGTGTCTGCCGGGCAACAGTTGTCGGCCGTCGAAGACCTTGGCGTTGGTGATCACCAGCATCGTCATGACCTCCGACTAGTTCGCGGCCCGTCCCCGCCGGCTCAGTCGCCAGTCGGGGGGAAATTGCCCGTCGTTGTCCTTGACGGTGTCGGTCAGGTTGTCCAGGGTGTCCTCGTCAAGTTCCATGCCCCGGGCATCGGGGTCGGGTCGAAGCTGGTCGAGGGTTGACTCCAGCAGTCCCGCGACGATGCTGCCCATGTACTCACCTTGATGCTGTTTGTAGATCTCGAAGAAGGTCTTCTGGGCGAACACGGTGTCAGTGGGCCGACTTCGTGAACAGGCCAGCGCGTACTTGTCCGTCATCGCCTCGAGTTCATCGAAGGGCACCACGGCGTTGACGAAGTTGCACTCATACATCTCCTTGGCGGTGAACGGCCGGCCGGTGAACACCATCTCCATGAACTTGCGCGCGCCCATCGTGTTGCACCACTGCCATTGCCGCGCAGCGAAACCCGCGTAGCGCCACGCCGCGTGACCGAACAGCGAGTCCTCGGAGGCCACGACGATGTCGGCATCGGCGGCCTGATAGAAGTGCCAGCCATAGCAGTAGCCGCGCACCTCCAGAATGCTGATCTTCTTGAAATCCTGCAGGCTGCGCATCCCGGCGCTCGGGTCGGTGTAGAACTGCACAGTAGACGCGCGACGGCGGTACGTGCCCACCGGCGGGTAGGTGACGTCGGCGTCATCGGGCACGCGCACAGCATGATTCATGCTGCCCTCACCGCGACCCGCCATGGTGTCGAGGAGTTCGGCCAGATCGGCGCCGCTGCCCAAGTTCGGACCGTTGGCCCGGATCACCAGCACCTTCACGTCGTCGTCGATGCTGGCGTAGTGCACCAGATCGGCGTAGCGGTGTTGGGCATCTATGGTCATCGCATTGAGCTCGTCGGCGCGATCGAGTGTGATCGTCGCGATCTTGGTCTTGGGGTCCTTCTCGTAGAGCACGATCTCCTCCGCCGAGGGGCGGTGGTCGTGCTCTGCGCGCTGCGCCTGTTCGGTCATGTGCCGAGCTCCTTGTCGGTGTTGCTCAACGTGTGCCAATGCCAATCGGTTTCAGCTCCGGCGTCAGGTGTGCCGTGACCATCTCGGTCAGTTCGAACAGTCGGACCTTGCCGGTCGGCGTCCTCGGAATGTGGTCATGGGTGATGAAGACGATCCGGCGGGGCACCTTAAAGCTGGACAGTGTCTCGCGCAGCGCCGTCCGCAGGCCGGCCTCGGTGGGGTTGCGCCCCGGCGCAGGTACGACGGCGGCCGCGACGAGTTCACCCATCTCGGCGTCCGGCAGGCCGGTGACGAGCGCGAGTTCCACCTCGGGAAGTGCGTTGAGTGCTGCCTCAACCTCCAGGCGAGACACGTTGGCGGAGTTGGTCTTGATCATGTCGCTGATCCGGCCGACGAAGAACGCGTAGCCATCCGAATCGATGCGCACCAGATCCTTGGTTGGCAAGAAGCCGTCCGCGGTGAACACCTCGTGCCGGCGCACCTTGTAGAGGCCTGTCATCAACGCCCCACCCCGCAGTTGCAGCTCGCCGAGCTCACCGGCGGCCACCTCGATGCCGGTCTCCGGATCGACCACCCGGCGCTCGATGCCGTTCACGGCACGACCGGCGGCGCCTGCCTTCGACTCGGGTAGCCGCCGGGTCACCGGCTCGGCGCTGTGTGGTGCGAAGCTCTCCGACATCCCGAGCATCCGGGTCTGCAGGTGCCGCGGGATGGACTCGCCGTTCTCGTCGCGCGTCGGGCCGGTGGTGATCTTGATGTCCTCGAGGCTGACGCCGCGAGCCTCGGCGGCCGCCTGCAGCCTTGCCAGCATGTGCCAGATGACGATGTTGGTGATGCCGTGCCGCTCGATGGTATCGAGCACGACTTCGACGTCGGGACTGGTCGGATACACCAATGTGCTTCCGGTGCTGAGCACCTGCAGCGCCGCCGATATGCCGCCCATCCAGAAGGCCGGTAGCAGGGACAGGGTCCGATCACCCGGCTGCACGTCGAAGTAGGTCGCCAGCACCGGGGGCTGGCGGGCGACCGCCCACTGGCCGTGCACGACGGCCTTGGGTGCGGCCGTGCTGCCCGAGGTGTACACCACGAACGCGTCGTCACCGGGCACCACCTCGTCCTCGACGGCGGCCAGCAGCGCGGTATCCGGTGCGTCGGGGTCGTCGGCGCGCGCCAGCAGGTCCACTGTCGAGCGCGCCCAGGGCAGACCGGAGCAGTCGTCGAGCCACACCGACCGCAGATGGGGCGCCGCGGGCAGGCGCAACGCCGCCGGGTTGGCGCTGCCAAGGCCCGGCAGTGCTGCCTCGATGTTCCGTCCGAAATCACGGCCCAGGAAGCGACGCTGACCGATCAGGATCTGCGCATCACTGTTGCGCACGATGTGCGTCAATTCGGCAGGCGTGGTCAGGGTGCTGATCGGGGTGACAAGCGCACCGATGCGCAGCGCTGCGTAGAACGTGGCGAGCAGCAGCGCGCTGTCCGGAGCCAGAATGGCGATCCGGCTACCCTTTCCCGCACCGATCGCCAGGAGAGCGCGCGCCGTTCGGGCCGAGTGCTGGTCGAGTTCCCGGTAGGTGAGTGTCTCACCGGCGTGGACGAGCGCGTCGTGGTCGGGGCGAGCGGCGACGATCTCGGCCAGGAGCCTCGGAAACGTCGAAGCCGGTTTAGTGTCGTCCATGTCGTCCATCAAGACGGCTTCCCCTCAGAACCGCGTGATGGACTCGGCGCCGTCCCACGACGCTGCGGCGGCGTGCATAGCGGCGAATCCCGCCTCGCGCGCCGGGCTCGGTTCGAGCAACTCGACCATGAAACCGAGCGTGGGCGTGGTGTCGACCCAACAGGTGCGACTGTTGCCGATGCGACCCTCGAACGCGAGATCCGCTCCCCCATCGACGTAGGCGTCGCGCTCGGACTCGTAGTCGGCACAGACCAGCGCCATGTGGTGCAGGCCCGACTGTCCCGTGTCGAAGACGTCGCGGAACACGCCCGGCTGGTCGTTGTCCTGGCAGACCAGCTCGATCTGCAGATCTCCCGCATAGGCGATGGCGGCCGCGACCGCCGGGAACTCGGCGGGCACCCCTCGATGTCGGCCGTCCACGCAGTCCACGCCGTCGAACCAGAAGAAGGGCCCGACACCCGCGCTGCGGGACCAGGACTCGATGGCGATACGAAGGTCGGGAACCACCCAGCACACCTGCATGAAGTTCCGGTTGGGGAATCGCAACCCTTTCGTCAAGGAAGTGGCCCCGCGCCGATCAGGGGGAAGCGCTCGTCGTTAAGCGCCGCCCACGGCGCCATCTCGGTGGTGTCGAAGTTCGGGCACGGCGATCCGTTCCAGCAGACGTCTTCGGGCTGAACGACCAGCAGATAACCCCAGCGCGGTCGGTCCATCATGTTCGCACCGGCGCCGTGGATGGTGAGATGCGTGTGCACCGTGACGTCACCCAGCTCGTAGGTCATCTGCTCGCTGGTCTGCAGCTCACGCAGCTCCGGAAACACGCCGAGAGCATCGCTGCCACCGTAGGTGGTGTAGTCGCCGAGGACACCGAGGCGGTGCGACCCGCTGACGAACGACATCGTCCCGGCCTCTGGACCGTACGGCTCCAACGGTATCCAGAACGTCATACCGCCAGTCCGGTCGACCGCGAACGTTATGTAGTCCTGGTGGAACGCGGTGGCACCGTTGCCGCCGTGCCGAGAGGACTTGTTGGACGGCAGTTTTGGTACGAAGAAGTCGTTGTAGTACCTGGTTCCGACAGGTGTTCCACCATTGGTGCGCCGGTTGAGCAGCTTCGTCGCACTCTTGCCGATCTCGTCGATCAGCGGCCGCAGCACCGGACTGGACAGGCCACCACTTCGCTCGGCATTGAAGTACGCGAGCGCTCCCTTGGCCTCACCGCCGGCTGCGGCAGTCATGCCTGCCTTCAATGGATTGCTGTCCGCGTCCTCACCCATCTTGGCCTGGGCCACTTCCAGCATTCTGTCCAGCACATCGGGGTCGACGAAGCGCCGCAACTTGACCCAGCCGTGCTCGTGGAGATGTTCGACCTCCTCGGCGGTGACCAGGCGACATGGCGTCTTCAGACCGGTGGCATCATCCATGGTGGACGGTGATCTCCTCGCAGACAGGGTGTTTCACAGATTGTTCCGATCCGAGCCGGCGTTGGGTCAGACGAAGATGCCGGGCCCGGTACGGAAGGCGTAGAGACCGACCACGGCGTCCTCGGGCAGTGCGTAGGGCGTGGCGACCTCGGCGACGGTGGGGCCGATCCGATCGGCGATAGTGGTCAACTTGTCGCGGTCGAGGCCATACAGGTCGATGGCGGTCTCGCCAAGGAACTTCTGGGTGTACTTCGTGTCGATGTCGGAGAAGGTGAACCGCATCGCCTCGCGCGTGTCCGGGAAGGTTCCCTCGGCATGCGGGTAGTCATCGCCCCACATGACATTGTCGATCAGATCGTGTTCGACGGACACTTTGGCCTCACTGTTGGACATGAAACTCGCCCCGATGTAACAGTTCTGACGGAAGTACTCCGACGGCGGCTTGGGCAGCTTGGCGCGAATGGCGGCACCCGTGGGACCGTGATAGAGCCCGTCCATATCGGCCATGGCGGCCGGCGCCCAGTCCACCCACTGCTCGGTGAGTACCAGCTTGAGGTTCGGATAGCGCTCGAAGACGCCGCTGAAGATCATCACCCATAGTCCGCGGCGGGTGCGGAACGGCGTCTCCATCATGTACATCATCTGTGCGCCCTGCCCCTCGTAGGGGTAGTGCTCACCGCCGCCACCATGCGTGTTGACAGACATTCCAGTCTCGTTGCAGGCCGCCCAAAGCGGCTCCCACGCAGGGTCGTTGAGCATTGGGAAGTCACCACGCGGCGCGGGCAGATTGATCCCCTTCAGGCCAGCCTCAGCCGCCCACTCGACCTCCTCGGCGCACGCGCTCAAGTCGGAGATCGGGATGTGCGCGATACCGGCGTGCCGCTCCGGGGCCAGCGACACGAAGTCCGCCAGCCACCGGTTGTAGATGCGGACCCCGACCCGTTCGAGATAGTCATATGCGGTGTCGCCCCAGCTGATCAGCCCGGTGGTCGAGAACGGGATCGACTGGCCGTTGAGGCCACCGTGGAAGATGACGTCCGCTGCCACACCCTGCTCGTCCATATCGGCGATACGGGCGTCATGGTCCTGCAGTCCCGGCGCCAGGCTGTGCTCGTAACTGCGTTGCAGGAACCGCGCACCGACCTGATCCGCATTGCGAATACCTGCCTGCTTGCCGAACTTCTCCGCCTCGGCCTCTCCGAGCTTCTTGGCTTGGGCCTTACCCCGCTCAGCTTGGGACTTGCCCAGTGACCAGCTCTGTCTCTCACCGGATTTGGCCTCCGATGACCGCCAGCTCAACAGCCCCTGGCTTTCCATTTCCGCCACGAAGCGATCGAAGTCGTCGAGGTATTTGGCGTCGCAGTACGGGCGCAGCTGGTCCTTCACGGACGGGCCGACGTGGCTGTCGATCGACATCACAACGTAGCGCTGATCATCGGCTTCCCTGCCGACGGAGCCGGACTGGACTTGCGACATCTCTTCCCCTTGATCTCACGCTTCGGGAGGTTCGTTGCAGAAATGTTAAACACGTTCAACCCATTTTTGCAACAGTGTTGTACTTTTGCTCCGATGTGGCAAAACCAGCCCGAAGGCAACGCAGTAAGCCCATTGACTAGGGTTTTCGCCATGGGATCTCGGGTCCAGGAGCGGACGAGTCGACATGTGCTCGACGCTGCGCGGACCTTCATCGAGGCTCACGGCGTGGAGCAGCTCTCCATGCGTCGACTAGCCAGCGAGGCGGGAGTCAGCGTCCGCACGCTCTACAACCACTTCGGCGACAAGGACGGCCTGCTCACCGCGCTGGTCCAACGTTCACTGGACTCCATCGACGTGGCCGTTCACCACCTGACCGCCACCGATCCGATCGAACGGATCTGGGAGGCAATCGCCGTCTCGATCGACAAGACCGTGGCCGAGGTACCCAAGGCCGTGGTGCGAGCCGTCGTCATGGACGACCGCCTGGTCGACCTGGTGAATGTCCGCTGGACGGGGTGGGACCTGATCGTCGCCGAGATCGGCGCCGCAACCAAGGCGGGCGCGCTCCGCGCCGACATCGAACCGGCTCTACTGGCCGAACATGCGGCGATGGTGTTGTTTCACCTGCAGCGTCGGTGGACAGGCGGCGATCTCGACGACGCCGAACTACGCGCCGGCGCGTTGCACGCCTTCGACATCTGCCTGCTCGCCGTGGCGAAACCGAAGGCGCGGGCGCGGATCCTCGAGCACGCCCAATCGCTCAGCGCCGAACGCCCGCGGCTCGCCGGGCCATAATCGCCTGCGCTGAATCACCTTTACCGGCCGTCACTTTGAGCGCAGCGCACTGAACTTGTCGTCAGTCGAGGGAACCTCGGACCCATCGATGTCGAGCACTGCCTCGATGTTCTCCGCAATGCTCTCCGCCGTGAGCGAGGCCTGACGCAGACCCCTCGCCGCGACGAAGGCCAGTCGCGCTACCCCACCCATCCCGACCTGCAGCACCTCGCCGTTCAGTCGGCACGCCTCATGGGCCAGGTACGCGACAGCCGGGGCACACAACTCGGGCGGCATACTGGCGTTGACCTGCGCGATCCTCTCTTCCGACATCCCGTACAGGGTCGAGAGGTTGTCGCAGTGGTCGGCGGACAAGCGCGTGTAGGCGCGGGGTGCGACGGCATTGACCCGGATTCCCTTGCTCAGACCTTCGGTGGCGAGGTTTCGGGTCAGTCCGTATACGGCGCCCTTGGCCGATGCGTAGCTGGTCAGACCGGATACCCCGCCCAGCATGGCCTCGGAGACGGTGTTGACGATCCGGCCGTACCCAGCCGACCGGAAGTGCGGCCAGGCCGCCCTGATCACGAAGAGCGTTCCGAAGAAGTGCACGTCCAGCATGCTGCGGAACTGGCCGAGCGACAGTGCCTCGAAGTCCGCAGGGTCGTGAATACCCGCATTATTGACCACGATGTCGAGTCGGCCGAATGCGTCGAGTGCCGTGTCGACGATGGACGTCGCCTCCCGCTCGTCGGCCACCGACGTGCAGCACGCGATGGCGTCGCCGCCGAGATCCCTGATCTCCCGCGCCACTTCGTCCGCAGGGAGCGACGACGTACCGTTGCCATCGGGGTCGACGCCGTAGTCTGCGACGACGATGCGCGCACCTTTCTGCGCCAACAACAGGGCGTGGCCGCGGCCGATACCGCGTCCGGCGCCGGTGACAATCGCAACCCTGCCGTCAAAACGTAACTCAGACACGCCTTTTCCCTTCGACACATAGCAGACTGGTTCGCGACCATACTCCCTCTGAGACCTCGAGATTCTGGTGATGCGCGAACACCGCACGGAATACGTTGTGCACCAGTCGGATTTGTGGCTCATTTCGTCAACGTCCTTGACCGGGCATCCGCTGGTCTGCTAAGCAGATGCCCAGCCGCGTCAAATCCCCTCAGGAGATCATCCGTGCCCACATCCAGTCCCGCCGCGTCCGGTTTCACCACCGGCCCGACGCATCGCGCACAGCAAACACACACTCCGGCGGGGTCCCCATGACCGCGCCGACCGAAGCCGAGCTGTACTACGACCCCTACGACATCGACCTCAACATGAACCCCTACCCGGCGTTCGCCCGGTTCCGGGAAGAGGCCCCGCTCTACTACAACGAGCAGCACGACTTCTATGCACTGAGCCGCTACGACGATGTCAACAAGGCGACCATTGACCACGACACGTTCATCTCCGGGCGTGGAGCACTCCTGGAGATCATCAAGTCCGGCATGGAGATCCCGCCAGGGACCCTGATCTTCGAGGATCCGCCGATCCACAACATCCACCGCAATCTGCTGTCGCGGGTGTTCACGCCGCGCAAGGTGCTGGCGCTGGAACCCCAGATCCGGGAGTTCACGACACGCTGCCTGGATCCACTGGTCGGGTCCGATCGATTCGACTTCGTCAACGATCTCGGTGAGCAGATGCCTATGCGCGTCATCGGCATGCTGCTGGGTATCCCCGAAGATCGGCAGCAGCAGATCACCGACCACGGCGAGGAGACCCTCAACAAGGACAAAGTCGACTCGCTGGCCACCGGTGAGGTGTTCGCGGAGTTCGTCGACTGGCGGACCGAGCACCCGTCCGACGACATCATGACCGACCTGCTCAACGCCGAGTTCGAAGACGAGACCGGCACAGTGCGCAAGCTGCGCCGCGACGAGTTGCTGCTGTACTTGACGGTAATCGCGACGGCCGGTTCCGAGACCACCACCCGGATGCTCGGCTGGGCAGGCAAGACCCTGGCCGAAGTTCCGGATCAGCGGCGCGACCTGGTGGCCGACCACAGCCTGATCCCCCAGGCGATCGAGGAGATCCTGCGCTGGGAGCCGCCGGCGCTGCAACTCGCCCGCTATGTCGCCCGCGATGTCGAGTACTACGGCAAAACCGTGCCGGAAGGTTCGGCGATGCTCCTGCTGGTTGGTGCAGCCAACCGCGATCGCCGCCGGTTCGCGCCGGACGGTGACGTCTTCGATATTCACCGGGAGCACCGTTCGCACCTCACTTTCGGCGCGGGCACCCATTTCTGCATGGGCAACGCCTTGGCCCGGCTGGAACTTCGCATCGCGCTGGAGGAGATCCTGAAACGCTTCCCCGAGTGGGAGGTCGATTGGCCCAATGCCGTGCCGTCGGAGACCGCCGCGGTCCGCGGCTGGGCCGCCATGCCCACCTTGCTACCCTGACCCGGAATATCCTGGCGCCATTGAGGACTCGCAGTGCATCGAATATTGCTCAACACGTTGATCATCGACGCCCCGGCGGACGTCCACGAAGAGACAGCTCGATTCTGGGCGGGCGCACTCGATGCTGACGTGTTGCGTCCTAGAGGCGGCCGCGACTACCGCATCCTCGAAGGCGCTTCCGACGATTTCCGAGTAGTGGTTCAGAATGTGCACTCCGACCGGCCGGGAGTGCACATCGACATCCACACCGATGATCTCCCGGCCGAGATCGAAAGGCTGGTGGGGCTCGGCGCGACGGTGGTCGACGATTCGTTCCTCACCCACCCCGGGCAGTGGGTCATCATGGCGGACCCGACAGGCAAGCAGTTCTGCGTGGTCTACGCCCTCAACCCGTTGCGTCCGCAGGCGGACCGCGACGCGTTCGAACGAAAGGCAAAGCCGGTCAACTGATCTTGTTTGTCAGTCACCGCGACGCCGGGGCGTCGTCCGCGCGTGATTCTCCATCGTTGCCAGACCGCTCGGGGTGGGGCTGACCAGGGAGAGGATGCCACCAGCGAGGGCATCATGCTCGCCGGTGAACTCGATGACGCCGACCTATTTCAGACCGCCCTGAGGATGTACACGTCGGTCTTCACGCCGACTCCGTAGGCGAAACCGTCGGCAGGCTATTCCTTGAGGTCCAGCGTGGGTGTCGGGCGGGAGAATCCGCGCGTCACACCCAGCAGCCAGATGAAACCGACTGCCAGCCAGCATAACCCGACGATCAACGTCTCCGACGACAAGCTGGTCCACAACCAGACCGTCAACGCGAAACCGATGAACGGCAACACCAGACTGTTCAAGATCTGGCCACCCGAGCGCTGCCGCAGGTCCACGAAGTAGTGCTTGATCACCGACAGATTGACCACCGAGAATGCCACCAGCGCACCGAAACTTATCAGTGATGCCAACGTCGCCAGGTCGATGACCACAGCCAGCAGCGACACCGCCGACACCACCAGGATCGCGTACACCGGGGTGGCGAATCTGGCTGACAACCGACCGAACACCTGCCGCGGCAGAATCCCGTCGCGACCCATGGCGAAGAGGATGCGGGCCACCGAGGCCTGCGAGGTGATGGCCGACCCGAGCGCGCCGGCAACGTAGGCGGCAGTGAAGAACGTCTTGGCGAAATCCCCGCCGACGGCGGCCATCACGTCCAGCGCACCCGAGTCGACATCGGCGAACTCGTTCGACGGGAACACCACCTGCGACAGGTAGGACAGCCCGATGAAGATCAATCCGGCCACCAGCGTGGCGATCATGATTGCCTGCGGCACCGTCCGTTTCGGGTCCTTCGCCTCCTCAGACAGGGTGGACACCGCGTCGAAGCCCAGGAATGACAGACACAGGATCGCCGCGCCGGCGAACACCGGGGCCAAGCCCGACGTCGTACCGTCACCGCTGAATGGAGCTGCCGGATCCACCGAGCCGCCGCCGAACAACGTCACGCACGAGAGCACCACGAACATCACAATGAAGATGGCCTGGATCGCGATGATGAGGAAGTTGGCGCGGGCCACCGACACGATGCCGATGATGTTGAGCACGGTGACGATGGCGATCGTCACCACGATGATGATCCAGGCCGGGATCGCCGGGAAGGCGGCCTCCAGGTAGATTCCGATGACCAAGTAATTGATCATCGGCAGGAACAGGTAGTCCAGCAGCAGCGACCATCCGGCCAGGAAGCCGATCGGGGCACCGAAGGTCTTCTGCGTGTAGGTATAGGCCGACCCCGCCACCGGGAACGCCCCGGCCATCCGGGCGTAGGACCGGGCGGTGAAAACCATGGCGACCAACGTCACCACATACGCGAACGGCAGTCTCCCACCGGTCACTTCGGTGACGATGCCGTAGGTGGTGAACACCGTGAGCGGCACCATGTAGACCAGGCCGAACAGCACCAGGGACGGGAGACCGAGAACGCGGCGCAGGCGGCCTTCCGTGTCGGGGGAGGTAACGGTCATGGCATCGCCTTTCACTGTTCGGCCGAGTACAGCGGCTGACCCTGCAGATACGTTGTGCGGACCCGCAGCGCCGGAAGGTCCAGCGCGGCAGTCCGAGTGGGATCACCCTCGAGCCAGACCAGGTCGGCACTGGCGCCGGGCACCAGGCGGCCCCAGCCGGATTCGGCGAACGCCTGGTATGCCACACCGGCCGTGTACGAGGACAGCGCCTGCTCGATCGGGATGATCTCCTCGGGTGTCCAGCCACCCTCCGGGGCACCCTCGGCGGTCTGCCGGGACACCGCGACTGCGATTCCGTCCAGCGGCGCGCCCGATGACACCGGCCAGTCCGAGCCGAATGCCACTGTCGCCCCGGAGGATTCCAGTGAACGTATCCGGTACTGCTTGTCGGCGCGTTCGGCACCGAGCCGCGGAATGGTCAGCACCGTCATCAACGCGTCCATCTGAGCCCACAGCGGCTGCACGTTCGGGATGACGCCGAGTTCGGCGAACCGGCCGATGTCGGCGTCGTCGACGAGCTGAGCGTGGGCGATCACCGGGCGCCGGTCACGGGGTCCGTTCCGCCGAACGACGTACTCGATGGCGTCGAGGGCCTGGCGCACCGCGGCGTCGCCGATGGCGTGGATGTGGATCTGGAGGCCGAGGTCATCGACGCGGCGGGCGGCCTCGGCCAGCGAGTCGCCCTCCCACAGCGTCATTCCGTGGCTGTGCAGACCCGAGCAATACGGCGCCAGCAGTGCTCCGGTCTCATTCTCCACCACCCCGTCGGCGAAGAACTTCACGGTGTTCGCCGTCAGAAGGGGTGACTTCGCCGCCTCGACACGATCGTGGGCCGAGGCGAACTGCGTAATCTGAGTGTCGAAATGGCGCGGGTCGGCGTAGAACGCGAGGTTGAAGCGCATCCGCAACGCACCCTGCGCAGCGGCCGCTAGGTAGGTGTCGACATCGGCCGGCTCAACCCAGGCGTCCTGCACCCACGTGACGCCGCGGGCCAGGAAGTAGTCGGCGGCGGCCGATAGCGCCGCGATGCGCACTGACTCGTCACGCGGGGGCATGACGGCGGAAACCAGGTCGGTGGCACCCCATTCCCGCAGCGTGCCGAGCGCCGATCCGTCCGACCGCCGCGGGATCTCGCCCAGCACCGGGTCAGGAGTGTCGTCGGTGATCCCCGCTCGTTGCAGCGCAACGGAATTGACCCAGAAGGTGTGGTAGTCCCACGCCCGCAGCACCACGGGCCGGTCTGGTACGGCAGCATCGAGCCAGCGTGCGTCGAACAGGCCGTCGGGAACCAGGCTGCCGTCGTAGGACGCGCCGACGATCCAGTCCTCGTGAGGATTGGCGGCCGCGAATTCCCCAACTGTCGACACGATTTCGTCCACCGAGGAACATGCCCGCACCGCCGGCCCGGCGGATTCCAGCCCGCCGTAGAGCGGGTGGGCATGGCCGTCACCGAAGGACGGCATCAGAAAACCACCGGCTAGGTCGACCTGCGCATCGCAGGGTTGCGCACGGGCCTGCTCCCCCACGGCGAGCACCACGCCGTCAGCAATCAGCAGCGCATCGGTGGTCTCGGTGCCGGTCCAGATCACGCCGCCGTGAAACAACGTCGCCACGGTCGGGACATTACGCGCGGTCACACGCGCTCCGCGGGGTTTATCGGCGATGGTTGCTGCTGCGTGATGCAGTGGATTCCGCCGCCACGTTCGAACAGCGGCCGGGCGTCGACCGATACCACGGTGCGGCCCGGGTACTGCTCGGCGAGGATCGCCGCGGCATCGGCGTCCCGCGGGTCATCGAAGCTGCAGGCGATCACCCCGCCGTTGACCACCAGGTGGTTGATGTAGCTGTAGTCGACGTATCCGTCGCCGTCGGCGAGGATGGTCGGGGCCGGCATCTCCACAATTTCGAAATCGTACGCACCATCCAGAGCTGAACGAATCTCCTTGCACACCAGGGTGTCCGGGTGTGCGTCGGCGGTTTGGGTGTGCAGTAGCAGCCGCCCGGGAGCGGTGATCGCCGCGACGATGTCGACGTGGCCGCGGGTGCCGAAGCGCTGCGAGTCGCGGGTCAGCCCGCGCGGCAACCAGACCACCTTTGTGGCGCCAATGGTGCGGGCGAGTTCGGCCTCGACATCGGCTCTGGACAGACCGGGGTTGCGGCCGGGGTCCAGTTGGACGGTCTCGGTGACCAGCACGGTACCCTCTCCGTCGACCTGAATACCACCGCCCTCGTTGACAAGTGGCGACGCCACCACTGGCACGCCGGCGAGCTCGGCCACCGTTACGCCTACCTTGGCATCGCGGTCCCAGCGCGCCCAGTCCTGGGCGCCCCAACCGTTGAACACCCAGTCGACCGCGGCCACCGACCCGTCGTCAGCGTGCACGAACGTCGGCCCGATATCCCGCATCCAGGCGTCGTTCAGCGGTGTCTCCACTATCTCGATGTCCTGGGACACATAGCGTTTCGCGGCCCCGATCTCGTCCGGATCGACGAGCATGGTGACCGGCTCGAACTGCGCGATGGCGTGGGCCACCGCCGCCCAGGTGGACCGCGCCTGATGTCGGGCTTCTTCGGTATCTCCGAGCGAGTAGCCCGCACTGGGAAAGGCCATCCACACCCGATCCTGCGGGGCGCCCTCGGCGGGCATGAGGTACCGGGTCACTTGACGACCGCCGTGGCGTCATGGCCTTCGCCGTAGGGCCTGGCCGCGTCCACCGGTGCGTGCAGCGCACCATAACTGTCGGGCCGGCGGGTCAGCAGGAACGGGAACAACTCCAGCCAGTCGCGGCGCTGGTCCAGGTCGAGGTCGGCGACCAGCACGGCCTCCTCGTCGCGCGGCGCCTGCACTAGCACCCGGCCGTACGGGTCGGAGATGAACGACGAACCGTAGAACGACAGCGCGCCCTCGTCGCCGGTGCGGTTAGGCACGACCATGAACAATCCGCTGTTGATGCCGTTGGCGACGATCACCTGCTGCCACAGCGGCTGGGTGTCGAAGGCGGGGAACACCGGCTCGGACCCGATCGCCGTCGGATAGACCACGATCTCGGCGCCGCCCAGCGAGTAGTTGCGGGCCACCTCGGGGAACCATTCGTCCCAGCAGGTCGGCATGCCGATCCGGGCGTCCAGGCCGTCCGGTTTGTACACCGGGTAGGGATCGCCGTCCGCGGGACCGGCCCGGAAGTAGGTGTCCTCGTAATAGCCGGCCGAGATCGGGATGTGCATCTTGCGGGTTCGGGCCACCAGGTCGCCGGCCGGGGACACCAGGATCGCGGTGTTGTAGCCCAGGCCGTCGGCTGCCTGCGCCTTCTCGTACAGCGATGCGTGCACGAAGACCCCGTTGGCCCTGGCCGCCTCGGCCGCGAGCGCGAACGTCGGGCCACCGGTCAGGTCCTCGGCGTGATCCCCCGGGTTCGGCGCGGCTGGAGTGTCCGCCGGATAGCGCAGCAGGGTGATCTCCGGCAGGAACACCGCGCGCGCACCTGCACCGGCGGCCCGGTCGATGCCTTCGCGCAGGACCCTGGCCAGCTCGGCGGCATCGTCGCGCCAGCGGTGCTGCACCAGCCCGACCCGCAGCGGTGGCCGCTCAGACGCGGTCGAGCGGGACAGCGGTTCGGCGGCCGCGGCAGACAACATGAGCATGTCGGTACTCCTAAAACGAATCAATTTCGTTTATTGTGTGATGGAGGACACGCTGTTGTAAAGAGCTTGGGGAGAACTCATATGGGACGCCCATCGGTGCCGATCCTGTCCACGGACAGGATTACTTGCGCGGCAATGGATCTCGTGAATTCCGGCGGCGGGTTCACGATTCCGGAGCTGGCCCGCAAGCTCAACGTCAGCCCGTCGTCGCTGTACAACCACGTTTCCGGACGCGAGCAGATCATCGAACTGCTGCGCGAGAAGGCCATGAGCGATGTCGCGCTGCCCGACAGCGAACCCGACCTGCCCTGGGCCGATGTCGTCGCCGAGGTCATGCGCTGTTACCGGCGCAGCTACGCCCGTTTTCCGCGGCTGATTCCGCTGCTCACGGCTTATCCGGTCAACAGCCACCAAGCCGTCACCATGTACAACCTGCTGGCTGTCACGCTGGCCCGGGCCGGGTTCGGCGCCGACGACACGCTGCGCATCATCACCATGATCGACTGCTTCGTGCTCGGCTCGGCGCTCGACGTGGCCGCCCCGGAGGCCCCCTGGACGTCCGGACCCGACGTGGGGCCTGAGCTCACCGCCGCGCTGGCCACCGGATCCGCCAGAGCCGACCGCGCCGACGACGCCTTCGAGTTCGGTCTCGCCGTGCTGCTGCGGGGGTTGACGCCCTACACCGCCGCAGCCAGTCGGGAACCGGCGTAAACGTCCTTCCACATGCGGGTGGTCGGGTCCGACGCATCCAGCGCGTGTCGGCTGCTCCCCAGGAGCCGATCGGCCGCGTCACACGCTCGGGCAACAGCTTGCCGATGGGCCCACAACGCGGCATCGCCCAGCATGTGCAGGGACGTGGTGACCTGAATTTTGGCGGCATCGATGTCGGACGCCGCCCGGGCCACCTGCGTGGCAGCCTCATTGGTCATCTCGTCACCGCTGTACGAGGCGGCGAGTCGCGCGCGCACCTGGTCGACGTGCTGGCGCCACACGCCATCGGCCGATCCCACGACGGCGGCCGCCGCACCTGCTCCCGCGACCACCGACACCACGTCGCGAGGACTTCTGAAGATGTGTCGATCGTCAACCGGCAAATCGGTGACCGTCACGTCACAGACACCCGCCGCGTTCAGACCCGTCTGGCTGATCACCGGATCGATTCCGACCGCGTCACGCGGCACCAGCACCCGATAGTTCTCTGCGGTCAGCAACAGCCAATCAGCCTGTTCGGCACCGATGACCGACGTCCACCGACCGGTCAGCCTTCGATCGTGAAGACAACCCTCCGCGGCTCGATGGCTGGTGGTGATCAGCGCATGAGGGTCCGAGTTCCACACCTCGTCGGCCACATGCGCCGGCAGATCCGCCACCTCGTGGGCGGCAACGTTGAACACAGAGGCAAGCCAGCCGAGCGATCCGTCGAGTGCTGCGCACTCGAGAACCACCGCGACGAACTCATCGGTGCCCAGCGCAAATCCGCCGTACCGAGCCGGTTGCAGTACCCTACCTACCGCCGAACCATGGAGTGCCCCAATAGATTCAGCTGTCACCGAGTCGAGAATCTCGCGTACCGCGCCATTCGACTCGGCCATAAACGCCTCCTCGGGCCGGCAACGGATGATATGCATGATCGTGACACGGGATAGACAGCTATGACGGAGACTACGTCGCAATCCGTGCTGGCCGCGGTTCGCTCACTACTGCCCTCGATCGCCGCCGCCGCGGCCGATGTCGATCGCCGCGGCGCAGTCGATCCGCAGGTTATCGCGAGCCTGCACGACGCGGGTTACTTCGCTATGCTGCAGCCCAAGCCGTTCGGCGGCCTGGAGGCTGAGCCCGAGGACTACTTGACTGCTACCCGCGAACTGTCGGCAGCCTGCATGTCCACCGGCTGGTTGGCCGGATGGCTCGGGGTGAACAGTTGGGGCCTGTCCGTGCGTGATCAGCGCGCACTACAGGAGATCTGGGGTGCAGACCCCCGGGCTCTGCTGTGTTCGTCCTACGCGCCGACCGGACGACTCGAGCGCACGGACGGTGGTTACTGGCTGTCCGGTCGGTGGAGTCGCTGCACAGGCGCCAACCACGCCTCGTGGATGAGCGCGGCAGCATTGCGCGTCGGACCGGACGGCGCCGCCCAGGACTTCATGGCGGTCCTCGTGCCGCGCACCGACTATGTCGTCGAACCGATCTGGAATGGGCTGGGACTGCGCGGAATCGGTGCCGACGACGTCGTCGTCTCCGGAGCCTTTGTGCCCGAACACCGCACGTTCAGCTGGCTCAACCTGACCCTGGACGCCCACGTACCTGCACTGGACCGACTTCCGCAACCGACGCTGTACACGCTGGCCGGGACCATGCCGCTGCTCGGCGCGGCGCAACGGATGCTGGCCTCGCGGCTGCCTGCAGCATCGACGCCGCTGAGCGCGCTGGCCATGGCCCACACCGACGTCGAACTGTCGCTGCAACAGATCCGGCGCAACGTGGGTGATCTCATGGACTGCGTTCGCGGAGGTGGCTATCCGGACGCCGAGCTGATGCTGCGAACTCGTCGGGACCAGGTGATGGCCTCTGAACGCGCCGTGCGGGCCATCAGCGTGGTCATGCAGAGCCTGGGCCAGGAGGCCGACGAGGTGCTGATGGAACGTGTGTGGCGCGATGTGGCGACGGCCCGCATGCACGTCTCCAGCAATGTTGAGCAGGTGCTGTCAGTGGTGGGCCGGTTCGCGTTCGGCCTCACTGTCGACGATCTCATCTGGTGAGCGTCCGGCTACACCCAGTCGTCGGAGGACAACGTGCGAAGCACCCGGGACAACATGTCGTCGGTGACTGTCACGGAGTCGGTTTGATTGCGCGCCAAGGCGAATTCGGTGCTGCCGATGCGCTCCGATATGCCCCTCGCTGCGCGCGTGAGGAAGGGCGCCATTCGTTGTAGACGGTGGATGGGTACCGCGCCGGTGAGCGAGAGGCCCGCCAACTCGCCGTCCGCCATTGCGATCGGGGCCGCGACGCTGGACAGGCCGACGGCGAGTTCCTGGTCGTCGTATGCGAGTCCGTGGCGGGATCTGATCCGGGCCAGCTCCTGATGCAATGTGGGGAGGTCGGCGATCGTTGCCGGAGTGCACTTGCGAAGCGGGTCACCGACTATCGAGTCCACCTCCTCGGCGGCAAGCAGCGCCAGCATCGCCTTGCCCAACGCGCTGGCGTGCGCCGGTGTGTGCCCGGCGACGCGTGTCGGCACCACGGTGCCACTGCCCCCCGACACCTTGTCGAGGTAGACGACATCGGCCCCGAGTAGCACGCCGAGGTGAACCACGAGCCCGGTGTCGGCCTGGAGCCGGTCGAGCACGCGGGATGCCACGCCACGCAACTGGGAATGGTCCACCATGCGGGTCACCGGCAGGGACGGGGCCGCGAGGCGGTATCCGTCCGCGCGGTGCTGCAGCAGCCCGGACGCATGCAACTGGGTGAGGATGCGATGGACCGACGAGCGGGGCAGCCCGGTGCGGATGACGACCTGGTCCAGTCGGAGCAGCTGACCGGGATCGTCGAACGAATTCATGATCAGTGCGACCCGAGCCACCATCGACGTCGCCGCGTCTGATGCGCTGCCGTTCGCGGACCGCTGCAAGACCGCCTCCAGGTAGATGTCGACTCCACCGAAACGATCTCATCACGCGAGCGGCAACACAATCGGCCCCTTCCATCTGATGGAAGGGGCCGACTGTGCTCACGCGGCTAGCAGCGTGTCGCTACATCACGCGGCGTCGCTCTGGCTGCCGCTATCCGCTCCGCCGGTGGCGTCAGACGTCCCCGCGCCGCCCGAAGTGCCGGTGTTGCCGGCCTTGGCCTTGGCGACGAACTTCTTGGCCGCCTCCTGGAGCTTCTTGACCGAGGTCGCGACCGGGTCGCTGACATCCGTCACGCCGTCCTGCGCACCCTGGACGGGGGTATCGGAGCCGGTTACGGGCACACCCGGTACGACCTTGTTGCCGTTGGTCAGATCGGTCTTGCCGTTGGACACCACATCTTTCGTCTCGACAACCTCAGTCTCGACAACCTCGGTGTTGACGTCCTGCGTCTCGACCTTGGCCGGCGTTGCCTCAGGCTCGGCGACTGCGTTCGACTTCCGAGCGGTGCTCGGTTCGGGGTCCGCCACGACCTTCAGCGACGCCGCGGACTCGGCGGTCGACTTGGCCGTCAGAGCCTCGACTGCTGCCGGCGCGGGTGCGGGAGCCGGTGCGGGGAAGACCCGCTTGATCACCTGGTCCACCTCGTGGATGACTTTGGCGGTCACCGCGCGCTGGAACTTGATCATCGAGAACTTCGCCTCGGCGACGCCCCGGTTGATCGCCGTCGCAATCGTTGCGAAATCCCTCGTGGCGAACGCGGCGGAGATCTTCTGCGCGGTCGCGGCGAGCTGTCGGGTCAGCGTGCGCACCTGAAGCTGCACCTCGTTGCCGAGTGTGGGCTCGGGGGCGAACTCCTTGCCGTTCCAGTTCACCAGGGTCCAACCGTCCTCGTTGTTGCCCTCGATGACGACGTAATCGGTGTTGCCCAACTGAGCCGTCTGCAGCAGCTGGAGCTTCTCCATCACGGTGAGGTTCTTAACGTTCATCATGGTCCAGAACATGATGGTCCCGCCGTGCGCGAAGACGACGGCGTTCCGGTCGCCGTTGTCGTAGATGGTCTGCAGCGCACCGTCGACCCTGGCGTCGAACGAGTACCCGTTCTCGGTGGTGCCGGGCATGAACGTGCCCTTGTTGAACATGTCGACCGGGATCTGGGGGATGACGCCCGGGAACGTCCATCCGATCGGGTACAGGCCGTACCCGCCCTGGGCGTTGGCCTCCGGGGTGCCCTCGAAGACACCGGCCGGGATCTCCTGCAGGCCGTCGAGCACATTGATGGGCAGGCCCAGGTACTGCGACATCGGCGTGGCCGTGAGCTGCGTCCGCACCATTGTCGACGCGTAGATGCCGTCGTAGTTGTTATCGCCCAGCTTGGCGGCGATATCCCGTGCCTGCTGCTGGCCCAGCGCGGTCAGCACCGGACCGGGTGTCGTCGTGTCGATCAGGCCCGAGGCGTTGCCGGCTGACTCGCCGTGCCGCACGAACGTCACCCTCATCAGCTCGGCTGCGGTGGCGGGGATGGCGGCCCCGAAGAGGAGCGCGAACGAGGCCAGGGCGATACCGAAGACTTTCCACACCGCGGATCGACGCCGGCGGGCGACGTCGAGGCCTCTCGATCGAGCCGGCGGACCCGCTGTTGCGTCGGGATGAGAAGGATCGTTCATTGAAGACTTCCTGTTCGTTCGTGCGGACTGTGTGACGGTGGTCTCACAGGGGGTCCGCAGACAAGCCGTAGTCCCGTTCACTGAGACTTGTGTTTGCTGGCGACACCGAATCCAGTGCGCGGAAATAGCGCGGCGCCGCGCGCTGTTGCGGGGTAGATGACTGAGCCAACCGAACTGAGCCCCACCGACTGGGTCCGCGAGCAGACCGAACGCATCCTGGCCCAAGGCACCACCGACGGGGTCGAGGTTCTAGACCGCCCCATCGTCCTATTCACCACGACCGGCGCGAAGTCCGGGAAGAAGCGCTACGTACCCCTTATGCGCGTCGAGGAGAACGGCCGCTACGCCATGGTCGCGTCCAAGGGTGGCGATCCGGCGCATCCGTCCTGGTACCACAACGTGCAGGCCCATCCCTCGGTGACGGTGCAGGACGGCGACAAGGTGGCCACGCTCACCGCCCGTGAACTCGAGGGCGCCGAGCGCGAGCACTGGTGGGAGCTGGCGGTCGCGGCCTATCCGCCATACGCCGACTATCAGGTGAAGACCACGCGGTTGATTCCGGTGTTCGTCCTGGAGTGATCAGCCGGTTTCCCACCCGGGTTCACTGCGGGGCTCCTCGAGGACGGTGAGCGCGGGGTCAATGGCCGTACGCGTCTGATTGCCACCGGCGCGACGCGCTTCGAACATGGCCGTCTGCGCAATGGTGAGGAGTTCCTCCATGACGTCATGGGAGGGCAGGGCGGCCAGCGGAGCCAGTGGCGTACACACCACCCCGACGCTGGCCGTGACACCCGTGTGCGCGCCGGCGACTCCCCCACGAATCCGCTCTGCCAGTGGGTGCGGATCGGCCTGGGTGAACAGATCGGCGACCCAGAACTCGGAATCGCTGGGATGGGCTATGACAGCGCCGCGGCGAGCCGTCTCGCGCAGGGACCGGGCGATCGCCACCCGCACATGGATAGCTCGGGCAGCACCGTGCATATCGGCCAACAGCGCGTGGTTGTCGAGGTTGACGACGACCACGACGAGGCGCCGGTCATCGTTGCGACTGCGGGCACCGATGAGAGTGGCGACCTGCTCGTAGAAGCCGTCGCGAGTGAACAGTCCGGTGACCGTTTCCAGGTCGCCGTGGATGGTGTCGTTGGCGATGAGGCGGATGACCAACCGGCTCGCGAACACGGCAAAACCGTTGACGAGCACGACCAGCAGAGCCGTGGCCAGTGCCACCGACACGTCGTCCTCGGCCAACTGCACCGCCAGGTACACGATGACACCGGCGCCGACGGCCCAGATGAACGCCAGCAGCCTCATCGAATGGAGGAGGGCGACGAGCGACCCGAGCGCCGCGTACGCCGTGGCCCCCAATATCCCCACCAAAGGCGACGACACCATGACGCATGACACCGCGATACACACGGTCCCCACAACCGCGGTTGCCTGTGAGACGCGACGACTCGGCCAACTGGGTCGCAGCCACACCCATGCCATCACGACACAGCAGCCCGCCACGACGACCTGGGCGACGCGGCCACCCACACTGTGCGGCCCCAAGACTCCGAACGACAGAATCACGCTGATCACGCCGAGTCCGAAGATGCTGCCGGCAATCGCCCGACTAGTGCGGCGCTGCAGATCGTGTGACGCCAGGTAGGCGGTTAGCCAGTAGTAGTGATCGCCCCCGCGCCGCCAATCCCGCGCGCCCATCACGCGCCGCTACCTCCAGACATTGGTGAAACAGTACAAGTCAACCGCCGCCTGCCACGGCCGACTGGCCGATGTCCGGCTGTCTCTGGCATTTGTCGTTTCAGAACAACGTGCAGGCGATGCCCGCGCTAGGAGACGCTTTCGATCATCCCGCCGTCGATACGTAGGATTGCGCCGTTGATATAGGCGGCGCGATCGCTGGCGAGAAACGCCACTGCGTCGCCGTATTCACGCGGGGTGCCATAGCGTCGCGCGGGTATCCGGCCCAGGTAGTCCTGCTGGACATCGTCGACGGTCCGGTGCTGCTGTTCGGCACGAAGCACGTCACGGTCGAGTGCAGCCTGGCTGGCGATACGACCGGGCACGACGACATTCGAGGTGACACCGTCGGGCCCCACCTCCCGCGCAACGGTTTTCGACCATCCCAGTAAGGCAGACCGCAGCGTGTTCGATATGCCGAGCATCGGAATCGGCACCACCACGCCCGACGACGAGCTGGTGACCACCCGGCCCCAGCCGCGTTCCCGCATCCCCGGCAGCACCAGGTCGGCGAGGTTGATGACCGAGGCCACCATCGATTCGAAGTAGTTGCTCCAGGTGTCCATCGGCACTGCGGTGGCCGTGGTGCTAGGCGGTCCTCCGGTGTTGTTGACGAGGATGTCGACCGACCCGAGGCTCTCCTGCACCTGACCAACCAGATCCCGTTCAGCCTGCCGATCCCCGAGTTCCACGGCGAACGCACGGACCAAGGCGCTATCGCCGCCGACGGCTTCGACGGTGGCTTGGGCGGCTTCCAGCCTGCGGTCCGCACACGCGACGTGTGCGCCCTCGGCGGCCAACGCCTCCGCGATTCCGCGGCCAATCCCACCCCCTGCGCCCAACACCAGCGCGGTACGTCTGGTCAGGCCGAGATCCATTGGGCCATATCCTCTCCGCCGAGTCGGCAGGGTCTGCGCACCAGCCTCACGACGGAGGCGCAGGTTGGTGGTGTCGACGCAGCACGGTCCCGGATCGGGCGTCGGTCTGGACTCCGGCACGGACAGCCGGCGTACCCGCGACGAATACCTCGTCGACGCCGGCTGCGAACTGATGCGGGTCGACAAACGTCGCCCGCTCGGTGACCCGATCCGGGTCCAGCACCACAAGGTCGGCCACCGCACCGGGTGCGATGCGGCCCCGATCGCGCAGGCCGAGGCGGTCGGCGGGCAGCGACGTCATCCGGCGCACCGCCTCCGGCAGTGACAGCAGGTGCTGTTCGCGCACATAGCGTTGCAGCACTCTGGCGAAGGTGCCGTAACTGCGGGGGTGCGGGGTACCGCCTTCGTCGGGATGCATGGTCCATCCGTCGCTGGCGACCGCCACTTGTGGGTGTCGCATCACCCGTTCGATGTCCTCGTCACCGATGGCGAAGATGACCACCTCCACCGCGCCGTCGCGCCGCAGTAGGTCGAGCATGAGGTCGACGGGTTCGCGGTGCGCTTCGCGTGCGATCTCGTCAAGCCGACGGCCGACGAACGCTGCGTGCTCGTCGAGGCCCACTGAGGAGATCATGACGGTGTCGGGTTCGAAGTCGCGTTTGGGCCGTCCGTCGGTCGGTCCGTCGAGTACCTCGGTGCGGATCGTCGCCCTCGTCTCGGGATCCCGCAGTCGCGCTGCCAACGCGTCCGCACCACCCTCAGCAGCCCAGCCCGGCACCAGCGCCAGCATGGTTGTCGACGACGCGGGATACGGATACTGATCCAGCGCGATGTCGGCACCCGCCGCGATTGCCGCATCCACCCGCTGCAGCGAGGTCTCGGTGAGGCCCCAGTTACGCCGCCCCAGCACCTTGTGGTGGCTCAGTTGCAGACGGACGCCGGAGCGTCGTGCGATCTCGAGCGCCTCGTCGAGCGCGACGAGCAACTGCTCGCCCTCGTTGCGCATGTGGGTGCTGTACACCCCACCGTGGGCGGCGACGACCCGGCACAGCGCCACCAGCTCATCGCGGCCCGCGAAACTGCCGGGCGGATAGATCAGACCGGACGACATTCCGAATGCGCCTGCGGCCAGGGCCTCCTCGGCCAGGCGGCACATGTCGGCGAGTTCGCGGTGGGTGGCGTCGCGCCGCTCGTAGCCCATCACGGCGATCCGCAGCGAGCCGTGTCCCACCAACGGTGCGACGTTGACCGCGGTGCCCACCTGGCGGAGGTGGGCCGCATAACCGGGCAGGTCGGTCCACTGCCAGTTCAGATTTCGACCGAATATCGCCGTTGCCTGATGGAGTTGTGCTGCGTACTCGCCGGGGCCCACCGGGAAGGGCGAGAACCCACAGTTGCCGACAACCAGCGTGGTGACACCCTGGCGGATCATGGAT
This sequence comes from Mycobacterium sp. IDUB_39, assembly GCF_055419205.1. Taxonomy (NCBI): domain Bacteria; kingdom Bacillati; phylum Actinomycetota; class Actinomycetes; order Mycobacteriales; family Mycobacteriaceae; genus Mycobacterium; species Mycobacterium sp. IDUB_39. The sequence goes on from NZ_JBVAXF010000001.1 coordinate 1,057,724, forward strand.
GCCGCGGACGGATGGGTGGGCAGAGAGAAGTCGGCGTGGGTGTGGATGTCGACGAAACCGGGCAGGATCGCCCGCCCGGCCGCGTCGACGATCTCCTCGCCACCGTCGGTGGCGAGGGAGTTCGGATGTGCGACCTCGGCGATGCGTCCGTCACGCAGCCGGATGTCGGCGGCCACGGCTGGCCCGCCGGTGCCGTCGATCACCACACCGCCGGTCAGGACGTAGCCGACCGGCTGCGTCACACCGTTTCCCGCTTGGCAACAGTCATCTTCAGGTTCCACTGAACGTTGCGCATGAACTGAACCGACAGCATGGGATGGATGCCACGCGCGACCAGACCGTCGTAGTCGAACGTCGTCATCAGCTTTCGCGCCTCCTCGTCCAGCGCGTAGCCTCCGACGAACTCCTCTGGGTTCGCCATGAAGTCGGTGAAGAGTTGGTCACTCTCCTGGATGTCGTGGATCAACCTGGCCAGCTCATAGTCCTCGGGTCGCGGCCGGGGATAGTAGAGTCCGTCTAACATTTGGTTTCCTCTCCGCTGCAGTATGTTTCAGAACTCGATGACGGCGTATCCGCAGTGATCATTGGGCACGTAGGTAACGTGCTGGGCCTTCGGCGCGCTGCCGCGAGCGCCGATGGCAACCACCCAGTTGCGCAGCTCGGTCATACCGTGGGTATCCAGCGCCTTGGCGCTCATCGAAGCGAGCTTGTTGACCTCGCCGTTCCTCAGCCAGCCCAGGATCTCCTGGTCGTACTCCAGGTCGGGGTCGTGGTAGCGCGAGGTACCCGGAAAATGCGACATCCCACCGGTTCCCAGAGTCCCGATGCGGAGGCCGGCATTGTCAGCCCAACGGGCAATCTCGCGTCCGAGTTTGAAGCACCGCGAGATCTCCGGCTGCGGAGGTACGTAGGTGTTCAGGATGATTGGGATGACGGGTAGGTCCAGCCCGCCCTGCATGCCGAAGTGCAACGGCACCATGAACGAGTGGTCGAGCACCTGCTTCTGGCTCCACGCCGGGTCGAAGTCATTGGTCAGCAGGTGATCCAGCAATGCGTTGGCCAGATCTGGGCGTGCCGGGAGTTCGACGGTCTCTTGGTTGAGCGCCGCGACGACCGGCGAGCCGGTGTAGACGGTCATTGCCGGGACCAGGTTGAAGAAGTGATTGTGGATGTGATCCAGGGCAATCACGACAAGTGCGTCCAGGTTTGACTCCTGGATGCGCTCGCCCATCCGCCGCATCCCGGCTTGGGTCTCGGCCAGCACCTCCGGAGAATCCTGGCGCTCGAGGAAGATCTGGGGGGCATGCGAGCTGACGAACGCGATCTCGACACCCGGTTCTTCACTTGTTGACATCAGCTACTCCTCTCGGTGACAAAGTCACAACATCGTTGTCGTGGTTAGTTGTTGTTGCGCCGGACCTGTGTCTCCGACGTCGTCAGCGAGGAGGTCCTGGAGGAACTCCAGCTGGGCCTCGGCCATGGACACCGGCGCTCGCAGACCGCCGAGGCCACGCACCCAGTTCACGTCGAGGCCCATACCGACAAGCGCCTGATGATCCATACCGCCTGGGGGCGAGGCGATATCGAAGATCCGCGCGGTGATGCGACTACCCGCCACCGACAGCGGAACGGCGTCAACTGCCGGCACGGTGTTGATGACGATATCGGCGGTCTCCATCACATCGACGCGGTCGACATAGGCGACGGGACGAGCCCCCAGTTGGCGGGCGCGTTCTCGATCACGCCGTGATCGAGCCGCGACCACGACCTCACATCGCATGGCCAGCAGCAGCTGTGTGATGGCCAGACCGGTCGAGCCGAATCCCAGTACGACGAAGAGGTGTTCGCGCAGCAGCCGGTAGGTGCTCTCGACGAGAACCGAGACGAGGGCCTCCGAAACGGCCGTTGCGGTCTTGACGACCAGCCCCGAGTCCGCCTTTGTCTCGTGAACGGCGATTCCGAGGTCAGCGCACAGCGCTCGCACCCTCTCGCTCGCCCGGCCGAGCACCAGGCCGCCTCGTTGCGCCGCCGATGCGCCCAGCAGTTCACGATCCAGTCGGATCGGCACATCACCTGCCGGAGAATAGACTTCGTCGTTGACGGTCAAGCCCGGATAGGGGCACAGCACCCAGTTGGAACCAGTCACCGCGTCGGCCGCGCTTCTGGCCCTGCGGTACCTGGCAAGTGGATCGTGGACGGCGCCACCGAACACTCGTACGTCGAATTCGTTCTCGCCGAGTGCGTTGGCGATGTGGTGCTCGCGCTCGTCACCACCCAGCACGGCCACGGCCAGGAGCCCGGTCATGTGCCGACCGCCGCGAGCAGATCATCGGTCTCGGCGAGCGCGGACGCCAACTGCCCGGTCTCGGCCTCGTCGAGGGGAATGTAGGGCGCGCGTACCCGCGCGGTGCCGGCGTAGCCCCGCAGCACCATCGCCGCCTTGACGACACGCGGCTGCCCGAGGGAGCGCACCAGGGTGGCGTAAGGCCGCAAGGCCGCCACGACCGCTGCCTTCGATGCCGGCGGGACCGCCGGATCGGCAAGTGTGATGAAGGCCTCGGGAAACACCCAGACATTCGTCGAGGTCACTCCCCCGACCCCGGCACCGACCGCTGCGGCGCACACCAGGTCCGCCGCAGCCAGAACCTGTCCCTGCCCTGTCGACTGCACCCTGGTGATGGTGTCGACCATCGCCGCCAGCGCCTTGGTGCCCTGTTTGACGCCCGTGTAGGCGGGCATTCGAGTGACTCGCTCGAGGAGCGCCGGCGACACATCGGTCCCGAAAACCGGGTTGTTGTACACGATCAGGTCGTGCTTCAATGCATCGCCGATGCGCTCGAAGTGCACGAGGAGGTCGGCGTCGGTGAGTTCAGCGGCGAAGGGTGCCGACACCATTACCTGGTGCGCACCGACCTCGAGAAGCCTTACGCCGATGCCGATCGCGTCGTCACCGTTGAGTGCCGCCGCCCCCGACATCACCACCGCGGCGGGATTGGCACGCACCACCGCGTCGGTCACGCTGATGCGCTCCTCGGGTCGTAGCACCTGGAACTCACCGTAGGAGCCGGTCAGCAGGACCCCGGTCACGCCGTGAGCGACGATCCGAGCGACATTGTCGGCGACCGCGGCACCATCTACGCCGCCCGCGCCGTCGAAGGTCGTTGGGGCGATCGCATAGAAGTGTGTGACTCGCATCGACTCCCTCTCACAGCGGCAACTTTAGCGCTTTTGCTAAAGCGCTTTAGAAGCATAAGGTCTGACGAGCGGGACTGACAAGTCCCTTGGAGATGTTGGGGGTTAACGCGTATGCCACAGGGGCGCCAGACTCCGGCACGTCTGATTGACGTCGCCGAGAAAGCCGGTGTGTCGCTGACGACGGCCTCGTTTGCGATGTCCGGGCGTCCCGGCGTCAGCGAGGCGGTCGCAGAGCGTGTTCGCGCCATCGCTGCCGAACTCGGATACGTGCCCAATATGCAGGCCCGTTCGTTGGCCAGCGGTGCGAGTTCGATAGTGGGCCTGCTGGTGCACGACATCGCGGACCCATACTTCGCCGAGTTGGCCTCAGCTGTGGTGGCCTCGGCCGCCGACCTCGGCCTCACCGTGCAGATCTGTCAGAGTTCACGCGACCCCAAGCAGGAGATCACCCAGGTTCGCACCTTGGTGGCCAGCCGGGTACGCGCGCTCATCATGGCCGGATCCGGCCGGACCGGCACCTCCGATGCACGCGCCACCTATGACGAACTCGAACGATTCCAGGCGACGGGCGGTCGCGTCGCGATGATCGGACGTCACCGCACGCCGCTGGATGCCGTCGTGCCCGACAACACGTCCGGTGGCGCACTGGTCGGCGCGCATCTGCGAGAACTCGGCCACACCCGGATCGGCATCGTCGCTGGGCCTGACGACCTTGCCTCAGCCGCGGACCGGTTGCGGGGTGTCACAGAGGCACTCACCGCCGACAGCGAACGGGTGGAACTGTACGTCGAGCACTCAGCGTTCGATCATGCCGGCGGCGAGGCGGCCGCCGAACGTCTGTTGACCGATCATCCGGACATCACTGCGCTTGTCGCGCTTAATGACTCGATGGCGGCGGGCGTGCTGGCCACCACTCGTCGCCGCGGCCTCGACGTACCGGGAGATATGTCTGTCACTGGATTCGATGATGTCCGGGTCGCCGCCGACCTCGGCCCGGGTCTGACGACGGTGCGTCTGCCTCTGCACCAGATGGGAACCTCGGCGGTGGCGTTGGCGATGAAACCGCCAGCCACACGCGCCCGGCGGGTCCAGGTCCCCGTCGAACTCGTGGTGCGGGGTTCCACCGGGCTCAGACGGCGTTGATGTAGCCTCCGTCAATCCTGAACACCGACCCGGTCAGATACGACGCCCTCTCGGAGGCGAGGAACGCCACGACATCTCCGTACTCGCTGGGCCGGCCGTAGCGACCGAGCGGTATCGAGTCAGTACTCTGCTGCACCACGTCCTCGAATGCCAGACCCTCACGCTCGGCGCGCTTCTCGTCGAGGAACCGGATCCGATCGGTCGCGATGCGCCCGGGAAGCACGATGTTGCTCGTCACTCCGGCACGGCCGACCTCCGCGGCAAGTGTCTTCGACCAGCCGACCAGCGCCGAGCGGAGAGTGTTCGACAACCCGAGATTCGGAATCGGCGCGATCACGCCCGATGAGGTCGATGTGATCACGCGGCCCCAACCGCGCTCGGCCATGGCTGGCAACACCAGATCGGTGACACCAATGACGGCCAGCACCATCGAGTTGAAGTGCGACTGCCATGCGTCGGCCGGTTGTCCCGCCACGGGCGATGGCGGCGGTCCGCCGGTGTTGTTGACGAGGATATCCACCTGGCCCAGCGCCGACTGCACACGCGCCAACCGCGCGGCGGCGCCATCGATGTCGCTGAGGTCCCACTCGATCGAGTGCGTCTCGGCTCCCGACTCACGCAGCCGAGCCTCAGTGCGCGCCAACGCGTCACCGTTGATGTCCGCGAGGCCGACGCGCGCGCCCTCTCGTGCCAGTGCCGCCGCGATGGCCCCACCCAGGCCGCCACCCGCGCCGAAGACCAGTGCGGTCCGTCCTGCAATCCCAAGGTCCATTGCGGATGTGCCTCCATCTGAGTTCTGAAATTCGTAGAGCACATTCAGCTTAAGCGCTTTGGTAATCTGAGTTCAAGTGCTCGCCCACTAGAGGACTGAGAGGGGTGTGCCGTGACCGGCGATCGGAAACCCACACCGGCACAAGGGTCGGACAGATGACCGCTCCCAGCAGTCGAGTGCTCACGCTTGGGGTCTCCCATGCGGCGACCGACTTCTATCAGGGCAGTGTCGCCGTGCTGGTGCCAATCCTGGTGCTTCAAGCCGGATTCACCGCGGCGCAGGCCACCACCGTCGTGCTGGCCGCCACGCTGGGCTCGGCCCTCGTCCAGCCCCTGTTCGGCATACTCACGGACAGGTTCCAGACCTTCTGGTTACTGCCGGGCAGCATGCTGCTCGCGGGGGCGGGCATCGGACTGCTCGGACTGACGAGTTCCTTCAGCGCGACGCTGGCCGCGGCCGCGGTGTCTGGCATCGGCGTGGCCGCCTACCACCCGATCGCGGCCAGCCTCGCGCGCGGAGTCGGCAGCACCGCCCGCTCGATGAGCTGGTTCATCGCGGGTGGAAACATCGGGCTCGCACTCGCACCCGCCATCGCGGCGCCGATTCTGCTTGCATGGGGGCCGCAGGCGTCACCGCTTCTTGCCGTTCCCGGCGTTCTCGGCGGCCTGGCCGTCATCGCGGTGCGACGCTGGCTGCTGGCAGGTGCCTCCCGCGGCCAGGACGGCGGATCCCCGGCCGTCGACGGCGCCGACGACTGGCGCACTTTCGGTTGGCTCACCGTGGTCGCGATACTGCGCTCCGGTGTGTACTTCGGCATCTCGACGCTCGTCGGCCTGCTGGTGGTCGAGGAACTCGAACTCAGCGCGGGTGTCGGTGCGACGCTGCTGGGCGCGTTTCTGGCTGTCGGTGTACTCGCCACGCTCGCTGGCGGCGTGATCGCCGACCGGTGGCGCCGTGTCACCTGTGTTCGACTCGGTTTCGCGATCAGCCTGCCGGGCCTGATCACCCTGGCGCTCGCACCCAACGCCGTGGTGGCCACGATTGGAGTCGTCGTCGCGGGTGTCGGTGTGTTCCTTCCGTTCTCGGTGCAGACAACGCTCGGCCATGAGTACCTGCCGCATCACATCGGCACGGCATCCGGTGTCACCATCGGACTGTCGGTCTCGGCGGGCGGCGCATTCGCGCCGATCCTCGGACTGATCGCGGACGGCCACGGACATCGCCATGCGCTGCTGGCGCTGGCGACGCTTCCGGTCCTCGCGCTGCTGATAAGCCTGCGCCTGCGCGAGGGTGGCCGCGGTGTCAGCACGCACCCCAGCCAGATCGATCAGGTGTGCGCCGCCGCACCGCCGAGGTAGAGGTCGGCCAGCTTGGGATCTGCGAGCAGATCAGCTGCGGGCCCGCTGATGTGGACGCATCCGAGGTCGAGCACACATCCGAGGTCGGCGGTCTGCAGCGCCCGGCGTGCGTTCTGCTCGACGAGGAGCACCGCGGTACCGGCATCACGCATGCGCACGATCTGCTCGAACACGGTGGTCGTGGTCTTCGGATCCAAGCCCATCGAGGGTTCGTCGAGGAGGACGACCTTCGGCGTGACCATCAACGAGCGCGCGAACTCCACCTGCTTCTGCTGACCACCAGAAAGCAATCCTGCCAACTGGTTCCAGCGTTCTCCGACGATCGGGAACAGCTCCTGCACGTGCTGAATCCGCTCGGCGATAACCGCGGGATCCTTCACTGTGAACGCCCCAAGCTGGACGTTCTCCTCGACAGTCATCTCGCGGAACACGCTGTGGCCCTGGAGCACATGGGACAGCCCTGAGCACAGCATTGCCTGCGGGCCCTGCCCCGTCACATCGTCCCCGTCCACACGGATGGTGCCTGAGCGAGGTTTGAGCAGCCCGCTGGCCACCTTGAGGACGGTCGACTTGCCTGCGCCATTGGGCCCCACCAGGCACACGATCTTGCCCGCGGGCACCCGCACGGTCAGTCCGCGCAGCACCATGGCCGCTCGGCCGTAACCGGCCTGGATGTCATCGAGTTCGAGCAGATATTCGGATGCTGTTTCAGATGCCAAGGTAAGCCTCCAGGACTCGCGGGTCGGATTGCACCTCTTGCGGGGTACCGGTGGATATCGGACGTCCACGGTCGAACACGATGACGTGATCGCTCAGGCTCATCACGAGATCCATGTTGTGCTCGACGATCAGGAACGTCTTGCCTTCTTTGTTCAGTTCCACGATCAGTGTCATGATGCGCTCTATCAGTGCCGGGTTCACGCCGCCTGCAGGCTCGTCGAGCATGATCGTGTCGGGGTCGCTCATCAGCACACCAGCCAGCTCCAACAACTTCTGCTGGCCGTAGGAGATGTTGCGCGCCTCAGCGCGTTCCAAGTGATCGATGCCGACTCGCCGCAGCAGCGCACGGGCCCGCTCCACCGCCTGCTTGTTCCTCGAGCTACGCATCATGGTCAGCTTCGGTCCGCTGACCCCCACCAGCATGTTCTCCATCACCGTCATCTGCGGGAAGGTGCGGCACAGCTGGAAGCTGCGGCCGATCCCCGCGCTGGCGATCCGGTTGGCGGGCCGACCGGTGATGTCCCTGCCGCGATACGACACCGAGCCGCTGTCCGGCTTGATCATCCCGGTGACGCAGTTGAAGAAGGTGGTCTTCCCGGATCCATTGGGACCGATCAGCGCGTTCACCACACCGTGGCGGAACTCAACAGTCGCCCCGTCAACGGCGGTCACGCCGCCGAACCGTTTGGTCAGATCGACCGTCGAGAGGTTGGCCAGCTCGGTCGTGGTCATCTGCGTGCTCCGTTCACCGTGGGCTCGAGGTCGGACTCGGAGTCCTCAGTCCGCTCGCGCTGAGAGTCCAGCAGGTCCTCGGCCGTCTGTTCGCGGATTGACGTCTCGCCGCGGCGTAGGCGCCGGTTCATTAGGTCACGCACCCCGGGGATCACGCCATCCGGCATGAACAGCACCACCAGCACTAACAGCAGACCTGTCGCGGTGAGGTGAATCTGGGTGTCGCCGTAGTTGAGCTTGAAGTACTCCAGCGCAAACCCCACCAGGACCGCTCCCAGGAGTGGACCGAAGAGACTGCGGATGCCGCCGACCAGTGCCATGAGCACCATGTAGGCGCCCAGCAGGATGGAGAACTGGAACACCGGGTCCAGGTCGCCGAACCACAGCGCATAGAACCCGCCTGCCGCCGCGGTGAAGGCCGCTGACAATACGAACGCCACCAGTTTGTACTCGGTGGTGGGCACACCGAGCGCGCGCGCCTTGTCCTCGTCCTCCCGGATGGCCTTGAGCCGCATGCCGAACTGCGATCGGTCGATCAGCCACCACAGCAGCAGCGCGACGGCCAGCAGACCGAGATACAGATAGTAGAACCGCAGGTGGTGTTCGGGACGTAGGAGTCCTGGGAACGGCCGCGGCGCCTCCATACCCGACGAGCCGCCGGTGAGCGAACTCCAACTCTGGGCCACCAGGAGCACGATCAGTACGAAGGCGATGGTGGCGATCACGAACGACGCCCCGCGTAGTCGCAGCGCGGCGAATCCCACCGGTATGGCGGTCAGCGAGACGATCACCACCGCCGCCGCCACCGCCAGGAAGCTCGCCATCTCCAGCCGGTTGATCAGCAGCGCCGTGCCGTAGGCGCCAAGACCGAAGTAGGCGGCGTGACCGAAGGAGATGTATCCGGTGAATCCGCCCATGAAGTTCCATCCGGTGGCGCACACGGCGTAGTTGAGGATCACCACCGCCGCCGCCAGCAGGTAGGCGTTCCCCAGCGTGGAGGGAATGGTCAGTCCGACGACGACAAGAACGATGACGCCCAGGATCTTCAGCGCCGGAACGAGCTTCGCCGTCCGGAGGGTGACTCCCGGGTCAGAAGCGCTGTGCAAGACGACCTCCAAAGAATCCCTGCGGCCGGAACAGCAGAGTGGCGAAAAGTGCGATGTAGAAGACGGTCTGGGCCCAGGTCGCGCCCATCGGAATCTGCAGCATGCTGGTCGCGATGCCCAGGACCATCGCGGCGATGGCCGCGCCGGGCACCGAGCCCAGCCCGCCCACGACGATGATCGCCATCAGCGGACCGATCCAATACCAGTGCAGGGACGGAAAGATCGTGGCGTCCAACGAGAGTGCCGTCCCACCGACGGCCGCTGTCGCCAGACCGAGGCCGAAGCCGTAACTAGCCACCCGATCGGTGTTGATGCCGACCAGCCGCGCGGCATCCGGGTGCTGGATGGTGGCTCGCAACGAACGGCCGAATGAACTCCTCATCAGCACGAAGTACAGTGCCCCCAGGCCGGCCACGGCGAGCCCGAAGGAGACCAGCTTGACCACGGGGATCGACGCTCCGAAGAAGTCGATCTGCGCCGAGCCGTAGTCGAGTTGGACACGCCGCTGCACGCCGGTGAACGCGAATCCGAGCATGCCCTCGATGATCAAGGCGAAGGCCAGCGTGAGCAGACACGACATCATCGTCAGGGTGGCAGGCCGTAGCCGGGTGAGCAGAGCTCGTTGCAGGACTACACCGAGCCCGAAGAACAGCGGCACCGTCAGCGCCAGGGACAACATGGGGTCAAGCCCGGTCACCGAGGTGAAGAACCAGGCCAGGTAGGCGGCGAGCACCAGGAAGGCCGCATGCGCGAGCATGACGACCCGCATGACCCCGAAGTAGAGGGTGAGCCCCGAAGCCAGCAGCGCGTACTGTCCGCCCAGGAGCACACCAAGGATCAGGGTCTGAAAGACGACTGCCAAATCCATGGTCACCAGCCTGGTTTCGGGACGATGATCTCAGCCTCGGCGACATCCTCGGGCAGCACGATCTTGGTCTCGCCGTCCTGCCACTGCAACACCATGCTCGCGCCCTTGGGGCGGCCGTCCTCATCCCAGGACAACGAGCCGACGACTGTCGGCACCTCGGCAGAACGCAGATAGTCGATCAACTGCTGCTGGCACTCGCCCTGTTCCGCGCAGCCGACGTTCTCCACGGCGGCCTGAACGACCTGACCCGTGGCGAACGCCGCCGCCTCGTCCTCATTGGGCTGGTGGTTGTACTTCGCCTCGTAAGCGGCGACGAACTCGGGGTTGGTCGGTGTGGTCGAATCCGGTGAGTAGGAGGTGGGCGCGAGGATGCCTGCGGTCCGCGGCCCGAGTGCACTGGCGAACTCGGGGTGCGTCGGGGCGGTGGTGAAGCCAGCGATCTTGGGCTCGTAGTTCAGCTGCTGCAACGCGATGATCAGATTCACAGCGTCCTGATAGGCGGCCCCGCCGATGACCACGTCGGCCTTGGTCGGCGCAATCTTGGCGGCCAGCGTCGAGAAATCGGTCTGGTTCGGCGGATAGAGCTCGTCGACGACCACTTTGAGACCGCCCTCCACCAAGCGGTCCCGGACGCCGTGCGCAGTGGCCTTCGGGAACGGATCATCCATGGACGCCACCGCCAGCGTCTTGGGACGCTGGTCCTCCGGCATGGCCAGGATGTAGTCGACGAGGTAGTCGAAGCTGTTGTCTGCCACCGACGGTCCGGAGTAGAAGAGGTTGTCGAAGCCCTGCTCGAACACCTCGGCTGCGTTGCCGGCCGGCTCCACGAACAACATGCCGTACTCCTGGGCGACCCGGGCGGCCGGGACGACCAGGCGGCTCGAGTACGGCCCGAAGATGAGGTTGGCCTCGTCCTGGGCGATGAGCGCCTCATAGTCGGAGACGACCGCCTCGGCCTGCGACTTGTCGTCGAGGATCTTCAGTTCAACCTGGCGCCCCATTAGGCCGCCGTTGGCATTGACAGTTTCAGCCCACAGTCGGTAGCCCCGCTCGACACCCTTCCCCGGCTCGGCGAAGTCACCCGTCAGAGGAATCGAGACTCCGATCAGGATGCGGTCGTCGTCGCCACCGTCACCGCCGCTGCTGCAACTGACAGCACCCAGCACCAACGCCGTTGCCGCCGCTACCGTCAGGCTCTTCCGTACCCACATCCGCGCACTCCTCACAGCTGCCCTGAGCACTCAACTAAAGCGCTTCACTAGGACACCCTGCACTGAACACGAGGCGAGCGCAAGAGGAAATAGTGAATTAACGCACAGTTGACGGAAGCGCTTTAGTATTTACGTCTAGCCGGGGTTCCGGACAGCACCGAACCCCGCGCCTCAGGGCGCTGGATAGGTGTTCCTCGTACGCGGCGGGGCCAGCAAAGAGGTCAGCCCAACGCGCTTCTCCCAGGACGCAAACCGATGAATGAGGACAACTACCACCAGTCGCGCCGTGGGCTAGTAGCCACTGCTCGGCTAGGCGTCAACACTGCGGCAGAACACGCATTTCGCGCGATGGCCGCCGACGCGGGGCACGCGACGCTGCCGGCCCCTGACGCCCCCGCTCAAGGCCGTGCTGAATCGGAAGAGCGCCTTCGGCCTGGCCGGTACCGCGAGGGCGAATCGGCCAGTTGGACCGATCCCTAGGGGGGTGTTAGCCGCAGGCCGGAGAACGTCATTTACAGCTATGCCTCAACCTATCAGCCCGAATACCAATATTTTTCAATGCCAAGCGCTTGCATAGGAGGTGCTAGCACTCTCAATGACGCGCGTGAAGCTTATAGCTCCGATCTGGCCGCATTGCTCAATGCGACGTGTCGCGAGCTGTCTCGACCGGTCGAGCACTTCGAAATCGCGACGGCGGGCGTGTGGTTACGCAGCGAGATGACGACGAGTACGCACGCACGTTCACAGGCTCGACGGCTGGCCGAAACCGCCCTACTGCAGGATCAGATCGCATCGGGTGTGCCCGTAGCATTGCGCTCCGTTCAGGGCGCCAGCGGAATGCCGGTTGTCGTAGTGACCGATCCACACGACAGCCTGGCTTCGGTGCTCAATCAGATGACCACCTTCGACACACTCTGGATTTTCTATGCGGCAGACGATGACCAGCTCAGGTGGGTAGCTCTTTGCGGCCCGAAGCCGACGATGTCCCATTGGCGGCCGCCGCGGTGGACGCAAACAAGGTGGCCGGAATACCGATCGCAACGTTCGCCGCCGAATACTCCACGGCAGGCAATCAGCATGTTCGACTCATCGACTCAGACCGGCGATAACGGGTATTCCCTGCGGAGGCTTCCAAAGAACCTCGCCGCTGCGGCTTCGTGGCAATCGAGGGATGACACACTCCTGGACATTAGTTTCTCTAATGCATCGTGAAAATCATTAGCTGTACTTGTCCAACGACCAGACCTAGCGTCAACGCCATGGACTCGCCCCTGCTCGTTGGCTTCTTTGCGTCGTTCGCGTTGATCGCCGCCATCGGCGCGCAGAACGCGTTCGTGCTGCGTCAGGGCATCCGCCGCGAGCACGTGCTTCCGGTGGTGGCGATGTGCACGGTGTCCGACATCGTGCTGATCGCGGCGGGTATCGCGGGCGTCGGCGCCCTGATCACTGCTCACCCGAACGCGGTCAACGTCGCCAAGTTCGGCGGTGCGGCATTCCTGATCGGCTACGGCCTACTCGCGGCGAAGCGCGCCTGGCGGCCGTCGGCACTCACCCCGTCGGACGCGGCGCCGGCCCGGCTCGGCGCCGTGCTGATCACCTGCGCGGCACTGACGTTCCTCAACCCGCACGTCTACCTCGACACCGTCGTGCTCCTCGGCACGCTGGCCAACGAAAGTGGTGACGGGCGTTGGCTGTTCGGCGTCGGTGCGGTCACCGCCAGCGCCGTCTGGTTCACCAGCCTCGGGCTCGGAGCGCGCCGCCTGGCCGGTTTGTTCGCAACGCCGTCGACGTGGCGCATCCTTGACGGCATCATCGCCGTGATGATGCTCGTCCTTGGTATCTCGCTGGCGGTGTCCTAGATCCCTGAGGCTCGTCGTTGTTCGAGGCTGGATGCATTCTGATCCGGCCTGGGTCTGGCGCCCAGGTAGACCACCACTGCAGCCGCGGCCAAGGACAGTGCCCCGACCACCCACATCGCGGCCTTGGCATCGCCGGTCAGATCGGTCAGCCACCCGGTGATGTAGGGACCTCCGAATCCGCTGAGGTTCCCCAGCGAGTTAATCAGTGCGATTCCGCCGGCCGCGGCGACACCGGTGAGGAATGTCGAGGGCAGCGCCCAGAACACGGGTAGGGCGCACATGATCGCGCAGGTGGACAGGGTAACGGCGATCATCGCCAGATAGGGGTCGGTCATATAGAGCGCGGCTGGTATCGACACTGCCCCGACGATCGCCGGGATCGCGACGTGCCATACCCGTTCGCCGGTTCGGTCGGCGTGGCGCGCCCAGGGCACCATCACGATGGCGGCGATGACGTAGGGGACAGAGGTCACCAGGCCGCGCTCGATAACGCTCAGATGGGTGCCGTACTGCTCCTGGAACCCGGCGACGATGGTCGGGAGAAAGAACCCGACCGCGTAGAGGCCGTAGGCGATTCCGAAGTAGACAAACGCCAGCGCCAGGATCCTCGGATGACTAAGCGCCTTCTTGAGCGGCCAGTGCTGGCCGGTCTGGGCACTCAGTCGTTCGTCGTCCAGTGTTTCCTCCAACCAACGCTTTTCATCAGCCTCGAGCCACGCGGCCTCAGCTGGTCGGTCCGTCAGGTAGAACCAGCAGACGAACGCGAGAACGACGGCGGGCATGCCCTCGACTAAGAACAGAAGGCGCCAGCCGTCGAGGCCGAAAACCCCGTGTCCCCAATCGATGATCAGCGACGACATGGTCGATCCGATGGCTGTGGACACTGGCACCGCCACCATGAACAACGAGATCGCCTTGGAGCGATGCCTTTCCGGGAACCAGAAGGTGAGGTAGAGAATGATCCCGGGGAAGAATCCCGCTTCCGCCACACCGAGCAGGAACCGTAGGACGATAAGGGTTTCGGTGTTGGGCACGAATGCGATCGCACTGCTGATGACGCCCCACGTCAGCATGATGCGTGCAATCCACCGGCGCCCGCCGAACTTGTTGAGCGCGATATTGCTCGGCACTTCCAGCAACAAGTACCCGATGAAGAAGATGCCCGAGGCGAATCCGAACGCCTTGGCGCTCATCCCAAGGTCCTCGTTCATGCCGTTCGGACCGGCGAAGCCGATGTTGACGCGATCGAGGTAGTTGACGAAGTAGAGGAGTACCAGGAACGGGATCAACCGGCGGGTCACCTTGGCCATCGTCTTGATTCCGACGGCCGAATCAGCGAGTTGCGTGCTCACGCTGACATTCTGTATCGCTGGGTGTCAGCCCGAGAGCAAGACGCGAAACCTAGTGACGGGGACCGATTCCGCCGCCACCGCCACCGCCCCCGGGACGCCACGGATGGTCTGGATGCCAGTCGGGCGGGCCCAGTTCGATCGACAGGCCAGCGTCACACAGGTAGTCGTACTCACACGGGTACGGCGTGTAGGGCCCAGGACCCGGCCCGGTTCCGCCGTCCGGCCCACGGACGTCGCCCTGAGCGCAGACGCTGACGCCGTTCGACACGGTGCAGTCCGCGGAGGCCAGCGGCGCAGCGGCCAGGACGAACGGCGCGGCGCCCACTGCCAAAGCCATAAACGGGTACAACCGCCGAACCGGCACGGCCGACTCCAATCGCTGATCGAGGTCTTGTATCGCGTGACCTTAACGCCTGCGGACATCGGGAGCAGCGGTGATTAGGCCGGCGACACGCGGGTAGCCCTACTGCAACACCCACAGCAAACCGAGGAGGTACGACGATGAAGACCACACGCATACGCACCGCGGGCCTGGTCACCGGACTGGTAGCGGCGACCATCGCCGCCCCGATCGCTTCGGCGGCACCCGATCCATGCAGTGCAGACAACATTTCCGGGACGGTGAATACGGTCACCGGCCAGGCCCAGGACTACCTGAACGCACACCCGGGCGCCAATCAGGTGGTGTCGGCTGCGCGCACGCAACCGCGGCCGGAGGCGGAGGCCAACATTCGTGGCTACTTCACCAACAATCCGCAGGAGTACCACGAACTGCGTGGGATCCTGACGCCGATCGGTGACACGCAGCGCCAATGCAACGTCTCGGTGCTCCCACCGGATCTGGCGTCGGCATACGACACGTTCATGGCGGGCTGACACCGGTTCGGAACTTCTCCCGCCGTCCGCCCAGCCGTCACCTCGGTGACGGCTGGGTGACGACCGCGCCCTGTGCAATGGCGGCCATCCGCACTCGACCCGGAAGGACCGTCGTCATGCCAGACACCGACACCACCCTCGAAGGTGACGAAATGATCGTCCGCGACGAACCCGTCGAGGTCACCGCATCGGTGGTGCCCACCGATGACGCGGCACCCACCGAGGATCGGCCGACCCGCAATCTGGTCATCCGCCAGGTTCTCGAACGACAGCTCGTCGCCGGGCAGGGATTGAGCACCGACCTGGTCGAGGCCGCGATCGACGCCACAGTGGCCCTGGCACACTCCCCCGCCATCGTGGTGAATGAAATCCGCAGCGGCGCAGACCTTCCCAGCGCCCTGACCCGCACCGGTGCCGGTGTACGCGAGGCCGTGGCCGAGGCTGGCGGGCGTGTCCGCGCCGTCGTGGGTGGATACGTCGTCTCCCAGGCCACACTGCCGAACGCCGTGATCGCGGGCACCGCCGATGTCGCCGAGACCATCGTGCGGGCCCAGGGCATCGTCACGACCTCGGCTCTGCAAACCGCCTTCACGCTGGCCGCCGTGGCCGCGCAGGGTGGCGACGTCCGAGATGCCTTCGCCCGGGAGCGCACCGGCGTGCAGGACAGTATCGACGTAGGCCGCGATCGCATCACCGCGTCGGTGACGCGGGCCCGCGACGAGATCCGCTCGGCGATCAAGGACTACGACACCATCGCGGACGCCTTCGGCGACCGCTGACGTCCCAGTCAGGCCACCGGGGCCACCGCGACGGGGATGCCGTTGACCGCCGCATTCCCGCTCGGTACGTCCACGAACGCCACCGGCGACAGGATGTTGCTGTTCACGCCCGGGTGCGCGGAGGCGACGGCCGTGCGCAGGCCGGGGCGATCGTGACCCCAGCCGTGTGGCAGGCACACCACGCCGGGACGGATACCGGAATCCAATTCCACTGGCACATCCAGGGATCCGGACTCTGAGGTCACGGTGGCCAACTCGCCCTCGACGAGCCCGAAGCGAGTGGCGTCGTCGGGGTGGATCTGTAGGGTGCACCGATTGGACCCCTTCACCAGAGCCGGGACGTTGTGCATCCACGAGTTGTTGGACCGCAACTGCCTGCGGTTCACCAGAACCAGGTCGTCGGCGGGCCGGTTCAACCGCGTGGCCAGACGCGGCAGATCCGCGGTGATATGCGGTGGCACCAGCACGATCTTCCCGTCGGGAACGTTCAGCACCTCGGCGAGCCGAGGACGGTTGGCGCCCAGGTCAATTCCGTGCGGGTTCTCCAGCAGCAGGTCCAGAGACAGCCCGCCCTCCACCTCGCCGTACCGGTCGCCGAACGGTCCGGTGCGCAAGGTGAGGTCCAGCAGACGCTGCGGCCCACCAGCGCCGAACCGTCCTTCTTGCTCATACCGTGCGCGCAGCGCAGCACCATCGAATCCCTTGATGGAGGCCATGACGTCGAACAGCCCGTCGTCGATGACACTGACGTCGACCTCGTCGGCGGACTGGCCCTGGCACGCACACGCCAGGCGGATCAGGATCTCCCACTCCTCGGGCCGTCCGTCGGCGGGCGGGAAGATGGCGGGTGAGTAGTTCGCGCCGCTGCGCACCGCGAAATTCCAGATGAGGTCGTCGTGGTGAGGCTGCTCAAGCGGTGACAACCCGGGCAGGATGACGTGGGCGTGCCGGGTCGTTTCGTTGAGCCAGTTGTCGACGCTGATCATGCAGTCCAGGCCCGGCAGAGCCTGGTCGAGAAGCTCGCCCCCGGGTGCGGACAGCACGGGATTGCCCGCGACAGTGAACAGCGCCCGGATCTGCCCGTCGCCCGGGGCGGCGATCTCCTCGGCAAGGCAGGACACCGGCACATGGCCAAGGATCTCGGGAGCGCCCCGCACCCGGGTCTTCCATCGCCCGAAGTTCGGGGCGCCCTGTTCCAGCCCGGGCATCGGAAGTTCGGTGAACGACCAGGCCGACGGGACCGGAAACAGCAGTCCGCCTTCGGCGTCCATGTGCCCGGTGATGATGTTGACGATGTCCACCAACCAGGACGCGAGCGTGCCGAACTCCTGGTTGCAGGTGCCGATCCGCCCGTAGACGACGGCGCGCTCGGTGGTGGCCAGTTCGCGGGCCAGGGCACGGATCCGCCCGGCTGGGATGCCGGTGACCGTCTCCACCCGTTCGGGCGTCCAGTCGGCCAGGACCTCACGCAGCTCGTCGAGCCCGTCGACGAGCCCCTCGGCGGCACCGAGACGGACCAGGTTCTCGGAGAAGATCACCTGGCACATGGCAGCAAGGAATGCAGCATCGGTACCAGGTGTGATGGCCAGCCACTCGTCGGCTTTGGCCGCAGTGGCGGTGCGCCGCGGGTCGATCGCGACGACCTTCCCTCCGCGCTTGCGAATCGCGGTGATCTCGCCCATGACGTCCGAGCAGCTCAGTAGCGAACCCTGCGAGACCGCAGGGTTCGCACCCATCACGACAAGCATGTCGGTGCGCGGAATGTCCGGGACCGGGATCTTCCACATCCCGCCGTACATCAGGTGCGAACTGACGTTCTTGGGCCACTGGTCAACGGTTCCTGAGCTGTAAATCATTGGGATACCGGACATTCCGATGAGCACCCCGGCGTAGCGACTGAGGCTGAAGCCGTGTGCCAGCGGGTTGCCCACATAGGCGGTAACGGCCTCGATGCCGTGTTCGGCGATCACCGGGTTCAGCAGCTCCGAACAGCGCCGGAATGCCTCGGGCCAGCTCGCCTCTCGCCAGTCCTCCCCCTCGCGGATCATCGGCACCCGCAGCCGGTCGGGGTCGTGGTGCATCGCGCCCAGCGTGGTGCCCTTCGGACAGATATGGCCCTGACTCCACACGTCGAGCCGGTCGGGTTTGATCTGCATCACCTGATCGCCCTCGACGTGGATGTCGAGCCCGCACATGGCCTCACAGAGCGGACAGGTGCGGTGGTGGACAGTGCGTGCGGCAGGATCTAGCGCCGGAACTTGGTCGGTCATGGGACTCCTATGTCGATCTCAACCAACCGCCGGAATCTAACGCCGATACCTAGATCTGTAAAGAAGGGATGAGGCGGCGATACAGATACGCGCGTAAACCCTCATCGGTCCGGCAACGCGATCCATCGTCGACCATGAGGGAGACCACGAAGCGCATCACCGTCTCAGCGATCTCGTCGAGTTCATCCGCCAGTTGGGGTTCCCAGTTCAGCAGCGGCAGCAACGCAGCACGCGACACCTCGACCGCGGCGGCGTCCAGTATCTCGCCTGGACGGATCAGCCCCAGCAGTGAGGCCGCGGGATCACGGCGGTACCCCATGACCACGGTGACCACCGACTCCACGACGAACTCCGCCCCAGAGCTCGTCCCGGCTTCAGCGACCGACATCAGTTGCTCTGAAATACGCTGCGCCGCAGCGGAAGATACTGCAAATAGCAGGTCATCACGAGAGCTGAAATATGAGTAGACGGTCGGGCGACTCAGCCCCGCGCGTGCAGCGACCTCACTGACGGTGGTCTTCTCCCAACCCACCTCGATGAGGCATTCGACGGCGGCATCGACGATGCGCGCCACTGTCGAGGAACCGCCGGAGGGCACCTGCGCATCCAGTACCCGCTCAACGGCCGGACCAACGCCCTTCGCCGTGCCGTGCGCACCGTTCTCAACCAGGGAGAACTCCAGGTCAAGATCGCATAGCCGAATCAAGCGCAGCACGTCATCGAGTTTCATCGACGAATTGCCGTTCTCCCAGCGGGCAATGGACGGTTGCGCTGTGCCCGCGCGGCCGGCGAGTTCGGCCTGGGTGAGGCCGGCGCGAAGCCGCGCTTCGCGGATCAGAGCCCCTCCGGCGGACTGCACGACCAGAATATATACCAGTTTAGTTATATTTTGGCCGAGCGATTCTGAGGCCCCGTCGGCGACCTCCATTGCCCTCGCGGCCGACACCGGCCCTTTCATGAAGTCGGCTGGTCAGTTAGCCACTACGCTCGGCGACGTGCCATCGAACTGGTCTCGGCGGAGTTTCCTGGCAGCGACCGCCGGCCTCGTGGCGGGCACCGCCGCCGTGTCCGCTGCCTGCAGTTCGGAGCAGTCGGGCGAAGTCGCCAAGGACGGCTCGGTCACCATCAAGCACGCCTTCGGTGAGACCAGGATCCCCGGCCCGCCGCAACGCGTGGTCAGTGCGGGGTTCACCGAGCAGGACGACCTCCTGGCACTCGGCGTGGTCCCCGTCGCGGTGACGGATTGGTTTGGTGGCGAGCCGTTCAGCGTATGGCCATGGGCCCGACCGAAACTCGGCCCGGCACAGCCCGCCGTCCTGAGCCTCGCCGACGGCATACAGGTGGATCAGATCGCCGCCCTGAAACCCGATCTCATCGTCGCCGTCAACGCCGGACTCGACGCCGACACCTATGCCAAGCTGTCGGCGATCGCACCGACCATTGCCCAGTCCGGTCAAGACGCGTTCTTCGAGCCCTGGAAGACACAGGCGACCGTCATCGGTCAGGCCGTGTTCAAGGACGCGGACATGCGTGCCCTCATCACCGCGGTGGACGACCGATTCGTCAACGCAGGCAAGGAGAATGGGTCGTTCAGCGGTAAGCGGGCCTTGGTGGTGGGCGGCACGTTCTTCGAGGACCATGCCGTCGTCACCGCCGCCGGATGGCGCACCGACTACCTCACCCAGATGGGTCTGGTGATTCCCGATTCCATCGCTCAGTACGTGGACGGCGACCGCGCGCTGGTACCGCGCGACCGCATGGCCTCAGTCCTCGACGCCGCCGATGTCCTGATCTGGACCACCGAGAGTGACGACGAACGCAATGCCCTGCTCGCCGATCCCACCTTTGCCACGCTGAGGGCCACCCGCACCAACCACAATGTGCTGACCGACAAGGAACTCGCCGGCGCCATCTCGTTCGGCACGGTGCTGTCCTATCCGCTGGTCGCCGACCGACTGCCACCGCTGCTCGCCACCGCGCTCACCTGAGAGGATGGCCCGGTGCAGCCCCAGACACCCGACGTGACCGACCATCCAGGATTCGCACGGGTCGGATCGGCCTACTACCCGGGCCTGGTCGCGGTCTTCACCGCGCTGGTGATCATCTCCAACGTGACCGCCACCAAGGGCGTCGCCTTCGGCCCCATCATCACTGACGGCGGGTTCATCGTCTTCCCGTTGACCTACGTGATCGGCGACGTGCTGTCCGAGGTGTACGGCTTCAAGGCCGCGCGCAAGGCGATACTCCTGGGATTCGCAATGAATGCGCTGGCCGCCCTCGCGTTCTGGGTGACCATCTATCTACCTGCCGCCGACTTCTATGAGAACCAGGCGGCGTTCGAGACCGTCGTGCACGCCTACACCCAGCTGATCGTCGCGGGCCTGGCCGGTTTCCTCGTCGGGCAGACCATCAACGCCTGGGTGGTGGTCAAGATCAAGGAACGCACCAAGGAGAAGCACCTGTGGGCGCGCCTGATCGGCTCGACGTTCGCCGGCCAGCTCGGCGACACGCTGGTGTTCTGCGCCATCGCCGCCAGCGCCATCGGGATAACCACGTTCAAAGACTTCGCCGTATACACAGCGCTGGGCTGGTTCTACAAGACCGCGGTCGAGGTGGTCATGCTGCCCGTGACCTACCGCGTCATCGCCGTCATCAAGCGCCGCGAACCCACCTACCAACCCGCGTTATGAGCCTTCGCTAAGGCTCCTCTGGCGAGGTCCTAAACCTTGCTGCGAAACGTAGCTACTCGCGGGTAGCTTGAGTCAATGACAGTCACGGCGGAGATGAGCATGATCGGTGCCGTCCACGACTACGGGGATCAGGCGCTGCTCCTCGAGTTCGATGACACCGCCGAGGTACTTGCGTGGACGGACGCGTTGCGCGCGGCCGAGCTGATGGGCGTGCTGGACATCGTCCCCGCATCACGAACGGTGCTGGTGAAACTCGCCGCGCCCCGGCACCGGCAGGCCACCCGGGTGCGCCTGTCCAAAATGCGCATCGATCCGGCAGATGTCCAGATCGCCCCGGCGCCCGATCAGCGGCCCGATGTGGTGCTCGACGTCGTCTACGACGGCGAGGATCTGGATGACGTCGCCCGACTCACCGGCCTGACCCGCGACGAGGTGGTGGCCGCGCACACCGCGACGCCCGTCCGAGTCGGATTCGGCGGATTCGCCCCGGGTTTCGCCTACCTGATCGGCGGCGATCCCCGCCTGCACGTGCCACGACGGGCGGAGCCGCGGACCAGGGTGCCGGCCGGCTCCGTGGCGCTGGCCGGTGAGTTCGGGGGCGTCTACCCCCGCGAGTCTCCCGGCGGATGGCAGCTCATCGGCCACACCGACGCCGACCTGTGGGACATCGAACGCGAGCAACCCGCCCTGCTGATGCCGGGTATGTCCGTTCAATTCCGGGAGGCACGATGAGCGTCACGCTGGAAGTTCTGCGCACCGGCCCGTTGGCACTGATCGAGGACCTCGGGCGTCCCGGCCTTGCACACATGGGTGTCACGCGGTCCGGCGCCGCCGACCGGCGGGCCCACACGCTGGCCAATCGGCTCGTCGCCAATCCGGGTGAACGAGCCACCGTCGAGGTGACGTTCGGCGGGTTCTCCGCCCGCGTGCACGGCGGCGACGTGGCCATCGCGGTGACAGGAGCCGACACCGACCCGGCCGTCAATGGAAAACCCTTTGGCACCAACAGCATTCACTACGCCCACGATGGCCAGGTGATATCGCTCGGCGCGCCACACTCGGGTCTACGGAGCTACCTGGCAGTGCGGGGTGGCATCGACGTCGCCCCGGTCCTGGGGTCACGCAGCCACGACGTGATGTCCTCCATTGGCCCGGCACCTCTGCGAGCCGGTGACGTGCTGCCCGTCGGCGCGCACACCGCCGACTTCCCCGAGATCGACCAGGCCCCGGTGGCGGCCATCGAGTCCGAGGTCCTCGAACTCAAGGTGGTGCCTGGCCCCCGCGACGACTGGTTCATCGATCCCGACATCCTGATCCGCACCAACTGGCTGGTCACCAACCGCAGTGACCGCGTCGGCATGCGCCTGGTCGGGATGCCGCTGGAGTACCGGTGGCCGGACCGACAACTGCCCAGCGAGGGGGCCACTCGCGGCGCAATCCAGATACCGCCGAACGGATTTCCCGTGATCCTCGGCCCGGATCATCCGGTGACCGGCGGCTATCCGGTGATCGGGGTGGTGACCAACGACGACATCGACAAGCTCGGCCAGATCCGGCCCGGCCAGACGGTGCGGTTGCACTGGTCGCGTCCCCGCCATCCGTTCGAATCCGCCTGAGGAAGCCGCACGACAACCGCGGGCTCGCCCTGGTAGGAACGAGGGGTGCGGTCCCCCGATCCGTTTGACCCTCACGTCCGTGCCGAGTCCGGCGCTCCCAGCCTGCGCGGCATTCACACCGCCCGCCTGGTCCACACCGCTGACCTCGACACCGAGACCCGAGAGGGTGCCCGCGAGATGGTCATCGCGGCGTTCGACGACGGCGACTTCTCCGACGCCGACTGGGAACACTGCCTGGGCGGCATGCACGCGCTGGTCTGTCACCACGGCGCCCTGATCGCGCACGGCGCCGTCGTCCAGCGTCGCATGGTCCACCATGGCCACGCCCTGCGCTGCGGGTACCTGGAGGCCGTCGCGGTCCGCCACGATTGGCGCGGCCTGGGGCTGGCCACGGTCGTGTTGGACGCCCTCGAACAGGTCGTGCGTGGCGCCTACGACCTCGGCGCGCTCAGTTCGTCTGCTGCGGGTCGGTACATCTACTCCTCCCGCGGCTGGCAGCCCTGGCGCGGCACCACGTCAGTACTGGCCCCGACCGGCACGGTCCGCACCCCCGAGGATGACGACTCGGTGTTCGTATTGCCGGTCGCAATGCCTGCCGGCGTCGAACTCGACATCAGCGGGGACATCGCCTGCGATTGGCGCAACGGCGACGTGTGGTGAAGTTGTCGTGACTCCTCACCACCGGGCCACCCGGCCGGTGAGGCCGATGTCATGGACGAGTCATCGACATCGAGTCGCGACACTGCACGGCAATGGCCGGGAAACTGATTGGAAACATGAACTGCCTTCACTGGTGTCATGGTTGAGCCGGGCTGGGCGCCCCTAACGGGGTTCCGCATCGCCGTGACCTCGGCGCGTCGGTCCGAGGAGCTGGCGGCTCTGCTGACCCGTCGCGGGGCGACCGTGACCAGCGCCGCCGCCATCACGATGGTGCCGCTGCCCGACGACGATGAACTGCGCGAGTACACCGAGGCGCTCATCACCGCGCCACCCGACATCGTGATTGCGACGACGGGCATCGGGTTGCGGGGCTGGATCGCCGCGGCCGACGGGTGGGGCCTAGCCGCAGACCTGACCGAGGCGCTGGGCGCGGCGCGTGTCGTGTCTCGCGGCCCGAAGGCCACCGGCGCGCTCCGAGCCGCCGGCCTGCCTGAGGAGTGGTCTCCCGAGTCGGAGTCCTCCCGCGAGGTCGTGCAGTACCTCGTCGAGGGCGGTATCGCGGGTCTGCGCATCGCCGTCCAACTACACGGCGCGACCGACGAGTGGGACCCGTTCCCCGAGTTCCTCGACGAGCTTCGCGCCGCAGGCGCCGAGGTGGTGCCGATCCGCGTCTACCGATGGCATCCGCCTGCGCGCGACGGCGCCTTCGACCAGATGGTGCTCGACATCGCCGCCCGCAAGTTCGACGCCGTCAGCTTCACCTCGGCGCCCGCCGTGGCCTCGGTGTTGATGCGTGCCGCCGAACTCGGCGTCGAGGAGCAGTTGCTGTCCGCGCTGCGGACCGACGTCCACGCCATGTGTGTAGGCCCCGTGACGGCGCGGCCGCTGGTGCGTCTCGGCGTCCCGACGTCGGCACCGGAGCGGATGCGCCTCGGCGCGCTGGCTCGGCACATCACCGACGAGCTACCCGTGCTGCTGTCCCGCAGCCTTCGGGTCGCCGGTCACGAGATGGACATCCGTGGCACGTGCGTGCTGGTCGACGGGGTGGTGAAGGATCTGTCACCGGCGGGTATGGCTGCCATACGCGCCCTCGCCCTGCGGCCCGGCACCGTGGTGAGCCGCCACGATCTGCTCCGCGCGCTGCCCGGCGGCGGCACCGACACTCACGCCGTCGAGACAGCGGTACTGCGACTGCGAACTGCATTGGGCGACAAGCGAATGGTGTCGACCGTGGTGAAGCGCGGTTATCGACTCGCCGTCGACGACACTCCGCCAGGGACCGCGTGATCCCGATCCTGGTCGCACACGGCACCCGCAAGGCCGAGGGTGTCGCGATGGTGGGCGACCTCGCCGAGCGTGTCGGTCACACCCTCGGGCGCCACGTGCGCACCGCCTTCGTCGACGTCCTCGGACCGTCACCGGCCGAGGTCCTCGAGTCGGTCGCCGGCACCGCCGTGGTCGTGCCGGCATTTCTGGCGTGCGGCTACCACGTGCGCGTTGACATTCCGTCCTTCGTGACCGCGAGCGGACATACCGACGTCGTCGTCACCGATGCACTCGGACCGTCCCCCCAGATGGTGCGCGTGTTGACCGACCGGCTTGTCGAATGCGGCTGGCGGGTCGGTGATTCCGTCGTCATGGCTGCGGCCGGGACATCAGACCTCGGTGCGCAGCGGGACCTGCGGATCAACGCGGCGATGCTGTCGGCGGCCATCGGTGACCGTGTCGAGCTGGCGTTCGCTGCGACGGGGGAACCCAAGGTCGCCGATGCGGTCGCGGGATTGCGCGCCCGGGGTGCGCGTCGAGTGGTCGTCGCCACGTATCTGTTGGCCGAGGGTCTTTTTCAGGAACGTCTGCGCGCGTCGGGCGCCGACGCCGTGACCGCACCACTCGGCCTGCATCCTGGGGTGGTGCGGCTGGTGGCGAGCCGCTTTCGACGCGCGCGGCTGCCCATCGCGGCCTGATACGAGTCAGGCAGAAGTGCCTGGGGACCCGCTCGTTTGTGAATCTGACGACGCCACAGCCCATTTTCCGTCGTGACGTTCACATTCCGGGTACGACGGATACCCCTAGGCCGCGGCGACCTCGACTACGCCATCATCGGTGATGCGGGTGCGGTACACCGACAGTGCGACGTCGGGGGCGTCCAGACACTGACCGTCATCGAAGGCGAAGGCCTGCTTCTTGATCGGGGTCTGCACGCACGCCCGGCCGGCACGGTCACCGACGATGCCACGCGATATCACCGCCGCACCCGAGAACGGGTCGACGTTGCCGACAGCGTGCAGTGACCCGTCGTCGAGCCGGAACAGCGCCACCTGAGCGCCGTCGGGCAGCAGCACACCCACCCCGCGGCACGGGGTCAGCCACGCGTAGTCACACGCCGTCGTCCACACCGCAACGTCATTGCGGTCATCGATCACGGTCATGAGAACTCCTGTCAGAGGCCGATCTTGGGCATGCCGATGGACACGGTGGAGGGAACCTTGCGACCGGATCGCTGCTCGAACTCGACTGTGGGATCGGCGACGTCGGGTGCGTTGACGAACGAGACGAACCGCGACAGCTTGTTCGGGTCGTCCAACACGCCCTTCCACTCGCAGGCGTAACCGGTGACGTGCCGCTCGATGGCGGCCTCGAATTCCGCCGCCAGACCCAGCGAGTCGTTGCAGACGACATCGCGCAGATGGTCCAGGCCGCCATCGAGCGCCTCGACCCAGGGTGCGGTGCGCTGCAACCGATCTGCCGTGCGGATGTAGAACATCAGGAAGCGGTCGATGTAGCGGATCAGCGTCTCGTTGTCGAGGTCGCCCGCCAGCAGCTCGGCGTGCCGCGGCGTCATGCCGCCGTTGCCGCCCACGTAGAGGTTCCAGCCGTTCTCGGTCGCGATGACACCGACGTCCTTGCCGCGGGCCTCGGCGCACTCGCGGGCGCAGCCCGACACGCCCATCTTGATCTTGTGCGGAGCACGCAACCCTCGGTAGCGCAGTTCGAGGTCGATGGCCATCTGCACCGAGTCCTGCTGCCCGTAGCGGCACCAGTCACTGCCCACACAGCTCTTCACCGTGCGCAGTGACTTGCCGTAAGCATGCCCGGACTCCATGCCGCCCTCGACCAGCCGGCGCCAGATCTCCGGCAGCTGGTCCACCCGAGCCCCGAACATGTCGATGCGCTGACCGCCGGTGATCTTGGTGTACAGGTCGAAATCCCGTGCAATCTCCCCGATCAGGATCAGATGCTCGGGCGTGATGTCGCCTCCGGGCACCCGCGGCACCACCGAGTAGCTGCCGTTGCGCTGAATGTTGGCCAGGAAGTGATCGTTGGAGTCCTGCAGGGATGCCGTCTCATCCTCGAGCACGTGATCAGAACTGGTGGACGCCAGGATCGACGCGACGGTGGGCTTGCAGATGTCGCAGCCCTTGCCGGTGCCGAATCGCTCGATCAGCCCGGAGAAGGTGCGGATCTCGGTGGCGCTGATGATCTCGAACAGCTCGGCGCGCGACTGACCGAAGTGCTCGCACAGCGCCTTGCTCTGCTGGACGCCCTCGGCCTCGAGCAGCTGCTTGAGCAGCGGAACACACGACCCGCACGACGTGCCGGCCAGCGTGCACTTCTTCAGGCCAACGACATCGGTGCAGCCCCCGCAGATGGCCTCTCTCAGATCGCCCTTGGTCACGTTGTTGCACGAGCAGATCTGCGCGATGTCCGGCAGCGCACCGACCCCCAGACCCGGTGCACTTCCGTCCTGGACCGGTGCGATCAGCGACAGGGGGTCACCGGGCAGCTCGCTGGCGACCATCGGGCGCAGCACCCCGTAGGCAGACGCGTCGCCCACCAGAATGCCGCCGAGGAGCGTCTTGGCGTCGTCGGAGAGAACGAGCTTGGCGTAGGTCTGTTTCACCGGATCGTTGACGACGACATCCAGGCAGTTGGGTGTCCGCCCCTGGGCATCGCCGAAGCTGGCCACATCCACACCGAGCAGCTTGAGCTTGGTGGACATATCGGCCTCACCGAACTCGGCCTCACCACCGAGCAACCGGTCGGCGGCCACCTCGGCACTGGTGTAGCCAGGGCCGACCAGGCCGTAGCAACGACCCTCGATGGCCGCTACCTCGCCAATCGCGTAGATATTCGGATCGCTTGTGACACATGCCAAGTCGGTCAGCACACCACCACGCTGCGCGATATCAAGGCCGGCCTCGCGGGCCAGTTCGTCGCGCGGACGCACACCCGCCGCGAAGACCACCACACCGGCGTCGATGCTGGTGCCGTCATTGAGCGACAGCCGCACCGAGTCGTCGTTATCGGATTTCCGCAGCGGCTTGTTCTTCTGGGCCGGCTGGATTCTCTCGGTGCCGACTCCGGTGTGCACCTCGATGCCGAGACCCCGGATCATCCGGTTCAGCAGGGCGCCGCTGGCCCCGTCGAGCTGGGCAGCCATGAGATGCGGTGACATCTCCAGGACGTGGGTGCTCAACCCGAACGTGCGCAACGCGTTGGCGGCTTCCAGGCCGAGCAGACCGCCGCCGATCACCACGCCGACCGGCGTCTTCGAGTCGACCGCGGCCAGCGCGCCGGCGCGGATGGCGTCCAGATCATCGAGCGTGCGATAGACGTGACAGTGCGGCAGGTCGTGTCCCGGGACCGGCGGGACGAAGGCGTACGAGCCGGTGGCCAGCACGAGGGCGTCGTAGGGGATGCGACGGCCAAGTGTCGTCGTGACGTGCTTCGCGGTGCGGTCGATGTGGGTCACGCTGTCGCGAAGGATGAGTTCGACATTGTCGTCGCCGGCGTACTCGTTACCCGCCAGGGCCAACTGCTCGCGGTCCCAGTGCTCGGTGTAGCCGGTCAGCCCCACGCGGTCGTAGGCGGCGTCGGCCTCCTCCCCGAGGACCACCACGTACCAGGAGCCGTCGGCGTCGCGGGAGCGCAGCGCTTCGACGAAGCGGTGGCCGACCATGCCGTGTCCCACAACCACGACACGTTTCTGAGAGGACATGCGACGAAGGCTAGGGAGCCGATATTGCGGCTGTGTCGCGTCGTGTGAAGCGGTCATCACGGTGTTCTCACCGCCTCAGGGCGCGCCGTGTGAGCGCGTCTCCTGTAACAACGGTCACTGCGGAAACGATGACACCGTCAATAACATGAACATCATCTGTCTCTAGGCCACGGAGGACTCATGCGTTGGAGAACCGCTGTCGGGGCGGCGGCACTCGCCTTTGCGATGCTCTTCAGTGACGCCCTGCCGGCCGGCTGGACCTCGGTGGCTCACGCCGAGCCCGCGGTCGTCGGCAAGGACTTCACCAAACCTGCGATCGTGATCCTGGGCTACGGCCTGGAGCCGAGCGGCGCCATGCGTCCCATCCTGCGCCGCCGGGTGCTCACCGGACTCACCGTCGCGCAGTTCTACCCGCAATCCCCGATCATCGTCACCGGCGGCAACCCGCGCAACGGCCGGACCGAGGCCGCCGCGATGCGAAACATGCTGATGCTGCTCGGATTCCCGGCCAACAGGATCATCCTGGAGGACCGCGCCAACAGCACCGTTCAGAACGCCGCGTTCTCCGTGCCGCTGGCCAAGAAGGCCGGCACGACGGGCATCATCCTGGTGACATCCTCAACCCATCAGGACAGGGCCGACGGCAACTTCGCCGACGCCGGTGGCAATGTGCTGGCCACCATCAGCTTCCCCGACGGCGACCCGGCCACCAACATCGCGCAACTGGTGCGCGACGTGATGAGCCCGGTCACCAACATCGGCTAGGCGGCGATCAGCTTGACCGGCAGCGATGCGTGCCGGCGGATGATGTTGTTCAGTGCCCAGACCGGGGTCGCCGTCAGTTCGATGCGGTCCACCCGCTCGACGAGTGCGCGCAGCATCGCCTGCGTCTCCAGGCGCGCGAGCCCCTGCCCGGCACACGCATGGGCACCATTGCCGAAGCCGAGCTGACGGGTCGCGTCATTGCGGATGTCGAACACGTCCGGCTCATCCCATTCGAGCTCGTCGCGGTTCGCAGACGCGTAGATCACCAGCACCCTGGCTCCGCCCGGCACCACGACGCCGCCGACCTCGACGTCGCGGCGTGCCTTTCGTGTGAACGCGCGTAGCGGAGACGAGTACCGGATGATCTCGTTGACCGCGTTCGGGAGCAGCTCGGGCTGACGCTTGAGTAGCTCGAACTGTTCGGGATGGGTGGCAAACAGATGTACGCCGTTGGCGATCGCGCTGATGGTGGTGTCCAGCGACGGGACGATGTAGTCGATCATCAGCGACGCGCAGTCGGCGTCCGACAGTTCACCGTTGTCGGCAGCGAGCAGGACGTCGTGCCCCAGGCTGCCGTCGAGGACCGAGCGGTTCTTGACGACACGGCGAGCGAAGCGAAGCATCCGCGCGGAGTCCGGGAGAGCCCGAGCCGCACGCCGGTTGAAGGGCCCGAGTAGGTCGAAAGTGGCTCCTCCCCATGCCATCAGGTCGGCTCGCTGGGCCCGCGGCCAGCCAACCAGGTCGGGGACGACAGCCAGCGGCAATGCCGACGCGATGTCGTCGATGCCGTCCACCGATCCCTTGGCGACGGCCCGGTCAACGATCTCGTCGGCCAAGCGGTCGACGTCGTCGGCCATCGAGCGCAGGGCGCGTGGGAGCAGACGGTGGGCGACGAGCTTGCGGCGCTCGTCGTGGGCCACCCCGTCGCTGGTGAGGGTGGTGCCCTTCGAGAAGGTGTTCGGGATCGGGTTCAGCGCGACCCCGTCGCCCGAGATGAACGTCTTGTCATCGCGCAGGATCGACTTGCACTCGGCGTAGCGGGGGATTGCGTACGCCCGGTGCCGGGTGAGTCGCACGACGGGCCCGAGCGCGCGCAGCCGCGCGTAATGCGGGTAGGGATCGATGATCGCCGCGGCCGAGTAGATGTCGGAGCGGTAGTCGGGAATGCGGTGGCGCGTCTGCCTCATTGGGGAGTTTTCTCTTTCCGGAAGGTTCCGCCGCAAGACCTGGGGAGGGCGTCGAACAGGGTGGCTAGATCCCGGCCCGCGCGCATGACGGTGCGGTCGGGCCGGATGATGGCGGCGTCGGCGCGACCGCGGCGCAGCCAGCTCGCGAGTTCGGAACCCGGAGCGGCGAGGTGGACGACGGCGCCGCGCTCGTCGGCGATGGCGCGCTCGGCGGCAGTTGGCGCGGTGCGGGTGATGACGGCGAAGCCGTTCCCGAGTTCGGTGTCGAGACGTGCCCCGCTCGCCACTAACGGATTCGGGCAGAGTCTTCCGGCGAGTTGCCTGGGCACCCTGGTCTTGCGAACGAGCGCCGTGCGATGCAACGCCGGTGTTTCGCTGTCGACGAGATTGGTGCTCAGCCCCGGCAACCAGTGCAGTCGCGGCACCACCATCCGACGGATCAGGTTCCCGAACTCGCCGCCCGCCGTCATCGCTCGGCCGACCGCCAGGGCCAGCCGGATCATGTGCAGGGCATGCGGCTTCCGTTCCTGCTCATAGGTTTCCAGAACGTCGCTAGGCAAGGTCCCGGTCAGTACTCCGGCGAGTTTCCAGGCGAGGTTCATCGCGTCGCGCAGCCCGGCGCCCATGCCCTGTCCCACGAACGGCGGCGTGAGGTGGGCGGCGTCGCCGAGCAGGAAGATCCGGCCCCGCCGCCAACGGTCGGCGAGCTGTGCACGAAAGGTGTACTCGGTGACGCGCACCAGTTCCAGATCGGCACGCGAAACATGGTCAACCCAGGGACGAATCAGCGGCCCGAGTGCATCGAGAGTGGCGAAGTCGGCGGCGGTCTCGCCGGCCAGCAGTTGGAACTCCCACCGGTAGCGGGTCTCGCCGATCCGCATGTACGTGCCGGCCCGGTCCGGGTCGCAGACCTGGTCGACGCCCTCCCAGTGAGCCAGATCCGCCGCGGTGGCGACGTCGACGACGAGCCAGCGCTGCTCGAATCCGAGATCCTCCATCCGGGAATCGATCCGGGACCGCACGATACTGTTGGCGCCGTCGCAGCCGAGCACGTAGTCCGCCTCGACGATGTGTTCGCTGCCGTCGGTGCGGTCGGCGTAGGTGACGCAGACCCGGCCGCGCGCATCGTCGGCGAGGTCGGTGACCTCGACGTCGCCGCGTAGTTCCGCGTGCGACTGACGTGCCAGGTTGGTCCGTAGCACGGCCTCGAACTCGGGCTGGTCGAACATGTTTGCCCGGGGAAACCCGTTGCGGCTCAATGCGGTATCGCGCCTGAACTCGGCGAGCGTGTGCATCGATCGGTCGAGCAACCGCAGCCCCAGCGTGGGGCGCGACATCGCCGCGAACTCGTCGGCGATGCCGAGCCGGGCCACGATGCGGAAGATCTCGTCGTCCAGGTGCACGGCCCGTGGTTGCGGATACACCTGCGCCCAGCGGTCGAGAACCAGGCAGTCGACGCCGAACTGCGCGAGCAGGGTGGCCGCCGTCACCCCAGTTGGCCCCGCCCCGATGACGACGACGGGGACGTGCGACACCGCCGTCATGCGTAGCGGACCACCGCGCGTTGGGCGCCCAGATCCACCGCCTTGTCATCGGTTGCCACACTGGCCTCCACGACGTCGCCGTCCTGCAGGTACTTCGCGTTCTTGGCCTGGGCCTTGAAGAACGCCTTCCACTTCAACACGGGCGGCAGCAGCGCGCCGATGATCTCGATCGGCTTGGCCGGTGCACTCAATGCGGTCCCGACGGGGGTACCCGTCAGCAGCAGATCGCCGACGTCCATCCGCTGGAATCGCGTCAGCTCCTGCAGGGCACGCAGCGGAAGGTAGATCATGTCGCCGGCCACCTTGGCGTCCTGTCGAAGTTCGCCGTTGACCCGCAGCTGGAGGCGCAGCTCGCCGAAGCGCTTGAGTTCATCGGCGTCGAGCAGCACCAGCGCCGGCCCAATGGGCGTGAACGTTGGATACGACTTGGCTTCGTAGAACTGAGTTTTCGGCAGCTGGATGTCACGGGCCGACACGTCGTTGGTGACGACGAGCCCGGCGATGTAGGTGGGCAGGTCCGCCTCCGTGAGGATGGTGCCGACCGGGAGTTCGCGCCCGAAGACCAGGCCGATCTCCACCTCGTAGTCCAAGAGGTTGACGTGCTTGGGCTTGACGATGTCGTCGGTCGGCCCGTTGATCGACCCGGATGCCTTGCGGAAGAACGCTAGTGGGAGTGTCTTGGGGTTCAGTCCCGCGTCCTTGGCATGCGATGCGAAGTTCGCCATCTGGGCGACGATCCGGCACGGTGCGGTCACGGGTGAGACGAGGTCGAGGGTGTCGACCGGGACCGGGTCGACGCCTGTGGTGGCCGCGTCGACGGCGGTCCGGTCGCCGAGAAGTTCGGCGGTGGTGGTGGCCGCGGTGTCGATCCGCACTGCGCCACGGTCAGTTTGGACGTACCAGGCGTCGGCGGTGCGAAGGACGGTCGTGGTCATGAACTGGCTACTTTCAGCAGGCCGCGCAGGCGGGCGAGGGTGAATTCGTTGTCGTGGTCTCTGACGGCTGCGAGCATCGAGCGCAGCTCGTCGATCGACTCCCGGTTGGGGGCGATCCCGAGGAAGTCCTTGGTGACGGGCGGTCCCCACTGGGCCAGGCCGGACGCGGTGAACGGCGCCCAGCCGGGCTCGAGGGTGTTGTCGAACATGTCGCCGTCGGCGAAGTGCTCGACGAGGAAGCCGTCAGGATCGCGCCAGTAGTCGAAGAGTTGGCTGCCCTGGATGTGACGGCCGATACCCCACGATCGGCGGTAGCCGCGTTCGCGCAGGTACTCGCCGCCGGCGGCCAGCGCATCGAGATCGGCCACCTGGTACGCGGAGTGCACGTACCGATTGCGCGGGCCGAGTGTCATCGCCAGCGTGTGGTGGTCGGCGGGTACGTCGCCGCGGTCGCAGCGGATGAAGCTGACCGTCGGACCCCGGTCGCGCTGGCCGGGGAAGAACTGGAAGTCGCTGACGATCATGCCGAGGTTGTCCAGGTACCAGTTCAGCGCCTCGATGTACTTGCTGCTCTGCAGCACGACGTGACCCAGGCGTTGCACGCTGGCGGCAACCCGTGGCGGACGCTGGGTTGCGTTGGTGCGCAGCAGATCATGCCCACGGTTCACCACCAGCGGGGCCTGCGACGGCAGGGGCGCCAGGTCGTGGGTGCCGGCGATGACGTGAACCGGGACGCCGCTGGGGTCGATCAGGTCGACCGCGAGTCCACCGATGCTCTCGGGGAGCGCGCGGGTTGGTGTGCCCGTCACCTCGGCCAGGCGCAACACGTCGGCTTCGTCGGCGGCGGCGAAGGCGATGCCAGCGAATCTCGACTTGGGACGCCGGCGCACGATCAGACACGGGGCACCGGCGTCGGTGCCACGCAGTTGCAGCTCGTCGGACGTCCTTGCCACCGTGGCGAAGCCGAAGGCCGCCGCGAACGCCTCGGTGCGGATGAGATCCGGCTTCTCGAACTCCAGCCAGGCGATATCGCGCACCTTGATGACCGGATTTCGGGACCGGCCCGGGTGCTCACCCCGTCGTGCGCCCTGGTCACTGTGCAGGTCTTGATGCGCGCCTACGGCGTCGCTCATGGCCGACCTCCTCGATTTCTGACGAAATCGTCACATGCGCCGTTATCATCAGTCAAGCGCTTCTGACGAAACCCTCAGAATTGAGGCGCCGGTTAGAATCAACTGAATTCCGGAAGGATCCGCGGGCGAAGGGGCACCATCGCGATGACGACGCAGCCGCCCGAGCGGCATGGCGATCAGCCGAACCGATTGGCTCGGCGCAAACAGCGGACCCGGGCGGCACTGATCGCCGCGGCGCAATCCTTCATCGCGGCCGGCAAGCTCAACGCGCCGGTTCTCGAGATCACCCAGGCCGCCGACGTCGGGATGGGATCGTTCTACAACCACTTCGACAGCAAGGAAGAGCTGTTCGACGCGGCCCTCACCGACGCGCTCGACGTGCACGCGGATCTACTGGACGCCTACACCAAGTCGCTCGACGACCCAGCCGAGGCGTTTTCGTGCAGCTTCCGCTTGACCGGGCGGATGTTCCGTCGACGCCCCCAGGAAAGCCGGGTACTGCTGTCGACCGGACTGTCCCTCCTGTCCTCGGACAGGGGTCTGGCACCGCGGGCACGGCGCGACATCAGCGCCGCCGTCGAGGCCGGCAGATTCCACGTCACGGATGTCAGCCTGGCCCTCGCAATGGTCGGAGGGGCGCTGCTCGGTCTGGGTCAACTACTCCACGACGAACCGGATCGCGACGACTCCCAGGCCGCGGACACGGTGACGCAGAACGTTCTCACCCTGCTGGGCATGCCCGCCGACGAAGCCAGTCGCCTCTGCCAGCAGCCGCTGCCCGATCTCACCTTCATCGACCAACCGGGCCCGGCTGCCTGAGGATCTCGTTGTCTCGCTATCGCCATGGCGCGAGGAGCTCACCCGCCCGGGCCGACAAGGCGGACTGCAGGAACGGTCCGAAGCTGATCCGGCCGACGCCCAGCGGTCCGAACGATGCCGGGTCGTCCTGATCGGGCAGCGCGATGGCGTTGACCGGCAGCGGCAGCTCGGATGTCAGGCGGCGCAACGTGTCCGGATCGTGTCGACCCACGGGGTACAGGCTGTCAGCACCCGCGTCGGCGCACAGCTTGAGCCGAGACACCGCACGCTCGAAGCGATCCGCCTCGTCACCGTCCTGCCGGAGGAACAGGTCGGTCCGGGCATTGATCACGACGTGCACGTCGGCATCATCAGCGGCCCTGCGCAATTCACCCACCAGCGCGGCGTGCTCCTCGGCGGCGCGGATTCGCTTGCCCTCCTTGTGCACCGTGTCCTCGATGTTGAACCCGACCGCGCCCACCGACAGCAGTCCCTCGATGATCCGCTGCGGCGTCTCGCCGTAGCCCGATTCGATGTCCACCGAGATCGGCACGTCGACGGCGCCGGTGATCTGCGCAACGCGCGCGATCAGCTCGTCGAATGACATGCCCTCACCGTCGGGCTTGCCGACGGACTCGGCGACGGGATGGCTGCCAACGGTCAGCGCAGCAAATCCCGCATCGACCGCGAGCTTGGCCGACCACGCGTCCCAGACCGTCGGGAGCACCACCGGTGTGCCTGGCACGTGCAAGGCGAGCAGTGCGACGGCGCTTTTCTGAAGATCCTGCTTGGACAACTCTCCAACCTCCTGTTGAGAACGTGACCCGCGTCACGTCGATCCAGTGATGTGGCTAGCATCGTCTGTCGTAATGTGATTCGTGACACCCTTCAGCCCAAGGAGGTCGACTCGTTGTCCACTACTACTGAACTCGCCCAGCTACACGAACTGATCGGTGGCTTACGGCGTTGTGTGACCTCGCTGGCCTCACGCTACGGGGACACCCCGGAGATGCGGCGCATCGTCAACGACGCCGAACGCATCCTCAATGACATCGACCGTCTCGACATCGATGCCGAGGAACTGGAATTCAACCGCGGCGGAAGCCTGCACCACCACGTCGGGGAGAAGATCGGCATCCCAGACACCCAGTACGCCAGCGACTTCTGGCAGGACGTCGACGACGAAGGCCTTGGCGGAGTGCGGTGAGCTGGTGCCGCCGTGGGTCAACTGATCCACGGCGCTACCGCGCGCCGCACCACCGTCGCAACATTACGACCGAAGTGAGGAAATATCCGTGAGCGCACCCACCGCCGACCGCCCCGGCACAGGTGTCTTCTCCCCGACGCGAGCGCAGATCAGCCAGCGCACGCTGCGTACCGACAACTGGTGGCGCTCGCCGCTGATCGTCGACCTCGGCTTCGCCGCGTTCGTCATCTACGCCACGGTGCGGGCATTCCTCCAGAACAACTACTTCGTGGCCGAGTACCACTACCTCACGCCGTTCTACTCCCCCTGCATCAGCAAGGGCTGCACGCCTGAGGCGAGTGGATTCTGGCCGCAGATCCTGCCCGACGTGTGGTGGCTGCCGTACGCGGCCGCCTCACTGCCGTTCCTGCTCCTGTTCCGGCTGACCTGCTACTACTACCGCGGGGCGTACTACCGGTCGGTGTGGCAGTCGCCCACCGCCTGCGCCGTGGCCGAACCGCACGCGAAGTACACCGGCGAGACACGGTTGCCGCTGATCATCCAGAACACGCACCGGTACTTCTTCTACATCGCCGCCGCCATCTCCGCGATCAACACCTACGACGCGATCGTGGCGTTCCACTCGCCCACCGGGTTCGGTTTCGGCCTCGGCAACGTGATCCTCGTCGTCAACGTGACGATGTTGTGGGTCTACACGCTGTCGTGCCACTCCTGCCGCCACGTTGTCG
Organism: Mycobacterium sp. IDUB_39; assembly: GCF_055419205.1. Taxonomy (NCBI): domain Bacteria; kingdom Bacillati; phylum Actinomycetota; class Actinomycetes; order Mycobacteriales; family Mycobacteriaceae; genus Mycobacterium; species Mycobacterium sp. IDUB_39. The sequence continues at coordinate 1,094,227 of NZ_JBVAXF010000001.1, forward strand.
GCGGCCGGCTCAAGCACTTCTCCAAGCACCCCATCCGGTACTGGATGTGGGGTCAGGTCAGCAAGCTCAACACCCGGCACAAGCAGTACGCCTGGATAACGCTCGGCACGCTGATGCTCACCGACTTCTACATCATGCTGGTGGCCAGCGGGACGATAAGCGACCTGCGATTCATCGGCTGATTCTGCCGGACTGCTGATTCTCTTGGACCGTCGATTTTGTTGGAAAAGCAGCACAATTCACGAACTAGCGAGGTTGAACGTAGATGGCTGAACTCGAACGGCACGAATACGACGTTGTCGTGATCGGAGCCGGCGGGGCTGGACTGCGCGCAGTGATCGAGGCCAGGGAACGCGGTCTGCGCGTCGCCGTGGTCACGAAGTCGCTGTTCGGCAAGGCCCACACGGTGATGGCCGAGGGTGGCTGCGCGGCGGCGATGCGCAACGTCAACACCAAGGACTCCTGGCAGGTGCACTTCGGTGACACCATGCGCGGCGGCAAGTTCCTGAACAACTGGCGGATGGCCGAACTGCATGCGCAGGAGGCCCCCGACCGGGTGTGGGAGCTGGAGACCTACGGTGCGCTGTTCGACCGCACCAAGGACGGCAAGATCAGCCAGCGCAACTTCGGCGGGCACACCTACCCGCGGCTTGCGCACGTCGGCGACCGCACCGGGCTGGAGATCATCCGCACCCTGCAGCAGAAGATCGTCTCGCTGCAGCAGGAGGACAAGAGGGAACTCGGCGACTACGAGGCGCGGATCAAGGTCTTCCACGAGTGCTCCATCACCGACCTGATCAAGGACGGCGACAGGATCGCGGGCGCCTTCGGCTACTGGCGCGAGACCGGCAACTTCATCCTGTTCGAGGCCCCGGCGGTCGTGCTCGCGACGGGCGGCATCGGCAAGTCGTTCAAGGTGTCGTCGAACTCGTGGGAGTACACCGGCGACGGCCACGCCCTGGCGCTGCGTGCGGGTTCCAACCTGATCAACATGGAGTTCATCCAGTTCCACCCGACCGGGATGGTCTGGCCGCTGTCGGTCAAGGGCATTCTCGTCACCGAGGGTGTGCGCGGTGACGGCGGAGTTCTGAAGAACTCCGAGGGCAAGCGGTTCATGTTCGACTACATCCCCGCGGTGTTCAAGGGGCAGTACGCCGAGACCGAGGAAGAGGCCGACCAGTGGCTCAAGGACAACGACTCGGCACGCCGCACACCTGACCTGCTGCCCCGCGATGAGGTCGCCAGGGCCATCGTCGCCGAGGTCAAGGCGGGCCGCGGCACCCCGCACGGCGGCGTCTACCTCGACATCGCCTCGCGGATGCCCACCGAGGAGATCAAGCGCCGCCTGCCCTCGATGTACCACCAGTTCATCGAGCTGGCCGAGGTCGACATCACCAAGGACGAGATGGAGGTCGGCCCGACCTGTCACTACGTGATGGGCGGTATCGAGGTCGATCCCGACACCGGCGGCGCTGCGACCCCGGGCCTGTTCGCGGCCGGCGAGTGCTCCGGCGGTATGCACGGCTCCAACCGACTGGGCGGCAACTCGCTGTCCGACCTGCTGGTGTTCGGCCGTCGCGCCGGACTCGGCGCCTCCGATTACGTACGGGCGCTGGCCGAACGGCCCAAGCCGCCGCAGGACGCCGTCGACGAGGCCACCAAGATGGCGTTGGCACCGTATGAGGCACATGAGAATCCCGAGAACCCGTACACGCTGCACGCCGAACTCCAGCAGTCGATGAACGACCTCGTCGGCATCATCCGCAAGGAAGACGAGATCGAGGAGGCGCTGGTAAAGCTCGACGAGCTCAGGGGCCGCCTGCAGAACGTCGCCGTCGAGGGTGGCCGGGTGTACAACCCGGGCTGGCATCTGGCGATCGATATGCGCAACATGCTGCTGGTCAGCGAGTGCGTCGCCAAGGCGGCGCTGCAGCGCACCGAGAGCCGCGGCGGGCACACCCGCGACGATCATCCGGATATGGATGCGAACTGGCGCAACACGCTGCTGGTCTGCAAGACCACCGAGGTCGCCACCAGCGAGGCGATGGTCCCGAGAGTCACCGTCGTCCCAGAGCGGCAGACGCAGATGCGGCCCGACCTACTGGAGTGCTTCGAACTCTCCGAACTCGAGAAGTACTACACCGATGAAGAACTGACCGAGCACCCCGAACGGAAGGCCTGACATGGCTGCCTACAACGCAAGTCTGCGGGTCTGGCGCGGAGACGACGACGGCGGCGAGCTGAAGGACTACACCGTCGAGGTCAATGACGGTGAGGTGGTGCTCGACATCATCCACCGGCTGCAGGCGACGCAGACCCCGGACCTCGCTGTGCGCTGGAACTGCAAGGCAGGCAAGTGCGGCTCGTGCTCGGCGGAGATCAACGGCAAGCCGAAGCTGCTGTGCATGACCCGGATGTCGACGTTCGATCCCGACGAGACGGTGACGGTCACCCCGCTGCGCACCTTCCCCGTCATGCGCGATCTCGTCACCGACGTGTCGTTCAACTACGAGAAGGCGCGTCAGATCCCGTCGTTCACCCCGCCGAAGGATCTGCAGCCGGGCGACTACCGGATGCAGCAGGAGGACGTCGAGCGCAGCCAGGAGTTTCGCAAGTGCATCGAGTGCTTCCTGTGCCAGAACGTCTGCCACGTGGTTCGTGATCACGAGGAGAACAAGGAGAACTTCGCCGGGCCGCGCTTCCACATGCGCATCGCCGAGCTGGACATGCATCCGCTCGACGTCGTGGACCGCAGGGACATGGCCCAGGACGACTTCGGGCTGGGCCTCTGCAACATCACCAAGTGCTGTACCGAGGTCTGCCCCGAGCACATCAAGATCACCGATAACGCCCTGATCCCGATGAAGGAACGTGTCGCCGGCCGCAAGTACGACCCGGTCGTGTGGTTGGGCAACAAGCTGTTCCGGCGATGAGCGCTTGCGCGAAGAGCAGACAACACCGATGAGCGCTTGCGCGAAGAGCAGACAACACCGATGAGCGCTTGCGCGAAGAGCAGACCAGGCAGCTAAACCGGAGACGTTCCAAAGACCTGCCAACGCGACGTGGCGGCGAGAATCCTCGAGATTCCCGTCGCCACGTCTCATTGGCCCCGTAGCGGGTACCCAAGGCGCGTACGCTCGAGGAAAATAGCCATCAACGAGGGAGGTCATCCTCATGAGCTACGGAGAAACGAAGAGCGTCAACGATATTCGCACTGCCATCCGCGAACTCACCACTCGCGCGGAGCTGGCCCGCAAAGAGGGCCGACCCGACGACGCAGCGGAGATCGACCGCCGCATCCAGGGCTACCGCGAGGCACTCAGCGCCAAGCCCTAGCGCCCCCGGTTAGGCGCCGAGGCGGCGGAACGCGCTGCGGTGGAACACGATGGGTGCGACGTCGTCGTGCACGGTGATCTCGTGCACCCGCAGGACGACGATGGTGTGATCGCCCGCCAGGACCTGCTGTTCGATGGCGCTCTCCAGCCACACGCTGGTCCCGTGGATGAACACCGCACCACCGTCGGTGGACTTGGTCTCCAGACCGGCGAAGCGATCGCCCGTCTTGGCCGCGAGCGCCTTGGCCACCTGATCATGAGCCTCACCCAGCACGCTGATGCCCAGCACCGGGAGATCCTTGAGCTTGGGCCACGTCGTCGATGAGTTCTGTACACAGAACGACACCAGCGGCGGGTCAAGCGACACCGGGACGAACGTGCTGGCCGCAAGCCCGACGAGGATGCCGTCGACCTCCGCGGCGATCGCGATCACGCCGGTGGGAAAGTGACCGAAGGCCTCGCGTAGGGAGGCTGGACTGAGATCAGTGCTGCTCATAGCAACTCCATCTTCACACAGAGGATCCGTAGCCGTGCGCGGCGGCCACATCGGGGTGTGCGCGCAGTCTGCTCTTCCATGCGTTTCGCCCGTACACCGAGAAGATCCTCTCGTTCGACGGATCAGCGGTGACACCGCGGGCGTCGGCCGCGAGGTCGGTGGGCAACCGCAAAACGGGAAGCTGCGCGTCGAGGCGTGGATTGAAGAAGTAGGGCACCGAGATCCGCTCGCGGGCGCTCAGGGTCACCCGATGCTCGGTGGCGCGCAGGTACCCGCCGCTGGCGATCTCGAGCATCTCGCCGATGTTCACGATGAACGCGCCGGGCAGTGGGTCCACGTCGATCCACTCGTTGCCGGACCCATTTCCCGTCGCTTCGCTCGCCCCGGACCCCCGCACCTGCAGACCCCGACTACCCGGCTCGGCGAGCAGCAGGGTCAGCACGCCGGCGTCGCGGTGGGCACCGACGCCCTGCGGGGTCTGCGCCCTGGCCGGGTAACGCACGATCTTGATCAGCGTGGCCGGGGTGTCGGCGAACGCCTCCTCGAAGACGTCCTCGGGGCTGCCCAACGACGCAGCCAGCTGCTGCAACAGCTTTCGACCGACGTTGGCCAGCACGGCGTCCCATTCGGCGATGATGTCGCGCAGCTCGGGCAGCCCGGCAGGCCACTGGTTGGGGCCCTGCAACCGCAGATAGGCCTCGGCGGGATCACTCAAGCTCAGCCGCTCGGGCCCGATGTCGATCTGCTCGCGCCAGTCCACCACGCCGCCGGTGAACTCCCCGCCCATGCGCGTGTACCCACGGAAGTGTGGGCTGTTGACCATCGCGACCGCGTCCTTGTCGGCCTGTGGCAGCGCGAACAGCCTGCGCGCTGCCACCAGCACCCGCTCGGGCAACTCGGCGGGCACGCCGTGGCCGATCAGGTGGAAGAACCCGACGTCGTGGGCGACCGTCCGGAGCCCGGTACGCAGCTCTGCGGGCTCGGCCCGGAGGTCGACGACCGGCAGGTCGGTACGCACGGAAGTCACCGGTCCATCATCGCCGGGCAGCGCAGCGTCGGCCAGGGTCTGGATCGCCGTGAATGCAAGCCCGGTAACGTGACGCCATCATGTGGATCCCGCTCCTGGTGATGGCCGTTGCGGTCAGTCTGGAGCCCTTCCGGATCGGTATGACGGTCCTGATAATCAACCGGCCCCGACCGGGCCTGCAGCTACTCGCCTTCCTCACTGGCGGTTTCGCGATGGGCACCGCGGTTGGCGTGATCGTGCTGTTCGTCCTGCGGCCAGCCCTGGGGTCTGCGCATTTCACTCTGCCGAGGGTGCAGATCGTGGTGGGCGCGGTGGTGCTGGCCAATGCCGCGCTGGTGGCCACCGGCCTGCTGGGAGGCAAGCGCGTCGACGGATCACCGGGCCTCATCGCGCGACGATTCGGAGCGCTGGCGACCCGCACACGGCAACTGCTCAACGGCCGCTCGCTGTGGGCGGCCGGTGTCGCGGGCCTCGGCATCGCGCTGCCGTCCATCGACTATGTCGCCGCGCTGGCACTCATCGTCGCCTCCGGCGCCGCAGCCACCACTCAGTTCGGCGCCTTGATGGCATTCAACGTCGTGGCGTTCGGGCTGGTGGAGATCCCGTTGCTCTGCTACCTAGTGGCACCGGAGCGCACCCGCGCTGCACTGTTGGCCCTGAATGACTGGCTGCGGCTGCGGGGCCGCCTTGGTGTTGCCGCCCTGTTGGCCGCGATCGGCTTCGTGTTGATCGGCGTGGGGTTCGCCGCCCTGTAGCCGCTACTAGGGTGCAGGCGGGTTGTTCAGCACGTACTGCGCCCCGGAGAGCAGCTGCGAGATCGGATCGGTGCCGCCGCTGCCCCCGAACGAGGCATCGGTGGACGGTGCGGTGACCTCCGCCGGGTCATAACCGTTCACCGGGTCCACTGTGATCGGCGCCGTCGCCGGATCGTTGTTGCGCGAGTAGCCCGCGTCCACCATGGGCATCAGCACCGCGTCGAGCTTGTTCAGCGTGGCCTCGTCGACGCCGAGGTACTTGAATCCCATCACGATCGGTAGATGCTGCTCGGGGATCATGTACGTCGTCGTCTTCGCGCCCTTGGAGTTGACCGTCGTCCGGATGTTCCGGGCGGGCACGTTGCTGGGGTCGGTGAACGCGACCGCGGTGTGGCCGGTCGCGAGACCCACCACAGCGTTGGCAACGCTCATCCAGCTGTTGTCCGCCTGGTCCGGCCAGTCGGCGATGCTGTCGTAGGGCGAGATGAATTGATAGGTGTCGTACTGGCTTTCGACCGGGGCCGGGATGCGGTAGTCGAGCGACGGCACGACAGCGCCGACGGGGAACATCTGAGTCAGGAAGCCCTCGCCGAACGCGTGCTTGCCCACCGGGTCGCCGAACATCGCGAAGCTCAACTGATCCGGTGGCGGCGCGGCCGGGTCGTACGCGAGCCGGGCCTGCACGTCGTTGAGCACCATCGCGCCCTCGGAGAGGCCCATCACGGTGCCGGGCCCGCCGGCCTTGATCGTCTCGATGGTGTGCGGTGCGCCCTCATCGACGGACTGGCCGACGCTGGGACCGTCGAGGCCCAGCCCCGGCAGGATCTGCTCCCCGATGGCGCCGATACCAGGAAAGAGGCGTTCGAGCGTGTGCCCCTGCACCTGACCGGCGGGATAGCGGACGATCTGCTTCTGTGCCTGGTTCTCGGGGAACCAGTACTTGCCGGTGTCGATGATGTACTGGTCGTAGGGAATGCCCAGCACATGCGCGCCACCGAGCGCGTACGCCCGGCCCGGCGTCCCCAGCGGTGGAGGCGTCCCGTTGGCCGAGGGGTTCGGTGGCGGCGGGGCCGGAGGATCATCGGCCACAGCGCTGCCGGCACCGAAACATCCTGCGGCGCCGACGGTTACCAACGCGGTGACCGATGCAACGAGTCTCCGCATTCACACTCCCCTTGCTCGACGCATCTGACCTGACCTCAAAGCCTACTAGGCGTCCAGCCGAGCAAACTGTTGCTGCTGGTACTGCTCGGCACACGCGGCACGCCGGATCTTGCCGCTCGTCGTGGTGGGAATCGACCCCGGCGGTACGAGCACGACGTCGCCGATGTTCAGTCCGTGCGCATTGGATATCGCGGAGGTGATATCGCTCTTGACCTCGGTGAGCCAGTGCATAGCGTCACCGTTGGCGTCGGTGCGCTTCTTGAGCTCGATGACGGTGACCAGCTCTTCAGTGCTGTTGACCGGAACCGCCAGCGCCGCGACGCGACCGCCTGTTATCCCCTGGACCGTCGCCTCGATGTCCTCGGGATAGTGATTGCGCCCGCGAACGATGAGCACGTCCTTGATGCGTCCGACAATGAACAACTCGCCCTCATGGATGAAGCCGAGGTCACCCGTGCGCAGCCACGGCCCGTCAGGTGTGCCGGGCGAGGGGTCGACGAGCGTGGCGCCGAAGCACTGCTGCTCCTCCGGTGTCCGACTCCAGTAGCCGGCTGACACGTTCTCACCATGCGCCCAGATCTCGCCCACGACGTCGTGCGCGCATTGCCGGTTCGTATCGACGTCCACGATCCGCACCAGGGGTGACGCCGGCAGTTCGTACTTGATCAGCGCGGTGCCCTTCCCCGCTGCGGGCGGCCGAACACGGCCTGCGCTCAGTTCGTCGACATCGAAGCGAGTCGACGGCGAGGATTCACTCCAGGTACTCCCGGCCAGGAAGACCACGGCCTCCGCCAAACCGTAGGAGGGGCGCAGCATGTGGTCCCGAAAATTGAAGTGAGCAAACCGATCCGCGAAGCGTTCCAAGGTGGCGGGCTCGACACGTTCGGCGCCGTTGATGATCCCGCGCACCCCGCCGAGGTCGAGCCCGGCAAGATCCTTGTCGGTGGTTTTGCGGGCAGCCAGGTCAAAGGCGAAATTGGGTGCCGCGGAGAAGGCGTGTGGATTCTCCGCCAACGCTCGCATCCATCTGGCCGGCCGCTCCAGGAACGCCATCGGGCTCGTCAACGCAACGGGATGGCCGCTGAGGATGGGCACACAGATGCCAAGCATCAAACCCATGTCGTGATAGAAGGGCAACCACGACACGAACGTGACATCTGACGAGGATTTGAGCTGCACACCCGCGAAGAAGGTGCGCATGATCTGCTCGAAATTCGACTGGAGGTTCTGATGCGAGATCATGACACCGGTCGGCAGACGCGTGGAGCCCGAGCTGTACTGCAGGTACGCGACGCTCGGCAGCTCAGCCTGCTGCGGGCCCGGTCCGTCCGGCCCGATGCACTCGCTGTCCAGCGGCAGCGAATCGATCTCGACGAACTTCGGTGCGGCGTCCAGACGTGACTGGTCGACGTAGTCGCCGACGTCTCCGGCGACGGCAGAGGTCGTCAGCACGACAGCTGGCGACGTGTCTTCGAAGACGCTGCTGACACGATCGTGGGCCGAGCCGCGGTGCGGCAGCGGGAGCGGAACCGCGATCAAGCCGGCCTGCATCGAGCCCAGGAAGGCCGTGACGTAGTCCAGGCTCTGCGGCGCCAGAATCACCGCTCTGTCACCGACCGCCGCGTGGTGGCTGAGTTCGCGCGCGACATTCATCGTCCGACGAGACAGCTGCGACCACGTGAGGCTCTCGACGACACCCGCCGGGTCGTGCGTGTAATCGGTGAAGGTCATCGCCACGTCATCGGGTCGCATACTGGCCCGCCCATGCAGCATGGACAGGACAGATGACCGAGCAGTAGATGTCATTGCTATATCCGCACTCACTCGTCGAATTTGTCGGCGCGGAGTCTCATCAACCTGCGCCGTGGAAGGGCGGCTTCATCGGAGCCCATGACCCCTCCGCTCCGTTCTCAGTGTCACATACATCACTTGGGCGTGCTCATCCCTGCGCGGTGACCGACGCCCGCGACGTCGACTTCCCAGGCCCCACACGTGAGGGCCACCAGTTTGCTCGGCCGACCAAGGTCGCGATCGCGGGCACCATGATGGTCCGCACCACGAAGGTGTCCAGCAAAATGCCCACACCGATCACGAAACCGCTCTGGATCACGAGGCCGATGCTGGAGAACATGAGACCGGCCATCGAGGCGGCGAAGATCAGGCCCGCCGCGGTGATGACGCCGCCCGTGGAACTCAGGGTACGGATGACGCCGTAACGCACGCTGTGCGCGGACTCGTCCCGCATTCGCGATGCGAAGAGCATGTTGTAGTCGGAGCCCACCGCGACGAGCACCACGAATGCCAAGGGCGGCACGCTCCAGTGAAGCTGCTGGCCGAGGATGAATTGGAACATCAGAACGCCGACGCCGATTGCCGCGAAGTACGAGATCACCACGGAGCCGACGAGATACAGCGGCGCGATCAACGATCGCAGGACCACCATCAATGTCAGCAGGACGACGATGAGGGTCGCCGCGATGATGAATCGGATGTCCTTCTCGTAATAGTCACGAGTGTCTCGCAGCGCGGCGGGGAAGCCGCCCATCGAGATCGTGGCATCGGACAGCGTGGTGTTCGGCTGGGCTCCCCGCGCTACGTCACCGATTTCGTTGACCTGATCCATCGCCTCTGAGCTGAACGGGCTCAGTTTGGTTTGCACCAGGTACCGCACCGAATGCCCGTCCGGCGAAATATATGCCGCGGAGGCCTTCTTGAAATCAGCAAGACCCAGCACTTCTGGCGGAATATTGAACCCCGCCATCGACGGGTCCGCGGCCTGGCTTCTCATGTTCAGCAGGAAACCCGACGCTTGGTTGAGTCCGTCGGCCATCACCTTGACCTGCTCGACGAGCTGGTCGACACCGCCGGCCACCTCTCGGCTGCCGCCGGCCAGGCGGTTGGCGCCCTGTTGCAGCTGAGTCAGGCTGCTCTGAGCGCCGCCGGGGCCCTCGAGCCCGGCGGCCTTCGCCGCCTTGGAGATGCTCGCCATCGCACCGTTGAGCTTGTTCACCGTCGCCGACAGCGTCTCCTTGTCGCCGGAACTCGACAACTGTTTCGCGGCGGCGTTGATCTCGTCCAGGGCTCCGGCGTCCCGCGCCGCGGCGAGCCGCTCGAACTGGTTGCGCGTGTCGCTACACGAGGGATCGGCGTTGCAGACCGGGTTGCCCTGCAGCGCCAGTAGGACCGGGCCGATCCAGGCGAACATGTCCCGAACCGTGGCGAAGTTGACGCCCATGGCGTTGCCGAGCCGGTTGGCGGCCTGCACCAGCCTGGCGGCGGCCTCCACGTCGCGCACCAGCTTGTCGCCGCCCTCCTCGGTCTTCATGGAGGAGGCCGCGTCGAGCAGACCTTGAATGCTGGGAGCCATCTGATTGACCTGGGCGCGTACGTCACTGAGGCTTTTGGCCAGCGTGTTGGCGCCGTCCGTCAGCCGGTTGAGGTCGCCGGTGCGCTGGCCGATCTCGGCTGAGCCACTGGCCAGCCGATCGCCCACGATGCCAGCCTGAAAGGTGGCCCTGAACTCCTGCGGGACCTCACCCACGGGCCGAGTGATGCCGCTGACCAGGCCGACGTTCGGCAGTTGAGCGACACGCGAGGCCATCTGCTCCAAATCCGCGAGGGCCTGCGGTGAGCGCAGATCGCGCGGTGACTGCACGAGGATGTACTCGGGGATGGCCTGACTGATCGGAAAGTGTCGATCCAGTGCGGCGTAGCCGACCGAACTCGGCGCCGACGACGCCACCACCTTGCGGTCGTCGTAGTTGAAGTGCGCGAAGGTCGCGAGGCTCGCCAGAATGCCTAACACGAGCGCGCTTGCCACCAGATTTGGCACCGGCCGGCGCACGATGCGAATCCCGGAGCGCCGCCAGAACCGAGCGGTCAGCTCGCGCCGCGGTTTGACCCAGCCGCGCGGGCCTGCGAGCACCAGAATCGCGGGCAGCAGGGTCACACCGGCGAGATAGGCGACGCCGATACCGATCGCCGATGAGACGCCGACGGTTCGGAACACTCCCATCTGGGCGAAGCTCAGACACACGAATGTGAGACCCACCGTGGCGGCGGACGCGGTGATCACCTTTCCGACCGAGATCATCGCCGACTTGATGGCCCGTTCGGAATCCGCGCCCGACCGCACGTAGTCGTGATAGCGGCTGATGAGGAACACCGCGTAGTCGGTTCCGGCCCCCGCCATGATCGCGCTCAGGAAGACGATGGACTGATTCGAGACACCTGAGCCCGTGAGATGGGAGTAGCCCGCAACGAGCGCCTGCGCGATCACCAGGGACGACCCGATCGTCATCAACGGCAGCAGCATCGTGACCGCGCTGCGGTAGACCAGCAGCAGCACGGCGAGGACCAGCAGCGCAATCGCCAGCTCGATCGGCAGCCGATCCTTCTCACCCGCGACGGTGAGGTCGGCGACCGTGGCCGCGGGACCGGTGATGTGCACGGTGAGCAGGCCGTCGCTTGCGGGGCTGTCGCTCGCGGGGATGTCTTTCGTGGGGGTGTTGTGCTTGACGATGTCGGCGACGCGGTTGAAGGACTCATAGGCACGCGGCGTGCCCAACTCACCCTCAAGGCTGACCGGCAAAACCCAGGTCGTCTTGTCGTCGCTAGTCAGGAACGTCCGCAGCTGCGGCGTGCTGACGAAGTCCTGCACCGACACGACATCTCTGTCGTCGTCGCGTATCGCGTCCACCAGCTTGCGGTAGGTCGCCTCGTCGGCGGGCTTGAGCCCTGTTTCGTTGATGAGGGCGATGACGAGGAGATTGTCCGAACCCGGCTCCTGGAACGCCTCCTTCATCTTCAGCGCGGTGACACTCGACGGCGCGTCCGCGGGCAGGATGACGAGCGGGTGCTTCGCGGCCATCTCGCCCAGCGACGGGAATGTCAGCGGGAGGGCGATCGCCATAGCGATCCAGACCCCTATCACCGCTAGGGGCCACCGCACCACAAGATCGGCTAGCCGTCGCATATCGCCCTCACCCTCGCACAGCGCCTGCCCTGTGCGGAAAAGCCCTTGCCATACATTCGCTCCAAGCTATGCGACGCGCCCCCAGTGCCCGCTGTCAGCGACCCGCACGGCGACGGAACTCATCGCCTCCATATAGCGAGTGGCCGACTTCTTGGCCACCGGGTTGTCGGGATGCATGATCGCCATGACCGTGCCCTCCCCGTACCGGAATATGTAGATCGTCAACTGATACGAGAACCGACCATCAGGGTAGATCCCGATGTTGTTCGCGAGCCCCATGGCGCCCGCCGCGAGGATGGCGTTCAGCGGCGCAGCGCCACCGTGCAGGAAGTTCGACACCGGAAAGTTCGGCTGCGGCCAGTTCAACCACGGCGCCAACTCCAGCACGCGGTAGTACGGCACCCGCACCATGTCCAGGCTCGAGTCGAAGCACCCCTGCGCCGCCGCGGCGGCCTCGCTGAAGGAGGTCGCCGCCACCGGGACGACGATAGGGATCAGACCTGTGAACCAGCCCTGTGTCATGAAGTTGTCGCCGGCTGTCCGGGAATCCCTTGGCGTCAGCCCGTAGTAGGTGAGAGCACCGGTGAACTCGTGTTCCACCAGGCCCAGGCACGCGAACAACCCGCCGACGAAGCGCGCGCCGGCATCCGAGCAGGCCGCTTCGAAGCGTTCCGTCTGCGCCGCGTCCATCAGAACGTACGAGGTCATGTCACTGCTGGTCGAATCGTTCGGGTTGCCGAGCGGGAGCGGGAACTCCGGAAAGCCATCCCCGTTGTTCTCGGCGAATTCGATCCACCTGCGTACACCCGGTGAGTCCTCCGTCAACGCCGACGTGTACTCGCCCTCTCGGATACAGAAGTCGTCGAAGCTACCGGCATCGGGCAGCGTGAGAGCGTCACCGCCTGCGCTCAGCGCCGAGTACATACCGTTGGCTTCCATCATCGTCGTGCCGATCAGCGTCGCATCCCCGTGAACGTGATCCATGGCGGCGAAGAACGTGAAGTGGTTCTCGTTCTGGACGATTCCGAACGTGAAGCAACCCCATTCCAACGGATTCGGTATAGCCACGGCGTGCGCACGGATCTCATCGGCCGTCATATGCCCCTGATCGACCGGCACGAACTCGATGTCGGCCGGATCGTCGAGGGCACGGCGGGTGAAATCGCCGTCATCGGTGCGTTCGAACCAACTCCGGAAGGTGTCATGTCGACGCAGGTAGGCGTTGACAGCGTGATCCATGGCCTCGATATCGCACTGCCCGGCCACCTCACAGCTGGCGATGATCTGCCGGGAGAAGTTCAGTCCCGCTTCCGTGCGCTCGCAGTAGTTGCGCAGGTGTTGGCTCTGCATATAGCTGACTGGCACCGAGCTGACCTCTGCTCGGCGGGCCTTCTCCTGCGCCTCCGCGGTCGGATGCCACGACGTCACCGCGCCCGCATTCATCGACCACTCATGAAGTGCGCCAATTGTAATTTCGCCGATGCGCAAGAAAAATCCTCCCAGGTCACCCGGCACCTGGTCCGGCCTCACACGTTGCGGCGATCAACTTACCCTCGCATCGGCCGCAATCGCATGGGCATCGCCGAACCTCTCAAGGCAACGCCACACATGGTGAAGGGCCCGTGCCATAGTGTGCGTCGAAGTTGGCGCCCGGGCGGTACAGATTGCGCGCCCGGTGGCATTGTGGCCACCGAGTACGTTGATCGGTCCGCCGATCGGGAGGGACATCGACATGGGATTTGCCGACGATTCAATGGAGCCGGCCCCGCGTTTTGCGATCGTCGGCTACGCCGCCCGTTTTCCGGGTGCCGCGGATGCAGATGAGTTCTGGGATGTGCTGCGCGATGGCCGCGAAGCGATCTCGGAAGTGCCGAACGACCGCTGGAATGCCGACGACTTCTTCGACCCCGAACCAGGGGCGCCCGGCAAGGTCGTCACCCGTCGCGCGGGGTTCGTCGATGACGTGACGGGGTTCGACGCGCCGTTCTTCGGCATGTCGACCCGCGAGGTCCGGCTGATGGACCCGCAGCATCGCATCCTGCTGGAGACGGCCTGGCGCGCGGTGGAGCATTCAGGCACGGCACCAACAGCTTTGGCCGGAACCAACACAGGAGTGTTCGTCGGTTTGGCCACGCACGACTACCTGGGAATGGCCTCCGACGAGCTGACCTACCCCGAGATCGAGGCCTATCTGGCCATCGGGACGTCGAGCGCCGCGGCAGCGGGCCGGATCAGCTATCGGTTGGGCCTCCAGGGCCCCTCGGTGGCGGTCGACACGGCGTGCAGCTCGTCCCTGGTGGCGATACATCAGGCCTGCCAGGCGCTTCGCCTGGGGGAATGCGACCTCGCGCTGGCCGGCGGGGCGAACGTCCTGCTGTCTCCGGCGACCATGATCACGTTCTCGAGCGCGCACATGCTCTCGCCCGATGGCCGGTGCAAGACATTCGACGCGGCCGCCGACGGCTATGTTCGCGGCGAGGGTTGCGGCGTCATCGTCATCAAGCGCCTCGAGGACGCGATTGCTGACGGCGACCAGATTCGAGCCGTGATACGTGGCAGCGCGATCAACCAGGACGGCGCATCAGGCGGCTTGACCGTGCCGAATGGTGTTGCCCAGCAACGGGTTATCACCGATGCGCTGAAGCGTGCCGACCTCGAACCCCGCGAGGTCAACTACCTGGAGGCACACGGCACTGGGACGTCGCTCGGCGACCCGATCGAGGCCCAGGCCGCAGGTGCCGTGCTCGGCGCTGGACGCGAAACCGACCAGCCGCTGTTGATCGGCTCGGCGAAGACGAACATCGGGCACCTGGAAGCCGCCGCGGGGATCGCGGGCGTCATCAAGGTCATCCTGTCGCTGGAGCACGAGGCTCTGCCGAAGCACCTCAACTTCGAGAACCCGTCGCCACACATTCCCTGGGACCGCCTCGCCGTCGAGGTGGTGCGGGAGACCATCCCATGGCAGCGCGGCGATCGGCCCCGCATCGCCGGGGTCAGCTCGTTCGGGTTCGCCGGCACCAACGCGCACGTCATCCTCGAGGAGGCACCGCTAGCCGCCGAACAGGCAGGTGAGCCCGCTGGCCAACCCGGTCCTGTCGAGCAGGCGAAGGACACGTTCAGCGTTCTTCCGATCTCGGCGCGGACACCCGCCGCGCTCATGCAGCTCGCCGACCAGTACCGCGCCTGGCTGAGTGCGCACCCGGAGGCCACCCTCGCCGACGTCTGCTTCACCGCAGGCACCGGACGAGCACACCTGGAGCACCGGGCCGCGCTGGTGGTCGATTCGAGAGAGTCCGCCATCGAGCTTCTCGGAGCGCTCGCGGACGACCGCCCGGCACCGGGATTGGTCCGCGGAGAATCTCATGACACTCCGAAGACGGCCTGGCTGTTCACCGGTCAAGGCAGCCAGTACGCCGGTATGGCCAGGGAGTTGTACGACACCGAACCGGTGTTCGCCGAGACCCTGAACCGGTGCGCGGCCACAGTCGCCGACGCTCTCGAAAAGCCGTTGCTCGACGTGATTTTCGATCTTGACTCGGGTGCCGAGGAGACGCTGCGGCAGACCTCCTACGCACAGCCCGCGCTGTTCGCGCTGGAGCTTGGCCTGGCCCGACTCTGGCAGTCGTGGGGTTTCGAACCGGACGTGGTGCTGGGCCACAGCGTCGGCCAGTACGCGGCGGCCTGCGTCGCGGGCGTGCTCACTCTTGAGGACGGCGCGCGGCTGATGGCCGAACGCGGTCGACTCTTCGGCAGCCTGCCAGCGGGTGGCCGGATGGTGGCTGTGTTCACCGCCGCCGAGCGCGTCGAGAGCCTCACCGACGACTTCCCCAGTCTGTCGGTCGCCGCCTACAACGGTGCCAACACCGTCCTGTCCGGACCCGCTGCTGAGTTGGAGCGGGCGGTCGCCGCGTTGACTGCCGACGGTGTCCGGTGCGACTGGCTGGAAACCAGCCACGCGTTCCACTCGGCACTGCTGGACCCGATCCTCGACGAGTTCGAGGCGTACGCACAGCAATTCGATTACGCTGCACCACAACGGGTTCTGATCGACAATCGGACCGGCGCCCAGCTCGGCTGGAGCGCGAAACTCGACGGCGCATACTGGCGTCGACACGCGCGCCAGCCGGTGGAGTTCGCCAAGAGCGTGCAGACGCTGGCCGATCTCAACTGCAAGGTGTTGCTCGAGATCGGCCCGCAACCGGTGCTCACCGCCACCGCCCTGCGAGCGTGGCCCGAGCCGGCCACCGCGCCTCGCGCGATCGCGACCCTGCGGCGAAACACCGCCGACCACAGGCAGATCACCGAAGCCGTTGCCGATGCCTACGTCCTGGGCCACCTGCCCGACTTCGGCGCATTTGCCCAAGCACACGCGCGAAAGCTTGACCTGCCCACCTATCCGTTCGAACACCGCCAGTACTCGTTCCGAGATGATCGGGAGCGCCCCGAGGCGCAGCAGCTCCTCAGCGGCCCGCGCACCAAGACCGTCGGCCTGCTCGAGGACGGCCGGATCGAGGAACTCGCGAACCTGCTCGGCGGTGCGGGCGACGATCCAGTGGCCCTGCAGATGCTGACCGAGCTTGCGGCACAACACAACCAACAACGTAGTACCCAGTCCATCGCCGATGACCGCTACGAGATCCGGTGGGCGAAATCCCCCACTCCGCTCGCCAGCGCGGGAGACGGCGCGGGGACCACCTGGCTTCTCGTCGGTGCGGACTCCCCATCGGTTGCCCCGTTGGTCGACGCGCTCGCCGCACGCGGGTACCAGCATCGGTTCATCGAGTTGCCGGCGTCCGACACCGACGAGGAGAAGCTCGCGGATGCGCTGCGCGCAGCGGCAGCCGACGCTTCGACGTTGCGCATCGTGAATATCGCGGCGGTGGATGCGGGCTCGACCACACCATCGATGCAGTCACTGTTGCGGATGCAACACCGGATCCTGAGTGGAACTCGGCGATTGTTCCGCGCTGCGAGCACCGCCGACCTGCGCACGCCCATCTGGGTCGTAACCCGTGGCGCACAGCGCGTCACCGACGCGGACACCGTGGCGCCTGAGCAGAGTTCGCTGTGGGGATTCGGTCGCGCCGCGGCGCTGGAGCTTCCGCAGGTATGGGGCGGCCTGGCGGATCTGAGTGAGGGCACTGCCGACGAATGGTCCGCGCTCCTCAACCGGATCATGACACCGTCCGACCAGGCCCTGCGAGAAGACCAGATCGCGCTGCGCGACAACACGGTCTACGTGCCCCGCCTGGTTCGACAGACTGAGCAGCCGAGCGGTAAGCCACTGGAACTGCGCAGCGACGCAACGTATCTGGTGACCGGCGGGCTGGGTTCGATAGGCCTGGAGATCAGCGGCTACCTAGCCGCGCACGGCGCAAGGCATCTGGTCCTGACCAGTCGACGCGCTCCCAGCGATGCCGCACAGCAGCGCATCGACGCGTTGATCGCACAGCACGGCTGCGAGATCCGCGTGGTCACCGCGGACGTGGCCGATGCGCACGACGTCGCACGCCTGCTGGCAGGTGTGCAGGCCGAACTACCGCCGTTGGCCGGCATCGTGCACGCTGCGGGCGAGATCGGCACCACCCCGCTGAGCAATCTCGACGACGCCGAGGTGGATCGCGTGTTCGCCGGCAAGGTCTGGGGTGCTTGGCATCTGAGTGAAGCAGCGAGCGATCTTGCGCTCGACTTCTTCATCAGCATCTCCTCGATCGCCTCGGTGTGGGGCGGATTCGGTCAGACCGCCTACGGCGCGGCCAACGCGTTCCTCGACGGCCTGGCCGCACGCCTCCGCGAGCGGGGCGTCGCCGCGACCAGTGTCAACTTCGGCCCCTGGTCGGCGGGCATGGCCGACGCGGAGTCCCGTGCGCGACTGGATCAGCGCGGAGTCAAGACACTGTCACCCGCCGATGCACTGGCGGGTCTAGTCGATGTCGTGACGGCCTCCTCGACACCGGGTCTCGCACAAGGGATCGTGGCCCGTATCGACTGGGCCCGGTTCCTGCCGCTCTACCAGCAGGCGGGCAGGCGGGCATTCCTGGCGGAGTTGGAGCGCGAGGTGCCGTCGGAGCTGACGGCCGTGGCGTCGACGGCGACAGCCTCCGGGCTGACCCCGTTGGTCGAGCGGCTCACAGGAGCTCCCGTGCAGCAGCGCAGGAGACTTCTGATCGATTACCTGCGTGACGCGGTGGCAGAGGTGACGCGCGTCGATACCTCCGAGATCCGCGAGGACGCCGGATTCTTCGACCTCGGCATGGATTCGCTGATGGCCGTGGAGATGCGGCGCCGCATCGAGGCGGGAGTCGGCAAGGAGGTACCCATCACCCTGGTGATGGATCACCCACGGCTCTCCGACGTGGCGGACTACCTGCTCGGCGAGGTGCTCGGGCTGAGCGAGGCACGCGCCGATTCAGGGCCTGCGCTGGCATCCGCGGCGACGACGCGCACGGACGAACCGATCGCCATCGTCGCGGTGTCGTGCCGCTTTCCCGGTGCGCCCAATCCGGAGGCATTCTGGGAGGTGCTGGCCGGCGGTGTCGACGCGATCCGTGAGGTCCCCGAGGACCGCTTCGACATCGACGAGTTCTACGACCCGGATCCGGACAGTCCAGGCAAGACGTACACGCGCTTCGGCGGATTCCTGGACGGGATCGACGGATTCGACCCAGAGTTCTTCGGCATCTCCCCGCGCGAGGCGGTCTGGATCGAGCCGCAGCAGCGCCTGACCCTCGAAACGGTGTGGGAGGGCTTGGAGCGGGCCGGGTACGCGCCGGCGACGCTGCGCGGTAGCCGCACCGGCATCTTCATGGGCGTGGCCGCCAACGAGTACGCGCATCTGCTGTCAGCGCAGTCGGTCGACAAGATCGAACCCCACTTCATCACCGGCAATGCGCTCAATGCCATCTCCGGTCGGGTCGCCTTCGCGCTGGGTCTCGAGGGACCGTCGGTGGCACTCGACACGGCATGCAGTTCGGCTCTCGTGGCGGTCCATCAGGCGTGCCAGGCATTGCGCTTCGGCGATTGCGATATGGCATTGGCCGGCGGCGTGAACGTCTTGCTGAGCCCGGTCACCATGATCGCCGCGTCCCGCGCGCGGATGCTCTCCCCCGTCGGGCGATGCAAGACCTTCGATGCCTCCGCCGACGGTTACGTGCGCAGCGAGGGCTGCGGCGTTCTCGTGCTCAAGAGGCTCAGCGACGCGGAGCGCGACGGGGATCGGATTTGCGCCGTCATCTCCAGCAGCGCGGTGAACCAGGATGGCGCCTCCAGTGGGTTGACTGTCCCCAATGGCGGTGCCCAGCAACGACTCATCGGGACAGTGCTGGCTCGCGCCGGTCTGAACGGCGGCGATGTCGACTACCTCGAGGCGCACGGTACGGGCACCCCGCTGGGGGATCCGATCGAGGTGCAGGCGGCGGCCGCCGCATACGGCGGCTCGCGTGACGCCGATCGACCGCTGTTGATGGGATCGGTGAAGACCAATATCGGTCACACCGAGTCCGCTTCCGGGGCAGCGGGTCTGATCAAGGTGGTGTTGTCACTACAGCACGACGAGCTACCGCAGAGCCTGCACTTCGATAACCCGTCGCCGCACATCCCGTGGGACTCCCTTCCTGTGCGGGTCGTGGACAAGGCGACTCCGTGGCACGCCAACGGCAGGCTGCGGCGCGCGGGTGTGAGTTCCTTTGGCTTCACCGGGACCAACGCCCACGTGCTGATCGAGGAGGCGCCGCCGCGGGCGGCACCGGCCGAGCCTGTGCCCGACGCACCGGCGACGCAGGTCAGCGTCCTCCCGCTGTCCGCCCGGTCACCGGAGGCGCTGGTGGCGTTGGCGCAGAGTTACGAGACCTGGTTGAGCGCCCACCCGGATGTCGACCTCGCCGAGGTGTGCCTCACCGCCGGGTCGGGTCGGTCGCATTTCGAGCATCGTGCCGCGCTGGTCGTGGATTCGGTCATGACCGCACGCGACGGTCTGGTCGCACTGGCTGATAACCGCCTGCGACCCGGTGTCGTGCGCGGTGAGCACACGAACCATCCAACGACCGCGTGGTTGTTCACCGGGCAGGGTAGCCAGCATCCGGGGATGGCGCGCGAGTTGTTCGAGACCGAACCGGTTTTCGCTGACACCGTGAGGCGCTGCGCGGATGCGGTCAAGGACATCGTGTCGCGTCCGTTGCTCGAGGTGATGTTCGCCACCGATCGTGAGACCGGCGGCAAGGCTGGAGAGGCCTTGCGGCACACGTCGTTCGCGCAGCCGGCACTCTTCGCCGTCGAGATGGGCCTGGCCCGGCTGTGGCAGTCGTGGGGTATCGAACCCGACGTGGTACTCGGGCACAGCGTGGGCCAGTACGCGGCGGCGTGCGTGGCCGGGGTGTTCAGCCTCGAGGACGGCGCACGACTGATCGCCCAGCGCGGCAGACTGTTCGGCAGCCTGCCCGAAGGCGGGCGAATGGTGGCGGTTTTCACCGACGCCAAGCGCGTCGAGGAGATCGCCGGCGAGTTCCCGCGGGTGTCGGTCGGCGCCTACAACGGGCCCAACACCGTGCTCTCGGGTCCCGTCGAGGATCTGGAACGGCTCGTCCCCCGATTCGAGGAGGACGGGATCCGCTGCACGTGGCTTGAGACGAGCCACGCCTTCCACTCCGAGCTGCTGGATCCGGTGCTCGATGAATTCGAGTCCTACGCAGCGCAGGTGGCATTCGCCGCCCCCACGTTGCCGCTGGTCTGCAACCGCACCGGTGCCGTGCTCACGGCCCAGACTCCTCTCGACGCGCAGTACTGGCGGCGGCATTCCCGCCAACCGGTGCAGTTCGCCGAGAGTGTGCGCACCGTCGCGGCACTGGGCTGCTCGGTGTTGATGGAGATCGGTCCGCAACCGGTGTTGACCGGTGCCGCGGTACAGGTCTGGCCGGAGCACCTGGCCGCACCGCGGGCTGTCGTCTCGCTACGCAAGGGCGTTGCCGACCGGCGTCAGATCGCCGACGCACTGGCTGCGGCCTACGTCGGTGGCCACCGACCCGACTTCGCGGCGCTGCATCATGGGCCCCGCCTGGGCGCACTCGAACTGCCCACCTATCCGTTCCAGCGCCGCCGGTTCTGGCCCAAGTCGTCGGGGCTCGCCGGTTCCGACGTCAACGGCGCCTCGGTATCCGGAATCCTGGGCAGTGCCAAGGATCTCGCGTCCGGAGACTCCGTCTACACCAGCAGACTGTCGGTGAAGTCGCAGCCGTGGCTATCCGACCACGTCATCTACGGCACCGTCGTCGTCCCCGGCGCGACGTACGCCGCGATGGCATTGGCCGCGGTGGGTACCCCGGCGCACGCCAAGGAGGTCTTCTTCTACGAGCCGATCATTTTGCCCGAGAAGGCTTCTCGCGAGGTACAGCTGACGTTGCACCCGCTGGAGCAGGACGGCGAGTCGCGTTTCCAGGTGCACAGTCGCGCCTACGGTGAGCGCGGTGCCGAATGGTCGTTGAACGCCGAGGGCATCGTGGTCTCCGGCGTCAGCGACACCGCCGGCGAGCCGGCCGACGAACAGTCGGAACCCGTCGACGAGGCGATCGAGCGCCTGGACCGCATGCGGCCCCAGGACCTGTTCGAGACCTTCGCCGACCTGGAGCTGGCGTGGGGGCCGACCTGGTCCGGTTCGCTGAAGTCGTTGTGGCTCGGTGAGGGCGAGGCGATCGGCGACATCCTCGTCGGCGAGGAACTCGCCGAACATCTCGGCACCGAGCCCATGCACCCGGTGCTGATGGACCTGTGCACCGGAGTCGCCTTCCCGGCATTCCCCGCGCTTTTGGCGGCCGAGCAGGGTATTAACGATCTGTTCCTGCCACTGCGGTACGGGCAGGTGACGCTGCGGGAGAAGATGCCGCGGCGGTTCTACTGCCGCGCAAGGTGGCACAACAGCGGTCTCGACAGCGAAACACAGGTCTTCGATCTCGACTTCCTAGATCGAGATGGTCGCCAGCTGGGCGGGATTCAAGATTTCACCGTGAAACGCGCACCCCGCGAGGCGCTGCTGCGCGGCCTCGGTGGCGATGCCACCCGGCTGCTCTACACCCTCGGCTGGCACGAGGTGCCGATGGCCAGCGGTGACAGTGAGAGCGTCGGAAGCACCAATGGCACATGGCTGATCGCCGGATTCGACGATCTGGCCGCCAAGGTGCCGGGCTGTGTTCCGTTCGATCGGAACACCAACTCCGAGCTCCTGGGGCAGGTGTTGGCGCAGGCGCACGAGCGCGGTGCCGGGTTCTCCGGCGTCGTCTGGCGCAGCGCGGCCCGCCCAGAGGGTTCGGGCACAGTCGAGTCGAGCGCCGAGGTTGCCGCGCGGATCGAGACCGAGATCGCCAACCTGCTCAGCGCCGTGCACACCGTGCAGGGCGGCTCAGAAAATGGCAGCGTGAAGCTGCCCGCGGGGCTGTGGATCGTCACCGAGCAGGCGATCGCAAGCGAATCCGGTGAGCCTGTCGACCCAGTACAGGCGGCGCTGTGGGGATTCGGACGCACCACGATCAACGAGGAACCGGTGCTGCGCGCCAGACTGGTCGACTGCGATGGCTCGGATCAGGCCGTGCAGACACTGGCGAGTTTGATGGCCAACCCGGTCGACGAGCCGGAACTGGCTCTGCGGCAGGGGAAGCTGCTGGCGTCGCGGCTGTTGCCGTGGGCGCGCAGCGGCCATCTCACGGTGCCGCGCGGGGGCGACTACGTCCTGGCACCCACCGAACGGGGTGCGATCGACAACCTGCGGTTGACGGAAAAGGACGTGCTGCCGCCGGACGAGGGCTACGTGCAGGTCCGAGTGGAGGCCGCAGGCCTCAACTTCCGCGATGTGCTCAATGTCCTCGGCCTCTATCCCGGTGATCCGGGAGCGATCGGCGGCGACTTCGCCGGCGTCGTCACGCAGTTGGGTGACGGTGTGACAGGTCTCGAGGTGGGCCAGCGCGTCTACGGCTCCATGCAGGGCGCGTTCGCCAGCCGGTTCAACGTGCCTTCCCAGTTCCTGGCGCCGATCCCCGACGGGGTGAGCGCGGTGGAGGCCGCGACGATTCCCGCCGCCGCGCTCACGGTGCGGTTGTCGTTCGACTGGGCACAGCTCAAGCCGGGGGACAAGGTCCTCATCCACGCCGCCAGCGGTGGCGTGGGGCTGGCGGCCGTCCAGATGGCCCAGCGCTTCGGTGCCGAGGTGTTCGCCACGGCCAGCACGTTCAAGCGTGCGACGCTGCGCAAGCTGGGCGTGAAGTACGTCTACGACTCGCGCACAACGGATTTCGCCGATCAGATATTGAACGACACCGGCGGCTCGGGTGTTGACGTAGTGCTCAACTCCCTGACCAGCGAGGGGTTCATCGAGGCAACGCTGCGTGCCACCGCCCGGAACGGCCGCTTCGCCGAGATCGCCAAGCGCGATATCTGGACACCGGAGAAGATGGCCGAGGCCCGATCCGACATCGCCTACGAGATCGTCGCGTTGGACACGGTGATGCTCACCGACCCCGATCGCATTCGCGACTTGCTCACCGAGGTGTCGCAGGGTCTGGCCAATGGCGAGTGGACACCACTGCCCGCCGAGATCTACCCGCTGACCGAGGCGAGGGCCGCATTCCGCCGGATGCAGCAGGCGCGCCACATCGGAAAGATCGTGTGCCAGATTCCGAATCCGCTCACACCACGCGCGGACCGGAGCTACCTGATCACGGGCGGACTCGGTGCGATCGGTCTGCACACGGCGTCGTACCTGGCCCAACTCGGCGCCGGTGACATCGTGCTGAGCAGCCGGCGCGCACCCGATGCGGACGCACAACGGACGATCGAGGAGATCGCCGAGCGCCACAAGTGCCGCGTCCACGTGTTCACGGCCGATGTGGGCGATGAGTCCGAGGTGGCGACGCTGCTGGAGCGCATCCGCGCGGAGTTGTCGCCCCTGGCCGGAGTGGTGCATCTGGCGGGCGTGCTCGACGATGCCCTGCTATCGCAGCAGAGCCTGGAGCGATTCCGAACGACCCTGGCACCCAAGGCGTTCGGCGCGTGCCACCTGGACCGGTTGACCAAGGGCGACGAGCTGGACTTCTTCATCGTGTCGTCCTCGGTGTCCAGCCTGTTCGGTTCACCGGGGCAGTCCAACTACGCGACTGCCAACGCACTGCTCGACGGCCTGGTCGCACAGCGCCGGGCGCAGGGCCTGCCCGCCACCGGCGTCAACTTTGGGCCCTGGGCGCAGGGCGGCATGGCCTCCTCGGAGGCCGCGAGCGCCAATATCGGTGCGCAGGGCCTGATTCCGCTCGACCCCTCGGCTGCACTGAGCGCGCTCGCCGAGGTCGTCGCCAACGGAACCGGCCAGGCCGCAGTCATCAAGGCCAACTGGGCGCGTGCCGCGAAGGTGCTGGGCAGCTCACGGCCACCGATTCTGGATCTCGTGTTGCCGAGTGCCGTGGGCGAGGTGACCGGTGACAGCGAGTTGCTCAAGCAGCTGCAGGAGATCCCGGTTTCGCAGCGCGCCGGTTTCGTCACCGAGTTCCTCGCGCGGGAGGTGCAGAACTTCCTGCGGTTGGCATCACCGCCCGCCGCAACCAGTCGGTTCCTGGACCTCGGCACGGACTCCCTGATGGCGATCGAACTCCGCAACCGGCTGCACAGTCAGTTCGGCGGCGCGTTCACGATCAATGCGACCGCGGTCTTCGACTATCCGACGATCGGTGGGCTCGCCGAGTATCTGGTGGGTCAGCTGCCCGACACGGAGCCGCCGGCGGAGAAGCCGCAGGGCTAGCCCCGCGCGGGAGATGTTCAGGCCCAGCGGGTGGCTTCGACCTCGTCGGGCAGCGGGGTGTGCAGCGGGACGTCGAGACCGTCGTAGATACCGGGCTTCTGGGTGGCCAGCCACTCGATGGCGCCGAGGAGGCGGTTGGCGGCAGTGGTGTTGCCGCCGTCGGCGCGCGTGCCACCGGGGACGTCGGCGCGGCTGAGGATCGTCAGCTGCGGGTCGCCGTCGATGATGACGCGGTGGTCGCCGACGCCCTCGTCGGGCTGCGGCCATTCCGGCGCACACGCCGGGTCGATGCGGGTGATGTGCTCGATGATGACGCGCTGCTTGCCGCCTGACCACCCGATGACCTTCAGGAAGAAGGCACCCTGGGTGCCCTTCTCGAAGTGGCCCATGACGTTGTCGACCGACTCCTCAAGGGGCAGCCGCTCGACCTCCTCGGTGATCTCGTCGATCTCCATGCCCAGGCCGCGTCCGATGAGGCGGACGTTGCCGCCCCACACCATGGTCGGGATGGACGGCAGCAGCATCATCGGCACCTCGTCCATGGAGCCGCCGAACCCGCACGACACGCGAACCGCGTAGGGCTGGTCGTAGGTGGAGTAGTCGAAGATCTCCTGGCAGCGGATGGTTTGGATCCGGGTGCACAGGCCCGCGGCCATCACAGCCAGCGCGTCATTGCCCCAGCCGGGGTCGACACCACTGACCAGCAGTGTGGACCCGCCCTCCTCGGCAGCGGCGGTGAGTCGGTCGACCCACTCCTGCGGCGCCGAGCGCGGATCGTAGAGCGAGTAGAGCGACGGCGTCACCACGAGTGCGCCTGCGCGCAGGCACCTCTCGATATCGGTGATCGCGTCATCGGGGCGGATGTCACCGGACGCCATGTAGGCGACGGCGTCAGCGTTGGCCAGTGCGGCGTCGACGTCGGTGGTGGCCGTGACTCCCGTTGGCGAGTCGAGGCCGGCGAATGTCGCGGCGTCCTTGCCCGCCTTGTCCGGCGACGAGGTGATGACACCCGTCAACTCCAGGCCCGGAAAGGCCACCGCCGACCGGATTGCAGTCGACCCCATATTGCCCGTACCCCACACCGCTACACGTCGCATTCGGCCACAGTAACGGGCGTGCCACGGGCCTTCGTGGCGGACATCACATTCCGGCAAGTTCGCAGCTCAGGGTGGTCATTTGGCGGTCCTGCCAGCCCCCATCAACCACTTGGTTAGTTAGCTGGCAGAAATTTGCTCGAGATCACTTTGCGCCGAAGTTACTCGGCGGTATAGTTGAGCACAGTTACTGGTGGGTAACTTAGCCCGAGTACCCAACCACATAAGGCATTCTCAACGAGGAGACAGAGTGAGCCACTACAAGAGCAACGTCCGTGACCAGGTATTCAACCTTTTCGAGGTCTTCGGCGTCGACAAGGCACTCGGCCAGGGCGAGTACACCGATCTGGACGCCGACACGGCCCGCGAGATGATCAACGAGATGGCCCGCCTCGCCGAGGGCCCGATCGCCGCGTCGTTCGCCGATGGTGACCGCAACCCGCCGATCTTCGACCCCGCCACGCACACCGTCAAGCTGCCCGAGTCATTCAAGAAGTCAGTACGCGCAGCGATCGACGGCGGCTGGGACAAGGTCGGGCTCGACGAGGAGCTCGGCGGCGTGCCCGCGCCCAAGGCGCTGCTGTGGGCGCTCAACGAGCACATCCTTGGTGCCAACCCCGCGGTCTGGATGTACGCCGGCGGCGCGGGCTTCGCGCAGATCTTCGCGCACAACGGAACCGAGGAGCAGAAGAAGTGGGCCGCCATCGCCGCGAACAGCGGTTGGGGCGCCACCATGGTGCTGACCGAGCCCGACGCGGGCTCCGACGTCGGCGCCGGGCGCACCAAGGCGATCAAGCAGGAGGACGGCTCCTGGCACATCGACGGCGTGAAGCGGTTCATCACCTCCGCCGAGGCCGACGACATGTTCGAGAACATCTTCCACCTCGTGCTCGCCCGCCCCGAGGGCGCTGGCCCGGGCACCAAGGGTCTGTCACTGTTCTTCGTGCCGAAGTTCCACTTCGACTTCGAGACCGGCGAACTCGGCGAGCGCAACGGCGTTTACGTGACCAACGTCGAGCACAAGATGGGCCTCAAGGTCTCGACCACGTGTGAGCTGACCTTTGGCCAGCACGACAAGCCCGCCAAGGGCTGGTTGGTCGGCGAGGTGCACAACGGTATCGCGCAGATGTTCGACGTCATCGAGCAGGCCCGAATGATGGTGGGCACCAAGGCTATCGCAACCCTGTCGACCGGTTACCTCAACGCGCTGGCGTACGCCAAGGAGCGCGTGCAGGGTGCCGATCTGACCCAGATGACCGACAAGGCCGCGCCGCGCGTGACCATCACGCACCACCCCGACGTGCGTCGTTCGCTGATGACCCAGAAGGCCTACGCCGAGGGACTGCGCGCGCTGTACCTCTACACCTCGACGTTCCAGGACGCGGCGGTTGCCAAGGCTGTCCACGACGTGGATCCCGAGCTGGCGGTCAAGGTCAACGACCTGCTGCTGCCGATCGTCAAGGGTGTTGGCTCCGAGCAGGCCTACGCCAAGCTCACCGAGAGCCTGCAGACCTTCGGCGGATCGGGCTTCCTGCAGGACTACCCGATCGAGCAGTACATCCGCGACGCCAAGATCGACTCGCTGTACGAGGGCACCACAGCCATCCAGGCGCAGGACTTCTTCTTCCGGAAGATCGTGCGCGACAAGGGTGTTGCGCTGGGCTACGTGGCGAACGAGATCGAGCAGTTCGTCAAGAGCGAGACGGGTAACGGCCGGCTCAAGGCCGAGCGCGAGCTGCTGGCCACTGCTCTGGCCGACGTCCAGGGCATGGCGGCGACGCTGACCGGCTACCTCATGGACGCGCAGACCAACCCCACCAGCATCTACAAGGTGGGCCTAGGCTCGGTGCGCTTCCTGATGAGCGTCGGTGACCTGATGCTCGGCTGGCTCCTGGCGAAGCAGGCCGCGGTTGCAATCACCGCCCTGGATGCCGGCGTCAGCGGTGACGACAAGGCCTTCTACGACGGCAAGGTCGCGGTCGCGTCGTTCTTCGCGAAGAACTTCCTGCCCCAGCTCACCAGCACCAAGCTGGTCCTGGAGAACCTCGACACCGAGGTCATGGAACTGGACGAGGCGAGCTTCTAAGCCTCAGCACCGCACGCAGGAGCCCTCGCCATTGGCGGGGGCTCCTTGCGTTGGCGGGGCGGCTCAGGTGGGTGCCTTGACCAGCACCGCGCGGGTGTAGAGCAGCTGAAAGCCCTTGCTCTGCACGTTCTTCTGAGAGGTCGAGCCGGGAGCGGTCGTCACGACCGTGACGTCACATCCCGCCTCCGCGGCGTCACGCAGCCGGGCCGTCAACAACGCGGAATGTACGCCGCGGCGTCGAAACGCCGGGGCCGTGGCGGCGGCGCTGAGCTGGGCGACGCCGTTGGTCATACACAGACCGCCACCGCCGGCGATGACCCCGTCGCACAGCGCCACGTATGCGGTGAGGCCCGCCGCCTCCAAGTCCCGTTCGACGCGGGCGACGATGTCCCGCGGAAAGTCCTCGTGGCTGGACACCCCCGCGCCGTCGGGATGGGCGAATCCCTCTACCAGCACCTCGACCCAGGCGTCGAGCTCGTCGTCGGAGCTCGTGCGCACCTCGATCGCGCTCCGCGCGGCCGCCTCCGTCGGCAGGGAACGACCCAGCACGTTGTCGAAGCCGGTCAGCTGGTAGCCACGGTCGGAGAGTAGCGCCGCCACATTCGGATCGGCGAGGTTGGACAGCTCCACCTGGACGGGGGCCCCGTGGTCGAACAGCACACGTTCTACCTCGTCCAACGTTGCGCCGGCGGGAACTCCGCCGAAGCCGACCCCCACGACCTTGTTCATCGGTGAGCCACTGTCGGCGAAACACGCGAAGCCACCGGCCACTGGCATCACAACCCCCGCGGCACCTCTGCGGCGCGCGCCCTCGGTCGCCGCGACGATGAGTTGGGCCTGAGCGGATTCGATACGCCGAGCCATGCTGGTACCGCAGAACAGGGGCGCTTCATTCACGCCGCGATACTGCACGATCGGCGGGCCGCGATGGAACTGATTATTTTGATGGCCCCACTGTGAACGTGACGACGCTTTCAGGCGTTCAGCGTCGTGAGATTCACAATCGGCGTCGGTCTGGGGTCTGGCGTCCTGGGCTAGGCGTCGAGCTGGCGCAGCAGCGCACGGGTACGGGCGCGGCCCTCGGGCGATGCGTCGAACGTCGCGCCGACGTACTCGTCCACGCCGGCCTCGCGAAGCTCGTTGAGCCGTCCCGTCACCTCTGCCTCATCGCCGATGATGGCGGCGTCCTCGGGGCCTGCGTAACCCTCGCGATCGAGCATCGCGCGGTACGACGGCAGGTACCCGTACATCGAGAACAGCTCGGCGGCCTGCTTGCGTGCGCCATCCACATCGTCGGTGACGCTGATCGGCAGGGCGGCGACGACCCGGACGGAGCCCTCGGGGCGACCCGCGTCGGCCGCCGCCTGGCGCAGCGCCGGAGAGACGTGCCCCGACAACGTCTTCGGCCCCGTCATCCAGGTGCAGGTGCCAGAGGTGCGCCTGCCCGCGATCTTGAGCAGTTGGGGACCCAGCGCCGCGATGTAGACGTCGACCGGCGGCGCGTCGATCATCAGCGCACCGCACGTGGTGACCGTCTCCCCCCTCGCCTCGGCGGGCTGACCGGCCAGCAGGGGCAGCAACCCGTCGAGGTACTCGTTGAGCCTGCGCACCGGCTTGTCCCACGGGATGCCCCACATCCCCTCGGTGACGGCCTGGTGCGTCATCCCGAGGCCGAGGACGAACCTGCCTCCCGACACCAGGCTGACGGTGAGTGCGCGCTGTGCCATCTGCATCGGGTGCTGGTTCTGGATCGGCACCACACCGCTGGCGACCTCGATGGTGTCGACCTCGCGTAGCGCGACGGCCAGAACCGTGAGAAGGTCTGGCTCGTAGGGCATTTGGCTCATCCACACCCGTTTGAAGCCCTCGTCCCGATACAGCGTGAGATTGGCAATAGTTGAGTCGATCGGCGATCCGATTCCCGCGCCGCTGAGTTGCCCGAACATACTGAACTGCATGATCCACACACTCCCACAAGTCGCCAACTGCCAAGCCCTGTTCGACATCGAACGATGACCACCGAGGTGGAGCGGTTGAGGCACTTCGGCCCGAACTGGTTCGCGTCGGTGATGGGCACGGGAATCGTGGCGACGGCGGGCGCGACGCTGCCGTTGCGCGTGCCCGGACTGCACGTCTTCTCCCTGGTTGTGTGGGTGGTCGCCGCGGTGCTGCTCGTCGTGCTGATCGTCGCGGTGACGGTCCAGTGGTCACGGCATCCGACGGTGGCCCGCGGCCACGCCCACAACCCGCAGATGGCGCACTTCTACGGCGCCGCGCCCATGGCGTTCATGACGGTCGGGACCGGCGCTCTGCTGGTGGGCAAGGATCTGATCGGTGAACGCCTGGCCGTCGACCTGGCCTGGATCCTGTGGACGACGGGCACAGTCGGTGGCCTGTTCACCGCGATGACCATCCCGTACCTGATGTTCACCCAGCTCAATGTCGGGCCCGACGCGGCGTTCGGCGGGTGGCTGATGCCCGTGGTGCCGCCGATGGTGTCGGCGGCCAGCGGTGCCCTGCTCATCCCGCATATGGCACCGGGCACGGGGCGCACCACCATGCTCTACGGCTGCTACGCCATGTTCGGGCTGTCACTGATCGCCGCGCTGATCATCATCTCCCTGATCTGGAGCCGGCTCGCGCACTACGGGACGTCGGGAACGGCGCGCGTTCCGACGCTGTGGATCGTGCTGGGCCCGTTGGGGCAGGGCATGACGGCCGCGGGTCTGCTCGGCACGCAGGCGGCCCTGGCCGTGTCACCCGACCTGGCGTCGGGCATGGCGATCTTCGCGATCCTCTTCGGGGTTCCGGTGTGGGGTTTCTCCGTGCTGTGGATCGCGCTGGCCACCGCGCTGACGGCCCGCACGATGCGCCGCGGCATGCCGTTCGCGCTGACGTGGTGGAGTCTGACGTTCCCGGTCGGCACCTTCGTCACCGGCACCACGCAGCTCGCGGTGCACACCGAGCTTCCCGCGTTCAAGGTCGCGGCCGTCGTCGCCTATGCCTGCCTGCTGTGTACGTGGGCCCTGGTGGCCGTGCGCACGACGGGCGGCAGCTTCGGCGGCAGCCTGTTCCAGCCACCGGCGGCCACCGGGCCGATCACCGCGTTCAAGGACCAGCCCGCCACCTAGCCGTTTGCCCTAGCCGTGTTGCCCCTCGAGCGCCTTCGCGCAGCCGGCGAGGACGGCCTCGAAGCTCATCCGGAGCAGCGGCGCACTGGCCTTCTCGAACGGCCTGCCGCCCGCGCGGGCCGGATGGGTGTAGGAGGTCACCCAGTCGACGTGGGTGCCGTCCCCGGTGGGGGTGAACGTGAGCGTGCCGCCGTCGTGATCGAAGGCGGGGAACGACCGCACGATCAGGTAGGAGTAACTGCGCGGCGCGTCATAGGCCGTGATCTCCTCGCGGAACCACATGCCGAGCCCGGTCACCTCCCGCAGCGCACCGGCTCCGGGTACCGCGCCCCTGGCCCACGCCGCCTTGAACACCAAGGGAGCGGCTTTGAGACTGGCTGGGTCGGCCAGCCACTCGAAGACCCGTTCCGGCGACGCTGCGATGGTGCGTTCCACATGAAGGTGGACCATGAGGACGAGCGTAACGCCGCGCGATGGGGGCCGGAAAAAGTTAGTGCCCCGTGTTGCCGTCGGGTCGGGGGGTCAGACGGCAACACGGAGCTAATGGATGTATCGCCGGGCCCTTCGGGAGCGTTACACCGCCCGCAGAAGTTTTTTCGCCCGAGCTTTCCTAGGCCTCCAGGATTGCCGTCACACCCTGCCCACCTGCGGCGCAGATGGAGATCAGGCCGCGTGCCGGCTGCCCAGTCGCAGCCTTCTTCTCGGCGAGCTGCTTGGCCAACTGGGCCACGATGCGCCCGCCGGTCGCGGCGAACGGATGTCCGGCGGCCAGCGAGGATCCGTTGACGTTGAGCTTGGTGCGGTCAATGGACCCGAGCGCAGCGTCCAGGCCGAGCCGTTCCTTGCAGTACTCGTCGGACTCCCATGCCGCCAGCGTCGCCAGCACCACCGAGGCGAATGCCTCGTGAATCTCGTAGAAGTCGAAGTCGCCCAGTGTCAGGCCGTTGCGGGCCAACAGCCGCGGCACGGCGTACGTCGGCGCCATCAACAGGCCGTCGTCACCGTTGACGTAGTCGACCGCCGCGGTCTCGCCGTCGACGAAGTAGGCCAGCACGGGCAGGTTGCGCTCGGCGGCCCACTCCTCGGTCGCCAGCAGCGACACCGACGCCCCGTCGGTGAGCGGCGTGGAGTTGCCTGCCGTCATGGTCGCGTCGCCCGATTTGGCGCCGAACACCGGCTTGAGCGTGGCCAGCTTCTCCGCCGACGAGTCCGGGCGCAGGTTGTTGTCGCGGTACAGGCCCAGGAACGGCGTGACCAGATCGTCGAAGAAGCCGCGGTCATAGGCGGCGGCCATGTTGCGGTGGCTGGCGGCGGCGAGCTCGTCCTGATCGACGCGCTTCACGCCCATCTTCTTGGCGGTGATCGCGGCGTGATCGCCCATCGACAGCCCGGTGCGGGGTTCGCCGTTGGTCGGAATCTCGACGCCGACCGCCGCTGGCAGCTTGCCGACGAGCTTGAGCCTGTCGAGGTTGGACTTGGACCGGCGCAGCCCAAGCAGCACGCGACGCAGATCGTCACCGAACGCGATCGGCGCATCCGATGTGGTGTCCACACCACCGGCGGCGCCGGAGTCGTACTGACCCAGCGCGATGGCGTTGGCCACCGCGATCGTCGACTGCAGACCCGTGCCGCAGGCCTGCTGAAGGTCGTAGGCAGGCGTGTATGGGGACAGCGCACTGCCGAGCACGCACTCACGCATCAGGTTGAAGTCGCGGCTGTGCTTGAGCACCGCGCCGCCCACCACCGCTCCGAGCCGCTCGCCCTCGAGGTGGAACCGCTCGATGAGCCCACCGAGCGCTGCGGTGAACATGTCCTGGTTCGACGCGTTGGCGTAGGCGCCGTCCGAGCGCGCGAAGGGGATCCTGTTGCCGCCGATGATGGCCACGCGGCGGGCCGTCCTGTTCTCAGCCACTTCTACCTCTTCGGTGTCTAGGGGTGTCGAGCGTCATACTACCCACCGTTCTTACTCTGGAGTAAGTTCGTGATGGACGCGACAGTGCGGGTACACAATCGCGGGTACACAAACGTCTGTACCCCCTGCTCGTAACGACACACCAGGTTCTTCTCCGAAAGGCAGCGACGTGGCTACCGATTTCCTGTCCCAAGTGGTCAACTCCGGGCCCGGCTCATTTCTGGCCAAGCAGCTCGGCATCCCCCAGCCCCAGGAACTGCGCCGGTATCGCGCGGGCGAGCCGCCCCTGGCCGGGTCGCTGCTGATAGGCGGTGACGGTCGCATCGCCGAGCCGCTGCGAAGCGCGCTGGCCGACGACTACGAACTGGTCCGCAACAACATCGGTGGACGCTGGGCCGACACGTTCGGCGGCCTGCTCTTCGACGCCACCGGCATCACCACACCCGAGGGCCTCAAGGCGCTGCACCAGTTCTTCACCCCGGTGCTGCGCAACCTCGGCGCCTCCGGTCGCGTGGTCGTGGTCGGCACCACCCCCGATGAGATCACCGACGTCGACGAGCGCATCGCCCAGCGGGCGCTGGAGGGTTTCACGCGCTCTCTCGGCAAGGAGTTGCAGCGCGGCGCGACGATCGGCCTGGTGTACGTCACCGCTGACGCCAAGCCCGCCGCGACCGGACTCGAGTCGACCGTGCGCTTCCTGCTGTCGGCGAAGTCGGCCTACGTCGACGGGCAGGTGTTCTACGTGGGATCCGCCGACTCGCAGCCGCCCGCCGACTGGGACAAACCACTCGACGGCAAGGTCGCCCTGGTCACCGGCGCTGCCCGTGGCATCGGCGCCAAGATCGCCGAGGTGTTCGCGCGG
Source organism: Mycobacterium sp. IDUB_39 (assembly GCF_055419205.1). Classification (NCBI taxonomy): domain Bacteria; kingdom Bacillati; phylum Actinomycetota; class Actinomycetes; order Mycobacteriales; family Mycobacteriaceae; genus Mycobacterium; species Mycobacterium sp. IDUB_39. Next base: position 1,127,833 of record NZ_JBVAXF010000001.1, read on the forward strand.
GACGGCGCGAAGGTCGTGGCGATTGACGTCGATCAGGCTGCCGAGGCGCTCGCCGAGACGGCGACCAAGGTCGGAGGCACCGCGCTGACACTCGACGTGACCGCCCCCGACGCCGTCGACCGCATCACCGAGCACCTGCGCGAGCACTACGGGGACTTCAACGGAGGCCACGCCGACGTCCTGGTCAACAACGCGGGCATAACCCGTGACAAGCTGCTGGCCAACATGGACGACGCCCGCTGGGACTCCGTCGTCGCCGTCAACCTCCTTGCCCCGCAACGTCTTGCCCAGGGCCTGGTGGACAACGGCACGATCGGCGCGGGCGGCCGGATCGTCGGGCTGTCGTCGATGGCGGGTATCGCGGGCAATCGCGGCCAGACCAACTACGCCGCCACCAAGGCAGGCATGATCGGCATGACACAGGCGCTGGCACCCGTGTTCGCCGAGAAGGACATCACCATCAACGCCGTCGCGCCGGGCTTCATCGAGACCAAGATGACCGACGCGATCCCGCTGGCCACGCGCGAGGTGGGCCGCCGGCTCAACTCGTTGTTCCAGGGCGGTAAGCCCGTCGACGTCGCCGAGGCCATCGCCTACTTCGCGAGCCCCGCGTCGAATGCCGTGACCGGCAACACGATCCGGGTGTGCGGCCAGGCGATGTTGGGCGCATGAGCAACACCAGCGAACAGCCCAATGGGCTCATGAACATGGTGCGGGCCGCCGCGGGCGCCGTGCCGTTCGTCTCGCGCGCCTTCGGCTCGCGTGGCAGCGGTGTGCCCGATCGCACCGTCACGGTTGAGGGTCTCGCGATCGATCCGGCCAACGTCGCCGAGTACGCCGCCGTGACCGGTCTGCGGTTCGGCGACACCGTGCCACTGACCTACCCGTTCGCACTGACCTTTCCGTCGGTGATGTCATTGGTCAGCGGATTCGACTTCCCGTTCGCCGCCATGGGTTCGGTGCACGTCGAGAACAAGATCACGCAGTACCGGCCGATCCGGGTCACCGACGTCGTCGACATCGAGGTGCACGCGGAGAATCTCCGCGAGCACCGCAAGGGCCTGCTGGTCGATGTGATCACCGAGGTGTCGGTGGGCAACGACCTCGTCTGGCAACAGGTCACCACCTTCCTGCATCAGCAGCGCACCAGCCTGTCCGACGAGCCCAAGCCCGAACCCAAGAGGCAGCCCAAGCTGGGACCGCCGAACTCGACTCTGAGGATCACGCCAAGCCAGATCCGGCACTATGCGTCAGTCGGTGGCGACCACAATCCCATCCACACCAACTCATTGGGCGCCAAGCTGTTCGGCTTCCCGACGGTTATCGCACACGGTATGTTCAGCGCCGCCGCGGTGCTGGCCAACATCGAGGGCCGGCTACCCGACGCGGTCGAGTACTCCGTGCGCTTCGGTAAGCCTGTGCTGCTACCCGCGCGCGCCGGCCTGTACGTCGAGCGCACCGGTGACGGATGGGATCTGGTGCTGCGCAACCTGTCGAAGGGCTACCCGCACCTGACGGCGACGCTGCGTCCGCTCTAACGCTGCCTCTGGGCCTCGTACAGACGCTTGTACAGCCCGCCCTCGGCCAACAGCGTGCGATGGTCACCCTGCTGCACGACGCGGCCGTCCTCGAGGACGAGGATCCGGTCCGCCACCGCGGCAACGAAGTCCATGTCGTGGCTGACCACGAGGCAGGTGCGATCCCGCGCGTAATCACGGATCACGCCGGTCAGTCGCGTCCGCTGGTCGGCGTCCAGGTTCTCCGTCGGCTCGTCGAGCAGTAACACCTCGGGCTGACGTAACAGGCAGCGCGCCAAGGCGATCAGCCGTTTCTGCCCACCCGACGGCACCTGAACGTCGATCACCGTGTCGTAACCGTCGTGCATCTTGGTCGGGTCGACGATGATCGAGTGGACGTGAGCGTGTTTGCACGCCGCCTCGACGTCGGCGTCGCTGGCCGTCGGCCGAGCCAACCGGACGTTCTCGCGGATGGTGTCCCTGACGAAGAACGGAAACTGGGCGAGCTTCGAGACGTTCTCGCGCAGCGAGGCACTCGTGACGTCGCCGATATCGTGACCGTCGAGCAGGATTCGGCCGCGCTGCGGATCGTAGAAGCGCAGCAGCAGGTTGAACACCGTCGACTTACCCGATCCGATACCGCCGACGAGCGCCACCGTCTCGCCCTCCGCGATGGAGAACGACAGCCCGTCGAGGACCTTCTGCCCGGGCGTGTAACCGAAGGTCACGTCGTCGAACACGAGGTTCCCGTGGACCTCACCGAGCACGACGGCGTTCGGTCGGTCCCGCACCGACGGCTGGGTGTCGAGCAGCTCGTACGTCGACACCACGGCCGGCGACACGGACTGATAGGTGGTGTAGGCACCCAGAATCCGTTGCGCCGCACCGAACATCGTGGGGACCATCCCGGCGAAGACCAGCAGCCCCGCGAACGTCAGGCCGAAGCTCGAGCTGAACCCGATGCCGACCAGCAGCACCACGACGGAGCTGATCGCCACGAACACCTGGGACACGTTCGCCGTGGCCTGCATCCACACCGCGCTCAAAGCCGAGTTCTTTGCGGCAGTGTCCGACACCTCGTGAAACCGACTGCTGCGCAGGGGCTGTGCGTTGAGCATCTGGATCTCGGCGATACCGCTCACCGTCTGCTCGAGTTCGGCACCCATCGCCCGATCAGCGATCAGCGTCCGCTGCATCACCCGCTGGACGTTGCGCCCGGCAAGCCTCAGCATCACCATGGCCAGCGGTGTGAGGATCAACGCGGCGACGGTCATCTGCCACGAGATCGCGATCAGATAGGCGACCGCGACGGCCACCACGACCACGTCTATGAGCGGCGGCAGCAGGCAGTCTGTGAGAAGCCTTTGCACACCGGCGGATTCGGACATCACCCGCTGCATCAGCGCACCGACGTGCGATGTGGAGAAGAAGTCCAGCGACAGCGTCTGGAGGTGATCGTGCACTCGCTGCCGAATGTCGGTGACGAGAACCCTTTCCACCTTCGCGCCCACAAGCGCGGTGACGAAGTACATCAGCTGAGCCAGCAGCACCGACGCGCCCCACGTCGCCAGGAGCACCGCGAACGGCACCGCGCCTGCCACTTCGGCGAGCAGTCCGTCGGATCGGGCGACCAGCGGGCCCCGCAAATCCCACACCTCAGCCAGGTTTCCGCTCGTCGCCGCATCGGCGACAACCTGCATCATGGGACCGAAGACCGCGACGGTGACATACGGCAGCGCCGACGCGATAACGCCGAGCACCAGCAGCGCCACGATGGGCCCGCGCACCGCCTTGAGCATGCTCACGCTGCGCACTATCAGCGCAGCGGCCGTCGGTTGCGCCGCCTTGACCTCGGCCACCCCGATCCCCCCGTTCGTCGCTAGCCCGCCGAGATCGAGGGCGAGTCCTTGTCCGTGGGCCGCCCCTTGAGGCCGCGCCAGAACAGGTTGATCATCAGCTCCGCGGCGTCGTTGACGTCGGTGTCACCCGTACTCACCCGATTGGCGACGGCCTCGCCCGCACCGACCAGCGCCACGGCCATCATGTCGAAGTCGGTGTCCGGTTCCGGGTTTCGCGTACCGGTCAGCAGGAGTCGGCCGACCAGGTCGACGATGCGCTCGCGACCCTCGCGAACGGTGTGGGCGAAGGCCTGCGAGCTGGTCGCCTGGGTGTAGAGCACTATCCACGACGACCGGTTCTCATCGATGTAGCTCAGGAACGACACCACCGCGGTGCGCAGCAGATCTCTTGGCGCCTGGGCGAAGTCGATGTTCGCGCGCACCGAGTCGACGAACCTGGCCAGCTCGCGGTCCAGGCAGGCGCCGAACAACTCCTCCTTGGAGCCGTAGTAGAGATACAGCATCGGCTTGGAGATCTCCGCCTGCGCGGCGATCGCGTCCATCGACGTCTCGTGGTAGCCGTTCACCGAGAACATCTGGACGGCGGCGTCGAGCATCTGCTGCTCGCGCACCGCGCGCGGCAACCGCTTCGTTCCACCTGCCATCAGTTCACTCCGCCTACTGTCCGCACCTCGGAGAGCGACCCTTCATGCCTGCCACCTTCAGCACCGAGCCATCCACCCGGCCCATGTCCAACTCGCCGCCCTCGACCGCGCTCTCGAGCCGATCGAGCACCGCGGAAACCTCACCGGTGCTCACCCACAGTGCGACGTCCGCACCGGCCTGCAGTGACCGCAGGACGGCCTCGGCCACGCCGTAGCGCTGGTTGATCGCACCCATGCTGGAGAGGTCGTCGGTGTACACCAGGCCACCGAACGGCGGGCCGCCGTAGCCGCCGGACCGAAGCAGACCGTAGGCCGCGGGGCTCAGGCTGGCCGGGTCCGAACCCGTCAGCCCGGGAACCTGCATGTGCCCGACCATCACCGCGACCGGGGCAGCAGTGGTGAGTGCGCCGTAGGGCACCAGATCGTTGGCCTTCAGATCGTCCAGGGGCGGTGTGACGACACCACCGTCGTGTGAGTCGCCCGAGGAGTTGCCGTGGCCGGGGAAGTGCTTGAGCACCGGAAGCAGACCCGCGTCACGCAGTCCCTGCGCGTAGGCGCCGGCGTACTCGATGACCTTGCCCGGGTCGGAGCCGAACGACCGGTCACCGATGACCTCGTCGTCGGACTCGCTGGTGACGTCCACGACGGGCGCGAAGTCGACGTTGATGCCGAGGTTGCGCATCGCCGCTCCGCGCTGCTGGGCGATGTCGTGGACCTCCTGCGGCGTGCGGGTCTGGGCCAGCACGCGCGGTGAGGGCTGCGACCCGATGAGACCCGACAACCGCTGCACGCGACCGCCCTCCTCATCGACGCTGACGGCGGGAGGCAGCGGCGCCGCGGTATCGGCCAGCTTGGGCACCGTGCCGTCGGACAGCATCGACAGGTCGGTCCAGCTCCCGATGAAGATGCCGCCGACGTGATGGTCGTTGACCACCGATCGGGCGTCGGCGGCGTCGGTCACCCCCACCATCAGCAGCTGCGCGAGCTTGTCACGCGTCGACAGCGCCGCGAGCAGCTCCTGTCCGGCACCGCACGCGGGCACACCCGGCGTCGGTGGAGTCGACGTCGACGTCGACAGCGGGGTTGCCGATGCCGTTGCCCCTGACGGCTCAGATTCGGGCGCCTGCGCCGAACGAACCTCCGACGAACACGCCGTCAGAGCCGACACGGCAACCAGTGCGAGTAATGCGCGGGTCCCTCCCAGTGACACAGCCATGGACACCGAGGTTAACGGTCACCGTGCTAGTTTGGCCGGGTGGATCGGTTCGTCTTGCCCGCAGCGGCCAGCATCGTGGTCGGCTTGCTTCTCGGGGCGGCGGCCATCTTCGGGTTGACCCTGATGGTCCAGCAGGACACCAAGCCCCCCGTGCAGGCAGGCGATCCCGCATCGTCGGTGCTCAACAGGGTCGAGTACGGCGAACGTACCTAGTACCCGGGTGGCGCAGCTCCTGCCCGCCCCATCTGACTCTCCGCCCCTAGCCCGTCGCTGGTTGTGGGCGGTCTGCGCCGTCGCGCTGACCCTGAGTTTCGCGCAGTCACCCGGACAGATATCACCCGACACCAAGCTCGACCTCACGGCCAATCCACTGCGTTTCCTGGCCCGCGCCGCGAACCTCTGGAACAGCGATCTGCCGTTCGGGCAGGCCCAGAACCAGGCCTACGGGTACCTGTTCCCGCACGGCGCGTTCTTCCTCGCCGGTGACGTGCTCGGCCTGCCCGGCTGGGTGACACAGCGGCTGTGGTGGGCGCTGCTCCTGGTCGTGGGCTTCTGGGGGCTGCTGCGGGTCGCCGAGGCGCTCGGCATCGGGACGACGAGCTCACGGGTCATCGCGGCCATCGCGTTCACCCTGTCTCCTCGGGTGCTGACGACGCTCGGGGCGATCTCATCGGAGGCACTGCCGATGATGCTCGCCCCGTGGGTGCTGCTTCCGGTGATCCTGGCCCTGCGCGGCTCGGGGGACGTCCGGGTACTCGCGGCCCGATCCGCCGTTGCGGTCGCTCTCATGGGCGCAGTCAATGCCGTCGCCACCCTGACCGGGTGCCTGGTCGCGGTGATCTGGTGGGCCGCACATCGCCCGAACCGGCTGTGGTGGCGCTTCACCGCATGGTGGGCGCTGTGCACCGCGCTCGCCGTGACGTGGTGGGTCATCGCCCTGTTCATGCTCGGCCGGATCAGCCCGCCGTTCCTCGACTTCATCGAGTCCTCCGGTGTCACCACCCAGTGGCTGTCATTGACCGAGATGCTGCGCGGCACCTTCAGCTGGACACCCTTCGTCGCGCCAAGCGCCACCGCAGGCGCCTCGCTGGTGACGGGATCCGTCGCGGTGCTCGCGACCACGCTGGTGGCCGCCGCCGGCCTGGCCGGGCTGGCGATGCGGTCCATGCCCGCGCGGGGCAGGCTCATCGCGATCCTGTTCGTCGGGCTGGTCGTGCTGGCGGCGGGTTACTCCGGCCAGTTGGGCTCACCGATCGCCGCCCAGGTGCAGGCGTTCCTCGACGGCTCCGGGACGCCGCTGCGCAATGTCGCCAAGCTGGAACCGCTGCTGCGCCTGCCGATAGCGCTTGGTCTCGCGCATCTCCTGGGCCGCATCCCGCTGCCGGGGAGCAGCCCTGTCAGCGTGTGGTTGCCCGCGTTCACCCACCCCGAGCGGGAAAAGCGGGTGGCCGTCGGCATAGTCGTGCTCGTCGCGCTGACGGCGGGCACGTCGCTGGCCTGGACGGGCCGCCTCGCCCCGCCCGGCGGGTTCACGGAGATCCCCGACCACTGGCATGCCGCCGCGGCGTGGCTGGACGACAACAACTTCCCCGATCCCGGCCGGGTGCTGGTGGTGCCCGGGGCGCCATTCGCCACCCAGGTGTGGGGCAACAGCCGTGACGAACCCCTGCAGGTTCTGGGCTCCAGCCCGTGGGGTGTGCGCGACTCCATCCCCCTGACCCCGCCGCAGACGATCCGTGCGCTGGACTCGGTCCAGCGACTGTTCGCCGCGGGCCGCCCATCCGACGGACTGGCCGAAACGCTGGCACGTCAAGGCATTTCGTACGTGGTCCTGCGCAACGATCTCGATCCCGACACATCGCGTTCGGCGCGGCCGCTGCTGGTGCACCGCGCCATCGACGGATCGCCGGGTCTGGAGCGAGTCGCCGAGTTCGGCGACCCCATCGGTCCGGGAACACTGGACGGGTTCATCACCGACAGCGGGCTGCGGCCGAGCTACCCCGCGGTGGAGATCTACCGCGTGACCGGATCGGTGCCCGTGCGGCCATACCTCGCCGACGTCGATGCGATGGCCCGCGTCGACGGCGCCCCGGAGTCGCTGCTGCGCCTCGACGAACGGCGGCGTCAACTCGGCCAGCCTCCGCTGGGCCCCATGCTGCTGACGTCCGACGCCGAGCGTGCCGGGCTGCCCGTTCCCTTGGTCACGGTCACCGACACCCCGGCCGCGCGGGAGACCGATTACGGCCGCGTCGATGACCACTCGTCGGCGATCCGCACGCCCGATGACGCCCGCCGCACCTTCAACCGCGTCCGGGACTACCCCGCACCCGGCACCGACGAGGTGTACGCGAAGTGGCCCGGCGGCCGGATCACGGTGTCGAGTTCGGCGGCGGACTCGACGGCGCTGCCCAACGTGGCACCCGCGACGGGGCCCGCCGCGGCGATCGACGGCGACACCTCGACGAGCTGGGTGTCGAACTCGCTGCAGTCGGCCCTGGGGCAGTGGCTCCAGGTCGACTTCGACCGCCCCATCGCCAACGCCACGGTCACCATCACGCCCAGCGCCACCGCCGTGGGAGCACAGGTCCGTCGCATCGAGGTGTCGACGGCCAACGGCACGAGCACGCTGCGGTTCGAGGAGCCGGGTAAACCGCTGGCCGCAGCCCTGCCGTACGGCGAGACGCCATGGGTGCGTTTCACCGCTGTCGGCACTGATGACGGCTCCGCGGGCGTCCAGTTCGGCATCACCGACTTCACGGTCACTCAGTACGACGCGTCGGGCTACGCGCAGCCGGTGAACCTGCGCCACACCGTCGAGGTGCCCGGCCCGCCAGCGGGATCCAAAGTGGCGCAATGGGATCTGGGGTCAGAGCTGCTTGGCCGCCCCGGCTGCGCCGACGGGCCCATCGGCGTGCTGTGCGCGGCCTCCATGGCGCTGTCACCGGAGGAGCCGGTGAACATGAGCCGGACACTGACGGTGCCCGAGCCGACGTCGGTGACACCGACGGTGTGGGTGCGGGCGCGACAGAGCCCCAACCTCGCCGACCTGATCCGTGAGCCGGGCACGACCCGCGCGGTGGGCGACGCCGACCCGATCGACGTGCTCGGCTCGGCGTACGCCGCCACCGACGGTGACCCGCGTACCTCCTGGACGGCGCCGCAGCACACGGTGCAGAACCGCAACGGCGCCAATCTCGAACTGCGCCTGCCGAAGCCGACCGATGTCACCGCGCTGCGCCTGACCCCGAGCGCCACTCCCCTGCCCGCGCATCCAACGCTGGTGGCCGTCGATCTCGGGGACGGCCCGCAGGTGCGCACGCTCGATCCCCGCGGCGGCACCCAGACGGTGCAGCTGCACCCGCGACGAACCGACGTGGTGAAACTGTCGATCCTCGGCTGGGACGACGTCATCGACCGCACCGCACTCGGATTCGATCAGGTGAAGCCGCCCGGCCTCGCCGAGGTCGCCGTCCTCGACGGCCGCGGTGCACCGGTCGCCGCGGCCGATGCCGCGCGCAACCGCGGCCGCGTGATCAGCCTGCCGTGCGGCAAGGGACCCATCATCGGCATGGCCGGACAGTTCCTTCAGACCTCGGTTGAGACACGCGTCGGTGATCTCCTCGACGGGCGCCCGATCGCCGCGAAGCCATGCCTGTCGGGACCCATCGAACTGCCCGCGGGGCAACAGGAACTGGTGGTCAGCCCTGGCCCGGCCTTCGTTGTCGACGGTGTCCAACTCGCCACACCCCTGGCTGCGGACGTGACCACTGCACCGACGACACCTGCCGATGTGACCCGCTGGAGTAACGACCGCCGCGAACTCAACATCACCGCAGCCGACTCCGAACGCGTGCTGGTGGTGCCCGAGAGCGTCAACCCGGGATGGATCGCGCGGGGACCCGACGGTAGCGCCCTGTCCCCGGTGACCGTGAACGGTTGGCAGCAGGGCTGGGTGCTGCCCTCGGGGACCTCGGGCGCGGTGACGCTCGAGTTCGCGTCGAACGCGCTCTACCGCGCCGGACTGTTCGGTGGACTCGCGCTGTTGCCGGTCCTGCTGTTGTTGGCGTTGCTGCCGGCACGCCGCGTACCTCGTAGCGGGGAACCCGAACCCGCCGCGCAGACCTGGCACCCGACGGCGCTGGTCGCCGGCGCGGCGGTGCTCGGCATCGGGGTCGTGATCGCCGGGATCTCCGGCGTGGCGGTGGCCGCCGCATGCGTTGGCGCCCGGTACGCGCTGCGCGGGTGGGCAGCCCTGGACCGGGCGACGGTTCTCGTCACAGCGGGTGGTCTGACCCTGGCGGGAGCGGTGCTGAGCCAGGACCCGTGGCGCTCCGTCGACGGTTACATCGGACACTGGTGGGGCGTGCAGTTGCTGGCCCTGATCAGTGTCTGCGCGTTGGCGGCGTCGACCATCCCGCTGCACAGAGACGATGAACTACCGCCCGAGGAAACGACTTTCGATGATGTCGGCTCCTCGGCAGACACCACCGGCGGCACGGAACCCGGTGGCGACCCGCCGCGCACCGCTGGTCAGTGACCGCGCCCGCACGATACTGGCCCTCAGTCGCGCAGGTGTGAGCCTGCGTGCCGGGAGCCGGGTGCCGCACCGTGCCACCTCGACGTGGCGGGCGACTTCGAACTGGTCACGACCAAAGGGAACGACACAGACGGGAACGCCGCGTGCCAGCGCCTTCTGGGTGGCGCCCATCCCGCCGTGCGTGACTGCGCAGACGGCGTGCTCCAACACCGCTGCGTGCGAGACGAACTCGACAGCGGTGGCGTTCGTAGGCAACGTGAGGGAATCCGGCACACCGCACGGGAACGTCGCGACAACGTGCACCGGCTCATCGGCCATGGCCTCGATCGCCGCGAGGCCGAGCACCGAGTCACCCTGTCGCTCTGACGATGTCGTCACCAGCACCAGGGGACGCTCGATCGCCTGCAGCCAGCCCGGTGGCGGCCCGGGGTCGTCGAGTTCGCACGGCCCGATCATGGCCAACCGCCCACCGTCGTCCGATCTCGGGTAGTCGAACGGCGGCGCGCTGGCGACCAGCGCCAGCGGCGCCCGGCGGAACAGCTCGTCAGTGGTTCCGACCGCCGGTAGCGACAGCGCCGTCCGGAGCGCTCCGACAGCCGGCATCATCGCCTTCGACACCGGCCGACCGACCACGGGATCGAGCAGTCGGTCGCGAAGCCTCCCCGGCCAGCCCGGCCAGGGTCGCAAGCCCGGCCCGAACGGAGGAATGCCGGGTGAGCGCGGGAACGGAAAGTACGGCCAGAAGGTCAACCACGGCAGGCCCGACGACTCGGCGGCCGCCGCGGCCCCCCAACAGTTGGCGTCGATGACGAGTGCGTCGGGATCGGTGTCGCCGATCGCGGCGCGTAGATCGTCGACCTCGAGCGGCGCCCGACGACCAAACACCTCGAGCGCAACCCGCAGTGCCGCGCGCTCAGAGGTCTGCATCCAGTCGGTCATCTCGATTGCCTCGATGCGGGCGTCCACCGGTGCCGCGGCCATACCGGCGCGACGAACCACGGGCACCCCACTCGCCGCCGTTCGCACCTCGACGCGGTGGCCACGACGTGCCAACTCGGCCAGGAGCGCGGACATCGGCAGTAGGTTTCCCAGTGCCGGTGACGTGTAGGCCAAAAACGTCGCCATCACACCGCTCCCCATGACGGTGCCAGGCCCGATCTGGCCTGTACAGGGCACATGATGCTCCTCGCGGAGCCCCGGTATCGGATTTCCGCTCGGTTGGCCTCACCACGTTCTAGTCTTGAACCGCTGGTCGCATACAGCAGGACATCGAAATGGCGCCGGGGCAGACTTCGTGTGCAACATGTGGAACCGAGCCTCGGCCCGGCGCTCGATTCTGCGACGCGTGCGGGGCGCCCATCTCGCGCCTGGCCGCCCCAACGGAGCACAAACAGGTCACCGTCCTGTTTGCCGACGTCGTGCGGTCAATGGACCTCGCCGCGACGCTCGACGCCGAAGTGCTCCGCGACGTGATGAGCGAGTTGTTCAGTCACTGCGGTGCGGTGGTCGAGCGGCTCGGCGGCACCGTCGACAAGTTCACCGGCGACGGGATCATGGCGCTCTTCGGTGCGCCGATCGCGATGGAGGATCACGCGGTGCGGGCCTGTCTGGCCGCATTGGAGGTGCAGCGGGAGGCTCGGCGGCTGTCCGAGGGCGTCCTGAATCGTGACGGTGTCGGCTACGACCTGCGGGTCGGGCTCAACTCTGGTGACGTCATAACCGGCCAGATCGGCTCCGGCCCAACCAGTTACACCGCCGTCGGGGTGCACGTCGGGATGGCGCAGCGGATGGAGTCGGCTGCGCAGCCGGGTGGCGTGATGATCAGCGAGTCGACGGCCCGGTTGGTCGAACGCATCGCCGACCTCGGCGAACCCGAGCTGGTCACGATCAAGGGCCAGCAGGCACCGGTGTTGGCCAGGCGGTTACTGGCCGTCGGTGTCAGGCACGAACCGTCCGATCGTCGGCCCTCCACGCTCATCGGACGTCAACGTGAGGCCGATGCGTTGGGGACGCTTCTCGACGGTGCCGCGGCGGGGTCGGGTTGCGTCGTCGGTATCGCCGGTCCGGCGGGTATGGGCAAGAGCCGCATCGCATCGGAGGTCACGTCCGCGGCAGTACGACGAGGAATCCGGACGGCCACGACGTTCTGCGAGTCACATGCCAGCGAGGTCCCGTTCTACGTCGTGGCACGCCTGCTGCGCAATGCGCTCGCCGTCGGGAACGGGCAGCGGCCGCACGCCGCTGAACCGGGAGACGTGGAGCTACTCGAGGAGCTGTTCGGTGTCCGGACCGGCCCTGCCAATCCGACCCTGTCGGCCGATGCCAGGCGTCGGCGTCTGGCTCAGATGCTGGCCGCGGAGCTGATCCATGCCGGCGCGCCCACGGTGTTCGTCATCGAGGACGCGCACTGGATCGACGCCGTCAGCGAGGCCCTGTTGGTCGAGGTGTGCGCCCTGGTTCCGGAGGCCTCGGCGATGGTTCTGGTGACCTATCGCCCGGAGTACCGCGGAGAACTCCTGAACACGCCTGCACTGCAGCTATTTCCGCTCGCGCCGCTGGACCGCGCACAGTCGCTGACACTCGCCGAGGAACTCATGGGTTCAGACCCCTCGCTGAGCGGGCTGATCCGGCAGGTGGTCTCCCGCGCGGCGGGCAACCCGTTCTTCGTCCACGAGATCGTCCGGGATCTCGCGGCTCGCGACGTTCTCGCCGGCGCTCCGGGTGCCTATGTCCTGCGGGGCGATCCGACCGACATCACCGTCCCCGCAACCCTTCAGGTCGCGATCGCGGCCCGCATCGACCGCCTTGAACCCGACGCCAAGCGGCTGCTCAACGCGGCGGCCCTGGCGGGCTCACAGTTCACCGCCGACCTGCTGGCCGACACCCTGACGGCCACCGAGAGCAGCATCCAATCCGGGCTCGACAAACTCGTCGCGGCCGAACTGATCCAGCCCGCCGCCACCGCGCCGACGGCTGAGTACGCGTTCGGCCACCCGCTGATTCGCGCCGTCGCGAGTGAGTCGCAGCTGCGTTCCGTGCGCGCCTCGGTGCACCGGCGGCTCGCCTCGACCATCGAGACCCGCAGCGGGCCCGATCCCGATCACAACGCCGCACTGATCGCGACACACCTGGAGTCGGCTGGCGACCTGCTCGACGCGTTCATGTGGCACTTGCGCGCGGGCGCGTGGTTCACCAATCGAGACATCAGCGCCGCGCGCACCAGCTGGCAGCAGGCCAGTGCGGTCGCCGATCGGATGCCGGCCGGCGAACCCTACCGGGACCTGATGCGCATCACGCCCCGATCGCTGCTGTGTGGCAGCTCGTGGCGTGCTGGCGGCAGCGTCGCCGATGCGGGTTTCGAGGAGTTGGATCGGCTGTGCCGCGACGCCGACGCACCGATTCCCCTGGCGATGGGCATGGCAGGCCACATGTCCGCGCTCTCGGTGCACGCCCGAGCACGGGAGTCCGCCGCACTCGCCCCGCAGTACGAGGCCCTCGTCGAGTCGATTGGCGACCCCAGCGTGACGACGGGGCTGCTCTTCGCCGCCATCTACGCCAACCACCTGACTGGTGACACGGCCGAGGCGCTGCGGCTGGCGCAGCGGGTGATCGACCTGTCGGCGGGGGATCCGATCAGGGGCAACTTCCTCACCGGATCGCCGTTGGCCTTCGCGACCGCGATGCGGGCCGCCGCGAAGTGCGGTCTCGGTCGCGATGGCTGGTTACAGGACTTCGACGACGCGAATCGCCTTGCGCGCGGCGCCGACCCGACCACGTACGTCTCGACGGTGATGTTCAAGTACTCGGTGGGCATCTCGGTCGGCGCACTGGTCGTCGACGACACCGCGCGATGCGAGACCGCCGAGGCGCTCGAGATTGCGCTGGCGTTCAGCGAGGACATGGCGCTCGGTCTCGCGCAGGTCGCTCGTGGCCTGGTGCTGGTGCACTCCGGTGACGACGCCGACCGCGCGCACGGTTTCGAACTGCTCGCCTCGGCACGCGCGCTGGCCGACGCCGACCGGTACTCGGCCAACGAGGTACGACTGATCGAGATCGAGGAGGCGGCCCAGTGCGCCCGGTCCGGTGACCTCGACCATGCGATCGAGACGGCAGCCCAGGTTGCGGTGACGCTGGTCGAGACCGGTATGCCGCTGTATCTGGGTCACGCCACGACGGTGCTCGTCACCGCGCTGCTTGGCCGCGCAGCGGACGGGGACGTGGCACAGGCCAGGTCGGCGGTGGACCGACTGGCGGATTTCACGGGGCCGTCCACCGTCGGCTTCCACGAACTGCCGTTGGTGCGGCTGCGCGCCCTGTTGACTCGCGCCGAGGGTGACGACACGGGCTACCAGCGATTGGCGAATCGCTATCGGCGCATGGCCCACGAACGGGGGTATGTGGGTCACGCGCTCATCGCGGACTCCATGGGTTGATTCGCAGCATCGATCAAAACCAGCCCGGGACAGGCGAATCCACCCGTAGCATCGCGAGGGTCGGCGATGGGAGCATCGGATGAGCGAGTTGACGCTGAACACGGCTCGGGGCGCGATTGACGCCTCGAGCCTCGGCGTGACCCTCATGCACGAGCACGTCTTCATCATGTCCACCGAGATCATGGCGAACTATCCGGAGGCCTGGGGTGACGGCGCCAAGCGCGAGGCCGACGCGATCGTGCGCCTCAACGAACTCAAGTCCCGTGGCGTCGACACCATCGTCGATCTCACCGTGCTCGGCCTGGGCCGCTACATTCCGAGGATCGCGCGGATCGCCGCGGCCACCGAGCTGAACATCGTGGTCGCCACCGGCCTCTACACCTACAACGACGTGCCGATGTACTTCCACTATCTGGGCCCGGGGGCGGCGCTGGGCGGACCCGAGATCATGACCGAGATGTTCGTCCGCGACATCGAGCACGGTATCGCCGACACCGGTGTCAAGGCCGCAATCCTCAAGTGCGCCACCGATGAGCCGGGTGTCACGCCGGGTGTCGAGCGCGTGCTGCGCGCGGTCGCGCAGGCGCATCGGCAGACCGGCGTGCCCATCTCCACCCACACTCACGCGGCGAGCCGGCGAGGCCTGCAACAGCAGGCCATCTTCGCCGAGGAGGGCGTCGACCTCACCCGCGTGGTGATCGGGCATTCCGGGGACACCACCGATATCGCCTACCTCGAGGAACTCATAGCGAATGGGTCCTATATCGGGATGGATCGGTTCGGCCTCGATGCCTACCTGTCCACCGCGGACCGAGTCGCGACCGTCGCGACCATGTGCGAGCGCGGCCACGCCGACAGGATGGTGCTATCGCACGACGCGTCCTGCTACTTCGACGCGCTGCCCGAGGCGACGCTGCCGATCGCGTTGCCGAATTGGCACTACCTGCACATCCACAACGACGTCATCCCGGCGCTGCGGGCGCGCGGTGTCACCGATGAACAGTTGACGACAATGCTGGTTGACAATCCCCGACGGATCTTCACCGCGCAGGGCGGTCACTAGCGCGCGACGGCAGGCCCCGGCTGGCCCCACTCACGAGACTGCACTCACGCAACGAAAGTGCGAGTGAGGCCTTGTGTGAATTCAATCGCGACGAGGTCATCTCGCGACAGCAGGCTCCACCTCATCGGTGACCGAGCTGTCCAGCGGTGAGGGACGGCGCCGCCTCTCCCAGCGCCGCAACGCCTCTCGACACGGCGACTCGACCAGCGCGTAGCTCACCGCGGCGATCGCGAAGCCGAACACCAGCGTCAGCGCCAACACCACCGGCATGTGGCCGCTGAAGGCGAACTCACCGATCACCGGGAACACCATCGCCAGCGCGGCCAGATGCCACACGAAAAGCCCATAGGACCAGCGCCCCAGCGTCACCATGCCCGCGCTGCCCAGGAATCGGTGCGGGGTACCGGGAGCGTCCAGCACCAGTGGCGCCAACAGCGTGGCGGCGACCACCGCGCCCATCGCCGTCTTGACCACGAACTGGCCGACGGTGCCCGGCGTCAGCCCCTCCGGGCCGGCGATCGGAGAGGCCGCGACCGCGAACGCCGCCAGTCCCAGGCCCACCATCAGGATTCGGCGCCGCGCCAGCCGGTGCATCCAGCCGACCGGGCTGACGCTCAGCTCGGCGATCACCATCCCCGCGGCGAACCAGGAGAAGAAGGCGGGCGGCCAGTTCATCGGGTTGACCCCGAACGGTGCGTCGAACGGGATGAGCCCCCACGCCAGGCTCGCAGCGGCCAGCACCACCAGCGCGGGCAGGCGGGCGGGCACCGGCAGCCTGCGGGCCAGCAGCGCGAGCAGTGGCAGCGCGAGGTAGAAGCTCACCTCGACTGAGAGGCTCCACATCTGGGTCAGGCCTGCCGTCAGCGTCAGCGGGACGTAGATCTGGGTGAGCGTCAGATTGGCCAGCCACACCGTGAGGTTCGCCGTCACGTCGGGCATGAGTGTGAGGATCACCACGACCGCCACCAGGTAGCCCGGCATGATGCGGACGATGCGCGACCGCAGGTAGTGCCCTGTGGGGGGGACCTGTCGCAGACCGCGCGCCGCGGCGGCGTGACCGCGCCACAGCAGGAAGCCCGATAGCGCGAAGAAGACGGCCACCGCCAGGTCGAATCGGCCAAGCACTCGCCCCGTGAACCCCGTGGTGTGCCCGGTCTGAAACGCCACGTGGGTGACGACGACACCGATGGCGGCGCACGCCCGCATCCCCTCGACGGCGGGCAGGAAGCCACGCGTGCCGCTGGTTCTCCCGTCCTGATCGGTACTCGCCACGGCGCCCAGTGTGCCCGAAGCACTTGTAGTAAGGATCTGCCTTAGCCCGGGCTGTTAGGGTCAAACGGGTCTTTCTTGAGGTCATCAAGTGAGAGTGGACGCCCGAAGGAGAAGGAGCACGGTTTGAACCGCGCTGTGGCGCTGCGTATCGCAGCGTGCGGGCTCATGGGATTGGGCGCCGCCCTTCTCATCGCCGCACTGTTGTTGTCCACGTACACGACGAGCAAGATCGCGAAGATCCCGCTCGACATCGACACCACGTTGGTCAGTGACGGGACCGGCACAGCCTTCAAGCCATCCTCGCTGACTGAGCCGAAGTTCGTCGTCGACGAGGACGTCCCGTTCGTCCTGCAGCAGCAGATCAGCGTGGAGTCACCGGCGAACGCCGACGTCGTCACGCTCCAGGTAGGCGACACTCTGCGCCGCGCCGACAAGCAGCAGGACAACGGTCTGCTGCTGGCGATGGTCGACACCGTCACACTCGACCGCAAGACCGCCCTGGCGGTGTCCAGTGACACCAACCCGGGTGGCGCCGTGCAGAAGCCGCGCAGCATCGAGGACAAGAACCCGCCGACCAACGTCGCGTTGCCGCACGAGGGGCTGACCTACCGGTTCCCGTTCGACACCGAGAAGAAGACCTACCCGTTCTTCGACCCGATCGCGCAGAAGCCGTACGACGCGAACTACGAGGGTGAAGAGGACGTCAACGGCCTGACCACCTACCGGTTCACCCAGAACGTCGGCTACGACGACGAGGGCAAGCTGGTCGAGCCGATCAAGTACGCCTCCCTGTACGAGAACGACGAGGACGCCCAGGTCACGGCGCGCGCCGAACTGTGGGGCCTGCCTGCTGACGATCCGATGGATCCCATCACGATGACGCGCTACTACGCCGCGCAGCGCAGCTTCTGGGTCGACCCGGTGTCGGGCACCATCGTGAAGTCCGAGGAGCACGGCTTCCACTACTACGCACGTGAGGCCCTGAAGCCCGAGGTCACGTTCGCCGACTACAAGATCACCTCCACCGATGAGACCGTCGAGTCGCAGGTGGCCAGCGCCCGTGACGAGGGCGACACCCTCGCCCTGTGGGGTCGCATCCTGCCCATCACCTTCATCGCGCTCGGACTCCTCACGCTTGTCGGCGGTGCGCTGCTGGGGACGTTCACCCTGCGCGCCGAGTCGGCGCTGATCGACCCGGGTCTCGACGATGCCGACCACGGTTTCTTCGGCAGACGCTCGACCGAGGACTCCGGTCCGATGCCCGCTGCGGAGGCGAAGACGGAGAAGCTGCCCACGCAGCGGCCGTCGGAACTGCCGCCCGACAGACCGGTCTGATCGCACCCAACCGATGGGCGGTGCCGGCGTACTCGCTGGCGCTCTCACTGCTGGTGACGGCGCCGCTGCTGGCGCCGGGTCATCTGCTGCTGCGCGACGCCGTCTCGACGCCGCGGTCCTACCTCTCCGATGCGGCGCTTGGCCTGTCGGGCGCCGCACCGCGGGCCCTGCCCCAGGACTTCGCGATCGCCGTGGCCTCCCACGTCCTCGACGGCGGGGTCGTGGTCAAGGCTCTGCTCATCGCGGGTCTGTGGCTTGCCGCCTGCGGTGCGGCTCGCCTGGCGGCGGTCGTGGTGCCCGATGCCGGGCTCCCCGGCCAGTTCGTCGCCGCGACGCTCGCGGTCTGGAACCCCTACGTCGCCGAACGTCTTCTGCAGGGCCACTGGAGCCTGTTGGTCGGTTACGGCTGCCTGCCGTGGGTGGCGGCGGCGATGCTCAGGCTGCGGTCCGGGGACGGCGCGTCGGGGCCTGCACTGATGTGGCCGGTGCTGTTCTGGACAGCGCTGGCTGGGCTGACACCCACAGGCCTGCTACTGGCGGGAATCGTCGCTCTGGTGTGCGCCTCGGCGCCGGGAACCGGCCGGGGCAGATGGATGTGCGCCGCGGTGGCGCTGGGCTCGTCGACCCTGGGCGCGCTGCCCTGGCTGGTGGCGTCGGTGGGTGCAGGCTCGCTGTCGTCGAGCCAGGCCGTCGGTATCCATGAATTCGCGGCACGTGCCGAGCCCGGCCTCGGCACGCTCGGCAGCCTCGCCGGGCTGGGCGGCATATGGAACAGCCAGGCGATACCGGACTCTCGGACAACGCTTTTCGCGGTGATCGCGACGGTGACGCTGCTCACTGTCGTCGCGCTTGGGCTGCCGACCGTGCTGCGCGTGCCGCAGGCGATGCCGCTGCTGGTGTTGTCGGCGGTGGCCGTGGCACTACCCGCTCTCGCGGCGACCGGGCCGGGTCTGGCCGCTCTGCAGGCGACGGTGCAGGCGGTGCCCGGACTCGGCGTGCTGCGCGACACGCAGAAGTGGGTGGCCCTCGCGATGCCGGGGTACGCGGTGGCGGCGGCCGCGGCTGTCGTCACGCTGCGACCGCGGATCCCCGCCGCGGCGACGGGCGTGGTGTGCTGCCTCGCGTTGATCGCGGTGCTGCCCGACCTGGCGTGGGGAGTGGGCGGGAAGGTCACGGCCGTGCGCTATCCCGCGGGGTGGTCGACGGTCGCAGCGATGATCAACGCCGACCCGCGACCGGTCGCGGTGCTGCCACCCGACAGCATGCGGATGTTCACGTGGGCAGGGGACGCCCCCGTGCTCGACCCGCTGCCGCGGTGGGTGTCGGCCGATGTGCTGACCACCGGCGACCTGCTCATCGGCGGTCAGCGGGTGCCCGGTGAGGGAAATCGGGCCCGCGATATCGAAGCGCTCGTGCTCTCCGGGACGGGCGCAGACGAACTGGCCCGGGCCGGGGTGGGCTGGGTGGTGGTTGAGAGTTCCGGCGCGTCAACAGCTTCGGAGGCCTCGGGACCTGACCTGGACCTCCCCGTCGCCTACGCGGACGACGATCTGACGCTGTACCGAGTCGGCGGCGACCACCCGGGTTCGCAGATTCGCGGCATTCTCGTCGCCGCGCATCTGGGCTGGCTCGCCGCGCTCGTCATCGGGGGTATCGGGACAGTGCTGACCCTGCGCCGTCGGCGAGTGGCGAGCTAGACGAGCCCGCCGATTCGGCGGCCGTCGACAGTCGCGTCGAGCACAGTGCGCATGGCGTCAGCGCTTTGACGCCAGGAGAACTCACCGCTGCGCACCTGGGCCTTGGCGCCCAACTCGGCGCGCAGCACCCCGTCGAGCAGCAGTCGTTCGGTCGCCGACACGAGATCGTCGAGGTCGTCGACGAGCAGTCCGGTGACCCCGTCGACGACGGAGTCGGTCAGGCCACCAGAGGACCGGTAGCCGATGGTGGGCACCGCATGCTGGGCGGCCTCGATGACGGCCAGCCCCCAACCCTCCTTGCGCGATGGCAGCAGATGCACCCAACTGCGCTGCAGCACCAGGTGTTTGGTGTGTTCGTCAACGTGCCCGTGGAATGTCACCGAGTCTGCGATGCCGAGGCCCGCGGCATGCTCGACAAGCCTGTCGTGCCACCAGCCGCCGCCGAGAATCTCCAGTCGCAGATCCGGTATGACCGGCAGCAGCCGCGCGACGGCGTCCAGCACGTCCTCGATCTGCTTGTGCGGGACCAGACGTGACAGCACCACCGCTGTCGGCGTGTCTGAACGGCGCGGGGTCAAGGTCTCCACAGGGGCCTCGTCGACGCCGTTGCGCACGACCGCGACATGTCCGGGATCGACGCCGAGATCGGCGAGGTCACGCGCCGATGGCAACGACACCGTGACGTACTGGTTGCCGCAATGCGCGCGCGGTGACAGCCGCGACTCCACGAACCAGCCGATCCGGCTCAGCAGGCGACCCGCCACCGGCCACTGCTCACGGTGACAGTGATGCACCAGCACCACGACGCGGGTCCCGAATACGACGCGGGCCAGGAACGGCAGGCCGTTCTGGGTGTCGATCACGACATCCGGGCGCACTCGACGCAGCGGCCCGACGCCGATCCGTGCGCCGATCATCGCGAACATCGCGAGGACGTAGACCGAGTAGGGGCCACCCGCGCGGTTGATCGCGACGCCGTCGACCGTCTCGTTCCGGGGCGCCCCCGGGTAGCGGGCGGTGCGCAGTGTGACACTCACCCCGTCAGCCGCCAGCGCAGCGCCCACACGCTGCAGGTAGGTCTCGCTGCCACCGCCCTGCGGGTGTCCGGTGTCGCGCCAGCACAACAGCAGCGCGGAGCGGACACGGGTCGGAGGGCAGAAGCGAAGCGACCCGGGACTTGATGGGTGAGACATCGAGAGCCAGAGTAGACGCCACCTAGGCTCGGTCCCGTGGTCGTCAGCAGAATTCCGGGTCGCTGGGCGACGCTGCGGCGCTCGGTACGTCTGCTCAGTGAGTTCAGGTTCGAACAGAGTGATCCGGCGCGGTTCTACGGCGCGCTGGCCGATGACACCGTCGCGCTCGTCGCGTCGTTGTGGACGGCGCTGTGCGGCACGGCGCCTGCGGGACGCACGCTGGTCGACGTCGGCGGCGGGCCCGGCTACTTCGCCGACGCGTTCGCCGACGCCGGGATGCCCTACATCGGCGTCGAGCCCGACCCGTCCGAGATGCACGCCGGACCTGCGGGCGAACCCGGGGCCGGCACGTTCGTGCGGGCCTCGGGCATGGCGCTGCCGTTCGCCGACGACAGCGTCGACGTCTGCCTGTCGTCGAACGTCGCCGAGCACGTGCGCGAACCCTGGCTGCTGGGCAACGAGATGCTGCGGGTGACGCGCCCCGGCGGGCTGGTGGTGCTGTCCTACACGGTGTGGCTTGGTCCGTTCGGCGGCCACGAGATGGGCCTGACGCACTATCTGGGCGGGGCACGCGCGGCCGACCGCTATGCCCGCAGGCACGGCCACCGACCCAAGAACGACTACGGCTCCTCGTTGTTCGCCGTCTCCGCCGCCGACGGCCTCGAGTGGGCGGCGAGCACGGGTGCGCTGGTCGCCGCTTTCCCCCGCTACCACCCGCGATGGGCGTGGTGGACGGTGCGCGTGCCACTGTTGAGGGAGTTCACGGTGAGCAATTTGGTGCTCGTGCTGCGGCCTTCCTGAACCCTCGAATGGAACAGGTTCTCGTTTCGCGGATCGATGGGTAATGTGACGCTCATGACACAGAGCACGGCGTTCAAGACCGAGTGGGACAAGTTGTTCATCGGCGGCAAGTGGGTCGAGCCGTCGACTACCGAGGTCATCGAGGTGCACTCCCCGGCGACGGGTGAGCTGGTCGGCAAGGTTCCGCTGGCCGCCGAGGCCGACGTGAACGCCGCCTGCGCCGCCGCCCGCAAGGCCTTCGACGAGGGCCCGTGGCCGCAGATGTCGCCGCAGGAGCGGGGCGCGGTGCTCGCTGCCGCCGTCAAGATCATGGAGGAGCGCGCCGATGAGCTGAAGTTCCTCCTCGGTGCCGAGACCGGCCAGCCGCCGACGATCGTCGACATGATGCAGTACGGCGCCGCGATGTCGGCCTTCGTCCACTACGCGGGTGCCGCCGACAAGTTCACCTGGCGCGACTTCCGCGACGGCGTCTACGGCCAGACGATGGTGGTTCGCGAGCCCATCGGTGTCGTCGGCGCGGTCACCGCATGGAACGTGCCGTTCTTCCTGGCCGCCAACAAGCTCGGCCCCGCACTGCTGGCCGGCTGCACCATCGTGCTCAAGCCGGCCTCCGAGACACCGCTGTCGGTGTTCGCCATGGCCGAGATGTTCGCCGAGGCAGGCCTGCCCGAGGGCGTGCTGTCGATCGTGCCCGGCGGCCCGGAGACCGGCCGCGCGCTGACGTCCAACCCCGAGCTCGACAAGTACACCTTCACCGGCAGCAGTGCGGTCGGCAAGGAGATCGCCAAGATCGCGGCCGAGAACCTCAAGGCCTGCACGCTGGAACTCGGCGGCAAGTCGGCGGCCATCATCCTCGAGGACGCCGATCTCGACTCGACGCTGCCGATGCTGGTGTTCTCCGGCCTGATGAACACCGGCCAGGCCTGTGTGGGTCAGACCCGCATCCTCGCGCCGCGGTCGCGCTACGACGAGGTCGTGGAGAAGCTGTCGGCCGCGGTCGCCGCGATGCCGGTCGGTGGGTCGGACAACGCAGGCGCGATGATCGGCCCGCTGATCTCCGAGCGGCAGCGTGAGCGCGTCGAGGGTTACATCAAGCAGGGTGTCGACGAGGGTGCGCGCATCGTCACCGGCGGCGGCCGCCCCGAGGGCCTCGACGACGGCTGGTTCGTCCAGCCGACGGTTTTCGCCGACGTCGACAACTCCATGGTCATCGCGCAGGAGGAGATCTTCGGACCCGTCCTCGCGGTGATCGCATACGACACCGAGGACGACGCGGTCCGGATCGCCAACGACTCGGTCTACGGCCTGGCCGGCAGCGTCTACACCACCGACAACGACAAGGCGATGAAGATCGCGTCCAAGATCCGTACCGGTACCTACGCGGTCAACATGTATGCGTTCGACCCGGGCGCACCGTTCGGCGGCTACAAGAACTCGGGCATCGGCCGTGAGAACGGCTGGGAGGGCATCGAGTCCTACTGCGAGCAGAAAAGCATCCTGCTGCCGTTCGGCTACACCCCGGAGTAACAACCCACCACCACGTCGCCGAGACTGCTGTCAGATCACGAATTCCACTGGAAACGCGATCTGACAGCAGTCTCGCGGCGTTCTGGGGTCTAGAAAGCCTCTTCGGCGAGATCCATGACCGCCAGGTCGACATCGTCGATCTTGCGCCGGTCGGCGGTCAGGCGCGGGAGCACGTTCTTGGCGAAGAACCGGGCCGCGCCGACCTTGCCCTGGTAGTAGGCACGGTCGCGGTCGGAGACGTCACCGTCGAGTGAACCGAGCGCGATCTCGGCGCCGCGCAGCAGCAGCCAGCTGATCACCAGATCGCCGACGGCGAACAGGAACGACACCGACTCCAGCCCCAACCGGTACAGCTCGCGGGAACTCTCCTGCGAGGAGATCAGGAATCCGGTCATCGTGGCGACCATGGCCTGCACGTCAGCGAGCGCCGTGGCCAGCAGCACCCGGCAGTCGGCGAGTTCCTCGCGAGCGGACTCGCTGGTCAGGAAGGCCTGTATCTGCCCGGAGACGTGGCCCAGCGCGACGCCCTGATCGCGGGCGATCTTGCGGAAGAAGAAGTCCTGCGCCTGGATGGCGGTGGTGCCCTCATATAGCGAATCGATCTTGGCGTCGCGAATGTACTGCTCGATCGGGTAGTCCTGCAGGAACCCCGAACCGCCGAAGGTCTGCAGGCTCTCGGTGAGCGTCTGATAGGCGCGCTCGGAGCCCACACCCTTGACGATCGGCAGCAGCAGATCGTTGACCCGGTCGGCGAGCGCGGCGTCCGCCCCCGATACGACGAACGCGGCCGACGGGTCCTGGTGTGCCGCGGTGTACAGGTACAGCGACCGCAGCCCCTCGGCGTAGGCCTTCTGGGTCATCAACGCTCGCCGAACGTCGGGGTGGTGCAGGATGCTGACCCGCGGCGCCGACTTGTCGGTCATCTGTGTCAGATCGGCTCCCTGGATGCGGGTCTTCGCGTACTCCAGGGCGTTGAGGTAGCCAGTCGACAGCGTCGAAATGGCCTTGGTGCCGACCATCATTCGCGCGTACTCGATGATCTTGAACATCTGCGCGATGCCGTTGTGCACGTCCCCCACCAGCCAGCCGACGGCGGGTCGGTCGTGCTGGCCGAACGTCAGCTCGCAGGTCGCGGAGACCTTGAGACCCATCTTGTGTTCGAGGTTGGTGACGTAGACGCCGTTGCGTTCGCCGGGCTCACCGGTCTGCGGATCCGGCATGAACTTGGGGACAAGGAACAGCGACAGCCCCTTGGTGCCCGGACCCGCGCCCTCGGGGCGCGCCAGCACCATGTGCATGATGTTCTCGAAGAGGTCGTCGGAGTCACCCGAGGTGATGAAGCGCTTCACACCGTCCAGGTGCCACGTGCCGTCGGGCTGCTCGGCGGCCTTGGTGCGTCCGGCGCCGACATCGGAGCCGGCGTCGGGCTCGGTGAGCACCATCGTCGCGCCCCAGTTGCGATCGATAGCCATTGCAGCCCAATGCTTCTGCTGCTCGTTGCCGATGTGGTAGAGGATGTTCGCGAGAACCGGACCGGCGAGGTAGATGAACGCGGCGGGCTGCGCGCCGAGCGCGAACTCGTTGATCGCCCAGGTCACCATCGAGGGCGCGGGCATGCCGCCGACCTCTTCGGCCAGCCCGATCCGGAACCACTCGCCCTGCTGCCACGTCCGCACCGACTTCTTGAACGGCTCGGGCAGCGTCACCGTGTGCGTGTCGGGATCGAATGTCGGTGGATGGCGGTCGGACTCGGCGAACGCCTCGGCCAGCGGCCCCTCGGCCTGTCGGGCAGCCTCGGCCAGCATCTCCCGCACCGTGGTGGGGTCCAGATCGCCGAACTCTCCGGTGGCGAGCACCTTCTCCAGATCCAGCACTTCGAAGAGGTTGAATTCCAGATCGCGCACATTGCTCTTGTAGTGGCCCATGAACCGCGCCTTTCACGATCGAATGCGCATCAAGCCTAGCCGCGATTACCCGTCGGTAACCAGTTATCGGGGCGGGGCGAGCGTCAGGCGGCCTTCGCCCAGCGTGCGCAGACGAAGTCGCCGTTGACGGTCGACTCGAGGAGCTTCCACTCCGACCGCATGGGCAACACGCGAGCCCCCGCCCCCAGCGAACACGGTGCGTAGGAGACGATGATCTCGTCCACCAGGCCGGCGGCGACGAACTGTGCGGCGACGTGGCCACCACCGACAAGCCAGACATCCCTGTCGGCCGCCGCCTCCACCAGCGTCGGATACAGGTCGGTGATCAGACCCGAGAACGTGTTGACCCGATGGCCGTCGGCGATGATCCCGGGACGGCTGGTGAGCACCCACGACGGCTGTTCGTACATCCAGTCACCGGGTTGGTTGTCGCGGATCCACTCGTAGGTGCTCGAGCCCATCACCAGTGCGCCAACGGATTTCGCGAAAGCCTCGTAGCCGAAGGGGCCATCGACGTCGATATCGCGGGTTAACAGCCAGGCCAGGCTGTCGTTCTC
Source organism: Mycobacterium sp. IDUB_39 (assembly GCF_055419205.1). Classification (NCBI taxonomy): domain Bacteria; kingdom Bacillati; phylum Actinomycetota; class Actinomycetes; order Mycobacteriales; family Mycobacteriaceae; genus Mycobacterium; species Mycobacterium sp. IDUB_39. Next base: position 1,153,409 of record NZ_JBVAXF010000001.1, read on the forward strand.
GTCGACGATGAAGCCGTCCAGGCTCGACGCGGTGTAGTAAATGCAGGCCATTGTCAGTTTCCTCTCATCCAGTCCAGTGGGTCGCCAAGTCCGGTGCGCACGCCGTGGCGGGCGAGCATCGCGCGGACGAGTTCGCGCCGGTGCGCGGAGTAGGTCAGGACGTGCGCGACGATGCCGTAGAGCTGGAAGGACTCCGGCGGGTCACACAGCGCGTCGATCACGGTGTCACCGAGACGGCCCTGTTGCGCGTGGTCGGCGATCATCGCGCTCCAGCGCGCGGCGATGCCACGGTGGTCGTCGGCCAGGTCAGCCGCTGACCTGTGCAGGGGTCGCGTGGGCTGGTCGCGACCCTCGATGCTGGCCAGCCACACCTGTTTGGTCCACACGATCGCCCCGAGAACCGCGCCGACGGTCTCCTCCTCACCGTCCCATTCCAGTACCACCTGCCCGGGTGAAAGCCGTTCCGTCCATTGCTCTTCGGTCAGCTCCGTGGCGTGGGCGATGAGGTGTTCGGTGTCGGCGAGGTCATGGGCGACCATGAGTTGGGAGACATCGGGTGCCGTGTCGTTCGGGTCGCCGCGCAACCACAGCGACTCGGGCGGGTGAAAGTGCAGCCCGTTGGGCGCGGTCAGCCAGAAGTCGACGTCGGCGGCCTGCGACGGCGGGACACCGTAGGAGCGCCGGAACGCCCGGGAGAACACCTCGGCCGACGACCATCCCTCATCGGCGGCGACGGCCGCGACGCCCTCCCCCCGCTGCAGCCGCCACGCGGCGCGCTCGAGCATGACGCGTCGACGCAGCGCCGCGGGCGGCTCTCCCGTCAACCGACGCACCTGACGGGAGAAGTGGAACTCCGAGGCGAAGCTGCTGCGTGCCATGTCGGCGACATCGGAGTTATCGACGTCGACCACCGCGTCGAGCAGTTCGCGTAGGCGGTCGCGTCGCGCTGGCGGTTGGTCGCTCACAGTCAACGAGTATGGCCGCGTCGCCGCCGCTCGCACATGACGTTTCCTGCTCTCCCGCCTTGCCTGCGACTCCGCGCACTAGACTCGCCGCACAGTGAGCGAATTCGATGCGCTGTGCGCCAACAACGACGACCTGGCTGAACTACGGTCCGCGGTCCGGTCGTTTCTCGCCTCGGACCGTGACCGGTACGGCTGGCAGCCGGCCGTCGACTGCTGGCTGTCCCGGTGGGACGCCAACTTCAGCATCCGGTTGGCGAAGGCGGGTTTCGTCGGTCTGACCATTCCCGTCGAGTACGGCGGACGTGGGTTGGGTTATCTGCACCGGTATGTGGTGACCGAGGAGATGCTCGCGCACGGAGCGCCGGTCGGGGCGCACTGGATCGCTGACCGTCAGGTGGCACCCGCGCTGCTGACCTACGGTTCCGAGGAACAGCGGCGCAGGCTGCTACCCCGCATCGCCGAGGGCCGGTTGTACTCCGCGATCGGCATGAGCGAGTACGGCGCGGGCTCCGATCTCGCTGCTGTCGCCACGCAGGCCACCCGCTCCGATGACGGCTGGGTTCTCAACGGCTCCAAGGTGTGGACCAGCGGCGCCCACGAGGCCCACCAGGTGGTGGTGCTGGCCAGGAGCAGTCCGCTGGATCCCGAGCACAGGCACGCAGGCTTCAGCCAGTTCATCGTGCCCACCGACGCGCCCGGCGTCACCATCGAGCCGATCATTCTCATGAACGGCGAACACCACTTCAACGAGGTGCGCTTCGACGACGTCGCGCTGTCCGATGGCGACCTGCTCGGCGATGTCGGCGACGGGTGGCATCAGGTGACCTCCGAACTCGGCTTCGAACGCAGCGGTCCCGAGCGTTTCCTGTCAACGGCCACACTGCTTTTCGCGACCATAGGCGCGCTGGGTCGCCGCGACGTCGACGACCGCACCGCCGCCGAGGTCGGCGACCTGGTGGCGCGGATGATCTCGTTGCGCCAACTGTCGATATCGGTGGCGCGGGCACTGACCGAGGGGCAGGACGCCAACGCGCGCGCCGCGCTGGTGAAGGATCTGGGCACCAGGTTCGAGCAGGACTCGGTGGAGATCGCCGCTGACCTCATCGATGCGCTCGACGGGCCCGATACCGAACCGCTGCGCGCGATGCTGGCCACGGCACGCGTGCACTCACCACTTTTCACCCTGCGCGGCGGGACCAATGAGGTACTGCGCGGTGTCGTCGCGAAGGCCCTGGCATGACAGGCCCTGGCATGACAGACGAACTCCGCCAGCTGGTCGACGACATCGGCCGCCGCTCGTTCGACGAGCGCGCGGGGCAGCACAGGTTGCCGGCGGCCTTCGACACCGCCCTGTGGCGCACTCTGGAGGAGACCGGGCTGACCCGGTTGACCTCCGCCGAGGGTGCCGGACCGACCGAGGTCGCCACCGTCCTCGGCAGCCTGGCCCGCTATGCCGCCGCCGTGCCGATCGCCGAAACCGACCTTCTCGCAGCATGGTTGGCCGACCAGGCCAGCCTCCCGGTGCCCACGGACGGGCCCATGACCGTCGCGATCGCCCGCGGTGAGGCGATCGACGGGCGGCTGGTCGGCACGGCCATCGACGTTCCGTGGCCGGACTCGCCTGCGATGCTGCTCGCGGTCGGCACCTCCGCGGCCACCCACGTCACGGTGTGCTCAGGCGCCGAGGCCACCACCTCACACAACCTGGCCGGCGAGCCCCGCGGCACAATCGGTTTCGATCTCGCGGTCGCGGACACGGTACGCCTGCCCACAGGCGTGTACGACGAACTCATGCGTCGCGGGGCGTGGGCGCGCAGCGTGCAGATCGTCGGTGCGTTCGACGCCGCAGCCGAGCTGACGGCGGCACACACGCGTGAACGCATCCAGTTCGGTCGCCCACTCAAGGCCTTTCAGGCGGTCCAGCACTCCCTCGCCGGCATGCTGGGTGAGATCGAACGCGCCAGGGCGGCAACCGCATTGGCGGTGGCCGCAGCTTCTGACCACGGTTTCGGCAGTGATCAGGCCGAGTTCGCGGTCACCGTCGCCAAGGTGGCCGTCGGCCGGGCAGTCGGTCCGGTCACCACCATCGCCCACCAGTTGCACGGTGCGATCGGTGTGACGATCGAGCATCAGCTCTGGCTGGCCACCATGCGCGCGCGCAGTTGGTCCGATGAGTTCGGCAGCGCCGGACACCACGCCAGGCGGCTCGGACGTCGCACGCTCGCCGCCGAGGACCCCTGGGATCTCGTGGTCGGCGGACCCTAGCCAGCGGTACTCAGGTGTCTAGCACCTGGGTCAACCTCGCCTCGACGACGCTGCGGCCACCGAGATCGTCGATATCGATGCCGAACGTGCCGGCGAGGACGTCCAGCACCTGCGCCGCGGTGTCGAACCGGATCTTCTCGCTGCCGTTGGCGCGATGAATCGCCAGATTGCGGCCGCGCAGGTTGTAGCGCGCCTCGTCGGTCACCAACGCCGCAGTGAGACCCGTGACGAAGATTGACGACGGATGCGTCGAGACGTACCAGCTGCCGACCTCCAAGTCGATCTGCGGCCGTGGTTGCGTGGTGAACACATACAGCGACTGCCACGTCTCGCGGACCTGCGCACACAGCATCAGCTGCGCACCGTCCTCGACAATTCGGTAGGGCTCGTGCCGGGTCTGCTGTGTTGGGCCCACCACCAGCCGGATCGGGGACGACAGGGTCTGCCCACCGAACCCGACGTCGACGAGGAAGGGCTGATCGTCTCCGGGCACCGTCACCGACAGCACCTGGTGTGTCTTCGCCGGGAGCGGCGCATCGGGTTCTCTCATCCACACCACCCGTCCGGTGATGCGCTCGACACCGAACCCCAGCGCGTCCAGCACGAAGCCGAACAGCCCGTTGTGTTCGTAGCAGTAGCCGCCCCGGCGGCGCGCCACGAGCTTGTCCTCGAGCACCACCGGTCCCAGCTGATCGACCGGCACACCGAGCACGGGGTCGAGGTTCTCGAAGGGAATCGTGCGGCCGTGCGCCGCCACCAGCGCGTGCAGCGTCTCCTCGGTCGGGCTCGTCGGACCGTCATAGCCGATTCGGGTGAGGTAGGCGGCCGGGTCGAGATCAGGGGCGGCTTCGGTCATGCCCCCATGGTGCGGCCTCAACTCGGGTTCAGGTCAACTTCACACCCACGATGTGACCCTGACTACTGCACGCGGTGCCCGAGAGGCGCAGTATGGAGTCAAATGACCAAATTGACGCACACGGTGATACTCGCCATGGCCCTGTCGCTCATGGCCATCAACCCGGCGACAGCAGCGGCGAGTCCCGAGCAGGCCGGCGCCGCGCAGATGCCTATGACCGGCAAGTGGCGCGCCTGCGACTTCACCTTGATGAAGTGGCCAGCCGCGACCGGCGATGCGCGCCCGTTCGCGCAGGTCAGCTCGTCGGCGGGCACCGTCACCGCCAACGTCACGATCCACACCGCCGTGCCCAACACCCACTATGACGTGCGGGTGATTCAGACACCGCGGCCATCCATTGGCTGCGGACCCGGCGCTCCCGGCGTGATCGCCGGCGGCTTACAGACCGATGGCACCGGCGTCGGTGGCGTGTCCCTGGTCGGCCCGGTCGCAACCGACGCGACCGGCGCCTGGGTGATCGTGACGCGGCCGGCGGCGCACTCACAAACGCCCGCGGAGTTCTACACCACGACCTTCATCGCCGCGATCTAGCCGGACACCAGTGTCGATCCGAGTGTCTTCGAGGTGGATTCTCGTCGCCGCGACAGCGTTGCTGCTGACGGCCGCGGGGTGTTCGAGCGACGACCCGGCGAGCACCGTCCCGCCGGGACAGCCGAGCGCCTCGTCGTCGCAGCCCACGCCGGGCCAGGAGCCCGCCGACCCTGGCACCGCCGAGCAGGGTTCCGCCGACATCGGCCCGCTGCCGCCGCTCGATTCCAAGAGCTGCATTGACGTGACCAGCGCCAACCTCGACCTCGCGGTGGCCACCAACGCCGATCAGGCGCGAGCTGCCGCCGACATCATCGCGGGGTTCGGACCGCCCGCGTCAATAACCGAGGCACTCGAGCACTTCGTCGGTACCGGCGGCGTCCACTTCGATGACCCCGACTACGGCGACTACAACGCCCGGATCGACGACTGGGTCAAGGCGGTCTGCCCGCTGTAGCTGCTGAGGATTTCCCCCTCGGCCGCGATCCGGTACCCTAAAACTAGAACACGTTCCAATTTGCCCAGGGGGTTCCGTGAACGCGAACGACGTCAGCCCGTCAGAGATCGGCTCGTCTGAGATAACGAAGTGGGATCCGGGCCTCACCGAGCGCGTCATGGGCCTGCTCCGCCCGCTGATCAAGGGGTACCACCGTGCCGAGGTGCGGGGCCTGGACGACTTCCCGGCCGGCGGCGCACTGGTCGTGGGCAATCACTCGGGCGGTTTGTTCGCGATGGACGTGCCGGTGTTCGCGACGGGCTTCTACGAGCGGTTCGGCTACGACCGCCCCGTCTTCACGCTGAGCCACGACATCATCTTCACCGGACCCACCGGCGATTTCTTCCGCAAGACCGGTTTCATCGGTGCCAATCACGAGAACGCCGACGAGGCGCTGCGAGCAGGCGGCGTCGTCATCGTGTTCCCCGGTGGCGACTTCGACGTGTACCGACCGACGCTGTCGGAGGACAGGATCGACTTCGGCGGTCGCACCGGTTATGTGCGCGCCGCGATCAATGCCGGTGTGCCCATCGTGCCCTCGGTGTCGATCGGCGGTCAGCAGGCGCAGTTCTTCCTGTCCCGCGGTGAGTGGATGGCCAAGGCGCTGCGCCTGGACAAGCTGCTGCGCGTGAAGATCCTGCCCATATCGTTCGGGTTCCCGTTCGGCTTGAGCGCCGTGCTGCCCGTCAATCTGCCTCTGCCTACCAAGATCGTCACGCAGGTGCTGCCCGCCATCGACATCGTCGCCACCTTCGGCGAGGACCCCGATGTCGACGAGGTCGACGCCCACGTTCGGCACGTCATGCAGACCGCGATGGACGAGCTCGCCAAGGAACGCAAGCTGCCGGTGCTGGGCTGATGGAGCGGCTCACTGGTCCCCTCGGATTGGTCTCGACCATGGTGCGGGCCGGCGTCATCGCCCCGCTGCGACCCGACAAGTACGTCCGGATCGCGGCGGCGATGGCACGCGAGAAGATGGGCATCACATCGGGTTTCGCGGCGGCCGCCCAGCGGTGTCCGGATCGCCCCGGTCTCATCGACGAGATTGGCACGCTGACCTGGCGCGAGCTGGACGAGCGCGCTAACGCGTTGGCCGCGGCCCTGCAGACGCTGCCCGTCGAGGTGAAGACCGTCGCCATCATGGCCCGCAATCACCGCGGCTTCGTGGACTCCCTCATCGCCGCCAACCGCATCGGCGCCGACATCCTGCTGCTGAACACATCGTTCGCCGGTCCGGCGATGGCCGAGGTCATAGCCCGTGAGGGTGCCGACGTCGTCATCTACGACGAGGAGTTCACCCCCACCGTCGACCGGGCCCTGGCCGATTCACCCGGCACACTGCGCATCCTCGCCTGGACGGACACCGAGAAGCACGCGCGCACCGTCGAGAGGCTGATCCGGTCGCATCTCGGCGCACAACCCGAGCCGGCCAAGACCAAGGCACGCACGATCCTGCTGACATCGGGCACCACCGGAACGCCCAAGGGCGCCAGCCACTCCGGGGGTGGGCCCGAGACGCTCAAGGCCATCCTCGACCGCACCCCGTGGCACACCGAGGAGACCACGGTGATCGTCGCGCCGATGTTCCACGCGTGGGGCTTCTCGCAGTTGGCGTTCGCCGCATCGATGGCATGCACCATCGTCACGCGCCGCAAGTTCGACCCCGAGGCCACCCTGGCTCTCGTCGACACCCACCGCGCCACCGGGCTGTGCGTCGTCCCGGTCATGTTCGACCGCATCATGGATCTGCCTGCCGCCGTGCGCGCCCGCTACAGCGGACGGAGCCTGCGCTTCGCCGCGGCATCGGGCTCACGGATGCGACCCGACGTGGTCACCAGCTTCATGGACCAGTTCGGCGACGTCATCTACAACAACTACAACGCCACCGAGGCCGGCATGATCGCCACCGCGACACCGGCCGATCTGCGCGCCCATCCGGACACCGCGGGCAGGCCTGCCGAGGGCACCGACATCAAGATCCTCGACGGCGATCTGCATGAGGTTCCGACCGGTGAGGTCGGCACGATCTACGTCCGCAACTCGACACAGTTCGACGGCTACACGAACGGTGCCACCAAGGACTTCCACCAGGACTACATGTCCAGCGGCGACGTCGGCTACCTCGATGCCGTGGGCCGGCTCTTCGTGGTCGGCCGCGATGACGAGATGATCGTCTCCGGTGGTGAGAACGTATATCCCATCGAGATCGAGAAGACGCTCGCCGGCCACTCCGACGTCGCCGAGGCTTTCGTGCTCGGCGTCGACGACGAGCAGTACGGGCAGCGTCTCGCGGCGTTCGTCGTGCTCGTCGAGGGCGCGTCGACGACCGGTGACGCACTCAAGGCGCACGTCCGGGAGAACCTCGCGAACTACAAGGTGCCGCGGTCCATCACCGTCCTCGACGTCCTGCCCCGCGGCAGCACTGGCAAGATCCTTCGACGTGACCTCCAAGAACTCCTCGCGACGGATGGCGATGAGGCGTAGGCGAACCTATCCCCTGCTGCGGGCGACCGCAGAGCTGGCCAACGCCGCCAACGCGCTTCGGCCGCTGGGCCGCGATGGCTACATCACGCTGCCGGTCTTCGCGTTCGGCTGGCCGACCAGCGAGGCCGCCCCCGTGGTGGCCGGGGCATCGGTGGCCGACGCCATCCGGCGAGGCATCCGCGGCGATTTCAAAGGACCACGCGGGCGGATCGCGCTGACGCTGACGGCCGTCTCCTGGGGGGTGCTCGCATACGTGTACCGCCGCAGCGCCCAATCGCAGAGGTACTTCGAGGATCCCCTGGCCGAAGCGCTGGGCGAGAACTACGGCGCGATCGCCGAACGGGAGCGTCGCCGTCGGCCGGGCGGTGTCGTTCGCACGTCGTGGAGCCGCCGCCAGTACGTCAAGAAGGCCGACATCGTCCGCTACGGCCCGCACCGCCAGAACGTGGCCGATATCTGGCACCGCGCCGACCTGCCCCTGGACGGTAAGGCGCCGGTGCTACTGCAGGTGCCCGGTGGGGCCTGGATGATCGGTATGCGGCGCCCGCAGGCGTACCCCATGCTGAGCCACATGGCCGAGGAGGGCTGGGTCTGCGTGTCGATCGCCTACCGGATCAGCCCGCGCCACACCTGGCCCGCCCACATCGTCGACGTCAAGCGTGCGCTGGCGTGGGTCAAGGAGAACATCGCCGACTACGGCGGGGATCCCGACTTCGTGGCCATCACCGGGGGCTCGGCAGGCGGCCACCTCACGGCGCTCGCGGCGTTGACGCCCAACGAGCCGCAGTGGCAGCCCGGATTCGAGTCCGCCGACACCTCTGTTGTGGCCGCGGTGCCGATCTACGGCCGCTACGACTGGTTCTCGCGCAAGGGCTCGGGCCGTCCCGAGTTCATCTCGATCCTGCAGCGCTTCATCGTCAAGATGCGCCTCGCCGACAACCGACAGGTCTATCTCGACGCCTCCCCCATCACCAAGGTCCGACCGGATGCCCCGCCGTTCTTCATCCTGCACGGCGAGGATGACTCCATCATCCCCGTCGGAGAGGGCCGTGAGTTCGCGAAGGCGCTCGAGGAGAAGTCCGACGAGGTCGTCGTGTACGCCGAGATCCCGCACGCGCAGCACGCATTCGACTTCTTCGGCTCACCGCACGGCCACTTCACGGCGACCGCTGTGGGCCACTTCCTGGATTGGGTGAAGGCCAAGCACGCACCCGCGCCACCATCGGAGACGACTGAGGGCTAGCTGGTCCGATCCTGGGCCATCGCGGACTCGATGACCGTCAGCTCCTCGGAAAGTCCTGCCGCGCGCCGGATTTCAATGAAGGCGTCGATCATCGCATCGGTGAGTTCATGCGGATCCGACAGCGTGGCGCCATCGGAGAGAACCGAGACGTTGAGCTGGTCGACGTAGCTCCACACCGTGATGTTCAGACCGCTTCCGGTGGTCAGCGGGCCCACCGAGTAGATCTCGGTGACAAGTGCACCACCGACGCGACCGTGCTCCCGGGGTCCCGGCACGTTCGAGATCGGCAGGTTGAGCACCTTGTTCTGGCCGTCCTTGTTGGCCAGCCAGCGGAACAACGCCTCGGCGGGGGCGGGCGGGAAGTACGCCGACCACCGGCTGACCAGTTCGGGCCCCATCAGGTGGTTGGCCTCCTTGGCGTCCACCGCACCATCGTGCACGGCCTGCACGCGAGCCAGCGGATCTTCGAGGTGGATGGGCAGCACCATCATGACGCCGGTAAAGCGGTTACCCGAGATTCGCTCCCGGGAGAAGTCGAAACTCACTGGTACGGAAGCCAACAGCGGATGATCGGCCTGACCGTCGTGGCTCAGTGACAGCTGACGCAGCGCACCCGCCGAGATCGCGAGCACCATATCGTTGATGGTGACGCCCAGGTGCTTGGCAGTCTCCTTGACATCAGCCAGCGATAACGTCGCCGTGGCGAACTTCCTTGTGCCGTCGACCATGTGATTCATGAAGTTGGGCGGCGGAGTGAAGGGTCGGGTCAGCTCGGGCGACAACTTGCGCGAACTCTTGGACACCCGACGCATACCCTGCGCTGTGTAGCGCATCACCCCGGGAATCCGACCGATCTGGCGCACATGGTCGGCGAACGCCGTGCGGACCAGCTCTCCGCCGCCGGGCGCCGGATCGGTGGCATACGAGTCGCGATCGGACTGCGGGCCAGATTGCAGGTCCATGCCCCGCGCCAGGAGGTTGGCCGACGCCACCCCATCGGCCAGTGCGTGATGGATCTTGCCGAGGACGGCGATGCGGCCGCCCTCCAGTCCCTCGATGAGGTACATCTCCCACAACGGACGACTGCGATCGAGCTGCGTGCTGGCGATCTTGCCCACCGCGTCGTCGAGTTCGCGCCGCCCACCCGGGCTGTCCACCCGATAGGACCGGACGTGGTATTCCAGGTCAACCGGGCAGTTCTCGCGCCACATCGGGTGATGGAACTTGAACGGGATATCGACCAGTTCGTATCGGAACGGGTCGAGCTTGTAGAGCCTGCCGTGGATCACCTGACGAAACTCGTCGATCCCGAACGCCCTGCCCTTGAGCTCGGAGATGTCGATCACCGCGAGCTTGAGGGTGTGCATGTGCACGGTCGGCGTTTCGGAGTACAGCAGTACCGCGTCCCAACCGCTGAGCCTTTTCACCTCGTTACCTCCACCTACGAGAGCTTGCGCGAGGGGACATTGACCATGCGTGAGCTATATGACTTTCTTGGATCCTAATACAGTCTGGTTTCGGTGAACCTGGTTGAGGAACAAGCCGATTGCTGTGGCCATCGGCCCCGTGCGGGCGCCGTCGGTCATGTCGAAGCCGTGGCCTGCGCCGGGCAGTTCGACGTAGCTGACGACGGCACGCGACACGCGGCGCAACCTCTCGACGAAGTCGCGGGCCTGCTCCACCGGGATGACGGTGTCACCTGAGCCGTGCACCACGAGGAACGGCGGGGCATCGGGGCGCACCCGCGCGATGGGCGAGGCCTTCCGGAAGATCTCGGGATGCCTGTCGATCTTGCGCTTCACGACGACGCGCTCGAGGAAGTCGACGAAGCGGCTCCGCTCGACCGTGGAGCGGTCCTCCCAGTCGTAACGACCGTAGATGCCGATCACCGCGTCCACCGACGTGTCCGAACCCTCGGGCAGCTCAGTCTGCATCTCGGGATCATTGGCCGTCAGGCCGGCCAGCGCGGCCAGGTGGCCACCGGCCGACGTCCCCGCGATCGTCACGAAGTCGCGGTCACCACCGAACTTGTCGACGTTGGCGCGAGCCCAGGCGATGGCGGTCTTGACGTCGGTGATGTGTTGGGGCCAGGGGTTGTTCGGCGCGACACGGTAGTCGATGGACAGGCACACCCAGCCCATCTCGGCGAGATGCGACATCAGCGCGTAGCCCTGCAGGATCCTGCTGCCATGCACCCAGGCACCGCCGGGAACGAACAGCATGACGGGGGCGGGATGGGTGGGCAGCTCCTCGCTGCGCCAGACGTCCAGCAGCTGCGACGGGCTGTCCCCGTAGCGCACCGAGGTCCGGTACACGTTGCGGCGGTGCTCCAACGCCTTCCACACCGGCGGCGTCTTGTCGGGGGCAGGCCATTCGCCGTCGAGCGAGTCGGAGGAGACGACGCCGCGCAACGCGGTCTGCGCGACCGAATTGGCCATATCGCGCTCCTGCTTGCGAACCTCACCGATACCCGGCGTGCACCACGACTTCGCCGCGGCCGCAACGAAGTCCGGCACGTGTCGCACGCCCCAGATGCTCATCGCTGTCATGCCGCCGAGCGGCTCGAGGTGCTTACCGACCACAGGCAGCGACGCGGCACCCACACTCATGGCCAACAGATAGTCGGAGGGGCCCGCGGTCATCAGCCAGCGGGCGCGCGTTGTCCAACTCGGTCCGGGGTACCGGGTGTCCGGTCGTGCCGTCATGGCGCGAGCGTACCCCGGCTACTCGCCGGTAAACGACAACTCCGAGAAGCTGTCTACCGGCAATTCGAAGCCGCCGCCCTTGTGACCCGGATCACATGATCCGTCTGCGCTTTCGGGTGGTTAGGTCAAGCCGTGAGCACCTCAGCGCTAGCCATCACCGAAGAACACCGCGACCTCGCCGAATCCGTATCTGGCCAGCTCAGCAGGCTGGGCAGCCGCGCCGCAGCCCGCGCCACGCTCGACGGCGGGCCGAGCCATCCGGCGAACCTCTGGTCGGCGGCGGCCGATCTCGGCTGGCACGGCCTGGCGATCGCGGAGGACGTCGGCGGGTCCGGCTTCAGCCTGGCAGAACTGGCCGTGGTGCTGGAGGCCCAGGGCCGCGAACTGTCCCCGGGCCCGTTCCTGCCATCGGTGGCCGCGGCGGTGGTCATCGACCGGTGCGGGTCCGACCCGCTTCGCGCCGAACTGCTTCCGGGCCTGGCCGCCGGCACCACCGTGGGCGCGCTCGGGCTCTCCGGGACCGTCGTGGTGGACTCGGACCGCCTGGTCTCGGGCGAGTGTCCTGCCGTGCTGGGCGCGCCGGACGCCGGACTGCTTGCGATCCTCACCGGTGATGACGTCGTGGTCGTGGACGCCGATGCCGACGGCGTGACGGTCACCGCATCGACGCCGCTGGACACCACCCGCAGCATCGGTTCGGTGGCGCTGCGCGGCGTCGCCGTGGACGAGTCTCGGATTCTGCGGGGCGCCGCGCGCAACGCACGCACCGTGTTCCGCATTCTGGCGTCCGCCGAGGCAGTCGGAATCAGTTGGGCCACCTTGGAGATGGCAGTCGAGTACGCCAAGGTCCGCGAGCAGTTCGGCCGCACCATCGGAACCTTCCAGGCGGTCAAGCACCACGCCGCCAACATGCTCGTCAACGCCGAGCAGACCACTGCGGCGACGTGGGACGCCGCCAGGTCCGAGGACCTCGACGGCGCCTGGTTCGCCGGCGCAGTCGCCGCGTCACACGCCATCCGAACGCAGATCCTCAACGCGCAGTGCAACATTCAGCTGCACGGCGGTATCGGCTTCACCTGGGAGCACGACGCGCACATGTATCTGCGCCGAGCCCGCACACTAGCCGCCCTCATCGGCGACGGTGCTGACCCACTCCTCGACGTCGTCGCCGGGCAGCGCAGCGGTCAGGCCCACGGCGCCTCGTTCGCGTTGCCCGCCGAGGCCGAGGTGCACCGCGCAGCAGCCCGTGAGGCCGTCGCGGCCGTGCGCGCATTGCCCGCCGATCAGCGGCGTGACTACCTGGTGGACTCCGGATACCTGGTCCCACACTGGCCTAAGCCATGGGGCCGCGCGGCCGACGTCCTTGAACAGCTGGTGATCGAGGAGGAGTTCAGCGACATCGAGCGCGCCGATATGGGGATCACGGGCTGGGTGACGCTGACAATCGCGCAGGCAGGCAACGACGATCAGCGCGAACGCTGGGTCGAACCTGTGCTGCGCGGCAAGGTCATGTGGTGCCAGCTGTTCTCCGAACCCGGTGCGGGCTCGGACGCGGCGGCCGTCCGCACCGCGGCGAAGCGCGTCGAGGGCGGCTGGCGCGTGACCGGCCAGAAGGTGTGGACGAGCCTGGCCCAGCAGTGCCAGTGGGGGCTGGCGACGGTGCGCACCGACTTCGAGGCGTCCAAGCACGCCGGTGTCACGATGATGGCTATCGACATGAGTGCACCGGGCGTGACGGTGAACCCGTTGCGCGGCATGACGGGTCACGCACACTTCAACGAGGTCTTCCTCGACGACGTGTTCGTTCCCGACGGTGATGTGGTCGGTGACGTGAACCGGGGTTGGCTGGTCGCTCGCGCCACGCTGGGCAACGAGCGGATCTCGATTGGCGGCGGCTCGTCGGCACCCACCGGATTCAACGCCGACGACCTGATCAAGCTGTTGGACTCGGTGGCACCCGAGATCGCGGCCGCACATGTCCTCCGGGCGGGCGAGGTGCTGGCGGAGGGCCACACTCTGCGCCTGCTCAATCTACGGCGGGTCACCAGGGCCATCGCGGGTGCCGAACCCGGCCCGGAGGGCAACGTCACCAAGTTGCTGCTTGCCGAGCAGTGCCAGCGGCAGACCGAACTCGGCATGGACCTTGCGGGCGTCGCCGCGGTGGTGGGGATGACACCGTCACTGACCATGGGCTACTTCGGGAACCGGGCCATGACCATTGCGGGCGGCACATCGGAGATCACGCGCAACACCATCGCCGAACGCATCCTCGGTCTCCCCAGGGACCCCCTGCTCAAGTAACGAATACGCGCCAACCTGCAAACGATGCGGCGTCCTCGGATAGCGCGCCGCGGCGAGCTGTGCCAGGCTCTGAGGCCGTGCCTTCCAACCGCCCCTGCCGTCCGGCCGAGCCATCGGGCGCACTCATGGTGCGGGCGTAGCCGGTGGCGGAGTCAGACCTCGACGCGGCACTGGCAGCCATCGCGCGTAAACGTTCGGAGTGTTTGGGTTCGGACGGCGAGCAGCGAAGCGCCCAGGCGAACAAGCGCGCCACGCTGGGTCTGGTGTTGGTGTGCCTACTGATTGCGGCCGTGCTCGATCTGACTCTGTCCTCGCCGACGCCACGGGAGACGTTGGCCAGGGACAGCCGCGCGAGCACGGTGTTCAGTAACGCCGAACGGGGTGCATGCCTGAGTTGGCCGCTCGATGAGCCCGACAAACCGTCCTTTGTGCAGTGCAGCGGCGACCACGTGTTCGAGGTGGCGAAGTCGGTGGTGATGGACAACTTCGCCGAACCGTGTCAGCAGGCCGTGCAGGAGTATCTGGGGTCTCGGTATGACCCCGACAGCAGATTCACCATCACTGTCCTGTGGGCGGGCGACGCGGGCGCGCAGCCGGCCGACCGCCGGCTGTTGTGCGGACTGCAGTTGCTCGGAGTCGGCGGGAAACCCGTTCTGTTCAAGGGGGCCGTCGCCGATCTCGACCAGTCGAAGGTGTGGCCGACGGGTACCTGTCTCGGGGCCGACGAGGCCGCACGGCGCTCGACCGACCTGCCGGTGGACTGCGCCCAGCCGCACGGAGCCCAGGTCACGGGCACGGTAAGCCTGGCCGAGCGCTTCCCGGTCGGCACGCCGACGGAGATCGACCAGGACGTCTTCGTGCGCGCGGAGTGCACCCGGCTGGCGGACGCCTATCTGGCACCGGGAGGGCTCGCGAAATCGCATCTGGCACTCGAGTTCAGCCCCATCGCGCGGACCAGTTGGGCCGCCGGAAGCCGACAGGTCGCCTGTCGCGTCGCCCCGCAGCCGGGTGAGGCGTGGCGGCCGTTGGTCGGCAGCCTGGCACCCCAGCAGAGCGATATCCACGCGCCAGCGCCGTTGGCCACGCCCGCCCCTCAACCGGCTCCGACCTCTGAACCGGCTCCGACGCAGCCGCCACCGGTGTATCAGGAGCCCCTGGTCCCGGTGCCCTCGGCCACCACCACGGCACCCGCACCTACGACCTCGGCGCCCCCCACGGAGCCGCCCACGGAGCCGCCCACAGCGCCATCGACATCGCAGAGCCCCACCCTCGGTCCACCGCCGGGCCCGGCCCCCGGCGAGGCGCTCGCACCGGAAGTGCCCCCGCCCAACGTGGTTCAGGTTCCCGGGCTGGCGCCGATCACACTGCCCTTCCCCGCACCTGCGCCGCCGCCTGCTCCTGTTCAAGCACCGCCCCCAGGCCCTGCGCCGGCGCCCGTGCCGTAGCGACTCAGCGCAGCGCGGCGCGTCCCCGGATGCGACCAAGCAGCACCAGTGCGAGCAACGTGACCACCAGCAGCACCGTCGTGCACGCCGCGGCCTGGAAGGCCTGGCCGCGGTCCGTCAACGCGAAGATGCTGACCGGCAACGTCTTCCACGTCGCCGGGTAGACCATCACGGTCGCGCCGAGTTCTCCCATCGACAGGGCGACGGCGAGACCCGCGGCCGCCCCGAGTGCGGGCATCAGCAGCGGCAGGGTGACGCGCACCAACACCCGGAACGGCCCGGCACCAAGAGATTCCGCGGCCTGCCGGTAGGACGGGTCGAGCCGATCGAGCGCGGCGGACACTGCGCTGAAGGCGAACGCCAGCACCAACACGGCGTGCGCCAGGATGACGATCCACCGCGTACCACCGAGCAGCAGGGGCCGCTCATTGAACGCAATGAGCAGACCGAGGCCGATGGCCACCGACGGCACCGCAATGGGGAGGTGGAACGCGGCGTCGGTGACGCGGCGCAACCACATTGGCGCCTCTCGCGCTGCCAGCGCCGCCCATGTGCCAAGGACCAGGGCGGCACCGCCGGAGACGAAGGCGGTCTGCAGGCTCACCGAGAGGCTGGCCAGGTGCTCCCCCGACAGCGCATCACCGACATGTGTGAATCCGAGGTTCGACGGCAGCGCGCCGGTCCACGACCCCGCCAGTCCGGCGAGCACCACGGTGACCAGCGGAGCGATGAAGACCACCAGGACGACGATGACGAAGACGCCGATCAGGATGGCCCTACTTCGCGGAGTCCACAGCAGCATGTGTCGTGTCCCCTCTCGTGTCGTTGCCTCGGCCCGTCACGACGCGGGCGAAGATGACGCGGTAGATGATGTAGAGCGAAAGGGACAGTGCGATCTGCACCGTGGCGATCACGGCGGCGCCCGGCAGGTCGAACGTGACGATGCCGCGGGTGTAGATCAGTACCGGCAACGTGATCACGCCCTTGGCCCCGGTGAACAGAACGATGCCGAACTCGTTGAGCGTCAACAGAAGAACCAAGCTGCCGCCGGCCATCAGCGCGGGCCACGCCTCCGGCATGATCACCGATCGCAGCACCCGCCACGGTGAGGCGCCGAGGCTGGCCGCCACGTCGAGTTGGGCGCGCGGCAGCATCGAGAACGAGGCCAGAAGCGGACGGATCACGAACGGCGTGAAGAAGGTGATCTCGGCGGCGATGACCCCGGCCGGCGTGTAGAGGAAGTTCAGCACGGGTGAACTCGCGCCGGTGAGCCCGGTGAGCACCGCGTTGACCGCACCCGCGGTGCCGTAGAGAAACGTGAAGGCGAGCGTGATGAGAAATGATGGCAGTGCCAGCACGGTGTCGATCAGGCGGCCGATGACATTCGAGCCGGGAAAGGGCACGAACGCCAGCACGATCGCCAGAAATGTGCCCAGGATCAGGCATCCCAGCGTCGACGCCACCGCGATCGAGACTGTGCGCCACAGGGCGTCGCGGAACACCTCGGAGGTCAGGACGCCGGCCCACGTCGATGCCCCGCCGCCCACACTGCTGGACGACAGCGATTCCAGGCTCACCCGGATCAGCGGGTACACCACCGCCACGACCACGATCAACAACGGTGGCACCACCCACAACGCGGCGAACGACCGTGGCGGGGACGGGGTCTGCGGCGCCGTCGCCGCGGGCTGTTCCAGTGTCGCGGTCACGACGCGGCCTGCACCAGGACGCCTGCGGGCTCGGGGAACCGCACTCCGACCTCACTGCCGAGCTCGAATTGGGTGCCCGGGCCGACGCTCCCGGGTACGTCGACGTCGATCAGCTGATCAGCGAGACCGCTCACCGACAACACCAGACGCGTAGTCGCGCCACGCCACACCGCGGCCTTGACCGTCGCCCGCAGCGCGTCGCGGTCGCCGAGCGACACGACCCTTATCGCATGCGGACGAATACACAAGAGCGCCTTCGACTCCGGCGCCCAGTCGAAGCGGCCGACCGCTGGCTGGGGCGCCACGGCGTTGACGGTCTTGTGCGCGAACGTCACCAGCGCCGAGGTGCCGATCACGCGGCCGACCGTGCACGGAATCAGGTTGGCACCGCCGAGGAAGGCGGCCGTGAAACTCGTTGGCGGCCGCTTCCACAGGTTCTCCGCGGTGTCCACGTCCATCAACCGCGCGTTGTTCATCACGACGATCCGGTCGGCCAATGCGAGCGCCTCGCACTGATCGTGCGTGACGTACAGCATCGCGGTGTCGGGCAGCGCCTCCTTGAGCCGCTGCAGCTCGGCGAGCATCGACTGCCGCAACTGGGCGTCGAGGGCCGCCAGCGGTTCGTCGAGCAGAAGCACCCTGGGCCGGATCGCCAACGCGCGAGCGATCGCGATCCGCTGTTGCTGACCGCCGGAAAGCTCACGCGGAAGCCGTTTTCCGTAGGAACTCATGCCGACCATGTCGAGCGCCTCGGCGACGCGCGCCGCCACCTCCGCACGGCGCACGCGGTGGGCCTTCAACCCGAAGGCGACGTTATCGGCGACCCGCATGTGCGGGAACAACGCGTAGGACTGCAGTACCACCCCAATGCCGCGGCTGGCGGGTGGCAGGTTGGTGACGTCACGGCCGGACAGTCGGACCGAACCGGATGTCGGGCGCACGAAGCCGGCGAGCGCGTTGAGTGCGGTCGACTTGCCTGACCCGCTGGGCCCCAGCAGTGCGACCGTCTCACCGGCCGCGACGCGCAGGTCGAAGTCGATCAGCGCACTGGTCGCCCTCTTGCCCCGGCCGTAGGTCACCCCGACGCGATCGAACGTGATTGCAGGGGCCTGCGTCTCGGCGTGCTGGTGTTGCGCGCGTTGTCCGCTCGCCGTATCGGTCCGGCCAAGCCCGATCTCGGTCATCGTCAGCTACCGGTGACCTTCTGGTAGGCAGCGAGATCGGCGTCGAGGTCGGCCAACACTGCGTTCCAGTCCGGCACCCAGACATCGACATCCTTGATAACCCCCGCAGGGGTGTTCGGGCCGGCGTCCTTCTGCGACTCCGCCAGGAGCGACTCAAGCACCGGGATGCCGAGCGCGTCGGGGGCGACGGTCTTCTGCACGTCCTCCGACACCAGGAAGGCCAGCAGCTTCTTGGCCCCGTCGGCGTGCGGTGCGCCCTTGGTCACCCCTGCCACATAGGGCAGCGAGATCGTGGTTCGCTTACCGTCGGCCGTGGCCGGGATGAAGATGTTGAACGTGGAGCCGTCGTCCTTGATGGAGCCCAGGTTCATCTGCACGTCGCCGTTGGCGACCAGAAGCTCACCGTTGCTCACTTTGGGCTGCAGCTTGCCGGTGGATGAGGACGGTCCGACGTTGTTGGTCTGCAGCCGGCCCAGATAGTCCAGTGCGGCAGGCCTTCCCATGAGCTGCTGAAGCAAGACCAGCACGGCCGTGCCGTCGCCGGCCTGTCCGGGAGTCGAGTACTGCAGCTTGCCCTTGAACTCCGGCTTGAGCAGGTCGTCCCACGTGGCGGGCTGCGGGTCGGCGCTTGGGTTGGCGATGAAGCTCAACGCGTTGTCGACGATGGGGACGTAGTTGCCGTCCGGGCCGATCTGGTCGGCCGCAATCCCCTTGGTGTCGACACCGCTGGCCTGCAGCAGCCCGGATTCGTTGGCCCTCTGAATAAAGGGCGGCAGGGTGACAAGCAGGTCGGCCTGGGGGTTGGACTGCTCTTTCTCGACGCGCGACACCACCTCACCGGAGCCTGCCTCGACGATGTTGACGTTGATGCCGGTCTCTTCGGTGAACTTCTTGAACTGCGAGTCATACCAGGTGGCCAGGCCGTCGGCGCTGTAGACGGTGAGGGTCTCGCCGTCGCCCGAACCCGACGACCCCGTGCCGCCACAGGCGGTCAGTGCGAGGGCGGCGACCGAGACCGCGGCCAGGGCCTTGCTGAGCTTCATTATTTTCACTGGGTGCCTTTCGAGGATTCAGCGGTTGGCGAGGAGAAGATCGGCGAAGTCGGTGACGGACCCGACGACATGGGTGGCGCCCGCGGCGCGCAGTTGGGGCTCGGTGTGAGCACCGGTGAGCGTGCCCGCGGCAATGGCGCAGCCGGCGCGTAGTGCGCTGTCGACGTCGCTGCTGGTGTCGCCGAGCGCGGCGACACGCGTGACCGCATCGGCCTGCAGGCGGATCAGCGCCGTCAGGATCAGATCCGGATATGGCCTGCCACGCACGCCGTCACCGGGTGCCAGCACGATGTCGGCCAGCGACTGCCAGCCCAGCGCGGCGAGCAGCTTCTCCTGAGTCGTCCCGCTGAATCCGGTCGTGAGCGCCACCTTGATACCGGCGTCACGTAGCCGTGTGATCGCCTCGGCGGCACCGTCGATGGCCCTCGCGTTGCCATTGTCGATCGCGGCTTCATACGCGTCCTCGAAGGCCGCATTGGCACGCTGAGCGAGATCCTCGGCGCCGAACAGTGCACGGAAGACCGTGATCTTCGACTGGCCCATGGTGTCGATGACGTACTGCCGCGCACGGTCGCGCTCGGGTCCGGTCTCGGGCAGGCCCGCCGCTGTCGCCGCCGCCTCGAAGGAGGCCACCACCAGGCCGTCGTCGGCGACGGTGGTACCGGCCATATCGATGACGGCCAGTTGAATGTCGTGAATGTCTCGGTTTATCACGGGTTTTCCTCTCACAGGTTGATCAGGTCGGCGGTCTGTTCGGCGATGACCGGCCCGAGCGTCATGCCTCGGCCGCCTGGCCCGGTGATCACCCAGACGCCGTCGGAGGCCTCGGTGCGGCACACCAGCTGGTCAGGGTCGATGCACTGGCTGTAGACACCGGCCCAGCGGTGCCGGACGGCGGGCAGCGGGCGGCCGAGGAACTCCTCGACGAGCGCGACGAGGTAGGCGTATGGCGGTTCCGCCACGTCGAACGCGAACGGCTCCTCGTACTCGTGGGTGTCACCGATGGTGAGCCCGCCGTGCAGGCGTTGCACACACAGCAGTTGCATGCGGTGCTCACTTGCCACGGGATCCTGAGGTTCGTTGTCCCGCAGCGCATCAAGTGTGGTTCCCGCGAACCCGGGGTAGTAGCGCAGGCTGTCACCGTCGGCGATCGCGGTGGTCAGCGGCTCGCCGAAGGGTTCGGTCTGCATCATCTGCAGGCGGACGCGGCGTACCGGGAGGTCACCGGCCAACTCCCGGGTCAGGCCGCCATGGGCCGCACCCGGACACACCAGGACCAGATCACCGTCGTGCCGCTGCCCCCGGTCGTCCGTCACGGATCGGCCGTCGACCGACCGCGCCTCGGTCCCCGGCCGGAAGTCGTACCTGCCGGTCGCCGCGAGGTGAGCGCGGATCGCGGGCAGGGCCTGCCGGGACTCCACGGCGGCGTCCCTTGAACAGTGCAGTCCGGCAAGGAACTTCCCGCGCAAGGCCGGGTTGAGCTGGCGCGCGCGATCCGGTTCGAGGAGTTCGAATCCGCGTCGGGGCGCGTCGGCCCGGGCGGCGACCTCCTCGGCGACCGCGACCTCGCGCGGAGTGCGCAGCAGCGTCAGCGACCCGGCGGGCCGGAACCCGACCCCGGGGACGTCGGCGCCGATTCGCTCCCACAGTTCACGCGAACGCAGTGTCGCGTCGAGTTCAGCCTCCGCGCGACCCGAGACCCACACCAGCCCGAAGTTGCGCACGGTCGCACCGCGCGCCTCGAACTCGCGTTCAAGGTGGGTGACGTGGTGACCGCGCCGCACGGCTTCCAGCGCGTGGGCGGTTCCGAGGATTCCGCCTCCGATGATTGTCACTCGCATTCGTGGCACTTTTCAACGTCAGAACGAAGGCGACCCGTCCACACGGTGTGCACGATGGGAACTCCAGGTTAACAATTGGTATAGACCAATTGGGGTACTGTGTGGCCCATGATGGTGATTGACGAAACCGCCACTCTCCTAGCGTCATTGCGCGGCGTCTGGGATGAGGAGGCGGTCGACGAACTCGACCATGCGCTTCAGTCGGCGGCCCGCGCCATCGAGGATGGCGCAGACGACGAGCTCGTCCTGGCCGCCGCACTGCACGACCTGGCACACAGTCCGCTGTTCGACGCCTCGGCGACCGCCAGGCACGACGCGACCGCCCGGGAGTGGCTGACCCCGCGGTTCGGGACACGGGTCGGGTGGCTGGCCGGTGCGCACGTCGCCGCCAAGCGCTACCTGGTCGCCACCGATGCCACCTACGGCACAACGCTCACCGCGACGTCGGTGGCATCGCTTCACGCACAGGGCGGGGCCGACATCGACACCGCCCTGCTGGAGAACCCCTGGTGGCCCGACGCGCTTCGGCTGCGGCGCTACGACGATGCCGCAAAGATCCCCGGGGCGCATGGTGCGACAATCGGCGACGTGCTGGCGATCGCGGACCGCGTTATGCGGCAACGTGAATCGAGACAAGGGGAACGATGAGCAAGCCACACGCCATTCGGAATGCGCTCGACGACGTGCTCGACGGCCTGGTCGCCGGCGATTCATTTCCGCCCGAGCGCGAACTCGCGTTGCGCTTCGGCGTCGCGCGCGAGACCGTCCGACAGGCCCTGCACGAGCTACTCGTCGCGGGACGCATCGAGCGGCGCGGCCGCGGCACAGTCGTCTCGGCTCCGAAACTGGTGCAACCACTTTCGCTGAGGTCCTACACCGAGGGCGCGCTGCGGATGGGCCGTCAGCCCAGCCGTGTCCTCGTCACCTGGGAGGACATCACGCCCACCGCGGAACTGGCGGAGGCACTGGAGGTACGCGAGGGCGATCCCGTGATGCACCTCGAGCGCGTGCTCCTGGCAGACGAACAGCGCATCGGGCTGGAGAGCACATATCTGCCGCGGCATCGGTTCGGCGACTTCACCGAGACGTTCGACCCCTGCACATCGCTGTACGCCGCCGTCCGAGCGACCGGTGTCGAGTTCGGCTCCGCGGTCGAGCGCATCGAGACGGTGCTGGCGACGCCGCGCGAAGCCGCACTGCTGGAGTCGACGACGGCGATGCCGATGCTGCGCCTGCATCGCCGTTCACTGGACACCGAGGGTCGACCCATCGAGGTGGTGCGCTCGCTCTACCGCGGCGACCGGGTGGCGTTCGAGGCGATGCTCAGCGATCGGGACTAGCCCCGGGTTGGGGCGCAATAGCATGGGGCTCTGACATTTTCACGTTCCGGTCACCGGGTTATCCACAGTCGCGAGTTCATCCACAGATCGCAGTTTGGCCGTGGCGCGCGTTGACGGATTCGCATAGATTCGTACACATGTTCGATGAGTTGGTGACCCTGGCCGCGAGTGCTGCCGCCGGCACTGCGGTGGCGGCGTGGGCGCGCGTGGAGGCCGCGGCGTGCGCACGGCGGTACGTGGCGATGGTCGCCATTCTCGATGCGCGCTATCGCGCTGACGGGTCCGCAGAGCGCGAGCAGTGGTACCTGGACAACTGGGGTGCGGTCTGCGCCGAGATCGCTGCGGCACAACAGATCACCCCCGGGGCAGCCTCCCATCAGCTGCTGATCGCCAGCGCGTTACGCGACCGCCTGCCGAAGGTCGCCGCGGTGTTCGCCGACGGACTGGTGTCACACCGGCTGGTGTCGGCCATCGTGTGGCGCACCGCGCTGATCAAGGACCCCGACGCGCTGGTCTCCGTCGACTCGGACCTGGCCGATGCGATCACCGACTGGCCACCGATGTCAGAGCACAAGACGATCACAGAGATCGATGTGCTCGTCGAGCGCCACGACCCCCACGCGGTGCGGCGCACCCAGAACCGGGCGCGCGGTCGGTCGGTGAACATCGGTCTTGACGACGCCGGCGGGCTTGCCACACTGTGGGGCGAGCTGTTCGCCCCCGACGCCAAGGCCCTCGACAACCGGCTCGGCACGCTGGCCACCACTGTGTGCACCGGTGATCCCCGCACGATCGATCAACGTCGCGCCGACGCCCTCGGCGCGCTGGCCACCGGCGCGGACCGGCTGACCTGCATGTGCGGCGATCGCGATGGCTGTGACGCCACCTCCGCGGCCCGGGCACGCGGTTCCGCCGTGGTCTACGTCATCACTCACGACGACACTCTCGCCAAGCAGAGTGAGGCGGCAGCGCGCCATGACGCCGCCCTCGACGGACAGCAGCCTCGACTCTTCGACAAGCCGGTGCGTGAGCTCACCCTGGCCGAGGCCCTGCGCGACGACGATCCCGGCGAACCCGCGGCCACCGCACCCGGGGTGATGCTCGGCGGCCCCGTCCTGGCCGGCCCGATAATCCGCCGACTGGCCCTGACCGCGAGAATCAAACACGTCATCCACCCGGGAGCGGCACCGCCCGAACCCGGCTACACCCCATCGCAGAAGCTGGCCGACTTCGTCCGCTGCCGCGACCTGACCTGTCGCTTTCCCGGCTGCGACCACCCCTCCGACCGCTGCGACCTCGACCACACCATCGCCCACCCGGCCGGTCCGACGTGTGCGTCAAACCTCAAGTGCCTGTGCCGATTCCACCATCTACTCAAGACATTCTGGAGCGGTCAGGGCGGCTGGCGCGACCGCCAAGACCCCGACGGCGCCGTTATCTGGACAGCACCGAGCGGACAGACCCACACCACCCGACCCGGCAGCCGGCTGCTGTTCCCATCGTTGTGCGCACCCACGGCTCCGGTGGCCACCACTACCGCCGCGCGGGGCACGGTCGCCAACACCGGTCTGACCATGCCCCGTCGCCAGAGCAGCCGTGCCGAGGACCGTAGGCGACGCATCGAGCAGGAGCGCCAACTCAACGAGGACCTCGCACTGCTGGCGATGGCCGACTCCAGCCCACCGTTCTGATCAGGAGCCACCGGTCCGGCCAGTAGGGTCGGCGGGGTGAACGCCTTTCACCCCGAACTGCGGCGCGCCGCTCGTTTGATCCCACGCACGATCATCACGCCGCACTCGCTGCCGGTACTGCGCAGCCTGGCACGGCTTCCCGGCCGCAAGCACCGTCCCGACGTCGAGGTTCTGACGCTCGCATCCGGGGCCGGTGTTCGACTTCACCGACCACCCGGTGTCACCGCGCCGGGTCCGGGGCTGGTGTGGATACACGGCGGCGGCTACGTCATCGGCAGCGCAAGCCAGGACGACGCCCTCTGTCGCCGGTTCGCGCGCGAGCTCGGCGTCACCGTCGCGTCGGTCGAGTACCGACTGGCCCCCGAGCACCCCTACCCCGCGCCGCTGGAGGACTGCTACTCGGCGCTGGCCTGGCTGTCGGGGCTTCCAGCCATCGACTCCACGCGTGTGGCGATCGGCGGGGCGAGCGCGGGCGGCGGATTAGCGGCCGCGCTGGCACTGCTGGCCCGTGACCGCGGCGAGATCGACGTCGCGGCACAGCTTCTGGTGTACCCGATGCTCGACGACCGCTCAGCCACCGCCGCCGGCCTCGACAATCCGCACCACCGGCTGTGGACTCAGTCGGCGAACAGGTACGGCTGGGGCTGCTACCTCGGTGATGCCGACCCAGAGGTCGCCGTCCCGGCGCGCCGCAACGACCTCCGCGGCCTGCCGACGGCATGGATCGGCGTCGGCACGCTGGATCTGTTCCACGACGAGGACCTCGAATACGCCGACCGGCTCCACGAAGCGGGCGTCGGCTGCGACGTCGAGGTGATCGACGGCGCGTTCCACGGTTTCGACGGGCTGGCGCCGAAGGCGTTGGTAACGCGGGACTTCGTCGCCGCGCAGATCGAGTTCCTCCGCCGGACCCTCGCCCAGAGGGAACCGGTGGACGCCTGAACTCGGAGCTGAGGCCTAGCGCCCAGCCTCGTAAACCACCTTGCCGTCCACGATCGTCGCCGCGACCTGGCCCGCCTCCAGTGCGGCGAGGAGGTCAGGCTCGTCTGCTGCGATGAGGCACAGGTCGGCCGGCTGGCCGGGCGCGATGGTGCGCTGACGCGTCGGCCGCTCGGCCTCGCCGAAGAACAGTTCCAGCGCCGTGCGCGCCGCAACGGCCTCACCCGATCCGAGGAGGGTGCCCGACGCCGTTGTGCGGTGCACCGCGGCCCGCATCGCTGCCCACGGGTCGGCATCGCCGAACGGCATATCGGTCGACAACGCGACGCCGACGTTGGCGGCCCGCAGCGTCGCCAGTCGCCAGAGGTGTGGCTGCTCGTCGACGTCCACGTCGGCCAGGTACTGATCGCCCCTCTCGCAGACGAAGTTCGGCTGCGTCACCACCGTCACGCCGAGTTCGGCGAGGTCGGTCAGGCAGTCCTCGGGGACGACGGCCGCGTGTTCGATGCGGTCACCCGGCACCGTGCCCACCGAACGCAGGGCCGCGATGGTGACCACCAGCTGGGCGGCCGTGACGCAGTGCACGGCGACCGGCCCCCCGGCCCCATGGCGCGCACCGATCCACGCCTCGAGTTCGGCGAGGTCCAGTGCGTCGTCGTGCAGGATGCGCTTGCCCGGGGCGAGGCAGTGCACCCGTTGCAACAGCTCACCGTGCTGGTGCGCCTCGGCGAATTTCACCACGTCGTCGATCGTGAGATTCGGTGTGGCGTCGGTGACTCCGGTGACGCCGAGGGATGCGAGTCGTCGACTCACCTCGGCCAGGCCGGACTCCCGGCGTTGCAGTGCAGTCGACCAACTCGAGTCGGCGCTCTTGAGCCTGCCGTCGGGGTGATCGGCGAGTCCGACCCGGACGAGCCCGGCGGTGTTCAGGGTCCACAGCACTCCGCTGCGGTGTTGCACCCGCACCGGCG
The DNA here is from genome assembly GCF_055419205.1 of Mycobacterium sp. IDUB_39. Taxonomy (NCBI): domain Bacteria; kingdom Bacillati; phylum Actinomycetota; class Actinomycetes; order Mycobacteriales; family Mycobacteriaceae; genus Mycobacterium; species Mycobacterium sp. IDUB_39. Next base: position 1,179,484 of record NZ_JBVAXF010000001.1, read on the forward strand.
TCGCGGGTGACACCGCGTCGAGAGCCGTCCGGTCCAGCGGCCCGGCGACGGCCTCGTGATAGCCGATGGCCCTGATCCAGCCGTCCTCGCCGAGCGTGGCTCCCGCGAGCACCGCGGCGAGATCGTCATGGCCCGCCACCTCTCGCGGACCCACCCGCACCGACGACAACGCAGCCGCGGCTGAATGCAGGTGCACGTGGTGGTCGTGCAGGCCCGGGATGACGGTCCGGTGGGCGGCGTCGAGTACCGGCTCCCCCGTAGTCGGGGCGAGCGTCGCTGCCACCTCGACGATCTGCTGCTGCATCCGGATGTCGACGGTGCTCCCACCGAGGAGCTTGGCGCGCTGAATCAGCATGGAGTGAGCCTTCTTTCGTCGATCAGTCGGTCCACGTGGGAGTTGTCCGCGCCGAGGTCAGAGACGGGTGGCGAGGGATATGGCGCTGCGGGCGGGACGACGGGCACCGACCACTCGCCCGCCACCGTCGGTAGCGCGGCGTAGCGCGCGGAGACGGCCGCCATGGCGAGCTGGATGACCTCACCGCCGCCGCGGCGCAGGGAATCGACCACCGCCACAGCGGCGTCCAGACCGGTCAGCGGATCGCCGACGGCGTCGGCGCAGAACACCGGATCGCGCGCACTGCCTGCGACCAGTCCGCCTGCCACGGCGGCGTCATCGCCGAAGGCGACCCGGTTCGCGTCAGCGCCGTCGGTGCCATACCCCGTGATCGACAGCCACACCCTGCCGTCACGCGCGCCGATGTCATCGGGCCCCATGCGCCGGCGCGCAAGCCCAGCGGGCCGCGACGCCTCGATGACGATGTCAGCCACCTCGAGCAAGTCGCGCAACCGGGTCGTGTCGGTGAAATCGGCGGCATAACAGAGCTTTCCGCTATTCATCCAGTCGAAGAAGGCGCGCGAACCGGATCTGGTGCCATCCGGCCGGGCCCGGCTCTCGACCTTCACCACCGTGGCGCCCGCCTGGCCGAGCAGCATCGCGCAGGACGGCCCGGCCCACATCGAGGACATGTCGACGACGAGCAGCCCGGCAGGGGTGCGGGGCGCCGTCAGCCGTCCGACCCGGCGCACGACCGGATCGGCCGGGACCGCCTCCCCGAGGACCGCGGCGGGAAGATCCAGCAGTCGGGCACGCTCCACCACCTCGACCGGCGACCTACCCGCGGCCCACGACTCGAGTGCTCGCCAGGGATCATCGGACGCCACGTCCGCCTCCACCACCGCAGGCACGGCGTCGACGTCATCTGGCCGGGACAGCGTTATCGCACACCACCCGCCGCCCGCGCGGAGCAGCCGTGTCGCGCCGCCCGCGGACACCTGACCGGCGCGGGTCAGACCCAGCAGCGCGGCGCGGCCGGCCAGTAGCGTCGCGGCGTCGACCGCGACCCCGGTCCCGGCGCTGAACTGAGCGGCAATGGATCTGGCGTGCGCGAGGACGCCGGCGCGGCTGAAGTCCGGCGGCCCTCCTGGCGGGCCCGTGAGGTACGCGAGCCCGCTGGCCCCCCAGTCCCTGGCCTGCGCGTCGATCGCGCTGCGCTCGGGGTGCACGGGGCCATCCATGAGGCCCATTGTCCCCGGCGCTAGAACTGCAGTGCGGTGAATCTCCAGTCCAGCACCTGACGGTCCTGTTCACCGACCGCGTAGACCACGGAACGCAGCGACAGGACGCCGCCGCCGCCTGGTGTGGCGGTCGCCGCCTCGACGTGGATCTCGCTGTGGAGGGTGTCGCCCTCGTGCACCGGCCCGGTGTGATCGCAGGACTCCCAGCCCAGCACCGTGACGAGATTGGGCAGCGCCCTCGTCACCTGCGCCAGGGCCAACCCGATGGTGTGCCCGCCGTACACCAGTCGCTGCCCGCCGACCCGCGAATCCTGGTGCGTCGCGGCGATGTTGAGGCTCAGCCGGGCGAGTTCTGGTGCGCTGCTGACGACATCGCCGGTGCTCTGCAGCACCGTGCCCGCGATCCCTGGATCGAAATATGGTCCGGGCACGCGTCGCCGGAAGGCCTCGACGTCCCAGTCGGCCGTGGGGTCAGCGGCCGGCGCGAGGTCGGATCCGATGGTCGACAGGTCATCGGCGTGGCTGGTCTCGGTCACCTCGGGACTCAACGGCAGCATCGCGCAACGGTAGAAGTCCAGGACCAACCGGTCAGCCTGATCGATTGTCGTCATCCGCAGGGCCGCCAGACCCGTTGCCGCGCGGCCGGGTTTGGCGGAGTTCTGCTTGAGACCCACCACCTCGGTTCGCGTGTACAGGGTGTCGCCGATGACCGGGAACCGGAAGAACGTCAGCCCGCGATAGAACAGGTTGGCCTTCACACGTTGCGTGGCCAGGGTGCTCTGGCCGATCGCCACATCGGCGACCAGCGCGGGGTGGGCCAGTGCGGTGCCCGCTCCGGTCACCTCGTGGGTCAGCACCGAGTCCAGGGGTAATCGCATGCGATCCCCGAGTATCGACTGGTGGACCGCGGCCGTGCCGGCGGTCAGGGTCATCGACGGTGCCCAGTCGAAGATCTGACCGACCGCCAGGTCATCAAAGAAGGGGCCGCCGGACATTTGGCCGTACAAAGTCACAACGTCACATGCTGGCAGTACTCATGTGGATGTGTCAATATGGCCGTACATATGACTACGACAGACATCAGCGAAGACGAAGCCATGCTGGTGGACACCGTCCGGGCGTTCATCGACAGGGATGTGAAGCCGACCGTCCGCGAGGTCGAGCACGCCAACGAATATCCCGAGGCGTGGATAGAACAGATGAAGCGCATCGGGATATTCGGCCTGGCCGTGCCCGAGGCCTATGGCGGTTCCCCGGTCTCGACCCGCTGCTACGCGCTGGTCACGCAGGAGCTGGCGCGCGGCTGGATGAGCCTGGCCGGGGCCATGGGCGGCCACACCGTCGTCGCGAAGCTGATCGACCTGTTCGGCACCACCGAGCAGAAACAGCGCTACCTGCCGCCCATGGCCAGCGGCGAGCTGCGCGCCACGATGGCGCTCACCGAGCCCGGCGGCGGCTCGGACCTGCAAGCCATGACCACCGCGGCCCGCCGCGACGGCGAGGATCTGGTGATCAACGGCGCCAAGACCTGGATCTCCAACGCGCGTCGTTCCGGTCTTATCGCCCTGCTGTGCAAGACCGATCCCAATGCGGTGCCCAAACATGCGGGCATCTCGATCGTGCTCGCCGAACACGGTGCCGGCCTGACGGTTTCACGCGATCTGCCCAAGCTCGGCTACAAGGGCGTCGAGTCGTGCGAATTGTCGTTCGACGACTACCGGGTGCCCGCCTCGGCCATCCTCGGCGAAGAACCGGGTCGGGGCTTCGCGCAGATGATGAAGGGCCTGGAGACCGGCCGCATCCAGGTCGCGTCGCGGGCACTCGGCGTGGCCACCGCCGCGCTGGAGGACGCACTGGCCTACGCCCAGCAGCGTGAGAGCTTCGGTCAGCCGATCTGGAAGCACCAGGCGGTCGGCCACTACCTGGCCGATATGGCGACCAAGCTCACCGCTGCCCGCCAACTCGTGTTCTACGCCGCCGACCGCTACGACAGCGGTGAGCGTGCCGACATGGAGGCCGGGATGGCCAAGCTGTTCGCATCCGAGACCGCAATGGAGATCGCGCTCAACGCCGTTCGCATTCACGGCGGCTACGGCTACTCCACCGAGTACGACGTGGAGCGCTACTTCCGCGACGCCCCGCTGATGATCGTCGGCGAGGGTACCAACGAGATCCAACGCAATGTCATCGCCGGGCAGCTCGTCGCCCGTGGCGGCATCTGAGGTCAGCGATATGCGACCCGCCCCGGCATATCAGGAACTGCGACAACGTCTCCGCGACGAGATCGCGGCTGGCGTCTACCGGGACGGGGCCCGGCTGCCGACGGAGTCCGAACTCGTTGCGCACCACGGACTGTCCCGTCAGACCGTGCGACGCGCCTTTCAGGACCTGGTCGCCGAGGGGGTCGTCTACCGAGTCCCCGGCCGGGGCACCTACGCCAACGATCCGGGGCGTTACCTACGCCAACTCGGCTCCATCGAGGACTTGATGAGCCTGTCCGAGGACACCACCATGGAGGTGACCTCGGGTCTGCACCGGCGCGTCGACGTCGAGGCCGCCAGCCGGTTGCGTCTGGTCGAGGACGTCGTCTACGCCGTCAACCTGCGCCGATTGCACGACGGCGTCCCGTTCGTCCTGACCCAGGTATACCTGCCGGAGTCGGTGGCGCGGCACGTGCTGGGCTCACCCGAGGTGGCCGAGGGGGCGGTCAGCACCACCACCGTCATCGCACTCATCGAACCCCACCTGGCCGATCCGATAGCCGAAGCGGCACAGTCAATTACGGTCGGCCCTGCCGATCAGGAGGTGGCCCACGCCGTCGGCTGCGCTCTGCGCCATCCCATGCTGCGGGTGGACCGGCTGTACTCCGATGCCACCGGGACACCGGTCGAGTTGGCCACCAGCCACTTCCTGCCCGAGCAGTACACCTACCGGGTTACGCTGCGCCGCTCCAGCTAGAAGTCACTCGGTGACGGCGTCGACGAGCCCCCAGTGCAGCGCTGTGGCCGGGTCGACGAACCGGCCGGACAGCACCAGATACGCCGTGCGCCAACGGCCGATACGCCGGGTGATGCTGACGGTGCCGCCGGCCCCGGGCAGCAGGCCAAGGGCGAGTTCGGGCAGGCCCAGCGTCGCGCCCGCCCGGCACGTCACGTGGCCGCAGAACGCCGCCATCTCCAGGCCGCTGCCCAGCACCTGACCGTGCACCTCGGCGCGGCACCGCTCGCCGAGCCTGGTGGTGATCTCGTCGAGCACCAGGGCCGGGCTGTATCGCGTGCGGGCCAGGTGCGCGGCGGCGGGATCGGCGAAGCTGCCGAACTCGGCGAGGTCGCCGCCGCTGCAGAACGACGGCCCGTTCCCGGTGAGCACCATCTCGGTGACGCTCGGGTCGACGCGCGCGATCTCCAACGCGTCCAGCAGTGCGGCCCGCGCGGGTGTCGAGAACGCGTTGTGCCGCTTGGGCCGGTTGAACCGGACGTACAGGACGTCGCCGACCCGCTCGGCCTGTACCGGGTCGGGCTCCTCCGGTGGGCGCGCCGGACCGCGCTCGGCGAGCCAGCGGCCGAACTCGGGCCCCGACTGCAGGGTCGAGTAGGCCAGGGACTCGGTGATGACACCGTTGTAGGCGGGTGCGTCTTCGTCGAGGGCGCGCAGGACGTCATCGCAGATCGCCGCGGCCGTCGGCCACCGCGCCACCCGCTCCCGGAGTTCCTCGACTGCCTCACCCACCGAGGGCACGCTGACCGTGCGAGGGTCCTCAGACGGCTGCTCGATCAGCGTGAAAGTCGCGTTCCGCAACCAGTACTCGGCGATGGGCGCCGACAGGTCACCGGTGGCGACCAGAATGTCCGACGAGGCGAACGACGGTTCGTCCGAAAGGTCGACGACGCGCAAGCCCACCGGGTCAGCCGACCGGTGCCGAGTACTTCTCGATGAGGCTCTGCTTGAACAGCTTGCCGGTGTCGGTGCGAGGCAGCTGCGTCTCGAACGAGATGGACCGCGGACACTTGTAGTGCGTCAGCCGATCCCGCAGCCACCCCAGCAGTTCCTCGGCGAACTGCTCGGTGGCGTCGGCCGGGTCAACGGTCTGCACGACGCCCTTGACGCGTTCGCCCATCTCGTCGTCGGGGACGCCGAACACGGCCGCGTCCATCACCTTCGGGTGGGTGACGAGCAGGTTCTCCGCCTCCTGGGGGTAGATGTTCACCCCACCGGAGATGATCATGTGGTGGCGCCGATCGGTGAGGTACAGGTAGCCGTCCTCATCGAGATATCCGATGTCGCCCACCGTCTTCCAGCCCTTGGGGTGAGTTGACTTCGCGGTCTTCTCGGGGTCGTTGAGGTACTCGAACGACGCTCCGCCCTCGAAGTAGATCTCGCCCGGCTGTCCCGGCGGCAGGTCGTTGCCGTCCTCGTCGACGATGTGCAGCGCACCCATCATCGGCTTGCCCACCGAACCCGGATGGGCCAGCCAGTCCTCAGCGGTGATCAGGGTCGACCCGTGCGCCTCCGAGGACGCGTAATACTCGTCGACGATCGGCCCCCACCAGTCGATCATCTGCTTCTTGATCTCGACCGGGCACGGAGCGGCGGCGTGCATGACGCGTTGCAGGCTCGAGACGTCGTACGAGTTCCGCACGGCCTCCGGCAGTTTCAGCATCCGGGTGAACATCACCGGGACGAACTGACCGTGCGTGACGCGGTACTTCTGGATGGCGTCCAGGGCGCCCTCGGCGTCGAACTTCTCCAGGATGACCGTGGTGTGGCCACCGGCCTGAGTCTGCATCGACCACACCGACGGCGCGGTGTGATAGAGCGGCGCGGGGCTGAGGTAGACGGTCTCCGGAGTCATCCAGAACTGGACCAGCATGGCCATCAGGCCCGGGACCTCCGATGGCGGCAGGTGCGGCAGCTCGCGCTTGATGCCCTTCGGCCGTCCGGTGGTGCCCGACGAGTACTGCAGCAGATCACCCTCGATCTCGTCGGCAATCGGGGTATCGGGCTGATCGGCAACGCATTCCGGGTAGCGCTGCCAGCCCTCGAGGTCGCCGTCTGCGATGAGCCGGACGGCGGGCAGCCCGTTGGACAGTTCGGCCTCGAGGCCGGCTAGCGTCTCGCGCAGGGCAGCGGAGCCGATGACGGCCTTCGCGCCGCTGTTGTCGACGATGTACGCGGCCTCCGCGGACGTCAGGTGGGTGTTGATCGGCACGTAGTACAGCCCACTGCGCCGCGCCGCCCACAGCACCGCATGGAAGTGCTCGCTGTTCTCGATCAGGACGGCGACGGTGTCACCCTCCACCAGACCGGCGGCCCGGAAGTAATGAGCCAGCCGGTTCGCCCTGGCCTCGAGCTCACCGAACGTCACCACGGTCCCCGACGGATACAGGATGATCGCCGGCTTGTCGGGGGTGGCGGCGGCGGTGTCACGGATCTGCATGAGCAGACTCTACGACGCCTCTACTTGACGGGTGTCAACTAGGGCCTCATGCGCGGACGCGATGGCCGCGAGCGGACTGCCGATAGCGGTGGCGACTCTCGCGGCCGTCCTTGATCGGCTCGACGCTACGAAACCACCGCACCCCTCGGCGGATTCGCCGTCTCACCGATCACGGGTGTGAGCCTTCCCGAGATCGACACCGCGATTGCGCATCTGCGGGCGCTTCTGGCAACCTAGACAACCGTTGCTGAAATTCCGCTGCTGCGGTATAACTTCAGTTCAAACGTGATGAATTGAGCTGTCTCTAACATAGCTTGGTCACTGCTGGTTAAGTATCGACTTTCACGAAGGACATGAGGGATCCATGGCTGTGCAGGTCGCCGTATGCCACCAGGATGTCGCGGCGAGTGCGCCCGTTTCGCGCTCGATCCAATCGCAGGGCTACGCCCTGCTTCCCGACGTCGTCAGCTCACGATGGCTCGACGCGGCGAGGCGCTATGCATCGACAATCGACCGACCCGACACCCACGAGGTGCTGCTCGAGGCCCTGACCGCGCGGGACTCCCCGCTCATAGACCTTCTGCTCTCCGACACCCAGCTACGCGATCTCCTCGAGGCAGTCGCAGTCGACCTGCACCCAGACTGCGATCCCCGCGATCGACATCTCGACGTCTCCGTCCGGATCGTCAACGGGCCCGACCCGTCGGGAAGACCACTGTGGTTTCACTACGACGCGACGGTTGTCACCATGGTGCTGCCCATCGACATCCCCGACGCCGGGCCGGGGAACTCCGGCGAACTGGTGCTGTTTCCAAACCGTCGCCCCTTCCGCCGCTTCGCGATCACGAACATTGTCGAGAAGATGGTCATGCAGTCCAATGCCTACCGCCGACGGGTCAGCCCTGAGAGGGCCACCACGGTCATCCCACTCGACCCCGGCTCCGCCTACCTTTTCTCGGGCTACAGGTCCTATCACGCCACCATGCCCTGTCCGGCGGGTACGCGGCGTGTGACGATCCTGCTGCACTACAAGGACGCACACTCCGGCAGTCGCGCGCTCCTCGGCGCCAAGGCCATTTACCACCGCTTGCTTGGCTAGAACAATTCCCATGCGCGAGCAGACGCGAAAGCCCCTGAAGCGTCGAGCTTCAGGGGCTTTTGCGACTGCTCGCGGAAGGTGACTAGTCGGCCTCGGCCAACCGGGTCTTCAGCGCGTCGAACTCATCCTTGATACCGGTGGGCAGCTTCTCGCCGACGAACTCGAACCACTCCTCGATGAGCGGCACCTCGTTACGCCACTCCTCGACGTTGACGGCGAGTGCCTCGTTGACATCGGCGGCGTCGACGTCGAGTCCCTCGAGGTCCATGTCAGCGGCGGTCGGCACGATGCCGATCGGGGTGCTCTTGCCGTCGGCCTTGTGCTCGATGCGCTCGATGGCCCACTTGAGCACGCGGCTGTTCTCGCCGAAGCCCGGCCACAGGAAACGGCCGTCGTCGCCACGGCGGAACCAGTTCACGAAGAACACCGCGGGCAGCTTCGACTCATCGGAGTTCTTGCCCAGGTCGATCCAGTGCTGGAAGTAATCGCCGACGTTGTAGCCCATGAACGGCAGCATGGCCATCGGGTCGCGGCGCACGGTGCCGACCTTGCCCTCGGCGGCGGCGGTCTGCTCGGAGCCCAGGGTGGCGCCGATGAACACACCGTGCTGCCAGTCGCGGGCCTGGGTGATCAGCGGGACGGTGGTCTTGCGGCGGCCGCCGAACAGGATCGCCGAGATCGGCACACCCTGCGGATCGTCCCACTCCGGGGCCAGCGTCGGGCACTGGGAGATCGGGGTGCAGTAGCGCGAGTTCGGGTGCGCCGCCTTGGTTTCCGTCTCCCGCAGGACCCAGTCGTTGCCCTTCCAGTCGATCAGGTGATCGGGCTCGCCCTCGAGGCCCTCCCACCACACGTCACCGTCGTCGGTCTTGGCGACGTTGGTGAAGACGGTGTTGCCAGCGGCGATGGTCTTCATCGCATTGGGGTTGGAGTCCCAGTTGGTGCCGGGCGCGACACCGAAGAAACCGAACTCGGGGTTGACCGCGTAGAGCCGGCCGTCCTTGCCGAACCGCATCCAGGCGATGTCGTCACCGACGGTCTCGGCACGCCAGCCGGGAATGGTGGGCTGCAGCATCGCGAGGTTGGTCTTGCCACACGCCGACGGGAACGCCGCGGCGATGAAGTACGCCTTGTTCTCCGGCGAGATCAGCTTGAGGATCAGCATGTGCTCGGCGAGCCAGCCCTCGTCGTGCGCCATGGCCGACGCGATGCGCAGCGAGTAGCACTTCTTTCCCAACAGCGCGTTGCCGCCGTAGCCGGAGCCGAAGCTCCAGATCTCGCGGGTCTCGGGGAAGTGGGTGATGTACTTCGTGTCGTTGCACGGCCACGGCACGTCCTTCTGGCCGGGCTCGAGCGGTGCGCCGATCGAGTGCAGCGCCTTGACGAAGAAGCCGTCATCGCCGATCTTGTCCAGCGCGGCCTTGCCCATGCGCGTCATCGTGCGCATCGAGACGACCACGTACTCGGAGTCGGTGATCTCGACGCCCAGCTTCGGATCCTCCGCGCCGAGGGGTCCCATGCAGAACGGGACCACCCACATCGTGCGGCCGCGCATCGAACCGCGGTACAGGTCCTTCATGATGGTCCGCATCTCGGCGGGATCCATCCAGTTGTTGGTCGGGCCCGCGTCGATCTCGCGCGCAGAACAGATGTAGGTGCGCGACTCGACACGTGCCACGTCGGAGGGATCCGACAGCGCGAGGTAGGAGTTGGGCTGCTTCTCCTGGTTGAGCTTCTGGAAGGTGCCCGCGGCGACGAGGTGCTCGGCGAGGCGCGTGTACTCCTCTTCGGAGCCGTCGGCGAAGACGACCCGGTCAGGCTGGGTCAGCTCCGCGACCTCGCGGACCCATGCCAGCAGGCCCTCGTGTTTGGTGGGTGCGTTGTCCAGGCCCGGAATGGTCGCTGAGGTCATCGAAATTCTCCTGCTTGCCGTCACGGTGTCGCTTTTAACGAGGTTAACGTGGGTGACATACCCGCGGTAAATCGGGAGTATGTCCGATCGCTCACAGGAACGATTCAGAAACAACCATTTCGCGGGCAATCTGCCGTCGAGCGGTTCCGCATCACGTCATCGCTCGAATTTCTGCGTCGATCTCGGCGACCAGCTTGGCCATCCGGGCCGCCGACGTCTCGGCGCGCTCGGCCGCGGACGTCGTCAGCGCCACCTCCACGGCGAGCAACCGCATGGCGACGCGTGCCTCGGCATCCGACCGTGCTGCGGCGCCGATCTCGGTGACCCACCGGTCGAAGCCGGCGCGGATGGCCAGCAGCCCTCGGATGCCGATCACCCAGAGCGTCACCGCCAGCCCCACCACCGCACCCACGACCAACCCGACGACGTCGAGCCCGTCAGCGACGCTGGCCAGGAGCCGGCCCGAGGCCAGCGCGACACCCAGCCCGAAGCCCACCCCCAGGATCACCACCAGTTGGTTCTCGGTGTGACGCGACGTCGGCATCGGCTCGGTGCGGACCGCCGGCTCCGGCACCGGGTCCGTGCGGGTCGGCAGGGGCACGGCCAGCCGTTCGGCGAGCGCATCGAGTTCGCGACCGATCTGTGCGTCCACCTCGGCAGTGACCGCCGCGGTGACCTCACCCACCCGAGCCTCGAACTCGGCCGCCTCCGCGCGCGACAGCGTCGCCGCTTCCGCGCGCAGCTCGGCCACCATCGCCGCGCAGCGGTTACGCGACCAATAGGTGAGTGACACCCGCGCCTGCGCCACCGCGCCCCGCACGGTCAGCGCGGTCGTCGACCGCTGCCGCCGGTGGTCTCCGACGATGCGCCGCCGCCGGTCCTGCAGCCGACACACCCGCTGCCGCCTGAACCCCTCGACATCAGCGAACCCGCGGCGAAGCGCGGCCACGAGATCATCGACACCCGGTTCGCCCAGATCAGGCGCGGCGGCCACACCCACCCACGGGATGTCGCAGTGCAGCGGTCCCCGACCGGCCAGGACCGCCCGGTTAGCGGCGAGCACGTCGCGCCAGCCGCGGTGGGCGTCGATCTTGGTCACGGCCGCGATGACGGGTTCAAGCAACCCGTCGAGCAGAGCGCAGTCGGATTCGGTCATCGGGGCCACCGCCGACACCGCGAACACCACCGCGCCGACCGTCTCGCCGTCAGCGACTGCCTCGACGACGGTCGCGTCAGCCATGCGCTCACCCAGCGCCGCCACGAGACTCGTGACCCCGGCGCACGGTGGCCCGATCACCAGGACAACGGGCCGGCTCACCTCGCATCGCCGAGCAGCCGGAGCGATCCCCGCACGACGTCGGCGCTGCAGTCGCGGTGCAGCGAGCCGACGCAGCCGCGACCGTATCGCCGCCAGTACAGGGCTCGACTGCGGTGCGCGTCGGGTCGCACACCCGGGTCCACCAGCAGCCCGTCGGATTCGAGGACGTTGACCGCCGCGGCCATGGCGGCGAGCACCGGCTCGTCACCGGCCAGCCAGCCAAGCAGCCCGTCGAGCCCAGATTGCATTGCCCGACAGCGCAATTCGATGATCACCTCGCGCACCCGGCGATACCGCACCGCCGCCGAGGCCGACCGCAGTGCCGCGAGCAGCGCATCGACGTTGCTCATCTCAGACATCACCTCTGGCAGCCTCGCCGCGTCGGCTCCACGCGCCAGTGCTCGCACGGCTTGGGCGACGCCGAATCGGTCCAACCGCTGCAGCAGACAGCCCCGGGCGTCGGCGCTCAGGTGATGCTCGGCGGTGACGAAGGCATCCACACTGCTCAGATCGGCGGGCTCGCGGGTCAGCACGCGCAGCGCGCGGAGGGTCTCATCCTCCATCGGGCCGCAACCCGCAACGGCGAGCAGAGCGCTCATCGCGATGGTCGGCACTCCGGTGTCGGACTGGATCAGGGCGGCCCGGCGGTTGGCCTCGGCCATCGACCCGTCGGGCAGCTTCCGGGACAGGTCGGCCTTGTTGAGGACCACGATCGTGTCGGTACCGCCCGCCAATCGGGCCCGTTCCTCGGGCTTGAGCGCCTCGACCGCGACGAGCACGCGGACGTCGGCGTGCGGATCCGTCGTGGTGCACACGCCCCGGATGGTGAGCGCCGCGCGCATCGTCGCGACTCCGGCGCCACGACGGCCCCGAACCGCAACACACACCGGGGTCCGCAGTCGGGCGATGAACGGCGCCAACTGCCCTGCGCCGGATCCTTCAGCAAATTGGTCCAGGGCCGTCGCAAACGCCGCCGCCGCGTCACGCTCGCGGTCGGCGTCCCAGTGCGCTTCCCCGTGTGTTTCCCCCCACGAACCCACACCGTCATCGTCGCATTCCCGCAGAACTGAAAGGAGCACTGATTTCACCGGGTTCTCCCAGCTGGCCAAAGGCAACTGTTGGGTATCAATATGTCCCACGATGCGGGTACCCAGTGGTTCATGCGAGACGATGGACCGATGCATGCCCAGCGCGAGGAGGCCGCACCCGAGGCCAGCCAAGAGCCCTCCGCCCCCGCGCACCCCTACCCACGCATCACCAGCGTCGTCCGCGCCCGGCACTCGGCCCTCTCGGGTGGCCAGCAGGACACCTGGGATCGGCGATGGCCCGAACTTGGTAGGGATGCGCGCAACTCCGACGGCGCTCCGGCGGGCCTTATCGACACCGAGACGTGGTTCGGCAGGTCGGCGCCGGTGATTCTGGAGATCGGCTGTGGTGCCGGCATCTCGACCCGGGCCATGGCCGCCACCGAACCGCATCTCGACGTGATCGCCGTCGAGGTCTACCGCAAGGGTCTCGCGCAGTTGCTCGGTGCGGTCGACCGCCAGGGGCTGACCAACATCCGGTTCATCAAGGGCGATGGCGTCGACGTTCTCGAACACATGGTGGCACCTGGTTCCCTGACGGGCGTGCGGGTGTTCTTTCCCGATCCGTGGCCCAAGGCACGTCACCACAAACGACGGCTGTTGCAGCCGGCCACGGTGGCCCTCATCGCCGACCGGCTGAAGCCGGGCGGCGTTCTGCACGCCGCAACTGACCACGCCGGCTACGCCGAGCAGATCGCCGAGGTCGGCGACGGTGAGGCGCTGCTGGCACGCGTCGATCCGGACCGGGTGTCACGTGACGAGCTGCCGATGTCGGCCCGCAGACCCGAGACGAAGTTCGAGGCGAAGGGGCGGCACGCCGGCAGTGCCATCACCGAGCTGATCTGGGAGAGACGGTCATGAGCGTCTCCGAGGATGTCACTGTGGGCGCGGCCGGGGACCTCACCGAGGGTGCGGACATTGAGGATCACCTGGACGAGGAGCAACCCGTTGTGGTGGAACCGCCGCAGCGCGTGCTGCTGGTGTGGGACGCCCCGAACCTCGACATGGGCCTGGGCTCGATCCTCGGCGGCAGGCCGACCGCGGCGCACCGGCCCAGGTTCGACGCGCTGGGTCGCTGGCTGCTGGCCCAGACCGCCGATCTGTCCGCGGCCAGGCAGGCCGAGGGCCTTCCCGGCGCGCTGGAACCCGAGGCGACGGTGTTCACCAACATCGCGCCGGGCAGCGCTGACGTCGTGCGACCGTGGGTAGAGGCGCTGCGGAATGTGGGTTTCGCGGTATTCGCGAAGCCCAAGATCGAGGACGACAGCGATGTCGACTCCGACATGCTCGATCACATCGCGCTGCGTCGTCGGGAGGGTCTGGCCAGCGTTTACGTGGCGTCGGCGGACGGGCAGGCGTTCCGGCTGCCGCTCGAGGACATCGCCCGCGATGGTATTGACGTCCACGTCCTCGGATTTCGCGAACATGCCAGTTGGGCGTTAGCGTCGGATACCTTGGAGTTCGTCGACCTGGAGGACATTTCCGGTGTCTTCAGGGAGCCGTTACCGCGAATCGGACTTGATTCGCTGCCCGAGCAGGGGGCGTGGCTGCAGCCGTTCAGGCCGCTGTCCGCGCTACTGACCTCTCGCGCCTGACAACTGAAGTGGCGCAGGCCGACAATAGCGTGAAGAAGATCGTAAGGAGCTGACGTGTTCGCCTGGTGGGGTCGAACGGTGTACCGATTCCGATTCGCAGTAATCGGAGTCATGGTCGCACTGTGCCTTGGTGGCGGCGTGTACGGGATCAGCCTCGGCGCCCACGTCACCCAGAGTGGTTTCTACGACGAGGGCAGCCAGTCGGTGCACGCATCGCTGGCCGCCGACGCGGCCTACGGACGCGACACGTCCGGCCATATCGTCGCCATCTACACGGCGCCCGACGGTAAGACCGTCGACGATCCGGCGTTCCAGAAGAAGGTTCTCGACAACCTCGCACAGGTCGAGAAGGACCACCCCGACTCGATTCTGCGGACCATCGGCTACTTCAAGAACCCCGATCTGCTCAAGACCATGGCCGACGAGGACAAGAAGCACGCCTTCATGTCGGTCCAGCTCAAGGGCGATAACGACGACGCGATCCTGAACAACTACAACAAGGTTGTCGGCGAGGACGGCACCACCGTCAAGGAAGCGCTGAACATCCCCGGCATCGACGTTCAGCAGGCGGGCCTGCAGCCCCTCGCCAGCGAGCTGACCGGCACCATCGGCGAGGACCAGAAGCGCGCCGAGGTGGCCGCCATCCCGCTGGTCGCGGTCGTCCTGTTCTTCGTGTTCGGCACCGTGATCTCCGCCGCCCTGCCTGCCATCATCGGCGGCCTGACGATCGCAGGCGCGTTGGGTGTCATGCGTCTGGTCGCCGAGATCGCGCCGGTGCACTTCTTCGCCCAGCCGGTCGTGACCCTCATGGGCCTGGGTATCGCCATCGACTACGGCCTGTTCATGGTGAGCCGTTTCCGAGAGGAACTCGCCGAGGGCTATGACACCGAGGCCGCCATCCGGCGCACCGTCATGACCTCGGGTCGCACGGTGATGTTCTCCGCGGTGATCCTGGTCGCCTCCTCGGTGCCGCTGCTGCTGTTCCCACAGGGGTTCCTGAAGTCGATCACCTACGCGATCATCGCCTCGGTGATGCTCGCGGCGATCCTGTCGGTCACCGTGCTGGCGGCCGCACTGGCGATACTCGGGCCGAATGTCGACGCACTGGGTGTGCGCACCCTGCTGCGGTTCACCCAGCCCAATCCCATCGACAGCAGGCCCGAGACCCCGGGCGCGCCGATGGAGCGGCTGGCGATCCCCACCCTGGTGCTGGCCTTCCTCTTCCCTCCGGGAGCGATCGCAGCCGGCCACATCGCCCGCAAGCGCATCCTCATGACGGGCGACAACGGTGCGATGCTGACCCGAATCGGGCTGGCGCTGGGCTACGTCACGACCTTTGGCCTGCTGGCCTATGGCGCCTTCTGGCTCAAGGATGATGGGCTGCTCGACAACGCCCTGTTCTACATCCTGTTGGGCATTGTCATCTTCGTCGCAGTGGTCACGCTGATCCTGCAGGCGGCCCGGCTGAGCCCCCTCATTCGCCGAATCACCATCTGGTGGCTGAACTGGCTGGCCGACAAGACACAGAAGACCAAGACCCGCGCCGAGGTCGAGAAGGGCTTCTGGGGCAAGCTCGTCAACGTTGTGATGAAGCGGCCGATCGCGTTCGCCGCTCCCATCGTGATCTTCATGATCATCCTCATCATCCCGCTGGGACAGCTTGCCCTCGGCGGCATCAGTGAGAAGTACCTGCCGCCCGACAACTCGGTGCGCGTGGCCCAGGAACAGTTCGACAAGACCTTCCCCGAGTTCCGCACCGAACCCCTGACGCTGGTGATCGAGAGCGACAACGGCGACCCGGTCACCGACCAGCAGATCGCCGAGATCCGCGCCAAGGCGATGAACATTCCTGGCTTCATCGAGACCAACAACGACCCGGACAGCATGTGGAAGGAACGCTCCTACCTCGACGGGGCATCCAAGGATCCCGGCGTCCGGGTGATCCAGAACGGCCTGATCGTTCGCAATGACGCATCGGAGAAGATCGACGAGCTGCGTGCCATACCGCCGCCGCGCGGTATCACCGTCTCGGTCGGCGGCACCCCCGCGCTCGAGCAGGACAGCATTCACAGCCTGTTCGACAAGCTGCCGCTCATGGTGCTGCTGCTGATCACCACAACGACGATCCTGATGTTCCTGGCGTTCGGATCAATCGTTCTGCCTATCAAGGCCGCGTTGATGAGCGCGCTGACGCTCGGCTCGACGATGGGCATCCTCACCTGGATGTTCGTCGACGGGCACGGATCCGGGCTGATGAACTACACACCTCAGCCGCTGATGGCTCCGATGATCGGCCTCATCATCGCCGTGATCTGGGGTCTGTCCACCGACTACGAGGTGTTCCTGGTCTCTCGCATGGTGGAGGCCCGCGAGCGCGGTATGTCCACCGCCGAGGCGATCCGCATCGGTACCGCCACCACTGGCCGACTGATCACCGGTGCTGCCCTCGTCCTGGCCGTCGTCGCGGGCGCGTTCGTGTTCTCCGACCTGGTGATGATGAAGTATCTGGCCTTCGGACTGCTTCTCGCGCTGCTTCTGGACGCGACGATCATCCGAATGTTCCTGGTGCCGGCCATCATGAAACTCCTCGGCGACGACTGCTGGTGGGCGCCGCGTTGGATGAAGCGGATCCAGGAGCGACTCGGCCTCGGCGAGACCGAACTTCCCGATGAGCGCAAGCGGCCCACCGCCCGCGAATCCGATAGCGACCCCGAGGCGTTGGTCGGCGCGGGAGCACCGGTTCGCAGCCTGCCGCCGCACGACCCCGGGCATCCCGAGGGTGGCGCACGGCGGCCCGTCCCCGGCGGCCCGAGTGGCCCGGTTGGCCCCGTTGGTCCCGGTGGCCGGGCCCGGCCGGTCCCGATCCCGCCGCGCGTCAGCCAGCCGTCGGCCGCGGGTACCTCCCGCATCCCGACACCACCGGCCCCGTCCGGTGATGTCCCGACGACACGCTTCGCCGCGCCCAAGGAGCCGACGGACAACGCCGCGGCACCCACCCAGCGGACGCCGCGCGTCGACCCGAACCGGCCGGCTGCACCACCCGTCCCGCCGCCTCCCCCGGCTCCGGCCCCCGAGGGGCGTAGGAACGAGCCCCGCGGCGGCAACACCAACCGCGAGATCGAGTCCTGGCTCGGCGAGCTGCGCGGCGGCACACCCAGCGCACAGCCATCTGCCGACGCCACCCGGGCCATGCCCGAACAGGGTCCCCGCGGTGCGGACCCGGCCGGCAACGAGCCGACGACGGCCATCCCGGCGCAGCGCCCCAAGGATCCGGAAGCGACCGAGAAGATCGACACCCGTGAGGCCGCCGAGGGCGATCAGCCCAAGCGGCGTGGCGGGGGTATGAGCGCGGCGGATCTACTGCGGCGCGAGGGCCGTCTGTAGGTCGAGGCCGTCAGGCGTTGGAAGCGCTGAGAACGGGAGCGGGTCGGCAGGAGTCCACGAAGCCGCGGAGCACCCGCAGCGACATCTCACTGCTGTTCCAGTTGATCTCCGGATGCCACTGGATCGCCGTAACCGGCTGATCGACGGCCTCGTACGCCTCGACCAGCCCGTCATTGGCCCATGCCGTCGCAGTGAAACCGGGTGCCAGGCGGCGGATGCCCTGGTGATGCTGACTGTTGACGCTTATCTCGCCGTCCTGGTTCAACCACTTCGCCAGGCGGCTGCCTGCCGCGATGTCGACTGGATGGGCGAACGTCAGCAGCTCCTCCTCAGTCCGTCGATGCGGAATGTCGGAGGGGTGGTCGCGCGCGAGGTCGACGTAGAGTGTGCCGCCCCGCGTGGCGTTGACCAGCTGCGCTCCGCGACAGATGGCCAGGGTGGGGATTCGGCGACGCCACGCGGACTCGAACGCCGCGATCTCGTTCGCGTCCCTGACGGTGTTGACCCCGGCCACGGTGGGATCCTGCGCGTTGCCCCCGTAGAGGGTCGGGTCGATGTCACCGCCTCCGCTGATGAGCAGCCCGTCGACGTGGGCCAACATGCTCGACATATTCAGCAGTGCGGCACCACAGTCCACGGCCATCGGAATGGCTCCGCTCGTGTAGAGCCCCTCGAACATCTCGCGCCAGTGGATGAGTCGCGGCAGCTCGCGGCCGCTGAGGGTGACCGCGATGACAGGTTTCGCCGACATCAGGACAGCCGGACCGCGATGCGGCGCAGCAGCTTCGTGCCCAGAATGTAGGGAGTGGCACCGAATGGCCACTGCGACACGATCTTTCCGGTACCCGCGCGGAAGTAGCTGTTGGCGGTAGACCACACGGTCTTGGCGAGTTGGCCCTGGAGCCACTCGTTGTAGATCACGAAGGCCGACCGCCGGACGTCGATGACGGTCTTACCGGTCTTGGCGGCGCGCGAGATCAGGCCTGCGGCGAAGCTCGCCTGCGCCTCATAGAACGACACCAGGGGCACCGAGTTGGTGTTGGGTCCGTACATGATGAAGAAGTTGGGGAACCCCGGCACCATCATGCCGAGGAACGCCTCGGGTTCGCCGTTCCACGCACTGTGCAGTTCCGCCCCGCCCTGCCCGTGCACCTGGTAGTTGCCAAGGTAGTTGGCGGCGTCGAAACCCGTTGCCATGACGATGATGTCCAGCTCGTGCTCGTCGCCGTTGGCGTCGATCGCACCGGTCCGGGTCAAGCCCTTGACGCCGTGGGGCACCAGCTTGACCTTCGGGTTGCGCAGCGCGGCGTAGTAGGTGTCGCTCAGCACGGTGCGCTTCCCCTCGAACGCGAACTTCGGCGTGGCGAGCTCCATCAGGTCAGGCCGGGACGCCAGCTCGCGCTTGAGGAACGCCAGTGACATCGCGTGGCGGCGCTTGTTGTTTCGGCCATCGCTGCGGGCATGTCCCGAACCGATCTGCCTGACGTCGTAGTCCACGAAGAGCTTGTAGCGCCGCCATGCGTACACCAACGGATTTCGGTTGAGCTGACGCTCGCGCGGGCTGAAGGTCCGGCTGTCCTTCGGAATGATCCAGTTCGGCTCCAGTTGGAAGATCGTGACGTCCGATGCGACCTTCTCAGCTTCGGTGACGATCTGAACTGCAGACGATCCGGTGCCGACCACCGCGACCGACTTGCCGGTCATGTCCAGACCCTCCGTCCATCGCGAGGTATGGCACATCGCACCCTCGAAGTCGTGGCCGTCGCGGGCGAACGGTGGCATGAGCGGAATGTTGAGGAAGCCCACCGCGCTGATGACCGCGGTGAACTCACCGTGGTCCTCACCCGAGGACGTCGTGACGGTGTAGGTGTGGTTCTGATCGGACCAGGAGACGTCCTGCACCGACTCGTTGAACCTGATGCGCCGCGGCAGATCCCACTTGTCGGCGACGCCCTCGAGGTAGCCGAGCAGCTCGCGCCAGTCGGCGTGCGTCCTGGTCCAGTCGTGACGTTCGAACGAGAACGAGTAGATGTGGGATTCCAGATCGACCTCGGCGCCGGGGTAGCGGTTATGCCACCACGTGCCGCCAAGTCCCGGCGCCTGCTCGAAGATCACGAAGTCCTCGATGCCCTTCCTGCGCAGCGCGACAGCGGCGGCGATGCCACTGAACCCGGCACCGATGACCGCCACTCGGGGCGCCAGGTGTGCGTTCATTGATGTTCTCCTCGATGCTCGGCAGACGCGCTATAACCGCTATAGGTTCAGTATTTAGACCTTAAACGGGTTTGTCAATCGTCCAGGTGGTGTGAAACCTGGTCGGAACTACTTGATTTGGGCGGTCCAACCGCCGTCGACAACGAGGTCGGTCGCGGTGATGAACGAGGCCTGCTGGGACAGCAGGAACGCGATCGCGTTGGCGATATCCTCGGGCATGCCCAGTCGGCGAATCGGCGTGCGCTGTTCCATATCGGTCCGCCTGGCCGGGTTCTCGACGTAGAGCGGTTCGATCATCGGGGTGAGGATTGCGCCCGGACACACGGTGTTGGCCCGGATGCCCTCGGGCCCCAGCTGCAGCGCAAGGCTGCGGGTCAGGGAGACGACCGCAGCCTTGCTGACCTGGTAGGCGTCGAGCGGCGAGTCCATACCGCGAATGCCCGCGGTACTCGCCACGTTGACGATGCTCTTGCCCTGGCCGGACCGCAGCAGCGGGATGGCGGCGACGGTGAGATGTCGCAACGCGTGCAGGTTGACACCGAGGGTGGCATCCCAGACGGCCTCGTCGGTGTCGAGGACCGACCCATCGCGATCGAACAGCGCCAGGCCGGCGGCGTTGACCAGGTAGTCCAGCGGTTTCCCGTCAAGAGCCGCAAGCAGTCCGGCGGGATCGCCGCCGAGCAGGTCGAACTGGACGTAGTCGACACCGGACGGCAGGCCGGGGACCTCCGGCTTGATGTCGGTGGCGACAACATCGACGCCGTCGGAGGCCAGGCGGATGGCCGTGGCCAGACCGATCCCCCCGCCTGCGCCGGTGACTATCGCGGTGGCACTCACTTGTCGGCACCGCCCAGGGCGTGAGCCAGGCGCTCACCTGCGAGGGTCATCGCGTCGGTCGCCGACGGGAACACCTCGTCGAGGCCGAAGAAACCGTGGACCATGCCCGGGGTCTGGTGGGTCAGGGTCGGCACACCGGCCGCCTTGAGCGCCTCGGCGAGCAGTTCACCCTGGGGACGAATCGGGTCGCACTCGGCGAGCAACACGGTCGTCTCTGGCAGCCCCGCCAGGTCGGCGCTGAGAATGTCCACCCTGGGATCCGCGGCCGCGGCGGCGTCGGGCAGGTAATTGTCCTGGTGCCACTGCAATTCGTCCCGCTCGAGCATCACGCCGTCATACTCTGAGTCCATGCCGCGGGCGAGGTCGGTGGTCGCGACGGGATAGACCAGCAGTTGGTGGCACAGGTGGACGGTGCCCGCGTCACGTGCATGCAGGGCGACCGCGGCGGCCAAGTTGCCGCCTGCGCTGTCGCCGGCGACGGCTATATGGGTGGTGTCGACGTCGAGGCCCGATGCGGGACTGGCGGCGAACTCCAGGGCGTCGATCGCATCGTTGACCGCTGTCGGGAAACGCGATTCGGGCGCACGGCGGTATCCGACCGACAGCACAGCGCCACCCGAGGCATTGGCCAGCTTGCGAGTTGCCACGTCGTGCGAGTCGATGCTGCCGAGCAGCCAGCCACCACCGTGGTAGTAGACCGTCAGCGGTAGTACCGAGCTCTCCTCCGCAGGCAGGTACAGCCGGCCGGGAATGGTCTGTCCATCGCGGGTGGGGATCGCGATGTCGACGACACGGTGGACCGGCGGCTTGGCCAGTGCACCGAAGGTGTCCTCGAAGTTCTGGCGCGCGGTCTCCACGGGCAGTAGGTGCGCGTTGGGTCGACCAGACGCCTTGGCGTCGTCGAGCATCTTCTGGGCGATGGGATCGATCGGCATCAGTGGTAGTTCCTCGGTAGTGGGTTATCGTCAGGTGGACATACTGTCGAGCGAATACAGTTGGTGGTCAGACACGTTCGTAGTAGCGGCGCGTCTCCCAGTCGGTGACGCTGTGTGAGTCGAAGGCCACCAGTTCGCTTCGCGCAGAGGCGAGCAGATGGTCGAACACCTCGTCGCCGAATCCTGCTCGGGCCGTCTTGCACTCGGCGAAGAGGCGCAACGCCTCGTGCATCGACGTCGGCACGATAGTGACGTTGTCGCCGGTCCAGGCGTTGCCGTCGAATATCTCGGGCGCGGGCAACTGGCGTTCGACACCGTCGAGGCCCGCGATGATGGTGGCCGCGTAGGCGTAGTACGGGTTCACGTCCCCGCCCGGGATCCGATTCTCGACGCGGTAGGACGGTCCGCTGCCGACCAGCCGGAACGCACAGGACCGGTTGTCGTTACCGACCGCGATCGCGGTGCCGGCGAATTGATCCGGCTGAAAGCGTTTGTAGGAGTTGATCGTCGGCGCGAACATCAAGGTGATGTCGGCCGCATGGGCGAGCTGACCGGCGACAAACGAACCGAACTTGTCCGACATCCCCCCTGCCGGTCGGTCCGAGGCGCACAGGGCCCTGCCCTCGTCGGCCGACCACATGCTGACGTGGAGGTGACACGAGGAGCCAACCTCGTCGATCTTGGGTTTGGCCATGAACGTCACCGTCAGATCTGCGGCATGCGCGAGTTGTTTCACGCCGTACTTGAACAGCACGTGGCGATCCGCCATCTCGAGGGTGTCGCAGTAGTCCAGGGTGACCTCCTGCTGCCCCAGTCCCCACTCCGGTTTGGAGGACTCGACGGACACGCCGAACTCGGGCATCTGGTTACGGATGCGTTCGATGAACCAGTCGTCGCGGCCAGACTGCACCATCTGGTAGTCAGAACGGTAGTCCGACAACATCTTCAGGTTCTGGTATCCCATCTCCCACGCCTCGCGAGGTGGCGTTGAGGCAAGGAAGAACTCCAACTCGGAGGCGAACTTGAAACGCAGGCCGTGTTGTTCGGCGCGCTCTATCTGCTTCCGCAGAATGGTACGCGGCGCGACAGACAGGAGCGTGTCGGAGCCGGTCTCGTACGCGTCACAGATGACCAGCGCGACATGAGGCTCCCATGGCACGCGGCGCAGTGTGGTCAGGTCGGGTACCAGCCGAATGTCGGCCCAGCCGTTGTCGGCGTTGGACACCGCGAGGCCGAGCGGGTTCATCTCCAGGTCGACGGCGAAGATGAAGCTACTGGCGTTGATGCCATCACCTGAGAGCCCGAGCGACCGAAACGCCTGGATCGTGAGCCGTTTACCCACCAGCCGGCCGTACGGGTCCGGTGCGGCACAGACGACGGTGTTGATCTCGCCGGTGCTGGTCAGCTGATCGAACTGCTCGATCGACAGCAGTGTTGATGACGTGTTCATTGGTGCTCCAAGTGGCGGTGAAGTTCCCAGCTGGTGATATTGGTGCGAAGCCAGTCGTCGTAGCGCTGCGCTTCAGCACGCCGAGTCGCGGCGAACGAGGCGCAGAAGGGCTTGCCCAGCAGGTCGGGCAACCAGGACGAGTCCTCGAAGCGAGCGACTGCGGCCCACAGGTCGGCGGGCAGGTCGAGTGAGCCGTCCCCCGGCGCGGGCAGGTCCAAACCCTCACGCAGACCGTGCAGTCCGGCGGCGAGAATCGCCGTCGCGACCAGATAGGGGCTCGCGTCGGCACCGGGACGGCGGTGCTCGACTCGCGCCGACGCGACGTCGTTGAGGATGACCCGGCACGCCGAAGCACGATCGTCGTGTCCCCACCCGGCGGTACCGGGAGTGAACATCTCGGGATCGATGCGCTTGTAGGAGTTGACGTACGGATTGAGCAGCGCGGTGGTGGCCGGCATCCCCGCCAACAGGCCGGCCAGATAGTGCCGCGCCTCCGTGGAGAGCTGACACTGCGGGTTGGCGAAGACGTTCGCGCCGTCACGGGTGAGGCTGGAGTGCAGGTGACCGCCCGCACCGGACTTGTCGGCGAACGGCTTGGCCATGAAACTGGCGTGCAGACCGCGTTCGGCGCACAGGTCGCGAAGGTATTGGCGCGTTCGCACCGCGTTGTCCGCGGCACGAACCGCGTCGGTCGGCGCGAGGGTGAACTCGAAGAAGCCTGGCCCGAGTTCGGCGTGGAACATCTCCACCTCGATACCGACGGAGTGCATTCGGTTGATGAAGTCAGTTGCCAGCGAGTGCGCCTCGGCGGATCTGGTGAGGCTGTACGCGTTCTCCGTTGCGCTGAACGGTTGACGGCCACCGGCCCCGGGCGCGTCGCGGAAGAGCCAGAACTCGTACTCGAAACCCAGGACCGGGTTCAGGTCCAGCTCACCGAATTGATCCACCAGAGAACGGAGCACGTTCCTCGGTGACATGTCGAGCGGCCTGCCGTCGGCACTTGCCAGGTCGGCGATCACGGCCTCGGTTCCCATCCGCCAGGGCAACGCGATGCGGGTCGACTCGTCCGGCACCAGCGTGGCGTCGGGATAGCCATTGCCGACGTTGCTCAGGGGTGTGTCGGTCACCTCGTCGACGACCGAGAGCCCGTAGAGGATTGTGCAGAACGCCAGGTTGGTGGGTTTGCGAGTCTTGTCGGCGCGCACCACCTTGCCGCGGAGGCCCAGATCGTAGTCGGGTACCTCAAGCTGGGTCATCGCCACGCGGTCAGTCATATTCGACTCCATCTTCCTTGGCCGGGCGGCGCGACGGATCACGCCCGACCCGCCAGTAGACGTGATCCGGCACATCGGCGGGGTCGTGATAGACCCACCACGTGCACGAGGTCGTTGTCTGTTGTGGACCCCACGTGGGAGCGTCGATGACTCGGGTGGGGAAGCCCAGCCGGTCGATCGGCATCACCTCGTTGAGCTGACAGCAGTGCACGCAGTACGAGCAGATGCCGACGGTGTTCCACGCCCAGTCGTGCGGACGGGTGGTCACCGCGAAGTCGTACGGTGCGGCACTGCGGGGCCTACCGTCGGTGACCCCGACATCCAGGGTGCGTCCGCCGGATCCGCAAGGAGCGAAACGGAATCCGGTCCTGGTGGGTTCCTCGATGATCTCGATATCGCCCTGCCGACCGGTCCCGGTCAGGTGCGCGTGGAAGCCATCGAGGATCGCGATGACGAGCTGCTGCGCCGAGTCCGACCATGGCTGGTTGTCCAACGCATAGCGCCGAGCATGGATCTCGTACCAGTCGGCCATCAGGACATCCCACAACTCGCCAAGGCTGTCCTCGCCAACGGTGCGCACGGCGATGTCGATCAGCCCGGCCACGCGGTCAACCGCGCGGTCGTGCACACCCTGCCAGACCGTGCGCGCAACCTCGATTGCGGCCACCGCGTCGGGGTCGTGGCCGCGACAGGACAGGGCGGCCACACGCACCGCGTCGACGTACCGCGGCCACTCGGCCTCGATGCCCTTGGCCGCCACGTCGCCGATGAGCGCATGCAGCCGGTCAAGGGCAGTGTCGATCTCGGCCGCGTCGACCCCGCGGGCGCTGATCCAGTCACGTGTGGCCGTGGGCCACGCCTCGTAGATCTCGCGCAGTTCCTGCGCTTCGAGCACGGAGACCTCGACCAGCGCGGCCGCAGCGTCGAAACGTCCAGCCGCGGCGTGCTCTGCGGCACTGCGGAAGGTGCCCTTGGACAGCTCTTCGAGGGTGCCGGTGCGGGCAACCCGTCCCAGCGAAGGTTCGTGGGCGACGACGGTGGGGGCCTGTCGGCCGCTGCTCGTGTGGGCTGAAGTACTCATGTCAGCTGGAATCCCCCGTCGACGCGGAGGTCGGTACCGGTTATGTAGCCGGCCTGGTCACTGAGCAGGAATGCGGCGGCCTGGGCGATATCGTCCGGTTCGGCGAACCGTCCCGCGGGCACGCGCGCAGCGAGCGCGGGCGGCAGGACCGTGGTGTCGCCGTGAGCGGCCGCCATCGGTGTGGCGACGAATCCCGGGGAGATGCTGTTGACCCGCACGCCGTCGACCGCAAGGGCGCGCGCGGCGGTCTGAGTCAACATGTGCAGACCAGCCTTGGACGCCGCGTACTGCGGTGTGGGATCGGGGTCGGACAGTGCGATGACGCGCGAGGCCTCGATGGAGGTGATGTTGACGACCGCGGAGTGCGTCGCGCCGCGCAGCGCGGGCGACAGGGCGTCGATGAGGTTGTACGCACCGACGAGGTTGATCTCCAGGCACCGCAGCCAGGCCTGCCGGTCGACGCCGGAGAACCCGGTGTTGTCGATGATGCCTGCGCAGTTGACCAGGTAGGAGATGGCATCGCCCGCTACACCCGCCTCGGCCAGGCGTCCCATCAGGTCGGGGTCACGCACGTCGGCGGCAACACCGACCTGTAGCTCGGCGGCGAAGTCGGTCTCGGGATCGGGCGCGCGGAGATCCAGCCGGATCGTCCGCACCCCGGCAGACATCAGGGTGCGGGCGATCGCCGCACCGATACCCGAGGCCGCACCGGTGACCAGCGCGTCACCGCCGCTGAAGGTCAGCGGCAGCGACTTGCGGCCCGTCGTGCCGCTCATCGCGAACCGAATCTGCGCCCGTGCTCGGCAAGCGCGTCGGCGAAACACTCGCGGGGCGCCCGGATGACGCCTGCGCCGATCTGACCGCCGTCGCGACCCGCCAATCCCACGTCCATCACCGGAAGGACCGCAGTCTCGAGGACCTTGCGGGCGTCGATACCCGTGGGCGTACCGCGGAAGCCGAAATGCGGTATCCGGTAGGTGCTGTTCTCTCCATACGTGATGGCATACATCTCGAGGTTGCGCTCGATCATCACTTCTGGCGAACCGCCCTGATATTCCTGCAGCGACAGCGCGCAGGCCTGAGCGAAGCCGCCCAACCCGATGGTCTCGGTGATGGGCGATTCGCCGCCCATCCACGTGATCTCGTCCTCGGTGTGACCGGCGAACAGCTTGCCCTGATGGATCGGGGGCGGCCCCTCGAACCAGGTCTCGCCCAGGCCCGCGAGCTTGATCGCGAACCCGCGGCACGAGAACGCCATCGCCGAGACCAGCGTGGAACCGGGGACCACCATCGCATCAGCTGAGGCCTTGGCGGCCGCCATCGACAACCTCAAGAAGAAGTAGTCGTTCTCGGCCAGGTGCAGCATCGTCTCGCGCACACCCGCCACACCGTCGTCGACCATGTCCAGGACCGCGGGCAGGATCTCGCGGTTGAACAGGATCGACGCTGCGGCGTTGCGGCTGTGCACCTCATCGCCCATCCGCAGAGCCCGGGCGATCAGCGGCTTGAGCGCGATCCCCCCGCGGCGACGGATCGCCTCTCCGACCACGGGCGCCAGCACGGAGTTCACGTGCAGGAGACGTTCGTGCACACCCTCGTCGTAACAGCCATAGTTCAGGCGGCGCGGTTCCTTGCCCTCATAGAAGTTGCAGAAGCCCACGTTGCCGTGCGTGCGGTTCTCCACCACGAACACCGGCATGGAGGCGGTGTAGATCCCGGCCAGCGATCCCACTGCGGCGTAGTCATGGCACGCGCCCACCTCGATCTCGCCGCTGGCGAAACCGGCGATGGCGTCCTCGCGGTTGTCGGCCAACCCCTCGAACAGCGCCCCGCCGATGAGCGCCTCGCGCTGCCCGCCGGTGTAGTCGTGCCATGACATCGGCGCCCCCGAGGTGAGCACCAGATTGTCGCGGTAGCCCGGCAGCACGTCGCGTGCCGGCCGGACGTCGATGACCCACGGGTCGGCGGCATCCAGGCGGGAAAAGGCCTGCGCGTTGGCGTCCTCGACCGAGGTGAACTCGCGCAGACCCGCACCAGCGTGCTCGGTGCTCACCACGCGACCACACCCCCATCGACCAGCAGGGTCTGGGCGGTGATGAACGACGCGCGCGGCGAGAGCAGGAACTCAACCGCCTCGGCGACCTCTTCTGGCTCGCCGATGCGCTTGAGCATCGCGTAGCTAGCGCTGAGTTCCTCACCGCCGGACACCCGCGCCATCGACGGGCTCATCGGTGCGCGGATGACGCCCGGGGCGACGTTGTTGACCCGGATGCCACGATCGGCGAGTTCCTCTGCCAGGTAGCGGGTGTAGGCCGCGATCCCGGCCTTGGTCGCGCCGTACACCGATGCACCCCGGAAGCGTCCGAAATGTCCAGTGAGACTGCCGATGTTGACGATCGCGCTGCCCTCGGTCAGCAGCGGCGCCACCACGTCGGTGACGCGAGCCATCCCCGCGATGTTCACCTGGAACATCAACTCCAGCTTCGCCTCGTCCAGCTCACCCAGGAACGAATCACGCAGAATGCCAGCGCAGTTGACCAACCCGTATAGCGTCTCGCCGTCCTCGACCACCGACGCCACCGCGGCGGCCACGCTATCGCGGTCACTCACATCCATCGCCACTGCCTGCGCGCCCTCCATGCGGGCCTGCACCAGATCCAGCTCGCCGACCACCGATTCGACATCCGCGGCGACCGCAACGTAGCCACTCTGCAGCAGCCGGCGGCAGATGGCCTGGCCGATGACGCCCGCTCCTCCGGTGACGATGACTTTCTGTCCCACGGTTCTTCCCTTCACTGGTGATGGCGATCACTACTTGAAGCAAGTCTCACGCACAAAGACCTATTGGTCAAGTTTTTAGGTGTTTAAATTCCGGCCCTCCGATCGGCCCCCTTTTGCACCCCCGTACCGATTGGTTCAAAGGTCAGGGCTAACCCGGTTTGAAGGTGCGGTGCGCTACCCTCGGGCAAGCGAAAGGGGGCAATCCGATGACGGCAACAGGGCGATCCTCGGCACTGAGTCCGGTCCGTCAGATTCCGGCCCACGAACTGGTGGTCGACCAGATGCGCCGAGCGCTGGAACTGGGCCAATTTCGGCCCGGCGACCGGCTCCCCACTGAACGCGAACTCTCCGAGATGCTCGACGTATCGCGAACCACGGTGCGCGCGGCGGTGGCCGTTCTCGAACGCGAGGGTTTGATCGCCGTACGGCGAGGCCGCGGCGGCGGTTTCACAGTGCAGGCCCCTGAGTACGACCCCGTCGAGATGCGCCGCGAGATGCGCCGCAACAAGCGGGCGATCCGGGACGCCTTCGACTACCGGATCATCGTCGAGACGGGCGCCACCCGCCTGGCGGCCGAGCGACGCCGCAATCTCGACCTGACCGATCTGCACAAGTTGCTCAGCGGAATGGACACCGCGTTGGACACGGCGCTGCACGAGCAGTCCGCACAGCACACCACGGAGTTTCAGACCTTGGACTCGGCGTTCCACATGGGGATCGCCCAGGCGGCGCAGAACGACCGGCTGCTCGACGCGGTCGCCGACGCCCGCAGGCGAATGTGGCTGCCCGTCGGCGCGATCTTCGGTCGGCTCGAGGCGAATGCCAACGACTACCACGAGTCGATCCTGGAGGCCATCGAGAATCGGGAGCCCGAACTGGCTGCGGCTCGAATGGAGGAACACATCAACGACACCCGCCACACCATCGAGTCCTGGCTCAAGCGCTGAGCCAGGACCCGAGGCTCACACACCCTCTGGGAACTCGGGCAGGGTCTGGCCACCGTCGATCACCAGCGTCTGGCCCGTGATGAACCCGGCCCCCTCGCCCGCGAAGAAGACTGCAGCAGCAGCGATGTCGGCGGGTGTGCCCAGGCGACGCTGCGGTATGCAGGCTCGCATCTTCGCGATCGCTTCATCGCCAAGGCCGGTGAGCCCCTCGGTCAGGATGCTGCCCGGCAGGATCGCGTTGATGGTGATGTCGTCACCGGCCAGTTCCAGGGCGGCACTGCGCACGAAGCCAAGCTGAGCGGCCTTGCTCGCGCCGTAGTGACTGAGCCCGGGGTAGCCGGTGACGGGTCCGGTGATGGAGGAGATCACCACCACCCGACCGCGCCCGGAGGACCTCAGCGCCGCCCGGCACGCCTGCACCGAGAAGATCGTGCCCGCGACGTTGGTGCCCATGATCTCGGCTACGTCGGCGGCCCCGAGATCATCGAGGCTGCGTTCGGGATAGATACCGGCGTTGGCGCACAACACATCCAGCCCGCCCATACGCTCCTGGGCCTCCGCCGCCATCTGCGCACACGACTCAGGGCTCGCGACGTCGGCCACAATCGTGTGGACTCGATCGCCGTGTTCGCCGAGACCACGAGCCGCGCCGGCCAGCGCGGCGGCGCTGCGGCCGCTGATCGCGACCGCCGCACCGGCGCGCAGGAAACCCTCTGCGATACCCAGCCCGATCCCCCGGCTACCTCCAGTGACCAGCACCCGCATCCCGGAGCGGTCCGTCACGACCGGGTCTCGGCCGGCAGCTCGTTGGGAGCGTCGTCGAACACGGTGCTGCCGATCCGCTCATACAGATCGGGACGCGCCTTGCGGAGATAGGCCGCCACAGCCATCGAGCCGAACAGCAGTCCCACGACGACGTACGGAATCACCTTGAAGAACAGGGTCTCCGAGGCTCCACCCGCGGCAGCGGACATATTGGAGAGCATCAGGTAGATGACGTACACCATGCCGGCCCCACCGATGATCGGGGCGGCAATCGTGCGCCACCAGCTGGCGGTCTCGGGGTGCTGCTTCTTGACGTGGAAGTACACCACCGTCGCGACCGACGACATGGTCTGCACGATCAGCAGACACAGCGTCGCCATGATCGCGACCAGGACGAACAACACGCCGTAGGGGTCGGCACCGCTGACCGCACAGATGATGAGGATGACGCCGGCGATGGCACTCTGCGTCAGGGACGCGATCCACGGTGACGCGTGCTTGGGATGAGCCTCACCCAACCGGCGCCACAGCAGGCCGTCGCGGCCGAATGCGAACAGGTAGCGTGCAGCCGAGTTGTGAATGGCCAGGGCACAGGCGAACGATCCACCCACGACCAGCCACTCGAAGACCGTCACCGCCCAGCTCCCGAGATACGCCTGCGCCGGTGCATAGATCAGGTCGAACGGACTTGCGCCCGAGGCCAACTCGACTGCCTTGGTCGGGCCATTGCCGACAATGACTGCCCATGAGATGAAGGCGTAGAAGACGCCGATCCCGATGACCGCGATCATCGTGGCCTGCGGGACGATCCGCTTGGGATTCTTCGACTCCTCGCCGTAGATCGCCGTCGACTCGAAACCCACCCAGGACCAGAACGCCATCAGCAACCCGAGCCCGACCACGCCTCCCGCGACACCGTTTGTGCTCATGGCAGTCACCGGATTGAGCGACGTCCAGCTCATGCCCTCGGGGTGATGCATCAGGGACGCCACGGCACTGATTGACAGCATGGCGATCTCGGCAACAAGAACCACACCGAGAACCTTGGCCGCCAGCGAGATATCCCAGTGCGACAACAGCGCGATCACGACCAGACAGATTGCCGCGTAGACGAGCCACGGCAGGTCCAAGCCGAACTGGTTGGTGAATGCCTGATCGGCGAAGGCGGAGAAGATCCCAATCAGCCCCGCCTCCATCGTCATGTAGACGAACATCGACATGACGCCCGCGGGCAGCCCGGGGATTCGCGACCAGCCGCGTGAGACGAAGGTGTAGAACGCTCCGGCCGCGGTGATGTGCCGCGCGAGCGCGACGAATCCGACGCTGAAGATCGCAAGCACGATGGTGGCGAGCACGAATCCGCCCGGCGCCCCCAGACCGTTGCCGAACCCGACGGCGACCGGCAGGTTGCCGGTCATGGCGGTGATCGGAGCGGAGAACGC
This sequence comes from Mycobacterium sp. IDUB_39, assembly GCF_055419205.1. Classification (NCBI taxonomy): domain Bacteria; kingdom Bacillati; phylum Actinomycetota; class Actinomycetes; order Mycobacteriales; family Mycobacteriaceae; genus Mycobacterium; species Mycobacterium sp. IDUB_39. The sequence continues at coordinate 1,210,615 of NZ_JBVAXF010000001.1, forward strand.
CACCACCATGAACACCACGCCGGCCAGCCCGATCGCCCCGCGTTTGAGGGTCGCGCGGCCCGGCTCCACGCCAGCCGGCGTGGCGACCTCGGGTACAGATTCAACGGCCATGAACAGCCCGCCTTTCGTTAGGCACAAACGTGACGTGCATTACAGATGACGCGAGCCTAGAGGCTTAAAGATCTAAAAACAAGACCTATAGACCAAACGCGATGTGCCGTGACATGCTGTTAACACCCCAGTCAGCACTTCCCGTGCGCAACAGGAGAATCGCCATGCCCACCTGTGCAGAGCCCACCGCGTTGACCGCGGAGTTGACCGCACACCTCCATGCCGCCGCCGCGCACGGCCGTCACAGCTCCTGTACAGGTTCGGTCAGCACCCAGATCCCCGCGCTGGCCGCAGTGCCCGCCACCAAGTTCGCGATGGCCGTGGCCACTGTCGACGGGACAGTCATCCACACGGGAGACAGCACCGAGGCCTTCTCCATCCAGAGCCTGTCCAAGCTTTTCGCGCTGTGCGTGCTGTTGCAACACGACCCCAGTGCCTGGCTCGACGTGGGATGGGGTCCGACCAATGCCGGCTACGGGTCCGTCGCCGACCTCGAACGCAACCAGGGCCGCCCCGCCAATCCGTTCGTCAACCCCGGCGCCATAGTCGTCACCGATCGGTTGATAACCCATACCGGCGACCCCGTCAGGGCCACCAGTGCACTGCTGCAGCGGGCCGACCCCGACGGGGTCGTCTCATGCGATACCGACGTCGCGATATCGGAAGCCCGTACCGGGCACCGTAACTCGGCCATCGCGCACGTGCTCGCCGAGCATGGACTACTGAACAATCCGATCGAACAGGTGCTGCACCACTACTTCGCCCAGTGCGCGATCACCGCCACCGTGCAGACCCTGGCCAAGGCGACTCTGTTCCTGGCTGACAGAGGCGGCGGCAACCCGCCGCTCAACCGTCCACTCGACGAGGCCACCGTGCGGCGCGTCAACGCCGTCCTGCTCACATCGGGAATGTACGGCGCTGCAGGCGACATCGCCTACCGCATCGGACTTCCCGCCAAGAGCGGTATCGGTGGCGGCGTCCTTGCCGTCATGCCAGCACGCGGCACAGTGTGTGTCTGGAGTCCACCACTGGACGGCGACGGCAACTCCGCCGGCGGCGTCGCCGCGATCGAGGAGTTCGCCCGGCTCGCCGGGTGGTCGGTGTTCTAGGGGCGTCCCATCGCCGCATCGAACCGCGCGGCATGAATCGAACGGCCGCGCGGGCGCTCACCGACGGAGACGATGGCGACGATTCGCTCGTCCTCGGACAGCCCTCCCCAGATGCCGAAACCCTCCCGGCCAGCCACGGCGAATGCCGCACACTCACGGATGACCGGACACTGCATGCACACCTGTCTCGCGCGCCGCAAGCGGGCGGCGCGCGCCGCGGCACGTTCGCCCTCGGGGTGAAAGAACAGGTCAGGGTCGACGGTGCGGCATCGCGCGGCCTCCTGCCAAGCCCCGTCCCCATGACCGGACAGGGTCGGCGGGGTTGCGGGCCTGACGACTGGGAGGCTTTGTCGGTTCTGAAGTTCCATGACTTGTTGAGAGAGTGCCTACGCGCAGTGCGCGAGCGGGGAGAGCACGTCGGCGCCGAGATCGGCCGCCATGGCATCGGACCTGGTAGCACTCATTCGCTCGTCCCTCCTGTACCGGGGTTGTGTCGCTGACCCACGGTAGGGGTACAAACACCTAATAACAAGACCTTTAGCCCAATATTTACGGTTCTCGTACTGCGACTGTTCAGTAGTCGATGAGTCGCGTCACGTAGGGCATCATGCCGGTGGTACGCACGGGTGACACCTTGACCTGGGATCCGGTGTACGGCGCTTCGAGCATCATGCCGTCGCCGAGGTACATCGACTCGTGTTGGCTGGCATTGGGCCCATAGAAGATGAGGTCACCCCGGCGCATCTGTGAGGCTGGGATCTTGCGGCCGGCGTTGTACTGCGATCCCGAGTAGTGGTCGAGCTTGATTCCCACACCGGCGAAGGCATACAGCATCAGCCCCGAGCAATCGAATCCGACGGTGCCCGCCCCCTGATCGACGCCACGCGATGCGCCATTGGCGTTACCGCCGCCCCAGGAGTAGGGAACCCCGATCTGCGACATCGCCCGGCGAATGACGTACTCGGAGGCCTGTCGGCCAGATACCCGCGGAATCCGACCATTGGTGAAACCGGGGTCTGCGGCTGCCGTCGGTTGCGGCAGGATCCCGATCCTCGCCAGGAACTTTCTACCCATCTCCGCAGTCACCTGTGCCGAGGTGGACGATATCTGCAGCACCGAATTGAAGATGGCCACCGGGTCTCCGGTGACGTTGGCGCTGGGCACCATCGGCAATGTGGTGTCCCACTGACCCGCATCGGTGTGAACGCTGGTGTCGTGACCGGCAGAGGCGACGCCAGCTGCGCCAAGCAACAATGCGGGTACGAGCATGACCGCGAGAATGCAGGTGCGGTAGGGGCGCATACGCCTCATGCGAACTCCTAAGCAATAGGCGCGCAGCTTGCGCGATGATCGGCACGGTGCCACGCAGATGCCGTCCGGCACCGCTACGTAGTCGTTACGTACGTACTGACTCAGTACGTATCGGCAACGTATATCACCGCAGCCACGCGGGGAACACCTGGCGCGTGTCATCTCGATAACGATTCCCGGGCGGGACGGTCCGCCCACAGTCCGGTAAATATGTTCCGGTACAGCGAGTTTCACGGACTCAGCGTGACGCGATCGCGAGGCGATAACAGCATGGCGTCAAGTCTGCGGCGCGCTGAACGAGGTCAAATCCGCTGTTACAGTGGCGAACAACGTCGTATCGCTGTCGAGTGACCGGCTGGTCGGCACGCACTACGGGTTACAACACCATCGTCGGAATGGGGATCCTCGTCGGCAATCTCGCGACGGGTTCGTCACCCCTTGTGCGCCGCACCTCCCGGGGCTACGGTGTTCGCATACCCTCCAGGGGTACCACGCCAATCTGACGAAGCGGTGATGGCTCACCGTTGGAAGGAGCCGACACCATGTCCGCGCCCTCGCACGAGCATGAGAACCACGCGCACCAGAACCACGCTGACCACCACGATCACGATATGGGCAGCACGAACGCGATGGCCGTCAGCGCGACGCTGCACTGCCTCACCGGGTGCGCCATCGGCGAGATCCTCGGGCTGATGATCGGAACCGCGATCGGACTGAGCAACCTGGCCACGATCGCCCTGGCTGTCGGCCTCGCCTTCCTGTTCGGATACGCGCTGTCAACGCTGCCGCTGCTCAAGGCCGGATTGACCTTCTTCGCAGCGCTCAGCGTGGTGCTGGCCGCAGACACCCTCTCGATCCTCACGATGGAAATCGTCGACAACCTCGTCATGGCGGTGATTCCAGGGGCGATGAACGCCGGCCTGGTCAACCCCGTCTTCTGGGCGTCGATGATGATCGCGCTGACCGCGGCGTTCTTCGTCGCGTACCCGGTCAACCGCTACCTGCTGCAGCGCGGCAAGGGCCACGCGCTGACCCACAAGTACCACCAGTCCGGCGGCACCGTGACCGGCGCGCGGCGCTTCATCCCCGACCTCAGCACCGGCGCGCTGGTCGCCGTGATCATCGCCTTCATGTTGGGTGGCCTGGTGGTGTCGATCGCCGCCGAACTCACCGACTCCGGCAGCGCGCCGCCCCACGCACTGGCTGCTCAGATGCCGATCAGTGGATGACCATCGGCCTGCCACGCCCGCATTCCGCCGCGCAGCTCGACAACATCTGTGTAGCCGAGCTTGTGAAGCGTCTCGGCCGCGATAGTGCTCATCGGTCCGGAACGGCAGTAGATCGCAAGTCCGGTACTGCGATCGGCCGGTAGCCGGCCGGCATTGGCGTCGATCTGGTCAAACGGAATGGACAGGTCGGTACCGGCGATATCACCCTCGAAGGGCACGTGAACATTGATCGTCACTCGGTCAGGCTGGGCGACCATGCCTGCGAATTCATCGGAATCCACAAGGCGCGCAAACGATGTCGTATCGGCTGACGCACTCGCCGGCGTTTCCGGCCGGTCGGTTCCGCACCCCGTCAGCGCCAGCACGCCGCAGGTGGTGAGCACCGCGCCGAATGCCCGGCGCCTACTGATTGTCCGCATGCGCACATGATACCCCCATGGGGTACTAACCCTGGGGTGGTGCAGCCTCGGCGGGCCCGGGTTCCACGTCGTCGGCCTGCCCCTTGATGGTCGGGCCGACCTCGGCTTCGAGCCTGGCCTCCTCGACATCTGGATCGTCGGCGATCAGGACGCGCGTCGCACTGTTCAGAAACGCCACGATCGGAACCGCCAGCAGCGCACCGACGATGCCGGCGAGCACGCCACCCGTCGCGATCGCGAGGACAATCGCCAGGGGGTGGATCGACACCGCGCGGCCCATGACAAGGGGCTGCAGGACGTGCGCCTCGAGCTGCTGCACGGCGATGATCAGGCCGAGCGTGATCAGGGCGTAGACCCAGCCCTTGGCGATGAGCGCGACGATCACCGCGATGCCGCCGGTGAGAACGGCACCGACGAGCGGGATGAACGCACCGAGGAATACCAGTGAGGCCAATGGCAGGGCCAGTGGAATCCCCATGATCGCCAGGCCCGCTCCGATGCCGATGGCGTCGACAAGCGCCACCAGGAACGTCGCGCGCACGTATCCGATCAGCGAGTGAAACCCGGCGCGGCCGGCGTCGCGCACACGACTGCGCACCGACGTCGGAAAGACCAGGGTGACGAACGAGAAGATGTTGCGTCCGCCGTGGAGCAGGAAGACCAGGGTGAAGAACATCAACAGTGCCCCGGTGACGATCTCGGCGATCGTGCCCGCCGTCGAGAAGGCACCGCTGGTCAGCTTGGCCTGGTTGCTCTTCAGCGCCTCGATCGCTGCGTCGGTCGCACTCTTGACCTGGTCATTGCTGAAATGGGAGAACACGCCGGTGGACAACCACTGCCGGGCATTCGTGATGCTTCGCGTCATCTGATCGATCAGAGCGGGCGCACCCTCGATGAACTGGCTGATGACGAATGCCAAGATGCCGCCGACCACCACGAAGCTGCTGAGCAGGACCACCGAGACGGCGGCTCCCCGGTTCAGGCCACGGCGGTCGAGGTAGTCGACGAGGGGCAGCAGCATCGCCGTCACCATCGTCGCGAGCAGGACGGGCACGACGATGAACTCGATGTGCCCGATGACCCATAGCAGGGCGATGAGCGCACCGAGGATGACGATCAGCCGCCACGACCACGCCGCGGTCTTGCGTACCAGCGGATGCACCGAGGCGTCGGCCGCCGAGTCCAGAGAGAACCCGGAGTCCACCGAGAAGCCCGACAAAGAACCTGATCCCCCACCCACCGGCATGCCGGTAGCGTAACGACTTGAATCCCGACGACGCGGCACGCTTGGCCGACGCGCCCGCGCCGTTACCCTGTAGGGCGTGTCGCACGACGCGCCGGCCGGCGACGCTCGCCAAGAGAGCCGCTCGCGTGGCAAGTACTGGTGGCTGCGATGGGCGATCATCGCCCTCGCGGTGACCGTGCTGACCGTGGAAGTGGCGCTGGTCTGGGACCAGCTCGCCAAGGCGTGGCGCAGCCTGCTCTCGGCCGACCTGTGGTGGGTGCTGGCATGCGTGGTCGCCGCCATGGCCTCGATGCACAGCTTCGCGCAGATCCAGCGGACGCTGCTGCGATCGGCGGGCGTGCGGGTGCACCAATGGCGTTCGGAGGCCGCGTTCTACGCAGGCAATGCACTGTCCACCACGATGCCCGGCGGCCCCGTGCTCTCGGCCACCTTCATATACCGCCAGCAGCGGCTCTGGGGCGCGTCGCCCGTGGTTGCCTCCTGGCAGCTGGTGATGTCAGGTGTGCTGCAGGCCGTCGGTCTGGCCCTGCTCGGACTGGGCGGCGCGTTCCTACTGGGCGCCAGCAAGAACCCCCTGTCGTTGATCTTCACCCTCGGCGGCTTCATCGCGCTGCTGGTACTCGCCCAGTCCGTGGCGTCCAATCCCCAGCAGATCGACGGCATCGGCGCCAGGGTGCTGTCCTGGTACAACTCGGTGCGCGGCAAACCCGCCGACACCGGTCTGGTCAAGTGGCGCGAAACGCTCGAGCAGTTGGAGTCGGTGAGCCTGAGCCGACGCGCCCTGGGGACGGCGTTCAGCTGGTCGTTGTTCAACTGGATCGCTGACGTGGCGTGCCTGGCCTTCGCCGCATACGCGGCAGGCGGCCATCCATCCCTGGCCGGCTTGACGGTCGCCTACGCGGCGGCGCGCGCAGTGGGTTCCATACCGCTGATGCCCGGCGGCCTCCTGGTGGTCGAGGCCGTCCTTGTGCCAGGGTTAGTATCAAGTGGAATGACGCTGGCGTCAGCAATCTCGGCGATGCTGATCTACCGGCTTGTGAGCTGGATCTTCATCTCCTCCATCGGCTGGGTCGTCTTCTTCTTCATGTTCCGCACTGAGAAGGACCTCGACCCCGACGCCAACGACACGACCTCCACAGGCACGACGGAAGTCGACGAGACACCCGCCCCACCGCAGTTCAGCCCTGATCCCGAAGTCGTGCACGAACCGGACTCACCTCCGGATTCCACTCCACAGGAGCGATGAATGAAACCCCCCATGCACCGCATCGCCGTGCTCGTCGGCGCACTCGCGCTCCTCACAGGCTGTTCGAACTCCACCGAGTCAGCCACGCAGACATCGGAATCCGAGTCGAGTACACCGTCCAGTTCGGCCGACGCCGAGCCGTCGGCGGCAACCCCGATGCTGGGGCGCGTTCTCGCTGCGCCGATCCCCGTGGCCGCCACCGACGGCAAGGTGCACCTGGCCTACGAGCTGAACCTGACCAACTCCCTCGGCCAGGAGATAACCGTGGAGTCGGTCACCGTCAACGCCGGCGACAGGAAGCTGCTCTCACTCTCCGGCGAGGACCTGGCGGATAAAACGCGCATTCTCGGCGCGATGGACAGTCCGACAACCAAGTTCGGTCCCGCGCAGAGCGGCCTCGTCTGGCTGGACGTGGTGATTGACGGCGCCGAAGGTGCCACACCCGCAGTGCCCGAGCAACTCTCGCACACCGTCGTAGTCAACCTGACCAAGCCAGCGCCACCCATCATGCCCGCCACCATGGCCGAGGACATCGCCAAGGTCACGGTCTCCACGCGCAAGCCTGCAGTCATCGCACCACCGCTCGACGGCCCGAACTGGCTGTCCGCCAACAGCTGCTGTGACGCCATGACGCCACACCGGATGGCGGCGAACCCGCTCAACGGCGAGCTGTGGATCTCCGAGCGGTTCGGCATCGACTATCTCCAGTTCGGCGAGGACGGCACAGCCTTCCGCGGTGACGGCACCAAGAACGAGAGCTACCAGTTCTTCGGCGACGACATCCACGCCGTGGCCGACGGCCCCGTCGTATCGGTGCTGGACGGGATGCCCGAGCAGGTCCCCCTCACGGATGCCACCGGACTCAAGGTCGAGGAGTACGGCGGCAACCACGTCGTACAGGACATCGGCGGTGGCAACTACGCCTTCTACGCCCACCTGAAGACCGGCTCGGTCAAGGTCAAGCCCGGTGACCGGCTCAGCACCGGCCAGGTGCTCGGAAACCTTGGTAACAGTGGGAATACGTCTGCACCGCACCTGCACTTCCACGTCATGGACGGTCCTGATTTCCTCAAGGCCAACGGCCTGCCCTTCGTATTCGACTCCTTCAAGCTCGACGGCCGGATGGTCTCGAATGACGACGTGGTTCCACTGCTGGAGGGCAAGCCGATCAATCTGGAGCCCGGCTTTGTGCCACGCGACGAAACCAATGTCAGCCCGCTAGTCCTGGATGTGATGACCTATGACCTCGGCTAGCCCGACCACGGCCCGCACCGTCGCCGTTGCGGCGGTGCTCGACATCGTGTGCGTACTGGTGTTCGCCACCGTCGGCCGCCGCAGTCACGACGAGGGACTCACCCTCGCAGGGGTTGCCGAGACGGCGTGGCCGTTCCTGACGGGAACGGCACTGGGCTGGTTGGTGATACGCGGCTGGCGCCGCCCCACAGCGTTGTTCCCAACTGGACTGGCGGTGTGGGTGGCGACTGTTGTCGTCGGGATGGCGTTGCGCAAGCTCACCGGCCAGGGCACGGCCATCAGCTTTGTGGTGGTCGCCTCGATCGCGACCGCCATCGTGCTACTCGGCTGGCGCGGCGTCGCAGCCGCCCTTGCTCGCCGCTGACCGACTCGTCCCGCTCCGAATCCTGCTCGCGCACAGGAGAGGTCGATAGCGTCAGCGTGCCACGCAGGCCACCCATCGGGCTGTCGGACAACGCGAACGAGCCACCGTGCAGTTCCGCCTGCTGCGACACCAGTGCCAGGCCCAGCCCCGACCCGCCGGGTGCTGCGGTGCTGCCCCTGGCGAACCGGCCCATGACGGCGTCGTGCTCCTCGACGGGAAGCCCGCGGCCGTTGTCGTCAACCACAATGGTCAGCACCTCGGCCGCGCCATCGCCGACTGTCCTCTCCCGACGCGCCGCCAGCACGATACGGGTGGCTCCACCGTGCGCAATCGCGTTGCGTACCAAGTTGTCCACGGCCAGTCGCAACCCACCAGGCCAGCCCCATATGGTGCCGATATCCTCACCGGCCTCCACCACGATGTCCACGACACCGTCCTTCGCGTTCTCCCGCGCCACCCGGTCGAGCATGTCGGTGATGTCGATGACCTCACGGTCCTCGGCCTGGGCGAGTTGACCCGACGCGAGCTGACCCAGTGCGGTGATGATCGCCTCAACGCGCCGTTGGGCACGGGCCAGGTCAGCCACGACCTCATCGCGCTCGTCGGCGGGCAGGTCGTGGATGCGCAGCGTGTCCAGGTCTGCCCGCATTGCCGTCAACGGGGTGCGCAGCTCGTGTGCGGCGTTGGCCGCGAAATCCTGTGCGGCTTGCAGCGAATTGGTGGTCGCCTGTTGCGCGGCGGCCAATCTGCTCAGCATGTCAACCATGGCGTCGGACAACTCCTCGGCCTCCCGGACACCCGTGACAGCCTCGATGTGTTCGGTGCCCTTGCCCAACCGCATCGTCTGCGCGGTCAGTCTGCGCAGGGGGCGGATCGCTGGACCCGCAAGCAACCAGCCGAGCCCACCGGCGACCAGCACGGTGAACACCCCGACAGCGGCGTAGACCGGAATCCTGGCCGGGCTCAACAGAATACTGTCAGTCCGGATACCCACCGACACCAGCACGCCGCCCTGCTGGTCCATGGGGATGGTGCGCACCCGGTACTCGAGTCCGTTCACCTCAACCGAGGCCGTGCCGGTCGAGAGACGAGGCAGCTGAAATCCGCGTTGGAACACCACCTGCCCCGATGAGCGCGACCGGCCGGTGGTCAGAACACCGCGGCTCGGATCGCTGAGCTGTTCGGGATACATGCTGGCGTCGACGATCGAGTCGAGGCGCCGATCAAGTTGCACCGCATCGTTGTTGGCCAGCACCACTGACGTCAGCACGGTGAAGACCGCCACCACTGCGGAAGCCGCCGCCGCCGCCGCCAAGGCGACCCGCGTGCGCAGCGACGCAGATCGGAGAAACCGTGGCCAGCGCACCTACGGATCGTGACGCAGGACGTAGCCGATCCCGCGCACCGTGTGGATCACCCGGTTGTGCCCATCACGCTCCAGCTTGCGCCGCAGATAGCTGATGAACACGTCGGCGACGTTGGTGTCGACGTCGAAGTCGTAGCCCCACACCAGTTCCAGCAGACGCTGCCGGGACAACACCACGCCAGCGTTCTCGGCGAGGATCGCGAGCAGATCGAACTCCCGCTTGGTGAGTTCGACGCGCTCACCGTCGACGAACACCAGCCGGCGCGCGGTGTCGATGGTCAGCGGACCGACCCGCATGGTGTCCGACGTCGGGTCCGAATGCGACGACCGGCGCAAGAGGGCATGCAGGCGCGCGACGAGTTCACCGAGATCGAACGGTTTGGTCAGGTAGTCGTCGGCCCCGGCCTCTAGCCCGGCGATGCGGTCATTGACCGTATCGCGTGCCGACAGCACGCAGATGGGAATGTCGTTGCCGAGCGCACGAAGCGCGGTCACGACGGCCACTCCGTCGAGTTCGGGCATCTGCACGTCGAGCACGAGCGCGTCGTGCGTCTCGGTGGAGAGCAGCCGCAACGCTTCCTTACCGTTGGCCGCGACCCGAACGTCAAAGCCGGAGTGCCGCAGTCCGCGGGAAACCGACGTCCTGACGTCCGGATCGTCGTCGACCATCAGGACCATCCGGCCCGATCCGTCCGCAGTGGACGGATCGGTGCCGGATTCCTCCCCCCTATTGGGAGGTGCCCCCTGCCGAACCGGCACGGGGATTACGGAATTGCAGGCGCAGGTGCCGTGCCGCAGCGGTTCTTAAGATCGACCAGCGGCTGGCGGATGCCCGTCAACTCGGCCTTCACCTGGGGGTTGTTGTTCAGGTAGGTCGACACCTCTTCGCGGATGTCCTCACGCTGCTTGCCTTCGAGGCTCGTGAAGAACCAGTTCACGTCGGGATGTGTGAACAGGTACGCCGATGTCGAGGCCGACACGCCTGCGGCCACACCGGCCAGATCGGCCGCCGTGCAGTTCGGCGGGTTGAGCGCCGGGTCGTCGGCCATGGCAGACGGGATGGCACCGAACAGCATCGCACCGGCGATCGCGCCAGCGCTCGCGACGCCAGCAACCGCACGCCGCCGACCAGTGGTCGAGAGCAACATGATCAAGCTCCTTTATCGAATACTGAATGGCCGTAACCACGGACGGTTACCGACACAGAAAAGCTAAGCAGAATCGGCGAAGACTTTCTCCCCTTGCGGTCAACCAATCTTCCTGACGCTCAAAACCCCAGTTCAACGAGTTGGCCGGGAGTCTGGGACGCGTCGCGGAAAGCTAGCCTGCGGCGGTCGCGGCGGTTGTGGCGGGACCAGGCAATGGGCCTGCGCCTTGGCGGCCGACCGATGCCGGTGGCCGCGACGCCGGCAGACCGGCACCCGGGACGCCTACGGTCTGAGCCGACCCGAGCCCTCCTGGCAAACTTTCCGGGGTCGCGCCCTGCAGTGCGCCCGCCTGTGACTGCGCGCCCTGCATCAGGCCCATAAGCTGCGGCAGCGTGAGCGGAAGCTTGCAGCGCGACGACAGCACGACGAGGGGCTGCTGCAACTGCTGCATGTCCTTGCCGGCCTGCGGGTTGGCATCGAAGTACGTCTTGAGCGCCGCCAATGACGCAGGACCCGCTTGCTGTTTCGATATGGTCGTCAGCGCTGTGTTGGTCTCCGGATGAGTGTCCAGGTAATTGCCCGTGGACGTTGCGACCGAACCCAACGTCTTGGCGACCTCGCTGGCCGCGCACGGGTCGGATGCTGCGGTGGCCGATGGGGCGGCCAGACCGCCCGGAACGGCCAGTGCGACGACGGCAGCACCGCCCGCCGCAGTTACAGCGAACGCTCCGAAGAGTCCTCGTCGCGCACGCTCAGATGTGCTTCCCATGGTTGGCTCCTCACGGTTCACGCAGGGCTCCTACCCGCACAAACCCTTGCTAATGGCGGCAATCTGATCCCCGACCCGAGGCCGCACTCGCCCATCCTGCCATCGCGGCGGACCACCGGCACAATCCGCACAGCAAATTCGCAGGTCAACCAGATCGCTGGCCGACCAATGCGGTCGCTCCTGGCGAAGCCGGTCACCCTACCCCACCCTGCGGTACGCTCCAGCTACGAAACGCCGCGAGAAGGCCGAGGTTCGTCATACAGCAGTTCATGATGCGCTTGAGTAGCAATCTGCGCAGATATCGCTGGGCGGTCTTCGCGGTGTGGCTGCTCCTCCTATTGCCGTCGATCTACCTGTCACTCAGCCAGGCCGGCAATCTCACCGGCGGCGGCTTCGAGGTCGCGGGATCGCAATCGCTGGCCGTCGAGCGGCAGGTCGAGGACCACTACCCCGATCAGGGCGCATCACCTCTGGCATTGGTCGCCGCGCCGCGCGCCGACGCGTCTTACGAGGATATGAACGCCGCCGTGGCGCAGCTCGAGCGCATCGCCGCCGCGGAGTCCCGCGTCACGATCGTCCCGAACCCGCAGCAGCCACCACCCCGGCCTGACCGCCCCTACGTCGTCTCCCTGCAAACCGGTTTCGACGCCGGCAGCACCGACGTCGCCAAGCAGTTGCGCAAGGCGATCGGCGTCGACGGGGATCAACCCGGACAAACGGAGAACGGAAAGGTCCGGCTCTACGTCATCGGGCAGGGCGCGTTGGGTGCCGCCGCAAGTGAGGCCACCAAGCACGATGTCGCGCAGGCCGAGAAGTGGAATCTGCCGATCGTCATGATCGTGCTGCTGGCGGTCTTCGGGTCGCTCGCCGCCGCTGCGCTTCCGCTGCTGCTGGGCGTGTGCACCGTCGCCGTGACGATGGGGTTGGTCTTCCTGCTGTCGATGGTGACGACGATGTCGGTGTTCGTGACATCGACGGTGTCGATGTTCGGTATCGCGCTGGCAGTGGACTACTCGCTGTTCATCCTCATGCGCTTCCGTGAAGAACTGCGCGCAGGCCGTGACGCCGAACAGGCCGCCGACGCGGCGATGGGCACGTCGGGCCTGGCGGTACTGCTTTCTGGTCTGACGGTTATCGCATCGGTTACGGGCATCTACCTCATCAACACGCCGGTGCTGTCGTCGATGGCGACCGGCGCGATCCTGGCCGTCGCGGTCGCCGTGTTGACGTCGACCACCCTGACCCCGGCCGTGCTGCGAACTTTCGGCAAGGCCGCCGCGAAGAGGTCGACCTACCTTCATATGTCCCGCCGGCCGGACACCACGCAGTCGCGATTCTGGACCCGCTGGGTCACCGGGGTGATGAGACGTCCCTGGCTGTCGGCGATCGCGGCCACCATCTGCTTGCTGACGCTGGCCGCCCCGGCGTTCGCAATGACCCTGGGCAACAGCCTGCAGCGACAGTTCGAGCCCACCCATGAGATCCGCGGCGGTATCAACGCGGCGGCCGATGCGCTCGGGCCTGGCGCGCTGGGGCCGATCCGGGTGCTGGTGACGTTCCCTGAAGGCAGCGCCAACGAACCCCAGAACGCCGCCACCCTGACCGCAGTCGAGGCAAGGATCGCCGAGGCGCCGTATGTGGTGAACGTTTCGCCCGCCGTATTCGGCGACGACAATCGCAGCGCCCTGGTGTCGGTCGTGCTGTCCATCGACCCCGAGGAGATGGGCGCCCGCGACACCATCGACTGGTTGCGAGCCAATCTGCCCGAGGCTGCCGGTGATCGCGCGCATATAGATGTCGGCGGACCGACCGCCCTGCTCAAGGACTTCGACGATCGGGTGGCGGACACCCAACCCCTGGTGTTCGCGTTCGTGGCGTTCATCGCGTTCGTGATGCTGCTGATCTCGATCAGATCGGTGTTCCTGGCCTTCAAGGGCGTGCTGATGACGGTGCTCTCGGTGGCCGCGGCGTACGGCAGCCTCGTCGTCGTGTTCGAGTGGGGGTGGTTCGAGTCGCTCGGATTCGAGCCGCTGACGTCGCTGGACAGCACCATCCCGCCGCTGGTCCTGGCGATGACCTTCGGGTTGTCGATGGACTACGAGATCTTCCTGCTGACCCGCATCCGCGAGCGTTTCGTCCAGACCAAGAACACCCGGGATGCAGTCGCGTACGGCGTGAGCACCAGCGCCCGCACCATCACCAGCGCGGCGCTCATCATGATCGCGGTGTTCGTCGGCTTCGCATTCGCGGGCATGCCGCTCGTGGCACAGCTCGGCGTGGCCTGCGCCGTGGCGATCGCCGTCGACGCCACGGTGGTGCGGCTGGTCCTGGTGCCGGCGTTGATGGCGATGTTCGCCGAATGGAACTGGTGGCTGCCGCGCTGGCTGGACCGGATCCTGCCGTCGGTGGACTTCGAGAAGCCGCTACCCAAGATCGACATCGGCGACCTCGTGATCATCCCGGAGAACATCTCCGAGCTGGGTCCGTCAGGCTCCGATATCCGCACCGTCGTCAAATCGGCAGCCAAACTGAAGACCCTTGCGCCGCAGGCGATCATCGTCGCGGACCCGCTGGCGTTCAGCGGCTGCGGACCGCTTGCGGTCAAGGGCTGCGACACGCCCGTGGCGCTGGCCGGGTCCATGGTCCGGGTAAAGAGTCCAAGCGACAACGGCGGCGGCGTGGCCAGCGCAACCCGCGCCGGACAGACCAGCGCGACCCGCGCCGGACAGACCAGCGCGACCCGCGCCGGACAGACCAGCGCGACCCGCGCCGAGGCCCGCACCGTACGGATCGGGTTGCGCGGCGTGGCCGGTGCGGGTCGAGCGGGTGGCAAGGCGGCGCCCACAACCGTCCACCCGGTGACGCTGTGGCGGGGACGACTGGCGGTCGCGCTCGACGCACTGCAGACCGCTGCAGACGCCGAGGCGCCCGTGGTGGAGCGCCGCAGGCCGATGGAGACCACCAACGTTCTGCTGCCCACCGGCGACCGGCTTCAGATCCCCACCGGAGCCGAGACACTGCGACTCAAGAGCTATCTCGTGATGTCGCGGAACGCCACGCGGGACTTCAGCGAGTTCGCCGATCTGATCGACTCCATGGAGACCCAAACTGCAGCGGAAGTCTTGACCCGCATCGACCGGTACTACGCTGGTCAGCGCTCGAGGAAGCAGTGGGTCGCCACGCAGCTGATTCGCCGCCTGTCCGATCCGCAACCGTCGGATCATGATGACGAGAGCGCGTCTGACCCGGCAGCAGTGGCAGACTGGGAGCGTGTCAGGCAGCGCTGCCTGGAAGTGGCAGTGGCGATGCTGGAGGAGGCGAGGTGACGTTGAGTTCCGACGTGCGGGACACGCATGACGACGCCGCGCCCGGCCGTCCGACCCCGGTCCCGGACCCGGCAGCGGCACCGCGGCGTCGACAGACCGACAGTCGTCCCGTCGAGTTCTGGCCGACGTCATCGATCCGTGCGGCGCTGGAAACCGACGATCTCAACGTGTGGCAACGCATCGTCGTCGCCGTCAAGCGCGACCCCTACGGCCGTACCGCGCGACAGGTCGAGGAGGTCCTGCACTCCGCGCCTCCGCAGGGCGTCTCCAAGGCGTTGGCCGAGGTCCTGCTTCGCGCCCGCGCGAATCTCGAGGCCAATGAGTGCGCTGAGGTCGGCCGCCATGTGCGCCTACTTCTGGAGCGCTCCGGTCTGGGCCAGCAGGAGTTCGCGTCGCGGATCGGACTGCCGAATGAGGAGTTCGGCTCCTATCTCGAGGGCCGCGACTGCCCGGCCGCGTCACTGATGATTCGTATGCGCCGGCTGTCGGACCGGTTCGCCAAGATCCACGACGAGCGCACCGGTCGCACCGGCTGATGTCGCTGACGCCGGCGATCAGCGGGCGTTGATCGGCGAGACGTCGACCACCAACCACTTGCCGCTGGCCTTGGTCAGTGCCACCCGCAACGCCAGCACCGCCACGTCCTGCGGCTTGCCCGGCGCGTTCTGCGTACCCCGCATCACCACCGCCACGCTGGCGGCCTCCGGGCCGATAGCCTCTACGCCAGCCGAGATCGTGGACGCCTGGCCTGAGACGTTCCTGCTCGTGAGTTCCTTTGCCACCGACTCGAATTCGGCGCGGTAGGCCTGTGCTCGCTCGGACGTCATCAGATCTGCTGCCCGGTTGATCGATGCGTTCGGGTCCTGCGGGGTGAAGGTGGCCGACGCCTCCGCGACGCTGCTGGCGATGCCCACCACCTCGGTGATGTCGGCGCGCATGGCACGGTCCGGTGCCGTCCACTGCGTGTAGCCGACCGCGACGGCGGCCACCAGCGCGGCCGCCGCCAGACCGACGACGGCCAGACGCAGCACGGGCCCGTCGTCATCGGTACCGATCGTCACACCGTCGCGCCGGTACAGCACGAAGTCGACGATCATGCCCTGCACGATCAACAGTGCTGCCACCGAGCACACCGACACCCACCACAGCGGCCACGCCAGAGCGGCCCCCACGTAGACCAGGGCGGCGATCGCGGCCAGCGGGGCCAGCACGTCGACCGCGGCGACCCGCAGCGCATTCCTCATCGCAGGGACTCCAGCCGCGAGATCAGCAGCTTGCCGTCCACGTCGGAGACTCCGAGGCGCAGATTCCAGCGCACGGGTCGTGGTTCCGTGCCGCCGGCGTTCTGGCTCATCGACGTCGCGACCACGAGCACCGTGTCGGTGCGTGAGGCCACCGTGGACAGTTCGGGCTGCGGCGGCGCTCCGGCCGGGCCGGGAAGCTGGTGGTAGAGCGTTTCGATCGACACCGACTCGACCTGGCCGGTGGTCTGCGACTGCAACTTCGCCACCAACTGCTTGAACGGTTCGACAGTGCTCTCGAAGTCGGCGTTCAGCTGGCCGACGGTCCCACTGTGCAGTGTGCGCAGGCTGTCGTCGATGGAGTCCTTGTCCATGTTGATCAGGACGGTGGTCCAATCGGCGGCGGTCTGCAGGACGTCGGTCTGGTAGGTGCGCTCGGCGACATCGCTGCGGTGACCCGACCAGATCATGAACGCCAGGACCGCGGCCACCACCGCCACAAGCCCCAGTACCACCGACCCGATGCCGTAACCGCTGAGTCCGCCGCGGGCGGCGGCGTCAGCCTGCTCCACCTTGACGGCCTGCTCCACCTTGACCTCGTCGGGCATGGCGTGAGGGTACCCGGCGCCACGGCACGCACTTGCCAGGCGATGGCAGGATGGCGGAGTGACGCTTGAAGCCATCCGCTCCGGAATCGATCTGTCCTACGTCGACGAGGCTGCACGCCCGCAAGACGACCTGTTCGGCCACGTCAACGGCCGCTGGCTCAACGACTACGACATTCCCGCCGACCGCGCGACCGACGGCGCGTTTCGTCTGCTCGCCGACCGCGCCGAGGAACAGGTGCGTGATCTGATCGGTGAGGCGGCCGCAGCAGGCGGGGCCGCCGGCACGGACGAGCAGCGTGTCGGTGACCTGTTCGCGAGCTTCATGGACGAGGCCGCGGTCGCGGCCGCCGGCGTGCGGCCACTGCTCGACGAACTCACCGCGGTGGATTCCGCCGCGGACCTCGTGAGCCTGGCCGCCGTGATGGGCGCGTTGCAGCGCAGCGGCATCGGCGGGGGCGCCGGTGTGTACGTCGACACCGACTCCAAGGACTCCACCCGCTACCTGCTGCACTTCTCGCAGTCGGGCCTCGGGCTGCCCGACGAGTCCTACTACCGCGATCCCGCGCACGCCGAGATCCTGGCCGCCTACCCCGGGCATATCGCGCGGATGCTCGGGTTGGTGTTCGGGGAGGAGCCGCAGCCAGGCGAGTGGGCGGCAACGGCCGAGCGCATCGTCGCGTTGGAGACCGACCTGGCCGCGGCCCATTGGGACGTGGTGAAGCGCCGCGACGCCGACCTGACCTACAACCTGCGTACCTTCGCCGATCTGCCGAATGAGGCGCCCGGCTTCGACTGGGCTGGCTGGGTCGCCGCGCTGGGCACCACTGAGGGCGCCGTCGCCGAGATCGTGGTGCGCCAGCCCGACTTCCTGACGGCCTTCGCCGCGCTGTGGGCGCAGCGCGACATCGAGGACTGGAAGCGCTGGTTGTGGTGGCGTGTGATCAGTGGCCGTGCGGCGATGCTGACCGACGAGATCGTCGCCGAGAACTTCGACTTCTACGGCCGCACCCTGAGCGGCACCGAGGAGATCCGCGACAGGTGGAAGCGCGGCGTCTCCCTCGTCGAGAACCTGATGGGCGACGCGGTCGGCAAGCTCTACGTCGAACGCCACTTCCCGCCCGGTGCGAAGGCGCGGATGGACGAGTTGGTGGCCAACCTGCGCGAGGCCTACCGCGTCAGCATCAGCGATCTGGAGTGGATGACTCCCGAGACCCGGCAGCGCGCCCTGGCCAAGCTCGACAAGTTCACGCCGAAGATCGGGTATCCGGCGAAGTGGCGTGACTACTCGACGCTGGTGATCGACCGCACCGACCTGTACGGCAACTATCTGCGCGGTCAGGCTGTCGCCACCGAACGGGAACTGGCGAAACTGGGCCAGCCGGTGGATCGCGATGAGTGGTTCATGACCCCGCAGACCGTCAACGCGTACTACAACCCCGGTATGAACGAGATCGTCTTTCCCGCGGCGATTCTGCAGCCCCCGTTCTTCGACGCCGAGGCCGACGACGCCGCGAACTACGGCGGGATCGGGGCCGTTATCGGACACGAGATCGGGCACGGCTTCGACGACCAGGGCGCCAAGTACGACGGCGACGGGAACCTCGTCGACTGGTGGACCGACAGCGACCGCGCCGAGTTCGGCGTCCGGACCAAGGCGCTCATCGAGCAGTACGACCACCTCGTGCCCCGCCAACTCGGTGAGGGCCAGCACGTCAACGGCGCGTTCACCGTCGGCGAGAACATCGGCGATCTCGGCGGGCTGTCCATCGCCCTGCTGGCCTACGAGCTGTCACTGGGCGGCAAGGATGCACCCGTCATCGACGGCCTCACGGGCGCGCAACGGGTGTTCTTCGGCTGGGCCCAGGTGTGGCGCACCAAGTCCCGCGACGCGGAGGCGATCCGCCGGCTGGCCATCGACCCGCACTCGCCGCCGGAGTTCCGGTGCAATACCGTCGTCCGCAACATCGACGCGTATTACGACGCGTTCGATGTCGACACGGCCGACGAGCTGTACCTGGAACCTGCTGCGCGGGTGCGCATCTGGAGCTAGGCGCGGCCCAGCCAACCGCGCCGGCTAACCAACCAGACGGGGCGGTTTCTCGGAAGAGCCTGGACGCACCAGCCCGTGGGCGAACATGTCGTCGACCTGGTTCAAGATGACCGCCATCGCTTCGGCGTCCTCGACGAATCCCGAGTACAGGCCGACCCCCCACAGGATCGAGGCCAGCAGGCCCACCGTGGTGCGGACGTCGCTGTCCGGCGGGAGTTCACCGCGGCTGATCGCCGAGCGCACCATCGTGACGAACAACTGTGCGGTGCCCGCCGTCAGGGGCCCGCTGTCGCGGCCCACCTCCGGGCTGCGCGCCGCGTCGAGGTAGGTCCGGACCATGAACGCCATGATGGATCTGTCCTCGGAGTCGAGCCTGTGCATCGCGAAGATGAGCGCTCGGATCTGCGCGCGAATCGTTGGCTGCTCGAGGACCTCGCCGATAATCGCCTCAAGGAGGGTCACGGTGTCCGCCACGACTTCGTCGTAGATCTCCTCGAGGCTGCCGAAGTGGTAATAGACGCCGGTCACCGATAGCCCGGCCTGCTCGGCGACCATTCGCACGCTGGTGGCCGAGTAACCCCGTAACCCGAACACCGTGCGGGCCGCGCGCAGAATCCAGGCGCGCGTCACCTCCGGATCCCTGCCTGCGGGCCTGCCGCGTTTGGGTTTACCCGGTCGTTTTCGTCTCATTCCGCTTTCAGCCATGTCCACCCCTGCTCAAAGAATGCCACCAACCGGCGAAAGGAGCGAGGCGATTGGCATGTGGCAAATTCTGCCCGGGAATGACCCCGAGGGATGGCATCGCACATCATGCTGATGAAACGAGGTTGCCCCCGGAGTCTTGGACTCCGGGGGCAACCTCGTTTGAGCTGGTGTGCGTCGGTTAGAACATCTGCCAGTCCGACGCGCCGTCGGGCTTGTTGTAGAGCCCGACGGAGTTCTTGACGACGACGGGGTCGCCGCTGCCGAAGTTGTCGTAGAACCACTGCGCGTTGGCCGGGCTGAGGTTGATACAGCCGTGGCTGACGTTGCGCTTGCCCTGATCGCCGACCGACCACGGCGCACTGTGCACGAAGATTCCGCTGTTGTCGATGCGCACCGCGTCCTGGACCTTGAGCTTGTAGCCCTCGGCGGAGTCGACCGGCACACCGTAGGTGGACGAGTCCATCACCATGTCGGCGAACTTCTCCAGCACGTAGTAGGTGCCGTTATGGGTCTCGTGCTTGCCGTCGGGCTTGCCCATCGACACCGGGAAGGTCTTCTCGAGCTCGCCGTTGCGCCGGATCTCCATCTGGTGGGTCTTATCGTCGATCGTGGCCACCAGGTAGTCACCGGTGCGGAAGCTGGACTTAGTGCCTCCCGCGTCGATGTTCACCGTCGTGTTGGCCGGCCAGAAGTCCTGCGGACGCCACCGCAGCTGCGTATCGGTGACCCAGTAGAACCGACCAGCCACGGGCGGGCTCGACGTGATCCGGACGGCCTGCTCAGCAAGTGCCCGATCGGCGATCGGCCGAGCGAAGTTGATGTAGATCGGCTTGGCCACACCCACCATCGACCCGTTGACCGGGTTGAACGTCGGCGGCGCGAAAACGGGCTCACCGGTGTATGGCGTCGGGTTCTGGCCCGCGGGCGTGCCCTCCGGGATCACCGCGGGCGCGCCGTACTGGTTCAGCGGCGCCGCCGGTTCGGTCGGGGGTGGCGGCGGAGCCGGCGGGTCCCAGGGCATCGGGAACGCCGGTGGTGGCGGCGGTGGTGGGGCCGCCACGACTGGTGGTGTGTCGACCACCGCCGGATCGGGGCCCACCTCCGGATCCGCCATCGCTGACGGGCTTCCGACTACTCCACCGACCAGTCCAACCGCGAAGATCGCGGTGGCCAGTCTCCTCAACGTCCCTTGCGGCATACGCCACCTCCATAACCAAATCTGAAACCAGTGTGGCACAACGCCAGGGGCTGGCCCTCGCGGCGATATCGGCCCGGCCCGGGCCCTGGCTCTTCCAAAAGTGCGCTGAACTGCACTGTTAATCGTCACGCGGGCCGACATCGTTACCTCCGTCTCCCCGGTGCGTGGACCGCCGTTACGAGGCGAGAGGGTCAGGACCGGACCAGCCTGGCAATCGCCGCCGACGCCTCAGCCAGCTTCTTGTCGGCCTCAGCGCCACCCTCAGCCACGGCATGGCTGACGCAGTGGCCGAGGTGCTCCTCGAGCAGGCCGAGCGCCACCGACTCCAGCGCGCTCTTGACGGCGCTGATCTGCGTGAGGACGTCGATGCAGTACTTGTCCTCGTCGATCATCTTGGCGACCCCGCGGACCTGGCCCTCGATACGCCGCATCCGCTTCGCGTAGTTCTCCTTGTTAGGCGAGTACCCGTGCGGGGCGGCAACCTCTGTCTCATCTGCCATGTCAGGCTCCCAACATCTGCTTCATCTGATTGATCTCGGTCTGCTGGGCGGTCACGATCTGCTTGGCGAGCGCCTTTGCATCCGTGTTCACGCCGTCGGCGATCTCGGTGTTGGCCATCGTGATGGCCCCTTCGTGATGGCCGATCATCGACTGCAACCACAGCGTGTCGAACTCAGCACCCCGCAGCGTCTCCAGCTTCGCCATGGTGGGTCCGTCGACCATGCCGTCCATGGAACCCATGTCATGCCCCGCATGGGGGTCCGGGCTGGATCCTGCGGACTCACCGCCCCGCCACTGAACGAGGAACACCTTCAGGGCCTCCATCTCGGGCTTCTGAGCCCCGGAGATGGCCGCCGCCAGTTCGACGAGGGCCGGGTCCGAGGAGCGTTCGGGCACCAGCGCCGACAGTTCGATCGCCTGCTGGTGGTGCGGGATCATGTCGGTCGCGAACACCACGTCGGCATCGTTGAAATTCGCCCCCTGCGCTGCGGCGGACGTCTCGCTGTGGTGCGATTGGTCGGTGTGGCCGTCCGATGCGGGCGGGCTGGAACAGGCCGACATGAACAGTGCGGTGGCCAGTACGGAGGTCAGGGCCACAACGCGGGCAGTCATCAGCTTCACGAACCCATCATACCTCATACCCCTCGGGGGTATTGGAATTGGTTTGGTGGGCTCACTGCTCAGGCGCATAATCGTCCAATGCCCTCAGAAAGCACGCCCGATATCAAGCCCCGCAGCCGCGACGTCACCGATGGCCTCGAGAAGACCGCCGCCCGCGGGATGCTGCGCGCGGTCGGCATGACCGATGACGACTGGGTCAAGCCGCAGATCGGTGTTGGGTCGTCGTGGAATGAGATCACCCCGTGCAATATGTCGCTGCAGCGACTGGCGCAGGCGGTCAAGGGTGGTGTGCACGAGGCCGGCGGTTATCCGCTGGAGTTCGGCACCATCTCGGTCTCCGACGGTATCTCGATGGGCCACGAGGGCATGCACTTCTCGCTGGTGAGCCGCGAGGTCATCGCCGACAGCGTCGAGACCGTTGTGCAGGCCGAGCGCCTCGACGGCACGGTGCTGCTGGCGGGCTGCGACAAGTCGATTCCCGGCATGCTCATGGCCGCCGCCCGACTCAACCTGGCCTCGGTGTTCCTCTACAACGGGTCGATCATGCCGGGCGTCGCCAAGATGACCGACGGCACCGAGAGGGAAGTCACCATCATCGACGCCTTCGAGGCCGTCGGGGCCTGCTCCCGCGGGCTGATGTCCCGGGCGGACGTCGACATCATCGAGCGAGCCATCTGTCCCGGCGAGGGCGCCTGCGGCGGCATGTACACCGCCAACACCATGGCATCGGCCGCCGAGGCGCTGGGCATGTCACTGCCGGGCAGCGCATCACCGGTGGCCATCGACAAGCGGCGCGACGAGTACGCCCGCAAGTCCGGTGAGGCGGTGGTCGAGATGTTGCGCCGCGGTATCACCGCGCGCGACCTTCTCACCAAGGAGGCGTTCGAGAACGCCATCGCCGTCGTCATGGCATTCGGCGGCTCCACCAACGCGGTGCTGCACCTGCTGGCGATTGCGTGGGAGGCAGGGGTCAAGCTCACGCTCGAGGACTTCACGCGGGTCGGACGGAAGGTGCCGCACCTTGCCGACGTGAAGCCGTTCGGCCGCCACGTGATGAAGGATGTCGACGAGATCGGTGGTGTGCCCGTCGTCATGAAGGCCCTGCTGGACGCCGGCCTGCTGCACGGGGATTGCCTGACGGTGACGGGTAGGACCATGGCCGAGAACCTGGCCCACATCGCGCCGCCGGACCCCGACGGCAAGGTGCTGCGGGCGATGAACAACCCGATCCACCCGACAGGCGGCATCACGATTCTGCACGGCTCGCTGGCCCCCGAGGGCGCCGTGGTGAAGTCGGCGGGCTTCGACTCCGACGTGTTCGAGGGCACCGCAAGGGTTTTCGAGCGCGAGCGAGCAGCACTCGACGCGCTCGAGGACGGCACCATCACGCACGGCGACGTCGTCGTCATCCGGTACGAGGGCCCCAAGGGCGGCCCAGGTATGCGCGAGATGCTCGCGATCACCGGCGCCATCAAGGGTGCGGGCCTGGGCAAGGACGTGCTGCTGATGACCGACGGCCGGTTCTCGGGCGGTACGACGGGCCTCTGCGTCGGGCACATCGCGCCCGAGGCCGTCGACGGCGGACCCATCGCGTTCCTGCGCGACGGTGACCGCATCCGCCTCGACGTCGGCAAGGGCACCCTCGACGTGCTGGTCGACGTCGACGAGTTCGAGTCCCGCAAGGCAGGTTTCGAGCCGCTGCCGCCGGTCTACACCACCGGCGTCCTGGCCAAGTACACGAAGCTGGTCGGCTCAGCGGCAACGGGCGCTGTCTGCAGCTAGTCGACGTCGGCCGTCCGGCCGGGGACACACCCGGCCGGCCACTCGCATTGGCTCAGCGCGTTACGGGACTACCCGTGCCGGGCTCCGGAATCGCGGACGCGCATTCCGAAGTACACGGCGTTCATGCCAAGCAGCGTGATCAGCGCACCGCAGATCACGTGTGACCAGATCATGCCCGCGGTCGGTGACGCGACGAACATCCACGGTGAGGCGATGAGCCACAGACCGAAGACGGGCAACGTCCACGTCATGCCGTGGGTACGGTCCAGCGCCGACCCGAAACACATTGCCAGTACAGCGACAGTGATACCGACGATCAGATCGTTGAAGGGCAGCCGCGTGAAGGCGTCGAAGCCGAAGATGTACGGCGTCAGCGCAACGAAAACCGCCGTCAGCAATGTCAGGCCGAAGGTGGCTTGCGCGGTCATCGACTCGGAGGCGCGGTCATAGCTCGCGCGCAGAGCCAATATGTCAGGATGCTGATCGATTGATGTATGGGACGTTGTCATTTCGTATCCTTTCCGTTATGCAGCAAGCTTTTTGAGGCTTGCCGCACCCCCATTCATCACTGTCCAAAGTACGCCTGGCCCGACAGGCCAGCCATCAAGATCCGGTCGCAATGAGCTCGCGAGCCGCCTCCTATCTGACCAGCGCCACGGCGAACCCGTCCCACCCCTTGGTGCCGACCGTCTGAATCGCGGCGGTGTCCAGGCGCGGGTGCTCGCCCATCATCACGAACATGTCCCGCACGGCGCGGGCCTGATGGTCCTCCGGCCCGGGATCGAGCACACGGCCCATCCGGGCGATGTTGTCGACCACGATGACCGCGCCGGGCTCGGCCAGCGTGACCGCCCACTCGACGTAGGCGGGGTTGTTCTCCTTGTCAGCGTCGATGAAGAAGAAGTCGAACCTGTCACCACGGTTCGCCAGCCGGGGCAGGGTGTCCAGCGCGGCGCCGACGATGATCTCGACGCGCTCCCCCACATCGGCGTGGTCGAGGTTTCGGCGCGCGACGTCGGCGTGTGCCTGCTCGTACTCCAGGGTCACGACCTGCCCGCCCGGCCCGATGCCGCGCGCCAGCGCGATGGTGCTGTAGCCCGCGAGCGTGCCGATCTCCAGGACGCGCGCGGCTCGGGTGCTCGTCGCCAGCAGGGTCAACAACTTCGCGTGCTGCGCGGACACCTCGATCTGGGGCATGCCCGCGGCGTCGGCGGCCTGACGTGCCGCGGCCAATGCCGCGTCCTCGGTGTGCAGCAGCTGGGTGAACATGGCATCCAGTGCGCGGGGATCGGGTTCGGTCACCTCGCCCACGCTAGCCGGTTTGTGTTATCGCGCAGTCTCCTTCACCGCACACCCTCCTTCGCGTAAACCACGCGCAGCACATGGGCCACCTCGGGGCCCATCACCGCGGCCGCCAGATCACACAGCGTCGAGGTGAACTCCGGCCCGTGCGCAGGCTCGCACGGAGACAGGTGGTGGGCGATCTCGTGCAGCACCACCAGTTCGCGCAGCGCCCACGTGGTGTGGCGATCGGGGACGGCGATGGTGGCGACCCCGTCACCGCGTTCGTAGTGTGCGGCCGTGCAGCCCCGTCGACTGCGCACGGCCAGCGGTTCGGCATCGGGCCAGCGCTGCTCGACCGCGCCGTGTCCGAGTACGGAGTCGACGTAGCGCCGCACGGACTCGACCGACGCGAACCGCGCCTCCGGGGGAAGGGTGATGTTCGCCCCGAAGAACTCCAGCGTGCTCTCACCGCGGGACTGCGCCCGGTCGAACAGCGTGCGGACGAACTGCTCGGCCGCGTAGACCTTCGAACGTTGCGCGTCGCGGGGCACGGGCGTCAGCGGTCCAGAGCGCCGCGGGAGCCCGCGAGTTCGGCACTCGCGCCCAGTCGGGCGCGCTTGCCGGCCCGGTCGCCTGCCCGTCTGGCGGCCGACGAGTATCCCGCGGAGGCGCTGGTGGCCCGCCACGTGCCGCGCGCCTTGGAGGCCTCCCGGTAGAAGGACTTGAGTTCGATGTCCTTGTTGCGCAACGCGACAGCAGTGCCCGGACGCTGATCGGCACCATGGGTCGCCTGGCGGGTCGCCTCGTCGCGAGCCTCGCTGAGCCGTTGGCCAATGCGCGCGCCGAACGCCAGGTGGAAGTTGAGCCGGGCGGTGATGGTCGGCGTCGGCTTATGTGCACCGGTGGCGATGTAGGAGTCCGACGCCTTCACCATCTGCACCACCAGGCCGGCGTAGAGGGCGTGGGTGGCGTCGATGTCCTCGGCGAAGCCGTACGCGTAGACGAACGTGGAGTTGGACGCGACATCACACTTCACGTCGTTGGCGATCGCGATCGCCACGAACAGCTGCACGTAGGTGCGCAGGCCCTTGGTGCCCGCGGTCCCGATCGTGACGGTGCGCTGCACCGGGGTCTGGGCCGCCGTGCGGGTGGCCGCGTGCGCCCGCGCCACCGCCAGGTCGATGGACGTGGTGGTCGCCAGCCGTTGCGCAGCGGTCATGAACGCCTCAGCCTCGTGGGCGTTCTCGGTGTTCTCGGCCTGCCGCAGCAGGGCTGCGATCCGGGCCAGCATCTTGTCATCGGTCATGCGCGGATCCGCTCCGCTTCTCGCTGAACGGTCATGTCATCACTCGCTGGGTTGTCGGGTTATCCGTCATGGGCGTCACGTTAGGGAACGAGTCTGACCTTCCCCGGGCCATCGCACGCCCCGTGGCTGCACACCGTGTCATCCATCCCCACAACAGTATTCATCCACAGGCGCCACTACTTGCCGACGAAGCCGTCCAACGCGGCCAGTAGCTGGGGCGACAGCGGGTCCTTGCTGGCGTAGTTCCCGACGTTGTCGGTCGGGTCGTCGCGCAGGACGTGATTGACGCCCTTGAGTTCCACGACGGTCAGGGCCGTGTGCCCCAGAGCCGCGAACAGCGGCCGCTCCGCCTCGCAGTTGGCCTGGGCGTCGGAGTCCGAGCACGTGGCGAGGACCGGCATCGCCGCGGGGAGCCTGGCGGCCAGCGCCAACGGGTCGATGGCGTCGGCCTCCACGACCGCCTTCACGTTGCCCGGATTGAGGACCGCGCTCAGGCCCTCAGGCAGTTTCGCCGGCGCGGTGCCCTCGGTGCGCGCCTGCGCGACGGCGGCGTTCCACGCCGTCAGCACCTCACCGGCCTGCTCAGCGGTCTTCGCCCCCGATGACACCGCGGCGTCGACGTCGGCGTGGACGCGCCCCGTGATGATGTCGAGATAGCGGGCGGACAACGGCGCAAAGAGCCCCAGCGAGTGGATCTTCGGCGCACCCGCGGCCGTGTCGAGGGCGACGGCCATGGCGTGCACGGTGCCCTCCCCCAGCGCGTAGACCGAGATGCGGGCCGGATCGGTACCCGGGCGCTGCGCAAGGAACCCGGCCGCCGCCTGGGCGCCCGTGGTGTAGACGGCGCTACCGACGTCGGCGGGCCGCTTCGCGTACGGGCCCAGGCCCGTCTCACCCGTGCCGACCTTGTCATAGCGCAGGCTCGCGATCCCCTTGCCGGACAGGTACTCCGCGAGTTGGCGCATATTGCCGACCGGGCCTGCCACCGCGTTGTCGCCGTTGCGGTCGGTGTTACCGCTCTCCGAGATGAGCAGGGCCGCGGGTCCGGGCGCGGCGTCTTGGCGATGCCGATACGTGCCGTGAATGGTCAGGCCGTCGGCCTCGAACGACACGGACTCCTCGATCCAGCCGTCCGGAGTGACCGCCTTCGTCGACGCTGCCGCGGCCGACGTGCCCGGGGTATCCGCAGTGGACGAGGCTGCCGGGGTGCCATTGTCGGAGGAACACCCCGCGACGACGAGCGTCAGTGCCACAACCCCGATGAGCCACCGCGCCGGGGCGCGAGTCAGACCCCGCGCAGTCACAGATGAACCTCGATCCACGACACCACGTCGTCGAGCACCAGCTCGCGCTCCGGCTCATTGAACACTTCGTGGAACAGCTCCGGGTAGACCTTCAGGTTCACGTCCGAGGATCCGACGCACTCCACCAGACGTCTACTCCCCGCCACGGGGATCAAACTGTCCCGACCGCCGTGGACCACCAGAAGCGGCGCGGTGAGCGCGGCGGCCCTGGTCGGCATCGACTCGCCCACGCCGATCAGCGCCTTGGCGATACCCGCGGGCAGCTTGCCGTGGTGCACCAACGGGTCGGCGATGTACGCGGCGACGACGGCGGGGTCGCGGGACACCGCCTCGGCAGGCAGATCCTGCACGGGAAGGCCGGGCAGCACGCTGCCGACCACCTTGGCGACGCCGATCATGAGGGACGAGACACCGTCCTGGGCATAGACAGCAGGCCCGGACAGCACCATCGCCGCATAGTCGTCGGGGTGCTCGACGCCGTAGGCGAACACGACACCACCACCCATGCTGTGCCCGAGGACGACCCGCTTGAGTTCAGGACGGTCGACGGCGGCGATCCCGACCAGCGCGCCGAAGTCAGCGGTGCACTCCGAGATGTCCTTGAGGTAGACGCGCTTGCCACCCGAGCGACCGTGTCCCCGCTGGTCCAGCGCGTACGTGATGAGACCGGCCTCGCCGAAGCGCTGCGCGACGTGGTCGTAGCGGCGAGCGTGTTCGGCGTAGCCGTGGCACAGCACCACCACGCCGCGCGGTGCTCCGTCCGGGGTCCAGACGTCGTAGACGATGCGGACACCGCCGACACCGTCAAAGCTGCGTTCGTCGCGGGTTGTGAGCACCAGGCGAGACTATCGGTCGCCTTCACTTGTCGGAGGGTCTGAGTAGGGTCGTGGGGGTGAGCCTCCTGGCGGATATCCCGGAGTCGTTCGACTCAAAAGACACCTTCCTGGCCGATGCCCAGCGCTACCGGCGTGAACTGCTGGCGCACTGCTACCGCATGACCGGGTCCCTGCACGATGCCGAGGATCTGGTGCAGGAGACCTACCTGCGGGCCTGGAAGTCCTACGAGGGGTTCCAGGGTCGGTCCTCTGTGCGGACCTGGCTATATCGGATCGCCACCAACACGTGCCTCACCTCGATCGACAGCCGCAAGCGCCGGCCGCTGCCCACCGGCTTGGGGGCACCGGCCTCGGACCCAAGCGGCGATATCGCCGAGCACCACGAGATCACCTGGCTTGAGCCGCTGCCCGACGCGCCTCAGGAGGATCCGTCGGATCCCTCAGTGATCTTCGAGGCACGGGAGTCGGTGCGGTTGGCGTTCGTCGCGGCGCTGCAACACCTGTCGCCGCGGCAGCGCGCAGTATTGATCCTGCGGGAGGTGCTGCAGTGGAAGGCCGCCGAGGTCGGTGAGGCGATCGGCGCCTCGACGGCGGCGGTCAACAGCCTGCTGCAGCGCGCTCGCGCGCAGCTCGACGCCGTGGCGCCGACGCAGGACGGCGAGGTCGCGGCCCCGGACTCCCCCGAGGCTCAGGATCAGCTCGCCAAGTACATCGAGGCGTTCGAGACCTACGACATGGACAAGCTCGTCGAGTTGTTCACCGCCGAGGCGATCTTCGAGATGCCCCCGTTCGACGGCTGGTATCAGGGTCCGGAGAACATCGTCACGCTCTCCAAGACGCACTGCCCCGCCCAGGGCGCGGGCGATATGCGCTTCCTGCGCACCGTCGCCAACGGCCAGCCCGCGGCCGCGCTCTACATGCTCAACCCTGAGACCGGCGCGCACGAGCAGTTCCAGTTGCACGTGTTGGAGGTCCGCCCTGGCGGTATCTCGCACGTGGTGGCATTCCACGCCGCAGAGGGCCTGTTCGCGACGTTCGGCCTGCCTGCCGCGCTGTAGTCACCGTGACCGACGGTGTGGGGACGAACCCGCAGTACAACGATTTCGCCGACGAGTTCCTCGAGCACAGCCGCGACGGCCTGTACAACGCGCACTACGACCGGCCGGCGTGTCTGGACCTCCTCGGTGACGTCGCGGGCCGCACCGTCCTCGACGCGGCCTGCGGACCCGGTCTCTACGCGTCCGAACTCGTCGCCCGCGGCGCGACGGTGCTCGGCTTCGACCAGAGTCCGCGCATGGTCGAACTGTGTCGGCAACGGGTCCCATCGGGGTCCTTTCGGGTGCATGACCTCGCCGATCCGATCGCCTGGTTGCCCGATGAGTCGGTTGATCTGGTGCTTCTCGCCCTTGCGCTGGAGTACCTCGACGACCGGACGAGCGCACTGCGCGAGCTGCGGCGGACGCTCCGTCCCGACGGTGCGCTGGTGCTGTCGCGCATGCATCCCACCGGGGACTGGCTGCGTCATGGCGGCAACTACTTCGACGCCCGGGTTGTCGACGAGGTCTGGAGTCGCGGCTGGCAGGTCCGCTACTGGTTGTCACCGCTGGAGCAGACCTGCGAGGAACTGCGCGCGGCGGGTTTCCTCATCGAACGGCTCGTCGAACCGCGCCCGACCCCGGCGGCCGCCGAGATCGACCCCTCTGCCTATCAGCGTCTGACCAGCGAGCCGTCCGGGTTTCTCGCGATCAGGGCGATACCCGATCCACGACTGGTTCTGACCGATCATCACCGCAGGTAAGTGGCCTAGTTCACGCGAGTTCTGAAACGTGTTCTATGATCGCCGCCATGAAGACCAAGGGCGCTCTGCTGTGGGAACTGAACACGCCGTTCCGGGTCGATGAGATCGAGTTGGGCGACCCCGTCGCCGACGAGGTCCAGATCCGCATGCACGCGGCGGGCATGTGTCACTCCGACTATCACCTGACGACGGGTGCCACTCCGATCGCGCTGCCCGCACTCGGCGGCCACGAGGGTGCCGGCGTGATCACCAAGGTCGGCAAGAACGTCACGGGCATCGAGGAGGGCGATCACGTCATCCTCGCGTTCATCCCCGCGTGCGGTGAGTGTCCGCCCTGCATGAAGGGGTTCCGCTCACTGTGTGACCGCGGCGCACTCCTTCTCGGCGGCAAGGCCATCGCCGACGGAACGTCGCGGATCCACTCGGGCACCCACGAGGTGTCGCCGATGAACCTGTTGGGGACGTTCGCGCCGTACATGACGGTGCACAAGGACTCCGTGGTCAAGATCGACAAGGACATCCCGTTCGAGACCGCCGCCATCATGGGCTGCGCGGTGCCGACCGGATTCGGGTCTGCCACCAACGTCGCGCAGGTCGCCCCGGGTGAGACCGTCGTGATCGTGGGCGTCGGCGGTATCGGCATGAGCGCTCTGCAGGGCGCGGTGATCTCCGGCGCCAAGACCGTCATCGCGATCGATCCCGTCGAGTGGAAGCGCGACCAGGCGATCAAGTTCGGCGCGACCCACGTCTACCCGTCGATGGCCGAAGCCATCGGGCCCATGATCGACGTGACGCACGGCCTGATGGCCGACAAGGTGATCATCGCCGTCGGTGAGATGCGCGGTGAGTACGTCGAAGAGGCGATGATCCTGACCGCCAAGACCGGCACGTGCGTGGTGACCGGCATGGGCTCGATGATGGACGCCGACGTCAAGCTCAACCTGTTCCTCTTCACGATGTTGCAGAAGACGTTGAAGGGCAACATCTTCGGCGGCGGCAGCTCACACATCGAGACGCCGAAACTCGTCGGCCTCTACAAGTCGGGCGTACTGAACATCGACGACATGGTCACCAAGACCTACACGTTGGACAACATCAATGACGGTTACCAGGACATGCTCGACGGTAAGAACATCCGCGGTGTCGTCACGTTCGACGAATCCGACTGGTAATCCCCTCTGCCGAGCAGTCCGCAAGCGGCTCCAGCAAAACTGCCCCTTTTCGCGTGAAAAGGGGCAGTTTTGTGTCTGCTGGCGGGGGGCTCTCGGGAGTTACTTGGGTGGCATCCGGATGCCACCGTCCACTCGAACGACCTCAGCGTTCATGTAGGAGTTGGTGATCAGTTCGATGACCATCGACGCGAGTTCGTCCGGCTTGCCGAGGCGATGCGGGAAGAGCACCGATTCGCCCAGCTTGGCCTTGAACGCCTCCGACGCCTCGCCCTCGCCGTAGATCGGCGTGTCGATGAGACCGGGGGCGACGGTGTTGACCCGGATGCCGACGGCTGAAAGATCGCGCGCCACCGGCAGTGTCAACCCGACCACGCCACCCTTGGACGATGAGTAGGCGGCCTGGCCAATCTGGCCGTCGAAGGCCGCGACGCTCGTCATGTTGACGATCGCGCCGCGCTCGCCGGTGTCGGTGACATCGTTGCGGCTCATCGCGGTCGCCGCCAGCCGAATGCAGTCGAAGGTGCCGACCAGGTTGATGGCGAGCACCTTCTTGTAGGCGTCCAGGTTGTGCGCCGAGGCGAACTCCCCGTCCTTGCCGATTGTGCGCTGGGCCCAGCCAATACCCGCCGAGTTCACCAGGGCCCGCAGTGGACCGAGGTCGGCGGCAGTGTTGACCGCATCCTCGATCTGCTCGGTGTTGGTGACGTCGACGCTGACGAACACGCCGCCGATCTCGTGCGCGAGCTTCTGCCCGCTCTCCGCGTTCAGGTCCGCGACGACGACCCGAGCACCCTTGGCCGCCAACTGGCGTGCAGTTGCCGCGCCGATACCCGACGCGCCACCAGTGACGATTGCGCTAGCACCATTGATATCCACGTCGACAGACTAAGCCCATTCCACCGGTCGCTCAGTCAGCGGTGTGGCCCAGCCTCTCCAGCACCGCGGAGGTCCATTGCGTCAGCGCACGGGCCTGCTCTGTGCTCATGCCCTCGAACACCACCGAGCGCACGAGTTCGGCATGCCCCGGAGCCGCTGCTCGAAGCGCCGAGCGCCCATCGTCGGTGAGGTCGACGGTGGCCGCCCGACGATCATCCGATGCGCCCTGACGCGCGATCAATCCACGCGTGCGCATTCTCGACAGTTGATGTGACAGCCTGCTCTGCTCCCAGCCCAGCCGGTCTCGGAGTTCGGAGATTCGACACTCATGCCGTTCGTCGAGCGCGACCAGCACGTCGTACTCGGCCAGTGACAGCCCACAGTCTCGCGAGAGCTGGCGGCTCATCTCCGCCTGCAACCCGGCGGTCATCGCCAGGTAGGCGCGCCACACCCGTTGTTCGTCGTCTGACAACCACACGGAATACATGACACATCATCTATGTTGTCGTGTCCAGTGCTCGCCGCTTAGGCTGGCCAGGACCTCCAAGGAGTGATCAGATGACCGGCACCGAGACCGTCGAGATTCGACGCGCGGCGGATCGCGCCGCCACCACGATCTCCTGGTTGGACTCCAAGCACTCGTTCTCGTTCGGCGGCAACTACGACCCCGCCAATACCCATCACGGCCTGCTCCTGGTGAACAACGACGACGTCGTCAAACCAGGCCAGGGCTTTGACACCCATCCGCACCGCGATATGGAGATCGTCACGTGGGTGCTGCGCGGATCACTCGTGCACCAGGATTCGACCGGGCACTCGGGTGTCATCTATCCCGGTCTGGCGCAACGGATGTCGGCAGGCCGCGGAATCCTGCACTCGGAGAGAAACGACTCATGGACGCTGACCGGCGACTCGGAACACGCGGAGCCCGTGCACTTCGTCCAGATGTGGGTGATGCCCGATGAGGCCGGTGTCACCCCGGGCTACCAACAGCTCGAGATAGACGACGAACTGCTGCGCGGCGGGCTGGTCACCATCGCCTCGGGGATGCCCGAGCATGCCGGCGACGCGGCCGTCACGATCCGCAACAGGCACGCGGCGCTGCGGGGCGCCCGGATGCAGCCCGGTGACGTCGTCGAGCTGCCGCACGCGCCCTATGTGCACCTGTTCGTCGCCCGCGGCGAGGTCAGCCTCGAGGGGGCTGGCGCACTGGCCGAGGGTGATGCGGTGCGGTTCACCGCGTCCGGCGGTCAGAGGATCACCGCCATCGAGCCGTCGGAGATCCTGGTCTGGGAGATGCATGCAGGGCTCTCGGCGGCGTAGCTCCTGGCGCGCGGTCCTTGCGACCGGACTCGCCGCCGCGGTTGTGGCGGGGTGCTCGTCGGCGCCCCCGCCCGGCACCGACTCGACCGGCACCGCCTCGACCCGCCCGCCGATTGAGACCGGGCTCGAGGAGGTCACCGTGACCGTGCCCGACGATCTCACAGCGGCCCCGTTCAACGAGCCACGAAAGGCTTTGGTACCCAAGGGCTGGACGATGTCGGTGTGGCAGCGGATACCAAAGCCCAGGCTGATGGCCTGGACGCCGGATGGCGATCTCCTGGTGTCGCTGCCAAGCACCGGGCAGGTCATTCGCATGCAGCCCACGGGCGCCGGTCCGCTGTACTCCGCACTGCTCGACGGTCTCGACCAGCCGCACGGGCTCGCGTTCGCCGGGTCGACGCTCTATGTCGCGCAGAGCGATCAGGTGGACGCCTATGAGTACGCCGACGGAAGGGCGAGTCTTCCGCGCGTCGTCGCCTCGGGCCTACCCGACGCCAAGAGCCCCGACCTGCAAGGCGCCTACTCGCATGCACTCAAGAGCGTGGCGGTGGGACCCGATGGGGCCGTGTACTTCTCGATCGGCTCCACGGGAAACATCTCGGCATCAGACCGCACCGCCACCCCGCCACGCGCCACCATCATGCGGGTACCACCGGGCGGTGGCCCAGCCGAGCCGTTCGCGACGGGCGTCCGCAACGGGACCGGGCTCGCCATCGCCCCGGACGGTGCGGTGTGGACCGCGATCAACAACCGCGATAACGTCGCGGTCCCCGACGCGGGACCGGACTACGGCCGCGTCGTGCCCGGCTATGTCGATGACCATCCGCCCGAATCGCTGGCCAGGCTGACGCCGGGACGCGAGCTGGGTTGGCCCTACTGCAATCCCGACGGCGGACCCGCCGACCTGCCCCTGATCCGCGACGTCCAGACCAACGCCGACGGTAACGAACTCGACTGCGCTGCACTGCCACCCATTGAGCAGAGCCTCGGCGCCCACTCCGCGCCACTGGGATTGAGCTTCGTCGACGGTGCCCTGCCCGCGCCGTACGCGCGTGGGGCACTCGTCGGCGTGCACGGTTCCTGGAACCGGCAGGCGCCGCAGGCTCCGGAGGTGTCGTTCTTCCCATGGCAGGACGGAGGCCTGGGGAACCAGCAGACGCTGGTCGGTGGATTCCAGACCGGCGACGGGGAACGCTGGGGCCGCCCAGTTGCCGCGGTAGTGGGGCCCGACGGTGCGGTCTACGTCTCCGACGACTACGCCGACGCCATCTACCGCGTGGCGCCGCCGGGGCGCTGAGACGGCGCGGTCAGTTGGTGGTCGTTGAGGTGGCGACGTCGTCACCGAACCATTTCTCTTTGATCAGGTTGTAGGTCCCGTCTTCTCGCATACGGAACAACGCCTGGTTGATCGGCTTTCGCAGTGGACTGTTGATTTTGAACACGAAGCCTTGGTTCTCGTCTTGGAACACCGGCCCAGCCATGACGGCGACACCTTCGCCTCGGTGGGCAACGTAGTAGCGCAGGACGGGGGCATCGAAGACCACCGCGTCGTAGCCCTCTTCGCGCAGGAGGTGGTAAGACTCCTCGATGGTCTTGGTCTCAGTCGCGTCAATACCCATGCTGCGAAGAAACGCGGCAGCTGTGGTGTCACCAACGGTAGCGACGGATTTTTCGTAAAGGTCGGCCGGGCCGCTGATCTTGGCATCCAATTTGGCGACCGTCAGGGTGGCGCTCAGATTGGCGGAGTAGAACGAGACGAAGACGATGCCCGCGAAGCCCCACAGGATCGCCAGTGCCTGGGTAATCGTCTTCGTCGCCGAGGTGCTGTTCTTGCCAACGAGCGATCCGATGCCCCAACCGAAGGACTGCAAGATTCCTGGGAAGTAGGACCGCGACACGACGGGTTCTGCGCTGCGACGTTCGATCAGCCAAAAGATGTGCGCGGGCACCACACTGACCACCACGGCCGCGCTGAGCCAGATCAGCATTGTCCGCGACAGCAGCAGATCAAGGTAGCCGCCGAGCCCAGGCACCGAGGGGCGGGTGTCGTGCACTGGGACGATGATCTGCAGCCCGGCATCGAGAGTGGGCTGAGAGAAGTCGAATAGCTGTTCGCGATCAGCCGTCAGCGAGATCGCCCCGATTGCGACGTCGGATCGTCCCTCGGTGATCGTTTCCAACTGTCCGCGTACGTTGTCGGTTTCGATGTAGTCGGTTGTCCATCCCAGTCGCTGGGCGACTTCGTTCCACAGGTCGATGCTGAAACCCGTCAGCTCACCGCTGCTCGTTCGGACGACAAACGGCTCCAGGGTATGGACGGCGACGGTGACGGATTGGGAATCGGAATCGGCTGCGGGTTCAGCCGCCGCCTGCGGAATGGCCGCCGGTACCGCGCCGAGCAAGGACAACGCGAACACAAACGCCGTCAGCACGAAATACCGCAATCTGCTATCGGCAACGAGACCGCCAATTCCCACGGGCAACACCCTACGGGCGGCCTATCCGGACGCGCCCGGGACCTGGAGACCGCGGCGCGGGGTTAACTCCTCGCCGCCAGGTCGGCACGGGCCAGTTCCGCTGGGTCGCAACTACGGCAAACACATTGCCGTCAACGCAATTCTCCCGTTGTGCATCCGTGATGCAGTTGTGACGAAAGTTGACAGTGTGTCACCTGTGATTATTGTTGTCTTGTATTCGGGGATCACCAGAAGGGGGCGCCGGTGCCGAACCCAACCGCAAACATCCGGCGCATCGTCGCCTTCGCATCATCACTGATGATGTGCGCCACCCTGGCTACCACAGCGGGCGTGCCGACAGCCCGCGCAGCCGATGCCCGGGAGCTGCTCGCCGGGGCCATCGCGGGAACGCGCGGCTCCTATCTGGTCTACAACTTCGGCGGCGGAAATCCGGCACCCATGCTCAACGCGGGTGGCAACTGGTACGAGATGACCAGCGGCGGGCACCTGATGATCATCAAGGCGGCGTCGCAACGGCTCACGCCACGCCTGCTGGTGGATTCGCACCGCGGTTACCAGGCCCGCTGCGAACGCGATCCGCGCGCCCGCACGAGCGAGGGCCTGTGGCAGGCATCGGAGACCTTCTCACCTCTGCAGGCATGGCAGGCACTCGGTCGACCGACCATCGCGATCAACGCCAACTTCTTCGACGTGCGCGGTCAGAAGGGCGGCTCGTGGAAGTCGACGGGCTGCAGCTCACCGCTGGGCGCCTACGTCGACAACACCCGGGGGCAGGGCCGCGCGAATGCCGCCGTCACGGGCACCATCGCGTACGCAGGCAAGCAGGGTCTGTCGGGCGGAAACGAGACCTGGACGGCGCTGAGCACCATGATCCTGCCGGTCGGCGGTGCGCCGTTCGTCATCGCCCCGAAGTCGACCGACGACTACGACGCGGCAACCCCGGTGATCACCGACCTCGTCGACAAGGGCAACCGCTTCGTCGCCGTTGCCGGCCTGCACCTGCTGGCGCCGGGCGACACCGCGCAGATGAACGACGGCGGACCAAGCGCCGCGCGCACCGCGCTGGCGTACTCCCGCGACAAGGACGAGATGTACGTCTTCCAGGGCGGCAGTTACACACCGGATCAGATCCAGGATCTGTTCCGCGGCCTCGGCAGCGACAGCGCGATACTGCTCGACGGCGGCGGATCCTCGTCCATAGTGTTGCGCCGTGACACCGGGGGCATGTGGGCGGGTGCCGGTGTGCCCAAGGGATCCTGCGACACCTACGAGGTGCTGTGCGACTCTCGCGAGCGGGCGCTTCCGAGTTGGCTGGCCTTCAACTGAGGTCAGGCGGCGTCGGACGCGCTGCCCTCGGACGACGCGTCGGCGCCGGTCGCGGCAGCGGCCTCGGTGACACCCTTGCCATCGTTGCCGTTCTTGGACTCCGACACGGGGCCGGGCTTGCCCTTGGGCGAGAACGCATTCGCGATATCGCGTACGACGTTGAGCGACGGCTTGGGCTTCTTCACCGGCTTGGTGGCGGTCTCGTCGGCCGCCGCCGCAGGCTTGGCCTCATCGTCGGACTTCGCGTGCTTCGGCGCCTTGGCCTCAGCATCGGACTCAGGCGACTCGCCTGGCTCACCCTCACCTTCGGGCTTCGCGTGCTTCCCCGGCGAAAGCTGTTCCGGGGCAGGCTCTTGGGCGCCGGGATCTGTTTCGTCGGCGGGCTTCTCGTCGGCGGGCTGCTCCGTGGGCACCTCCGCTGGCTTCTCGGCACCGTTGGCCTCTGCGGCCTGGCTCTGATCAGCCTGACCCTCGGCCTCGACGGCCAACTTCTCGGTTGATTCGTCTGCGATGGAGCCGGTTTCGTCCTCCACGGCGCCGG
Source organism: Mycobacterium sp. IDUB_39 (assembly GCF_055419205.1). Lineage (NCBI taxonomy): Bacteria > Bacillati > Actinomycetota > Actinomycetes > Mycobacteriales > Mycobacteriaceae > Mycobacterium > Mycobacterium sp. IDUB_39. The sequence goes on from NZ_JBVAXF010000001.1 coordinate 1,248,462, forward strand.
CAGGAACGGAGATCCTGGAGAACGTCGCGTTCAGGTCGGGAACATCTCCGATCTCGGACTCGGAGCTGATCGCGGCTGGGGCGATGGAATTGCCCAGTCCCCCAAACAGTCCGCCGAGCAGGCCACCGACACCGCCGATGACTCCTCCCAGCAGATCACCGAGCGGATTGCCCGGCGCCGATGGCGTTCCGCCGGGCACCTGCGGAGTTCCGGCAGCGCTCGTGCCGCCAAGGAGGTCCCCGCCAAGCAGGCCGTCCAGCAGGTTCTTCAGTACGTTCGGGCCGCTCGGCGTCGGGTTCCCGCTGAAGAACTCCTTCTGAATGCCGCCGACGAGGGCCCCGAACGTGTCAACGAGCGCCCGCCCGTAGTCGATGTTGGCGAAGGAGAAGAACGGCGTCTCAACCCCGGCATTGGTGAAGTCCCGGGTGTAGGTGCCGTCGGGATTCCGCACCACGTTGGAGTAACCGATGTTGGTGAGAATTGTCAGAGCGGGCATGAGCGCGTTCGCAATTCGCATCGGAATCTGCGCCAGCAGGCCCAGGCCGACCAGATTCAGGAAGTCGGCGGCAAGGAAGAGCGGCTCCACCAGGGGGAGAGCCTTCGACTGCAGCGTGAGATAGATGTTGAGCGCCAGTGGGTCATCCAGGTCGAGCGCCTCGTCCACAGCATCTCCGACGAGATCGATCAGCTGATCGTCCAGACCTTCGAGGGTCAGCCCACGCAACATGTAGGTGGGCATCATCGCAGCGGCCAGATTGTTGGCCAGCGTGAAGGGATTTGGCCAGGACGCCAGGTCAGACATGGGTTGATACTCGAAGGCGATGTCGACCAGGATCGGCAACACGTTCGCGCCGCCGATGTGCAGGCCCAGTGGCCCCCCAATCCCCCCGTTGCCTGTCACCTCCGTCGTCGGATTGACGGTGTTTATTCCGAACAGCGCCGCGAGCGGGCCGAAACGCGCGAACGCACCACCGTCGGGCCGACCCGGGTTGTTGATCAGAATCATCGGAAGCAGGGTCAGACTGCCCAGCAGCGGTTTCACGCCGTCGTAGTTCAGTCCGCCGGGCTGGTTCGCCAGATCCGCGATGACCCGCTCATAGGCCATCGCCGCGGCGAATGCGCCGAGCCCAATGCCCACGGTCGGAACGACGCGGAGGTCGAGCACGTCCGGGATGGCCGAGGTGAGGCCGTCGATCGCGTCCCTGAGCCCGTTCCTCAACAGGCCGAGCGGATCGAGGATGTCCACCAGCGGGTTGTCCTCGAGTTTGTCGAGCAGATTGGTCAGCAGGCCATTGGCCCCGATCTCGAGATACGGGGAGTTGTTGATCGCGTTGGCCACCGAGTTCGGCAGCGCGGACGTCCACCCGAGGTCCAGGCCCAGCATCTTCAGGATCGAGAACGTCGGCCCGGCCGTAACGATGTTGACCCCGGACAGGTCAAGCAGATTCGACAGATTCAGCGGATTGGACAGGTCGAGACCGATCAAGGCGAGCAGCCCCGTCAGCGATCCGTCGACGAGTTCGTCCAGACCGAGCGCGTCGAGTACGTCGGCGAGCAGCTCGCCGATCCCGGGGACCTGGTCGAGCACCACGCCCAGGAGCGGAAGGTCGAGCGCCAGCGCGGAGATGATCCCCGGCAGCAGGTTCGCGGGGATGTCCGCCAGCAGCGTGTTGATCAGGCTCCGTGGATCGATGCCCGCCGCCTGCGCCAGCGTCGCGAGGTTGATGCCGTTGACCACCGCCCGGATCAGTTGATCACCGATCGCCTGGCTGCCGTTGTAGATCGTGGAACCAAGGCCGCCGGTGATATCGGGCACCTGCCCGGAGTTTGGCAGCAACCTGATGGCAGCCGACAGGTCGATGGCCTCCTGGCTGACCGACCTGGACGGCTGCGGCGCCGGAGCCGCACCCACCGTCAACGCCGATACCGTCGCTGTCGCGGTGGCGACCACGGCGATCTTCTTAACCTGACGGCTCCCCTTGCGATGCTTGGCTGCCACCTGACCAGTCCCTTCGCCGCATTCTCATCCGTTTCACAGGACGCTAACACTTACGCCGACGGCAATAGTGCGGATTGCTGAGGGAATACTTGTAGATGCAAGTGACGGATTTCGACCCACTCCGAACCCGCCCACCGGAACGTTCCACCGAGGCTCGGCAGGCAAACAGAGGAGTCGGTGCAGGCCGGTCAGACCCGCAATCATCAGACCGCCTCGACGTCGCGGATCTGTCAGACCACCTGGTGGACCGCTAGGGCCTGCCCGCAGTCCACGCCAGCAGCTTGTCCGCGGACCAGGTGTTGACGATGCGGTCGATCGGCACGTCGTTGTCGAGCGCGCGTTGCGCGCCGTAGCCCAGGAAGTCGAGTTGGCCGGGTGCGTGCGCGTCGGTGTCGATGGAGAAGTCGCAGCCGATCTCCAAAGCCATTGACAGCAGTCGGGTGGGCGGGTCGCGACGCTCGGGTCGCGAGTTGATCTCGACGGCGGTGCCGTGGTCGCGGCACGCGGTGAACACCTTCTCGGCGTCGAACGCCGACTCGGGCCGGATGCCGCGGTTGCCCTCCACCAGTCGTCCGGTGCAGTGGCCAAGCACGTCGGCGTATCCCTCGGAGACCGCCCGCACCATGCGGCGCGTCATCGCCGGGGCGTCCATCTTGAGCTTGGAGTGCACGCTGGCGACGACGACGTCGAGGCGATCCAGGAGTTCGGGCTCCTGGTCCAGGCTGCCGTCGTCGAGGATGTCGACCTCGATGCCGGTGAGGATGCGCATGGGCGCGAAGCGCTCACGAAGTTCGTCGATGACGTCGAGCTGCCGGCGCAGCCGTTCCGGGGACAGTCCGTTGGCGACCGTCAGGCGGGGCGAGTGGTCGGTCAGCGCGCAGTACTCGTGGCCGAGAGACATGGCGGTGGCCATCATCTCGGCGATCGGTGCCGATCCATCCGACCAGTTGGAGTGCAGGTGCAGGTCACCCTTCAGCGCGGCCCGGACCTCGCCGCCACCGAGATCTTTTGCCGCTGAGCGCAATTCAATGAGCGTCTCGGGTTCGCGGCCTGCCCACGCCTGCGCGATGACCTTGGCGGTCTTGGGTCCGACTCCGGGCAGGATCTGCCAGCTGTTGGCCTTGCCGTGCTTCTCGCGCTGGGTGTCGTCGAGGCCCTCGACGACGTCGGCTGCGTTGCGGTAGGCCATCACCCGCCGCGAGTCCTCGCGCGCACGGTCCTTGTAGAACGCGATCTCGCGCAGTGCGGCTACGGGATCCATGTCCTCCAGTGTGCCCTGCGCGATCACGAGCACCATGCAGGTTCCGGGTCTAGGCTCGCTCACGTGCGATTCGCCTTCAAGACCTCCCCGCAGAACACCACCTGGGCCGAGATGCTGCCGGTCTGGCAGACCGCCGACGATATCGACGTCTTCGAGTCGGGCTGGACGTTCGACCACTTCTATCCGATCTTCTCCGACCCCGCCGGCCCGTGTCTGGAGGGTTGGATCACGCTGACCGCGCTGGCTCAGGCCACGACGCGATTGCGCGTCGGCGTGCTGGTCACCGGCATCCACTACCGCCACCCCGCCGTGCTGGCCAATATGGCGTCCGCGCTCGACATCGTGTCGGGTGGACGCCTCGAGTTGGGCATCGGCGCCGGCTGGAACGAGGAGGAGTCCGGCGCGTACGGCATCGAACTGGGCAGCATCAAGGAGCGGTTCGACCGCTTCGAGGAGGCCTGCGAGGTGCTCACCGGGCTGCTCAGCCAGGAGACCACCACGTTCGAGGGCAAGTACTACCAGCTCAAGGACGCCCGCAACGAGCCGAAGGGACCGCAGCAGCCCCACCCGCCGATCTGCATCGGCGGGAGCGGCGAGAAGCGCACGCTGCCCATCACGGCCAAGTACGCCGACCACTGGAACTTCGTCGGTGGTCCGCCCGACGAGTTCGCCCGCAAGCGTGATGTGCTCGCCGCCCGGTGCGCGGACATTGGCCGCGACCCGAAGGAGATCACGCTGTCGGCGCACGTGCGCCTGGACACGGACCTCGACTACGCGAAGGTGGTCGCCGAGGCCGCTGCTCTCGGTGAGGAGGGTCTGGATCTGGCGATCATCTACCTACCGCCACCCTTGGATCCGGCGGTCCTGGAACCGCTTGCGCAGGAGATCCGGGACTCAGGGCTGCTCTGACCCTCTCGCTGCGAACGCGTTTCGCCAAGCAAACAACCACTCGCCGGTGGCGGTGGGTGTCTGCTCGGTTCAGTATCCGTAGCGCAGCATCTCGGCCGCGGTGACGAGGCGTTCCTGCTTGGCCGGGAACTCGCGGCACTTCATCGGGTGTAGGAGGTATGACCAGGCGATTCGCTTCATCCGCGAACGCGCCAGCGGGTTATTTGGCACGGTGTTCACTCCTGCGTCGTACGGCTGCACCGTGGGGTCACACTCACGCACGACCCCCGCAGACCATTAGACACCTGTGACGTAGCTAACACCACGTGACTCGCCGAGCTTTGGTCAGATGTTTTTGGTGTGACTGAAGTGATTATTGGGACTTCGCGCAAGCGCTCATCGCTGGCTCATCTGCTCTTCGCGCAAGCGCTCATCGCTGGTTCATCTGCTCTTCGCGCAAGCGCTCATCGCTGAGGCGCGGCGGTCGGCTTGATGGGTACGGGCAGCGCACTGTCCCCCATCAGGTACCGATCCACACCAGCAGCAGCGGCACGACCCTCGGCAATCGCCCACACGATCAGCGACTGTCCGCGTCCCATGTCACCGGCCACGAACACACCGGGCAGCGACGTCTGGAAGTCGTCGTCACGCTTGACGTTGCCGCGGTCGGTCAGCTCCACCTTCAACTCGGTCAGCAGTCCCGCGCGCTCCGGGCCCACGAAGCCCATCGCGAGCAACACCAGGTCGGCCTCGAGTTCGAAGTCACTGCCCTCGACCTTGACGAACCTGCCGTCCTGCATGACGACCTCGTGCACCTTGAGCGCGGTGACGTGACCATCGGCGCCGACGAACTCCTCGGTGTTGACCGAGAACACCCGCTCGCCACCCTCCTCGTGCGCCGAGGACACCCGGTACATCAGCGGGTAGGTGGGCCACGGCGTCGAGTCGGCGCGCTCCTCGGGAGGCCGCGGCATGATCTCGAACTGGTGGACACTGGCCGCGCCCTGACGGTGCGACGTGCCCAGGCAGTCAGCACCCGTGTCGCCGCCACCGATGATGACGACCTTCTTGCCCTTCGCGGTGATCGGCGGCTGGCCGTCGGCATCGAGGACGTCATCGCCCTGCTGCACGCGGTTGGCCCAAGGCAGGAACTCCATCGCCTGATGGATGCCCTTGAGTTCGCGGCCAGGAATCGGCAGGTCACGCCAGTCGGTCGCGCCGCCGGACAGCACCACCGCGTCATAGTTCAGGCGCAGCTGTTTCACCGTGATGTCGACGCCCACGTTGACGCCGGGCCGGAACTGGGTGCCCTCGGCCGCCATCTGCTCCAGGCGCCGGTCGATGTGGCGCTTCTCCATCTTGAACTCGGGGATGCCGTAACGCAGCAGACCACCGATGCGGTCGGCCCGCTCGAACACCGTGACGGTGTGACCGGCCCGGGTGAGCTGCTGGGCAGCTGCCAGCCCGGCTGGTCCGGACCCGACCACGGCGACCTTCTTACCGGTCTGCACGTCGGGCAGCATCGGGACAACCCAGCCCTTGTCGAAGGCGTTGTCGATGATCTCGACCTCGACCTGCTTGATGGTCACCGCGTCCTGGTTGATGCCCAGGACACAGGAGGCCTCGCACGGGGCTGGGCACAGTCGTCCAGTGAACTCCGGGAAGTTGTTGGTCGCGTGCAGGCGCTCGATGGCATCGCGCCACCGATCCTTGTACACCAGGTCATTCCACTCGGGGATGAGGTTCCCCAGCGGACAACCGTTGTGGCAGAAGGGAATGCCGCAGTCCATGCATCGGGCAGCCTGATCCTGCAGGGCCTCGTGGGAGAAGTCCTCGTAGACCTCTTTCCAGTCGCGCAGGCGCAGCGGGACCGGCCGGCGTTGCGGGGTCTCGCGATGAGTGTGCTTGAGGAAGCCGCGCGGATCAGCCACTGGTGGCCGCCATGATCGCGGTGCCGACGTCCTGGCCGTTGCGTTCGGCCTCGGCGATCGCCTCCAGCACACGCTTGTAGTCGCGTGGCATGACCTTCACGAAGTGCTTCAGCTCACCCTCCCAGTCAGCGAGGACACGTTGGCCCACAGCCGAATCCGTTGCGTCGACGTGCGCGACGAGGATGTCGCGCAGCCAGCCGACGTCGTCATCGTCCAACGCCTCGAGTGCGACCATCTCACCGTTGAGGTTCTCACTCAGTGCGGTGTTCGGGTCGTACACGTAGGCGATACCGCCCGACATTCCGGCGGCGAAGTTGCGGCCGGTCGGGCCGAGGATCACCACCCGTCCGCCGGTCATGTACTCACAGCCGTGGTCGCCGACGCCCTCGACGACGGCGTGCGCACCGGAGTTACGGACGGCGAACCGCTCGCCGCTCTGGCCCCGGATGAACGCCTGACCGCTGGTGGCGCCGAACAGAATCACATTGCCGGCGATGATGTTGTCCTCGGCGGCGAAGCCCTCGGGCGCCTGCTCGGACGGGCGGACCACAATCCGGCCACCCGACAGACCCTTGCCGACGTAGTCGTTGGCGTCGCCGTAGACCCGCAGGGTGACACCCTTGGGAACGAACGCGCCGAAGCTGTTTCCGGCCGAGCCATCGAAGGTGATGTCGATGGTGCCGTCCGGAAGCCCCTGCCCGCCATAGGCCTTGGTGACCTCATGGCCGAGCATGGTGCCGACCGTGCGGTTGACATTGGTGATCTTGGTGGCGAATCGCACCGGCGATCCCGAGTCCAGGGCCTCACGGCTTTGGGCAATCAGCTGCTGGTCCAGCGCCTTGTCGAGACCGTGGTCCTGACGCGAGCTGCAGTACAGATCCTGGTTCATGAACGCCGATTCGGGTTCATACAGCACCGGCGACAGGTCCAGCTTGTGCGCCTTCCAGTGCTCCGCGGCCTGGGTGGTGTCCAGCGCGCCGACTTGGCCGACCATCTCGTTGATGGTGCGGAAGCCCAACTCCGCCATGAGTTCACGGACCTCATCGGCGATGAACATGAAGAAGTTCTCGACGAACTCGGGCTTGCCATTGAACCGCTCGCGCAGCACCGGGTTCTGGGTGGCGACACCCACCGGGCAGGTGTCGAGGTGGCAGACCCGCATCATGATGCAGCCAGCCACGACCAGCGGCGCGGTGGCGAAACCGAACTCCTCGGCACCCAGCAGCGCAGCGACAACCACATCGCGGCCGGTCTTGAGCTGACCGTCGACCTGGACCACGATGCGGTCGCGAAGACCGTTGAGCAGCAGGGTCTGCTGAGTCTCGGCGAGACCAAGTTCCCACGGCGCACCGGCGTGCTTCTGTGAGGTCAGCGGGGTGGCACCGGTGCCACCGTCGTGGCCCGAGATCAGCACCACGTCGGCATGCGCCTTGGAGACACCCGCGGCCACTGTTCCGACGCCGTTCTCAGACACCAGCTTCACGTGCACGCGGGCGCTCGGGTTGGCGTTCTTCAGGTCGTGGATCAGCTGGGCAAGATCCTCGATCGAGTAGATGTCGTGGTGCGGCGGCGGCGAGATCAGGCCGACACCCGGGGTCGAGTGCCGCACCTCGGCCACCCACGGGTACACCTTGTGCCCCGGAAGCTGGCCGCCCTCACCGGGTTTGGCGCCCTGCGCCATCTTGATCTGAATGTCGGTGCAGTTGGTCAGGTAGTGACTGGTGACACCGAACCGGCCAGACGCCACCTGCTTGATGGCACTGCGACGCCAGTCGCCGTTGTCGTCGGGCTCGAACCGGTCCACGCTCTCGCCGCCCTCGCCCGAGTTCGACCGGGCGCCAAGGCGGTTCATCGCAATGGCCAGTGTCTCGTGCGCCTCGGCCGAGATCGACCCGTAGCTCATGGCGCCCGTCGAGAACCGCTTGACGATATCGGCGGCCGACTCCACCTCATCCAGCGGAACCGGCTGGCGCACCCCGTCGCGGAACTTCAGCAGACCGCGAAGCGAGGCCATCTGCTCACTCTGGTCGTCGACCAGTGCGGTGTACTCCTTGAAGACCTTGTACTGCCCGGTGCGGGTGGAGTGCTGCAGCTTGAACACCGTGTCCGGGTTGAACAGGTGATACTCACCCTCGCGACGCCACTGGTACTCACCGCCCACCTCGAGCTCACGGTGGGCGCGCTCATCGGGCCGATCCAGGAAGGCCAGCGCGTGCCGGGAGGCGACGTCGCTAGCGATGTCCTCGAGGTCGATTCCGCCGACCGGGCAGTTCAGCCCGATGAAGTACTCGTCGAGCACGACCTGGGAGATGCCGATGGCCTGGAACAGCTGCGCACCCGTGTAGGAGGCCAGGGTGGAGATGCCCATCTTGGACATCACCTTGAGCACGCCCTTGCCCGCTGCCTTGACGTAGTTGGCCTTGGCCTGGTCGCTGTTGATTCCGGTGATCACGCCGCGGTCGACCATGTCCTCGATCGACTCGAAGGCCATGTACGGGTTGATCGCGGCGGCGCCGAAGCCACACAGCATGGCCATGTGGTGCACCTCGCGCGCGTCGCCGGCCTCGACCACCAGGCCGACCTTGGTGCGGGTGCGCTCACCGACGAGGTGGTGATGCACGGCCGCAACGGACAACAGCGACGGGATCGGCGCCATGGTCTCGTTGGACTCGCGGTCGGACAGCACGATGATGCGGGCACCCTCGCGGATCGCCTCCGACACCTTGGCGCGCACAGTGTTCAGTGCTTCTTTGAGGCCCTGCCCGCCCCGATTCACCGGGTACAGACAGCGGATCACCGCGGCGCGCATACCGTGCTTGTGGCCGCGGATCTCGTGGTCGGGATCGACGCAGATCAGCTTCGACAGATCGGCATTGCGCAGGATCGGCTGGGACAGGACGATCTGGCGACACGACTCGGGGCCCGGGTTGAGCAGGTCCCCCTCGGGCCCGATCACGCCCTGCAGGCTGGTCACGACCTCTTCGCGGATGGCGTCCAGCGGCGGGTTGGTCACCTGGGCGAACAGCTGCTGGAAGTAGTCGAACAGCATGCGGGGGCGCTGCGAGAGCACGGCGACCGGTGTATCGGTCCCCATCGAACCGAGGGCCTCGGCGCCGGTGCGCGCCATCGGCGCCACCAGCATGTTCAGTTCCTCGTAGGTGTAGCCGAAGATCTGCTGGCGCAACACCACCCGGTGGTGCGGCATGCGGACGTAATCGCCGGGGGGCAGCTCGTCGAGGGGGAACAGGCCCGCGTCGAGCCACTCCTGATACGGATGCTCGGCGGCGAGTTCGGACTTGATCTCCTCGTCGGAGACGATTCGGCCCTGGGCGGTGTCCACCAGGAACATCCGGCCGGGTCGGAGGCGCAACTTCTGCACGACGGTGGACGGGTCCAGATCGAGCACACCGGCTTCGGATGCCATCACGACGAGACCGTCTTCGGTCACCCAGATCCGCGACGGGCGCAGGCCGTTACGGTCGAGCACGGCGCCGATGACGGTGCCGTCGGTGAAGCACACCGCAGCCGGGCCGTCCCACGGTTCCATCAGCGAGTCGTGGAACTCGTAGAACGCGCGACGCGCGGGGTCCATCGACTCGTGACGCTCCCAGGCCTCGGGGATCATCATCAGCACCGCGTGCGGCAGGCTGCGACCGCCGAGGTGCAGCAGCTCCAGCACCTCGTCGAAACGCGCGGTGTCGGATGCGCCGGGGGTACAGATCGGAACGATCTTGTCGAGCCCCTCGGTCCCGAAGGCGTTGGTGCGGATCAGCGCCTCGCGCGCCCGCATCCAGTTCTCATTGCCTGTGACGGTGTTGATCTCGCCGTTGTGGGCGACCCGTCGGAACGGGTGAGCCAGCGGCCACGACGGGAAGGTGTTGGTGGAGAACCGCGAGTGCACGATGCCCAGCGCGCTCATCATGCGCTCGTCCTGGAGATCCAGGTAGAAGGCCTTGAGCTGAGGCGTGGTCAGCATGCCCTTGTAGACGAACGTCTGACCGGAAAGGCTTGGGAAGTACACGGTTTCGCGTCCCGGCCCGTCTTGCCCCGGCCCCTTGGTGCCCAGCTCGTGTTCGGCGCGCTTGCGCACCACGAAAGCCTTGCGCTCCAGGTCCATACCCTCGGCGCCGGCGATGAACACCTGACGGAACGTCGGCATCGCATCGCGCGCCAGTGCACCCAGTGAGGAGTCATCGGTGGGGACCTCGCGCCAGCCGAGCAGCGTCAGACCCTCGGCTTCGACGATCTTGCCGACGGCCTCACAAGCGGCGGCCGCATCCTTGGCCGACTGCGGGAGGAACGCGATACCGGTGGCGTAGCTGCCTGCCGCGGGAAGCTCGAAGTCCCCTTGTTCCGCACACACCGCCCGCAGGAACTCGTCGGGCACCTGAAGCAGGATTCCGGCCCCGTCACCCGTACTCGGCTCGGCACCCTGAGCACCGCGGTGCTCGAGGGCCACCAGCGCCGCAATGGCCTTATCCACAATGTCACGGCTACGTCGTCCGTGGATGTCCGCAACCATCGCGACACCACAGGAATCGTGCTCATATGCGGGGTTGTACAGCCCGACCGCCTTGGGCGCCATTCCCACCTGACCTTTTCTCTTCACACGCCTTCACGCAGCGTGTCTGCGTGGCAGCCGTCAACAGACGGCACTGCCGGGCTAGGCGATGGGAGGGCCAGTGTGCAGCACTGAACGACGGGCTTTATGTCCCCAATTGCCTCGAGTGATAAACGATATGACAGACACTGCCTGACATGCCAACTTAGCCAGACCTAACTAATGCGCCGGGGCATCCAGCCGCGCCGCCCGGCGTCAAGGCACGATTTCGACTCTAAAATGTTGCAGCACTGCAACTTTCGTGACAACGCCGAACAGGCCGCCCGATCGAGGTGCGATCCACGTCACGCTCGGGATCGTCCCACCAGTTTGCCCTAGATCAATATCAGCTCATCTAGCTGCTACTATCAGGTTATTTCAATTTGCTGGAAAGCTTTCCCGGATTCTTAGACCCGACCAGGGCAAACTTGGCCGCCACGGAGCCCGCCCATACCCGTCCGGATACCCCTGCTGGGTATCAAGGAGCGCCCCTGCCGCCAAGCTTTGCCAGATGCGACACCACGCGAGTAACACGCCGATCGGCAGATTCCGGATCGAGACCCTCGAGGAAGGCGTCGACCGATGCGCCGCCACGATGCCCATTGAGGGGTTGCTCAACCCAGCCACCGGGGAGCCGAGCCTGGGCCCACTGGCAGTCCTGACCGATCACATCGCCGGGTTGCTCAACCACCACCGCCGCCATGATCACGAATGGACCGTGTCCAGCGAACTCTCTCTGGAACTGGCGCCTGACGCCGCCGCGGCGGTCGCTGCCGCAGGTGACGAGACCGTGCTGGGCATCAGCCGTCCGATGAGCGGCAAGCACGCCACCGCGGTCGGCGAGTGCGAGTTGCTCCTCGCGGGCAGGCTCATCGGGAGCGGGACCGTGCGGTCGTTCTACATCGACCACCCTGGCGAGTTCGCCGAGGCAGCCGCCCGCGAGGGTGACATGGAGGAGAAGTTCGGCCTCTCCGACATGATGGCGATCGACTCCCCGCGTGGCGAAGGCGAATCGGTGATCCTGGGACAACGCGCCGATCGAGTGCTCAACAACAACATCGACGTCGTCCACGGTGGTATCGCCTCGGCAGGCCTGGAGATTGCCGCGTCGGCCGCCGTGAACGCCGGCCGCTCCGGGAACCCGCTGATCACCGCGTCACTTCGAGTGAACTTTCTGCGGCAGTTCCTGGCGGGCGGGGAGTCCCGTTACGTGGGAACGCCGTTGCGCGTCGGGCGCCGCAGCGGCGTCGCCGATGCGCAGGCAATCGGCGCCGACGGTAAGGTCGCGATCATCGCCCGCCTCACCGCATACCGCAGCTAGCGCGAAACCACGCTACGTAACGTCCCGGTAGCTTTCGGTCACGATCAGGCAGAGGTTCGGCCACAGTCACCCCTTCGCAGTGTTCAACCGTGCGACCCTCTCGCAACGGGCACCTCAACGGCGCACCGGCAAGGGAGGTTTCACATCATGACAACCCCGACCATGACTCACCGCTTGGCAGCCGAGTTCATCGGTACATTCTGGCTTGTACTCGGCGGCTGCGGCAGTGCGGTGTTCGCCGCGAAGTTCATAGCCGACGACGGCGTCTCGCTTGGCATCGGATTCCTCGGTGTCGCACTGGCGTTCGGCCTGACGGTGCTCACCGGCGTGTACGCGTTCGGCACCATCTCGGGCGGCCACTTCAATCCGGCCGTCACGCTCGGCGCCGCCCTCGCGCAAAGGGTGGAGTGGAAGGCAGTGCCCGGCTACTGGATTGCACAGGTCATCGGCGGCCTCGTCGGCGGCGCGGTGATCTACGTGATCGCCAAGGGCCAGGACGGCTGGACGGCGACCGGCAACATGGCCGCCAACGGTTTTGGCGACCATTCACCCGGTGGCTACTCGATGGTGGCGGTGCTCATCGCCGAAGTCGTCCTCACCGGTGTGTTCCTGCTTGTCATCCTCGGCTCCACCGATGACCGGGCACCAAAGGGATTCGCGGGCTTGGCAATCGGGCTGACGCTGACACTCATCCACCTCATCTCGATCCCGATCTCGAACACCTCGGTGAACCCGGCACGTTCGACTGGCGTCGCGTTCTTCAACGGCGACGGGGCCCCCGCGCAGCTCTGGCTGTTCTGGTTGGCACCTCTGGTCGGAGCGGCGATCGCCGGTATCGCCTACCCGTATCTGTTCGGCCGCGCCGAGGAACTGGCCGACCGGCCCGTCCGCGACGATGCGCTCGATCAGCAGAAGTCCTGAGCTAGAAGGGAAGTCGGACCCGCACCCATGTGGTGCGGGTCCGATCCCCGGCTGACTACTTAACCGGAGCCTTCTTCTTGGCGTTCTGCGCGGCCTTCTTCTCGGTGGTCGCGCCCTGGCTGGACAGCTGACCCCCGGAGTTCTCCAGGTGCGCACGAACGAACCACTGAAACTTCTCCAGTTCGCCGACCTGACCGATCACCAAGTCTTGAGAGACGAGATCAAGATCGTCGAGCGTGTCGATCGCCTTGCGGGCGTCCTCGATCACGCCGGTGTACACCAGATCCAGCGCGGCAAGATGGGCCTGCACGGTGTCCCGGCCGACCGAGTAGTCGTCCCAAGTGCGATCCTTCAAGATCGCGCCTGGCGTGCCCTTCGGCGACGCGCCCAGCGCCGCAATCCGCTCGGCGGCGTCGTCGGCGTAGCCGCGCACCAGCTCGACCTGCGGATCGATCATCTCGTGCACGCCGATGAAGTTCGGGCCAACTACATTCCAGTGCACGTGTTTGAGCGTGAGGTGCAGGTCATTGTAGGTGCTGAGCAGCTTCTGCAGCAGTTCAGCGACCTCGCGGCCGGCCTTGTCGGATAGGCCCGGAAGCGTGAATTCAGCCATAGTTGGACTCCTTTGGTCTTGACGTCCTAGGAGTCCTACCCGCGACTTGCAGGGGCTAATCCCCGCCGTCAGAGACTGCGCAGATCCGGGATCGCCATGCGCGCGCCGTAGCGTGGATTACGCGCCATGCCACTGACTTCGAGGAGACGCACGGCCCGATGCCGGTGCGGCCGTAGCGGTTCCAGCAGCTCCAGCATCTCGGCATCGTCGATGCGGTGGCCCAGCAGGGTGCAGCCGACCACGTTCGACAGGTTGTAGTCGCCGACCGACAGGGCGTCGGCGTCGCCCCACGCGCGTTGGGCGGTCTCGGCGGCGGTCCACTCGCCCACCCCGGGTAGCGATTGCAACGCCTCCCTCGCGCCGGCGCTGGGGCGCGCCGTCAACCGTTCCAGGGACGCGGCCCGCTGCGCGCACGACACCAGCGTCCGGGCGCGTCCGGGATCGACGTTGGCGAGGTGGAACTCCCAGGACGGGATGCGCCGCCACACGTCGGCGGCAGGCGGCACGCGCATCCGGGCCGGGGCGGGCCCGGGTGCGAGTGTGCCGAACTTCGTGACCAGCAGGCGCCATGCGCGAAACGCGTCCTTACCTGCGACGCGTTGTTCCAGGACGGCGGGCAGCAGGGCCTCAAGCACGCGTTCTGTGCGCCCAAGCCGAAGGTGCGGCACACGCCGATAGGCGGCGGCGATCGTCGGTTCCCGCGGCGCGAATCCGGCCGCGTCGTCGTGGGCACCGAGGAAGGTGGGCAGGCCGTCGACGAATTCGGCCGCGCCGTCACCCCAGGCCTCACACTCGACGGTGTCGCGCCCGGTCTTGAGAATGCGGGCGCTCACCGGGCCGCTGGTCTGCAGGCTGGTCTTCCAGATCGCGCCGTCGGCCAGTTGGTAGCACGGGTCACCGGGGCCGCGTCGCAGTGGCGAAAGGGTCAGCGCCGGACTCGCAGGGCCTGAGAACGCCACAGTCCTGCGCAGCGGTTCAGCGTCCACCCCACCATCCTGGCCTATGTCGCCAGGACTAGCTCGAAACTACGATGTCGGCCTTGTCGGCGTAGAACGCGACGTGACCTGCGATCGCGGCGACGGCCGGGTAGGGCTGCTCGTAGGTCCAGATGGCGTCGGCGACCGTGGTCTGGCCGTTGGTGACGTCGTAGTAGTTGGCCTCACCCTTGTATGGGCAGTAGGTGGTGGTTTCGCTGCGCCGCAGGAAGTGTTCGGCGACGTCCGCGAGCGGAATGTACTGAACGGCGGGGTAGGTGGATTCCTGCAGTGTCAGCGCGTCGTCGGTTTCGGCGACGACGTCACCGTGCACCCGTACGACGACGTGTCGGGCGGTCGGCGTGACGGTTATCGGATGTTCGGCGGTGGGCTCTAGAACGGGTCGATCGGTCATGTTGATGCCAACGTACTCAGCAGGGTGTGAGATTCCTTTCTCACCTGAATGCCTCATCGCTACGATCGCCCCGTGAGCGAACCCGGTCCAGCGTCGGCCCAAGCTTCTGTGACGATCACTGCCAGCTGCGGCGACGTATATGCCCTGATCACCGATCTCCCGACCATGTCGACACTGACCGCGGAGACCAACGCCATGGAATGGCATCGGGGTGACTCCGCCCAACCCGGCGCGGTGTTCAAGGGCCACAACAACAATGGCGGCAAGGAGTGGACGACCGAGTGCACGGTCACCCATGCCGAACCTGGCCGAGTGTTCGCCTTCGACGTCGTGTACGCCGTCGACGCCGAGAGCCCCGTCATCTCGGTCTCGCACTGGCGTTACGACATCGCACCCGTCGACGGTGGCTGCAGTGTCACCGAGCAGACCTGGGACCGCCGACCGGACTGGTTCCGCAAGCCCGCGGAGCAGGCCACCGGCGTCCACGATCGAACCTCCGCCAACGCCGAGCACATCAAGCTGACCCTGGATCGCCTCAAGGCGAAGGCCGAAGCCGGGGCCTGACGCTCCGATCCCTCGATACGATCGCCGAATGACACCACTCGGCCCTTCCTCCGCCCAGGCCTCGATGACCATTGCCGCCGCGCCCGAGGCGGTGTACGCGCTGATCACGGACCTTCCGACCATGGCGGCTCTAGCCGAGGAGACCGACGCGATGGAGTGGCATCAGGGCGCTAGCGCCACACCGGGTGCGGTGTTCAAGGGTCACAACAGCAACGGTGGCCGGAAGTGGACCACGATGTGCACGGTGACGCATGCCGAGCCAGGCAGGACGTTCGGGTTCGACGTGAAGAGCCTCGTCATCCCCGTGGCGCACTGGCGCTACGACATCGCACCGGCCGAGGGCGGCTGCACCGTCACCGAGCAGACGTGGGACCGGCGCCCCGGCTGGTTCCGCAAGGTGGCCGGGTTGGCCACCGGCGTCAGCGACCGCGAATCCGCCAATGCCCAGCACATCCGGCTGACGCTGGAGCGCCTGAAGGCCAAGGCCGAAGCCTGATTTACACGGCCTGATTCATGGCCTTCCAGTGATGACGTCGGCGACCCGCGCGATCGGCGAGGTGGTGGCGCGGCCGCCGGCCTCGTGCCGGTCGGCGAGCTTGTAGGCGATGTAGAGGCCCCGCACTCCCAGCCAGCGCAACGGCTCGGGCTCCCAGTTGCGCGAGACGTGGCCGACCCAGGGAAGTTCGGTCAGCGGGGTTGCCTGCTCGAGCACCAGGTCAGCCAGGGTGCGGCCGGCCAGGTTGGTCGCCGTCACGCCGTGGCCGACGTAGCCGCCGGCCCAGCCCAGCCCGCTGGCCCGGTCCAGGGCGACCCCGGCCTCCCAGTCCCGCGGCACGGCGAGCACGCCACACCACCCGTGCGCGATCGGGACATCGCGGACCTGGGGCAGGACGTCATGTAGCACCTGAGACAAGTGGCGGATGGTGCGCGCGGGCACCCGACCGTCGACGTCGGTACGCGACGCGTAGCGGTAGGGCACGCTGCGGCCACCGATGGCGATGCGGTCGTCGACGGTGCGCTGGGCGTAGAAGAAGCCGTGCGCGGTGTCACCGACGGTCTCACGGCCGTTCCAGCCGATCGACTCCCACCGCTCGGCGCTGATGGGCTCGGTGGCGATCATCGAACTGTTCATCGGCAGCCAGCGTCGACGCAGACCGCGCAGCCCAGGAGTGAATCCCTCGGTGGCGCGCAACACGATCTGCGCGCTGACCGTGCCGAGCGGCGTGGTCGCGCGGCCCGCCGCGATCTCCGTGACGGGCGAGCGCTCGTAGATCTGCACGCCGAGACGTTCGACGGCTTCGGCCAGACCCGTCGCGAGGTGGGCGGGCTGGATCCGTGCACAGTGCGGCGTGTGGTAGGCCGAGATCACGTTGGCGAATCGAATGCGTTGCGCCGCTTCGGCTGTCGTCAACGGTTCGATACCGTCGACCCCCCACTTGCGCTCCTCCGCGATCGCATCGGCAAGCCGGGTGGCCTGCGCGCGGTTGCGGGCGATCTCGAGGGAGCCGCCCTTCACGATGCCCGCGTCGATACCCTCACGCTCGGCCACCGAGGCCACCTCGTCGACGGCGTCGTTGAGTGCGCGCTGCCAGGCGACGACGCCGTCGCGGCCGTACTGCTTGGCCATCGCGTTACGGTCTCCCGGCACGAGGCCCGACAGCCACCCACCGTTTCGGCCCGAGGCCCCGAAGCCCGCGAAGCGCGCCTCGAGGACGACGACGCGCAGACTCGGGTCAGCCCTCTTGAGGTAGTAGGCCGTCCACAGACCGGTGTAACCCGCCCCGACGATGCAGACGTCGGCGTCGAGGTTCCCCGGCAGAGATTGACGTGGTGTCGGCAGCCGGTCGAACCAGTGGGAGACGAGACCGTTCTTCGCTGTGGGCTCATGAGTTGGCACGAACCAATTCTGTCAGCCGCCGTGGTGGTCTAATCGGCACATGACCGCTCTCCAGCGCCGCGACGCCGTGTACGTGTTGACCCTCGGTGATGACGAGAACCGGTTCCACCCCGACCGCGTGGCGGCGATCAATGCCGCGCTCGACGAGGTGGAGGCCGCGCCCGGTCCCAAGGCCGTCGTCACGACGGGTGTTGGAAAGTTTTACTCCAACGGCCTGGACCTGGCCTTCATGGCGGAGAACCCCGATGCGGCCGAGGCGAACCTGCGGGAGGTGCACGCGCTGTTCGTCCGGGTACTGACGTTCCCGGCCCCGATGGTTGCCGCCCTGCAGGGGCACGCGTTCGCCGCCGGCGCCATGCTCGCGCTGGCACATGACCTGTCGATCATGCGATCCGACCGCGGCTACTTCTGCCTGCCCGAGGTCGATCTCGGCATCCCGTTCACCCCGGGTATGAACGCATTGATCCGGGCGCGCCTGCCCATCGCCACCGCGCACGAGGCAATGACGACGGCGCGGCGCTACGGCGGCGACGAGGCCCACGACGCGGGCATCGTGATGGGCGTCGGCACCGAATTCGAGATCCTCGACATCGCCGTGGCCCGCGCCGCCGAGCGTGCGGCCAAGGCCGGCCCCACCATGGGCGCGATCAAGGCCGGGCTCTACGCCGAGGTGGTCGCAGCGCTCGCCAGCTAGAACGGCGGATTCATATGGTCAAGACAACATCCATCGCACCCGACGCCGCCCGCTGTGGCAATCCGAATGCACGGGCGTCAACGGCGCGGTACGCCCATCGATACCCGTACTCGTCGAGCGTCTCGGTGAGGTGTCTCATGACGATGGACATCACCGACCGTCGAGCCATCGCCTTTGCCCTGGTTACATCGTCGTCAGCAGCGACGCGCTAAGCGTGTCAGACGTTAGGGTTTGCCGGTTCACCGTGATAATGGCCGAGTGACGGATGGGGGTGGCGATGCGGCTGGTGCGCCGTCGCTGATCCGCTTCCTGCTGGACACCAACGCGTTGATCGCGCTGGAGCCGTTCGACGGCCAGATGGAAGCGGGGATGGGCCCGGCCGCCGCGTTCATGCGTCTGGCGATGAAGCAACGGCATCACATCTTCGTCCACCCAGCTAGTCGCGACGAGCTGGCGGGCGGCAAGGACGCGGCCCGCGTGAAGCAGCGCATGGCGGAGATCGACAAGTTCGATATGTTGGCCGAGTCGCCGATCCACTCGTCCATCGACAACGAGCTAGGTCCGGTTGAGCCGGACAGTAACGATCACCGAGACCGACGCATCTTGGCGTCCTTGCACTCAAACTCGGTCAACTTCCTCGTTAGCGACGACGGCCGGCTCCGCAAGAGAGCTAGGCGGGTCGGCGTGGGCATGCGTGTCCTCACACTGGCGGACGCAGTGGCGATGTTGGAGGGTTTCGAGCCCACAGCCATACCTCCCCCTCCTCAGGTCGCTAACGTGCCTTCGTATGCGCTCGACGTCGAGCAAGAAATCTTCGTCAGCATCCGTGGAGACTACGATGACTTTGATGACTGGATCACCAAAGTTCAAGGGGATTCTACGAATCGCGAGTGCTTCGTCGTAAAGAAGGACGACGGCACGTACGCCGCAATCGCTATCCTCAAAATTCGCGAAGATGATTGCGAGTACGACTTTACTCAACCAGTCACTAAGATATCTACTTTCAAAGTGGCAGAGGACTTTTCGGGCAACCGCTACGGAGAGCTTCTACTAAAGGCTGTTCTCCAGTCGCACCATGATCACCGTGTCGGCAGTGCGTACGTGGAGGTGTGGGACCATCATCAGCCTCTGATCGACTTCCTCGGTCAATTCGGCTATCTCGACGCCGGTCAATCGCCGAAAGGTGAAATTGCGCTTGTCAAGTCATTCGGGCCGCGCGACGAAGCGTTGAGTCCACTGGACTATCACATCCGGTACGGGCCTCCTGCCGTGTCAGCCGCCGCCTCGGCGTTTGTCATACCCATCCGGAATCATTGGCACAACCAACTATTCCCAGAATGTGCGATGTCTGGGCCGAGAGGCCAGCTGATCTTTCCCGACTTAGCTGGCGAGCCCATCCGGCCCTGGGGCAACGCACTCCGAAAGGCATACTTGTGCAACGCTTCAACCAATAGCATAGAGCCAGGAGACATCATCCTCTTTTACCGGTCCGGAGGATTCAAAACGGTGGAAGTCGTGGGCATTGCGGAGGAGACACATCGAACCGCATCGGCAGAAGAGGTAATGAACATGGTTGGTGGCCGCACCGTGTACAGCGCGGAAGATGTTGAACTGCTCGCGCAACATCCATCTCAGGTGCTCGTCGTCCTCTTTCGTCGGGATTGGGTCATCGATCCACCTTGGACTTTGGGTGAGTTGCAAGCCAACGCCGTTTTGAAGGCACCGCCGCAGACTGTTCAACAGGTGAAGGAGGCTGGTACGCAATGGGTTCACCGGCAACTGGCCGACAGGTAGTGATGTCGGTACATCCGCAGTATGCGGAGGCGATCATGGACGGCCGCAAAAAGGTCGAGTTCCGCAAGCGCCCCCTGGCGGACGACGTCACGGTGGTATGGGTATACGCAACGGCACCGGTACAGCGGATCGTCGGATACTTCGAAGTTGGCCCGAGCGTTACCGCCGCTCCCAAGGTTCTGTGGCGACAGTTCAGACGTGTGGGTTGCATCGACCGAACCGACTTCGACCGCTACTACGCAACGAGCGCCATCGGTGCAGGAATCCAGATCAGGAGTGCAACGCGTCTTGCAACGCCGATTCTCATCAGGAATCTGCTTCCGTCAGGTGTTCCACCTCAGAGCTTCGCGTACGTCGGTCCTAACGGCGTCGATGTCAACACTTCCTCTTGTCCGCTGGCCGTCGAATCGGAGATCATTCAGTAGGGCAGGTCGCTCAGCTCTGCAGGTCGCGGTTACAGCGGGTGGGCTCTTGATCTCTCAGTTGCTGGTCGCTTGCGGCACCCCGTGGAGTAAGGGCGTCAATCTCGTAGTTCCCTTACCTCATCGCCAACTCTGACACTAACGACGACGGCGGCGGCAGGCTTCCGCGATGGGCTGGGCTGATTCGCGATGCGCTGGCGACCGAAAATGCTGCCTGCACCAGAATCGAGAATGTCACGAACGTCGACGCCAGACATGCCATCTAGCGGAGTCACGATCTTGTACGTCTCAGCCAACGAGTACTGAGGGAAAACTTCGGCGACCTTCAGGCGAAGCTTCTCGCCCATGCGCGGGCCGAGATCCGCTCCCGTCTTTGGATGTCTAACGCGCTGGCCTACCTCTCCGATGACGGCGAAGATCATCCCTACCTCTACACCGTCGTCACTTCCGACGCTAATGATGACCGAGTAGCGATCTTCCACATCAGCGACGACCCCAGTAATAACCGGCTTGTCAGCCATTGGTCGGACCTCCTCGAGCGACGTCTCCCGCCGGGGCCCCCGTTGCTGTAGTGATCACTGGTCCTCCCGCGGCCGCGCTAGAGAGTTGCGCGACGACTGTTACCTCCTGACGTCTGCCTTTCTTCTCTTCATCTAGTTCGAATTTCTTGGTGGCTCTCTCGACCGCCGCAGCTGAAAGGCTTTCCCACTCTCGTAGCGACTGGTGTGCGTTACGCAGAGTGCCGGAAGTGATTGCAACTGCTGTTGATACTGCGACTAGGGCCTTAGCAGGCTTGCTCTCGTTGAGTCTATTGGATGCTTCGGCAAGCTGATCCTCGATGTCGTATACGCCTTGAAGCATGACATTGGTTGCGTAGGCTGCGTTCTCCACATCTCTTTGGATCTGCTTGTACGCGTCTCGCCGGTGATAAAAGTCGGCAGACCAGAAGCTAAAGGCTGCGACAAGGACAGGTGTCACAACGTTCCGAAGAAAATCCTGAAGTTCGGCCCCGGCCCGAAAACCACCAAAAATGCTGAGCAGCGATGCCGCGCCAAGAAAGATGCCGAGTGCGATATACATAGCGGACTGCTTCTGCGGGTGCGGCTCTGTGTCTTCCATCCTGTGGTCTTTCCGTTTGCGGCCCGGTGTTGCAACCTTGTAGCTAGGTATCCTAACTTCCGCGGCGAACGCCTAGGATCCGCCTCGTATTAAGGGGCAGCGATCCAGTGAACGAGGCGTCGTCGCCGCTTCTGCGTGAGGGTGCGGAAACCCCGTCCTCACTCTCCCAAAGACCAACGGCCGCAACGCTAATTCGTGGCTGTACGGGTTGAGGACATTTTCACAGGAGGAAATGTACCAATTTGTATCGGTCGCAGCGATGGAGTCTTTTCGGCTGAGACTTAGCCAACCTGTACTTGCGCCGTTCGCTGGCCCTCACCGCTATCGTTTTCGGTGCCTACTCCATACCGTCGCTCATCCGAAACAACCCTTGGGACGTTGCCCAAGGTAGGCCGCCGCTGCCATCGCCTGACGTGGAGGAGCCTCCGGTTAGATCGACACCCTGGGGTCGTCGCAACCGTCGCATCGAACGGGGCCCTTAATGAGCTGGGTATCGACTACTTCTCCAGCCTCAATGTCGTCTACCACCATGAGATGGACCGTCCCGCCACAGTTCTGGCACGGGCGAGTCGTTTCGCGCGGTGCTCCCGCTATCCCCATCCTGCGTTCCTCTCCTCGGCCTGATCGTCGCGAGCAAGTCTTCCTTGAATTCGGTCCCATTGCTTCGCTTTTCTGCACATTGACGAAGACTCATTGAGCCGATTCCTGTCTCCATGCCCGCTGCCGCTCGTCCGACGTCCTAGAAGCCACCATCGGATTGCAAGACCGCGCGATTGACAATGGGCGCGCCTCGCAATGATTACCGTGCCGCCAGAAAATGTGATCCCGAGGAGGTCAAAGGGCGACCACACTGCGATAGCAAGCTGCACAAACTGGGTGGCACTATGGGCACCTACTTAGCTAGGTCGAGTTGGGCTGACGTGGGCTTGCGTCAGACGGCCAAGGTGTACCTCAGAAAGGTCGCGGTGCCATCGGGCAACTGTCGGTCGCACCAACCCGCGTGCCCGCTCCAGAATGTCTTGAGCAAGTGATGGCATCGACTCGTCGAAGAACATTTCAAGTTGCGCGGGCGCCCTCCTATTCAACTGGTACGGCTAATATTCCGATTACGACGTCATGCTCGAGAGCCGGGTCAACGCTCAGGTGCATGCCAGCTCGGTGATTCTCCCGTCACATGGATTCCACGGACGGAGGGGGCGATCGTGACCCAGGAGCGAGCCGAGTGAATCGATCGTCGGCTTCCACAGGTTCACCCAGTTTCTACTGGGGCCAATCAGGAAAGCGAGTTCGAGCTTGACGGGCCGTATGAGATCGCGGCGGCGGTAGCGGTGGCGGTTTGGATCTGTACCTGTGCGGCGTGAGCATCCCACGACGCTGTCGTTGTCACGTGCAATACGCCAGTCGGCGCCGCGGGCATCATTCGGGCGGCTTCGATCCGCATGGAAGACTGCTCGCCGTGCTGCTTCATGCAGCACACCGACACCAGGCGGTCATCCTCGAGGCTAGAGGCTTTGCACAGTTGTTGAGGTCCCTTTTGTCGAGGAGTTCCTGATCTCGCGACAGGGCTACATCGAGTGGGAGTGTCCACGGGCCGTTGATCGCCGCGGTGTCAATCAGATCTTCGGTGTCGTCGAGGAATGCCCGCAGTGCAACCTGATTCGCGTGATCGGCTTTGTACATGGACCACAGCCGTGGGGCGACTCTCAGCTGATGGTTGTCGCGTTCAGTGCGGGCGTGCCAGAGCACGCAGACAAAGTTGCACATCCTCGGCCTAGCTTCGGCGCTATAACGCATACGGTGCCAGAGGCAGCGCGACGAAAAGTAATACGCTGCCCACACTCTGGGCTGGCGATTGGGACCGAGTCAGCTGCAAACGTTTCCAGCATGGTTGGGATCTTCAAGTCGTTGGTCTTGAAAAAATCTGTACAGCGTCGCGATGTCCACAATCCTTTCGCGCGCCAGCTCGGAACAAAACCCGGACGGACCCGCTAACTGTCAACTGGCTGAAGTATGTGTCGGAGAGTCGAGCTGCAGGCAAGTTAGGAACCGCACTTCGATATCTGTGCGCGCAACAACGCGCTGGCCAGGCTCGATCTTGACCGAACTGGGGTGAGGATCTGGCCTTGGAACGCAATGTCTATCCCACCGGACCAAACGCGTAGCGGTGAAACTGCGCCATGGTTCGCACGCCGGGGATCCGGTTCATCACAGCCGCCATCACCCGGTAGGCACCGGGCAGCGTGCCGAAGACCTCCGACTCGAACACGGGCACCCACGCCAGCAGCCTGGTGCCCGGCACCTGATCGAGGATGTCCGCCGGCCCGTTGATACCCCAGTACAGCGTCGAACCTGACCGCCGCACCACCGGATTGCTCCACTGCGACTTGATGCCGAGCGTGTTGAACGCGTCGAATTGCAGTTCCCCGGAGGGGAATCGGTTGACGACGCGACGAAGCAGCGCGATGCCCTCGTCGCGGGTGAGGTACATGGTGAGGCCCTCGCCGAGGACCAGCGTCGGGCGATCGTCGGGCACCTCGGCGAGGTAGGCCGCGTAGGTGACGGAGCTGGCGAGCACGTGATAGTGCTCCCGAGTCGGGTAGAGCTGGGTTCGCAGCGCAGCCACGTCGGGATAGTCGACGTCGAACCACTCGACGTCGGGGCCGGGATTGACGCGGAAGTAGCGACTGTCCAACCCGCAGCCCAGGTGGATCACCGTGGCACGGGGATGAGCGGCAAGGAACTGCCGAGTCCAGATGTCGAAGTGCGCCGAGCGCGAACTCACCGACGGTGAGTTGCGCGGCGTCATCGACGTCCGCGACCAGTCGTAGTCGATGCGATCCACGACATCCCTGGCCCAGGTGTCGTGCAGCACCGAGTTGGGCAGATCGGCGTCCAGGGCCTTGGCGTACAACGTGGCCAGCATGGTCTGCGGCGATCCGGACAGGTCGACGCGCAGCTTGTCCGTCATGGTGTTCAGGCTAGGCGGGTCCTGCGCACACGCCCAGCACCTGAACGACGCACCGCGCGTCGTTCAGCCGGCCTGCTTGCTCTTGCGCCTGCTGTCGCGCAGCCCCGCCCAGAACGTCGCGGCCTCGCGGATCGACTCTTCGACCGGCCTTGGCTGCCAACCCAGTTCACGCTTCGCCTTGCTGCAGTCGACCGGCGCCTCGGCGCGCATCAACCGCAGCGAGTTGATCGACAGCTGCTCGTCGGTGCCCTTGAATCGGCCCTTGGCGCTACCGAGGGCCGCCATCGCGTAGGACACCGGCAGCGGTACCGACTTGGTCGGGGCAGGCATTCCGGCGGCCTCTGCGGCGATGCGCACAACGTCGGCGTTGGTGATCATCCGGTCCGAGATCAGGTATCGCTCGCCGACGCGGCCCTTGTCGGCGGCCAGAATCATCGCGCGGGCGGCGTCGTCGACGCCGACGGCCTCGAGCTCGATACCGCTCATCACGAACGGCAGCTTGCCGAACGCGGCGCCGGCGATGATCGCGCCGTGCGGGGTTCGGCCCCAGTCGCCCGCACCGTATGTGGTCGACACGCACATGGCGACGGCGGGCAGGCCCCGCTCGCGGGCGTACTGCAGCACCAGGTTCTCCGCCTGCACGCGCGAGCGGACATACGCGGTGAGCCGCTTGTCGTTGACGTCGGCGATGACATCGGCCTCGGTGGACGTGCGCCCGCGCCTGCGGCCGACGGTGGCATAGCTGCTGGTGAAGACGAAGCGCCGCAGGCTGGCCGCGATGGCGGGCTCGACGGCGATCTCGAGCACGTTGCGGGTGCCCTCGACGTTGGTGCGAAACAGCGGTGCCGGGTCACGCAGCCAGCCCCGCGTGTCGACCACGCAGTAGTAGACGACGTCGACGCCGGTCATGGCCTCGCGCAGCACGTCGTCGTTCCAGATGTCGCCGACAAAGCGCGTCACCTCGAGGTCATCGATGCCGATGGTGGTGGCGCCCTCGCGCACCATGACGCGCACGTTCTGGCCGTCGGCGACGAGCTGGCGCGTGACGTGGCTGCCGAGATAGCCGTTGGCCCCGATGACCAGGCTCGTCGTACTCCCGGACTCGTTGGCAGTCACAGTGCGCGCCCCACCTGCCGCATCCACTTCTCGGCCTCCTCGGGCAGCGTGCCGAGCTCATTGGCCTTCCTGCACCACTTCGCCGCCGCAGAGACGAACCGAAGGGGGTTGTAGACGTCCTCCTGACGGCTCCACTTGCCGTCACCCGCGTAGGTGAGGATCGACAGGTTGGTGGCGGTGATGATCGTGCCGTCGCCGGGATCGCGCATGGGGTTGTCGAGTTCGCAGATGATGCGCCCGGTGGCCTCGTCGATCACCGACCACAGCGACGGGAACGACGTCATGTAGCTGCCGGGGAAGCTCTCCATGGTCTGCCAGATCCACGGACGCACCTGTTCGCGGCCGCGCATGGTGCCTGCGGCGTGCTCGACGTAGACCACGTCCTCGGTGTACTGGTCAACCCACGGATCCCAGTTTCTGGTCTGCGCGGCACGATCGACTGTGTTCTCGAATTCGACGAACGCCGAGGCGAGTTCGTCACGACTGAAGGTGTTGCCCGTCACACCCAGAACTAGAACACGTTCTACCGGAGTTTGTCGAGGGGCTGCGCGCGGAACTTCTCAGGGACACCTGTGGTTATACGAGTGCCGACCCAAGGAGGTCACAGTGGAGAAGGTCTACAACAAGAACCCCGCGGCCGTGAGCGCGCTCTCCCCCGAGCAGTACCAGGTCACCCAGGAGAACGGCACCGAGCGACCGTTCACCGGTGAGTACTGGGACAACCACGCCGCGGGCCTCTATGTCGACGTGGTGTCGGGCGAGCCGTTGTTCGCCTCGACCGACAAGTTCGACAGCGGATCGGGCTGGCCGAGTTTCACCAAACCGATCGAGTCCGCGAACGTCATCCAGAAGCGCGACTTCAGTCATCTGATGCTGCGCACCGAGGTCCGGTCCACGCACGGTGACAGCCACCTCGGCCACGTCTTCAAGGACGGTCCGGCGCAGGCGGGTGGCTTGCGCTACTGCATCAACTCGGCTTCGCTGAGATTCATCGCGCTCGAGGACCTCGAGGCGCAGGGCTACGGCGAATATGTGTCGCTGTTCAATGAGGAGGCGCAGGCATGACGACCACACAGACCGCGGTACTCGCCGGTGGATGCTTCTGGGGCATGCAGGATCTGATCCGCAAGCAGCCAGGCGTGGTGAGCACCCGCGTCGGCTACACCGGTGGCCGCAATGACCACCCGACGTACCGCAATCACCCCGGTCACGCCGAGGCCATCGAGATCGAATACGACCCGGCCCAGACCGACTACCGGGCGATTCTGGAGTTCTTCTTCCAGATCCACGATCCGAGCACCAAGGACCGCCAGGGCAACGACGTGGGGTCCAGCTACCGGTCGGCGATCTTCTATCTCGACGACGAGCAGAAGCGTGTCGCCGAGGACACCATCGCCGACGTCGACGCCTCGGGGCTATGGCCAGGCAAGGTGGTCACCGAAGTGACACCGGCCGTTGACTTCTGGGAGGCCGAGCCGGAGCATCAGGACTACCTGGAGCACTACCCCAACGGCTACACGTGCCACTTCCCGCGGCCGGGCTGGAAGCTGCCGAGGCGCGAAACCGCGTCGCAGTAAGCGGACGGTTCAGCCCAGCGGGGTGACCCGACGGCGCACCGTCAGGCGCCCACCGGACTTCGGCGTGTAGGCGACGCCGCGGGAGTGCGGTTTCTCGTCCGGTGCCGTGGTGGTCTCGATGGCGAAGTGACGCAACACCGTTCGCAGCACGACGTCCATCTCGACGTTCGCGAAGACCGCACCAACACAACGCCTGGTACCACCGCCGTACGGCATGAAGGCGAGCATCGACGGCTTGTTGTCGACGAAGCGCTGCGGATCGAACCGGTCGGCCTTGGCGAAGTCCTGCTCCCGGTGTTGCACCTTGTTGATCGCCACCGTGACCGAATAACCCTGCGGGACAACCCACTCGCCGAGCTGCACGGTGGGCGCGTACACGTGCCGTCCGGCGAAGTCGATGACGGTGCGCACGCGCTGAGTCTCCAGAATGGTGGCCTGGCGGTACTCGTTGTCACCGGTGGCCGCCTCGGCCTCCAGCGCGGCGAGCACCTCGGGATGGCGGCTGATGCGCTCGAAAACCCAGGCCAGGGTGGAGCCGGTGGTCTCGTGGCCTGCGGCAAGCAACGTCAGCAGTTCGTCGGCGATATCGCGCCGCGACATCGCCGAGCCGTCCTCGTAGGTACTGCGCAGCAGCAGGGCCAGCACGTCGTCGCGGGTGTCGAAGTTGGGATCGGCCGTCACATCATCGATCAGCCGGTCGACGACCTCGTCGTACTGGCGGCGGTACTCGGCCAGTCGACCCCACGGGGTCAGGCGACCGTAGGTGCGCGACGGCACCGGCAGCACGGCCAACCGGGAGCCCAGCGTGACCCACGGCGGAATGATCCGTCGCAGTTCGTCGAGCCGTTCCCCATCGGCGCCGAAGACGGCCCGCAGGATGGTGTTCAGCGTGATCCGCATCATCGGCTCGAGGGTCTCGAACTGCTCGCCCTCGGGCCACGACGCCGTCTCGCGCAGCGTCTCCTCCTCGAAGATTCGCTCATAGTTCTTGATGCTCTTGCCGTGGAAGGGCGGGGTCAGAAGCTTGCGTCGACGACGGTGCTCGGTGCGGTCGAGGGCGAACACCGAACCGGAGCCCAGCACCCGGCTGAGATTGGGCTGGATGTTGCCGACATCGTCTGTGTTGGCGGTGAAGAGCTGCTTGGCGACGGCTGGGTCGGCGACCACGACGGAGCGCCCGAACACCGGCAGCGTCATCGTGACGACGTCACCGTACTTGCGCGTCATCCGCTCGATGGTCCACGTCCGCGAGACCGCGTAGGCCAGGCCCTGGACGAACTTGGGTAGCCGCGGACCGGGCGGCAGGTTGATGACGGCAGTGGATGCCTCGTTGATGGTCGCTTGGCTCACGCGAATCTCCAACCAGTCGCGGTACTGCGCTGTACCGAAGGTGTGTGAGGTACGGTACCGCCTGGTACCGCACATTCGCAAGGGTTGGAGGTGACGACATGGCGGCCTCTCTGATGGAGCCCGACCCGACGAACACCCAGGGCTTCCGAAACCGACTCCTCGACGGCCTGATCTCCTCGATCGAGCACCGCGGCTACCGCGACACCACCGTCGCCGACATCGTCCGCGGCGCCAAAACCTCCAAGCGCACCTTCTACAGCGAGTTCGCCAGCAAGGAGGAGTGCTTCGTCGAACTGCTGCGGACCAACAACGACGAACTCATCGTCGACATCCGCACGGCGGTGAATCCCGAGGCCGACTGGCATGTCCAGATCAACTCTGCGACAACCGCATACGTCGACCACATCTCATCTCGGCCCGCCATCACGCTGAGCTGGATCCGGGAGGCGCCCGCGTTGGGCGCCGCAGCGCTTCCCCTGCACCGCGCCGCGATGGGCAGCCTCGTTGACATGCTCGTCGACCTGACCGACAGTCCCGGTTTCCGCCGCGCCGACCTCGAACCGATCTCGCGCCCGTTGGCGCTGATCCTGTTGGGCGGCCTGCGCGAGCTGACGGCGCTGACCGTCGAGACCGGCAACGATCCACAGCAGATTCTCGAGCCCGCCGTCACCGCGGCGACGGCGATCCTGGGGCCGCGCGTCAGCCCAGCATGAGGCGGGCGGACTTCTCGAGCCGCTGTGCGATGTCGGCGTAGGACGCGTATCCCATGCCTGCCCGCACCAGGGCACCCGAGTAGAGCATCTCCAGCGAGTCGATCACGTCGGGATCGGTGTCCGGGGCCAGCGCTGCCGCCAGCCGGTCGCGGATGTCGCGGCCGATCCGCTGGCGCAACGCCTCGACATCCGGATCGCGGCCCAGCAGCGCGGTCGTGACCGCGCCGGCGAACTCCGGCTCGTCGGCCATCAGCAACGCGATGTGACTCAGCACGTCAACCACGCGGGATGCCGCGTCCTCGGAGTCGTGCGGAACGGGCGGGGACGAGACGAGCCGTCGCCAGAAGACCTCGGCGACGAGGTGTTCCTTGGATGAGAAGTACGTGTACGCGGTGGCGGCACCGACGCCCGCCTCGGCGGCCACGCGCCGGACCGTCAGACCCGTGAAACCCTCGCGCTTGAGCAGCTCGACCGCGGCCTTACCCAGGCGATCGACAGTGTCGGCCTGCTTGGCGGTCAGTCGGCGCCGAGTCGACTCCAAAGCCGGATCGGACACGTGTCTGGACGCTACTACAACCCGGGTGGACCAGCAACGGTAGGTTGGCCGAATGAGCACCGCCGACACCGCACTGCCGCCGTCCGCCGCGCGCCTGTTCTCGCACGCCGAGCAGGTCACCGGTTTCATGCCCGCGGACGAGGGACGCGCCCTCTACGACGCCGCCGTGCGCTACCTCGGTGACGGCGTCGGCGTCGAGATTGGCACCTACTGCGGAAAGTCGACCGTAATGCTCGGCGCGGCCGCGCAGACCACCGGTGGCGTCCTGTACACCGTCGATCACCATCACGGCTCCGAGGAACACCAGGTCGGCTGGGAGTACCACGACACGTCCATGGTCGATCCGGTCACCGGACTCTTCGACACGCTGCCCTCGCTGCGCCACAATCTGGACGCCGCGGGACTCGACGACCACGTGGTGGCCGTGGTGGGCAAGTCGACGGTGGTGGCCCGCGGCTGGCAGACGCCGGTGCAGTTCCTGTTCATCGATGGCGGCCACACCGAGGAGGCCGCGCAGCGCGACTACGACGGCTGGGTCAAATGGGTGACCGTCGGTGGCTGCCTCGTCATCCACGACGTGTTCCCCAACCCCGAGGACGGCGGGCAGGCGCCGTTCCACGTGTACCAGCGTGCGCTGAACTCGGGCCAGTTCCGTGAGGTCGGCGCGACCGGATCGATGCGCGTCCTGGAGCGCACCGCGCCACACACGGAGTAATCCCCACCCCCACTGCGCTCGTTTGTGAATCTGACGACGCGAAACCGACTGAAACGTCGCAGGATTCACAAATGGGCGTAGAGACAGGCGCTGACTAGCGCCGGGTCACGCAGGCGCAGTCGAACTCGCTCTCCAGGCCGCGCGGCAGGTCGTCGGCACGGAAGATCCCGCTGCCGGCGGTGGTCGACGACAGGGCATCGGCGGCCAGGATCATGGCGGCACCCGTCCAGGTCGTCCGCTCCACCGGCCAGCGCTTACCGTCGGCGAACACCAGACCCGTCCAGTACGAACCGTCGGTCTCACGCAGATGGTGCATCGCCGCGAACTGTTGGTGCGCACGCGCCGAGTCGCCCATGGCGTCCAGCGCCATCACGAACTCGCAGGTCTCGGCGCCAGTCACCCACGGCCGATGGTCGATGCAGCGAATTCCCAGGCCCGGCACCACGAACTCGTCCCACCGTGCGTCGATACGCGCGCGGGCGGCCTCGCCCCGGATCGCTCCACCGAGCACCGGGTAGTACCACTCCATCGAGTGGGTGTCCTTGGCCAGGAACAGCTCCGGATGCTCTGCGATGGCGTGGCCGAGTGCACCGACCGCGACCTCCCACTCGGGCTGCGGCTCGTCGAGGTAGTTCGCCAGCGCGATCGCGCACCGCATCGCGTGGTGGATGCTGGCACAACCGGTCAGCAACGCCTCCTGGATGATTCCGGCAGGGCTTGCGGCCCAGGCGATCTCGCCACCGTCGAGCTGCAGCGTCAGGACGAAGTCGATGGCCCGGCTCACGACGGGCCACATGGTCTCAGCGAAGCCCCGGTCCTGGGTGATCAGCACGTGGTGCCACACGCCGGTGGCGACGTACGCGCAGAAGTTGCTGTCGCTGTTGGCATCCTCGATGACACCGTTACGGAACTGAATGGGCCACGATCCGTCCGCACGCTGCGTGGCCCTGCACCACTCGTAGGCGGCGCGGGCGGGTTCCCACAGCCCGGCGACGGTGAGAGCCATCGCGTTCTCGACGTGGTCCCAGGGATCGGTGTGACCACCGTCGAACCAGGGCAGTGCGCCGGTCGACTCCTGGGTGGCGGCGATGGACTCGGCGGTCTGCAGGCACTGATCTGGAGTCAGAACGCCTGCGACGCCTGGAATTTCGTGACTGTGCTTAGGACTTCTCACTGGCAATCACCGGCTTACGGAAGTACAGCGCGACGCTCTTGCCGATCAGCGGATTCAGCAGCGCCTCGGCATTTCGGGTTAGCCACGGTCGCGACATCATGTCCCACACCAGCAGCTTGTGATAGGCAGCGACGGCGGGGTGGTTCGGCTTCTCCACGCCCACAGCACATTTCAGCCACCAGAACGGCGAGTGCAGCGCGTGCGCGTGGTGACTGTGATCGAACTCCAGGCCGCGAGCCGCGATCTTGGCGTGCAGCTCATCGGCGCGATAGATGCGAATGTGGCCGCCCTCGTTGGCGTGGTACTCGTCAGACAGCAGCCAGCAGACCTTCTCGGGCAGCCAGCGCGGCACCGTGACGGCGAGCCGGCCGCCCGGCTTGAGCACACGAACCAGCTCATCGATGGCGCGGTCGTCCTCCGGGACGTGCTCGAGGATCTCCGACGCCATGACGCAGTCGAATGTGCCGTCGGCGTAGGGCAGTTCGAGCGCATCGCCCTTGACCGCCTCCGCCTTGGCCGATGCTGGCGCCTCACCCTGCTCCTGCATGGCCTGCAGAATGGCGTCGACATCGTTCAGGTCTTCAGCGCTCTGGTCGAACGCGATAACGTCCGCGCCCCTTCGGAACGCCTCGAACGAGTGCCTGCCCGCACCACAGCCGACGTCGATGACGCTGGTGCCCGGGCCCACGCCAAGCCTGTCGAAGTCGACGGTCAGCATGCGCCTGCCTTCCTCTGCCCACCACGTTGAGTTCGCTCACACGCCCGCTCGTACACGGCGACGGTCTGTGCGGCCACGGACTCCCAGCTGAACACATCGACGGCCCTGGTACGACCCGCGGCACCGAGGCGCCGCAATTCGAGCGGCGAGTCGAGCAGTGCGCCAAGCACATTGGTCAGGTCGTCGACATCGCCCGGGTTGACCAACCGCGCGCACTCGCCGTCGGGCCCCAGGACCTCCGGCAGCGCACCCGCGCGGCTCGCGACGATGGGCGTGCCGCTGGCCATCGCCTCGACGGCCGGCAGCGAGAAACCCTCATACAGCGACGGGATGCAGGCAACCTCCGCCGAGGCCAGCAGGCTGGCGAGCGCGGCGTCGGACAACCCACTCGAGCTGTGCACGATATCGGAGATGCCCAGTTCGGCGATCAGCTTCTCGGTCGGGCCGTTGGGCTCGAGCTTTGAGACGAGCTGAACGTCGAGGTCACGCTCCACGCGCAACCGTGCCACAGCGTGCAGCAGGTGGCTGACGCCCTTGAGTGGCACGTCGGCGCTGGCGATCGCGATGATCCGGTTGCGCACCCGATCACCCGCGGGCTTGAACAGCTCGGTGTCCACGCCGAGCGGAACCACCTGCAGCTGATCGAGCGAGACGCCGAAGTCCGCGGCGATGTCGGCTGCCGAGGTCGATGAGACGGTGAGCAGCTCCGGGATCCGGCGAGCCACCCGCTTCTGCATCTCGGCGAACCCGTACCACCTGCGCACCAAGGGCTTTCGCCACCACTTGGCGGCTGCGACGTCGACCACGCGGTCGCGCGTGATCGGATGGTGCACGGTGGCGACGACCGGCAGACCCGTGGCGACGATCTTCAGCAGCCCGTCGCCAAGGCTCTGGTTGTCGTGCACGACGTCGAACTCGTCGCGACGCTCGGCGAGGATGCGCGCCATCCGCAGACAGAAGGTCTTGGGCTCGGGGAAGGCCGCGGTCCACGTGGACAGCAGCTCGAGCAGATCGATCCGATCGTGAATCTCGCTGGGCCGCGGGATACGGAACGGATCCGGCTCCCGATAGAGGTCCAGGCTGGGCACCTCGGTGAGCCGCACCCGGGGGTCGAGGCCCTCCGGGTAGGGCGGGCCGGAGAACAACTCGACGTCGTGACCGAGTTCAACGAGGCCGCGACTGAGGTGCCGGACATACACACCCTGGCCGCCACAATGCGTCTTGCTCCGATAGGAAAGCAGGGCGATCCGCATGGTCAGTTCACCGCGGCCAGAGTCGGCGTGAGGGCTCTGGACATGTGTCCAGACTATAGTTTGACTAGCTAGTGACCGCAATGTGGCCGCCTTGGCCGACCACCGCGAGCGGTGCTCTCGCCCTACGCGGGAGGGAATCCTCCGGTGGCGATCGGACCCCATCGCGTCGGCGTCACACGGATCAGGCACTTGCCCTGGACGATCATCGCCTCGCGGTATTCGTCCCAGTCCGAGTGCTCGCCCGCGACGGCGCGGAAGTACTCGACCAGACCGTCTACGGCCTCGGGCACGTCGATGACCTCGGCATCGCCGTCGACCTGCACGTATGGCCCGTTGAATTCATCGGACAGCACCGTGATGCTGGCGCGGCGGTCACGGCGCAGGTTCACCGACTTGGCCCGCTGCGGATAGCTCGCCACCACGATCCGGCCCTCTCCGTCGACACCCCCGGTGACGGGCGAACTCTGCAATGAACCATCGGCCCGATGGGTGGTCAGCACCATGTGATGGCGGGAGCGGATGAAGTCGAGCATCTCGGGGCGGGCGACGACGTCAGCCGTGGCGTACTTGCGAGCCATGCCTCCAACGTACTGACGTGCGCGAATTCCGCTACTTGCGCTTCAACGTCCAGGCCGGCACCCAGTGCGTGACGGCCCTGCGATCTGCGCCGTAGGCCACGTCGTAGGTCACCCATCCCCACCAGTGGCCCTGCTCGCACAGCCCCCAACACGTCAGCCTTCCCTCGACGATGGCGTGCATCTGCAGGCCTGCCGGGTGGTAGCCGCCGGTCCGATGCGGCTCGCGCGGGAACATCGTGGCGAGATCGATCAGGACCGGCATGGGCGGATCCACCCGGCGAAACGTCGCCGGCTGCGGCTGACCGTTGTGCCCGATCGACTGCAGCTGCCCCATTGTTCGATCATACGTTCGAATCAAGGTCGGACGGCAGCACGAACGTGAACGCTCGCGGGAAACCCAAGCCGGTCAGCCGGCCGGTGCGCACCGCGCTCACCGAAGTCGTCCTGACCTCACCGGAGGACGGTTCGTAGCAGCGCAGACGCTCCCCCGACGCCTCGACGATCAGCACCCAGTGCCGCGGGATGACGTTGCCGACGAGCATGGCTACGGGACGCTCCTGCGCGACGGCGGCCAGCACGTCGGCCATCGCGTCGCGTCGACCCCACAGCCCGCGGCACAGACGCCACCGATAGGGCACACCGCAACCGGCACCCTGCGCGCTGATCGCCCTGGTCATGCCCATCGGGGTGGTGCCGAGCGCCCGCGGCCAGACCCGGTTGATTCGCCCGTGCACCCGGCCCTGCTCCCTGGCGAACCACGTGGGCGCCGCAAGTTCGCGGCGATACGCCGGGTCCAGCAGCGCACCCGCCACCACGGCGACGGCAGGACCGCACGAGACGCCGTCGCGCTGCCGCAGGCGCAGAGCCGCGAGCTTCACGATTCCCAGGCTAGGCCGATCGGGATTCCCGTCACCCAGATATGGGTATCGGTGAACACATGTCCACTGGAACGCAGGGTCGGCCATGAGCCTCGACTTCACGCCGACCATCGCGCAGCATGATCTGGCCCGCCGCACGCACGAGTTCGCCGAGCACGTGATTCGGCCGGTGGCACGCGACTACGACCAGCGCCAGGAGTTTCCCTGGCCGGTGCTGGAGGAGGCCGCCGAGCGCGGGTTCTACAGTCCGCTGTTCTATCGCGACCTGATCGGCGACCCGAGCGGCCTCTCGCTGCCGATGTTCATGGAGGAGCTGTTCTGGGGCTGCGCGGGGATTGGGCTGGCGATCGTCATGCCCGCGTTGGCGCTGTCAGCGATCGGACAGTCCGCGACGCCCGAACAGATGCTGCAGTGGGCTCCGGAGTGCTTCGGGTCGCGCGGCGACCTCAAGCTCGCCGCGCTGGCCATCTCCGAACCCGAGGGCGGCAGCGATGTCCGCAACCTGCGTACACGCGCACGACGCGACGGCCCCGGCGAGAACGCGGACTGGATCATCGACGGCAGGAAGATGTGGATCGGCAACGGCGGCATCGCCAACGTGCACGTCGTGAACGCAGTGGTCGACGACGACCTCGGCCATCGCGGGCAGGCGCTGTTCGTGGTGCCCGGTGGCACACCCGGTCTGGAGATGGTGCGCAAGCTCGACAAGCTGGGCTGCCGCGCGTCGCACACCGCGGAGCTGAGATTCTCTGGTGTCCGGGTGCCTGCGGCCAATCTGCTCGGTGGACCGGACAAGCTCGAACGCAGGCTGGCGAGGGCCCGCGAAGTGGTGGCCGGGGCCAAGCACTCGGGTTCGGCGACCATGGGCACGTTCGAGCAGACCCGCCCGATGGTCGCCGCCCAGGCCCTTGGAATCGCGAGGGCCGCACTGGAATACGCCACCGAATATGCCAACGAACGCGAAGCCTTCGGCGCGCCCATCATCGACAACCAGGGCATCGCGTTCCCGCTGGCCGATCTGGCAACCAAGGTCGACGCCGCCCGACTGCTCACGTGGCGGGCCTCGTGGATGGCCGCCACGGGTGTGCCGCTCGAACGCGGCGAGGGCTCGATGGCCAAGCTCGCCGCGAGCGAGGTGGCGGTCGAGGCCACCGAACGCGCCATCCAGACCCTCGGCGGCTGGGGCTACATCACCGACCACCCCGTCGAGAAGTGGTACCGCGACGCCAAGCTGTACACGATCTTCGAGGGCACCAGCGAGATCCAGCGCATCGTCATCTCCAACGCACTGGGCGCCGCCGCGGGCAAGCCCCCGCTGCACGTCGAACTCGAGCCGTCCGGCGGCCCGCTCAACGCGGCGTTCGGTCGTGGCACCCCAGCGCGCACCTGGGCGGCCAATGCCGCCCTGGACATGCGGGACAAGGTGCCGGGTCCCGTGATGAACCTGGCGATGAAGGTGCTGCGGCCACCCAGGAAGAACCGATGATGCGGTACCCCTGGTCACGCATACCGGATTCTGGCAACATTACCGGCGAGTAGGTTCGGCTGGCCGAACACGATTGAGGTGGGGATTTCGATGGAGACTCGGCAGTTCGCAGTTACCTACCTCGCCGCGGGCACCGAGGGTGGCGGGGCGGCGATCGGTGAGGTCATTGGCATGTCCGCCGTCGGGCTGGTCGTCGGCGTCATCCTGATCTGGGTGGGCTATCTGCATCGGGCACGCAAGATCACCTGGCTGCACGATCTCGGCGAGCGCGCCGCCCGCAGGTTCAAGCGCCCGGCCTGGGTCGCACTGCCCATCATGCTGTTCATCACGACCATCATCAGCGCGCTGTTCGGCTTCATCTGGGACGTCAGCCTGCACATCGGCAACGGCCGCGACCCGGGGCCGCTGGCCAACCCCGCCCACTACTTCATCCTCTTCGGGCTCTTCCTCCTGTTCGTCGCCGGCTGCCTGGCGTGCGTGCTGCCCTATGACAAGCCGGGCCCGTCGGCCGTCCGGATCACGCGCACCTGGTACGCCCCGGTCGGGGGGCTACTGATGGCCGGATGCGGGCTGTACGCGTTGATCGGGTTCCCCCTCGACGACATCTGGCACCGCATATTCGGTCAGGACGTGACGCTGTGGGGTCCGACCCACCTGATGATGATCGGAGGCGCGGGATTCTCCACGCTCGCAGCGCTGTACCTCGACCACGAGGGCCGTCGGGCAGTCGGTGAGGACGCCCCCAAGGACGGACCCGGGCTGAAGTTCGTGCAGTACCTGGCTTTTGGCGGCGTGGTCATTGGGATGTCGGTGTTCCAGATCGAGTTCGACTTCGGCGTGATGCAGTTCCGCCAGGTCTTCGAACCCATGCTGATCGCCGCCGCGGGAGCCTTCGCACTCGTCGCGGCCCGGATGATGCTCGGCCGTGGAGCCGCGATCGTGGCGGCGCTGCTGGCGATCGCGCTGCGCGGCCTGATGGCCGTGCTGGTGGGCCCGGTGCTTGGCGCTCCGATCAACTGGTTCGCGTTGTACCTCGGTCCGGCCATCGTGATCGAACTCCTCGCGCTGACACCGCTTTTCAAGCGCCCAGTGCTGTTCGGCCTCGTCAGTGGCGTCGGGGTGGCGACGGTCGGCCTGTGGCTGGAGTCGCTGTGGATCGGCGCCGTCTACGAGTACCCGTGGCCTGCCAGCATCTGGCCCGAGGCGCTGATGATGGCGGTTCCCGTCGCCGCGCTCGTCGGTGCCTGCGGAGCCATGGTCGGCATGGTGGTCACCGGGCAGACGCTGCCGAGTCGAGCAGTGAGCGTCGGCCTGGTGGTGCTGGCAGTCATCGCCATCGCCGCAGCCACGGCCAACGGGCTTCGCTACGACGTCCCACAGAACGCCACCGCGACCATCACGTTGACCGAAGCGCCCAGCATCGGCGACCAGCGCATGGCGACCGCCGACATCCGCATCAACCCACCGGATCTGGTCAGCGCAGACCCCAACTGGGTGTCGGTGTTGGGCTGGCAGGGCGGAATCGAGAACGATCGCGGCATCTTCGTCGATCATCTGGAGCGACTCGGGTCGGGGCACTTCCGCTCGACCGAGCCGATGCCGATCTCGGGTACCTGGAAGACGCTGTTGCGCGTCCACGACGGCCGAACCCTGGCGGCCGTGCCGATCTACCTTCATGGCGACCCGGGCATCGGCGCCGAGGAGGTACCCGCGGAGTCCTCGATGACGCGGCCGTTCGTCGCCGAGGTCACCATCCTGCAGCGCGAACGTAATCCCGATATTCCACAAGCACTTTGGCTTATCGGCTGCCTCGTGGTGCTGTTCTGCACGCTGACCCTCATCGCCAGTCTGGCCTGGGGCGCGGGACGGCTCAACAAGAACGAGCCGACCACCAGCGAGCCCGAGCTGGCACCGTCCGGGCAGACATGACGGGCAGCACCGCACCCGAGATTCTCGCCGACCATTCGATCCTGCTCGCGATTCCCGCTTTCGCACCAGCGCTTGTCGTCGTGGGCGTGGTGATCTGGATTGTGATGCGCGACAGGCGCCGCGGCGACGACGAGGGTCCTTCCAGCGAATCCCCAGCGTCGACCGGCGAGGATGGCTCACCGTGACCACATCCACAATCTCCCGGACTCTGCTTGCCACCCTTGCCGCGGCACTGATCACCGCGGGCTGCGGCGGACCGACTCAGGAGGCGACGAGCAGCTCCCCGACATCTCCGGGCGCTTCCCCATCATCCACGGCCGCACCGGAACTCACCGATCAGCAGGAACCACCCGCCGTCGCGTCGCTCGACGTCACGATCAGGGACGGTGAGGTCATACCCACCAACACGCAGATGGACGCCCAGGTGGGACAGCCCATCGTGATCCGGGTCAACAGCGACGCGGCCGACGAGTTGCACGTGCACTCCAGTCCCGAGCACAGCTTCGCCATCACGCCGACGAACGGTCAGTCCTTCCAGTTCACCGTCGACGTGCCCGGCAGGGTCGACGTCGAACTGCACCAGCTACACACGACCATCGTCACCATCACCGTCGTGCAGTGACGCCCGCGCAGGCGACGGTGGTACTCGCGCACGGGTTGGGTGGATCTTCCGATCTTCCAATTCCCTTCACCTACGCCCTGATCGGCGCCGCGTGGGCGTTGACGTTCACATTCGCCGTCGTCGCACTCGCCTGGAAGCGCCCCCGCTTCGACCCGGACAGACCCGCACGGCCCCTGCCCCAGTGGTGCACGGCCCTGGTCGACAACTCCGCCGTGCGGTGGACGGTCGCGCTGCTCGCGCTGCTGCTCGCGCTGTGGGTGGGGGTGGCGGCGGTGTTCGGGCCCCAGGACGGCGACAACCCGTTGCCCGGCGTCTTCTACGTGCTGCTCTGGGTCGGTCTGGTGGCAGTGTCGGTGGTGTTGGGGCCGGTCTGGCGGCTGCTGTCACCGGTGCGCACGGCCTACCGGCTGCTACCCATCTCGCGCAGGCCGCCGCCGCGGGCGTACCCGGCGCGTTGGGGGTACTGGCCGGCCGTACTGGGCCTGTTCGCGTTCGTCTGGCTCGAACTCGCCAGCTCCGATCCGGGATCGCTTGCCGCCATTAAGGTATGGCTGCTGGCATACCTGGCGGTGACGATGGCCGGCGTGCTGCTGTTCGGGACGCGCTGGGCCGCCCGGGCTGACCCGTTCGAGGTGTACGGCGTTGTGGTGTCACGCCTGTCGCCATTGCGGCGCAACGCCGACGGTCAGCTCGGCGTCGGCAACCCGTTCGACCACCTGCCGTCGTTGCCGGTTCGGCCGGGCACGGTTGCGGTGCTGGCGGTCCTGCTGGGATCCACTGCGTTCGACAGCTTCTCGGCGATGCCGGGATGGCGCGGTTTCGTCGACGATGTGTCGGGCGGTTCGGGAACGGTCGCGGTACTGATCCGCACGGTGGCGCTGACCACTTTTGCCGGGGTGGTCGGCGGGTCGTTCTGGCTCGCGGCGCGCGCGACGGGCGGGGTCGACCACGCGAAGCGGCGGGAACTGCCGGGCCTGTTGGCGCACTCGCTGATTCCGATCGTGGTTGGTTACGTGTTCGCGCACTACCTGACCTATCTGGTGGAGCGCGGCCAGCAGACGGTGCTGCGCCTCGCCGACCCGTTCGGCTGGGGGTGGCTCGGCGACGCGCACGTGTCCTATGTGTTGTCGATGCACCCGTCGGTCCTGGCCACCCTCAAGGTCGGCTTCGTGGTGGCCGGGCATATCGCGGGTGTGGTGGCCGCGCACGACCGGGCGCTGGCAGTGCTGCCGAGACGCCACCAGGTGAGCGGGCAACTCGCGATGATGCTGGTCATGGTCGGTTACACGTTCACCGGGCTGTACCTGCTGTTCGGCGGTTAAGTTTGTCAGCATGCGCGCGCTGATCATTGTCGACGTTCAGAAGGACTTCTGCGAGGGCGGCTCCCTTGCGGTCGAGGGTGGCGCGGACGTCGCGCGCAAGATCACCGACCTGTTGCGCAACCACGACTACGACCACGTGGTCGCGACGATGGATTACCACATCGATCCCGGCGAGCACTTCTCCGAGCACCCCGATTACCAGGACTCCTGGCCGCCGCACTGTGTCGTGGGTACCGCGGGCGTCGAGTTCCATCCGGCGTTCGATCCGTCCGCCGTCGAGGCCGTGTTTCACAAGGGCCACCACTCGGCGGCCTACAGCGGTTTCGAGGGTGCGCACGCCGAGGACGGCACGGGGCTGGCCGACTGGTTGCGCCAGCGCGGTGTGGACGCCGTCGACGTGGCGGGCATCGCCACCGACTACTGCGTGAAGGCCACCGCGGCCGATGCGGTCGCCGCCGGTTTCACCACCCGCGTCCTGCTGGATCTGACGGCGGGGGTGTCGCCGGCGACGACCGCGCAGGCGGTCGACGCGCTGCGTGCCTCGGGCGTCGTGATCGGCTAGCTGCGGACCTCCCGGGCGGCGCTCACCAGGTGCCTCAGCGACGCCGTCACCTCATCGGTGGTCCGTGTCTTCAATCCACAGTCTGGATTGACCCAGAGCCGTTCGGCGGGAACGGACTTCAGCGCCTCCCGCAGCGATGACACCATCTCGTCGACACCGGGAACACGCGGTGAGTGGATGTCGTAGACACCCGGTCCGACGCTGTTGGCGAAGCCCACCTCGTTGAGGTCACCGAGCACCTCCATGTGTGACCGCGCCGCCTCGATCGACGTCACGTCGGCGTCCAGGTCGGCGATCGCTCCGATCACCTCGCCGAACTCCGAATAGCAGAGGTGCGTGTGGATCTGGGTGGAGTCGGCGACCCCCGACGTGGACAGCCGGAACGCGTCGACTGCCCACCTCAGGTACTCGTCCTTGTCCTTCGATCGCAGCGGTAGCAGTTCACGCAGCGCGGGCTCGTCGACCTGAATGATCGCGATACCCGCCGCCTGCAGATTCACCGTCTCGTCCCGGATCGCCAGCGCCACCTGGGCCGCGGTGTCGGCCAACGGCTGATCGTCGCGGACGAACGACCACGCCAGGATGGTCACCGGGCCCGTCAGCATCCCCTTCACCGGCTTGGCGGTGAGCGACTGCGCGTAGGTGATCCACTCGACCGTCATGGGCGTCGGCCGGCTGACATCGCCGTACAGGATCGGCGGACGCACGCAGCGGCTGCCGTAGGACTGCACCCAGCCGTTCTGCGTGGCGAAGAACCCGTCGAGCTGTTCGGCGAAGTACTGCACCATGTCGTTGCGCTCGGGCTCGCCGTGCACCAGCACGTCAAGACCCAGGTCCTCCTGAAGCTTGATGACGTCGGCGATCTCCGCCTTCATCCGGCGCTCGTACTCCGCCGCATCGATCTCGCCGGCCCGCAGTGCGGCCCGGGCCACTCTGATCGCCGATGTCTGCGGGTAGGAACCGATGGTCGTGGTCGGCAGGTCGGGCAGCCGCAGCCGTTGGTTCTGCGCCTCGCGGCGCTGCGCCGCCGGACCGCGCGTGGTGCCGGATGCGGCGATCGCGGCGATACGCGCGCGGATCCGCTCGTTGGACAGGCGCGGGTCGGCACGCCGTGAGGCGATGGCCGCGTTCGATGCGGCGACCTCGGCGGCGATGGCGTCCCGCCCGTCCCTCAGACCGCGCGCCAACGCGACCACTTCGGTGACCTTCTCGGAGCCGAACGCCAACCAACTGCGCAGCGCGGTCTCGAGCCCGGGCTCCGCGTCCAGTGTGTATGGCACGTGCAGCGTTGAGCAGGACGTCGAAACCGCCACTGCACCCGCCGATCCCACAATCGTGGCTAGCGTGCCCAACGCCGCCTCCAGATCGGTGCGCCAGACGTTGCGGCCGTCGACGATCCCGGCGACGACGGTCTTGCCCGCCAACTCCGGGACAGCGGCCACTGCCGATACGCCGCCCGCGACCAGGTCGACGCCGATGGCCTCAACGGGCGTCCGCGCCAGTGCGGGCAGCGCATCGGTCAACTCACCGAAGTAGGTCGCCACGAACAGCGCCGGCCGCTTGGCCAGCCCGCCAAGCAGTCCGTAGGCGCGCTCGGCCAACTGCGCGCCGTTGTCGAGGATGTCGGTCACCAGCACGGGCTCATCGAACTGAACCCACTCCACGCCCTCATCCACGAGGACCTCAAGCAGTTCCGCATACACGCCGAGCAGGTCATCGAGACGTGCGATGGGCGCACCCGCCCCGTCGACGGCCTTGGACAGCGCGAGGAACGTGATGGGTCCGACGATGACCGGCCTGGCCGGAATGTCGAGTGCGCGTGCCTCTTCCAGCTCACCGAGGAGCTTGAGGGGATTGAGTGCGAACCGCGTCCTCGGGCCGATCTCGGGAACCAGGTAGTGGTAGTTGGTGTCGAACCACTTGGTCATCTCCAGCGGCGCGACGTCGTCGTTCCCACGGGCGGCGGCGAAGTAGCGGTCCAGATCGCTGGAATCGGCACCGATACCGGCCACACGCTCCGGCAGGGCACCAACCAGCACGGCGGTATCAAGCATCTGGTCGTAGTAGGAGAAGGTGTTAACCGGCACCGAGTCC
Source organism: Mycobacterium sp. IDUB_39 (assembly GCF_055419205.1). Classification (NCBI taxonomy): domain Bacteria; kingdom Bacillati; phylum Actinomycetota; class Actinomycetes; order Mycobacteriales; family Mycobacteriaceae; genus Mycobacterium; species Mycobacterium sp. IDUB_39. Next base: position 1,291,486 of record NZ_JBVAXF010000001.1, read on the forward strand.
AGGCCCGCGGTGACAAGCGACTGCCAGGTGTCGGCACGCAGGTTCGCCGCAAGGGCCTCGAGTTCGGCTCGCTCGATGCGACCCGCCCAGTACCTCTCGACGGCACGCTTGAGTTCCCGATTGGGGCCGATCCGCGGTGATCCGGTGATGGTGGCGGTGAACGGTCTAGCTGTGGTCATGCAACGTCCTCTTGACGAGACGGATGGATATCACCAAGAGACGTCGAACCGAACGCGATCATTCCACTGGAGTAACCGCTTCGGCCACTGCCCATTCCACGAGGCGATGATCCACCGAACGCGGCGCGTCCGGTACGGCTGGCAGGTCTTCGGACTCACAGGCGCGCACGATGCTCGTGCACCTACTGGCCGTCGCTTCCCAGCCCTCGCGGGCCAGTGCTGATGACGGCGGTCGTTCCTGCATACCGCTGCGGGACAGTCCCGGATTCCCACCGGGTTCCCTCTTGCGATGTCGCCGTCCGAGGACGACGACAAACCAGCTGCACTGGCCAGCGTATCCCTAGTGCCGCGTCGGGTCGACGGGCCGCCCGGACCACTGCGGTGCACGACCGGCCTGGAACGCCCGCACGCCCTCGCGGGCGTCGTCATGGGCCATGAGTACGCGGTGGATGGCCGTCTCCCGCTCTCCGACCGCGGCGGAGTCGAGTCCAAACGAGTCCCACAGCAGTCGCTTGCTCGCCGCCACCGACATCGGCGCGGTATTGGTCGCGATGTCGTTGGCGATCTCCAGGGCCGCGGGCAGCACCTCGTCGGCGGCCAGCACCCGGCTGCCCAGCCCCAGCGCCACGGCGCGGTGCCCGTCGAACGTCGCGCCCGTCAGCAGGATCTCCGCGGCGTTCGCGATGCCGACGAGACGAGGCAGCACCCAGTGCGAGTACGCGTCGCCGACGACCCCGCGACGGACCTGCACGACGCCGTAGGTCGCGTCGGCGGCGAACAGGCGGATATCGCACTGCAGAGCCAGGGTGAGACCCAGCCCGATGGCGTGACCGTTGACCGCGGCGATCACCGGCTTGCTCAGCGTCCAGGCAGGCACCGCGACACCCGCGGCGGTGAAGTCGGGACCGGTTCCGGCGAAGGTCTCCTCGCCCCCGGCGAGGTCGGCACCCGCACAGAACGCGGGCGGAGCACCTGTGAGGACCACCACGCGGACCCTGTCGTCGGCATCGAGCCTGGTGTACGCGTCGGCCAGCTCCTCGCGCATACCATCGCCGACTGCGTTGCGCTGCGCGGGCCGATTCAGCGTGACAGTGGTTACACCGCCGCTCGCGCTGGTTTGCAAAGTGCGGTAAATGGGCAGATCAGCGGGTGCGGACAAGTGGCGTACCTCCAATGTGAGCCTCTCGCCCGCCATGCTCCCGCACCCTGGCACGTCGTATCGTCGACTTGGTCCGGATATCTCCCAGCAAGAAGGGTGCCCCTTGACCCAAGTCTCGAGTCCCAACGCCGTTCCTCAGGAGGTCTGGCGCGGCAAGGCCTACCCCCTTGGCGCCTCATATGACGGCTCCGGCACGAACTTCGCGCTGTTCAGCGAGGTCGCCGACCGCGTCGAGCTGTGCCTGTTCGACGCGGATGGCACCGAGACCCGGCTGACCCTGGAGGAGGTGGACGGGTTCGTGTGGCACGGCTTCCTGCCGAACATCGAGCCCGGACAGCGGTATGGGTACCGCGTGCACGGCCCCTTCGACCCCGCCGAGGGCCACCGGTGCAACCCGACCAAGCTGCTGCTCGATCCGTACGCCAAGGCGATCGACGGCATCTTCGACTGGAACCAGTCGCTGTTCGGCTACGACTTCGGTGACGAGGACAGCCGCAATGACGACGACTCCGCCGCGAGCATGCCGAAGTCGGTGGTGATCAACCCGTTCTTCGACTGGGGTATCGATCGTCCGCCGAACCACGAGTACGCCGACACCGTCATCTACGAGGCCCACGTCAAGGGTCTCACCGAAACCCATCCCGACATCCCCGAGCAGATGCGCGGCACCTACGCCGCCGTCGCCCATCCGGCGATCATCGAGCACCTCAAGGCACTCGGCATCACCGCCATCGAGTTGATGCCGGTGCACCACTTCGCCAACGACTCGACGCTGATCGACAAGGGGCTGTCGAACTACTGGGGTTATAACACCATCGGGTTCTTCGCACCCGACCCGAAGTACAGCAGCAGCGGCACCCCCGGCGGCCAGGTGCAGGAGTTCAAGGCCATGGTCCGCGCCCTGCACGAGGCCGATATCGAGGTGATCCTCGACGTGGTCTACAACCACACTGCCGAGGGCAACCACCTGGGCCCGACACTGTCCATGCGCGGCATCGACAACGCCGCCTACTACCGGCTCGTCGACGACGACAAGCGGTACTACATGGACTACACCGGCACCGGCAACAGCCTCAACGTCGGCCACCCGCACTCGCTGCAGCTGATCATGGACTCGCTGCGCTACTGGGTCACCGAGATGCATGTCGACGGGTTCCGCTTCGACCTGGCGTCGACGCTGGCCCGCGAGTTCTACGACGTCGACAAGCTGTCGACGTTCTTCGAACTGGTGCAACAGGATCCGACGGTCAGCCAGGTGAAGCTCATCGCCGAGCCGTGGGACGTCGGCCCCGGCGGCTATCAGGTGGGCAACTTCCCGCCGCAGTGGACGGAGTGGAACGGCAAGTACCGCGACACCGTGCGCGACTTCTGGCGCGGCGAGCCCGCCACCCTCGACGAGTTCGCCTACCGGCTGACCGGCTCCGCCGACCTCTACGAGAACACCGCGCGCAGACCCGTCGCCTCGATCAACTTCGTCGTCGCCCATGACGGCTTCACGCTGCGAGACCTGGTGTCGTACAACGAGAAACACAACGACGCCAACGGCGAGGACAACAACGACGGGGAGAGTCACAACCGGTCGTGGAACTGCGGCGTGGAGGGTCCCACCGACGACGCCGAGATCAACGCCCTTCGCGCCCGCCAGGAACGCAACTTCCTGACCACTCTGCTGCTTTCGCAGGGCGTTCCGATGATCAGTCACGGCGATGAGCTCGGACGCACCCAGGGCGGTAACAACAACGGCTACTGCCAGGACAACGAGATCACGTGGATCGACTGGGACAACGCCGACAGCGATCTCCTCGAGTTCGCCCAGGCGGTCTCCGCGCTGCGTGCCGCACATCCGGTGTTCCGTCGGCGTCGGTTCTTCAGCGGCAAGCCGGTCGGACGGCGCGGCGCGGCGGGCTTACCCGATATCGCGTGGTTCACCCCTGACGGCGCGGAGATGACGGGTGAGGACTGGGGTTCGGGGTTCGCCAAGTCGGTCGGTGTGTTCCTCAACGGCCACGGCATTCCCGACCGGGACACCCGCAATCAGCGAGTCATCGACGACTCGTTCGTGCTCTTCTTCAACGCGCACCATGAGGACATCGAATTCACGCTGCCGCCGACCGAGTTCGGCGAGGCGTGGCAACCGGTGATCGACACCCGCACTGACGATCCGGATCGGGATGCCGTGCTCAAGGCGGGGCTGAAGATCCCCGTCGAGGCACGCACCGTCATCGTGCTGCAGGCCGTCGCCGACTGAGCGTCAGCGACCCCCTCTTACTCGATGACGTCGCTTACTCGATGACGTCGAAGAACGAGTCGCCGTCCTCGGGTGTGCCGTCGATCTGACCGCGCTCGCGGCCGTGCTGCTCGGGGTCGAGGTGATCGATGTCGTCGTCACTGACGACCTCGAGCCCAACGGCCTGGTCGGAGTCCTGCGCGTCGCTGGACGGCTGGCCGTCGTCGAACTCGTCGTCGGACTCGGCGTCCACGTCGGGCTCCTCGTCGGAGAGTCGTTCGTCGAGCGTCTCCTCGTCCTTCGGCTCGATCCAGTTCTGCGGCGCGTCCACCACCTCGTCGCCGTCGTCGTTGCGAATCTCGTCGGAGTCGAGCGACTCGGACGTCGACAGCGGGTTGTCGTCGAAGCCGTCTGTGCTCATACGCCCATGTTGCCCGACTCCTGCCAGAAAGAAACAACCCGGGGTCGCAATTTCGGCGACGACGAGTAATTACCTCTGCAACAGAGGTATTGTTCTGGCATGGACACTCGCGCCGATCTCGCCGCCGAACTGTTCGGCACCGTGGGCCGGTTCCGCCGTCAGGTTCGCCGCTCGGCGGGCCCGGCCATCGGCACCGGACTGCCCGAGTCCCAGGCCGAACTCCTGCGCCTGATCGGACGCCGGCCCGGCATCTCGGTGCGCGAGGCCGCGACCGAACTCGGCCTGGCCCCCAACACCGCCTCGACCCTGGTGTCACGGCTGTGCGCCGACGGCCTTCTCGACCGCACCGTCGACCCCGACGACCGGCGCGTCGGCAGGCTGGCCCTGACCGAGTCCTCACAGCGCATCGCCGACGAGTCCCGCGCCGCACGCCGCGCCGCCCTCGCCGCCGCACTGGATCGCCTCGACGCAGACGCGATCGATCACTTGACCGAGGGCCTGGCCGTGCTGGCCAGGCTCACCGAGCTGCTGCGCGAGGAGGATTCATGACCAACGCGGTACCCGATTCGCGGCTCACCGCGGTCGACTGCCGGCACCTGACCCACCGCTACGGCGACTTCACCGCCGTCGATGACGTCAGCCTGCAGGTCCACACCGGGGAGACCATGGGGCTGCTCGGCCCCAATGGCGCGGGCAAGACCACCCTGGTCCGCGTGTTGACCACCCTCACCCCCGTGCAGGAGGGCGAGGTGAGCATCTTCGGGCTGGACGCACGCCGCGACACCATGGACATCAGACACAATATCGGCTATGTGCCCCAACAACTCTCGATCGAATCGGCACTGACCGGATGACAGAACGTCGACCTCTTCGCGCGCCTCTACGACGTACCGCGCAAACAGCTCCGCGCCCGTGTCGACGAGGCCCTCGAAGCGATGCAGCTCCTCGACGTCGCCGACAACCTCGCGGGCACCTACTCCGGCGGGATGGTCCGGCGGCTGGAGTTGGCGCAGGCACTGGTGAACCGGCCCTCGCTGCTGCTGCTCGACGAGCCCACCGTTGGCCTGGATCCCATTGCCCGCGACAGTGTCTGGTCGCAGGTGGCGCGGATGCAGGACGAGTTCGGCATGACGGTCCTGCTCACAACGCACTACATGGAGGAGGCCGACGCGCTGTGCGACCGGGTCGCGCTCATGCACCACGGCGTGCTCCAGGCAGTCGGCACCCCCGCCGATCTCAAGGCCGAGCTGGTGTCGGAGACCTCACCCACCGTGAGCCTGGAGGACGTGTTCCGGCACCACGCGGGATCGGACCTGTCAGAGGACGCCGCACGCAAGGGACTGCGTGAGATCCGCTCCAGCAGAAGGACGGCCCGCCGTGTCAGTTGAGAGCACTACTCCCGTCGACCTGATCCGGGCGCCCCGCGGGGTGCGGCGCATCCCCGGCCTGCTGCGACGGATGAACGCGTTCGCGCTCGTCGAGTTGCAGAAGCTGCGCCACGACCGCACTGAGCTGCTCACCCGGATGGTGCAGCCCGCGCTGTGGCTGCTGATATTCGGGCAGACGTTCTCGCGTCTCGACGTCATCGACACCGGCGGTGTGCCCTACCTGGCGTTCCTGGCGCCGGGCATCATCGCGCAGTCGGCGCTGTTCATCTCGATCTTCTACGGCATTCAGATCGTGTGGGACCGCGACGCCGGCATCCTCGCCAAGCTGATGGTGACGCCCGCGCCCGCATCCGCACTGATCACCGGCAAGTCGTTCGCGGCGGGTGTGCGGTCGGTGGCTCAGGTGGTCGGGGTGCTGGTAATCGCCTATCTGATGGGTATCCACCTCACCGCCAACCCGCTGCGAATCCTGGCCGCGATGGGAGTGGTGGTGCTGGGGTCGGCGTTCTTCGCGTGCCTGTCCATGACGCTGGCCGGTCTGGTGCGAAACCGCGACCGGTTGATGGGCATCGGTCAGGCCATCACCATGCCGCTGTTCTTCGCCTCCAACGCGCTCTACCCCGTCGATGTGATGCCGCAGTGGTTGCGCTGGCTGTCAGCGGTCAATCCCTTGAGCTACGAGGTCAACGCGCTGCGGGCGCTTCTCATCGGCACGCCAGGCAACACGCTGCTCGACGTCGCGGTGCTGATCGTCGCCGCCGGCATCGGGGTTTTCGCCGCCTCGACGCTGCTACGGCGGCTGGTGCGCTGACAGGGCCCGTTGCGGGTTGGTGGTCAGCATCGCCGACACGATGTCATCCGCCACCCCGTGCGCGCGCAGCACCTGGGGCACCTCGTCGAGAAGATGGGTGAGACCGACCCCGCCGTAGGACTGGAAATGACTGAGCCGGAACAGGTCATGCGAGAGCAACACGCGGGCGTGATGTCCGGCCTCAACCAGACGGGCGACGTAGCCGGCGATCCGCTCGGTGTCGTAGGCAACGTCGGTGGTGAATCCGTCGAACTCGGCCCAGCAGCCCCGTCGGACGACCTCGAGGTGGAATTGCGGATCGTTGACGGTGTCGAGGTGACCGACCACCACCCGCTCCATCGGCACACCGCACTCGGCCAGGATGTCCAGAATGTCGCGGCCGACGGGCCAGCGCGCGGCGTGCAGGCTGATGGTCACGCCGGTGCGGGCATGCGCCCACGCCGCGGCGCGCAGGGCACGCTCCTCGAGTGCGGAGACCCAGCCCGCGTCGGCGCCGACCTCGCCGATGATGCCCGGCCGAACCCCGTCGACGCCGTCGGTGAACTCCGCAACGAGGTCCGCGCCGATCTGGGCGACAGTGCGCCGGTCCAGGTCGGTGTCGGCAAGGTAGGGATCGCGGTAGTGCCCGCACCCCATCACGATGTGCACACCGGTGGCGTCCGAGGCCTCGCGGAGCAGATCGGGACGCCGGCCGAAGGTCGGGCAGGTCAGCTCGACCACAGTGCCGCCGCCGGCCGCCTTGAACCGCCGCAGCTCCCGCACGGCGAGTTCGAGGTCGTCGAGCAGGCCGTCGGAACGATACTCCCGCAACGTGTTACAGAACAGGTGCTCATGCGGCAGCACCACTCCGAGCCGGTCCGCGCGGACCGGTCCGAGTACCGTCATCACCTCTGCGGCCGGGGATTCCGGCGGTTTGGCCATCACCTCACCCTGGCGAGGAACGCCCGGGTGCGCTCCGAGGACGGCTGGGCGAAGAACTGCGCCGGTGGCCCCGACTCGACGATGCGACCGGCGTCCATCATCACCACCCGGTCCGCCACGTCGCGTGCGAACCCCATTTCGTGTGTCGCGATCACCATGGTCATGCCGGCCAGTGCCAACTGTTTCATCACGTCGAGCACATCGCCGACGGTCTCGGGGTCAAGCGCGCTCGTCGGTTCGTCGAACAGAATCGCCCGGGGTTTCATACCGAGCGCGCGAGCGATCGCAATGCGCTGCTGCTGGCCGCCGGAGAGCTGACGCGGGTAGGAGTCCGCCTTGTCCGGCAGACCGACCTGGGCCAGCAGCTCCCGAGCGGTCTCCTCGGCGTCGGCCTTGGGTACCCGCGCGACATGGATCATGCCATCGGTGATGTTCTGCATCGCGGTGCGATGACTGAACAGGTTGAAGCGCTGGAACACCATGCCGACGTGCGCCCGTTGGCGGGCAAGCTCGGCGTTGCGCAGCGGTTTGACGGTGCCGTTGACCTGCCGGGTGCCGATCGGCGTCCCATCGAGCCGCACCTCACCGCGCTCGGGCGCCTCGAGATGGTTGATGCACCGCAGCAGCGTGGTCTTACCCGACCCGGAGGGACCGATCAGCACCACGACCTCGCCGCGTGCGACGGACAGGTCGACGTCATGCAGGATCTGCTTGTCGCCGAACCACTTAGAGACCCCAGTTACCTCGATCAGGCTGATCGCTTGCTCGCTGGTCATGCCGCCTCACTTCCGACTGGCGCGGGGATGGCCGGGCGGCGTTTTGCCTTGCGCCGCTGCTTGTCGGGACTAATCCGACGTTCGATCCGGCCCTGGATGACCGTCCACACCACAGTCAGCGCCAGGTAGTAGATGGCCACCGCTCCGAAGACCTCGAACGGCTGGAAGGTCTGGCCCTGGATGATGGCCGCAGCGGTGTAGAGCTCGATGACGCTGATGACCGACAACAGCGAGGTGTTCTTGAGCATCAGGTTGAACTGGTTGCCCAGCGGCGGCACGATGGTGCGCGCCGCCTGCGGCAGCACGATGCGACGCATGGTCTGCCGGTGGGTCATGCCGATAGCGTGCGCGGCCTCGACCTGACCGACATCGACGGAGCCGATGCCGGAGCGGATGATCTCGGCCATGTAGGCGCCCTCGTTGAGCGACAGGGCGAAGATGCCGGCCAGGATGCGACCCAGGATGACGAAGCCGAGCAGCCGCACGTCATCCCAGCGGTATCCACCGAAGATGGACAGCCCGAAGAACGGAAAACCGGCGAAGAAGATGATGGATACCTGCACCAGGAACGGTGTTCCGCGGAACAGACCGATGTAGCCGGCCGAGAGCCAGCGGACCGCGCCGAACCGGCTTTCCCGACCGAGAGCGGCAACCAGCCCGATCAGCACGCCCAGAATCTGGGAGACGATGGCGATAACCACCGTGAGCACAAGGCCTTTGACGACAAGACTGCTGGGATGAATCAGGTAGTCCCAGAACGCAGGCCAGTCGAACGGGTATGTGTTGGCGGCAGCCGCCATCAGCTTGGTCTCCATGAAAGCCTTTCCATGGCGGGGCGGTTCGCGGCCGCCCCGCCGTCACCGGGATACGTCAGACGAGCTTGGGGTCGATGCTGATGTCGGACAGACCCCACTTCTCCCAGATCTTCTTCCACGTGCCGTCCTCGACCATTGACTGCACCGCCTTCATCACCGGGTCCTGCATGGCCGGGTCGTCGGGCCGGAACGAGAAGCCGGTGAGGCCGGCAAGATCGCCGTCGCCGAGCGGGAAGGTGTCGGTGAACTCGACCTTGGCGTTGCGCTCCTGCTTCAGCAGTAGGGCAGCGACCTCCTCGGTCATCCAGGCGTCAACCTGACCAGAGGCCAACGCCTGGTATGCATCTGGGCTACGCGGGAACTGGAGGATGTTGATCGGAGGCTCACCCTTGGCGGTACAGGCGGCGCTGAGCTTCTCGAGCGCGTCGACGTCCGCGCCGCCCTTCTGCCCGGCCACCTTGACTCCGCAGAGCTGGTCCTTGGTGCCAACTCCCTTGGGGTTGCCCTCGGGCACCACGACCACCTCGGCCGCCTTCCAGTAGGCGACCATGTCGAGCTGGTTGACCCGTTCCGGGGTGACGTACTGGTCGGCCCAGATGACGTCGCACTTGCCGCCCTTGAGCGCGGCGATGACGGTGTCGAAGACCGAGTTCTGAAAGTTCGGCTTGAGGCCCAGCCGGGCGGCCACCTCGGTCACCAGGTCGATGTCGACGCCCTCGGGCTCGCCGGCCTCGTCGAAGTACTGGAACGGCTGATACGGCATGTCCATGCACGTGGTGAGGTAGCCGTTGCGCACCAGACTGTCGGGGGCGATCTCGGCCACCTTCTGCACCGGGGCGCCCGGCGACTCCCCTTCCGCCTCCTCGACAGTGCTACACGCCGAGGTCAGGGAAAGTGCGCCGACCGCCAGCGCGGCGGCCGCAATCTTGATCTTCACGAGGTTTCTCCTGTGGTTTGGCGGCCGGCGGAGCGCCACCGACTGAATCTGATTTGCCTAGCGGACGGTAATCGATCGATCGAACGAGCGCAACGCATAGTTGTTAGATGGGTCACCCAGAGCGCCAGGCGACCCCTCGGCGACCAGCCCTCCGATGTGGCATAACAGCTTCCAACTGCGACTAGTCGACAACGTTGACGTTCCACGGTGCGCTAGTTGTATGCTTCAAAACCAGATCGATCGATCGGCTCAACTTTGCGAAGGAGGCTGAGATGTCCGGGACCGGCTCAGAATCGGCTCGCCAGGAGATCCGCGGTGCGGCACTCGAACTCTTCAGCACCGTCGGGTTCAACGGCACGGGGATCCGCCGGATCGCCGAGGAGGCCGGAGTTTCGCTGGCCACGCTTTACCACTACATGAAGACCAAGGACGACCTACTCGTTGAGATCCTGACGGAGAACATCCTCACGCTGCTTCGCGACGCCGAGATCGCGTTGCAGGGCAAGGTCAGTGCGGTTGACCGCGTGGCCGCGCTGGTCGAGGTCCATGTCCGGATCCACACCAGCCAACGCCTGCAGTGCATCGTCAGCGACATCGAACTACGCGCCCTGACCGACGAGAGCCGCGAGTCGATCGTGACGTTCCGCGATGATTACGAGGCGCTGTGGGCCAAGACAATTGCCGCCGGCCGCAAGGCCGGACAGTTCACGGTGGTCGACGTCGCGGTCGCGACGAAGGCGCTGCTCGAGATGTGTACCGGTGTCGCGCATTGGTATCGCCCGGACGGCAGGCTCGAATTGGCCGACCTCACTGCCATCTACACCGAGTTGTGCCTCAACGCGCTCGGTGCGGCCAAGCCGCGGAAGAGGTCTCAGTGAAGCACTCGTCTGATATGGCGATCGGGACGGCGCGGGTGCTGGCCCCCTCCGGGGCCCTGCCCCAAGCCGCCGAGAAGTTGTCCACTGCAGGCCCTTTGGCAGCCAGTGAGATCGAGATCGATGTCTCCTATCTGAACCTCGACTCGGCCAGCTACCGGGACCTCACCGAAGTGCACGGGCACGACCCCGAACGAATCCGGGCCGAGGTTCTCGCCATCGTCGCCACAGCCGGCAAGATGGCCAACCCGCGTACCGGCTCGGGCGGCATGCTGGTCGGTCGGGTGAGCGCGGTCGCCGACGCAGCGACATGCGCGCCCTATCGCGTCGGCGATCAGGTCGCCACGCTGATCTCGCTGACCGCAACGCCTCTCGAGATCCGCGACACACTCGAGCGGTGGGACACCAAATCGGAGGTGGTTCCGCTGTCAGCGCGGGCGATCGTCGCCGCACCTCGGATGATCAGCGCACTGCCCGACGACCTGCCGCAGGAACTGGCGCTGGCGGTCCTCGATGTCTGCGGCGCCCCGGCGCAGGCCGAGCGCATCCTGTCGCGCCCGCTCGACTCCGGTGCGGTCCGACAGCTGCTCCTGCTCGGCGGCGGTAAGAGCGCGGTGCTCTCGGCAGCGGTCGCACGCCGGCGCGGCGTGCAGACAGTGTGCGTGGTGCCCTCGGTGGCCGAAGCCGAGCGGCTTCGCGAGTTGGCGTTGTTCGACACCGTCCTAGTGGCCGATGCCACCGATCCGGTCGCCGTACGCACTGCACTCGACGAGCATTCGGGGCCTGCCGACGTGACATTCGTGTGCGTCAACGCCCCGGGGTGTGAGCACGCTGCCCTACTGGCGACCCGCGAAGGCGGTGCCGTCCTCTACTTCTCGATGGCAACCAGTTTTCCGGCCGTTGCTTTGGGCGCCGAGGCGCTGTGCCGGGATCTCGACCTGTTCATCGGGTCCGGTTACGTCCCCGGCCATGCGGAGCTTGCGCTGCAGATCGTGCGCGCCGATCCGGCCGTTCGCAGCTTCTTCGACCTTCACCTGCCCGCCCGATCGATCAGCAAGGGAATGAGATGACCCAGATAGTCCACCGCAGGTATGTCTCGCACGGCGATGCCCACTACGCCGGCGGCCTTGTCGATGGCGCCTTCGTGATGCGAATCTTCGGTGAGGTGGCCACCGAGCTCAGCATCCTCACCGAGGGCGACGAGGGCCTGCTGGCCGGTTACGAGGTGGTCGACTTCCACGCACCGGTGCTGGCCGGCGATCTACTGGAGGTCACCGGGCGGATTGCCTCAGTGGGCAGGCGCAGCCGACGCCTGGAACTCGAGGCACATGTGACCTCACGCGCAGACCCGACACACCGCGAGTCCGGCGCGATCTGCCTGGCCGAGAAGAAGCTGGTGACCAGTGCGGTTGCGGTGCTGGTCGTACCGGGATCCGACAGGTGAGCGCGCTGTTCATCACCGTGGCGCCAACCGGCGCCGAATCCGGCCCACAGGACAATCCACACATACCGCTACAGCCCGAACAGATCGTGGCCGAGGCGATCGCCTGCGAGCAGGCCGGCGCTGCGCTGATCCACATCCACGGCCGCGATCGCGACGGGCAGTCGACACTGGACCACGCCGTGTTGGCGGAGATCGTGGCCGGAGTGCGGGAAACGACAGGGCTGATCGTGCAGCTGTCGACCGGCGGTAGTGTGCGCGACCCGTTTGAATCGCGGCTGCGGGTACTCGAGTTGGAGCCTGAGTCGTGTTCGCTGACCTGCGGCACGGTGAACTTCGGGACAGAGGTGTTCGCCAACCCGCTGCCGTTCATCGAGGAGCTGTACCAGGGAGCGCTCGACCGCGGCATCCTGCCGGAGTTCGAGTGTTTCGACTTCGGCCACATCGCCACCCTGCACCGGCTGCTGGATCGCTTCGGCGAGCCGAAACAGGGTGTGGTGCACTGCAATCTGGTGATGGGGGTACCCGGTGGCATGCCGGGAGATTCGCGCACGCTGGTGGCGGCTCAGGCCGCCCTGCCTAAGGGCTGCTCGTGGTCGGCCACCGGCATCGGCCGCTCGACCCTGCCCGTGCTGATGACCACCATGGCGATGGGCGGCAACGTGCGAGTCGGAATGGAGGACGTCCTTCGGTACTCCGCACGTGAACTGGTATCGGGCAACGTTCAATTGGTCACTCGCGCAGCGGAACTAGCGGCCCTGGCCCAACACGATCTGATGGACGCGGTGCAGGCCCGAGTGGCGCTGGGCCTGACGTGACGCTGCTACGGCGCCCGGTGCGCTGACACGCTCGGCGTCGACAGGTCCCACACGAGGGTCTTCCCGACCTGCATGGCGGGAAAGTTCGCCGCCACCCAGCGTGCGATATCGGCGTGGCTGCGCGGTGTCCGCCCCGGGCCTCGGCCAATCGTGTTCGCCGAGACGTAGTACGACACACGATGCGCGGCAACGTCGTCCTGGAACTGCGCCAGTGTGGGCACCGGATCGCTCCCGGAGAACCCCCCGATCGCCATGACCGCGGTATTCGATGAGAGTTCCAGTGCCGCAGCGTTTGACGACCGGTCGACTGCGGCCGACCACGGGGTGTGGGCCGCCTTCAGCATCGCCTCCAGCGGCGCGCTGTTGACACCACGGGCGAATGTCGTGACGTGACCGGGGTGCGGCGGGCCCACTTGCGGTCCCCCGCCCTGGTGCGCCGCACCGACCGTCGCCACGGTGTAGGCCCCTGAACCAGCCAGCGCACCCACCACCGCGATCCCCGCGAGCGCCGCCGCGAACCCCCGCCGCCGAGCCGCCAGCATGCCGATCAGCGCCAGTGACGCCACGGCGGTCAGCCCCAGCACCGCCCACCGCAGGCCGGGCAGCCACCCGACGTTGCGACCAAGCACCCACCAACTCCAGATCGCCGTGCCCAGTACCATCGCCACGAACCCGGCTCGGTACCACCATGATTCGCGTCGCGCCCAGCACTGTTGCACACCGATCGCGAACATCGCCGCGACCGCGGGGGCGATCGACAGGCTGTAGTACGGGTGGATCATTCCGTGCATGTAACTCAGCACCAGACCGTCGACCAGCAGCCAGCCGCCGAAGAGCACTGTCGCCGCGCGGCATCGGTCGGTGCGTGGCGCGCGCCCCCGGGCGATGATCACCAGCACGGCCGCCAGCAGCGCCGCGGGGACCAGCCAGCCGATCTCGTAGCCGAACTCACCGCTGAACAACCGGGACCAGCCCTGCGACTGGGTGCCAAACACGCTCATCGTGGCGGCTTTTCCGGGATCAGCGGCCGGCAGGTCGTGATTGCGGCCGAGGATTCGGGCGACACCGTTGTAGCCCAGCACCAGGTCCATGAAGCTGTTGTCGGTCGACCCGGCCAGGTACGGCCGAGACGAGGCCGGCCACCACATCGTCAGCACCACAAACCAGCCCGCCGTGGCGACGAACACCGCCGCACCACCGAGCAGGTGAGCCAGGCGTGTCCGCAGTGGCACCGGCGCCGCGAGCAGATACGCACCGGCCAGCGCGGGCACGACCATGACGCCCTCGAGCATCTTGGCCAGGAACGCGCAGCCCAGCGCCACGCCCGCCACCGCCAGCCACCGCGCGCCGTGCCGGTCGATCGCGCGCACCGTGCAGTAGGCGGCGGCGGTCATCGCCAGCACCATCGCCGCATCGGGGTTGTTGAACCGGAACATCAACGCGGCCACAGGAGTCAGCGCCAGCGCCGCCCCGGCGAGCAACCCCGCCCACGGCCCGCTGACCCGGGCGACGGTCGCGTAGAGAAGCCCGACGGCGCCGACGGCCATCAGCGCCTCGGGAATCAGCATGCTCGCGCTGCTGAAACCGAACAGCTGGCCGGACAATCCCATCACCCACTGCGACAGCGGCGGCTTATCGACGGTGATGAAGTTGTGCGGGTCCAGGGAGCCGAACAGCAGCGCCTCCCAGTTCGTGGAGCCAGCCGAGGCAGCTGCCGCATAGAACTGATTTCCCATGCCGTTGACCGTGATTCGCCACATGTAGAGCACGGCGGTACCGACCAGCAGTGCCGCGACGCCCAACCGGCGCCACGACCAGCGAGCGGATCGGGTGGGCGCGACTGGTTCGGTGGGATCCTCGGCACCAAGGGTGAGCAGCGCTGTCGTCACATACCCAGTCACGCATCACTACCCTGCGTCGACCTGTGAACGACCCGCCAGGCTGCTGCGAGTTGGGGTCAGGCCAGCAGTCTGGCGATCGACGCCATCGGGATCGGCAGCCAGCCAGGCCGATACCGAGCCTCGTAACCTGCCTCGTAGGTCGCCTTATCGAGTTCGTACGCCGCGAGCACACCGGCGGAGTCGCGTGGATCAGCGCCCGATGTGGCGGCATAGCCCCGGCAGAACGACGCACAGTTGCGGTCCCCCCAGTCCCTGGCGCGCGCCGCAAGGCGGCTGTCGGCCGGGTGTTCGACGAGACGTTGATGGGCGGCATAGTCGTAAGACCGAAGTACACCGGCGACATCGCGCAGTGGCGAGTCCGGGCGGCGCCGCTCGGCCAGCGGCTGGCCGGGTTCGCCCTCGAAGTCGATGACCAACCAGCCCTGCGGCGTTCTGAGCACCTGGCCGAGGTGCAGGTCGCCGTGCACCCGCTGCACGGTGACGGTCTCGTCGGCGAGCTTGCGGTAGCGCTCCTCGATGAGGTCGCGGTGCGGCTGCAGAGCGGGCACCTGGGCGGCAACGGTGTGCAGACGTGCCACCAGGGTGTCGACGGGGAACGGTTCACGCGCGGTACCCAGCGCGGCGGCCAGGGTGTCGTGTACGGATGCCACGGCTTGGCCCAGGCGGTAGGACTCCTCGCAGAACTCGGCGGCGGCCTCGGATTCGACCGCAGTGTCAGATTCGTCGTCGGCGAGCAGGCTCCGCGTGTCCGATGTGGCCATATCCCATCCCTCGGTGGAGCCCGCGGCGAACTCGGTGACCATGCCCAGCGCGTAGTGCTCACCGTCGAGGTCGGTCTCGATGGACCCCAGCAGGCGAGCCACATGCGGATTGCCCGCGCGGGCCAGGACGCGGTTGAGTTCGATATCGGGGTTGATGCCCGGGGTGACACGGCGGAACACCTTGAGGATGGCCGCGTCATCGAACACCACGCTGGTGTTGCTCTGCTCGGCGCCCATGACGCGCGGCGCCGCGTCAAGGGGTAGTGCGGCATCGGGTTCGGAGATGAAGCGCAGCGGACCCACCGCCGCGGACCTGTCGATGAGTTGCAGCAGATGCATCGCCGCAGCGGGGTCCGACAGCGCGTCGTGCGCGTCACCGTCTGCGCGCATCACCACCTGATAGCGGTCCGACGTGCCGTTCGTGTAGTCAGCGTCGAGCAGCACCAGCTTGAGATCGGCTGCCGTGTCGCTATGGGAGCCGTCGCCCAACGGCACTGAAAGCGCCTCAGTGATACCGCTCAGCTCACGTCCACGACCGGCGTACCAGCGCTGCGAGGTCAGCCACTTCGCGAAGTCCACGGTCACAGTCTTCAAAGCTACCCACCGGCACGTCGGTTGAATCACGCTGCGGCGGCGCGCCCGACGCTCGCGGTGCGGTCACTGCAGGAAGCGGGCGGCGTCGGCGCGCAGATAGCGACCGGAGTTGGCCTGGCGGTAGCCGATTACGCCGCCACTGGCCGTGAGCGCCAGCAGCCCCGCGAGGCCGGGGACGGCGACGACGGCGACTTCGGGGATGCGCGCGCTGCGCAGATACTGCGGATAGCCCTGGCGCAGTGCGGTGTTGCCGGGTCCGCCGAATCCGGCCGACATCGTGTTGGCCGGCGCTACCGAGCTCGTCGGCACCAATCCTGTCTGCGTCAGCGAACCCTTGATCTCCGCGGCCCGCACACCAGCGGATCCGGCACCAATCACCTGCGGGGAGGCACCGGCGGGGATGGTCCGCTCGACGGGGCGTGGCGGCCCCACCCGTGGCATCGGCAGCGCCATCGGCGCCTGCAGCACCGGCATCGGGGGCATCGGGTCTGAACTCGACGCACCACCACCGGTGACCGGGCCTGTGCCGACGTATCCGCCGCCGGCGTCGGCGACCGGTGTCTCCTCGGTGATCCGCAGCGTCGGCTCCGGCGGCTTGGGTGGGAACGGGTTGTACGGGGCGATGGCCTCGGAGACCAGGGTGCCGACCTGGTTGAGCGTGCTGGTCACCGACGTGAGCGCCTTGAACGGGTCGGACAGATCGATCGAGAACTGGGTGGCTCGCGCGCCGGGACGGGTCGGCAGCGGGACGGAGAACGGCGAGACGAACGGCAGCTGCACCCGCGCGGTGTGCCAGGACGGCTTCTTCGCCGGCGGGTCAACTCTCGGGTCGACGACGATCGGATCGACGGGAGACGGCTCCTTGGGCTCGCCCTGCACCGGCTCGCCACCGGGTTTGGGCTCGATCCACCCGGGTTCGACGCCGGCGATCGGAGGAACCCCGACGCTGAACTCCGGGACCAGCGGGCCCGGTGTCCGTCCGTTGCCAAAAACAGCGCGCGGGCGCTGCAGGAGATCCCGCAGTTGGCCCAGTGGGCTCTTCACCGCGGGCACCGGCGCCTCCGTCGGTGGCGCTTCGCCGGGGCCGCCGGGTTCGCTGGATTGACCGGAGCCGGGAGGGTTGCCCGGGTCCTCGGGCTCAGCCACCGCGACACCCGCACCCGCGCCACTCAAGATCAGCATCGCGGCGAACACGCCGATGCTGAATGCCAAGCGTCGAGTCGGGGTCGGCACAACCCTCTCGTTTCTGTTTCGACGGGTGCCAGACAGTCCATTTCAGGCCGTCGGCCGTTAGCCGATTGTGGCATAAAGAACCACTTCAGGCGGTGAAAAGGTGACCGCAGATCGGATCGGGATATGGTTTCGAACGTGGCATCCCGTGACCACGGCGACCCGGGCGATGCCCCGTCGGTTCCGCCGGCCCTGACTCCCATCGTCAACGACGTCCGGCCGACGGCCGCCGAGGAGGCGCGGACCATCGCCGCGTCGACCAACACCGGCACGCTCGCCACGCTGACCGCCACCGGTGATCCGTGGGCGTCCCTTGTCACCTACGGTCTCGACGGCGGCGCACCGGTGCTGTGCGTGTCGAACCTCGCCGAGCACGGCCGTAACCTTGCGGCCGATCAGCGCGCCAGCATCTCAATCGTGGCGCCCGCAACGGATGCCGACCCGTTGGCCAACGCCAGGATCACCCTGGCCGGTGTGGTCGTGAAGCCCACCGGCGCCGCGCACGATACGGCCCGCCAGGCGCACCTGGACGCCGTGCCGTCTGCCAAGTACTACGTCGACTACAGCGACTTCACCCTGTGGGTATTGCGCGTGGACCGCGTGCGCTGGGTCGGCGGGTACGGCCGCATGGACTCGGCCAGCGGGCAGGACTACACCGCGGCCTCATCCGATGCCGTCAGGCCCGCGGCCGCCGGGGCCATCGCCCACCTCAACGCCGACCACGCCGACTCACTTGTGGAGATGGTCCAGGCCCTCGGCGGCTATCCCGACGCCACCGCCGCCGTCTGCACCGATCTCGACCGCTACGGCATGGATCTGCGGGTGACGTGCCCCCGCGGTATCGCCTACACGCGGGTCGGGTACGCCAACCCGATCGACTCGGCCGATGAACTGCGCTCTGCCACAGTCGAACTCGCCCGCCGCGCACGCCAGGGATGACCGCTGGTCACCTCCTGGGTGCCGGACCGATACGATCGCACCATGCCTGAACGCCCGGACAGCTGGCACGCCGCGTTCGACCTGATCCGCACCCGTGGTTACGAACGCCGCGAGGAGCCGTTCCGGCTCGCCAGCGGCCAGATGAGCCACGACTACATCGACGGGAAGTTCGCCGTCGACACAGGTGAGCGCCTCACCATCGTCAGCCGGGCGGTAGCCGATCTCGCGGCCCGCACCGGCATCGAGTTCGACGCCGTCGGCGGCCTCACGATGGGCGCCGATCCGCTGTCTCACGGCGTGGCCATGGTGACCGGCAAGGCCTGGTTCTCGGTCCGCAAGGAGCAGAAGCAGCGCGGCCGCGAGCAGTGGGTCGAGGGCACGCGGCTCGAGCCGGGAACCCGTGTCCTGCTGGTCGATGACGTCATCAGCACGGGCGGCTCCACCGAGATCGCGTTCGACCGGGTGACCGCGCTCGGCGCTGTCGTCACGGGCGTCATCCCGATGGTCGACCGTGGCGACGTCGCCACCGGACGGTTCGCGAAGCGAGGCGTGCCGTTCGCCGCACTTGTCACCTATCGGGATCTGGGCATCGAGCCCGTCAAGGACGTCTGAGTCCCGCCGCGGGAGTTACTCCGCGACCACCAGCACACGGGTCTGCTCGACCCCGAGCGCCACGGGATCACCGGCCCGGAACTCCTGCGCCTGCGACGTCGGCATCTGCGCATTGACCACGACGCCGTCCGGCAGCTCGACGTACACCCGCGAGATGGGGCCGAGGAACGCCACCGACTTGATGGTCGCCACTCCTGAGGCGTCGGCACTGACCCGTACCGACTCAGGACGCAGCAGCGCCGTGCCGGGGCCCGACGCGATCGACCCGGGCAGCGTCGGCGTCCATCCCCCGAACACCAACGCCGTCCCACCCGACACCCTCGAGGGCAGCCGGTTGTTCAGGCCGACGAACTCCGCGACGAACGGCGTCGCCGGGTGCGCGTACACCTCGGCGGGCGAAGCCAACTGCTCCAGCCGGCCCTGGCTCATCACGCCGACCCGGTCGGCGACGGCGAGCGCCTCCTCCTGATCGTGGGTGACGAACAGCGTCGTCGTCCCGACCTCGAGCTGAACGCGGCGGATCTCGTCACGCAGCTGGACGCGCACCTTGGCGTCCAGCGCGGACAGCGGCTCGTCAAGCAGCAGCACGCTGGGTTCGATGGCGAGCGCACGCGCGAGCGCCACGCGCTGCTGCTGACCGCCCGACAGCTCGGCGGCGAACTTGTTCAGGTGCGCTGAAAGCCCGACCAGATCAAGCATCTGCGCTGCGCGGCGCGCCCGATCGGCCTTGGCTCGGCCCCGCACCTTGAGCCCGAACTCCACGTTCTGCAACGCGGTCAGATGCGGGAACAGGCTGTAGGCCTGAAACACCATGCCCATATCGCGCTTGTTCGCGGGCACCGATGTGATGTCGCGACCGCCGACGGCGACCGCACCCGAACTCGCCTCATCGAGGCCGGCGAGGATACGCAGTGCGGTGGTCTTACCGCATCCCGACGGACCGAGCAGCGCGACGAACTCGCCGGGCTCGATGTGCAGGGTCAGTCCGTCGAGAGCGCGCACCGTGCCATACACACGGGTGAGGTCGGTCATCTCCACGGCCACACTGTTGGTCGTCATGGTCTGCGCCTCCGTCCGATCAGCAGTGAAAGTCCCAGCAGCAGAACGAAGCCGAACAGCAGCACGGCCAGTGAGGCTGCCACCGAGGTGGGGCCGTCGCTCTTGCCGATCGCCACGATCTGCACCTGCAGGGTCTCGAATCCCGACAGTGAGGCGATGGTGTACTCACCCAGCACGACGGCCACCGAGATGAACGCCGCCGACAGAATTCCCGACCAGATGTTGGGCACCACCACACGCAGGATGGTGGTGGTCCAGCCGGCGCCCAGCGACCGTGCGGCCTCCGACAGCGTGCGCAGATCGATGGCCGACAACGCGGCGTCCAATGCGCGGTAGGCGAACGGCAGCACGATGACGACGTAGACGAACGTCAGCGTGAGTGCGGACTCGCCCAGCAGATACGTCACCCACAGGTAGACGTTCTTCAGGCCCACCACGATCACCAGCGCGGGGATCGTCAGCGGCAGCAGGCACAGGAACTCGACGGCACCCCTGGCCCACGGTGCGCGCAGCCGCACCCAGATCATGGTGGGCACCAACAGCACCAACATCGCCACGACGGTCAGCAGCGCCAGCAGCAGTGACGTCACGATCGCCTGGTACAGCGCGTCATCGGTGAACAGGTTGGTCCACGCGGCCCAGGTGCGGCCACCGTGGATCAGGTTGCGGGTCGAGAAGTCCGCCATCGCATACAGCGGGAACAAGAAGAACGCCGCGAACATCACCCCGAGGCCGGCTCGGGCCGCCGTCCTCATCGCAGCCACCTCGCGGTGCGCCGGACCAGCAGGTTGTAGGCCACCATCACCACCGCGACGACGACGATCATCTCGAGTGCCAGCGCGTAGGCGAAGCCCGACTGGCCGAGCACCACCTCACTGGTCAGCGCCGAGCGGATCATCAACGGCACGATGGGGCTGCCCTGGCTGACCAGCGCGGCGGCCGTGGCGTAGGCGGCGAAGGCGTTGGCGAACAACAGAAGCGCCGAGCCCAGGAACGCGGGGGTGAGCAGCGGTACGGCCACCTCACGCCAGTACTGCCAGGTGGAGGCGCCGAGGCTGACGGCAGCTTCGCGCCATTGCTCGCGTAGCCCCTCCAGCGCGGGCAGGAAGACGATCACCATCAGCGGGATCTGAAAGTAGGTGTACACCAGGATCAGACCGGGCAGCCCGTACAACCACCCCGATCCGGCGATGTTCCAACCCAAGTGCTCGGCCACCCACAGCGTCAGCACCCCGTTCAGTCCGATGGTGGCGAGAAACGCGAATGCCAGTGCCACACCACCGAACTGGGCGAGCACACTGCACAGCGACAGCACCGTGCGGCGCAGCAGCGACTCAGCCGGGCGCGTGACGATCAGCCACGCCAGTAGAGCCCCGAACACCGCGCCGAGCAGTGCGGTGCTGCCGGATAGCACGACGCTCCTGCCCAGCGCGGCCAGCGCGGTCTCGGAGAACAGTGCCTGCACGCGCGCAGGTGAGAATCCGGTCTCGTCGAGAACTGCGCTGACGATGACCGTCACCGTCGGCACGATCAGGAAGATCGTGACGACCGCGAGGAACGGGAGAAGCGGCAGGGCGTCGCGGACGCGACCCAGGACTCGGCCCCGCGAGATCAGCCGACCGCCTTAACCCAGTTGGCTTCCAGATACTTGGTCGCGGCGGCGTTCTGGTCCACCGACACGAACGTGGCCGCGCCGTCGACCGGGGGCAGCACGGCGTAGGCGGCTCGGTCGATGGTGCCACTGGTCACCATCGTGTCGGCGCGGACCGGACGGGCACCGCCCTGCAGGTAGAGATTCTGGCCCTCATCGCTGTAGAGGAACTCCTGCCACAGCCGGGCGGCGGCGGGATGTGGGGCGTCCTTGTTGATCGCCTGGAAGTAGTAGCCCGCGACGGCGGCGTTCGTCGGGATGACCACCTTCCACGTCGGCAGCTTCTTGCTCTCGGCCACGTTGAGGTAGTCCCAGTCCAGCACCACTGGTGTCTGACCCGACTCAATGGTGGCAGGGGTCGGGTCGACGGGCAGGAAGTTGCCCGCCTCGTTGAGCTTCCGGAAGAAGTCCACACCCGGAGCGACGTCGTCGGGTGAACCGCCTTGAGAGACCGAGACCATCATGACGCCCATGAACGCCGCACCGGCCTGTGTCGGGTCGCCGTTGAGGGCGACCTTGCCCTTGAACTCTGGCTTGAGCAGGTCGTCGACACCGGTGATCTCGGGCGCCTTGGCCGAGTCGTATCCGATCGACATGTAGCCGCCGTAATCGTTGACCCACTTGCCATCCGGGTCCTTGAACGCGTCGGAGATGTCGCCGAACGTCGCCACCTTGTACGGGGCGAACATCTCGGTGTTCGCCAACGCCACCGACTGGCCGAGGTCGAACACGTCTGGCGCGCTCGACTTGCCCTTCTGCTGGTTGGCCGCGTTGATCTCGTCCTGGCTGGCCGCGTCCGGCTGGGCTGAGGTGACCTTGATGCCGTACTTGTCACCGAATGTCTTGATCATCGCGCCGTAGTTGGCCCAGTCCGGCGGCAGCGCGATGACGTTGAGCTCGCCCTCCTTCTTGGCCGCCTCGATCAGACCGTCGAGACCACCGAAGTCAGCGGCCGACGTCGCCTCACCCGCCTTCACACCCGACTGCGTCTCCTCGCCACCGGAGTCCTTCTCGGGAGGTGCGCAGGCGGTGAGCCCGCCCGCGAAGAGAAGCACCAGGGCGCTCGTGGCTGCTGCCAGCCGGAAACCGGATGTGGGGAAATTGGGCATACCGAACCTTCTAGTGGAGGGGAAGCGCGACGATGGCGCCGAGGTGACGACGCCGGGTCGCCGCGATGAACGGAACAACCTCGCCGGTGACCATACCGGCGGCCCCGCCGAGCGGCGAGCGTTCGCCCCGACCTGGGCACCACTGGTGCAGCGATATCAGCGCGGACGGCCGACACCCCGCTCTTCGTCCATACCTGTCACCCGTTTTCGCTGGTAGCCGCCTACCATCATGGGGTGGTTGAACGAGGAGACCCGGGGGACTCCGACTACACCGGTGACATCGTGACGGGCGGCGCCGCCAGTGAGTCCGCCGATGAGCGCGTCCCCGGCGATAGCGGCCCCGATCACGACTACCTGCTCAACGACGTGCCGCAGGGCCATCCGGTCGGCATCGCGTGGAGCGAGACCGAGTGGGGCCACCCGGAGCGCCAGCCCGAACCGATGCCGAGTGACGGCCGATTCGACGCGTTCAACGCGAGCACCTGGAACTTCAAACCGGCACCGCCGCCCTGGTACGACTCCACGCAGGCGAAGCTGGCGATCGCCGCTGTGTCCCTCGCCGTCGCGGCACTGGTGGTGTCGATCGTCCTGCTCCTCTTTCAGGGTTCCTCGGGTGAGGACAGCGAACCGTCCCCCACTACCGCCACCACGGCACCGACCACGACGACGGCCTCCAGCGAGGCGCCGCCGCCTCCACCGCCACCTCCCCCGCCGACGTCGCAGACTCCCGAGCAGGCGCCCGTGATCGTTCGACCCCGCCAGCCGACCCGACAGAGCAACAAACCCGAGATCGGCGTCACCCGGACCCCGGTCACCCGCTCGCCGATCAGCGTGAGCCCGCAGCGACCCGGCGCGAACCGCTAGCCGACATGCCCGACGCGGCCTATACGCCCCACGCGGCAACGCTGTTCGGCACCGCTCCCGTCGCGGTGCTGACGACGGTGGGCTCCGACGGTGCGCCGCATGCCGTGCCCGTCGTGTTCGCCCTGCGCGACGACGTCCTCTTCACCGCGGTCGACGCGAAGCGAAAGTCCACCCACCGGTTGCGCCGATTGGCCAACATCGCAGCCGAGCCACGCGTCAGCGTGCTCGTCGACCACTACGACGAGCAGTGGTCGCAGTTGTGGTGGGTGCGCGCCGACGGTGTGGCGCAGGTGCACGAGGCCGGCGAGGCGATGGCCACGGGCTACGCGCTGCTGCGCGCCAAGTACCCCCAGTACGACCGCGTCGCGCTCGACGGCCCCGTCGTCACGGTGGCGGTACACAAGTGGACCGAATGGCATGCCTGACTGAGTGACTTCGGCGCTGCGCGACTTCGCCTGTGGCGCAGGCCACTAGTGCCATTCCTGCCATCCGTCGATGAATTCCTGCCAGCGGAATTAAACCCCCGAGCAGTTGGTTTAAACCATCAGACCGGTCAGGACGGAGTTCTGCAATCGGTCGTGCGGATGCGGATGCGAGAAAAGAAGGAAACACGATAATGAAGAACCTCGGTATTGCCACCATCGTCGCAAGCGGTTTGGCGGCAGCCGTTCTCGGGCTGGCCGCCCCTGCCGTTGCGGCCCCCAGCGGCCCGGGCAGCGCGCAGCAGACGATCAACCAACTACAGCAGCAGGGCTACAACGTGATCGTCAATCAGGTTGGCAGCACGCCGCTTTCCCAGGCGACCGTCGTCTCGGTACGCCCCGGGCAGACGTACAGCCGGACGGACTCGGGCAACCCCGGCGACAGCAGGCAGACGACCGTCACCAACAAGACGATCTACGTGGACGTGAAGTAGGTCCTACGACGACGACGAAGGGGCATCCCCGCGGGGGTGCCCCTTCGTCATGTTCGGGGTCGTGTCCTGTGTCGCCATGTTCGGGGGCGCCGTTCTGTCCACGCCTGGTGCGTGCGCATGCGACTGTGATGGGCATGACACTTCGGATCATCGTGTGGGGCACCGGCGCCGTCGGCAGGGAGGTGCTCGCCACCGTCCTCGATACGCGTAGCGGGCTCGAACTGGCAGGAGTCAGGGTCTATTCCGACGATAAGGCCGGCGTCGACGCGGGGTCCCTGATCGGGCGCGACCCGGTCGGTGTCTCCGCCAGCACCGACGTGGACCGAGTGCTCGCGACGGCCGCCGACTGCGTCGTCTACGTCCCGCGCCTCACCAGCGTCGAGGAGGTCTGCGCGATCCTGGCCAGCGGCAAGAACGTCGTCACGACCGCGTTCCTGTTCCACCCCAACCGGATCGCCGCCACCGACCGGGACCGCCTGCTGGCAGCGTGCCGCGCGGGCGGCACCAGCGTGCACGGCTGCGGGCTCAACCCCGGGAACCTGTCCGGCGCGCTACCCCTGGCGCTGAGCGGTATGAGCCGCACCATCGAGAAGCTCACTCTGCAGGAGCGGGCCGACTGGTCGGTCTACGACAGCACGGCGATCACGTTCGACAACATGCGATTCGGGGCCCCCGTCGACGAGATCAGCGTCGACGCCAACGATTTCCTGGCTTTCAACAGTGCGATCTTCACCGAGCAGGTGTGGCTTCTCGCCGACGCGCTGCACGCGGGTATCGATGAGGTGAGCGCGACGGTCGAGGCGATCGCCGCCGAGCACGATCACGAGATCTTCGATCACATGCTGCGCGCCGGGACCACGGCGGGTCAGCGGTGGAATTGGGTGGGCCGCCGCGACGGTCAGCCGCTTGTCGAGATCGAGACGCTGTGGACGGTGGGCAACGAGTACCCGCGGAGTTGGCCCAAGCCCAGGCACGGGTGGACCCTGACCATTGAGGGCGATCCGTCGATGCAGGCCCACTTCATGTCGCTCGCCAGCTTTGAGCGCGAAGCCACGATGCTCGAGCACGTGAACTCCGCCAACGTCGCCACCGCAATGCAGGTTCTCAATGCCGTGCCCGCGGTGTGCGAGGCCGATCCTGGCTTCGCGACCATCGCGGATCTGCCGTCGGTGCGCTCGCTGATCGGCTTCGGCAACGCCTGAGTGACGTCCCGACCCCCTCACCGTCGCCGAGACTGCGGTGAGATCGCGATTTCCGGGGAGTTCGCGATCTCACAGCAGGCTCGACGCGAACGTGGCCGTCGCCCACTGTGTCAGCGCTTGCCGATACTGGCTTCCACGAGCATCCCCAGATGAACGGCGGCCAGCCGGAGCGGCTCATCGTCGCCGGAGACTCGGCTGAGGAGTTCGGCTCCCTCCAGGGTGGAAAGGACCGTGCAGGACAGCGCCATCGCTGTGCTCTCGGGAACGCCGCCAGCCCGGAGTTCGGCGGCGATCAGTTCGCGCCACTGTTTCAGAGCATCGTCTGAGGCCTGCTGGATCAGCGGGGAACGGCCGATGATCTCCAGCGCTGTCGCGGCGACCGGGCAGCCGTCGGTCCACTCGGACTCACGCAGGGTGTCCGCCAGCAACAGGGCGCAGTTGGCGACCGCCTGAGCGGGGTCCTCGCTGGTCGACAGGCCTCGGCGCAGCAGATCGGAGAAGTCCTCGGCGCCGTACCGCAGCGCTTCTGCCGCAAGCTGCTCTTTGCCCTCGGGGAAGAAGTGATAGAGCGAGCCGAATGTCGCACCCGCGTCGGTCAGGATGCGCTTGATACTCGTCGCCTCATACCCCTGACGCTGCAGCAGCGCGGCGGTGGTCGCCACCAGTCGCGCGCGCGTGTCCGTCGCCGGGGCCGTGCCGCCCGTGGCTCGATCTGGACTCTTCATGAGCTGAGCCTACGCCTGAATAGAGCGATCAATCCAGTGCCTGATACGGTCGGACTAGAGCGAACGATCTAGTGGAGGAAACCGTGCACAACTGCGCAGTGGCACAAGAGTCGGAGAACGGTCAGCACCGGGCGGCGATCAGCGGACCGTTGGCTGAGCATCCGGGGTTCGGGCGGATGTTCACGCCCGGTCGGCTCACAGTGGGGCTGTTCCTACCGCTGTGGCCCTTCGCCGGGGATATGGCCGGCATGGCCGGACAGGGTGAGATCATCTCTCGCGCAGACGATTCCGATTTCGCGGCGGTCTGGGTGCGTGACGTCCCGCTGTCCGATCCTCGATTCGGTGACGTGGGCCAGGTCTACGATCCGTGGACGTATCTGGCCTGGCTGGCCGCACGCACCACGCATCTGTCGTTGGCGGCCGGGAGCGCCGTCTTCTCCCTGCGCCACCCCATCGACCTCGCCAAGCAGGCCACCTCGATCGACCAACTCTCCGGAGGGCGACTCGTCCTCGGTGCCGCATCAGGTGATCGCGTCTCGGAGTTCCCCGCATACGGGATCGACCACGCCACCCGGGGCGATCGATACCGCGAGGCGGTGCAGTGGTTCCGCACGCTGAGCGAGACCGACAGGCCGGAGCTGAGCACCGGCCTCGGCCAGATCGGCGGAGGTGTGGACCTCCAACCCAAACCGGTCAGCCGTCGAGTCCCGCTACTGGTGACCGGTTCCTCACAGCAGACACCGGACTGGATTGCCGAGAATGCCGACGGATGGCTGGTGTACCCCGGTGAGACCCACAGCCCCGCTGGCTCCGCGGCACTGGGCCAGAAGGCGGCCACGTGGCGTGAACTCATCCCCGGTGGGCAGTTCAAACCCGTTGCCACCAACGAGTGGATCGATCTGACGGCAGATCCCAACACCCGGCCCACGCCACTGCGCGGAGGATCCGTGCTGCGCACTGGCACTCGAGGGTTGATCGATCTCCTCGGCCGCTGGCAGGACGCCGGTATCAATCACGGGGCGCTCGGTGTGCAGCACGGCTCGCGGCCGGCAGGTGAGGTGGTCCAGCAGCTCATCGAGGAGGTCGTCCCGCACTTCCCGTCGATCGACGGGCCGCCACCCCACATGCCCGCATGGTGACGTCGAGATAGCGCTCACGGTGGTGCCTTCTCGCACATTGGCACCGTGAGCGCTATCTCGACGGGTGACGGGGTGGCTCTACAGCAGGCCGAGCAGCTCCAGGTCCGTGACGTACTTGACGATCACCTCGCGCGTGACGTGCGGGATGTCCTTATCCGGCCCGATCTTGGCGTCCTGCACGGCCGCCCGGAACCTCTCGGTCGGCGCCATCGCGCCATTCACGGGGTGCTGCGGCGTCTGGTAGTTGTGCAGCAGCGGGAGCAGCGACGCGTTGCGCTGTCGTTCGGGAAGTGCCCGCAGCGTTGTCTCGAACCGGGCCAGCCAGTCGGCGTAGTCGTCCATCCGCTGGATGGGGTGACCGGCGTCGATCAGCCAGTCGACGAACTCGTCCATGCCGATACCGTCGTCGTACGGGTTCATCACGTGATACGTCTCGAACCCCTCGGTGACGCGCGAGCCCAGGGTCGAGATCGCATCCGCGATGAACTCGACGGGCAGTCCGTCGTAGTGCGCCCGTTGCCGGTTGCCCTCGTCATCGGTCTCGTGGAACGAGAACGGTGCAACACCAGTTGCCACCAGGCTCAACATCATTCGGGTGAACATGTCGGGCAGGTTGAGCTGTCCGGCGTAGGTGGTGTCGGCCAGGATCATGTCGCAGCGGAACACCGAGACGGGCAGACCGCACAGGTCGTGCGCCTCCCGTAGCAGCACCTCGCCGGCCCACTTGCTGTTGCCGTAGCCGTTGGCGTACGAGTCGTCGACCGCGCGCGTCGCGCTGACGACACGAACGTCGGCGTCCTCGGTGTTGTCGGCCGGGTTCATCCCCGCACCGACTGCCATGGTGGACACGTAGACGAATGGCTTGATCTTCGTGGTGAGCGCGATGCGGATGAGTTCAGCGGTACCAAGCACATTGGGCCCGAACAGCTGGCTGTAGGGCAGCACGTGGTTGACCAGCGCCGCCGGATCCACGATGAGGTCGACGGTGTCGGCCACTCGCTGCCAGACGGCATCGTCAAGGCCGAGGTTCGCCTCGCCCTTGTCACCGGCGTACACCTCGAGGTGCTCGGCGGCCAGCTCTCGATAGTGCGCCAACAGCTTCGGGTCGCCACTGTCGAACGTGGCGTCGAGCCGGGCGCGCGCGGCCGCGTCGTCCTTGGCCCTGACCAGGCAGATCACCTTGCCACCGACCAGATCCATTCGCTCCAGCCAATCCAGCGCGAGGTAGCGACCGAGGAATCCGGTGGCGCCGGTGAGCAGCACCGTGCGGATCTCGGCGGCCGGACCCGGAAGAGACGCTGCGGCGGACAGGGTTTCGGGGTCGATGAACTTGTCCAACGTCAGGTGTGAGGCGTGCACCTCGCTGGCGTCGCGGCCGTGGACGGCGGCGTAGGTGGGTCGCTTCGCGGCGCCGGAGCGCTCCGCCTCGACATAGGCGGCGATGGCCGCGAGGTCGCTGGCGGGGCTGACGATCACGCCGACAGGCACGTCCACACCGTAGATCTCGTGCAGAAGGTTGCTGAATGTCAACGCCGACAACGAGTCTCCACCAAGGTCGGAGAAGTGCGCATCGCCCGTGACATCGGCGGCCGATGCACCGAGCAGCGCACGGGCGGCGCGCCCGAGCGTCTCGAGCACCGGGCCGTCGGCACCGGACTGCCGCAGCGCGCGCAGCTCACCCGCTTGACCATCGGAGAGGTCGAGGTAGAGCTGTTCGAGCTCAAATCCGTACCGCTCCTTGAGCCGCGGCCATGCCAGCTTGCGGATGCCGGTCAGCAGACCGTTCTCGACCGTGAATGGCGTTGTCTCGATGATGAAGTCGCGGGGAATCTCATAGGACTGCAGATCGGCGGTGCGGGCGGCGTCCTTCAACGACGCACTGATGGCCGACTTGAGATCGTCGGCCCCGTAGCGAGCCTGGGCGTCCTTGGTCGGGACGACCACCGCGAGCAGGTAGGGCCGGGCGCTGTTGCCGTAGATGTAGATCTGGTGCACCAGCGGGCTGCCGGTGAACGCCGCTTCGAGCTTGGACACCGTGACGAACTCGCCCTGGGACAGCTTGAGCACGTTGTTGCGGCGGTCGACGTAGCGGACCTGGTCCGGGCCGGTCTCGGCGACCACGTCACCGGTGCGGTAGTAGCCGTCGGCGGTGAACACCTCGGCTGTGACCTCGGGGCGCTTGTAGTAGCCGGGGAACAGCTGATCGGACTTGACCAGCAGCTCGCCGCGGGGGTGCGGCACATCGGTGCCGAAGTAGCCGAGTTCCGGGACGTCGACCAGCTTGTAGTCGATCACCGGTGGGCGGCGGATCTGGCCGTCGACGAACACCGCGCCGGCCTCGGTGGAGCCGTAGCCCTCGATGAGGTGCATGTCGAGCAGTTCCTCGACCCACGCCTTGAGTTCCGGGGCGATCGGCGCGGAGCCCGTCAACGCGGTGACGTAGCGATCGCCGATCAGCCTGTGCCGGAGTTCCGCGAGCACCTGGCTCTCGTCGGCGTCGACGCCGTGGCGGGCCAGTTCGCTCTCGTACTCCTGGTGGAGCATGTCCCAGATACGCGGGACGAAGTTCATCTGCGTGGGCCGCGTCATCGCGAGGTCCTCGAGGAACGTGGACAGGTCGCTGCGGGCGGCGAAGTAGACGGTGCCGCCTGCAGCGAGCGTCGCGTACAGACCGCCGCGGCCCATCACGTGGCTCATCGGCATGAAGCTCAGCGTGATGGCTGGCACCGCGCCCTGCTTCTCATCCCAGTGGGCCATCGCGTCACCGGCGCCCCACATGTCGGCGACCTTGCGCTCGGGGTACATCGCACCCTTGGGTGCCCCGGTGCTGCCGGACGTGTAGATCAGCAGCGCGAGCGGATCCTCACCCTCGCCGGTAACACCCTGGGGTGCAGGCAGTTCGGTGCCACGGGCGATGACGGCGGCGAGGGTCTCCACCACGACGCCGGTGGCGGCGAGGCGGGCGCGCGTGGCGTCGAGGGCGGCACGGTGGTCATCGTCCTCGGGCCGGTAGTCGAAGACCACGAGGCTCTTCGGGGCGGGGCCGGCAAGAATCAGGTCGACGGCGTCGTCGACGTAGTCGATGCTCGAGGCGATGAGTGCGGGTTCGGTCTCGACGATGATCGGCTGCAGCTGGGCCTGCGGTGCGCTGGTCTGCAGCGGCACGGAGACGGCGCCGATCTGGGTCAGGGCGGTGTCCACGACGGTGTAGTCGACACTCGTGAATCCGAGGATGGCGACACGGTCGCCGGGGGCGACGATTGGGCCTGCGCCGCCGGGGGCGACCGGGCCGTCGTGCAGCGCGGCGGCAAGCGGCCGGACACGTTCGGCGAGCTGCCCGTAGGTGATGGTGTCGAAGCGAGGTAGCAATCGGGTGGTCGTCCGGCCGGTGTCATCGGTGACGAACTCGACGGCGCGCTGGCCAAGCGCCGGCCGGTCGGCGTAACCCTCCAGCACGGTGCGGACGACGTCGGGCAGGCGCAGTCCGGGGCGGGCAACGGCGGCGACGACGGCGGGGTCGGGCTTGGCGGCGGCGAACTCTTGGTCGTTGGAGAAAAGGTCGGCGATGCGGCGCTCGTAGCGCGCTTCGCGCTCATCAATGGACATAAGGGAGCCTCTAAACAAATCGCGGGATGTCTGCTGTGGCGGGCCACGCTGCCTCGCCGACTGATACAACGTTAGCAAAACTAAAGATATGCCCGGCTGTGCGTGACCTGCAAGTTCCCTGCCAGGGAACGTTTGAGTGGCCCCACTCGTTACACTAGCTAAGCAATCCACACCGAGAGGCGCACACGATGACACGCACCAATGACGACACCTGGGACCTGGCCACGAGCGTCGGAGCGACGGCCACCATGGTGGCAGCGGCGCGCGCCATCGCCACGACCGCCGAGCAGATCGACGACCCCTTCGCCGAGCCCCTCGTCCGCGCCGTCGGTGTGGACTTTCTCACTCGCTGGGCCACCGGCCAGATCGACACCGAGGCACTCGACGTCGACGGCGCCACCTGGGGGCTGCAGCAGATGCCCGCCGCGATGGCGGCCCGCACCCGTTACTTCGACGCGTTCTTCGCCGACGCCGCGGCGGCCGGAATCCGCCAAGCCGTGATCCTGGCGTCGGGCCTTGACGCCCGCGCCTACCGACTGGACTGGCCGGCGGGCATGACGGTCTTCGAGATCGACCAGCCCGAAGTCATCGAGTTCAAGACCACGACCCTGGCCGGCCTCGGCGCCGACCCCAGGGTCGAGCTGAAGACGGTGGCGATCGATCTCCGTGAGGACTGGCCGACAGCGCTGCAGGCCGCCGGCTTCGATCCGGCGTTACCCGCGGCGTGGATCGCCGAGGGACTCTACGGCTACCTGCCGCCGCAGGCCCAGGACCATCTTCTGGACGCGATCACCGCGCTCAGCGTGCCCGGCAGCCGGTTGGGCAGTGAAGCGGTGCCCAGCACCGCGGACGCCTTCACCGACGAGGCCAGGGCGCAGATGCGCGACGCCACCGCCAAGTGGCGTGAGCACGGCTTCGAACTCGACTTCTCCGAGTTGAGCTTCACCGGCGATCGCAATGACGTCGGCGAGTACCTGGGCGCCCTCGGCTGGACGTCGGTCGCCACGCCGATGAGCGACCTGCTGGCCGCCAACGGATTCCCGGCGCCTCCACCGGCCGACGGCGATCAGCCGACCATGAGCAGTGTCGTGTACTTCACGTCGACGCTGCTCTGAATCGGGTACCGGGTCACACCGGTCGGCGCGCTGCCTTGATCTCGAGTTCGGCCTCGTACGCACCCTCGTCCCGACCTAGCGCGACGGTGGCCGCGGTCATCGCCGCGATGGCGACCGTGAGCGCTATCGCCTGGTAGCGGCCCGCCTCGAGCGCCTCACCGAGCAGGAGCGCGCCCAGGACCACCGCCACGACGGGTTCGAGCACCAGCATCGTCGGCACCGATGTCTGTAGCGCGCCGGCGTGGAACGCCGACTGCTGCAACAACGTTGCGACGACGCCCAGCACGACCAGGGCGTAGGGGGCCGGCGTGGTGAGCAGGCTCAGCAGACCGCGCTGGTCGGCGAGGTGCATGACCACCCGGGTCACGACGGCGACCACACCGAACAGGACGCCGACCGAGACCGCCAACAGGACGGCGCGCTGCCAGCCGCCGAGGCGCACGGCCACGACAACACAGCCGACGATGATGAGCAGGCACACGGCACCGACGATCGCCGCCGTCGGTATCGAGGCGGCCTGCTGCTGCGGGCCTGGCCGGGCCAGGAGCACGAACACCGCGAGCGAGATGGTCAGCAGGCCGGCCCACAACCATTCGCCGCGGGTCACGCGGCGACCGGCCATACGCGCACTGAGCGGCAGCGCGAACAGCAGCGCCGACACCAGCAGCGGCTGAACCAGGATCAACGATCCCTTGATCAACGCGAGCGCCTGGAAGACGTAGCCGAGGACCGCCGCTGTCGTGCCCAACCACCACAGCGGTCGACGCAGCAGCGTGGTGAGCATGACGGTGCTGACACCCAGTTCGGACGGCACGTCCATGGTGGCGCGCTGGCGCACGACGATGCCGATGGCCATGAAGATGGCCGCGCAGATCGATAGCAGGACGACGAGCCCGTGGGTCAGCACCGTCCTTGGCATCCCTTCATTGGTTCTGCGACGACCCCCGCCGCCTACACCGTAGAGGGACCGCTAGACCGCTTCGAGTCGACCGCCCTCGACGGCGGTCTCGGCACCAGTGTCACCTGCGCGATCGGCCTTGGCGGGCGCACCCGGCGGGTCGATGCGGTCGTTGACCCTCGCGACGACGGTGTCAACGCGATGCACTGCGGCGTCACACAGGTCGCGGACCCGCTCCCCGGCGGTGTCGACGTCGTCGGCGGCGCTGAGCAGGTAGGACCTCACGTTGAGCCGCACCCCGTCGGTGACGCGACGCACGCGCCGCCGAAGGCGGTCGTCGACGTCAATGGTGACGTACGGCAGCACTCGAATTGCCATATCCGCTCCCCTGTTGATGTAGACGCGATCGCGTTGAACCCAGGTTAACGGAGGTGGCGTAGTTCACAACGTGACGTAGGTCCCCGCACCTCGCGGGAGCGCGCGCAGCACCCGGGTCACAGCAG
The DNA here is from genome assembly GCF_055419205.1 of Mycobacterium sp. IDUB_39. Taxonomy (NCBI): domain Bacteria; kingdom Bacillati; phylum Actinomycetota; class Actinomycetes; order Mycobacteriales; family Mycobacteriaceae; genus Mycobacterium; species Mycobacterium sp. IDUB_39. The sequence goes on from NZ_JBVAXF010000001.1 coordinate 1,325,078, forward strand.
GTCCGCGATGGCGGCGGCGGTCTGCAGATCCTCGTATGCCGCCGAGTAGCGCTGCGCGAGTGCCAGTGCGATATCGGGACGCTGCCACAGTTCCCCGGCACTGGCCGTGCACAGCCACAGCGTCAGGCCGTGAGCCACCGAGGCCCGGTAGCGCAGCCAGATCTCGTCGAGTGAGGGCATCTCGTCGGCGGGTAACCCCAGCGCGTCGCGGTAGGCCTCGAGGATCGAGCGCTCGCTGCGCCTGCGGTCCTCGGTGCTCAGCGCGCCCTGCAGGAAGTAGCCCAGGTCCAGGGCGAAGTTGCCGCGCCGTGCGACCTGCCAGTCCAGGAAGCCGACCGTGTGCTTTCCGGAACCGTCCGGAACTAGGTAGGTGTTGCCGACGTGGGCGTCGCCGTGCAGAAGCGTGGTCGGCCCGATGGTGAGGGTGCGAATGTAGGGCTTCCACACGTCCTCGATCAGCGCGCCGATGCTCAGCGCGTGCACCGCGGCGGGTGCGTCATCGCCGAGGCGTTCCAGCGCGGCGGGCAGCGGCGCGTACTCCATGCCGTCCCACGGCACGAACGGTTCGAGCCAGTCGAGTTCGGGCCGCTCGACGCGCGCACCCCAGTACCGCCCATGCATGCGGGCCAGACCACGGACCCCGTTGATCGCCTGTGCAGGAGTCAACGGCCGGGTGGCGTCGCGCGGGTCGGCACCCCGCGCATTCAGGTCCTCCATGACCAGGAGGAACTCCTCGGCGTCCTCATCGATCGGCGCGGCGTAGACCAGCGGATGCTCAAGCGGCAGAGCGATGTTCGAGTTGAACAGCCTCGGTTCGTGCAGCAGGCCACTGGTGAGCTTGATCATCGCCTTGTGATCGGGGTCGACGGCCTTGACGAACACCGTCGCCGGACCCGCCCCGGCGGCGTAGGTCACCGCCAGACGGGCGCGCCGGTTGGTGCCGTCGTCGCGCATGTCGACTGTGACGGTGTCAACGACGGCGTCGGGGTGGTGCCGATTCAGCGCGGATGTGAGCCAGGCCGGGGTGATCTCACTCCAGTCACTCGGAACCACCAGTGCCGCAGTCACTTCACGTACGCCGGCATCGAGTCCCAGCCGCGAATGGTCGACGTCGTGGAGAACACTGCACCTGCCAGGTCCACCTCCCACTCCGGGAACCGCTTGAGGATCTCCTCCAACGCGATCCGGCCCTCCAGTCGCGCCAGCGAGGAGCCCAGGCAGTAGTGGGCGCCGACGCTGAAACCGAGATGTCCCCTCTGCTCGCGATTTATGTCGAAAGCCTCGCCGTCGGGCGGGAACTGGCGATGATCGCGGTTGGCGGCGCCGATGAGCATCATCATGACGGCGCCCTGCGGCACGGTCTGGCCGTAGAACGTGGCATCACGCGTGACATAGCGCGCCACGTGCGGTGCCGGCGGCTCGAAGCGGACGAGTTCCTCGACGGCCTTGGGAATGAGCGTGGGGTCCTCGACCAGCTGGCTTCGCTGATCGGGATGTTCGGCGAGAACCTTTCCGGCCCAACCGATCAGGCGGGTGGTGGTGTCGTTACCCGCTCCGGCGACAACGTTGATGTAGATGAGCAGCTCATCACGCGTCAGCTTGCGGGTGGTGCCCGTCTCGTCGACGAACTCGACGTTGAGCAGCTCGGTCATGATGTCATCCGAGGGGTTGTCGACCCGCCAGGCGACGTAGTCGGCGAAGATGTCACCGCTGACCAGGCCCTCCTCGGCGGCCTTCATCGGCTTGCCCGCCTCGGTCTTCATCTGGCTGGTGACGTGTTCGCGGATCATCTCCTGGTCGCCCTCGGGGATGCCGATCAGCGCGCTGATGGTCTTCATCGGCATGACGGCGCCGAGATCGGCGACGAAGTCGAACTTGCCCGCGCCAACCACCGCATCGAGGCTCTCGGCGCAGTAGTCCCGGATCTTCGCCTCGAGCAGGGCGATCTTGCGCGGTGTGAACATGCGCGCCAACAACTTCCGGTGAATGTCGTGAATCGGGGGATCCTCGAATATCAGCACACCGGACGGAATCGGGAAGTCGGCCCTGATCAGCTCGAGGATCGCGCCCTTGGCCGAGCTGAAGAGGCCGTGGTCGACGATGCCCTTGTTGACGTCGTCGTAGCGGCTGAACGCGTAGAAGTCGTGCTGAGCGTTGTAGTACAGCGGCGCCTCCTCGCGGAGTCGCTTGAACACCGGGTACGGGTCGGCGTTGATCTCGACGCTGTATGGGTCGAAGTACACATCACTGGTCGCGCTGAGGGTCACCGCGGTCCGCCTCTCTGAGGGCTGCGAGAGCATTGCTTACACGCGTAAGTTACACGGCAGCCTGATCGCCGGACAAGCTTCTGCGCAAGTTCAGGTCGAGGAGCGCTGAATCAGATGGGCGACGTTCTGGCTGCTCGGCTCCGTCACGGACGGGTAGCCCAGCTCGGCCATCATCGCCGCGACGGACACGTCGACGATGGTCTCGGCGTCGAATCCGACCGAGGTCAGTGGCGGCGCGCTCACCGCACCCAGCGGCCTCGCGTCGACGCCGATCACCGCCAGATCCTCCGGACACCTCAGCCCGGCCCGCCGGATACCGTGCAGCACCACCATGGCCGTCTCGTCGCTCTCCGCACACACCGCGGTGACGCCGTCGGCCACCCAGCCTGCGACCACGTCGGCGGCATCGGTTCCGTCCATCGCGACCGATCCGATCGCGATATCGGGGAGTCCTCGGCCTGCCGCCGCCACCCGCAGACCCTCGAGCCAGTACTCCCCCAGCGGGCGCACCTGCTCGATATCGGAGAACGCGAACGCCAGCTGCCGATGCCCCCTCGACACCAGGTGTTCGACCCGCATGTCTCCGATGGTCAGGTGCAGCGCGCCCATCGCATGCAGTTGCGCACTGCCCAGGTGGATCTGTGGGATGCGCGCGCCGGTGACCGCCTGCAGTGCGGCGCCACCCAGCGGGAACACGCTCGTCACCGCGATCGGGTTCAGGTCGGCGATCGCGTCGACGACGTTGCGGCCGTCCTCGGTCTCGAACTGCAGCGACAGCACCACGCCGTGTCGCGCCAGCGCCGCGGTCAGTCGGCTACCCACCTCGATGAGCAAGTCGCCCAGCGAGATTCGCGGGACGACGTAGAGCATGACCCCGCTACCGCCGCGGGCGAGATTGCGTGCGGCGAGGTTGGGCCGGTACCCGAGTTCCTTGGCCGCCGCGTGTACTGCGGCCCGGGTCTGCGCCGAGATGGTCTGGCCCGCGACGTCGTTGAGCACGTAGGTGACCGTCGCGGCCGACACCTTGGCCAGGCGCGCGACGTCGGCTTTCGTCGGCCGAGCCGACTTGTTCGATACCGTCGGCCGAGCCGACTTGTTCGATACCGGTCCCTTCACGCCCACACCGCACATCGTGGCATGTCAACGCGCGGCGTCGTGCAATACGTCAGGCGGCCGCGACCCGGCGCGCAGCGGGTCACCGGCCGTCTCACGCAGACCGAGCACCGTAACCAGCGATAGTGCGGCCGCAGCGATCAGGTAGAACGCCGGCGCCATCACCCCGTTGTGGCTGGTCAACCACGTCACCACATACGGCGTCGTGCCACCGAATCCGGCAACCGCGATGTTGTAGCCGACCGAGAACCCGCTGTAGCGCACCCGGGTGGCGAACAGCTCGACACCCGCGGTCACGGCCGCCGAGATATAGACGGACTCGATCGCCGCGAGGATGCAGTGCGCGGTGATGGCCGCCGCCAGCGATCCGGAGTTCAGCAGCAGGAACAGCGGGTAGGCCAGCACCGCGAAACACGCCGACCCGGCGATCAGCATCGGTTTTCGCCCCACCCGGTCCGACAGTGCCGCGAACGGCAGGATCAGCACCAGGGCGACCAGGCTGGCGAGCGTGATCGATGTGAACGACGCCGTCTTCGAGTACTCCAGTGTCTTGATCAGGTAGGTCGGCAAGAACGTGAACACCACGTAGTAGCCGACGTTGAAGATCAGGAACAGTCCGATGACCTGCAGAATCGACTGCCAAGACGTCGTAATAGCCTCGCGCAGCGGTCTTTTCGCCACGTTGTCGGTGCTGCTGAGCCGAGCGAACTCCGGGGTGTCGTCCAGGCGCAGCCGGATGTAGAGCCCCACCATGCCCAGCGGCGCGGCGAGCAGGAACGGGATGCGCCACCCGTAGGAGTCCATCGCCGCGGCGGGTAGCGCCGCCTGCAGCACCGTCACGGTGATCGACCCGAGCAGGAAGCCGACCACACCCGACCACGCCATGAACGTCACGATGAGGCCGCGCCGGTCGTCGGGCGCGTACTCCGCGAGGTAGACCGCGCCGCCGCCGTACTCCCCGCCCGCCGAGAAGCCCTGCAGGCAGCGCAGGAACAGCAGGAGCAGCGGTGCGGCGACACCGATCGCCTCGTAGGTGGGCAGCAGACCGATCGCCAGAGTGGCCGCGGACATCAGCAGGATGACAACCGCGAGCACCCGCTGGCGACCTATGCGGTCACCGAGCGGCCCGAACACGAAGCCACCGAGGGGGCGCATGAAGAACGCGGCCGCGAATATGGCGAATGTGTTCAGCAGCGCCGCGGTGTCATTACCCGCCGGGAAGAACTTGGCGGCGATGTACGTGGCGAGGAACCCGTAGATGGCGAAGTCGAACCACTCGACGGCGTTGCCGATGGAGGCACCGGTGACGGCCTTTCGCACGGCTGAGGGGGGCGGCATGCCGACCTAGGCTAGTCAGCGTCCGGTTGCGCGGGCGCAGAACGCGTTTGAGCGAAGCGCTTAGAGGGTGGGCCCTCGCCAACTTCGCCAAGAGCGTGTCGAAGGAGTTCGGCCCCAAGGGCATTCGGGTCAACACCGTCAGCCCAGGGCCAGTGTCCACCGATCTGTGGCTCGCCGAGGACGGCGTGGCCGCCCAGTTCGCCGCGGCCAGTGGCGCCACGCCCGACGATATCGTGACGTCCGCCGTCGCGGGCTCGGCGACGGGCCGGTTCACCACCCCGCAGGAGGTCGCCGACCTGACGTTGTTCCTGGCCGGCGATCGCTCGGCCAACATCACCGGCTCCGACGTCCGCATCGACGGCGGCTACGTCACCACCATTTGAGTCACCCATAAGGGACCCAGGACGCACACAGCCCGTCGGCGTAGCGTCGGCGCCATGACAACGCTCGAAGACACCCCCGTCGCCTCAGCCCTGGACCGGATGTACACGGAGTCCCGGGAGCAGATGTCCACACTGCGCGCCCGGTTCGACGGAATCGACATGTCATCGGCCACCGCGCAGGAACGCGCCGACGCGCTGAGCGACGTCTACATGCCCGTCACGCCAGAGGCCGGCCGACTGCTGTACGCGCTGGTTCGGGCCACCCGCCCGGCGACCGTCGTCGAGTTCGGGATGTCGCTGGGGCTGTCCGGGATTCACCTGGCGGCCGCGGTACGCGACAACGGCAGCGGGCGCGTCATGACGACCGAGTTGAGCAAGGCCAAGATCGCCGCCGCGAAGGGCAACTTCGACGCCGCGGGGCTCTCCGATGTCATCACCGTGCTCGAGGGCGACGCACTGCAGACCCTGGCCGATATCGACGGTCCCATCGGCTTCGTCCTGCTCGACGGCTGGAAGGAGTTCTACCTCCCGGTCATCAAGCTGCTCGAGCCGAAGCTGTCCGAGGGTGCACTCGTCGTCGCCGACAACACCAACATGCCCGACACCCAGCCCTACCTCGACTACGTGCGCGAGCCCGCCAACGGATATGTCAGCGTCAACTTCCTGGCGCGTGACACCGACAGCATGGAGCTGAGCTGCCGGGCCTGATCGGTATCGGCCGCTAGTCCAGCCCGTTGGACAGCGTGAGGTACTCACCGGTCTTGCAGCGCCCCTGGTCCGATACCAGGTAGAGCACGGCGTTGGCGACGTCCTCGGGCTCGAGCAGTCCCGGCCGCGGGCGGCCCTTGGCGAAGACCTCCTCGACGTCGGCTCGGGTTGGCTTCTCGAGGTCCGGCCGGATCACCCGGTAGGTGTCGAGGTTGTGGATCATCGTGGTGTCGACCCCGGCCGGCAGCACCGCGTTGACCGTGATGCCGTGCTCGGCGACCTCGTGAGCCACCGACTTCACCAGCGCGACGACGCCTGCCTTGGCCGCCGCGTAGTGGCCGCCGCCGGCCGCCCCAGTGGTGGCGACGACCGACGATGTCGCGACGACGCGTCCCGCGCGGCGTTCGATCAGGTGTGGCAGGACGGCGCGGAACGTGTTGAACACCCCGGTCAGGTTGACGTCGATCATGGTCTGCCAGCGCGTGGCCGACATGGTGGCGAGCGGACCGCCGCTGGCGATCCCGGCGTTGGCGATCACGATGTCGATGCCACCGCACTCGCTCACCGCCTTGTGCACGACGCCCTCCATCGCCGCGAGGTCGCGGACGTCGGCCGTGACCGCGACGGCGCGCCGGCCCAGGGCCTCCACCGCCTGCACGGTCTGCTCGAGGTCGGCCGGGGTGGCCAGCGGGTAGTCGACCTCCTCGACCGGGCCGGCGATATCGCACAGCACGATGTCGGCACCCTCCCGCGCCAACGTCGTCGCGTGCGCACGTCCCTGCCCGCGCGCACCTCCGGTGATCAATGCAACCTTGCCGTCGAGCGCACCCATGCGCTTCCCTTCAGTTGACCCCTGGAATTCGCGTTCAACGAATTCGCGTTCGGTGTGCAGACTTCGGCGGGGCACGAAACTCATCGTGCGGTCAGCGCGGCGAGGTTGCTGACCGAGCGCAACACGTCACCGCGGATCACCCTGGCGACCAGGCTGCCGATGGGACCGTCCAGCAGCGCACCGCGCAGGTCGGCGGTCAGATGGAAGGTGGTGCCCGGGCGATCGTCGACGATCCTCATCTTGAGAAAGATGTGCACGCCACCGCGCCCGCTGCCCCGCATGGCGATGCTGGTCGGCTTGGCGTACTCGGTCACCTCCCAGTGGATGGTGTTGCGAAACCCCTTCACCTTGATCAGCGACGACACCGTGGTGCCCTTGTCGATGACGCCGGGCACTGGGCTCTTCCACCCGCCGAAGATGGTCAGCCACTCATCGAACCGTTCCAGGTCCGACGCGAGGGCCCAGGCCTCATCGGGTGAGAGGGCGGAGGAGACAGAGACGTCGACGGTCGCCATGACCTACCTCTACCCAGCTTGTGCTCGATCGACGCGCCGAGTGGGCTACGGCACTGGAACCGCAGCCGGCACCGGAACCGCAGCCGGCACGGGAACCGGAGCCGCCACAGGAGCCGGGGGTGCTGGCGGCAGCGCACCGAGAACCCGCTGCAGGTCAGGCTTCATCGCCTGTAGCTGCGAGCCCCAGTAGCCCCAGCTGTGCGTGCCGTTGGCCGGGAAGTTGAACACCGCGTTGCGGCCACCGGCCGCCAGATACTTCTTCTGGAAGTCCTTGTTGGTGTTGATGGTGATGTTCTCGAGGAACTGCGCGCTGTACATCGTCCCGAAGTCACCGGGCGCGTCGAGATCCGACGAACGGCCGTTGCCGCAGTACACCCACACGGCGGTGTTGTTGGCCACCAGCGTCGCGATGTTGACCGTCGGGTCGTTGCGCGCCCACGCGGGATCGCTGGTGGTACCCCACATGTCGGTGGCGTTGAACCCGCCGGCGTCCTTCATCGCGAACCCGATCATGGTGGGCCACAACCCTTGTGAGGGATTGAGGAATCCCGACAGTGAGGCCGCGAAGATGAACTGGGCCGGATGCCAGATCGCCAGGGTGAGCGCGGCGCCGCCGGCCATGGACAGGCCCACGACTGCGTTGCCGGTCGTGGCGACGCCGCGGTTGGCGGCCAGCCAGGCGGGCAGTTCCTGGGTCAGGAACGTCTCCCACTTGTAAGTCACGGGGCCGGCGCTGCCGACCGCGGGCCGGTACCAGTCGGTGTAGAAACTGGACTGTCCGCCCACGGGCATCACCAGCGACAGGCCCGATTCGTAGTACCACTCGAATGCGGCCGTGTTGATGTCCCAGCCGTTGGCGTCCTCTTGGGCCCGTAGACCGTCGAGCAGGTACACCGCGTGCGGACCACCGCCCTGGAACGTGACGCGGATGTTGCGGCCCATCGACGGTGACGGCACGTCGAGCTGCTCCACGGGCAGGCCCTCGCGCGAGTATGCACCGGCGGTCGGCATGGGCGCCACGACACCGACCAGCGCGGGCAGCATCACCATCGTCAGCAGTGCCACCAGAGTTCGGCGCACGCCTCTACCGGCGTGACTGCCGCGGGGAGGATCGTTGCGGGCAGGACCGTCGCGGTCAGAAAAACTGTGGACCTTCTTCTTCACCACCAACACCGGTGGGACCCCATCTCTTGAGCGTTGTGTCCCGGGGAACCTAACAGCGCACATCACCAGGGCGTTCGAGCCACACGCGCCGTAGTCGGCTCGTTATCAAGGCGTTTCGCGATCGTTGGACGATGTGCGCATCAACGCCACCCTGTGAGCCGCACACCAGTGACCTGTGAATCACCTTGGGCGGGCAGCCGTCGGTGCGTCCGCTCACCCAAACTCGACTCAACCTACGAAGGAGCTGTCATGTCACTTTGCACATCCACGAGGCGCCGTGTGGCTACGGGTGCCGTCCTGGCGGGCGGTCTGGTGAGCGTCGCCCTGTTCGGGGGCGTCGCATCGGCGTTCGCCAACGAGGACCCCGCGGCGAACCCGTCGAACTGCAGCGCCGCCGATCTCGAGGGCGTCCGCGCCGGCGTATCGGCGTCGACCTCGGCGTACCTGTTCTCCCATCCCGACCTCAACACCTACGAGTCGAGTCTTGGTGGACTCTCCCGCGACGAGGTGTCGACGAAGTTGCAGTCCTACCTGGCGAATCATCCGCAGGAGCAGTCCGAGATCGCGGGTATCCGTCAACCGCTGGTGGACCTGCGGGACCGCTGCGGGGCCCCGCCCAGTCCTTGAGGACTCGCTAGCCGACGCCGGTCAGCAGGCTCGCGGTCCGCAACCAGATGAGCGCCGCGAACAGCACCAGCATGGCGGCCGTGGCCCCCGCCTGGATCAACGTCCGATTCGCTTGCGGTGCATACCCGTAGACCCAAGCGATCGCGGCACCTGTGAGCAGTCCGCCCACGTGGCCCTGCCAGCTGATCGATGGCACGACGAACGTGATGACGAGGTTGATCACGATCAGTCCCACGATCGGCCGTACGTCGAAGTTCAGCCTGCGGGCGAGGATCAGCGAGGCACCGAAGAGACCGAAGATCGCGCCTGACGCGCCCAGCGTCGGCGCATCGACCGGGCTCAGCAGGTAGACGAGCACCGACCCACCGAGTCCGCTCATCGCATAGATGCCGATGAAACGGACACGTCCCAACGCCAATTCCAGCGCGGGTCCCATCAAGTACAGAGCGACCATGTTGAAAAGGATGTGCATCACGTCGGCGTGTAGGAATGCCGAGGTCACCAGACGGTAGTACTGGTCGTAGTACGCGATGCCCTCTGGCCACAGCACAAACTGCAGATACACCTCATCATTGGTCTTCTGCAGCACGAACATGACGACGTTGACCGCGATCAGCATGTAGGTGACCAGCGGTCGCGCGTGCTGCTTGGCACCGAACGCGGTCCTGACTGGCCGGACTGACCGGGCCGCCGCGTTGACACAGTCGACGCACTGGTGCCCGACGGGCGCGGTACGCATGCACTCGGGGCAGACAAAGCGCTGGCAGCGCGTGCACTGGATGTACGTCGACCGGTCGGGGTGCCGGTAGCAACTCGGGGGCGCGCCCTGCGGGGCATGCGGGTACGGGGTACTCACACGACCACTCTTCCAGCTGGACCGGACATGGCGCACGCAGGACTCCGCATTGCGTCGGCTAGAACCGCCAGAGCGCTTCCTGGCTGGTGCTGGCGACCAGTTCACCGGAGTCGGCGTACAGCGATCCCACCACCAGGCCGCGGGAGTCGCTGTGGTTGAGCGGCTTCACCTCGTAGCGATGCCAGCGGCGCGGGTCATACGGTCGGTGGAACCAGACCGCGTGGTCGAGACTGGCGGCGTACCCCACATCGCCACCCGCGGGAGCGTCCGGCGGCCGGGCGATCGGGACCGGTCCGAAGTCGGACATGAATGCCAGGGTGCAGGCGCGGATCAGCGGATCGTCCTCGATGGCGTCGTGCGTCCTGATCCAGAACGGCGGCACCGCGAACACCGTGTCGTCCCCTGGTGTTACGCGCATGTCGAACCGGTCGGCGAACCCGATCGCCGGCCTCTTGGGCACCGCGTCATCGAATGCGACGGCGGGCACCACCGTGGGCTGCCAGTCGGCGGAGTCCTCCTGGCGGTGGAACGACGCGATCATCTCGAGGATGACCTTGCCGTGCTGTACGGCGGTCACCCGACGCGTGTCGAAGGACCGGCCGTCGCGGGTGCGCTCCACCTGCAGTTCGACGTCGACGCCGTACTCGCCGCCCCGCACGAAGTAGAGGTGCAGCGACTGCGGCAGCTTGTCGGGCTCGACGGTGGCCCCCGCGGCGGCCAGCGACTGCGCGGCGATCAGCCCACCGAAGAGCCTGTCGCCGGGACCGCCGCTTGGGCTCGGCACGACGAACAGGTCGTCGCCGCGGCGGTCGAACTCCAGCAGGCGAGCGATCCAGCTTCGGTCCCCGGTCACGCCTGCCCCGGCCCCAGAATTGACACGTGTCATCAAACGACCACCCTAGCCCAGGTGCATCGCGACGTCGCCTCAGGGTCTGCGTTGACCTGCGTCGATACGCCCAGGGCTACCACACCGCGAGCGACTCACTTAGGTTACCCTAAGTTCGTGATCAAAGCGGATGACAGTGTCAGGTTCGGCGTGCTGCTGAACATGGGAGCGAATCTGGGCGAGACTCCCGAGGCCGTCTTCGACCTGACTGCCGAGCAGGCCACGGCCGCCGAGCAGCTGGGCTACGACGAACTCTGGGTGACCGAGCACCACTTCATCCGCTTCGGCATCAATCCGAGCGCAATCACGACCGCCGCCTTCCTGCTCGGTCGCACCACGCGCATCCAGGTCGGGACCGCGGTGGTGTTGTCACCACTGCTGCACCCGGTTGAACTCGCCGAGCGCGCCGCGCTGCTCGACCAGTTCAGTGGCGGCAGGTTTGCGCTCGGATTGGGCCGTGGCGGGTACCGGCGCGACTATGACGTGCTCGGCGTGGACTTCACCCGGTGGGATGACGAACCACTGGCCAGCGCGCAAGCTTTGCTGGACATCTGGGCGCGACCAGCTGGTGACGCTGCGACACGGGCCAACGATGTCGTCGACGTGCAGCCGCCACCACTCACGCACCCGCATCCCGAGCTGCTGCTGGCGACGTCGAGTGATCCGGGGATTGAGTTCGCCGCCCGCAACGGCATTGCCCTCCAACACTATTTCGCGACACCGGTGGGTGCCCGTGTCACCGTGGAGAACCGTTATGGCGAACTACGCGGGCAGGGGCCCGCGCCGGCGCACGTGCACACCCTCATCATCGTCGTCGATTCGGCACCCGGCCGGCGCGACGAACTCGCCAACGCACTTCGGGAGTCCTTCCGCGCCGGCGACCACCCGCACGTGCCGCAGAGCTCGAACAGACATCTGATGCCGGACGGCCGACCAGCGAGCCCGGATGCGATGGCGCGGATGGTCGCCGACCAGGCGATCGTGGGATCACCGGCCCAAGTCATCGACGAACTCGGGCAGTTCATCGAAACCACCGGTGCAACACGGATTGCCGGCTACTTCGAGTCGATCGCGGACAAGAAGGTCACACTGAGATCGCTCGAGGACTTCGCATCGGTCGTCGCGCCTGCGCTCGGCGCCGGGTAGCGCATCACTGCAGTTCACCGCGTCCGGCCAGGTAGGGCCGGGTGACGATCAGGTAGACCGCCAGCACCGCGACCGGGGCCGCCAGCGGCAGCCACGCCACGTCCACCGGGATGAGCACCGCCGCCATCCCCACCGCCGAGAAGCCGACCGCCCCAGCCACAGTCGGCCAGGACGCGGACTCCTCGACGCGTGCACAGTGGCGCACCACCAGATACGCGGTGGCACCCAGCCCGGCGAGCGCGGCGACGATGGGCGGCGGATCGGAGAGGACGAGCAGCACTACGGTGCACCCCACCGCGAACGTCGCCGCGCCAACAGCCCCGGTGCCGGCCCCGACGACCACGGCAGCCACCGCGACCGCCACCACCGCCAGCGACGGCCCGCGGGTACCAATGGCGGCCGCGGCCACCATCAGCAGGCCGAATGCCACCGACAAGGCGCGCAGCGCGCGCATATCAGCGACCACCCGTGCGGCGTCGGTGATCCGGGACGAGGTGCATCACCTGATCGAGCGTGCTGTCGGACTGCCACGCCACCACCTCGACGCCGATGGTGGCCATGTCCCGGTACATGAAGGCCCGCTGCATTGACCACATCCGTCTGATGAGCGGGTCCTGCTCGTCGGCGAACGGGGCGCCCTCCAGCACGTCGACGGCCACCACCACGTGCCCGCGCCGGCGCAGGTCGATGAGAGCGAGCGCGAAGTCGGTGTCGAGCAGCGTCGAGAAGGCGACGACGATCGCGCCGGACGGGATCGCGGCGCGCGGTGCCAGTGTTCCCGTGGTGGGCTCGAATCCGTCGCCAGCGGCCAGCACCGCGTCGAGCACGCGGTAGAACTGGCGGCGGCCGATATCGGGGGCGAGCCAGCGCGGCGTGCCGCCGAGGGCCACCACACCCGCCCGGTCGCCGCTGCGCAGCGCGCTCTGCACCACCTGCACGGCGCCGCGCACTGTGCGCTCGGTGGCGTCGGTCGCCGGCCCGGGAGGCTGGTCGGTGGTGTCGACGAGGACCACCACGTCGGCGGCTCGCTCACTGAGCCGCTCGGTGACATGCAGGCTGCCGCGCCGCGCACTCACCGGCCAGTTCACGGTCCGCAGCTGGTCGCCCGGCACATAGGACCGGATGTTGCCGAACTCGACGCCCCTGCCGATGTGCGGGGTGATGTGGGTGCCGAGGCGGTCGAGCAGCTCGGTGCGGGGCATATCCGTCTGCGCCGTCGGTGCGATCGGGAACACGAAGTGCTCACTCACCTCGGCGGTCGCGGTTCCCGTGAACAGGCCACCGCGGGCGGCCACGGCGACACGGAGCGAGATCGGATAGCGGCCCCAGCGTTGCGCGGTGCAGGCCAGTTCGATTCGGCCGTCAGGCATCTCCGTCGACTCGCAGGAGAACCCCGCGGGAGTGACGATCTCGAGGTCAACGGGTGTGCCGTCGTCAGCGGTCGCCCATACCGTCAGCCGCGTCTCCTCGGATTCGAAGCAACGTTGCGTCGCGGGTTCGGCGTGCACGGTCACGTTCGGCGGACGACGCTGCCACCACACCGACACCAGGACGCCAAGCAGGGGTGCTGCGAACGCGACGAGCTGCCATGTTGACGTGAGCGCGGCGGCAGCCAGGGCGATCGCGATGCACGTCGCAATCGACCGGGCCATCGGCGAAGCGCGCCAGCGCAGTTCGGCGTCGACGCTGCGACGGTCGGACATCACGGCGATGCGCCGCCAGTACGGGGTACGGGCACCCGACGCAGAAGCTCCTCGACGACGTCGACACTGCGGACCTGCCGGACCCACATCTCGGGCCGCAGGCTGATCCGGTGCGCCATGGCGGGTACCGCGAGCGCCTTGACGTCCTCGGGGATCACGTAGTCGCGACCGGAGAGCAATGCGCGCGCACGAGCCAGTTGGACCAGGTCCAGTTCCGCGCGGGGGCTGGCTCCGACCGAGACCTGCGGATGCTGCCGGCTCGCGGCGGCCAGGGCGACGACGTAGTGCAGCACATCCTCGTGCACCGTGACCTGCTCGACCGAATCTCGCATGGCGAGAACGTCCTTCGCGTCGACAACGCGGTCCACCGATACGTCCGGTGTGCCCCGGTCCAGGCGACGGCGCAGCATCGACACCTCGTCGTCGCCCTTGAGGTAGCGCAGTTCGAGCCGGATCGTGAAGCGGTCCAGTTGCGCCTCCGGCAGCGGGTAGGTGCCCTCGTACTCGATGGGGTTGTCGGTGGCCAGCACGATGAACGGCGTGGCGAGTGGGTGCGTGGCGCCGTCGATGCTGACCTGCCCCTCAGCCATCGCCTCCAACAACGCAGCCTGGGTCTTGGGTGGTGTGCGGTTGATCTCGTCGGCCAGAAGGAGATTGGTGAAGATGGGTCCGGGCCGGAACTCGAACCGTCCCGACTGCATGTCGTAGATGGTCGACCCGAGTAGGTCGGCGGGCAGCAGGTCGGGGGTGAACTGCACGCGGGTGAAGTCGAGACCCAGTGCGGCGGCGAAGCATCGGGCGATCAGGGTCTTACCCAGCCCCGGCAGGTCCTCGATCAGCACGTGGCCACGCGCCAGGACCGCGATCAGGATCAGGGTGAGCGCGGGGCGTCTCCCGACGACCACCCGCTGGATCTCGTCGAGCACCGCCTCACATTGCGCGGCGGTCGTCGTCACGGAGCTAGCCACGTTGGGTCACGTCCTCTCCAGCCGTTGCAGGATCTCGTCGAGCGTGCCCCGTCCTGGCCCAGGCGCGTTGCGGTCGCCGGAGTGGACGTTGTTGGGGTCGACCCAGGCCCACAGCTCATCGCCGAAGACCATCCGCGCGGTGGCGCGCAGTGTCTCGGGATTCCTCGAGCTTCGCGCTCCGGTGGAGAGTTCGAACTGGCGCGCCAGCATGGGCCGCAGGTGCTTGTCCCAGTCGGCGCGGCTGCCGTCGGCCCAACTGATCTGAGTCTCGGTGCGGGCCAGCCACCGTCGCAACGACTCCGCCGGATCACGTGCCCGCGTCTCGTCGACAAGCGATGCGGGCTCGCGCACTACGTACCACCGCATGGCGAGCAGCGCGATCCCCGCCACACCGCCAGCCAGCCATGGCACCATGCGACGGTCGGGCAGGGAGAACGCAACAGCCTCGATGCCGACGATGACGAGCAGTGCCGCTGCCAGCGTTCGCTTCACCTCAGGCTCCCCAGTTCGTTCAGGACGCGCTGCAGCACCCCGACCGCCGCCCCGCGGTGCGTCTCGGTCATCACGTGCGGGCTGAATCTCGCCTCGTCGAACAGATCAACCAGTTCGGTTGCGCTGTCGGACCGCAACGCGTTGCGCTCGACCGCACGCGCCAGCACCTCCGAGGCGGTGTCGAAGTCCTGCGGAATGGCGCCGGGCACCTGCGCAAGTTCACGCTCCATAGCCGCGTAACACGCGATGATGGCCCTGCGTGGTTCCAAGCTCATGTCACCCACCTCGGCGAGGCCCACTTCTGCTGCGCGGGAAAGAGATTCGGACGCTTTCTGCGGTACGGTCACCTCACCGGGCGAGGCGTCGACGAGGACCTGTGTATCCCCTCGCCTGCGTCCCGCCACGATGGAGCCAACCACCAGAACGAGGAGGAACACGACCGTCGCGACGTAGAAGTAGCCGAGCAGATGCGACGGCGACGTCGCCGAGGGATCTGGCGAGGGTGGAACATCGCCGGGCCGGTCGGGCGCGGACGGTGCGGTCTGCGCAGGGGCACCGGGCTGAGGTGGTTCGACCGCGATGCCGGGGAGCAGCCCGCTGAGGTACACGACGAGAAGCAGCCAGCCACCGATCACACCGAAGACGATCAGCGCCATTCGCCATGTGGTCTCGCTCCGGTCCGCGCGCTGCCACATCGCTCTACTCGCCACCGGGCCGGGGCCCGCGACGCGGCGGCGCAGCCGGGTGATGACGGCGACGACCATGACGGCCACCGCGGCGAGGAGCAGCCCGACAACCACCACCGCTGAGACAGAGTCGTCGGGCGCGCGCTCGCGTACCTGCGTCGTCGCGCCGGGCAGATGCCCGCGCAGCGCCAGCGCCAGGAGAATGAGCAGGCTCACCACCAGCGCGAGGGACGTCGTCGCCCGCCGCGCGGAGGTGCCCGCTCCGGTCATCGGCGACCTCCCGAGCGGCACCTGGCCGCTACTGTCGTGATCTGCTCGATCGTAGGCCGGTGATCACGGTTTCTGGCCGTGATCGCGCAACCACGCGGCGGTCAGTTGGCGGTAGGCCTGCTGGCCGATGCTGCCGGTGCGGGCGTCGAAAACATGGTCGGCGTGCGGTATCGACACCACCTCGACATCGACACCCGCGGCCCGGGCTCGCTCGGCGAACCGCAGCGCGCCGCTGGTTGGGACCAGGTGGTCATCGGCACCGAGCAGGAGCAGCGTCGGTGGCGCGGCGGCGCTCACGTGCGACGACGAGGTGACCGCGGCATAGCGTTGTGGGAACTCGGCCGGCGACCCGCCGAGATAGGCGGTGGCGAAATCCCGAGAGGTGTCGCCGAGGACGGTGTCATCGTTGCCGTGCAGGTCCGCGGGGTCGACCGCCGGATACAGCGCGCTGACCGTCGACACCGCGGGCGGCCGCCCACCGCATGACGACCGCAGCGTGCCGTTGGCCGCCATGTAGGCGGCGTTGATCGCGAGGTTCCCGCCCGCCGAGTCACCGGTGAGCGACAGTCGGGTCGCATCCCCGCCGTAGGTGTGGGCATTGGCGGTCACCCACGCCAGCGCACAGCCGATCTGGTCGGGCGCGACGTCCCAGAGATGGCGGTCCGGTCCGGACAGCGCATAGTCCGCGGTGACCGTCAGCCAGCCCTGGTCGGCGAACCAGCGCAGATCGGCGGCGTGAGCGTTGCGGTCACCGGCCACCCACCCGCCGCCGTGCACGAAGAACAGCACTGGCGCGGGCGGTCGGCCCGGTGGCGGCCGGTAAACGCTGAGCGCCAAGGGTTCTGCGCCCAACGTCGTGTAGGTGACCTCGGCGTCGGGGGTCGCGGTGGCCTTCGACCACACGTCCAGCGTCTGGATCAGGTCGATGCGCGCGCCCACGGCCTCGACGGCGGCCACCTGCCTGCCCACCACCACGCCGCCAGCGGCGACTGTCAGCACCGCCAGCACCACCAGGGCAGCGGACGGGATGTCACGGCCGCGCAGCCATAGCCCCAGAGCCAGCAGGCCACCGACGAGGGCGACCAGCACCACCCACGACATCAGGGGTGACACGAAGCCGGTGGCCAGGCCGAGCCCGGGCACACCGGGCGCCAGGGTGCCGAGCACGCCGACGGCGGGGACGGCCACCAACAACGCGGCGAGGCCCATGGCGACCCGACGTCGCGTCGACGTCGGCATTGTCGGACGGGTCAGGCGCCGGAGGCTTCGCGTTCGGCGGCCTTGATGAGCCGCAGCGAGATCAGCTGGATCGCGCCCTTGAGCGCCGCCCGCATGATCGGGCCGGTGCCGGGCACGCCCTCGGTGAACCAGCCGCGCCAGCAGATGTCGGTGCCGCCCGACGCGTTCGCGGTGAAGACGGCCTCGCCGTGATAGTCCCTCGCCGGTGTCGACGGGCCGATGAGCGTGTAGACGTGCCTGTGGTCCTGCTCGTACTCGACGGTCTTCTCGCGCATCATGATTGGCCAGAGCCCGACCTTGCGCACCGCGCCGACACCCCCGGGGGCAGGCTCACCCTGTGTCTCCCAGCTGGACTGGAACACGACGGGCCTGGCCCACTCCTTCCACCGGGCGCCGTCGGCCTCCAGCCGGAACAGCGTCGCCGGTGGCGCACTGCTGGTCCGGTTGACCTCAAAGGTGAACGTCTGACCCGTCATAAGCGCACCCTACCGGTGTAGGTTCCCGCCGCGAGATCTGCATGAGCGTCGTGATTCGCGCCTCAGTCTCAATCGGTCGCTGCAACACCTGAGTTGGTTAGGGGTGTTGTTCGATGGCGTTTCGTAGGCAGGGCAGCAAAGCGGTGCCGGAATCGGCGCGCGAGGATTTCTGGACCGCGGTGAGATCGGGGTTGTCGCCGGCTCGAGCCGCCACCATCGCTGGTGTGTCGTTCACGACGGGCTACACCTGGGCCAGGGTCGGGGGCTGGAAACCTGCCGGTCATCAGGGGACCCGGTATTCGCACGCAGTGCGTGAGGCATTCTGGGCGGCGATGCGATCGGGGGCCTCGACCGCGCAGGCCGCTCAAATCGCGGGCGTGTCGGAGATGTCGGCGTTGATGTGGGTCAAACAGGCTGGTTACGTGCCCAGAACCCAGCGTCCCGCGGTGTTCGAGATCGTGTCGTGTCGGCGGCCGCGTGCGCCGTTGACCTTCGTTGAGCGCTGCCGGCTCGAGGATCTGCTCGAGGGCGGCTGCACCGCGGGGCGGGCCGCTGAACTGCTCGACCGCCACCGCGACACGATTGGCCGCGAGATCGTCAAGGGGCAGACCACCTCGGGGTATCGGGCCAGGATCGGCCAGGACGTGGCCGACGCCAACCGCAAGCGTCCCAAGTGTCGCAAGCTGAAGGACAACCCTGCCCTGCTCGCCGAGGTGGTGGCACGCTTGGAGAAGCGGCACAGTCCCGAGCAGATCGCAGAACGGCTGCGGCAGGACTTCCCCGACGATCCGGAGATGTGGGTGTCACACGAGACGATCTATCAGGCCCTCTATGTTCAGCCGCGCGGGGAGCTGGCCCGGCTGGTCAAGACCGCACTGCGCACGGGCCGTACTCGGCGGAAAGCGCAGGGCCGCAACGAAACCGGCCAGGGCAAACTCAAGGACATGATCAACATCGCCGACCGTCCCAAGGAGGCTGACGACCGCGCGATCCCCG